>NZ_JBKBPF010000001.1:0-371526 GCF_046293315.1 Brevundimonas sp.
CCCCCCCCCCCCCCCCCCCCCCCCCCCCCCCCCCCCGCGCCCCCCCCCCCCCCCCCCCCCCCCCCCCCCCCCCCCCCCACTCCATCCACCGGGTCCGGGGTTTGCCCCCTCCACCGCCTGCGGCGGTCCCCCTCCCCCATGCGCTTCGCTTCGGGGGAGGATTAGATGCGCTCCCCCCAGGCCATCGCCGCCGATCCGGCGGTCAACGCCTTCGTCATGGCCAACGCCGGGTCGGGCAAAACCACGACCCTGGTCAACCGGGTGGCGCGGCTGCTGCTGGCCGGGTCGGCGCCGGGCGCGATCCTGTGCCTGACCTTCACCAAGGCGGCCGCGGCGGAGATGCAGCGGCGGCTGTACGAGCGGCTGGGCGACTGGGCCGTTGCGGGCGACGCGCGGTTGCGGGACCAGCTGGCCGCGCTGGAGGAGCGCGCGGCCGACAGCTTTGACGCCCATGACCTGTCCCGGGCCCGCGCCCTGTTCGCCCGGGCGCTGGAGACGCCGGGCGGGCTGAAGATCCAGACCATCCACGCCTTCTGCGAACAGCTGCTGCGGCGCTTTCCGGTGGAGGCGGAGGTCTCGCCCCTGTTCCGGGTCATCGACGAGGCCGAGGCCGCCGACATCCGCCGCCGCGCGCGCGACCGGGTGGCGCTGGCCGACGACATTCCGGGGCTGGCGGGCGCCTATCTGCACATGGCGGGCAAGCTGTCCCAGCCGGACTTCGAGGCCATGTTCGACCGCTTCGAAGCCAAGCGGGCCGAACTGACCGACTATGTGGCGCAGGACGGCGGGGCGGCTACGCTGCAGGACCGGGTGGCGGCGTCTGTGGGGCTGGACCAATGGACCGAGCCCGAGGCGGCCGAGCGGGCGGCGGTGACGGCGCCGGACTTCGACGCGGCGGCGTGGCTGGACGCGGCGGCGGCCTGCGCCCGGGGCGGCGAGAAGGGCGACCAGCCCATGGGGCTGAAGCTTCAGGCGGTGGCCGAGGCGGTGCTGAAGGGTGAGGCGCCGGTGGACGGGGCGCGCGAGATCTTCTTCACCGGCGCGGGCGAGCCCCGCAAGCGTCTGGGCACCAAGGCGGTGGATCCCGCGACCCTCGACTGGCTGGCGCGTGAGCAGGCGCGGCTGATGGAGCATTTCGAGCGGGCGCGGGCGGCGCGGGTGGCGCTGGATACGGTGTCGGCGCTGGTTCTGGCCTACGCCTATGGCCGGGCCTATGAGGCGGCCAAGGCTGTGACCGGGGCGCTGGACTTCGCCGACCTGATCCAGCGCGCGCGCCACCTGCTGACCGACGGGCCGGGCGCGGCCTGGGTGCTCTACAAGCTGGACGGCGGCGTCGACCACGTTCTGGTGGACGAGGCCCAGGACACCTCGCCCGAGCAGTGGACCATCGTGCGGGCCCTGACCGCCGAGTTCTTCACCGGCGCCGGATCGCACGACGGGGCCGCGCGCACCGTCTTCGTGGTGGGCGACGAAAAGCAGTCGATCTTCTCGTTCCAGGGCGCCGCGCCCGAGCGGCTGGCGGCCGAGGCCCAGGACTATGACCGGGCCATCACCGGGGTGGGGGGGGTGTTCCAGGGGGTGGAGCTGCTGCAGTCCTGGCGCTCCACCGCCGAGGTGCTGGCCGCCGTGGACGCGGTGTTCTCAGAACCCGATCTGGCTCGCGCGCTCAGCCCCGGCCGGGGCGAGGGGGGGGAGGACGCCGCCGCCCTGATCCGGCATCAGGCCGCCCGCGCCGACGGGCTGGCGGGGACCATCGACCTGTGGCCGCCGCTGCAGGACGAGACCGACGAGGAGCGCCGCGCCTGGGACGAGCCGCTGGACGCCGCAACCGCGCGGGGCGCCCGCCGGCGGGTGGCCGAGCGCATCGCCGACGAGATCAAGGCCTCGGTGGAGGCCGGGCACGCGGTGCACGACAAGAAGGCCGGGCTGCGCCCCATGGACTGGGGCGATGTGCTGATTCTGGTGCGCAAGCGCGGGCCCATGTTCGAGGAGGTGCTGCGGGCGCTGAAGCAGCGGGGCGTGCCGGTGGCGGGAGCCGACCGCCTGACCCTGTCGGCCCATCCGGTGTTTCAGGATCTGCTGGCGCTGGGACGGGTCGCCCTGCATCCGGCCGACGATCTGACCCTGGCGGGGGTGCTGCGCTCGCCCCTGAGCGACCTGTCGGAAGAGGCTCTGTTCGACCTGGCCCACGGCCGCGAGGGCTCGCTGTGGAGCATGCTCAACGCGCGCGCCGCGCTTGATCCGGCGCTGGCGGCGGCGCGGGACCTGATCGCCGATTTCCGCGAGGCGGCGCGCAGCCTGACGCCGTTCGACCTGTACGGCCGCCTGCTGAACCGGCTGGACGGGCGGGGCCTGAGCGTGCGCCAGCGGTTCCTGACCCGACTGGGGTCCGAGGCGGCGGACGCCATGGACGCCTTCCTCGATCAGGCCCGCGCGGCCGAGGGCCGGGGCCCGGCGGATCTGGAGCGGTTCTGCCACCTGCTGGCGTCGCTGGACCAGACCATCAAGCGCGAGATGGACGAGCCGCGCGGCGAGGTGCGGGTGATGACGGCCCACTCGTCCAAGGGGCTGGAGGCGCCGGTGGTGATCCTGCCCGACGTGATCTTCGAGGAGCCCCGGGGCGACGCCCTGCTGGAGACGGAAGCGGGCGCCTTCCTGTGGTGCGGCTCGACCGGCGAGGACTGCGCCGCCTCCCAGACGGCGCGGGACGCGCGCAAGCGACGGGGCGAGGAGGAGTCGCTGCGGCTGCTGTACGTGGGACTGACCCGGGCGCGGGACCGGCTCATCGTGACGGGGCGCTACGCCTCCAACCGCAAGCTGGAGAACCTGAAGGCGTGGTGGGCGCCGATCCTGGCCGCCTTCGAACGGCTGGAGGGGGTGCGCGACGTGGAGACGGCCACGGGCGAGGCCCGGCGGTACGGGGCCGATCCGGTCACCATGGCGCGGACCGCCGCCCCGGCGGTCACCGCCGCCCCGCCGCCCGCCTGGCTGACCACTGCACCGCGCGCCGAGGCTTCCGAGCGGCGCATGGCCCCGGGACGGATGGAGGACGCGGCGCGCACGCCGGCGCCGTCGCCCCTGTCGCGGGTCGGCGGGGGGCTGGGCCGCTGGCGGCGCGGGGAGCTGATCCACCGGCTGCTGGAGCGGTTGCCCGAGCTGGCGCCCGAGCGGCGGGAGGCGGCGGCTGTGGCCCTGCTGGCGCGGGAGCCGGATTTGGACGCGGCGCAGAAGGCCGAGATGGCGGGGGCGGCGCTGGGGGTGCTGGACGACGCGCGCTTCGCCGAGGTGTTCGGCCCGGCCTCGCGGGCGGAGGTGGCGCTGTCGGGATCGGCGCCGGAGCTGCCCCCGGGAGTCGTTGTGTCGGCGCGGCTCGACAGACTGGTTGTCACGCCCGACCGGGTGCTGGTGATCGACTTCAAGACCAACCGCCCGGCGCCCGACCGCATCGAGGAAGCGGATCCGGCCTATGTGCGCCAGCTGGCGGTCTACTGGGCCGTGCTGCGGCGGCTGTACCCCGACCGGACCGTGGGGGCGGCGCTGGTATGGACCGACGGGCCGCGCCTGACGCCGGTTCCCGAAAGCCTGATGCGACAGGCGCTGGGCGAGGCGCGCGGTTGACCCGGGGCTCCCGCGTCCCCACATCGTGACCCGCGCCGGAATCGCCTTAAACTGACCGGCCGCTCAGGAGATTGTTCATGCCCACCCTCAAGGTCACCGACGACAGCTTCGAAGCCGACGTCCTGAAAGCCTCCAAGCCCGTGCTGGTCGATTTCTGGGCGGAATGGTGCGGCCCGTGCAAGCAGATCGGCCCTGCGCTGGAGCAGATCGCCGACGACTACGCCGAGCAGCTGACCGTGGCCAAGATCAACATCGAGGACAGCCCCATGACCCCGTCCAAGCTGGGCGTGAAGGGCATTCCCACCCTGATGCTGTTCAAGGACGGCCACATGGCCTCCATGAAGGTGGGCGCCATGCCCAAGCAGAAGATCATGGAATGGCTGGTGGAGTCCGGCGCGGCGAAACCGGCGGAATAGGCGTTACGTCGCTGGAAACGGTCGGCCCGCCCCGCTAAGGAGCGGGCATGACCAATCCCCCGATCCGATACGACGTCTGCGCCGTGGGCAACGCCATTGTGGACGTGCTCGCCCCGTGTGATCCCGAATTCCTGTCCGCGCGCGGGCTCCAGCCCGGCTCCATGCAGCTGGTGGACGACACCCAGAGCGCCGCCCTGTATGACGACATGGCTGCGGGCGTGGAAGCGTCCGGCGGTTCGGCGGGCAACACCGTGGCGGGCGTCGGCTCCTACGGCGGGCGCGCGGCCTATATCGGCAAGGTGTCCGAGGATGTGCTGGGCGACGTGTTCGCCCACGACATCCGCGCCGCGGGCGTGGCCTTCGACACCCCGCGCCTGAGCGAGGGGCCCTCCACCGGCCGCTGCCTGATCAACGTCACCGCCGACGGCCAGCGCACCATGTGCACCTTCCTGGGCGCGGCCAATCAGCTGACCGCCGACGACATCGACCCGGAGATGATCGGCGAGAGCGCCATCGTCTATCTGGAGGGCTATCTGTTCGACCCGGCGCCGGCCCGCGCCGCCTTCGAGCGCGCCGCCGACATCGCCCACCGGGCCGGACGCAAGGTGGCCATCACGCTTTCGGACACCTTTGTGGTTTCCCGCTGGCGGACTGAACTGCTGGAATTCATCGCGCAATCCACGGACATCGTGCTGGCCAACGAGGCCGAGCTGGGCGCGCTGTACGAGACCGAGGACTTCGACGCCGCCTGCGACCAGCTGGCCGGCATGGTCGAGGTGGCCGCCGTGACGCGCGGGGCCAAGGGCTCGGTGGTGATCAAGGGCGACCAGCGGGTGGCGGTCGACGCCTTCCCCGTGGACAAGGTGGTGGACACCACCGGCGCCGGCGACCAGTACGCTGCGGGCTTCCTGCTGGGTCTGGCGCGGGGGCTGTCGCTGGAAGACTGCGCCAGGCTGGGGTCTCTGGCCGCCGCCGAAGTCATCGCCCACTGGGGCCCGCGCCCCATGACCAGCCTGGTCGATCTGGCGAAGGCCAAGGGCCTGACGCTTTAAGGCTTTCGCGCCTCAACGGCGACGCCGGGAAAGTCGCTGAACACCCCGTCCACGCCCGCCTCATAGAGCGCGCGGGCCCAGGCGTGCAGGTCGCCATGGGCGATGGGGTCGTCGCCGCGCCGGTGCATGGGCGGCAGGAAATAGTTCTCGGCGCGCAGGGTCCAGACGTGAACCTGCAGGCCGGCGGCGTGGGCGTTTTCCACCACGCCGGTGGGCGTGCCGCTGTCGTGGGCGATGACCAGTCCGCTCTCCAGTCCCACAATGTCGGCGTAGGCGGCGATCTCGGCCAGTCCTTCGGGGCTGAGCAACGCTGCGGGCGTCAGGTCGGGGCGATCCCAGGGGCCTGAACCGGCGGCGATCAACTGCACCAGCGGCGCGTCGATGCGGGCGTTGAGGCGGCGCAGGGGCTCCACCTCGAAGCACTGGACCACCAGCGGGGCGTCCGGCCCGGCCCAGCCCTCGGCCTCCAGCACCGCGACGAAGGCGTCCTCCATGGGCAGGCCGATGGCGGCGAAGTACGACGGGTGCTTCAGCTCCGGGATCACGCCGATCGGGCGGCCGGTGCGGGCTGTGGCCTCACGGGCGATGGCGATGACCTCGGCGAAGGTCAGGATCGGCTCGGCGCCGTCGAAGGCGGTATTGGCGGGCCGCAGCTCAGGCAGCCGCTCGCGGGCGCGCAGGGTCTTGAGCTCGGCGAGGGTGAAGTCCTCGGTGAACCAGCCCGTGACCGAGACGCCGTCGAAGGTCTTTGTGGTGCGGCGGTCGGCGAACTCGGGGCGGTCAGCCACGTCGGTGGTGCCGCCGATCTCGTTCTCGTGGCGGGCGACCAGATGGCCATCGCCGGTCATCACCAGATCGGGCTCGATGAAGTCGGCGCCCTGTTCGATGGCCAGCTCATAGGCCGCGCGGGTGTGCTCAGGCCGCTCGCCCGACGCGCCGCGATGGGCGATGACGAGGGGTTCGGGGAAGGCGGACTGAGGCAGGGCCGGGCCTCCGGCGAGCAAGAGGGCGGCGATCAGGATGAAGCGGATCATGGCCCGAGGCTAGACCCCGTTCATGACGGGCCTGTTTCAGGCCGTCAGGCGTCCTGCAGGATCTTGCGCAGCTGGCCGTGGATTTCCCCGTTGGCTGCGATGATCTGCTTGCCGGAGCGGGGATCGACATCGTCATCCACGGCGGTGACCGTGCCGCCAGCCTCGGTGACCAGCAGCATGCCCACGGCCACGTCCCAGGGCTGGAGGCCCCGTTCCCAGAAGCCGTCGTAGCGGCCCGTGGCGACCCAGGCCAGGTCGAGGGTGGCGGCGCCCAGGCGGCGGATGCCGGCGGTGCGCTGGCCCACAGCGTGGATGTCCTTGATGGACTGGCCGTGGCCGGACTTGCCCATGAACGGCAGGCCGGTGGAGAACAGGCAGGCGCTCAGGTCCTTGCGGCCCGAGACGCGGATCCGCTTGTCGTTCAGGTAGGCGCCCTTGCCCTTTTCGGCCCAGAACAGGTCGTTCATCACCGGATTGTAGGTGACGCCCGCGACGATCTCGGCCGAGCCGTCCGGCGCCTTGCGCTCCAGACCGACGCTGATGGCGAAGTGGGGGATCGAGTGGGTGAAGTTGGTGGTGCCGTCGATGGGGTCGACGATCCAGGTGTGGGTCTTGTCGGTGCCCTCGATCAGGCCGCCTTCCTCGCCCAGGAAGCCGTAGCCGGGCCGCGCCTTGTTGAGCAGTTCGCGCAGGGTCTGTTCGGCCTTGGTGTCGGCGGCGGTGACGAAGTCGGCGGGACCCTTGCGGGACACCTGCAGCTCGGCCACCTCGCCGAAGTCGCGCAGCATGGGCCGCGCGGTCTTGCGGACCGCGTCGATGATGACGGAGACGAGGGCGGAAGCGAGGGCCATCAGTCGGCCCGGCGGACGTATTCGCCGGTGGTGGTGTCCACCACGATGCGCTCGCCGGCGGACATGTAGGGCGGGATCATGATGCGCACGCCGTTGTTGGCCAGGGCGGGCTTGTAGGAGGATGAGGCGGTCTGGCCCTTCACGGTGGGCTCGGTCTCGGCGACCTCGAGAACCACGTGATCGGGCAGCGACAGGCCGATGGGGCGTTCCTCGTGGGATTCGATGACCACCTTCATGCCTTCCTGCAGATAGGCGATGCGATCCTCGCCGACCCAGTCCTTCTGCAGTTCGATCTGCTCGTAGTTCTCGTCGTCCATGAAGACCAGCGAGTCGCCGTTGTCGAACAGGTAGGAGTAGTCGCGCTGTTCCAGCGTGACGCGCTCGACCTTGTCCTCGGAGCGGAAGCGTTCGTTCAGCTTGTTGCCTGTCTCGAGGTTCTTGGCCTCGACGTTGGCGAAGGCGCCGCCCTTGCCGGGCTTGACGTGGCTGGCCTTGGTCACGACCCACAGGCCGCCGTTCACTTGCAGGACCATGCCGGGCTTGATGGTGTTGCCGTTGATCTTCATGGAATGTCGCTGGGTTTGGTGTGGCGCGCGGGCGCGAAATTTGGACGCGACCCCTACAGGGGCGGCGCTGAAAGGGCAAGCGGCGCGCAGGCGGGGCGTCTGGGCCGTTTTGCGCGGCGGGTCATACCCCTGTGATACTGCGCGTCTAACCTGTCTGAAAAATATCCGGAAAAAACCGTTCCTTCAGTCCAGAACCGCGAGCCAGTGATCAAAGACTTCGAGCGTGACTACCCCGACCACACCCAGGCCATGGGCCACGAGCACGGCGACGAGCCCCCGTGCAACGCCTCGGCCAACCGCAATTTCTATGAGGTGATGGAGGCGCGCGTCGCCCGTCGCGGGTTCCTGACCGGCGGGCTGGCGGCGATCACTACGGGCTTCATCGGGGCATCGCTCCCGATCAAGCCCGCACGGGCGCAGGGTGTGTCCAGCCTGATCGGCTTCCCGGCGGTCCCGGTCAGCTTTGAGGACACCGTAGTCGTGCCGGAAGGTTACAGCATCCAGGTGCTGGGCCCGATGGGCGCGCCGATTTCCGGGGACATGCCGGCCTATCGCCCGGGCGCCAACACCGGCGCCGAGCAGGAACACCAGATCGGCCAGCATCACGACGGCATCCATTTCTTCCCGATCGACGGTTCGTCCGGGGACGGCCTCATCGCGGTGAACCACGAGTACATCGAGCCGCGCTTTCTCCATGCCGAGAAGCCTGCCTACAAGGGCCAGCCCTTCAACAACCACGGCGTGGCCGTCGGCGCCGACGGCAGGCGGGACGACGACGAGGTGCGCATGGAGATCGCCGCCCATGGCGTCTCCGTCTATCGCACCACCCGGCAGGCCGACGGCCTGTGGGCCGTGGTCGCGGATCCCCGCAATCGCCGGATCACCGCCGGCACCCCGGTGGAGATCGGCGGACCGGTTCGCGGTACGGCTCATGTGCGCACCCGCTTCAGCCCGGACGGGACGAGGGCGCGCGGCACCCTGAACAACTGCGCCCACGGCGCGACGCCGTGGAACACCTATCTGGCGGCCGAAGAGAACTGGGCGAGCTACTTCGCGAACACCGACGCAGAGATGCCGCGCACGCACGCCCGGTATGGCGTTCCGAGCGACCCCCGTGGCGCCCGCTATGGCTGGCATCTGGCCAGGTCGGGCGCGGACGAGCACGTGCGTTTCGACGCGTCTACGAAGGGCGCGTCGGCGGCCGAGGACTATCGCAACGAGCCCAACACCTGTGGCTGGATGGTCGAGATCGACCCGTTCGACCCCGCCGCTGCGCCGGTCAAGCGCACTCATCTGGGCCGGTTCGCCCATGAGGGCGTGGTGTTCGCGCCCGCCGTGGAGGGCGAACCGGTGGTTTGCTACTCGGGCGACGATGCGCGGTTCGAGTACGTCTACAAATTCGTCTCCGACGGGGTCTGGATTCCCGGCCGGACCGACGGCTCGATCCTCGACAGCGGCACGTTGTATGTGGCGCGGTTCAATGACGACGGCACCGGCGAGTGGCTGGCGCTGGCGCCGGGCCAGAACGGCCTGACGCCCGCCAACGGCTTTGCTGATCTGGCCGACATTCTGGTCAACACCCGCCTCGCCGCCGACCACGCAGGCGCGACCAAGATGGACCGCCCGGAGTGGGGCACGGTCGATCCGAACACCGGGGCGGCCTACTTCTCCCTGACCAACAATACGCGCCGGACGCAGGCGCAGGTGGACGCGGTCAACCCACGGGCGGTCAACAATTTCGGCCAGATCGTGCGCTGGAACTATCAGGGCGGCGACCACACCCGGACCCGCTTCGACTGGGACCTGTTCGTGATCGCCGGCGACGCCAGGACCTCGGCCGTGGCCCCGGGCGGCGCGCTGGACGACGACAACATCTTCGCCTGCCCGGACGGGCTGTGGTGCGACAGCCAGTCCCGGCTGTGGATCCAGACCGATATGGGCGACATGGGCCCGGATTACGACGGTCCGCTGAAGCCGTTCGGAATGAACATGCTGCTGGCGGCGGACCCGGCCACCGGCGAGATCAAGCGTTTCATGACCGGTCCCTGGGGGCAGGAATGCACCGGCGTGGTCACCACGCCCGATGGAAAGACCATGTTCGTGAACTTCCAGCACCCCGGCGCCCACGCCACGGCCGAGCAGTTCGCTGCGGGCGAATTCGGGTCCGGCTTCCCCGACTACAACGGGGCCGTGCCGCGCTCGGCCACGGTGGTGGTCACGAAGAACGACGGCGGCGTGATCGGGTCGTGACCCCGGGCCCGCGCATCAGATCAAGAGAGACACAGCGATGATAACGACGATCAGACAGGCTTTCGTGGCGGCGCTGGCCGCCTCGGCCCTCGTGGCCGGCGGCGCCCAGGCCCAGGGCGCCGATGACGGCGCGACGGTCCTGCGCTTCGCGGTTCTCGGCGACGCCGAGCCCAAGCCCGAACCTGCCTTTCCGGGCGTCGAGGCCGCCGTTCGGGACGTCAACGCCCTGGCCGAACGCGAGCGGATCGACTTCGTGGTCGGCATCGGTGACATCGCCCACAGGGGCACCCTGATCCAGTACGACAACGTCACGCCGATCCTGCAAGGCCTGACCCGCCCGTTCTATCCGATCATGGGCAACGAAGAGCATGAGTCCACCGTGGAGCGGTATCTGGACTACGCCGGTCGCTGGAACCCGGAGGTCACGAGCCCGCGCTATGTGCAGGATCGCGGACCGGTGGTGATGGTCTATGCCTCGCCGGACTACGGGCGTGACTTCAACGACGAGGGGGTCGCCTGGATTGTGGAACAGGTGCGCGCCGCGGCGCCGACGCCGGTGTTTCTGGTGGTCCACGGAGCCCAGGTCGGCGTCTATCCGGAGATCGCTGACAAGGGCGTGGAGAACCCGCGCTTCGCCGAGGTGATCGCCCAGCCGAACCTGTCGGCGGTGATCTCAGGCGACCTGCACATGGACATGGACCGGGTGGTTCACTCCCGCCAGATCGACCATGTGCACTATCTGCACATCCCCGCGCTGGAGCGGACCAAGATTCCCGACGAGACGCGCCACACGCCCATGTACCGGGTCTTCACGATCTCGGAAGGCGGCGAGGTTCGCGTGGACACCTATCAGACCGGCCAGCCCGAGCCGCTGGATCAACACGCCTACAGCTTTTCGCTGCCTGCTGCTCAGTAATCCCTCGCTGTATTCCGGGGCAGACACCCCTCCCGGCGCAAGGCGCGGGGAGCGGCTGAGGTCACACGCTTGCGGGTTCGATCTCGTACGTGGTGGAGCAGTATTCGCAGGTGACGCGAATCTTGCCGTCGTCCTCGACCATTTCGGCGCGCTGGTCCTCGGGAAAAGAGCGCAGCATGCCGGTGACGCGCTCGGGCGTGCAGCGGCACACGGCGGCCAGCGGCAGGGGATCTTCCAGCCGCACGCCGTCCTCGTGGAACAGGCGGAACAGCAGGGTCTCCGCGCTGATGGTCGGGTCGACCAGTTCGTCGTCGCCCAAGGTGGCGAACAGGGCGCGGGTGCGGTCCCAGACCTCTTCGGTGGAGCCCCGGGCGTCATCGCCGGCGATCAGCTGAATCATGGCGCCGCCCGCGCGCCAGCTTTCGCCGTCCGCGGTGATGACCCGGCCGACGCCGAGGTTGACGCGGGTCGGGACCTGTTCGGACTGGGCGAAATAGGTCTCGGCGCACAGGGCCAGGGTCTCGCCCTCGATGGGGGTGACGCCCTGGTGGCGCGCCATGTGTTCCCCCTGGTCCAGGGTCATGATGAAGACGCCGTCGCCCAGCAGGGACTTGGCGCCGGGCCGGGCGAAGCCCTTCGACGCTTCGACTACCTCGTCGGGGTCGAAGCGGCAGTAGCCGCGCAGGGTCCCGGCGGTGTCGTAGTCCGCCACCACATAGCGAACAGGGCCGTCGCCCTGGGCCTGGACGATCAGGCGGCCCTCGAACTTCAGGGCGGAGCCCACCAGGGCGGCCAGGGCGCAGGCTTCGCCCAGCAGGGCTGCGACCGGCTCGGGATAATCATGGGCCGACAGGATGGCGTCCACGGCCGGGCCCATGCGGACCAGACGGCCGCGCACGGGCCAGCCCTCGATCTGGAAGGCGGCGGCCAGGTCGTCTGGATGGGCGGAAAGGGGCGCGGCGGCGCTCACGGCGTCAAATCCTCTGGTTGTCGACGGACGGCGTCAGATAGTGTGTTCACGCCCTCATGGTAAGAGGGCGGAACCCGCCGGTTGGGCGGGCCGTTCCGATTTCGACCCGTGCAGCAAGGCCATCCATGTCCCGCAGACCCAAGCTGAAGCCCCTCTCGAAACAGGCCATCGTCATCACCGGCGCCACCTCCGGCATCGGCCTGTCCACCGCGCGGCGGGCGGCCAGGGCGGGGGCCTGCGTGTTCCTGATTGCGCGGGGCGAAAACGACCTGAAGGCCCTGTGCGAGGAAATCCAGGCCGAGGGCGGGCGCTGCGCCTATGCGGTGGCGGACGTGGCGGATCACGACGCCCTAGCCGAGGCGGCGGAGAATTGCACCCGGATGTTCGGCGGCTTCGACACGTGGGTGAACAACGCAGGAGTCTCAATCTACGGCCCCATCCGCGAGACGACGCTGGAGGATCACCGCCGCCTGTTCGACACCAACTACTGGGGCGTGGTGAACGGCTCGATCATCGCGGTGGAGCATCTGCGATCCCGGCCCGGCGGCGGGGCCATCATCAATGTGGGCTCGACCCTGTCCGATGCGCCGTTCCCGGTGCAGGGGCTGTATGCGGCGTCCAAGCACGCGGTGAAGGGCTTCACCAACTCGCTGCGCATCGAGATGCTGCGCGAGGGCGCGCCGGTGAAGGTGTCGCTGGTCAAGCCCGCGGCGGTGGATACGCCCTATCCCCGCCACGCCCGCAACCTGACCGGCGAGGCGGTGCGCAACCCCCAGCCGGTCTATGCGGCCCATGTGGTGGCCGACGCCATCCTGCACTGCGCGACCCATTCGACGCGGGAAATCACGGTGGGCGGGAGCGCATCGGTGCTGGCTGCGTTCTACTCCATGTTCCCCGGTGTGGCGGAACCGCTGCTCGCGCGCTTCGGCCCCTCGATGATGCGTGATCGGCGCGCCGATTATCAGACCTATGACGACGGGCTCTATGACCCGACGGAGGACGGTCTCTATGAAGAGGTTCATTATCCCATGGTTCGACAGTCCAGCCTTCTGGCCCAGGCCCGCATGCACCCCGGCATCACCGGAGGCGGTCTGGCGCTGATCGCCCTGGCCGGGGTCGCGGCTGTGCTTCTGACCCAGCGCAGCGGCCCGACCCGTTACGAGCGCCTGCGCTCACGGGTCGATCCCCGCAACTGGCGCCGCCAGCCCAGCATGACCGACCGTCTGGGCCGCTGGAGCGACCGGGTGCGCGATGACGCCGAGGACTGGAGCGGCCGCGCCGCCAAGGACGCCCGCCGCTGGTTCGACCGCGCCGCTGACGCCTTCCCGTCCGAAGAGATCGAAGCCGGAGCCCGCAAGACCGGGCGCATGGCCCGTGACGGCGCGGTGCGCACCGGCCGCTTCGCCAAGGATCACGCCCGCGAGGGCGGGGCGCTGCTGGCGCTCGCCACCATCGCCGCCGCTGTGGGCGCCGCGGCGCTGGAGCATCACCGCTCCAAGGACAGCTGAGCGCCCGTTAGAGAAAAAATGCCCCGGATTCGCCTGAGATAGGGCGGTCCGTGCATTGCTGCACCCGCGAAGGGGCGGCTAAAGAAACGGAATGAACGCTTCGCCGTCTTCCGCTTCCGCAGCCGCCCCTTTCGTCGTGCTGGATTTCGACTCCACCCTGGTCAAGGTGGAGACGCTGGATGCGCTGGCCGACATGGTGCTGAGCGAGTCGGCCGAGGCGGACGCCATCCGCACCCGCGTGGCGCGTCTGACCGATCAGGCCATGGCCGGGGACATTGATTTCGGCGAGGCGCTGAAGCGGCGGCTGGAGCTGCTGCAACTGAGCCGCAGTCATGTGGAGGCGCTGGCCGACCGTATTCTGGGCGAGCTGACCCCGTCGGTGCGGCGCAACGCGCGTTTCTTCGCCGAAAACGCCGAGCGCATCATCATCGTCTCGGGCGGGTTCCGCGAGGTCATCGCCCCGGTGGCTGCGGAACTGGGCATCGCGCCCGAGCGGGTGCTGGCCAACGACCTGATCTATGACGACGAGGGCCGGGTCACCGGCGTGGACGAGGCCAATCCCCTGTCGCGCGAGGGCGGCAAGGCCGAGGCGCTGAAGGGGCTGAACCTGCCCGGCCCGGTGATCCTGATCGGCGACGGCTGGAACGACGCGGTGATGAAACAGGCTGGCGTCGTGGACCGCTTCTACGCCTTCACGGAAATCGTGCGGCGCGAGCCGGTGGTGGCGGCGGCGGACGCCGAGGCGCGCTCGCTGGACGAGGTGCTGCACGCCGAGGGGCTGAGCGGGCGCTGGTCGTTTCCGCGCAGCCGCATGAAGATCCTGCTGCTGGAGAACATTCACCCCCTGGCCGTGCAGCGGTTCCGGGAGGAGGGATACTCGGTCGAGACCCTGAAGGGGGCGCTGGACGAGGATGCGCTGATCGCGCGGATAAAGGGGGTCCACGTGCTGGGCGTGCGCTCCAAGACCAATGTGTCGGCCCGGGTGCTGGAGGCGGCGGACAAGCTGATGGCCGTGGCGGCCTTCTGCATCGGCACCAACCAGATCGATCTTGAGGCCGCGGCCGACCGGGGCGTGGCGGCGTTCAATGCGCCCTATTCCAACACCCGTTCGGTGGTGGAGCTGGCCATCGGGCTGACGGTCACCCTGATGCGCGACGTGGCGGACAAGTCCGCCGCCATGCACCGGGGCGAGTGGAACAAGTCGGCGACCGGCTCGCGGGAGATGCGCGGAAAGACCCTGGGCATCGTGGGCTACGGCGCCATCGGCTCGCAGCTGTCGGTGCTGGCCGAGGCGCTGGGCATGCGGGTGGTGTTCTTTGACGTGGTCGAACGGCTGGCGCTGGGCAATGCGCGACGGCTGCGGTCGCTGGACGCGCTGCTGGCCGAGGCGGACGTGGTCAGTCTGCACGTGGACGGGCGCCTGACCAACACCAATCTGATGGGGCCGCAGCAGTTCGCGCGCATGAAGCCGGGCGCCCTGCTGCTGAACCTTTCGCGGGGCCATGTGGTGGACATCGGGGCCCTGGCCCAGGCGCTGGGCTCGGGCCGGGTGGCCGGCGCGGCGGTGGACGTGTTCCCCGAGGAGCCGCGCACCAATGACGATCCGTTCGACAGCCCCCTGATAGGCCTGAAGAACGTTATCCTGACGCCCCACATCGGCGGCTCGACCGAGGAGGCGCAGGAGGCCATCGCCGACTTCGCCGCCGAGCGGGTGCTGGGCTATCTGAACCGGGGCGACACGACGTTCAGCGTCAACCTGCCCAACGTCCAGCTGGCCGAGGTGACGGGCGGGCACCGGCTGCTCCACATCCACCGCAATCAGGCGGGCGTGCTGGCGGCGATCAACCGGGTGCTGGCGGACGCGGGGCTGAACATCCTGGCCCAGCATCTGAAGACCGACGAGCGCACCGGCTATGTGATCGCCGACGTGGATCGGGACTACGACCGCGCCCTTCTGGATGACCTGAAAGCCATTCCGGGCACCCTTCGGTTCCGGATTCTGCACTGAACCTTCCCTAGCGGCATCTTGCGTCAGCCGCTGAGCGGCGCACACTCCCGGAAACGACCGCATACTGACGGTCGAAGGGAGGAAGATCATGTCTCGTCAAACCGTTTCGGCGGCGGCGCTCGCCGTTGTCCTGGGCGCCGTGATGCTGTCGCCGTCGCAGGCGCAGGCCCAGTCCTATGATCGTCTCGTGGTGTTCGGCGACAGCCTGAGCGACAACGGCAACCTGTTCGCCTTCACCAGTGGAACCCAGCCGCCCGCGCCGATCTACTGGCAAGGCAGGTTCTCGAACGGGCGCGTGTTCACCGAGCTGCTGGGCTTCGACACGACGGGCTTCGGCACGGTCACGGGCAGCGTCAACTACGCCTTCGGCGGCGCGCGCACCGATGCGGCGATGAGCCCGCCGGGCATGCAGGTGCAACTGCAGGCCTATCTGGCGAGCGGCGGGACTTTCGGGTCAAACGATCTGGTTAGCGTCCTGGGCGGCGCCAACAACATTTTCCAGGCTGCGGAAGCCATCTCGACCAATCCCGCGCTGAACCCGCTGTCCTACATGACCGGCGTTGCGACGGGCGCGGCGACGGATGTGGCAGGCCTGACGAACGCCATCGCCGGGGCGGGAGCCGGGACAATCCTCGTCACCAACCTGCCGCGCCTGTCGCTGACCCCGGCCTTCTCCACCGCCCCGGCCTCGACCCTGGGCGACATCGGCTCCAACACCTTCAATGCGGCGCTGGCGCAGGGGCTTCGGACGGTGGCGGCGGCTAACCCCAACGCCAACATCATCCAGGTGGACCTGTTCACGGCCACCGACTACTTCGCCGCCAATCCGGGCCTGTTCGGCGTCTCCAACGCCACCGACCCCTGCTTCGACGAGGCGGCCATGACCCTGTGCGCCAATCCGGAGAGCTATTTCTATTTTGACGGGGTTCACCCGACCTCGACGGGCCACCGGGCGCTGGCCAATCTGGCGCTGGATTACATGTATTACGGCGATGCGGGGGCCCAGACGACCGTGTTTGGCGAGACCGCCTTCCGCCAGCGCGAGCGGGCCATGGAGGACGGCTCGGCGCGGCTGTCGTCGCGGGAGGCCTGGTCCATGGGTAATGTGGTGTCGGGCGGCGTGGTCTATGACAGCACCGAATTCGACGCCCGCGGCGCAGTCGCCGCCGCCGAGACGGAGACCTGGGGGGCACGCTTCCAGTTGGAGCACATGGCCTCGGCCAACTGGCGCTTCGGCATCGGCCTGGGCATCGACCAGGGCGATCTGACCGCCGGGCGTCTGGCCGCCGACATCGAGACGGTGGGCGGTGACCTGTGGGCCGGCTGGCGCTCGGACGCGTGGTTCGTCAACGGCGTGGCCGGGGTGTCCAGCACCCGCTTCGACGACATCGCGCGTTTGACCGCCCTGACCCCGGTGATCCACGCGGGCAAGACGAGGGCGGTGACCACCGGGGCCCGGGTGCAGGCCGGGACCTGGCTGGAGATGGGCGGGTTGGCCCTGTCTCCCCGCGCGGCCCTGGCCTGGGTCAGCGCGGATGTGGACGGCTATCTGGAGCAGGGCCCTGCCGCCCGCCACGCCATTGCCGACCGCACGGTGGAGGGCGTCACCGCCGAGGTGGCCCTGCGCCTGGAAGGCGGCGGCCCGGCCTTCGGCTTCTACGCCGAGGGCGGCTATCGTGACCTGCTGGACGACAGCGCCGATCCGGTGACCGTGGCTTTGGCCAACAACACGGCCCAGCCGCTGTCGACGCTGATCGACAACCCGTTGTCGGAGCAGGCCATGGTCAATCTGGGGGTCAATGCCCGACTGGGTGCGCGACTGAATCTGGACATCGGCTATCAGGGCCGCTTCGCCGAGGCGGCGGACAGCCATGTGGGTGCGGTGACCCTGCGCCTGCCGTTCTGATTGGAGACCGACCAACATGGCGGCGGAGGGCTCACGCTCTCCGCCGCTTTTTTGTGCGTTATCTCAAAAGGTTGCCGCGCTGCGGCGGTCTGTCGCACCCGGCGCCCATAAATGGCCCCATCGGCGCCGCACAACGCCGCCTCGATCAGGTCGCCGACCCCCTGACCGGGGGTTCGCGTCCTTTGTGGACGTGGTCGCGGCGATCTTCCCATCGAGCTTTGACAAGCTTGTCACGCTGCCGACGGAGCCGCCGCTTGCGACGACTATTGCCGACTGCGAGGTCTTTCCTCACCCATTCCGGCCAGACCCTGGGTCTGGCGGCCGTCGCCGTGATGGCCATGGCGGCCGCGCCCCAGGCCATGCATGTGGCCGTGGCGGTGGACAAGCCCGTGGCGGAGCGCCCCATGGCGCCGCCCGTGATCGCCGAGGCCCGGGACATGGGCCCTCCGGTGCGGATCATCGCCTTCGACCTGCCCATCAAGACCCATCCCATCAATTCGCGCTTTGGAACCCGCCGTCTGGCCGGTGAGCCGACGGCGCGACAGCACGCCGGGGTCGACATCGCCGCTCCTATGGGCACGCCGATCCTGGCCACAGCCGAGGGCGTGGTCACGGCCGTGGGCTATGACCGCGCGGGCTATGGCCGCTATGTGGAGGTGCGTCACCCCAATGGCCTGCGCAGCTTCTACGCCCACATGAGCGCGGTGGACGTGCAGACCGGGGCCGAGGTGGCGGCGGGCCAGGTGGTCGGCAAGGTCGGCTCCACCGGCTATTCCACCGGACCCCACCTGCATTTCGAAATCCGCCGGGGCGGCGCGCGTCTGAACCCCGCCAACTATCTGGGCCGCGAGTTCGCGGTGCGCATCCCGGGCGACCGCGCGCAGGGTTAGGCGGCGGCGGTTCCTCCGTGTACGCCCGTCTCCACGCTCAGGTGTCGCGCCCCGAAGGTGGCCACCGCCATCACGGCCAGCGACAGCGCCGGGAACCAGATCGGGTGGGGCATCATGACCACCAGGGCGATCACGGACAGCGCCATGAGCCCGCCCACGATCAGGGCGGCCCAGTCGACGCGCGCCAGCCGCGCCGCCGTCAGGGCGCCGAGGAAGGTGGCGACGCCATAGCCCAGGATGACCGCAGCCAGGGTCGGCGCGCCGGGCGCCACGGCCGCCCGCATGGGCGGCGGTGGCATCAGATAGTGGGCCGTCATCTCCCACAGGCTGGTGATGACGATGGCCAGCACGACCCCCGCCAGCGTCCCCAGAATTCGTCGCAGCACGGCCCGTCTCCCTGAAAGCCCCCAACGACCATCCGCCGCCGGGAGAGTCCCGTCAACGGCCACGGTTGGCGGGCGCAGGGGAAGCGGGCTAGGGATGGGGCTCGCGAACAGGGGAGGCGGCATGGGTCCGGCGCTCGCACTTGAGAACGTCAGCAAGCGGTACGGCGCCTTTCAGGCTGTCCAGGACCTGAGCTTCGAGGTGCAGAAGGGGTCAATCTGCGGATTTCTGGGGCCGAACGGGGCGGGCAAGACCTCCACCATCCGCATGATTCTGGGCCTGGCGCCGGTCTCGGCAGGACGCATCACCATCCTGGGCGCCAATGACGGCCGCAAGGTGCGCGACCAACTGGGCTTTTTGCCGGAAGAGCGCGGCCTGTACCGCAAGATGACGCCGGTGGACGCCATCGCCTTTTTCGCCGGGCTGAAGGGCGTGCCGCTGGGCGAGGGCCGCAGACGCGCGCGGGTCATGCTGGAGGCGCAAGGGCTGGGGGCCGCCGCCGACAAGAAGATGAAGGACCTGTCCAAGGGCATGGCCCAGAAGGTCCAGTTGATCGCCGCCCTGGCCCACGAGCCGGAATTTGTGATCCTGGACGAACCGTTTTCGGGCCTTGATCCGGTGAACCAGCAGGGGCTGGAGGTGGTGATCCGCGACATCGCGTCCAACGGCGCCACGGTGCTGTTCTCGACCCATGTGATGCAGCACGCCGAGCGGCTTTGCGACAAGGTCGTGCTGATCGCCGGCGGGCACAAGGCGTTCGAGGGGACGGTGGACGAGGCGCGCGCCACGACGCCCCGGTTTCTGGAGCTGGAAGGCGGCATCGCGGCGGCCGCCGTGGCGGCCCTGCCGGGCGTGGCTTCGGTGGACATCGATGGCGAGCGCATCCGCGCGGCGCTGAAGCCCGGCGCCTCGGGCCATGACGCCCTGAAGGCCGCCTTCGTTCAGGGGCTGGACGTCAGGACATTCCGCATGCGCGAACCCAGCCTGCACGACGCCTTCATCAGTCTGACGGGGGCCGACCCGGACCGGGTCGAGGCCCGGGACGGGGAGACGGCCCGATGACCCGCGCCCTGCTGATCGCCCGCCGCGAGTATCTGGCCTATGCGCGCACCGTCGGATTCTGGCTGTCGCTGCTGGCGCTGCCGTTCTTCGCCGTGCTCGGCGGGGCGATCCCGATCCTGATGCAGCGGGCCGAGCCGGTGCACGTGGTCGCCATGGTGGAGGCGCCCTCCGACGATGCGGGCGCGCTGAGCGAAGGCGTGCGCCGGGCCCTGGACGAGGCGCGCGCGCGTCGGACAGCCGAGGCCCTGCGCAACCTGGCCGTCAGCGAAGCAGGGCTGGAGGGCGCCGAGGCCGTGCGGCGCATTGCGGCGGATGAGGGAGCCGACGCCGGTCTGGCCGAACTGCGCCGGGTCGCGCCCCGCGCCGGGGCCGGATACAGCCCGCCGCGTGAAACCCTCTTGCTGGTGGATACGCCGGGCGATCTGCAGGAACTGGCCGGACCTGATGATGCACGGGAGCGCGTGCAGCCCTGGTTCAACGGCGATCGGCTGCTGGACGACGGCGAGCAACTGGACGCGGTGGTGATCCTGAGCCGTCAGGATGGCGGCGCGCCGTCGGCCGTGGTCTGGGCCGCACGGGCCACCGACCGGACGGTTGAGCACGCCGTACGCCAAGCGCTGACCGAGTTGAACCGGCGTGAGGCGCTGGCCGCGGCGGGGGTCGATCCCGGCCTGATCCGCGACGTCGACCGTTTCCGGCCGGACGTGCAGATGTTCTCGTCGGCCAGCGCCAGCGGCGGACAGGTCTCCATGCGCGACAGCCTGCCCGGCATCATCGGCTTCGCCCTGGGGTTCCTGCTCTGGTCGCTGGTGGTGACCGGGGCCTCCATGCTGATGAACAGCGTCATGGAGGAGAAGGCTAACAAGGTGCTGGAGGTCCTGCTGTCCTCCGCCTCGTCCACCGAAATCCTGGCGGGCAAGGTGCTGGGGGTCGCGGCCCTGACCGGCACGGTGCTGCTGGCCTGGGGCGCGCTTGGGGTCGCCGGGTTCGCGGCCCTGATCCCACAGATCGGCGGAGACGTGGCGGCGGTGCTGCTGAAGGACGGGCTGCTGCTGTATCTGTTCGCCTATCTGGCGGGCGGCTATCTCATGTACGCGGTCATCTTCGCCGCCATCGGCGCGTTCTGCGAGACGCCCCGCGAGGCCCAGACCCTGATCGGGCCGATCATGATGATCCTGATCGCTCCGCTGCTGGTGATGCAGATCGCCATGCGCAATCCGGACGCCACGGTGGTCAAGGTGATGTCCTGGATCCCGTTCTTCACCCCCTTCCTGATGAGCGCGCGCGCGCCGTCCGGGCCGCCGCTGTTCGAGATCCTCGGCACCATCGCCGGCATGCTGGCGACGGTGGTGGTGATCACCTGGCTGGCCGGGCGCGCCTTCCGCGCCGGCGCCCTGTCCGGGATCAAGCTGGACTGGAAAAGCCTGGGGCGGGTGCTGAAGCGGGACGCATAGAAAATGGGGAATTTCGCCGTTTGGTGAAAGGCCTTCCTTAACTTTGTTAGCGCTCTCATTCCTGAAAAGGCTCTGGGGAGAGCGCCTTGGACAATCACGCCCTGCTGGCCTTCGTCGGTCCTGAAGCCTGCCGGTTCGCCCTGATGGAGCCGACCGGGGATCGCCCCCGCCTGTCCCAGTACCGGGAGGTTCCCGTCAGACCCGGCGACAGCCTGTGCGGCCTGCTGGGGGCCTATGCGCTGGCGCTGGGCCGTCCGCTGCCGTCGCGTCTGGGTCTGGCAGTGGCGGCTCCGGTGAACGACGAGCGGATCACCGTGACCCAGTCGGGCTGGTCCTTCACGCGCCAGGAGCTTTGCGAGGCGTTCGGCTTCGAGACCCTGTCGCTGATCAATGATGCGGCGGCGGCGGCGCTGTCGCTGCAGTGGCTGGAGGCCGGGGACACCCTGGCCATCGGAGCGGCGGATGCGCCGGTGGGTGGGTTGGCCGAGGGGCGCTATGCGGTGGTCAGCGCCGATTTCGGCCTTGGGGTTTCGGCGGTGGAGATCGGGCCGGACGGCTGCCGGGTGATCGACACCGAGGCCGGCCACCTGGCCTTCGCCCCGGACAATGCGGAGGAGTTCGAACTGCTGGCCCGGCTGGGCGAGGTGTTCGGACGGGTATCCTATGAGCGGCTGATCTCGTGGCCCGGACTGGCCAATCTGCATGAGGCGCTGGCGCGCGCGCCAGGCGCCCGGCCGGGCGAGCCGCTGGATCCGCTGGAGGTGGCGCTTTACGCGCGCACGGGCGCTGACCCCCGTTGCCGCGAGGCGCTGGACCGGTACCTGGCTGTGCTCGGCGATTTCGCCGGGGCTGCGGCGCTGGCGCTTGGAGCCAATCAGGGCGTGTTCCTGACCGGCCGCGCCATGGTGGAGATGCAGGACCAGATCGCCGCCAGCCGGTTCCGAGAGCGGTTCGAGGCCAAGGGCCGCCTGAGCGGCGTGGTGGCGCGTCTGCCGGTGTGGGCCGTGGTCAATCCGGGCGCGGTGCTGATCGGAGCGGCGCGCAAGCTGAGCACCGACCGGGCGCGGGCCGAGGCGCCGATGCTGATCCCGCCGTCGCCGCCCCGGGGCGCCCCCCCGCCACCCTCGCGGCCCACGGACCGGAAACTGGTGCGCCGGCTGGGCCAGCCGTTGCTGGATGCGGTGGCCAGCGGGCTGCTGGTGGTGGATTCGGATCTGAACATCGTGGCCTCCAACGAGCGATTCTGGGCCGGGTCTGCGGCGCCGGAAGCCTTGAGGCGGCCCGGAGCTTCCATCGAACCTTGCTTGCGGGCGTTGGCTGAGCTGGGCGAATGGCGCGCAGAGGACGTGGAGACGGCGTTGGGCCGTCTGCGCAGCGCCGAGCCGTTCGTCATCGAGCGTCAGGGCTTCGGCGGGCGCGTCACGCGGGACGAGGCCCTGCCCATATCGTCCGGCGGGTGGATCATCACGGCAGAGGACGTGACGGTGGTGGCGCGGCGGGCTCGGGAACTTCAGGGTCTGGCGGCCGACCTGCGCGACGCCAAGAGGGACGCCGAGGCCGCCAATGAGGCCAAGTCGGCCTTCCTCGCCACCATGAGCCACGAGATCAGAACGCCCCTGAACGGGGTGCTGGGGATGACCCAGGCCATGTCGCAGGACGACCTGTCGCCGGTGCAGGCGGAGCGCCTGGGGGTGATCCGGCAGTCGGGCGAGTGCCTGCTGGCCATCCTCAACGACATCCTCGATCTGTCGAAGATCGAGGCGGGCAAGCTGGAGCTTGAGGAGACCGACTTCGATCTGGAAGCGCTGCTGCTGGGCGCCCGGTCCACCTTCACGGCCCTGGCCAACAAGAAGGGGCTGTCGTTCGATCTGACGGTGGCGCCCGAGGCCCTGGGTATATGGAGGGGCGACCCGACGCGGGTGCGCCAGATCCTTTACAACCTGATCTCCAACGCCCTGAAGTTCACCGAACAGGGCGAGGTGCGAGTGGCTGCGGCGTGTGACGGGGATGCCCTGACCCTGACGGTGACAGACACCGGCATCGGCATTCCTGATCCTTGTCTGAAGGGTCTGTTCGACAAATTCGTCCAGGCCGACGCCTCCACCACCCGGCGCTATGGCGGCACGGGTCTGGGCCTGGCCATCACTCGCCAGCTGGCGGAGCTGATGGGCGGCGGCATCGTGGTGTCGAGCGAGGAAGGGACGGGAACGGTCTTCACCGTGCGCCTGATCCTGCCGCGCGGCGAGGCCGTGGTGATGCCCGGCGAGGCCCCCGCGCCGGCGCCCCTGACCACCGAGCGCGGACTGAAGGTGCTGGCGGCCGAGGACAACACCGTCAACCAGCTGGTGCTCAAGACCCTGCTGCACCAACTGGGCGTGGATCTGACCGTGGTGGAAGACGGACTGGAAGCGGTGGAGGCCTGGGGTCGCGAGCCTTGGGATCTGATCCTGATGGATGTGCAGATGCCCCGCATGGACGGCCCCGGCGCCGCGCGCGCCATCCGGGCCGCCGAGGCCTCGACGGGCCGGGCGCGCACGCCCATCATCGCCCTGACCGCCAATGTCATGACCCACCAGGTGGCGGAGTATCTCGGCGCGGGCATGGACCGGTGTGTGGCCAAGCCCCTGCAGATCGGCGCCCTGGTGGACGCCATGACCGCCCTGACATCGTCCGACCCTGACGCCCGCGCCGATGCGGCCTGACCTGCCCAGTTGAGGAGAAACCCATGACCCTGCCCACGAACCGTCGATCCGTCCTTGCCGGGGCGGGCGCCCTGACCAGCGGCCTGCTGACGGGCGGCCGCGCGTTGGGTCAGGAGCCCCGCAAGCTGGGCTACGCCATCGTGGGTCTGGGCGGATACGCCAATGTCATCATGCCGCGCTTCGCCGAGTGCCGGCACTCGCGCCTGACGGCGCTGGTCAGCGGCGATCCGGCCAAGGCGCGGCGCATTGCGGCGGAATACGGCGTGCCCGAGCGCAACATTTATAACTACGCCAATTTCGATCGCATCCGCGACAATCCGGACGTGGACATCGTCTATGTGATCCTGCCTGTGGCCCTGCATCATGAGTACACCCTGCGGGCGGCGGCGGCGGGCAAGCATGTGCTGTGCGAAAAACCCATGGCCATGAACGCCGGTGAGGCCGCGGAGATGATCGCGGCCTGCCAGGCGGCGAACGTGAAACTGATGATCGGCTATCGCTCGTGGTTCGAGAGTCATAACCGCGAAGCCATGCGCATGACGGGCGCGGGCGAGCTCGGGCCGCTGCGGCTGGTGACCTCACAGCACGGCTTCAACATCGGCGATCCGGCCCAGTGGCGGCTGGATCCGGCCCTGTCGGGCGGCGGCTCGATGATGGATATCGGCATCTACAGCCTGCAGTCGGTCCGCTACCTGACGGGCGAGGAGCCGGTGGAGGTCGCCGCCTTCGAGCAGACCGATCGGACAGACCCGCGGTTTCGCGCGGTGGAGGACACCCTGCTGTTCCAGCTGCGCTTTCCGTCCGGCGCCGTGGCCGACGGGGTGTCGTCCTACAGTTCGAACCACGGGCGATCACGGGCGGTGGGCGCGGCGGGCTGGCTGGATATGGAGCCGGCCACGGGCTACGGCGGGCATCGGATGCGCGTCCATCTGGAGGGGCAAACCCGCGAGCATGAGCCCCCGGCCTTGCCGGTCAATCAGTTCTCGGGCCAGCTGGATCACCTGTCGCAATGCGTGCTGACCGGGGCCGAGCCCATCGTGCCGGGCGAGGAGGGCCTGCGGGACATGCGCATCATTGACGCCATGTATCAGGCCGCCCGCGAGCGCCGGCCGGTGGCGCTGTGATCGGGCCGCGAGATGGTCTCGCGAGGATCGGGCGGCGCGGTGTTCTCGCGGGCGGGGCGGGGGCCGCCGCTCTCGGCCTCATGGGATGTGGAGGCGGTCGGATGACCAACGTTGAACGCCAGACGGTCGGGGGCGTGCGCCGTCTGTCGCCGGAGATGGACTCCATCATCGCGCCGGGCGCCCGGGTGGAGGTGCTGGCCGAGGGGTTCGACTGGGCCGAGGGGCCGGTATGGGTCGAGGCGGGCGGCTATCTGCTGTTCACCGACGTGCCGCAGAACGTGATCTGGCGCTGGTCGGAGACAGACGGGCTGTCGGAATTCATGCGGCCCTCCGGGTTCGACGGAGAGGACAGTTCGCACCTGCGCGAACCCGGCGCCAACGGCCTGGTCATCGAGCCTTCGGGCGCGCTGCTGATGTGCGATCACGGCAACCGGTCTCTGTCGCGGGTCGATCTGGCCACGCGTCGGAAGACCATCGTCGTGGACCGGTTCGAGGGGCGGCGCTTCAACAGCCCCAACGATCTGGTGATCCACCGGTCCGGCGCGGTCTATTTCACCGATCCGCCCTATGGGCTGGAGGGGATGAACGAGTCCCCTGTCAAGGAACTGGCCCATAACGGCGTCTATCGTCTGGCCCCCGGCGGCGCGGTGACCCTGATCGAGGACGCCCTGACCTTTCCCAACGGGGTCGCGCTGTCCCCGGACCACCGCACGCTCTATGTGGCCGTGTCCGATCCCGAGGGACCCGTGGTGATGGCGTACGATCTGGACGAGGCCGGCGGGGCGCATGCGTCGCGCGTGCTGTTCGACGCCGCGCCGCTGATGGGACCGGATGCGCCGGGCCTGCCGGATGGACTGAAGGTGGACGCCCGGGGACGCATCTTCACCACCGGGCCGGGCGGGGTGCTGGTGCTGACGCCCGAGGGTGACCTGCTGGGGGTCATCGAGACGGGGCGGGCGACAGCCAATTGCGCCTTCGGGCCCGACGGGGCGAGCCTGTTCATGACGGCCGATGATCGCCTGACGCGGGTGGCGCTGATCCCGGCGTGAGGCTTGACCGGTCGGGGGCGGTGAAAAAATGCCACAGAAGGCGATCGCGTCGCGTTAATTGGAAAATTGTGCCTGTGGCCTGTTGCGCCGCACAGGGAATTGATGTCTCTTGCCGTCATCGCAGACCAAGGCTGACGACGTGAATAACCGCGCGCCCATCGCTGGACAGACCAAGACGGCCATCGCCGCCGTGCGTCCGCCTGCGCCCGTTGACGGCCTGCAAACCCTTATCCTGATTACCGTACTGGTGCTTGTGCTTCTTGGAAGCGCGGGGCTGCACGCGACCTGAACTCAAACCTCAGGACCGCTCGCACAGCCCCGCTTCCCACCGGAAGCGGGGTTTTTCGTGTTTGGGCGGTCCGGATCAACCGGAACCGATGACGCAAAATTCTTCCCCACCTTCGTCCCCGCCCAACCGCCGTAGCGCGGCGGTGACGCGCGGCCCGAACCGGGCGGCGGCGCGCAGCTATCTGCGGGCCGCCGGCATGGACGACGCCGATTTCGAGCGGCCGATGATCGCGGTGGTCAACACCTGGTCGTCGGTGACGCCGTGCAACATGCATCTGGACCGGCTGGCCGACGACGTGCGTCGCGGCATCCGCGAGGCGGGCGGCTGGCCGGTGGATTTCAACACCATCGTCGTCACCGACGGCATCAGCATGGGCACGCCGGGCATGAAGGCGTCGCTGATCAGCCGCGAGGTTGTGGCCGACTCCATCGAACTGGCGGTGCAGGGGCATCAGCTGGACGGGGTCGTCTGCATCGTCGGCTGCGACAAGACCATCCCGGCTGCGGCCATGGCCCTGGCGCGCATGGATATTCCCGGCCTGGTCTACTACGGCGGCACCATCATGCCGGGCCGGATCGGGGAGAAGGAAATCTCGGTCCAGGAAATCTTCGAGGCCATCGGCGCCCACGGCGCCGGTGCGCTGGACGACGCCGGGCTGAAGGCGGTCGAGGTCGCGGCCTGCCCCGGCGCCGGGGCCTGTGGCGGCCAGTTCACCGCCAACACCATGGCCATGGCCCTGAGCGTCATGGGCCTGTCGCCCATGGGCGCCAACGACGTCCCGGCGGTCCATCCCGACAAGGGCGAGCAAGGTGAACGCTGCGGCCGTCTGGCGGTGGAGCTGACCGTCAAGGGGATCAGCGCGCGGGAGTTCATTACGCCCCGGTCGCTGATGAACGCGGCGGTGGCGGTCTCGGCCTCGGGCGGATCCACCAATGCGGTGCTGCATCTGACCGCCATCGCGGCGGAGGCGGGCGTGCCGTTCGGGGTCGAGGACTGCCACTTCGCCTGTGAGACCACCCCGGTCATCTGCGACCTGAAGCCGGGTGGGCAGTTCCTGGCCCACCACCTGTTCGTGGCCGGCGGCACGCGGCTGGTGGCCCAGCGGCTGGCATGGGCGGGCAAGATCGCCGACGCGCCGACCGTCTCGGGCCGCTCGCTGTTCGAGGAGGCCGCCGAGGCCGAGGAAGCGCCGGGCCAGAAGGTCATCACCGATTTTGACCGTCCGGTCATGGCGCGCGGCAGCTATGCGGTCATCTACGGCGACCTGGCCCCCGAGGGCGCGGTCATCAAGCTGACCGGCCACAAGGTCGATCGCTTCGAGGGACCCGCCAGGGTGTTCGACCGCGAGGAGGACGCCTTCGAGGCGGTCCAGTCCGGCGCGGCGGGCGAGGGCGACGTCATCATCATCCGCCACGAGGGGCCGCGCGGCGGGCCGGGCATGCGCGAGATGCTGCAGGTCACCGCCGCCCTGAAGGGCCGCAAGATCGAGAACGTGGCCCTGATCACCGACGGCCGGTTCTCGGGCGCGTCCTACGGCTTCGTGGCCGGGCATGTGTCGCCGGAAGCCGCCGTGGGCGGACCCATCGCGCGGGTCCGGGACGGCGACCGCATCACCATCGACGTCGCCAACCGCCGCATCGACGTGGACGCGGACCTGAGCGCTCGCCCGCCCTCGACGCCCGAGCGCGAGGCGCCGGTGGGCGTGTTCGCCAAATACGCCGTGCTGGCGGCCTCCGCCTCGCAGGGCGCGGTCACCATTCCCAATCCGCCGCCGGCGCGCACCGCCGATTCCTTCCAGGGCCGGCCTCGCGCCGCCAGCACCCAGACCGCTCACGAGGACGCCTGATGCCTATCACCATCTACACCAACGACGACATCCGGCCCGGCGCCATCGCCGGCCAGCGCATCGCCATCATCGGCTATGGCAGCCAGGGCCGCGCCCATGCCCAGAACCTGAAGGACTCCGGCCACGACGTGATCGTCGGCGTCCGTGAAGGCGGCAAGGGCTGGAAGAACGCGACCACGGACGGCGTGCCGACCGCCGAGCCTGCCGAGGCGGTCAAGGGCGCCGACATCATCGCCATCCTGACCCCGGACATGATCCAGGGCGAGGTCTATCGCGACATCATCGAACCGAACGCCAAGCCCGGCGCCGCCATCCTGTTCGCCCACGGCTTCTCGATCATCTACGACCGGGTCACGCCGCGCGAGGACATGGACGTCATCCTGGTGGCGCCCAAGGGGCCCGGCGATCTGGTCCGGCGTGAATATGCGCGCGGCCGCGGCGTGCCCAGCCTGTTCGCCATCGAGCGGGACGCCACGGGCAAGGCGCGGGACCGGGCCATGGGCTACGCCAAGGGCATCGGCGGCGCCACCGGCGGCCTGCTGGAGACCAGCTTCCGCGAGGAGACCGAGACCGACCTGTTCGGCGAACAGGCCGTGCTGTGCGGCGGCGCCAAGGAGCTGGTCATGTCCGGGTTCAACACCCTGGTGGAGGCCGGCTACCAGCCCGAGATCGCCTATTTCGAATGCCTGCACGAGCTGAAGCTGATCGTGGACCTGTTCTACGAGGGCGGCGTCACCAAGATGCACGAGTTCATCTCCGAGACCGCCAAATACGGCGCGGTCGCCTCGGGTCCGCGGGTGATCAACGACGAGACCCGCGCGCGCATGAAGGAGATCCTGGAGGACATCCAGTCTGGCCAGTTCGCCCGCCAGTGGATCGCCGAGAACGAGGCCGGCAAGGGCCAGTACGAGGCCTGGCTGAAGGCCGACTACGATCATCCCATCGAACAGACCGGCGCCCGTCTGCGCGAACGCATGGCCTGGCTGCACGCCGCCAAGTCCGAAGCGGCCTGAAGCCAGAGGATCGCTGAAAGCATCGCCATGACCGCCGCCGCCCTGAAACAGCCCGACGCCGCCGCCGCGACCCAGACCACTGGGCAGACGGGCGCGCGCCTGCTCGTCTCCAGCCTGGAGGCGATGGGCGTGGATGTGCTGTTCGGCTATCCGGGCGGGGCGATCATGCCGGTCTATGACGCCCTGACCGGCTCGTCCCTGCGCCACATCCTGGTGCGCCACGAGCAGGGCGCGGCCTTCGCCGCCGACGCCTATGCCCGCTCTTCGGGCAAGGTCGGGGTGTGCATGGCCACCTCGGGCCCCGGCGCCACCAATCTGATCACCGGCATCGCCAACGCCATGATGGATTCGGTGCCGATGGTCTGCATCACGGGCAATGTGGCCACCGGCCTGATGGGCACGGACTCGTTCCAGGAGATCGACATCCTGGGCTGCACCCTGCCCATCGTGAAGCACAGCTGGATCGTGCGCGACGCCGCCGACATTCCGTCGGTGGTGGCCGAGGCGTTCCGGGTGGCGAAGGAGGGCCGGCCGGGTCCGGTCCTGATCGACCTGCCCAAGGACATCCAGTTCGCCGAGGTCGCCCAGCCCTTTGCCGCGCCGATCTTCAACGACCCGGTGGAGGCGGCGGACCACGCCGCCATCCGCGAAGCCGAGGCCGCCATCCGCGCCGCCGAACGCCCCGTCCTGTACGTGGGCGGCGGCGTCAAGATCGCCGGGGCGGTCGACGAACTGCGCGCCTTCTTCGAGCGCACGGGCATTCCCGCAGTGGCCACCCTGAACGCCCTGGGCACGATCCCCACGGGCGCCCACGGCTTCCTGGGCATGATCGGCATGCACGGCACGCGGGCCGCCAACGAGGCGGTGCAGGAATCCGATCTGCTGGTGGTTCTGGGCGCCCGCTTCGACGACCGCGCCACAGGCAAGCTGGCCGAGTTCGCCCCCCACGCCCGCATCGTCCACTACGACATCGATCCGGCGGAAATCTCCAAGCTGCGCGAGGCGACCGTGGCGGTGGTCGGCGACCTGAAGACGACGGTGGCGGCCACCGATCCGGGGCCGCTGGCCATCGATCCGTGGATCATGCGCTGCATGGCCCGGGCCCAGCGCCACGCCGCCCGCTATGATGCACCCGGCGAAGGGGTCTATGCGCCGGCCCTGCTGAAGGAGCTGTCCGAGCGCGCCGGAGACGATTTCGTCGCCGCCTGTGACGTGGGCCAGCACCAGATGTGGGCGGCCCAGCACTGCCGCTTCTCGCGACCGGAGGCGCACCTGACCTCGGGCGGTCTGGGGGCCATGGGCTTCGGCCTGCCCGCCGGGCTGGGCGCCAAGCTGGCGCGCCCGGACGCCCAGGTGGTGACCATCGCCGGGGACGGCGGCTTCATGATGAACATCCAGGAACTGGCGACCCTGCGTCGCTACGGGATCAATCTGAAGATCGTCCTGCTGGACAACGCCTCGCTGGGGCTGGTGCGCCAGTGGCAGTCGCTGTTCTTCAACGAGAACTATTCCGAGATCGACCTGTCCGACAATCCGGACTTCGTCGCGGTGTCCCAGGCCTTCGGCGTCGAGGCGTTCCGGGTCGAGCGCCGCGACGAGGTCTCGGACGGCATCGCGCGCCTGCTGGCCGCGCCCGGACCGTGCCTGATGCACGTGGTGATCGATCCCCAGGAAAACGTCTGGCCGCTGGTGCCGCCGGGCAAGTCAAACGCTGAAATGATGGAGGGCGCGCAATGAGCGACACCATTCACATCCATATCGACCGGGCCGACGGCTCGCTTCAGCGGCTCATCGGCCTGGTGGAGCGCCGGGGCTTTCATATCGACGGCTTCAGCCTGACCGACGAGGGCGACATGCGCCGCGCGGCCATCACCGTGCGGGGCCGTGACGCGGGCCGCTGCACCCAGATCCTGGGCCGCCAGATCGACCGCCTGATCGGCGTCAGCCGCATCGAGCCTGCCGTCATCCAGTCGGAGGCCGCGTGATGGCTGTACCCACGCCCTCCCGAGTATCGCGCACGGCCCAGATCGCGGCGACGGACCCGAACCGCGTCCTGATCTTCGACACTACCATGCGCGACGGGGAACAGGCGCCGGGCTTCTCCATGTCGTCGGCCGCCAAGCTGAAGATGGCGGGGGTGCTGCGCGATCTGGGCGTCGACGTGATCGAGGCCGGGTTCGCCGCCGCCTCGCCGGGCGACGAGGAGGCCGTGCGCCGCGTGGCCGGCGAGATCGAGGGGCCGGTGTTCTGCTCCCTGGCGCGGGCCAGCGAGAACGACATCGATGCGGCCCACCGCGCCCTGTCCACGGCGCCCAGGGCGCACCGGCGATGCCACGTGTTCATCGGCACCAGCCCGATCCACCGCTCCGCCAAGCTGCGGATGACCACGGATCAGGTGATGGCCGCCGCGGTGCGTTCGGTGGCCTATGCGGCCAGCCTGTTCGACGATGTGGAGTTCTCGGCCGAGGACGCCTTCCGCACCGAGCCGGCTTTCCTGGCCGAGATCATGGAGGCCGCCGCCGGGGCCGGGGCCCAGACCCTGAACGTGCCCGACACCGTCGGCTACGCCACGCCGGAAGAGGTGCGCGAGCGCTACCGCTTTCTGAACGCGCGCATCCGGCCGCACCATCCGGACGTGATCTTTTCGGCCCACTGCCACGACGATCTGGGCATGGCGGTGGCCAACTCGCTGGCGGCGGTGGAGGGCGGCGCCCGGCAGGTGGAGGGTGCGATCAACGGCATCGGCGAGCGCGCGGGCAACGCCTCCATCGAGGAGGTGGTGATGGCCCTGAAGGTGCGCGGCGATCGTTATGGCGTCACCACCGGGGCGAACACGCCGCATCTGGTCCGGGCCTCCAAGATCCTGTGCGAGATCACCGAGACGGCCATCGCCCGCAACAAGGCGGTGGTGGGCGTCAACGCCTTCGCCCACGAGGCGGGCATCCACCAGCACGGCATGCTGGCGGACAGCCGCACCTACGAGATCATGCGGCCCCAGGACGTGGGCTTCGACGCTTCGTCCTTCGTGCTGGGCAAGCATTCGGGCCGCCACGCGGTGGCCAAGCGCGCCGAGGTGCTGGGCCACGCCCTGGCCGGGGACGTGCTGGCCGAGGTGTTCGCCGGCTTCAAGCGCCGCGCCGACGAGATCGGCGAGATCAACGACACGGAGCTGACGGCCATCATCGCCGCCGCCGCCGAACGACAGGAAAGACCCGCCTATGCCGCCGCTGGCTGACTACATCTGGATGAACGGCGAGATGACGCCCTGGGCCGACGCGAAGGTCCATGTCATGAGCCACGCCCTGCACTACGGCACCTCGGTGTTCGAGGGCATCCGCGTCTATGACACGCCGGACGGGCCGCGCGGGTTCCGCCTGACCGACCATGTGCGCCGGCTGTTCGACAGCGCGCGCATCTATCACTTCGCCCTGCCGTACACCGAGGACGAGTTGCTCGACGCCTGCAAGGCCATCGTGCGCGCCAACGGGCTGAAGGGCGCCTATCTGCGGCCCATCGCCTTTCTGGGCGAGTGCGGCATGGGGGTGACCCCGGCCAAGCCGCAGGTGGACGTGACCATCGCCGCCTTTCCGTGGGGCGCCTATCTGGGCGACGAGGCGCTGGAGAAGGGCGTGGACGCCTGCGTCTCGTCCTGGCAGCGGGCGGCGCCCAACACCATCCCGACCGGGGCCAAGGCGGGGGGCAACTATCTGTCGTCCTATCTGATCGGGCGCGAGGCGCGGGTCGGCGGTTTCGGCGAAGGCATCGGGCTGGGCGTGGACGGACGGCTGTCCGAGGGCGCCGGCGAGAACCTGTTCATCGTGCGGGAGGGGCGCATCCTGACGCCCTCGGCGGCGTCCTCGATCCTGATGGGCATCACCCGCGACACGGTCCTGGAACTGGCCCGGGACCAGGGGGTGGAGGTGGTGGAGCAGAGCCTGCCGCGCGAGATGCTGTACCTGGCCGACGAGATCTTCATGACCGGCACGGCGGCCGAGATCACTCCGGTGCGCTCGGTGGACGGGATCGCCACCCGCTCGAACGGACCAGGGCCGGTGACCAGGGCGCTGAACGCGGCCTTCCGGGGCCTGTTCACCGGCGACACGCCGGACCGCCACGGCTGGCTGGAGCCCATCTATGAGGGCGCGCCCGCGTCAGCGCGGGAGGCGGCGTATGCGTGACCTGAAACCTGTCTCCTCCCCCATGAAGCGCAGCGGAATGGGGGGGGGGACCGCGGCGGTGGAGGGGGCCCCCCCGCATCCACCGCACTTGGGACTTGCCCCCTCCACCACGCTGCGCGTGGTCCCCCTCCCCCGCTTGCGCAGGGGAGGAGACATGAGCGCTCCCCGCACTCTGTACGAAAAGGTCTGGGACCGGCACGTGGTCTCGCCGGAAACGGCGGAGACGCCCGCGGTGCTGTATGTGGACCTGCATCTGGTGCACGAGGTGACCAGCCCGCAGGCCTTCGCCGAGATCGAGCGGCGCGGCCTGACGGTGCGTCGCCCCGACCGCACCTTCGCCACCCTTGACCACTCGACCCCGACCCTGCCGGCGGGGCCGGACGGAGAGCGGCCCTACTACACCCCCGCCAGCAAGGCGCAGGTGGAGACGCTGGAGCGCAACTGCGCCCGGCATGGCGTGTCGCTGGCCGGATGGGATTCTGACCAGCGTGGCGTGGTGCATGTCATGGGGCCCGAGCTGGGCCTGACACAGCCGGGCATGACCGTGGTCTGCGGCGACAGCCACACCGCCACCCACGGCGCCTTCGGGGCGCTGGCCTTCGGCATCGGCACCTCCGAGGTGGGCCATGTGCTGGCGACCCAGTGCCTGCTGCAGCGCAAGGCGAAGACCCTGCGCGTGACCGTGGACGGGACCCTGACGCCGGGCGTGTCGGGCAAGGACGTGGCCTTGGCGGTGATCGCCGCCCTGGGGTTCGGCGGGGGCACCGGCTACGTCATCGAATATGCGGGCGAGGTGATCCGTACGCTGGACATGGAAGGGCGCATGACCCTGTGCAACATGTCCATCGAGGCGGGCGCCCGGGCGGGCATGATCGCCCCGGATCAGGTGGCGGTGGACTGGCTGCGCGGCCGCCGTCATGCCCCGCAGGGCGAGGCGTTCGAGCAGGCGGCGACGGACTGGCTGGGCCTGGCGTCGGACCCCGGCGCGGTGTTCGACAAGGAGGTCCGGCTGGACGGGAACGCCATCCGGCCCATGGCCACCTGGGGCACCACGCCCGACGCGGGCGTCGCCATCGGGGCGGCCCCGCCGGAGCCGAGATCGGACAATGACCGCAAGGCCCTGGCCTACATGGGCTTCGAGGCCGGGCGGGCGACCACCGAATATCCGGTGGACGTGGTCTTCATCGGCAGCTGCACCAATGGGCGCCTGCCCGACCTGCGCGCCGCCGCCGCCGTCCTGAAGGGCCGCCGGGTCAAGCCGGGGCTGCGGGTGCTGGTGGTGCCGGGCTCCGAGGCGGTGCGGCGCGACGCCGAGGCGGAGGGTCTGCACACGGTGTTCACCGAGGCGGGCGCCGAATGGCGCATCCCGGGCTGCTCCATGTGTCTGGCCATGAACGGCGACATGGTGGGGCCGGGCCAGCTGGCGGTGTCCACCTCCAACCGCAATTTCGAGGGCCGTCAGGGACCGGGCGCGCGCACCATCCTGGCCAGTCCGGCGACGGCCGCTGCCAGCGCTGTGATGGGCGTGCTGACCGATCCGCGGGTGTTCATGGGGGAGGAGCCCCTCAAGCAGACGAGCGCCGCGCGCGAGCCGGTAGGGGAAGCATGATGCCTGAACCTCTCAAGACCCTGACCTCGGGCACGGTCGTGTTCAGCCAGTCCAACATCGACACGGACCAGATCATTCCCGGCCGCTTCCTGACCACCACGACGCGTGAGGGGTTGGGGGCGCACGCCTTCCACGACTGGCGCTATGAATCCGACGGATCGGTCAAGCCGGAGGCGGTGCTGAACCGCATTGATCCGGCACAACACCGCATCCTGATCGCGGGGGACAATTTCGCCTGCGGCTCGTCGCGCGAGCATGCGCCGTGGGCCCTGCTGGACTATGGCTTCCGGGCGGTGGTCTCGACCTCGATCGCGGACATCTTCACCTCCAACGCCCTGAAGAACGGGCTGCTGCCCGTCGTGGTCAGCCAGGCGGTGTGGGACGATCTGGCCGCCCATCCGGACCAGCCGGTGACCATCGACCTCGAGGCTGAAACCATCCGCCGGGGCAATGCCGAGCCGACGCACTTCCGGGTGGAGGCCTTCGCGCGCCAGTGCCTTCTGGACGGGGTGGACGCCATGGGCTGGCTGGCCGCCCGACTGCCCGACATCGAAGCCTTTGAACGCCGACAACAGGAAACCGCGTGATGCCCCCCTTTCAGGACCATACCATCGTCGTTCTGCCCGGAGACGGGGTCGGCCCCGAGGTCGCCGCCGTCGCCCGCGATGTGCTCGACTGCGTCGGCGACTTCTACGGACACCGGTTCAACTATCAGGAGCACCTGATCGGCGGCGCGGCCATCGACGCCACGGGCGAGCCGCTGCCGGACGCGACCCGCGACGCCTGCATCGCCGCCGATGCGGTCCTGCTGGGGGCCGTGGGCGGCCCCAAATGGGATGGCGGCAAGCGGCGACCGGAGGAGGGCCTGCTGGCCATCCGCAAGGCCATGGGCCTGTACGCCAACCTGCGCCCGCTGCAGGTCTCGCCGGTGATGGCCCACCGCTCGCCGCTGAAGAAGGAGATCGTGGAGGGCGTGGATCTGATCGTCTTCCGAGAACTGACCGGCGGCATCTATTTCGGCGAAAAGACCCGGACCGAGACCTCGGCCTCGGACCTGTGCGTCTATTCGGTGGAGGAGATCGAACGGGTGGCCCGCGCCGCCTTCCAGACCGCCCGCCAGCGGCGCGGCAAGGTCACCTCGGTGGACAAGGCCAACGTGATGGAGACCAGCCGCCTGTGGCGCGAGGTGGTCACCCGCATCCACGCCGAGGAGTACCCCGAGATCACCCTCGAGCACGCCCTGGTGGACTCCATGGCCATGCACCTGATCAGGAAGCCGCGCGAGTATGACGTGATCCTGACCGACAACATGTTCGGCGACATCCTGTCCGACGAGATCTCGGTGCTGGGCGGGTCCATCGGCCTGCTGCCGTCGGCGTCGCTGGGGACCGAGGGGCCGGGGCTGTTCGAGCCCATCCACGGCTCGGCGCCGGACATCGCCGGGCAGGATCTGGCCAATCCGGTGGGCATGGTCCTGTCCGCCGCCCTGATGTTGCGCCACTCGCTGAAGCTGGAGGACGAGGCCGACGCCATCGAGGCGGCGGTGGCGGCGGTGCTGGCCGCAGGCGCCGTCACGGCGGATCTGGGCGGGGAGCTGGGCTGCCGCGCTGCGGGCGCAGCCATCTGCGACGCCATCCGCGCCATCCACTGGGCCGCCGCCCACCGGGTCCAGATGCACTGGGCCTGATCCCATTCGGGTTTCGCGCCCCGCCCCACGGGAACGCGGAAACCTTGCGCATCGACGCCCCCAATGCCGATGCGTGAGGTGAAGCCCTCGCCGGTTCCCTGAGCCACCGGCGGGGGCTTCGTTATTCTTGCCCTAACGCGCGGCGCGCGGCGCCGCGCTGCTTGAGGGCGTAACGCCCAGTTCTGACGCGCTGTTCGCAACGCCTCGCTGTTTGAGCGGGTCAGGGGGCGCTTTCGCGGGTGGCCAGGCTGGTCTCGAAATCCATGAAGATGTCGATCAACTCCTCCACCGAGACGCGCGGGGCGCCGGGGGCGAAGCGGAAGTTCCAGAAGCTGACGATGTGCCGCACAGCCCCGACCTGTTCGCCCAGGCGTGTGAACATGCGGGGCGCGTCCAGAAGGAATTCGCGAAAGGCCGTGGGGCGGCCGTCATGGGTCAGGCTGGCGTAGGCGCGATCGTAGACCTTCAGGGTCTCGATCGCCGTCTCGCAGGTTTTGAGAATTTTGCGCCGGAGAACCTGACGGCCGCGTTCGACGTAGAGGCGGGACTCGGCGTCGAGAGGGCCGACGGGCTGCATTGCGGCTATGGCGTCGGCCACCGCGCGGGCCTCTTTCAGGACCGTGGCGGCGGACCATTTGTAATAGAGGAAACCTTTCCAGCAGAACACGCCCTCGGCGTACTGCTCGGGCGCCAGCTGGAGCGTGTCGCCCAGGGGCTGCATGGCCGCGCCGTCGGTGTTGGACAGGATCTTCGACACCAGATTGGCGGTGGCGCGGGCCTGGCCGGGGGAGGTTTCCGTCGCCATGCTCATGGCCACCAGCGGGGCGATCTGGGCTTCCACGAAGCCGAACATGCGTTTCATGTCGCCCTCGGTCAGCTCGAAGTAGCAGCGCGCCACATCAAGGCCGCCGCGCTTGATCTGTTCGCGCAAAAGGAACGGGTCCAGCGACGGCAGCTGATCGATCAGGCGCAGGGTCTCAAGGTCGCGTTCGTCAACGGACAGGCCGAAGTACTCGCGCAGGGCCTGGTCGAACTTTCGCTGGCCGATGAAGATGAAGCGGCCGCCCAGACGCAGGTCGTCCAGGTCGATGGGCAGGATGATCTTGGTGGCCGACTGCCGATAGCCGTGGAACAGGTCCACCTCGTCGCGGCGCAGACGGTGCTTGATGATCAGGCCCCGGTTCAGGGCCGGGGTCTGGAACATGGGCTTGTCACGCCATTCGTCCGTCCCCCCGTGACGGCGCCAGACCGCGAGCAGGTTCAGCACCCGCGAGGTGGAGCCAAACGCCTGCAGGTTGGCCAGATTTCGGATCGAACGGTCGCTCATGGCCGCTGGTCGTGCCGGTATTCGACCGGTCCGGCAAGCCGACTTATCGCTGTTCGGCGATCAGGCGGTCGGCGATGGCGGCGGTGAGGTGGCCGTCGGGGGTCAGGCCGTTGGCCTGCTGCCATCCGCGCAGGGCGCGGCGGGTGCCGGAGCCGACGACGCCGTCGATGCCGCCCGGGTCGAATCCGGCGGCGGCAAGGGCGCGCTGGGCGCCCAGACGCTGGTCGCGCGACAGGGGCGCCTCGTCGGGCCAGGCGGCCACCAGACCCGGGCGGCCCGCGATGCCGTCGGCGGTCATGCCGATGGCCAGGGCGTAGGCCACAGAGTTGTTGTAGCGGCGGATGATGTAGTGGTTGGGCAGGGCCAGGAAGGCCGGGCCGGCAGCGCCCTGGGGCAGCAGGATAGTCGCGCCCTCGGCCTGTTCCGCCGTGGTGGGCGCGCCGCCGCGCGACAGAACCACGCCGCGCTGGGCCCAGTACGACCACGGTTGGGGCTCCCCCTCGGCGAGGGCGTAATCGAACCCCGGGGGCAGGGTGACTTCATAGTGCCAGCCCTGGCCACGCTTCCAGCCCGCGTTGTCCAGCAGGTTGGCGGCGGACGTCAGCGCGTCGGCGGGGGAGTTCCAGATGTCCACGACGCCGTCGCCGTCGCCGTCCACGGCCAGGCGGCGGTAGTTGTCGGGCATGAACTGGCTCTGGCCCATGGCGCCGGCCCACGAGCCCTTGAGGCGCGAGCGGGGGGCGCGGCCCTCGACGATGATGGTCAGGGCTTCCTTGAGCTGGCCCTCGGCCCAGTCGCGACGGCGGCCGTCGTGGGCCAAGGTGGCCAGGGAGCGGATCACGTCGTGGTCGCCCTGGACCTGGCCGAAGGCGCTTTCCTGGGCCCAGATGGCGACGAGGATCTCGCGCGGCACGCCGTAGCGTTGCTCGGCGGCCAGGGGGGCGGACATCAGGCGGTCCCGACCCTGGGCGATGCGCTGGGCGCTGACGGCGTTCTGGACATAGGCCCCGACCGGGCGACTGAACTCGGGCTGGTTGCCGTCCAGACGAATGACGCTGGGATCAGGAGACAGCCCTGCAAGCTCGCGCTCAAAGGCGGCGCGGTTGGCCCCGCTGTGGCGATCCAGGAAGCCCTGTTTCCAGCCTTCGAAGGACTGATCCTCATAGGGGACCGGCTGGACCGCCGCCGTGGCGGTCGCAGCAGCAGCCGCAGGCTGCGCCGACTGTGCCGTCCCCGCCGGCGGTTCGGGGATCATGGGCGCGCAGGCTGCGGTCAGGCCGATGAGAACAAGGCGAATTTTCATCGTGTGAGCCTACCGCGTTGCGTGCGGCCACCACAATCACAAGCGCGCGAAAGGAGAGCGTGGTTTCGCCGCCTTTTGGCCACGGCGAAGCCATGCCTGTCACCAGGCGCTAACCGTGAATGCTCGCCGTCCGTTAACCGGGCCGTGGTAGCGATCCCTCTCCTTGACGCGGCCTGGTGGCGGAGGGGCGACGCGGCGGATCGCAAATCCGCAGACCCTCCGTTCGACTCGGAGGCCAGGCCTCCATCTTTTTTTGCCCTAACGCTCGGCCCGCGGGGCCTCGCTGCTTGAGGGCATGGAGGCAGCCCTACCGCTCGCGCGGCGGGCGCGCGCTGCCTGAGGGGGAGGGGCGCTCCCTACTGCTCAGCTTGTGAAGATGGATTTCGGACGCTGGCGCTCGAAAAAACAGTGTCTGAATTGTCCGAATTGTTGGAATCGCCCTCCTCGGGCATCGTTGATGACGGGCATTATAGGGGCGGGTGAGGTGAGGGGGGCCAAACAGGGCGGAACGCGGTCGGGTTCGGCGCCGTTTCCCGTTGACAGGGCAGGCGCGGCTGACCTATAGGCCCGTCTCCCCGCCGCAGGTCCGCTTGCGGCGTTTCATTTTGTATCGCGCCCGACAGGTTCACGCCTCAGGGGCCACGAAGGAATGAGGCCATGAAGGTCCGTAGTTCTCTGAAGTCGCTGAAGTCGCGCCACCGTGACTGCAAGATCGTGCGCCGCAAGGGCGTGGTCTATGTGATCAACAAGACCGACCCGCGCTTCAAGGCCAAACAAGGCTAAGACTTTTTCGCGCCCTATCGCTTGGGACGCGCGCGCTCTCTGCTTGAGGGCGCGGCGTGGGTCCGCAGAGCGGCGGAATGATCCACAGGCCATGGACGGTTGTCCGTGGCCTTTTTCGCGTGTGGCGTTGAGCCCTGGCGGAGACGGCGCTAACCAAAATCCAACCATTCATGCCGCGCTCAAGCAGCGAGGGACCGCGTCCCGAGCGATAGCGCACTAGTAAGGACTTCCCATGGCCGACGACGCCACCTTCGCCAATCCCGACGTCCTGAACGCCTCGGCCCAGGGCCGCCTGCGCACCATCATCGAGCGCCTGGAGCGTCTGGAAGAGGACAAGCAGGCGATCATGGCCGACATGAAGGAGGTCTTCGCCGAGGCCAAGGGCGAGGGCTATGACGTGAAGACCCTGCGCAAGGTCATCCGCATCCGCAAGCTGGACAAGGCCAAGCGCCAGGAAGAAGAGGCGATCCTGGACCTCTATCTGGCCGCCCTCGGCGAGATCTGAGCTGAAGCGGTCCGGTTTCGGACGCAAGGACGGCGGCCTGCGCTCAAGCAGCCCGAAGGGCGGTAGCGCGCTAAAGAGCGGCTCAAGCAGCCCGAAGGACGACAGGGCGCCAAAGGACTCCCCCTATGAGGCTGCGAAGAAGGCTGCCCAGCGCTCGGCGCTGAACGCCCTGAAGCGCGCACGCCGCGCCGCCGACAAGGCGGGGGTGCAACTGTCTGACTGGGAGGACGAGTTTCTCGGCTCGGTGTCGGACCGGGTGAAGACCTACGGCCGCGCCTTCGCCGATCCCGAAAAGGGCGCGCCGGGCCAGTCGCTGTCGGCGATGCAGGCCCGCAAGCTGAAAGAGATCGCGAAGAAGGCGAAGGGGGAGAGCCGAAATCCTTCTCCCCCTGAGGGAAAAGGTGGCCGCCGGGGGCGGTCGGATGAGGGGTGAAACACCGCCTCATCCGGTTTCCGCGCAACAGACCAACCCACTCAGCACAGACCCGAGAAATCGAGTCTCACCCCTCATCCGTCAGGCTCCGCATGACACCTTCTCCCGCAAGGGGAGAAGGAAGGCGATCAGAACAGGATCTTCCTGAAGGTGAGGCTGACCGTGCGGCCTTCGGGATCGAGGAAGTCGGGCTGGTAGTTGACCGGCGTGGTTCCGTCGCTGGAGACGACGTCGGGTCTGGAATCGAACAGGTTCTGGACCCGCAGATTGATCCGCGAGCCTTCCAGCCAGGACCAGCGAGCCACCAGGCGTTCCTGGGCGCCCAGGTCCACGAAGGCGTTGATCCCCACCGTGGTGCGGTCGTTGAAGAACAGGTCCGGCCCGGTCCCGCCGTCGACGCGGGTTCCCTGGCTCCAGGTGGCGTTGGCGAACAGGCCCATGCCGTTCTTGAAGACGCCGCCCTGGGCCTGGATCTGGTGGCGCGGGCTACCGCCGCCCGCGTCGGTGGCGTCGCCGTCCAGCAGGTCCAGAATGGGCAGACCCGGGGCGATCAGGATCTCGTCCTGGATGCGCCAGGTGTGGAACACGGAGATGTTGTACCGGCCCTGACCCGGCTGCATGCCGCCGCCGCCGCCTCCCATACGTCCGCCGCCGCCCATCCCGCCGGGGCCGCCCTGACCGCCGCCACCCATGCGCATGCCGCCGCCGGGGGGCGGACCTTCGACTCCCTCACGGACGACGCCCGGGGCGCCGCCTGGTCCCTCAGCGGGAGCCGCCCCGTCCTGGGGCGGCACGGGGCGTCCCTGGCCCCGCTCACCCGGCCCTCGTTCACCCGGTCCTCGTTCGCCCTGGCCCCGTTGGCCCGGGCCGCGTTCGCCCTGTCCGCGAGCGCCGGCGGCCGGGGTCGCGGCCTGGGTCGGCTGGCCGAAGGTGCGCGAGAAGGTGAAGCCGGTGCGCAGGTCCTGGCGATCCACTTGCGCGAAATTGACGGGTCGGGCGTCCACGGCCAGCAGGGTCCCGTCGTCGTCGCGGGTGAACCGGTCCGGCAGGGCGGCTTCCAGGGCGGCAGTGACGGCCGGGAAACCGTTGACCTCGTTCTCGATGGAGGTCCGGGTCCAGGTCGAGGTGATGCGAAGCTGTTCATCCGCCAGCGGTTGCCAGTTGACCCCGGCGCGCCAGACCGAGCGGGTCGCGGCGTCCAGATCGGCGTTGCCGCCGGTGGTGCGGGTGACCAGCACCGTGTCGCCGGTGGAGAAGTCGAACACGGCGGTGTTGGGCGTGGCGATGACCGGATCGTTCAGTTGGGCGATGCCGGGGGCCTGATCCTGGCGCGTATAGCCGGTCAGGAACGACAGGCGGTTCGCCGGGCTCCAGTTCAGGTTCACCCCGAGGGTGTTCAGCCCCCCGAAGTCCGACACGTCCTCATATCCCGCGTTCAGATTGAGGGAGAGCGCACCCAGCAGGGAGGGGTTCTCGTCGTCACGCTCGAAGAGGGGGATGTCGAAGCTGGTCTGGGCGTTCAAGCGGTCGCGGGACAGCTCACGCTCGGTCTCGTCATCGCCGCGCAGGGACCAGGACTCCAGGGTCTGCCGGTCGGCGCCAAGGGTGAAGGTGGAGCGCAGGTCGCCGGCGGGCAGCTCCATCAGCGGGCCGGTGAACACCCCCTCGGCGCTGTACCGGCTGGTCACCGAATTCGCCAGATCGTCGGGCCGGCGGGTGAACTGGGCCGCGGTCAAGGGGCCGAACGGGCTGACAGTCGGATCGCCCGCGTCCAGCCGGTCCTGATAGGTGGCGACGTCAAAGCCCTGGCCCGTGACGGTGTCCCTTTCGTTGCGGGTATATTCGCCGTTGAAGCTCCAGCGCCAGTCGTCGCCGATAAAGCCGTCCAGCAGCACGCCCAGTTCGGCCTGCAGGCTGTCGGTGCGGGTGCTGAGGGCCTCGGGCGTGTCGAGGAAGCGGTAAAGGGTCACGTTCTGGCTGAAGGGCGAGCCGCCCACGCCCGTGGGCACGGACAGGGTCAGACCCGGGAGGCCGTTGAACCGCTCGGTGGTCTGATCCTCAAGGCTGGCGCTGACCGTGGCCTGGATGTCGCCCGGCAGGCCGCGCTTGAGCGTGGCGGAGATGGAATTCTGCTCGGTTTCGGGCTGCAGGGTGCGCCAGTCGCTGAGGTTGCCCCGGCCCGGCGGGCCATAGGCGCCGGCGAAGTCCGCGAGACTGGTTCCGCCCAGGGGCACAGGCGCGACGACGGCGGTCTGGCCGACGAGGCCGGAGAAAGCCGGGTCGATCTCGTCGCCGAACCTGGGCGCGGAGATGTTGCCGATCAGGTCGTAGGGGGTGGACCCGGGGTCGCGGACGATGTTGCGCTCGGTCTCGAACAGGGCGGTGTCGCGCTCGTGTTCGATGTCGATGGACCAGCGGTTGTCGCCGTCGATGCGCAGGATGTTGGCGTCGACCTCATAGCCCGAGCGGCCGCCGGCGGTCGGGGCGCGCAACTCGAGTTCCGTCGTGGTGGAGCGGAAGGGGTCCTTGAGGATGAAGTTCACCACCCGCTGGTCGGCGCGGTAGCCGAACTGCAGCGCCACTTCCTCAGGCAGGATCTGGACCCGCTCGATGGCCTCGGACGGCAGGCCGCGGATTTCCCGGAAGCCGGATATGCGCCGTCCGTTGACCAGGAACACGGGTGAGCCGCCGCGCGAGCTGGTGGTGACCGGGGACAGGAACTCCAGCAACTGGGCGATGTCCGAGGCGCCGTAGGCCTGGATGTCGGCGGCGTTCAGTTCCAGCTCGGGCGCGATGTCGGTCTGCACGTCGCCGCGACGGCGGGGGGCGACGATGATGAGCTCGGAGACGGAGGTGACGCCGTCGTCATCAAGAATCGGGTCCTGGCCGGCGTCCTGGGAAATCCCGGTTTGAACGAGCAGCGCGGCCAGCCCGGTCAGGGCCGTGGTCGAGAGAAGCATAGGTGCGTATCCGGTCTGGGGAGGGGCCGGGGGGGTTCGTCTGGGCCGCGAACCTTGCCGACCCCCCGGTTCAATGACCGTCTAACGCGTCAATTGCGGCGATTCCGTCGCTGCAGGATTGCAACGGCCTAATTTGGCGGACGACGCCTCAGCCCGCTTCCCGGAGAACGCCTTCCAGACCCTGTTCGCGCACCTTGCGATACAGGGTGGAGCGGCCGATGCCGAGGCGCCGCGCGATCTCGGACATGTGGCCCGCATAGACCTCGATGGCATGCTGGATCAGGTCGCGCTCGATGTCCTCGAGCGTGCGGACATGGCCCTTGTCGTCGAGGATGCGCACCGGGGCGTCGGGCAGGGCCAGATCGGACAAGGCGTGGTCGGCGCGGCGCGCTTCGGGCCGGGCCTCCGCCTCAGGCATGGGCGCGGCCACGCCGGAGATGGCGGGGAAGTCGTGGGGCTGCAGCCAGGGGCCGTCGGCCAGGACGATGGCGCGATAGACCGCGTTCTCCAGCTGGCGCACATTGCCGGGCCATTCGAAGGCGGTCAGCAGGGCCAGGGTGTCCGGCGCGGCGCCGGACACCCGCTTGCCTTCCTCGGCGTTGAAGCGGGCGATGAAGTGGTCGATCAGGGCCGGGATGTCCTCGCGCCGCGCGCGCAGGGCGGGGGCCTCGATGGGGAAGACGTTGAGGCGGTAGAACAGGTCCTCGCGGAAGGCCCCGGCCTTCACCTGGGCCTCGGGGTCGCGGTTGGTGGCCGAGACGATGCGCACGTCCACCTTGACCGGGCGCTTGGCGCCGACCGGGTCGATCTCGTTTTCCTGCAGGGCGCGCAGCAGCTTGACCTGCATGTCCAGCGGCAGCTCGCCGATCTCGTCCAGGAACAGGGTGCCGCCATCGGCCTCGCGGAACTTGCCCAGGGTCTTGTCGACCGCGCCCGTGAAGGCGCCCTTCTCGTGGCCGAACAGGATGGATTCAATCAGGTTCGCGGGCAGGGCGCCGCAGTTGACCGCCACGAAGGGCTTGCCGGCGCGCGACGAGGCGCCGTGCAGGGCGCGGGCGATGACTTCCTTGCCGACGCCGCTCTCGCCCGTGATCAGGACGGGAATGTTGGAACTGGCCGCGCGGGCGCCCAGCGCCTTGACCATGCGCATGGGGGCGCTGTCGCCCACCAGATCGTCGAAGGAGGTGCGGCCCGAGACCTGACGGCGGACGCGGCCCACCTCGGCCACCAGCTCGCCCATCTGCAGGGCGTTGCGGATCGAGATGAGGATGCGCTCGGGGCTGGCGGGCTTGATGAAGAAGTCCTGGGCCCCGGCCTGCATGGCCTTGACCACGGTGTCGATGCCGCCGGACGCGGTCAGGATGATGACCGGGGCGCGCACGCCCGCGGTGCGCATCTCGGCGAGGGTCTCCATGCCCGACAGGCCGGGCATGACCATGTCCAGCAGGACCACGTCGGCGCCGCCGCCGCGCGTCATGCGGTCGATGGCCTCGCCGCCGTTTTCGGCGTGGACGACGTTGTAGCCTTCGCGGTCGAGAACCGCCTGAACCAGCCTGCGCTGGGTCGGGTCGTCATCGACGACCAGCACCGTCTTGGCCATGGGAGCCACCCTTCATCATCAACCGTACGGCCGGTCCTCGTTGATCGGGACTGGCTCGTTTCGGGACGGTTTTAGGCCCAAGGGGGTGAAGATCGGGTTTAAGCGCCGCAGTCGGCCCGACGGGTCAGAGGAATGTTGACGCCGTCCACCGTCAGGTCGGGCAGAGGCGACGGGGCGAGGGCCAGGCCGCCGCGCAGCAGGTCGCGGGCGTCCTGTTGTCGTGGCCTGCAGGCGTTGACCTCATAGGCCCCGATCTCGCGCCAGCTGTCTTCGATCTGCTGATAAACGGCCAGACGGTAGGCGTTGGCCACGAGCCATTCCGTCGCCCCGTCGCCGTCCAGATCGCGGGCGGCGGCGAGACAGTCGCCTTCGCTCCGGCAGTTCGCGCGTTGGTCGCCCGGCGCCTGATCGTCGAAGAAGTCCTCGGGCAAGGCGGGCGAGCCCGGCAGCACCTCGATGTCGACGCGAGGCGCGATCTGATCGAGGGTGTAGCGGTCCGCGACGTCGCGCGCCTCTCCGGCCCTGCGGGCGATCTCGGGGTCATCGGCGGCGGCGAGGCGGTCCAGCGCCTGCAAGCCGGAACGGCCCGCGTCGAAGCGCAGGAAGGCGTAGTCGAAATCCTCGGCCGACACCCGGCCGGTCTCGAGCCGGCGCATCTGGTCGGCGACGGACAGGCGGGTCGGGTCGGCGATGGGGGTGAACAGGGCCAGGATGGCGAAGACAGTGGCGACGGCGGCGATGACGTTGGTGCGTTCCAGCGGGCGCATCCATGGCCCCGGCCGCACGGCGGCGAAGGCGTAGCCCGCCGCATACACGACGCCCAGCAGCACGCAGGTCAGGGCGATGATCCGTTCGGGCGTCAGGCCGTGCTGGCCGATGCGCAGGCCCATGCCCCACAAGGCCAGCCCCATGAGCGGCGCGAGCAGCACGCCGCCCAGCCGCGCCGTCCACTGCAGGGCCACGTGGGGCCGTCCGTCCGGCTCGCCGTCCTGATAGGCGGCGTTGATCAGGATGATGAGGGCAGCGGCCGCGGCCAGCATCAGGCTGGTCCCATAGCCTTCATCCCACAGACGCCCCACGCCCGCGAAGGGCAGGGCGAGAATGAACCCGGCGGTCAGCACGGCCATGACCGGCAGCAGCCACGACAGCAGCATCAGCACCACGGTGCGCACGCCCCGGATCAGACCATCCTTGACGTCCGTCAGGTGGATGGCGGCGGCGAAGGCCAGGGTGGTGACGGGGATGGAGAACCAAGGCTGCTCGATCAGCCGGCGCAGGAAATCCAGCCCGATCATGTTGAACAGCCCGGCGCCCAGCAGAAGCAGCAGCCAGAAGGCGCCGGTGAAGGCGACCGACAGGGCCAGCTGCACCCCGGCCTTCCAGGCAGTGTCGAAATAGACGGGATAGGGCGCGATGCGCCGCCGGGTCAGATCGGCGGGCAGCAACAGATGGTGCAGGATGAACAGGATGGCGACGCCCGCCGGGAAGATCAGCGCGCCGAACCAGGTGGACATGGCTGCGCCGTCGGCCAGTTCGCCCCGGGCCGCCCACCACCCCATGAGGGCGATGATCGCCGTGGCGACCGCCAGCCATATCGCCAGGGTGCGGGGGCGAAAGCGCCCGACCCCGCCCAGCGCCGTGACCGGCAGCAGCAGCATGACCAGCACAACCGGGACGAACAGCATCTCCACCGTCGCAGGCCAGGTCTTCGCCTCGGCGCTGAGATAGAGCAGATAGAGCGCCAGCCCCTGGATCAGGCCGATGATCAGCCGGGTCCAGCCCAGACGCCGGCCGTCCGGCTCCCGGTCCGCGATCTCGTTGGCGCCGAAGATGGTCATGGCGTTGTCTCCCTGGCGCCCATCTGGACCCAAATGCGGGACGGGCGGAAGGGGATTTGTGCCGGCGCGGTTGCGCCGCGCCGTCCGCGACCCCACACCTGAGCCATGAACGCCCCTTTCAAGCCCGATGCGGCCCCGACCGAAGCACCCCTCTGGGACCTGTCCGACCTCTACGCCTCGCCGACGGACGACCGGGTGGCGGCGGATCTGGAGTCGGGGCGCAAGGCGACGGCCGAACTGAACGGGCTGGAAGGCCAGCTGGAGGCGGCGCGGGGCGATGCGGCGACGCTGGGTCAGCGGCTGGACCGGGCGATCACCCTGTATGAGCAGGCGTCCAACCATCTGGGGGCGCTGGGGGCCTATGCCTTCCTGGCGGCGTCCACCAATCGCGAGGACGGCGCCGCGCAGGGCTTCGAGGCGGACATTCGCCAGAAGGTCACCACCATCGCCGCCGAGACCCTGTGGCTGACGCTGGAGATCAACCGGCTGGAGGAGACCGAGATCGAGGCGGCGCTGACCGCCCATGAACCCGCCGCGCGCTGGCGGCCCTGGCTGCGCCGGGTGCGGGCCAGCAAGCCCCACGAGCTGTCGCCCGAGCTGGAGCGGTTCATCGCCGAGCGCATGCCCGCCGCCATGCAGTGGCCGCGCCTGTTCGACGAGACCCTGGCCGCCCTGCGGGTGAAGGCGGGCAGGGATGAACTGACCCTGGCCGAGGCGCTGAACCGTCTGTCGGACCCCAGGGCGGACCGGCGCAAGGCGGCGGCCGAGGGACTGGACGCAGCGCTGGCGTCGCGGGCCACCACCATGGCGCTGGTGCTGAACACCGTGGCCCAGGAAAAGGCGCTGGAAGACCGCTGGCGCAAATTTACCTATCCGGCCCAGTCCAAGCACCTGATGAACGAGGTGGACGGCCAGGCGGTGGACGCCATGGCGGCGGCGGTGGCCGAGGCCTATCCGCGCCTGACCCACCGCTATTATGCGCTCAAGGCCAGGGCCATGGGCTTGAAGCAACTGAACCAGTGGGATCGCAACGCGCCCATCGAGACCACCGCGCCGCGCGGCTTCGACTGGGGTCAGGGGCGGGCGATGGTGCTGGACAGCTTCAATGATCTGGGGGCCGAGTTCGGCGACCGGGCGCGGGCCTTCTTCGACAACCCGTGGATCGACGGGCGGGCGCGGGCGGGCAAGCAGTCCGGCGCCTATGCGCACCCGGTGACGGCGGACCGCCACCCCTATGTATTCATGAACTGGATGGGCGAGCGGCGCGACGTGCTGACCCTGGCCCACGAACTGGGCCACGGGGTGCACCAGACCCTGGCGGCGGATCAGGGCACCCTGCTGGCCGACACGCCCCTGACCCTGGCCGAGACGGCGTCCATCTTCGCCGAGGGGCTGACCTTTGACCGGCTGCTGGCGACCGCCCCGGAACAGGAAAAGCGCGGCCTGCTGGCCGGGCGCATCGAGGACGGGCTGAACACCGTGGTGCGCCAGATCGCCTTCCACCGGTTCGAGACGCGCTTCCACGACGAGCGGGCGCAGGGCGAGGTGTCGGTCGCCCGCATCGGCGAGATCTGGATGGAGGAGATGGGCGCGAGCCTCGGGCCTGCGGTCAAGCTCAACGATGGATACGAACACTGGTGGGCCTATGTCGGCCACTTCGTGCACTCGCCCTTCTATGTCTACGCCTATGCCTTCGGGGACCTGCTGGTCGCCGCCCTGATGGAGAAGCGGCGGGAGAACCCGGAAGGTTTCGCGCCCCTGTACCGCGAGCTGCTGGCCGGCGGCGGGACGCGGACCTATGTGGAGGCGCTGAAGCCCTTCGGCCTGAACCCGCGCGACCCGGCCTTCTGGGCCACCGGCTGCCAGCGGCTGGAGCGGTTGATCGATGAGTTCGAGGCGGTGGCGTGATCTTGCCATTGTAAATACAAAATCGTAAATACGGGGGCGAGTTTGCGGTTTGAATGGGATGAAGAGAAAGCGCGGCGGAATCTGGCCAGGCACAAGGTCGCTTTCGATGTGGCCATCAAGGTGTTCGAGGACGTCTCGGCGGTCAGCGTTCTGGATCGGGTCGTCGATGGTGAAGAGCGATGGCGGACCGTTGGGCGTGTGGGTCTGACGACGATCCTGTTCGTCGCCCACACTTGGCTGGACGAGAGTGGCGAGGTTTTCGTCAGGGTGATCAGTGCGCGAAAGGCAACCCCACATGAAGTGCAAGGATATGAAACCGGCGACGAGGGATATCTCCGCTGAACTCGCGGTCATCGACGCGATGACTGACGAAGAGATCGACACCAGCGACGCCCCGGAAATCACCGACTGGACCGGCGCGGTGCGCGGCAAGTTCTATCGGCCGACCAAGCAGACGGTAACCATTCGGCTGGACGCCGATGTGGTGGCCTGGCTCAAGGATCGCGAGCCGAAATACCAGACCGCCGTGAACCGCATTCTCCGCGACTATATGACCGCGCAGCGCAAGTCGGCTTGAGCCGCGCGCCCGCCTCGGTATAAGGGCGGTCAGATTCTCGTTTGCCTTCGAAAGATCATCGCATGGCCGCCGACACCCACGAAGCCGATCACGACGCCGAAGCCTATCTGCGCGGCTCCCAGGAAATCACGGAACAGGTCTCCACCTGGCATCTGTTCAACTTCCTGACCAAGTGGGGCTCGCTGTCCGTCGTGGTGGCGGTGCTGCTGTTCACCGTGATGTTCATGCCGAACGGCGGGTTCTTCCCCGCGCTGATTTCCGCGGTGGTGGTGGCGGTCGCCGGCTGGTGGTTCCTGCGCAGCAAGCCTGCTGATCACTAACAGTTATTCTGGCGGGCCCGGCCTTTACGGGCCTTTCTGAAACGTCCTAACGTTCCACTGCTCTGAAACAACAGGCAGGGGGATTCGCTTGGCCGTCGCCATAGCCGTGACGCGCGAACGCCGAGAAGGCGAACCGCGCACCGCCGCAACACCCGATACGGTGAAGAAGCTGACTGCGCTCGGCGCCTCGGTGCTGGTCGAGGCCGGCGCCGGGCTGGGCTCGTCCATTCCCGACGCCGACTATGAGGCTGCGGGCGCCAGGGTGGCCAAGGACTCCAGCGCGGTGCTGTCCAAGGCCGATATCCTTCTGAAGGTGCGCGGCCCCACGGCGCAGGAGATCAGCGCCCTGAAGCCGGGGGCCATTGTGGTGGCCCTGCTGGACGCCTACCGCGAGAGGGACACGGTGCAGGCGATGGCCAAGGCCAACGTCACCGCCTTCGCCATGGAGTTCGTGCCCCGCATCAGCCGGGCCCAGGTGATGGACGCCCTGTCGTCCCAGGCCAATCTGGCCGGCTACAGGGCGGTGATCGAGGCGGCCCACGCCTATGGTCGCGCGTTTCCCATGATGATGACGGCGGCGGGCACCGTCGCCCCGGCCAAGGTGTTTGTCATGGGCGCGGGCGTGGCGGGGCTGCAGGCCATCGCCACGGCGCGGCGTCTGGGTGCGGTGGTCAGCGCCACCGACGTGCGCCCCGCCGCCAAGGAGCAGGTGGAGAGCCTGGGCGCCAAATTCGTCGCGGTGGAGGACGAGGAGTTCAAGGCCGCCGAGACCGCCGGCGGCTACGCCAAGCAGATGTCCGCCGAGTATCAGGCCAAGCAGGCCGAACTGACCGCCACCCACATCACCAAACAGGATGTGGTGATCACCACCGCCCTGATCCCGGGCCGCCCGGCGCCCCGGCTGATCTCGGCCGCCCATGTGGCCTCCATGAAGCCCGGTTCGGTGCTGGTGGATCTGGCGGTCGAGGCGGGCGGTAATGTGGAGGGCTCGAAGCCGGGCGAGGTGGTCAGGACGGCCAACGGCGCCAGCATCGTCGGCTGGTCCAACCTGCCCGGCCGCATCGCGGCGGACGCCTCGGCCCTGTACGCCAGGAACCTGCTGGCGTTCGTGGGCCTGCTGGTGAAGGACGAGGCGCTGACCCTCGATCTGGAGGACGAGATCCTCAAGGCCGCCGTCGTCACCCACGGCGGGACCGTGGTGCATGAGGGCATAAAGGGAGCCTCCTGATGGAACATGTCGACCCCACCGTTTTCCGCCTGGCCATCTTCGTGCTGGCGATCTTCGTCGGCTACTATGTGGTCTGGAGCGTGACGCCGGCGCTGCATACGCCGCTGATGGCGGTCACCAACGCCATTTCCTCGGTCATCATCGTCGGCGGGTTGATCGCGGCGGCGGCCGTGTCTGAGGCCTCCGGCGTCAACGGCTGGATCGCCAAGGGCGCCGGCGTGGCGGCCGTGACCCTGGCCAGCGTCAACATCTTCGGCGGCTTCATGGTCACCCGGCGCATGCTGGCCATGTACCGCAAGAAGGAAAAGAAGGCTTGACCGTCGATGCGGCCCAGATGGCCGCGACAGGCTCGTGGGTGGCCACGGGCCTGGGCATGGGCCTGTGGGTCTATGGCTGGCTGGGCGAGAAGAACCCCATCGCCAAGATGCGGTTTCACGATGCGGGCATGGTGCTGGTGTTCTCGTCCATCATCGTGCGGGTGCTGATCCAGGACCGGGTGATGACCTGGTTCGACTGGATCCTGGTGGTGATTGCGCCGCTGTTCATCGCCGCCGCCCTGTGGCGGCTGAAGCGGACCAGCGGCCTGACAGGTTCGGAGGACCGATGAGAGTTGCGTTGATGATTGCGGTGCTGGCCTTTGCGGGCGGCGCCCAGGCCCAGGCCACGCGCCAGACCGGCGATGGCTATCAGGGCGCCCACTTCGCGGTGGCGGCCCCGGGGGGCGCCAGCTGGACGCTGAACTGCGGGTTCCCGCCGCACCAGATGGCAGGGTCCGGCACGGTCAACCGCTTCGATCTGGACGGTCAGGGCCGCGCGGCCGGGCGCCTGCCCACGTACCGCGCCTGGTGCACCCTGACCAAGACGGGCGGGGAGGGGCCGGTAGGCTTCGCCCTGGTCAAGGACGGAACGCCGACCGCCGCCGGCACCAACGATCCCGCCGAACCGGCGCGGGTCGAAATCTACTGAGACGAATGAGGGGGACGCCGTCGTGAACGCATCCATCGCAGCCCTGGCCTATCTGGCGGCCGGCGTCCTGTTCATCCTGTCCCTGCGCGGGCTGTCGAGCCCGGAGACCAGCCGCCGGGGCAACACCTTCGGCATGGTGGGCATGGGGCTGGCCATCGGCGTGACCCTGCTGACCCTGTGGGGGACACAGGCGCTGGACGGGCTGACGCTGGCGTTGATCGCGGGCGGGGTTGTGGTGGGCGGCGGCGTCGGCGCGGTGATCGCGCGGCGCGTGCCCATGACGTCCATGCCGCAGCTGGTGGCTGCATTCCACAGTCTGGTGGGCATGGCGGCGTGTCTGGTGGCGGTGGGGGCGGTCTATGCGCCCGTGGCCTTCGGCATCGACGACGGGGCGGGGGGCATCAAGACCCTGTCGATCATCGAGCTGGGTCTGGGTCTGGCCATCGGCGCGATCACCTTCACCGGATCAGTGATCGCCTTCGCCAAGCTGAACGGCAACATGAGCGGCACGCCGATCCTGCTGCCGGCGCGGCACCTGATCAACATCGGTCTGGCGGCGGGGCTGGTGGTTCTGATCGGCATTCTGATCGCTACGGGCGGGACGGCGGTGTGGGCCTTCTGGGGCGTATTCGTCATCGCCCTGATCCTGGGCGCGACCCTGATCATCCCCATCGGCGGGGCGGACATGCCCGTCGTGGTGTCCATGCTGAACAGCTACTCCGGCTGGGCGGCGGCGGCGCTGGGCTTCACGCTGGAGAATATCGCCCTGATCATCACCGGCGCCCTGGTGGGCTCGTCCGGCGCGATCCTCAGCTACATCATGTGCAAGGGCATGAACCGCAGCTTCATCAGCGTCATCCTGGGCGGCTTCGGCGGCGACGCGGCGGCGGCGGGCGCCGGCCACGTAGAGACACGCCCGGTCAAGCAGGGTTCGGCCGACGACGCGGCCTTCATCATGAAGAACGCCTCCAAGGTCATCATCGTGCCGGGCTACGGAATGGCGGTGGCCCAGGCCCAGCACGCGCTGCGCGAGATGGCCGACAAGCTGAAGGAGGAGGGCGTGGAGGTGAAATACGCCATCCACCCCGTGGCCGGCCGCATGCCGGGGCACATGAACGTGCTGCTGGCGGAAGCGAACGTGCCCTATGACGAGGTGTTCGAACTGGAGGACATCAACTCGGAGTTCTCCAGCGCCGACGTGGCCTTCGTCATCGGCGCCAATGACGTCACCAACCCGGCCGCCAAGACCGATCCCCAGTCGCCCATCTTCGGCATGCCCATCCTGGACGTGGAGAAGGCGGGCACGGTGCTGTTCGTCAAGCGCGGCATGGCGGCGGGCTACGCCGGGGTCGAGAACGAACTGTTCTTCCGCGACAACACCATGATGCTGTTCGCCGATGCCAAGAAGATGGTCGAAGGGATCGTGAAGGGGCTGTGATCGCCCGCCGAGGCGCCTGAGGGGGCGAGCGCGCGACCATTGCCGAAAGGCTTGTCCTGCAGCATCCTGCGGTCATGTCTGAGCCAAAGACACAGCCTACCGACGCGTCGGTGGCGGACTTCATCGACGCCGTGGAGCCCGCGCGCCGCCGCGAGGACGCCCGCGCCGTCTGCGACATGCTGGCTGAGATCATGGGAGAGGCGCCGGTTATGTGGGGGGCGTCCATCGTCGGTTTTGGCCGCTACACCCAGGTGAACGCCGCGAAGAAATCCGCCGACTGGCCACTCATCGCCTTCTCGCCGCGCAAGGCCAATCTGGTAGTCTACGCCATGGCGGGGGCCAGTGAGCGACCCGATCTGCTGGCTCGGCTGGGCAAGGTGAAGACCAGCGCGGCGTGTCTCTACATCAACCGGCTGGAAGACGTGGACATGGGCGCGCTGCGCGCACTGTGCGAATGGTCCGTGGCGACCATGCGGGCGCGATATCCGGCCGGCTGAGGCCCCCGGCCCTTGCATCGACCCGCCATGCGCGGTTCTGTCACCGGAACGGTGGCGCTTTCCCTGCGTTGCCTGAAGACACCAAATTCTGGAGTTCACCATGCGCTTGTCCACCCTGACCGCCGCCGTATCCGTCTTCGCCCTGATCGCCGCGTGCGGCGGCAGTGGAGAGACGGCCGCCACGACGCAGGCGGGCGGCGCTCCGGTCGAGACGAACGACGCCAACGCCCCGGACCAGCGAGCGGCTTTCGAGGGCCAGACCCGGGCGCCGGGTGTGCAGACCGCGGTTCAGATGACCAGCGAGACGGTCGCCGAGGGGCTGCAGAGCCCATGGGGCGTGGTCGCCTTGCCGGACGGCGGATTTCTGGTCACCGAGAAGCCGGGTCGTCTGCGCCTGATCAGCGCCGGGGGCGAGATCGGCGCCCCGATCACCGGCGTGCCCGCGGTGGTGTCGGATCGTCAGGCGGGGCTGCTGGACGTGGAACTGAGCCCCGGCTTCGCCAGTGACCGGCTGGTCTATCTGAGTTTTTCCGAGCCCCGGCAGGGCGGCAACGGCACGGCCGTGGCGCGGGGCCGCCTGAGCGAGGACGGGACCCGACTGGAGAATGTTCAGACGATCTTCAGCGCCATGCCCACCTACGACAACTTCATGCACTACGGCTCGCGCATCGTGTTCGATCGTCAGGGGCGGATCTATGTGACGCTGGGCGAGCGGTCGGACATCGAAACCCGGGCCCAGGCGCAGGATCTGGGCTCGCACTTCGGCAAGATCGTGCGCATCAACGCCGACGGCTCGATCCCTTCGGACAACCCCTTCGTGAACCAGGACGGCGCCCTGCCGGAGATCTGGTCGTGGGGACACCGCAACGTCCAGGGCGCGGCCCTGCACCCTGAGACCGGCGAGCTGTGGGGCATCGAGCATGGCGCGCGGGGTGGGGACGAGATCAACATCGCGCGAGCCGGGGAGAACTATGGCTGGCCCATCGCGGCCTATGGCATCGAGTATCGCGGCGGCGCCATCGGCGAGGGCAGCACCACCGCCCCGGATACGGTCCAGCCCATCTATTACTGGGATCCGGTGATCGCGCCGGGCGGCGCGGTTTTCTATCGCGGCGACATGTTCCCCGACTGGAACGGCAACCTGCTGGTGTCGGGTCTGGCCGGTCAACATCTGGCGCGACTGGTGCTGGATGGCGAGCGGGTTGTGGGCGAGGAGCGGCTGCTGACCGGGCTGAACGCCCGTATCCGCGACGTGGCGGTCGGGGCGGACGGCGCGGTCTATGTGGTCACCGATGATGCGAACGGTCGTCTGGTTCGCCTGCGCCGGGCGGACTGATCGCCTTCACCCGCGGGGCCGGCTGCGGTAGAACGGTTATGAACGGCCCGGATACAGGGCCGCCGAGGGACATAGGGAAACGCATATGACGCGAGTGGCGATGGTCACCGGGGGCACCCGGGGCATTGGCAGGGCGATCGTTCAGCGCCTGAACGAGGACGGCTTCAAGGTCGCGGCCGGCTATTCCGGCAACATGGCCGCGGCCGAAGCCACGGCGTCCGAGCTGGGCGTCATGGTGGTCAAGGGCAACGTCGGCTCGTACGACGACTGTGCGCGGGCGGTGCAGGAGGTGGAGGCCGAACTGGGCCCCATCGACGTGCTGATCAACAACGCCGGCATCACCCGCGACGGCTTCTTCCACAAGATGAGCCCCGAGCAGTGGTCCGACGTGATCCGGGTCAACATGGACAGCGTGTTCAACATGACCCGCCAGGTGATCGGCGGCATGCGCGACCGTGGTTTCGGCCGGATCGTCAATATTTCCTCGATCAACGGCCAGAAGGGCCAGGTCGGTCAGACCAACTATTCCGCCGCCAAGGCGGGCATGATCGGCTTCACCAAGGCCCTGGCGCTGGAGAATGCGCGCAAGGGCGTGACCGTGAACTGCATCGCGCCGGGCTATATCGACACCGAGATGGTGGGCGCCATGGATCCCAAGGTGCTGGAGAGCATCGTGGCCCAGATTCCGGTCGGAAGGCTCGGAAAAGGTGAGGAAATTGCCGACATGGTGGCGTGGCTGGCAGGGGAACGTGCCGGATATGTCACAGGCTGCACCCTTTCCCTGAACGGTGGTCAGTATCTGGTGGGCTGACACGGCCGCGCCCAAAATCCGCCTTCGCGGCGAGTCATCTGATTGAGAATGTTCGCGGAAACCCGGATCAGCGCTGTGCTGCCGCAGACGATGCTCGCCCTGGCGTGCGTCGCGGTCAGCATGGGCGTGTGGGGGGGGGCTGCGTCCGACGCGCGCGCCCAGCCCCGCAGCAACGTCCAGGCCGAGCAGAGCCAGGGCCTGCGCGACCGGCCGGCTCACGCCCTGGTCGCGCCGGGCCGGTATGTCACCGAGAGCGGCGAGGCGTTCATCCTCGACCACTCCAGCGCACGGCCCCTGCTGCGCTTCGACGACGCCGCCGAAGTCTGGGTGTTGCGCGCCACGCCAGCGCCCCGGGGCGACATCCTCTATCGCAATGACCAGGGCGACGTGGTCCTCCGGTCCACGTCCTCGGGCGGGCTGACGCTATATACCCCCCGCGCGCCTATGGGCGAGCCTGCGTCCCAGGCCGGGCCCGGGACCAGTTTGCGCCGACCGCCCCTGTCGCCCATCCAGCTGGTCAATTTCATGGTGCGCCAGAGCGAGGTGGCCAGCCGGGCTGTCGGGCATCTGGTGATCTTCGAGGCCGAGGAAATCTCGCCCGGTTCCGAAACCCTGGTGGCGGAAGCCGCCGCGGCTGCCGTGGAGGCCCTGACCCGCATGGCGCGCGCCTCCAATCTCCGGGACCAGGCCCGGCAGGTGCGCCGGATCGTCATCACCGAGGGCGCCCGAAACGACGCGGAGTTTTCGCGCGGCTCCCTGATCATCACCGTGGCGCCCCGCGAGGGGCCCGCCGGGCGGCCGTCATCGGCGCGCGTGGTGCGGACCCTGGCCGGCCGCTAGCCGCGAAACTGGTCTTTGGCGGCCCGGAGCGTGGCGAAGGCCGCAGCGTCGGGCGCGCGCAGGAACGGGTTCAGTTGTCTTTCGCGGCCCAGCATCGTCGGCACAGTGGGATGGCCCGCCTCGCGCAGGGCGAAGATGTCCCGGGCATGCGCCTCGAGCGCGCCGCGGCGCTCACCATCCGGCTCGTCGAGGCTGAGGGCGAAGCGCGCGTTGGCGGCGGTGTACTCGTGGGCACACCAGATGCGGGTTTCATCCGGCAGGTCGGACAGGCGGCTGAGGCTGTCGAACATCTGCTCGGGCGTGCCTTCGAACAGCCGTCCGCAGCCCAGGGCGAACAGGGTGTCGCCGACAAACGCTTCCCCGCCTCGCGCATCGATGAAGACGATGTGGCCCAGGGTGTGCCCGGGCGTGTGGATGACATCGAAGCGCGTCTCGCCCAGATCGACCTGCTCTCCGTCGGCCAGAACCTGATCCAGGGCGATGACGCGGGCGGATTCCTCTGGCCCGACGATCTTGCAGCCGGTCTGTTCCCTCACGGCACCGGCGGCCTGGGTGTGGTCGGGGTGCCAGTGGGTGTTCAGGATCAGGTCCAGGCGTTTCCAGCCGGACGCCGCCAGTTCGGCCAGGATGGCGGGGGCGTCCGGCGCGTCCACGGCTGCGACCTCGCCAGAGGCGCGATCGCGGATCAGGTAGCCGTAGTTGTCGGACAGGCAGGGGAATTGACGGATTTCCAGGGGCATCCGCCGAGTCTAGCAGCTAGGGGGCGCCGGGGCCTATAGTGCCGCCATGCGCCGCAGCGTCGATGATTTGAGAGCCTTCTACGGCGAACCGGCCGGCGCCCTGGCGCGGCGGCTGGTGGCGCGACGACTGGAGGACGCCTGGGGCGAGGCGGCGGGCTGTGACGTGCTGGGCATGGGCTACTGCACGCCGTGGCTGGGGGCGTTCGTCGGCGCGCGCCGGGTGGTGGCGGCCATGCCGGGCGGGCAGGGGGTCGAGCGCTGGCCCTCGGTGGGGCGCAACCGAACCCTGTTGACGGACGATCAGCGCCTTCCCTTCGCGGCGGGATCCTTCGACCGGGTGCTGCTGACCCATGCGCTGGAGGAGGCCGATAACGCCCCGGCGGTGCTGGCGGAGGCCGTGCGGGTGATGGCGCCGGCGGGTCGGATCATTCTGGCTGTCGCCTCGCGAGGCGGATTGTGGGCGCGGTCGGAGTCCACGCCGTTCGGTCACGGCCGTCCGTTCAGCCGCCGCCAGCTGGAGGACCTCCTGCGCGATGTGCAACTGGAGCCGCTGGCGTGGTCCCAGACCCTGTATGTGCCGCCCTGGAAGCTGCTGCTGGGCGCGGCCGACGGCTTCGAGCAGGCCGGCCGCATGCTTTTTCCCGCCGCCTGCGGCCTGATCCTGGTGGAGGCCTCGCGCCGAAGCTACGCACCGCGCAAGGTCAGCGGAGGCGCAGCCGTACCGGTGGAGGCGGCGCTGGCGAAAGGCATGCTGACGCCGCGTCCGGCGTCGCGCGGCGCCGGACGGTTGGACGACGGCGGCGAACCCGCCTAAATCGAGCCCATGCGTCAACTCATTCTCATGCGCCATGCCCAGGCACAGGGCTCGTCGCCGGTCGGCGGTGACCGCGAGCGCGCACTCAGTGCGGCGGGCAGGGCGCAGGCGATCGCCGTGGGCGAGGCCTTGCGCGCGCGCGGCGCGGCGCCGGACCTGGCCATTGTGTCGGGCGCGCGCCGTACGCGTGAGACCTGGACGGGGGTGGCCGAGGGGCTGGGCCTTGAGCCTGAGCCCGCGTGGCTGGAGGTCGAGGCCGCGCTCTATAACGCGGATGCGATGACCCTGCGCCGGCATGTGGAAGGGGCGGAGGAGCGGTGCCAGAGCCTGATCCTGATCGCCCACAATCCGGGCGTTCATCAGCTGGCCTTCGACCTGCTCATCGACGGCGGCGCGTCAGGCCAGATTCTGGACCGGGTCCGGCTGGGCTTCGCCCCGGCCACGGCGGCCCTGTTCCTGGTGGATGCAGCGGGACGCTGCACCTACGACGGCATCATCCAGCCGGACGGGACGGACCAGGGGTGACGCCGGTTCACAAGATCCTGACCGCGTCGGACTGGGACGCGGTGCCGCCTGACGGCGCCTGGGGCGGGTCGGCCGTGGATCGGGCCGATGGCTTCATCCACCTGTCCACCGACGCCCAACTGCACGAGACGGCGGCCAAGCACTATGCGGGCCAGAGCGGGCTGGTGATCCTGACGCTGGACGCCGACCACACTCCGCTCAAGGCGCTGATCCGCTGGGAGCCTTCGCGGGGCGGCGCCCTGTTTCCACACATCTATGGCGACCTGCGCGCCGAATGGATCATGACCGCGCGACCGGCGTCGGTGGACGCGGACGGCGTCTTGAGGATTGAACCATGAGCGTGATGGATGATGTGGGCGCGGCGGTCCTGCGACGTCTGGACCCGGAGGCCGCGCACGGCCTGGCCCTGTCGGCGTTGAAGGCGGGGCTCGGTGGGCGCCGTGATCCGCGCGATGCGGTGCTGGCCACGCGGGTGGCCGGGCTGGACCTGCCCAACCCGGTGGGGCTGGCGGCCGGGTTCGACAAGAACGGCGAGGCGCTGCACGGCCTGGCGCGGGCAGGGTTCGGCTTCGTGGAATGCGGCTCGGTCACGCCGCTGGCCCAGCCGGGCAATCCGAAGCCGCGCCTGTTCCGCCTGAGCGAGGACCGGGCGATCATCAACCGCATGGGATTCAACAATGCGGGGCTGGACGCCTTCGCCCGCAATCTGTCGGGCCGCCCGAAGACAGCGGTCATCGGCGCCAATCTGGGCGCCAACAAGGATACCGAAGACAAGGCGGCGGACTATGTGGCCGGGCTGGTCCGGCTGCGCGGTCTGGCGGACTATTTCACCGTCAATGTGTCGTCGCCCAACACGCCGGGCCTGCGCAATTTGCAGGGTCGGGCGGCGCTCGACGACCTGCTGGGGCGGCTTGCGATGGCGCGCGGCCCCGAGCCGCTGTTCCTGAAGATCGCACCCGACCTGACCGAGGCCGAGATCGCCATGATCGTGGAGGCCTGCGTCGCCCACGGGGTGGATGGGCTGATCGTGTCCAACACCACACTGGACCGCCCCGACAGTCTGCGTTCCGCGCACGCGGGCGAGAGCGGGGGCCTGTCAGGCGCGCCGCTGAAGGACAAGGCGCTAACGGCGCTGCGCTGGGCGCACGCGGCGTCGCAGGGGCGGCTGGCGCTGATCGGGGTGGGGGGCATCGCTTCCGGCGCGGACGCCTATGCCCGCATCCGGGCGGGCGCCGCGGCGGTGCAGCTGTATTCGGCGCTGATCTATGAGGGGCCGAGTCTGGTCATGCGCATCCGCCACGATCTGGCGGACAGGCTCAAGGCGGATGGGTTCGGGTCGATTCAGGCCGCCGTGGGCGCGCGCTGAGGCCTACCAGTCGGGCCGGATCGACAGCTGGAAGGCCAGCACGCCTTCGCTGCGTTCGCGTTCGAAATCCCGGCCAACGAGTTCGCGCACCTTGTGCTTGCGATAGACGTAGCCGAACGAGGTCTGAATGTCGCCGCGCCGCCAGGCGACGCCGAGCTGGGCGTCGCCGATAAAGGAACCGGAATCGTGGCTCATCCCCGAGCGGATGAAGTCGCCTTCTCGCGTGCGAGCAAAATTATAGCCCACCGCCCGTCGTGATCCTGCGGCGAAGACGTACCAGCGGCCCTGGTCGTCATCAAAGGCGGTGTCGCCGTCAGGCACCAGCCGCTCCAGGCCGGAACCGATGCGGATGGTGGCGCCTGCCTCGGCCGTACTGCCTTCGCTCCCGACGCCGAACCCGGCGTGGGGGATCACCTCGAACTGCAGACCCGTGTCGGCGTCATAGCCGCGGGAAGGCCAGCCGCGGGTATAGCTGAGACTATAGGCGTCGTCGTCCAGCACGGCGCCGTCGCGCGGGCTGAAGGCGAGGGCGGCGCCGTCCGCGCGCAGCCAGTCGCCCGATCGGCTAAGCCTCAAGCGCTCGACGGCCCCGGCCGGCGTGTCGCGCCAGGCTTCGGTGACGACCTCGCCACGACCCGGGATGAAATCCCGGTCCGGCAGGCGGAATCCACCGCCGAAGCCGCGATCTGCGGCTTCGAAATCCGTGCTGTCGGTGAAATCAGACTGGAAGGAGTCGACGCTCCAGGCGCCCGGCACGGTCTGGGCTTGTCCGACCCAGGTCTGGCAGACCGCAGGCGTAGCAGCGGCGAATACCGCCGCGCCAAGTCCACAGAGAAAGGCGCCTCCAACTCTCATCAACGGCCTCCCTACCGCCAACGATGGGACCAGACTGACGGCGATCGCCGCCCCTGTCACCCCAATTCGCCCGCCGACATCCTTTCACCACAACGCTCCGGGCGCGATGGTGTTCCAAATGTGGCGGCCGTCCGGGAGCGGACGCTGTGGACCTGGGCGCCGTCCTGTCGACCCCGTGATCCAGTTTGCCCGGCCATCGCGACCGGGGCGGGACCGGTCAGACATAAGTCCAAACCGGACCGGTTCCGGTCCGAAGTGAGGATGGCCCCCGTTCAAGACAGGGTGATTACGCCGGCCCTACTGGCAGGCCAGGCACTCGTCGTAATCGGTGCGGGCGGCGGCGAACAGGTCGGGCTGGTTGGGGTCGACCTCGACCTCGACCTTGTCCGCGGAGCCCGCGAAGGACGCGCGCTGAACCGACTTGGAGCGCAGATAGTACAGGGACTTCATGCCCTGCTCCCAGGCGCGCCAGTGCAGCATGTGCAGGTCCCACTTATCCACGTCGCCGGGGATGAACAGGTTCACCGACTGGGCCTGGCAGATTTCCGGGGTGCGGTCGGCGGCCAGTTCGACCACCCAGCGCTGGTCCAGCTCGAAGGCGGTCTTGAAGATGGCCTTCTCGTCGTCGGTCAGGCCGTCCAGGTGCTGGACCGAGCCTTCCTCTTCCAGGATCGAGTTCCACACCGCCTCGGTGTTCAGGCCCTTGGCCTCCAGAACCTGCTCCAGATAGGGGTTCTTGACCGCGAAGGAGCCCGACAGGGTCTTGTGGGTGTAGATGTTGGCCGGGATCGGCTCGATGCCCGCCGAGGTGCCGCCGCAGATGATCGAGATGGAGGCGGTGGGGGCGATGGCCAGCTTGTGGCTGAACCGCTCCATGACGCCGCGGTCGGCCGCATCCTCGCAGGGGCCCTTCTCTTCAGCCAGTACGCGGCTGGCCTTGTCGGCCTCGCGGCGCAGGTGCTTGAACAGGCGCATGTTCCACGACTTGGCCATGGCGGATTCAAACGCCACGCCCTGGGCCTGCAGGAACGAGTGGAAGCCCATCAGGCCCAGACCCACCGAACGTTCGCGCTTGGCCGAATAGACCGCCGCCTTCATTTCCGGCGGGGCGCGGCGGATGAAGTCCTCCAGCACATTGTCCAGGAACCGCATCAGGTCCTCGATGAACCGGGGCTCCTCGCGCCATTCCAGGAAGGTCTCGGCGTTGACCGAGGACAGGCAGCACACGGCGGTGCGATCGATGCCCAGGTGGTCGGCGCCGGTGTGCAGCATGATCTCGCTGCACAGGTTGGATTGCTTCACCTTCAGACCCAGCTCCTGCTGGTGGCGCGGCATGGCCTTGTTCACCGTGTCGGAGAAGATCAGGTAGGGCTCGCCGGTCTGCAGGCGGATCTCGAGGATCTTCTGCCACAGGTTGCGGGCGTCCACCGTCTTGATGACCTCGCCGTTCTTGGGCGAGAGCAGGTCGAAGGTCCGGCCGTCGCGCACCGCCTCCATGAAGGCGTCGGTGATGTTGATGCCGTGGTGCAGGTTCAGGGACTTGCGGTTGAAATCGCCCGAGGGTTTGCGGATTTCTAGGAACTCCTCGATCTCCGGGTGGTGCACGTCCAGATAGACCGCCGCCGAGCCGCGGCGCAGGCTGCCCTGGCTGATGGCCAGGGTCAGGGAGTCCATGACGCGGATGAAGGGGATGATGCCCGAGGTCTGGCCCTGGCCCTTGACCTTCTCGCCGATGGAGCGGACGCCGCCCCAGTAGGTGCCGATGCCGCCGCCGTTGGACGCCAGCGCCACGTTCTCGTTCCAGACCGACTGGATGCCGTCGAGCGAGTCACCCACCGCGTTGAGGAAGCAGCTGATGGGCAGGCCGCGGTCGGCGCCGCCGTTGGACAACACCGGCGTGGCCGGCATGAACCACAGCCTGGACATGTAGTCGTAGACGCGTTGGGCGTGTTCGGCGTCGTCGGCGTAGGCCGTGGCGACGCGGGCGAACATGTCCTGATAGGACTCGCCCGGCAGCAGATAGCGATCTTCCAGTGTCTTCTTGCCGAAATCGGTCAGAAGCGCATCACGCGAGCGGTCGAGCTGGATGCCCTGAACCACGCTCAGCGCCGGCCGGTCAGCGCCCAGGCTGATCACATCGGCCACCTTAACCTTGGGTTCAAAATCCGCCTTCAACGCTTCACCACCAGCCATATTCGTCTAAGCCCTGAACTAATCGGTTATGGAACCTTGCTCCGACCCCAGACACTAAATCTGGTGGCTGGAGCACCCCGCTCGCCTAGATGTATGGGCGCACATCCCTAACGCCCCGTAAAGCACTTGACCGGAGCTTTGTCTGTCGAATCGGTGGAGCGGTTCTCGCAGCCTGTGGAAATTCCCCGGAAACGCGATGTGACAGTTCGAAAAAAGTGATCGCGGAAACATTTCACGAAGCCGTGAATCGGGCGCGCAGGCAGCGCGCGTCCGCGCCGGGAGCGACAGCGCAATAAAAAGGCGCGGAACGCCGCCGCCAGCTTGACCGTTCCGGGACCATCATGCGCGCTTTCCCCTCCCTCGACCGACCCGAAATGGGCCGTCTGACCCGCCGCCTCCTCACCCTGGCGCGGGGCGAGCTCGCGCTCCTGACCGCCCTGTTCGTAGGCGGGGCAGGGGTGCTGACCTTCATCGAGATCGCCGACGACATGACCGAGGCGGACGGCCGCGCCTTTGACGCCATGGTTCTGAGCGCGCTGCGGCCCCACGCCGACCCGGGCCACGCCTGGGGGCCCTGGTGGCTCAAGGAGGCCATGGCCGACGTCACCTCGCTGGGCGGCATATCGGTGCTGGGCCTGTTCGCCGTCGCGGTGGTGGGCTTCCTGGTGATACAGAGAAAGCGGCTCTCGGCGCTGATGCTGGTCATTGGACTGGCGGGCGGCGTGGTGCTCAGCGAGGGTTTCAAGGGCGTCTTCGAGCGGGAGCGCCCGCCCGTGGAATACCAGGCGGTGGACACCCTCAACGCCAGCTTCCCGTCCGGCCACGCCCTGTTGTCGACGGTGTTCTACCTGACCGTAGGGGTGATGCTGGCCCGGGTGCTGCCCAGCAAGCGACTGAAGGCCTGGGTCATGGCCATGGCGGTGACCGTGGCCATGCTGGTCGGCCTCAGCCGCGTCTATCTGGGCGCCCACTGGGCCACGGACGTCTTCGCCGGATGGAGCCTGGGCGCCGCCTGGGCCATGGCCCTGTGGCTGGCCGCCCACCTGATCGAACGCTTCCAGCGCCGCCACCACGCCCCGCTGCAGGACCAGCCGGCGCCGGAATAGGGGGGAGGGTCTGAGGATGGCGAAGGCGCGGGGCGTCCGTCAGTCGCTTCCCGATGCCGCATGGGCCGCAACCTCGGCGGCCTGAACCCGAAGGTCCGGGACCGAGGTGATTTCCCAGAAGGTTCCCCTCGTCAGGGGGCCGACGGCGTGGAGCGCCGCGATCGGTTCACCCGATTTGGCCAGGGGTTGGCAGCGGTCGTTGACATGGATGCCGAGGCCATTGGGATCAGGGGTGACCAGTTCCCGCGCCAGCAGATTACGGATCAGGGGCGAGCGGCTCTGCCGGATCTCGCCGAGCGGACCGGTGCAATTGACGACAGCATCGAGGCGTCGCGTCGCCGTTCGTTGCGAGCCGCGTGGCCGAAAGGTGAGGATCACCGCGTCCCCTTCCAGATCCAGGCTGACGACGCGGCCGGCCAGAACCGTGAGGTCGCCGCTGGCGATCATCTGGTGAATCTGTCCTGCCGCCATGGTCGAAAGGCGATGGCGATGCACGTCCCAGTGGGGCCGCAGGTGGCGCAGAATCCCGGCCCGTTCGCCGGGCGACCAGTCGCGCCAGAGGTCGCGCGCCGAGCGGCGAACCTCGTCCACCACGTCGCGCCATTCCCGGGTTCTCGTCTGTCGACGCGCCTGTCGCAGCACCTGAACCGGGCTGCCCGCGTACGGCACGGATTCAGATCCGCCAGGCGCCGCGCCATGGGTGCGGGGCAACAGGCCCCGGCGCGAAATCGCCAGGAGCTTTCGGCCCGGACTTCGCAAACTCATGGCCACATCGACCATGGTCAGACCGGATCCGATCATCAGCACCCGGCGGGCCGAAGACGGCAAACTGGCGGCGGCCCGCCAGGGGTCTCCCACATAGCGCCAGGTTTCCTCCAGCGCCGGGGCGATGCCCGGCGGCGTCATGGGCTCGATATTGCCCAGGGCGAGCACAGCCGCGTCCGCCTCGACCTTGAAACCGTCGTCCAGGACGACGGACCAGCCGCCCGCCCTAGGCTCGAGATCGACCGCTTCGCCCCGTATCAGGGTCAGGCGATCTCCCGACCCCTCGTTGGCCATGGTCTCCGCCAGAAGGCTGCGCAGATACTCGCCATAGACGCCCCGCGTTATGAAGCCGTCGTGCACCGTCCACTGGCTGTGGGTCGCCAGCCAGTCGATGAGATGGTCCGGCCTGTCCGGAAAGGCGCTCATATTGCCCAGCCGGACGTTCAGCAGGTGGTCCGGATTGCCGGTGGCGTAGGCCGCGCCGGTGGCGAATGAGGTGGACCTTTCGATCAGGGTCACCTTCGTCTTCGGCGCCCTGAGCAGATGGATGGCCGTCAGCAGTCCGCTGAATCCGGCGCCGATGACGGCGAAACGTCTCATCACATCGTGCTCTCTGCTGCGCGCCGGACGGCGCCGCCGGTTTGCTGGCTTCAGAAGCTGCGGGTCAGGTCGAGGCCGCCATAGAGGCTGTCGCCCTCGTCGTTGGCGTTGGGTGCATCGTCGAGGAAATCACCGCGGATCAAGGCTCCCCCCGTCAGCTCCAGACGCCAGACGCGGGGCTGCAGCCAGTAGCGGGTCTTGAGTTCCAGTTGATGGCCCGCGAAACGGCCCGAGGCGCCCGAGGCGTCGCGTACTCCCGTGCTGGCGAAGGCGTCCCGGGCCTCGTCCAGCCACAGGGCGCGGTAGAAGGCGAACCCGTCCCAGCGGCTGCTTGGCGCCACCTCGACCCGAACACCGGGCGAGCTGAGGTTGGAACGGCTCAACGGGCCGAACAGGCCAGTAGGGCCGAAGTCGGGGCCTCGCGGGCCGAACAGGCTGTCGAAGCGGTTGTACTCGCCGTCGGTCGGGTCGCTGTCGCCGCTGCCCAGATCGTATTCCAGCGACACGCGCGGGGACCATGGCGCATCGAAACGATAGCCCACCTCGGCGTGAAGATAGTGCGCGCGCACATCCAGGGCTGTCACGTCAGCGGCGGCGGTGGAGGCGCGGGTCTCGCCGGTCTGCCAGCCGCCCTCGATCTCGAAGTCCCAGGCCCCGGCGCGGGGGGCCCGGTGCAGGCGGCCCCCCAAGGTGACGATGTCGCGGTCGCGCGTCTGGCGTCGCCCATCCTGTTCCTCCAGGCCGAAGACGAAGGCCTCCAGCGCGGCCCCGCCCGGCAGGCCTTTGCGACCATAGAAGGCCCCCCAGAAGCGCAGGTCGGTGGTCTGGTCGTCCCAGTCGTGGCGATTGTCGAGCAGGGAGGCCTGGTCGGACGGCAGGCGGTTCACCGGCAGGGTGTAGAAGGCGGAAAGCTGATGGTCGCCCCGCTCCCAGTCCACGGCCGCGCCGGTGAAGGTGGTGCTGGCGTTGGGATAGCCCCCGTAGCCCACCAGGCGCCGCGAGCCGAAGTCCAGCTTGAATCGTCCCACGCGCGTCGACGCCTCTGCGCCCTCGCCGAACAGGTTCGGCGTGTCGAAACGCACATGGGCCTGCAACACGTCGAAGGTGTTGATCTCGGAGTTGGTGATGGACGAGCCCGTGTCTGCGCCCCAGCCGCGCGCATCCAGCACCTCGATCACGAGGGCGGCGGGCGCCAGGTCCAGTTCGGCGCGGACCTGCGTGCGCAGGCTGAATAGCTGGTCCGAACCTGTCAGGCCGGCGCGGAACTGGTCGCTGAGGCTTTCATAGCGAGCCCGGACGTCGCCGCTGACGGTCAGGCGATCAGGGTCGCCCAGCGCCTGCTGCAGGGTCCAGGACGGCGCATCCTGGGCGAGGGTGGGCGAGGCCATGGACAGGGACGTGGCCAGAGCAAGCGCAGAGACGCCTGCCAGGATCGAGGCGGGATGGGGGATCATGAAAGCGCTCCTTTATCTACTAAATTGATAGGGTTTTTGGGCGTGCGGTGTCGTGGAGGGGGCTGGTTCTAGCGGGGATAGAGGTGGAAACGGGCGGGCGACAGGCGCACGGATGCGCCCGGTTTGACGGTGGTCAAAGGGTCATCGGACGGGCGGTCAAGCTCCAGAATGCGGCCCTCGATCTCGCACTCCACACGCATGAGAGCCCCGCGCGCAGATATGGAGATCACCCGCGCCTGCAGGCCGTCATCGGCCAGCCTCAGGGTGTCGGGGCGCACACAGAGAAGCGCCGGTCCCGGGGTCGCATCCGCCGGGGCCGGGCCGCGCCAGCCGTGAGCGTGCACCTCGCCGTCGACCACCTCCGCCTCCAGTTCCAGCGAGGCGCCTAGGAAGTCGTGCACGAAGGGGTTCGCGGGGCGCTCGTAGAGCGCCTGGGGGGTGTCCACCTGCTGCAGCTGGCCGTCCTTGAGGATCGCCACCCGGTCGGCCAGGTCGATGGCCTCCTCCTGATCGTGGGTGACGAAGACGGTGGTGACGCCGGTCTCGTCATGGATGTGCCGAAGCCAGCGGCGCAGGTCCCGGCGCACCTTGGCGTCCAGGGCGCCGAAGGGCTCGTCCAGCAACAGGATGCGCGGTTCGATGGCCAGGGCGCGGGCCAGGGCGACCCGTTGGCGTTGGCCGCCCGACAACTGGGCCGGATAGCGTCCGCCCAGATCCTCCAGCTGGACCAGCTTCAGCAGTTCCTGAACCCGCGCGTTGATGTCGGACTTCGACGGGCGCTCGCGACGGGAACGCACCTTCAGCCCGAAGGCGATGTTGCGGGCCACGGTCATGTGCCGGAACAGGGCGTAGTGCTGGAACACCAGACCGACCCGGCGCTGGCGCGGGGTCTGCGACAGGAAGTCCTGCCCCTCGAAACGCACCTGTCCCGTGTCCGGCGTTTCGAGCCCGGCGAGGATGCGCAGAAGCGTCGTCTTGCCCGATCCCGAGGGGCCAAGCAGGGCCAGAAACTCGCCGTCCTCCGCCTTCAGGCTCACGTCCTTCAGCGCCGGGAAACGGTCGAAGCTCTTGGAGACGGATTGAATCTCGAGCGGCATGGTCAGTGACGTCTCCGGACGGCCAACTCGCCGGCGTAACGCCATTCCAGCAGGCTCTTGATGAGGAGGGTGACCAGGGCGAGCCCGGCCAGCAGGCTGGCGGTCGCGAAGGCGCCGACGAAATTGTACTCGTTGTAGAGAATCTCGACGTGCAGCGGCAGGGTGTTGGTCTGGCCCCGGATGTGGCCCGAGACCACGGACACCGCGCCGAACTCGCCCATGGCGCGGGCGTTGCAGAGCAGGACCCCGTAAAGCAGGGCCCAGCGAATGTTGGGCAGGGTCACCTGGAAGAAGGTGGTCCAGCCGCCGGCGCCCAGGGTGATGGCTGCGGATTCCTCGTCGGCGCCCTGTTCCTGCATCAGCGGGATCAGCTCGCGGGCCACGAAGGGCAGGGTGACCAGAACCGTCGCCAGCACCAGTCCGGTGACGGTGAAGATGACGCGGATGCCCAGGGCGTCCAGCACCGGGGCGAACCAGCCCGCCGCACCGAACAGCAGGATCCACACCAGACCCGAGATTACCGGCGACACCGAGAAAGGCAGGTCGATCAGGGTGGTCAGGATGCTCTTGCCCCGGAACTCGAAGCGCGTAACGCACCACGCGGCCGCCACGCCGAACACGGCGTTGAGGGGTACCGATATGGCCGCCACCAGCAGGGTCAGGCGCACGGCGGCCCAGGTGTCGGGCTGGTCGATCGAGCCGAGGAACGCCTCCACGCCGCGCCGGAACGCCTCCAGGAAGACGGTGAACAGCGGCAGCAGGATGATCAGCCCCAGCCAGCCCAGCGCCAGCAGGAGCATGGCCGGCGCCCATCCGCGCCATGGCGACCGGGTGGAGGCGGCGATCATGGCGCGATCCTTCGGACCAGGGCGCCCTGAGCTGCGTTCAGCACCAGCAGAATGACGAAGCTGAGCACCAGCATGGCCAGACCCACCGTCGCCGCGCCCGCATAGTTGAACTGCTCCAGCTGGATCACGATCAGCAGGGGCGCGATCTCCGAGCGCAGCGGCATGTTGCCGGCGATGAAGATGACCGAGCCGTACTCCCCGACCGCCCGGGCGAACGCGAGGCCTGCGCCCGAGATCAGGGCGGGCAGGATGGCGGGCAGGATGACCAGGCGCGCGCGCTGGAACGCCGAGGCGCCCAGGGTCTCGGCGGCCTCTTCCACCTCCCGATCCACATCCTCCAGCACCGGCTGGACCGAGCGCACCACGAACGGCAGGCCGACGAAGATGAGCGCCAGAAGAACGCCCAGAGGCGTATAGGCCACCTGGATCCCCAGCCCGGTCAGGAACCCGCCGATGGGCCCGTTGGGCGCATAGATGGCCGTCAGGGCGATGCCCGCCACCGCGGTGGGCAGGGCGAAGGGCAGATCGACGATGGCGTCGATGATCCGCTTGCCGGGAAAGTCATACCGGACCAGCGCCCAGGCTACGACGACACCCATGACCACATTGATCAGGGCCGCCAGCGCCGCCGCGCCGAAGCTGAGCCTGAGCGCCGCCACGGTGCGGGGATTGGTCACCACCGCCCAAACCCCGTCCAGACCAAGCTCCCATGGCCGCAGCACCAGGGCCGACAGCGGGATCAGCACAACCAGCGACAGGTAGAACACCGTGAAGCCGAAGGCGATGGGAAAGCCCGGCAGGATGCTGGGGGCTTTCCACCGCCATCGTCTGGCGGCGATCGCCGTCATCCGGCGCTCGGTTGATAGATGGCGTCGAAGACGCCGCCGTCGGCGAAGTGAATCTGCTGGGCCTGCTGCCAGCCGCCGAAGTCGGCGATGGTGGAAAGGTCCAGATCCGGAAACCGGTCCGTCAGGGTGGCGGCCACGTCGGGGTTGCGCGGCCGGTAGAAATGCTGGCCCGCCAGGGTCTGGGCCGGCTCGGAATAGAGGTGCTCCAGATAGGCTTCGGCGACGGCGCGCGAGCCCTTGCGGTCCACGATGCGATCCACCACCGTCACCGACGGCTCGGCCAGGATCGAATAGGGCGGCACGACGATGTCGACGCTGTCGGGGCCCAGTTCCTCGACCGCCAGGAAGGCCTCGTTCTCCCACGCCAGCAGCACGTCGCCGATGCCGCGCTGGACGAAGGTGGTGGTCGATCCCCGGGCCCCGGTGTCCAGCACCGGCACATGGCGGAACAACTCGCCGACGAAGGCACGCGCCGTGGTCTCGGAGCCGCCCGGTCGCCGCAGGGCGTCGCCCCACGCCGCCAGATAGTTCCACCGGGCGCCGCCTGACGTCTTGGGATTGGGCGTGATGACCTGCACGCCCTCGCGGACCAGATCGGGCCAGTCGCGGATGGCCTTCGGATTGCCCTTGCGTACGAGGAACACGATGGTGGAGGTGTAGGGGGCGGAATTGTTCGGCAGCCGGGTCTCCCAGTTCTGCGCCACCAGCCCGCGCTGGGCCAGTTCGTCGATGTCGCCGGCCAGGGCGAGGGTGGCCACGTCCGCCTCAAGCCCGTCGATGATCGAGCGGGCCTGACGACCCGAGCCGCCGTGGGACTGCTCCACCGTCAGGCCGGGATTGCCCCGCCGCCGCCATTCCTCATCGAATAGTGGATTGTAGTCCTGATAGAATTCCCGGGTGGGGTCGTAGGAGACATTCAGCAGGCGGGTCGCGCCGCTGGTCTGTCCGGAGCACGCCGCCAAGGTCAGCGCCCCGGTTCCGATAAGCAGTCTACGCCGGTCCAACATGTTCAGCCCTCCTCGTTGATCGCGGAGATCAGGGGGACAGATTATTTCCTATCCGACAAGTAGGAATACGGCGATTATCTCTGAAACGTGATGTCAGGTCAGCTCTTCGAGAGCGCCGGAAACCTTTGTCAGATCGGAGAGTTTACGCGCCTCCAGAATGGCCGCCAAGGCGTCACGACCCTCCAGAAGAATGTGCCTGATGCGGCAATTGTCGATGTCCGCACAGTCATCGCAGGGCTTGAACGACGTGCGCGAGGCGCAGGGCGCCAGGGCGAGGGGGCCGTCTATGGATCGCAGGATGTCGGCGACCGTGATCTCCGACGCCGGGCGGGCAAGTTCATAGCCGCCCATGCGCCCGCGGCGGCTTTCCAGAATCCCGTCCAGTTTCAGCTCCAGAAGAATGGTCTCCAGAAACTTGCGTGGCGACCGCGCGCCCGCCGCGATCTCCGCGATCGACGCGGGCCGGGGATGGCGCTCGGCCAGAAAGATGAGCGAGCGCAGGGCGTAGCGGGCTTTGTTGGAGATCATGGCACCACGATGAGGGCCGACGCGTCAGGCCGCAACCTGTCCCCTGGGTCCAGCGAATAAAAAACTGCCCGCGCTTGGGCTTCACGGGGACCATTTCCAGATGATCTCGACAGCAAGGTGGTGGCTGGGGGCGGGATCGAACCGCCGACCTATGGGTTATGAATCCATCGCTCTAACCACCTGAGCTACCCAGCCGCCGGAGACGCCCGGAGCCGGGCGCGTGGTCAAGAGAGACGCGCCTATATAGGGCCTGCCATTCCGGTTCAAGACTGTCGCGGCGTTCCGTGCGCCGACGCTTCAAGCGGCCGCGCGCCACTGGCGCGAGGGCTGGGCCGGGCGGAAGGTTTCGGCCTTGAACTCGTCCCACAGGGCGTCCTCGTCCGTATAGCGTCCGGCGGCGGCGTCGATCACGTCCACCACCTGTTCCTCCAGCCGATCCCAGATCACCGCCAGGTCGCCGCAGCCGTCGGCCTCGCAAGGCACGATCAGGTAGCGGGCGTCGTTGACGGCGCGGCCCGGGATGAAGGCGTTGGGGGCGTAGCGGGCGGCGATCTGGCTGGCCATGGCGGGGTCCTTCGGAAATCTGTGTGGCGTCTTGCTGATGAAAGCACCCTATGACAGGGTTGCGCCAAAATCGGACGTAGGTGCAATGAGACACGACAAGGCGGCCGTGGTCATCGAGCTGGCCCGCCGTATGGCCGGCAGCGCCGAGGGCCTGACCCTGGAGGACATGGCCCGGGACATGGGCGTGGGCCGCCGCACCGCCGAGCGCCTGCGCGACGCGGTGCTGATGCTGTTCCCCGGCGCCGAGGAGGTGTCGGACCCGCCCACCAAACGCTGGCGCATCCGCGGCGGGCTGTCGGCCTTCGAACAGGCGCCCACCACCACCGAGCTGGTGGAGCTGAACCGGGCCGCCCTGGCCCTGCGCCGTGCCGACGAGCCGGTGCGGGCGGCGGCCCTCGAAAGCCTGGAGCGCAAGATCAAGTCCGCGGTGCGCTCCACCACCCTGAACCGGCTGGCGCCCGATCTGGAGGCGCTGGTGCGGGCCGAGACCATCGCGGTCCAGGCCGGGCCCCGCCCCACGGCGGACGAGGCCATGCTGGCGGCCATCCGGGGCGCGGTGCTGGCGGAGCGGGCGCTGGGCTTCATCTACAGCCGGCCGGGCGCCGAGGCGCGCCGCCGCACGGTGGCGCCCTGCGGCCTTATGTTCGGCCGCGCCAACTATCTGGTGGCCGCCGATCTGGGCACCCGTAAGGTCCAGACCTTCCGGCTGGACCGCATGAGCGCGGTGGAGGCGCTGGACCAGACCGCCCGTCCGCCCGAGGGCTTTGATCTGGCCGCCTTCGCCAACCGCTCGTTCGGCATCTATCAGGACGATGTGGAGGACGTGGCCCTGCACGTGACCGCCGAGGGCGCGGCGGAGGCGCGCGCCTGGCGCTGGCACCCCACCCAGACGCTGGAGGACCAGCCCGACGGCTCGGTCATCGTGCGCTTCACCGCCAGCGGCCTGCGCGAACTGGCCTGGCACCTGTTCACCTGGGGCGAGCGGGTCCGCATCCTGGCCCCCGAACGGCTCAAGGCTGTGATGGCCGACGAGCTGGCTGCGGCGATGCGGGCGCATGGAACGCCTTGAGATCGCCCTCATGACGGGGTGAAACGGAACGGGAACGGATGTAATAGACTCCGTCATCCGCCCGGGATTGAGTTCGCTCCTCATGTTCGCCGCCGCCACCACATGCCCTTCTCCCGTTGGGAGAAGGGGGAACCCGCGCACCGGAACGCGTGAGCGATCCGGTTCTGGCGCGGGGGATGAGGGTCGGGTGGTCTGGCAGCACACGCCCGACCCTCACCCTGCGCGCGAAGAAGCGGCCTGCTTCGCATTCCGCTGCGCGCAGCCCTCTCCCATCGGGAGAGAGACAGCGTGAGCGATCTTCTGCCGCCCCGCTTCGCCGACTGGTTCGCCGGGCGGGGCTGGGCCGCGCGCGATCACCAGCTGGCCATGGTGGCCAAGGGGCGCGAGGACGCCGACGTGCTGCTGGTGGCGCCCACCGGCGGCGGCAAGACCCTGGCCGGCTTCCTGCCCAGCCTGATCGACCTGACCGAGCGCGGCCCCCGCAACGGGCCGAAGGGCGTCCACACCCTCTACATATCGCCGCTGAAGGCGCTGGCGGTGGACGTGGAGCGCAATCTGATGACCCCGGTGCGCGAGATGGACCTGCCCATCGTGGTGGAGTCCCGCACCGGCGACACGGGGCAGGCGCGAAAACAGCGCCAGCGGATCGCCCCGCCCGACATCCTGCTGACCACCCCCGAGCAACTGGCCCTGTTCTGCGCCTGGGAGGGCGCGCGGGGCTATTTCGCCGACCTGCGCTGCGTGGTGGTGGACGAGATCCACGCCATCCACAGCTCCAAGCGCGGCGACCTGCTGTCTCTGGGGCTGGCGCGGCTGCGGCAGTTCGCGCCCCACGCGCGGTTCGTCGGCCTGTCGGCGACGGTGGATGATCCGGTGGCGGTGCGTGGCTGGCTGTCGGACCGGGGCGACGACATGGTGCTGGGACGCCCCGGCGCGCCGCCGGTCATGGAAGTGCTGCTGTCCGGGAACCGGGTGCCCTGGGCCGGCCACACCGCCCAGCACGCCATGGACGAGGTCTATGAGACCATCAAGACGGCGACGACCACCCTGATCTTCGTCAATACGCGCTGGCAGGCCGAGTTCGCCTTTCAGGAGCTGTGGCGGCTGAACGAGGACGGTCTGGCCATCGCCCTGCACCACGGCAGCCTGTCAGCCGAACAGCGCCGCAAGGTGGAGGCGCTCATGGCCAGAGGCGAACTGCGGGCGGTGGTCTGCACCTCCACCCTCGATCTGGGGATCGACTGGGGCGCGGTGGATCTGGTGATCCAGTTGGCCGCGCCCAAGGGCTCGTCGCGGCTGGTCCAGCGCATCGGCCGGGCCAACCACCGGCTGGACGAGCCGTCGCGCGCCATTCTGGTGCCCGCCAGCCGCTTCGAGATGCTCGAGTGTCAGGCGGCGGTGGAGGCGGTGGCGGAGAACGCCCTGGACGGCGAGCCGGTGCGGGTCGGGGCGCTGGATGTGCTGGCCCAGCACGTCATGGGCTGCGCCTGTTCTGAGCCGTTCGACCTGCAGGCCCTGTACGACGAGGTGCGCCGCGCCGCGCCCTATGCGGACCTGTCCTGGGAGGACTGGGAGCGGGTGGTCGATTTCGTCTCCACCGGCGGCTACGCGCTGAAATCCTATGACCGCTATCGCCGCATCGTGCGGGGGCAGGACGGGTTGTGGCGGGTGCGCAACGAGGAGACCGCGCGCCGCCACCGGATGAACGTGGGCGCCATCATCACCGCCCAGACCCTGAGCCTGCGCCTGCCCGGCCGCCACGGCTCGGGCCGCAAGATCGGCGAGGCCGAGGAATGGTTCTTCGAACAGATGACGCCCGGCGACACCTTCGTCTTCGGCGGCGAGATCTGGCGCTTCATGGGCATCGAGGGGACCAACGCCATCGTCACCCGCGCGGCGGACAAGGAGCCCAAGGTGCCCAGCTGGGGCATGTCCAAGTTCCCCCTGTCCACCTTCCTCGCCAGCCGGGTGCGGCGGATGATGAGCGACCCGTCCGCCTGGTCCGTCCTGCCCGCCGATGTGCAGGAGTGGCTGGAGGCCCAGCGCGACCACTCCAGCCTGCCGGGCATCGACGACCTGCTGATCGAGACCTTCGCGCGGGGCAATCGCCATTTCATGGTGGCCTATCCGTTCGAGGGGCGGATCGCCCACTCGACCCTGGCCATGCTGCTGACCCGGCGGCTGGACCGGGCGGGGGTCGGCCCCATCGGCTATGTGGCCAACGACTACATGCTGGCCATCTGGTCGGTGAAGTCCATGGACGGGGTGGATTTCGACGCCCTGTTCGAACAGGACATGCTGGGCGACGATCTGGAAAGCTGGCTGGACGAGAGCTTCATGATGAAGCGCACCTTCAAGGACTGCGCCCTGATCGCCGGCCTGATCGAGCGACGCATGCCGGGTCACGAGAAGAACGGCCGTCAGGTCACCTTCTCGGCGGACCTGATCTACGACACCCTGCGCCGCCACGATCCCGAGCACCTGTTGCTGCAGTGCGCGCGGGCGGACGCGGCGCGGGGCCTGCTGGACGTGGCGCGGCTGGGCGAGCTTCTGGCCCGCATCCGGGGCCGCATCCGGGTCCAGCGGCTGGAGCGGGTCTCGCCCTTCGCCGTGCCCGCCATGATGGAGATCGGTCGCGAGCGCGCGCCGGGCTCCTCGGCGGCGGAGATGATGCTGGAGCAGGCGGCCCTGATCGAGGAGGCGATGGCGTGACGGTGTGGCGGGTTCAGCAGCGGGCGTGCGGCTCGGCGGTCATGGCGGTCAATGACGCCGAGGTGGTCCTGCGCCCCTCCGGCGCCCTGTGGCTGGAGGGCGAGCGGGCGCTGGTCGTAGCGGACCTGCACCTCGAGAAGGGCTCGGCCTACGCCGCCCGCGGCCAGATGTTACCCCCCTACGACACCCGCGAGACCCTGGACCGGCTGCAGGCCGAGATCGAGGCGCTGGACCCGCGTGTGACCGTGCTGCTGGGCGACACCCTGCATGACGGCTCGGCCACCACCCGTATCGCCCCGGACGACCGGGCGCGCATCGCCGGCCTGGCCCGGCGCACCACCCTGCTGTGGATCACCGGCAACCACGACCCGGACGGATCCGGCGATCTGGCAGGCGAGACGGCGGTGGAGATCGGCCTGTCGAAACTGGTCCTGCGCCACGAACCCAGCCCCGGCCCCACGCCCGGCGAGGCGGCAGGACACCTGCACCCCTGCGCACGGGTGAAGGGGACGGCCGGGTCGGTGCGGCGGCGATGCTTCGTCACCGACGGCCAGCGCCTGATCCTGCCCGCCTTCGGCGCCTACGCCGGCGGACTGAATGTGCGCGACCCGGCCTTCTCTGGCCTGTTCGCGCGCCCCCCGCTGGCCGTTGCGCTGGGGAAGAAGGCGCACCCGGTGCGGTGGTCAGCCCTGGTCGGCGACTGAGTTTCCTTCTCCCCTTGAGGGAGAAGGTGGCCCCCGGAGGCGGTCGGATGAGGGGTATGGTTCCGCATCACGGACCGCGGGCGTCCTGCACCGCTTCACCCTCACCCTGCGCGCGAAGGAGCGGTCTGCTTCGCATCCCGCTGCGCGCAGCCCTCTCCCACAAGGGGAGAGGGGCGTTTAGAAGCCCAGCGCCTGACGCCATGCCTCGATGCGCGCCAGCTTGGCGTTGAACGGCGCCCAGTCGTCGTGCTCGGCGATGGCCGCCCACAGGGTCTCCACCTCGTCGATCAGCAGTTCCTCGGGCTCGTCGGCCCGGAACGCCGGATGCTCCAGCCGCTCGGGCCGGTCGGGCTCGTGCTCGAACAGGGCGAAGCGGAAGGCGTCGAATGCCTCGCCCTGATACAGCGTCCGGCGCGGCCCGCGCAGGGCGCGTTCGGACGAGGCGAAGCCGGCGAACCAGTCGAAGAACAGCGGCTCCCATCGCAGCGCCTCGCCGCCTTCGCGCAGCAGGGCCAGTGTGGTGTCCACCAGCCGCTGATCCGCCGCCTCGCCCAGGCTCTTCACGCCCAGCCGCATCAGGAACGCCGCGCGCAGATGCCGGATATAGGCAGGGCCGAAGCCGTTCAGGGCGTCGGTCAGGGGTTCGGCGTCCGCCACCATGCGCAGGGCGCCGCCCAGCTGGGTCAGGTTCCAGAACACCGCCTCGGGCTGGCGCGCGAAGGCGTACAGTCCGGTCTGGTCGAAATAGGCGGCCGTGAAGCCGGGCTCGTAGTGCGGCAGGAAACGCCACGGGCCATAGTCGAAGCTCTCGCCCGTCACGTTCAGATTATCGGTGTTCAGCACCCCGTGCACGAAGCCGGCGGCGATCCATCGGGCGGTCAGCTTCGCCGATGCCTCCACCACGGCGGCCAGCAGGCCCGCCGCGTCGCCCTCGGCCACCTGCGGGTGATAGTGCGCCCGCACATGCTCGATCAGGGTCTCGATCTGGTCGCGCCGCTCCAGATAAGCGGCCCGCTGGAACGTGCCGAAGCGCACATGGCTGTGGCCCAGACGAACCAGCACCGCCGAGCGCGCAGGCGAGGGCTCGTCGTGGCGGGTCAGTTGCTCGCCCGTCTCGATCAGGCTGAACGGCCGACTGGTGGGGACGCCCAGCGCCTCCAGCATCAGCGGCGCCAGCACCTCGCGCACCCCGCCCTTCAGGGTCAGTCGCCCGTCGGCGCCGCGCGACCAGGGCGTCTGGCCCGAGCCCTTGGTCGCCAGATCCAGCAGGCGGCCGGTCCCGGCCTCCAGCATCTGGGCGGCCAGAAAGCCGCGCCCGTCGCCCAGATCGGGATTGTAAGTGCGGAACTGGTGCCCGTGATAGCGCATGGCCACCGGCCCGGGCTGACCGGACAGGGGGGCGAACCGGCCGAAGGCGTCGGTCCATTCGGCCTCAGTCAGGCCATCCAGCCCCACGGTCATCGCCGCGCGATTGTTACGAAACCGCGTTATGTGCTGAGGGAAGTCGGCCGGTTCGACGGCGTCGCCGAACTCGTCTCCCAGTTGAAAGAACGCGGGGCGGGGGCTGTGGGCGTCTAGAACGGGCATGGGGGGTTAGGTGCGCGCACGGGGGGTGCGGCGCAAGGCTCCGTCACGGGTAACCATTGGGGGATGGGGTCATGGCGCGGCGGATCACGCTGGATTTTCTCAAGACCGAGACCACCTCGGGCTCGGTTCTGGGATTGGCGGCCCTGGCGGCGCTGGTCGTGGCGAATTCGCCCCTGGCGGGAGAGTACTTCGCGGCGCTGAAATCGTATCTGCCGGTCAGCATCGGCGATTTCACCGTGCGTCTGACCATCGCGGACTGGATCAAGGAAGGGCTGATGGCCCTGTTCTTCCTGATCGTGGGTCTGGAGATCAAGCACGAGATCCTGAAGGGCGAGCTGTCGGATGCCCGCAAGCTGGCCGCGCCGGTCCTGGCGGCGGCGGGCGGCATGATCGCCCCGGCCGTGGTCTATCTGAAGATCGCCGAATGGACCGGCGGTCCCACCTCGGGTTGGGCTGTCCCCGTGGCCACCGACATCGCCTTCGCCGTGGCCATCTTCGCCCTGGTGGCGCGCGGCCTGCCGGCGTCGCTGCGCATCTTCCTGCTGACCCTGGCCATCGTCGATGATCTGGGCGCCATCCTGATCATCGGCGCTTTTTTCAGCGAGGGTGTGGAGACCGTTCCCCTGGCCTGGGCGCTGGGCGGGCTGATCGGACTGGGGGCGCTGGCCCGGCAGGGACGGCTGGGCGTTCCCCTCTGGACCCTGGGTTTCCTGTGGGTCTGGTACTTCTCGGTTCAGGCCCAGCTCAGCACCTCGCTGGCCGGTGTCGCCTTCGCCTGCATCGTGCCCATCAATCCCCGGGTCGAGGGACGACGCAGCCCGCTGAAAAGCGCCATGGAGGTCTTGCACCCCTGGGTCGCCTTCGGGGTGTTGCCCCTGTTCGCCTTCGCCAAGGCGGGTTTCTCGTTCGCGGGGTTGTCCATCGACCGGTTGCTGTCGCCGGTGGCCCTGGGGATCGCCGCAGGGCTGTTTTTCGGCAAGCAGGCCGGGGTGATGATCGCCACGGTCTTCACCGTAATGACCCGCCTGGGCAAGCGGCCCTCCAACGCCACCTGGATCGAGATCTACGGCGTCTCTCTGCTGTGCGGGGTCGGCTTCACCATGAGCCTGTTCATCGGCGTCCTGGCCTTTCCCGGGGCGCTGGATTCACCGGTCCAGGCCGAGGTCAAGCTGGGGGTCCTGACCGGGTCGCTGGCGTCCGCCGCGCTCGGATCGGTCATTCTGGGGCGATGTTCGGACCTGCGGCGGCGGCGCGAACAGCAGGGGCGGTCGCGCTCGCAAGCAGCGAAAAGGCCGGAAACCCTTGCCAATATTGACCTTGCGTAACGATTTTCTGTCACTTTCGCGTCACACCGGCAGGTTTCACGGCGGAATTGCGACCGGACTTATTGTCGCGATTCAGACCTTGGACTAGTCGTTGCCTGACGAACCCCGTTTTCCACGAAGAAGCGGGGTCGCAGGGACCAGGAAACGCCGCGGCGTCCACACCGGATGCCGGGCCTCAAGAGCCGGGGGTTGCTCCATGCGCTTCAATAAATTTCTCACCACGTCTGCTTCAGCCATCGTTCTGACGGCCGTCGCCGCTACCGGCGCCGCCGCCCAGGAGGTGACTTCCGTCGACGAGATCATCGTCACCGCCCAGAAGCGGGAGCAGAGCCTGCAGGATGTGCCCATCGTGGTCACCTCCCTGTCGCAGGAAGTTCTGCAAAACGCGGGTGTCCGCGACATCAAGGACATGACGATCCTGACGCCCGGTCTGACCGTGACGTCGACCACATCCGAGACCATCACCACCGCCCGTATCCGCGGCGTCGGCACCGTGGGCGACAACCCCGGCCTGGAAAGCTCGGTCGGCATCGTCATCGACGGCGTCTATCGCCCCCGCAACGGCGTCGGCTTCGGCGACCTGGGCCAGATGTCCCGCATCGAGGTGCTGAAGGGCCCCCAGGGCACCCTGTTCGGCAAGAACACCTCGGCCGGGGTCATCAACATCGTCACCGAGGCCCCTTCGTTCCAGCCCGGCTTCGACGCCGAACTGACCGGCGGGAATTTCGGCGCCTGGGGCGCGGCCGCGTCGGTCACCGGACCGGTGAGCGAAAACATCGCCGGACGCCTGTATGTGGCGGCGCGCGAGCGCGACGGCTACTATGACGTCAACCCGACCAGCGGCCCCCGCACCGCCACGGACGACCAGAACCAGGATTTCTGGACCGTTCGCGGCCAGCTTCTGATCCTGCCCAGCGATGAGGCCTCGATCCGGCTGATCGCCGACTACACCAAGCGGGATGAATACTGCTGCGTCGCCACCCAGGTGCGCACCGGCCCGACCGGCGCGATCATCAACGCCCTGGCCCCTGGCGGCAACGGCGTGGTGGGCCCGCAACCCGGCTTCGCGCCGAACGAGTTCACCCGTTCCGTCAACGCCAACCGTCCCACCGACCAGCAGGTCGAGGACTGGGGGCTGTCGGCTGAAGTGAACGTGGACACCGCCCTCTTCGGTGGCTCGACCCTGACCTCGATCACGGCCGTCCGCGGCTGGGACTCGGTCAACGGTTCGGATATCGACTTCTCGGGCGCGGACCTGTTCTACCGTGAGCCGAACGGCGACTTCGGCTTCAGCATGGACCAGTGGAGCCAGGAACTGCGCCTGGCCGGTTCCAGCGAAAGCTTCGACTGGCTGGTCGGCATGTTCTACGCCGAGGAGCAACTGCGCCGTCAGGACAGCTTCATCTTCGGCGCGGCCTTCACGCCGTTCTTCTCGACCCTGATCACGTCCCAGCTGGGCGCGGCGGATCCCAATGCCCTGCCGTGCATCACCGCCCAGACGACCACCTTCCTGGTCTGCACCGGCGCCATCGCGCCGTTCCCGGGCTTCGTGCCCAGCTTCGGCCCGACCGTCCCGGCCGGCTCCGGCTACATCGACCGCTACAGCCAGTCCTCGGACTCCATCGCCTTCTTCACCAACAACACCTGGCGCGCCACCGACGCGCTGGAGTTCACCCTGGGCCTTCGCTACACGCGCGAAGAGAAGGTCATGCATACGCTGCAGGACAACGTCGGCGGCAGTGACGCGGTCTGCACCGCCGTGCGGGCGAACCCCTTCGCTCCCCCGGCGCTTCTGGGCGGCGCGCTGTGCATCAACCAGCTGAACCCCGATTTCGACGGCCGGGCCTACACGCAGACCCTGGACGACGACGACATCTCCGGACGGTTCGCGGCCCAGTACCGCTTCAGCCCCGAGCTCATGGTGTATGGCTCGTACGCGCGCGGCTACAAGGCGGGCGGCTTTAACCTGGAGCGGTCCACCGGCCCGAACCCGGCGCGCCCGGGCGACGTCCTGCCCATCGATGACACCTCGTTCCCGGCGGAAACCGTGGACAGCTGGGAGCTGGGCTTCAAGTCGACCCTGCTGAACCGCCGGCTGCTGTTCAACGCCACCTGGTTCCACCAGACCTACTCGGACTTCCAGCTGAACACCTTCGCGGGCATCAACTTCATCGTGGAGTCGATCCCCGAGCTGACCTCGACCGGTGTCGACGCCGATCTGCTGTGGCTCACCCCCGTGGAGGGTCTGACCCTGACGAGCGGCGTGACCTACGCCCAGACGGAGTACGGCGACTTCACCGCCGCCGATCTGTCGGATCCGTCGCGGTTCCCGGCCCTGAGCCTGCTGCCGGGCGCCCAGATGTCGTTTGCGCCGGAATGGTCGGTCACGGCGGGCGTCAACTACGACCGCTCGCTGGGCGGCGGCCTGCGTGGCCTGTTCAACCTCTCGGCCAAGTACACGTCGGAATACAACACCGGCTCGGACCTGCTGCCGCTGAAGATGAACGACGCCATGACCCTGGTGAACGGCCGCATCGGCATCGGCTCCGAGGATGACCGCTGGACCCTGGAGATCTGGGGTCAGAACCTGACGGACGAAGAGTACAACCAGGTTGTGTTCAACGGCCCGCTGCAGGGTTCGGCCTTCCAGGCCACGCCCACGGCCTCGGGCCCGTACGCCGGCACCTACTACAACCCGGCGGCCGACACCCTGACCTATAACGCCTTCCTGGGCGCGCCCCGGACCTGGGGCGTGACGCTGCGGGTTCGCTACTGATCCACAGCCGCCTTTGAGTGACTGAAGCCGGCCGGGAGGGCGACCTCCCGGCCGGTTTTGTCTTTGGGAGGGCGGGACGGGTCAGACTCGCCCGTTTGTCCGCCGGTTTCACGGCCCGAACCGCCGCCCCTGCAAGGGCCCTGACGACTTTGGAGGCTTTTTCCGCCGCCGCGTTCGGGGCGCCCGCATACTCACCGGTCGGGTTTGGCGGTGGGACATCCGCAGGCCTGGCGGAATTCAGACAGTCCGAATTGCCGAACGCCCGTCATCGAGGGGAAAAGACAGACAAAACAACAGCTGACTGTGGAGCGCTCGCCCCGATTTCGGACAATTCGGACAATTCGGACAGTCTTTTTCCCGGCGCCAGAGTCCGAAATCAGGCCGCGCGGCGGCGGCGCTGCGGGGCCGGTCTGGCCTCGGCCTCGAACAGCTCGGCCAGCTTCTCGGTCATGGCGCCGCCCAGCTGCTCCACGTCGGTGATGGTCAGGGCCTTGCGGTACCAGCGGGTCACGTCGTGGCCGATGCCGATGGCCAGAAGCTCCACCGGCGACCGCTCCTCGATCCAGCCGATCACCCCGCGCAGGTGCTTGTCCAGATACAGGGACGCATTGGCCGACTGGGTCGAGTCGTCCACCGGGCTGCCGTCGGAGATGACCATCAGGATGCGCCGGGCCTCGCTGCGCGCCAGCAGGCGGTCGTGGGCCCACAGCAGGGCCTCGCCGTCGATGTTCTCCTTCAGCAGGCCCTCGCGCATCATCAGGCCCAGGTTCTTCTTGGACCGGCGCCAGGGCGCGTCGGCGGCCTTGTAGATGATGTGGCGCAGGTCGTTCAGGCGGCCCGGCTCGGGCGGCTTGCCCGCGCTGATCCACGCCTCGCGCGACTGACCGCCCTTCCAGGCGCGGGTGGTGAAGCCCAGCACCTCCACCTTGACGCCGCACCGCTCCAGCGTGCGCGCGAGGATGTCGGCGCACACCGCCGCCACCATGATCGGCCGCCCGCGCATGGAGCCTGAGTTGTCCAGCAGCAGGGTCACCACCGTGTCGCGGAAGGGGCTCTCGCTCTCCTGCTTGAAGCTGAGCGGGGCGGTGGGGTCGGTGATCACCCGGGTCAGGCGGGCGGTGTCCAGCATCCCTTCCTCGAGATCGAACATCCACGAGCGGTTCTGCTGGGCCAGCAGGCGGCGCTGCAGCCGGTTGGCCAGCCGCGCCACGATGCTGGAGAGCTGCACCAGCTGCTGGTCCAGCAGCGACCGCAGCCGCAACAACTCACTGGGATCGCACAGTTCTTCCGCTCCGATGGTCTCGTCGAAGGCGGTAGTGAAAGCGCGGTAGCCGTCGGTGGGCCGGCCGTCGTCGGCGTTGGCGCGGCGCTGGGGCTGGTCGCCCTCGGACAGTTCGGGCTCGCCATCGCCGGGCTCGGCCTCGCCGTCCGCGCGCCCGCCCTCGGGCCGGGTCTCGCGCTCTTCGTCGGCCCCGGCGTCGTCGGCCGAGCCTTCCATGGACTGGCCGCCCTCGCCGCCGGCCTCGTCCTCGTCCTGATCGTCGGCGGCGTCCGGCTCCTGCGGATCGGGCTCCTCCTCGCCGGGGTCGTCCGAGGCGTCCTCGCCACGGCCGTCGCCGGGATCCAGATCCAGCGCGCGCAGCACGTCCTTCAGGGCTGTTCCGAACGCCGCCTGATCTCCCGCCAGGCTGGTCAGGGCATCCAGATGGGCCCCCGCCCGCGCCTCAAGATCAGCGCGCACCAGATCCACCATGGGCTTGAGCCCGTCCGGCGCGGGTTCGCCCGTCAGTCGCTCGCGCACCAGCAGGCCCACGGCCTCGGCCACGGGGACGCGCTGGGCCTCGGTGGCGGCGGCCGCCCCCATTCGGTGCAGGCGCGACACAAGGGCCGCGTTCATGTTGTCGCGCACGCCCTTCAGCGCGGCCGAGCCCACCGCCTCGACACGGGTCTGCTCCACCGCGTCGAACACCTCGGCGGCCGAGGCGTCGGCGGGGCGCAGACGGGCGTTCAGCCTCTCGTCGTGGTTGGCCAGACGCAGGGCCATGCGATCGGCCTGGCCGCGCAGGGTCTGGGCCTCCGGGCCGCCGGGGTCGCGCGGCGGCGTGGGCAGGGTCAGGGTCTGGCCGACCACCCTGGGTCCGTCGGTCCCGAACAGGACCTCAAGATCGGGCTGTTCCGCCAACGCCCGGGCGGCGTGCGCGATCGCGCGCTTGAAGACTTCGGTCGGACTGTCGGAAACGGCCATGCCCGACACATAGAGCAATGCGCGGGCGGGAAAAGGGCTGTCATTCCTCGGCGAAGGCGACCCGTGCGGCGCCCAGCAGGGCGGCGTGCCTGTGGGTGATCACCCAGGTGGGGATGTCGGCCATGTAGTCCTTGAACCGGCCCTTGCGCTCGAAGCGCTGGCGGAAGGGGCTGGCCTTCAGGAAGGGCAGGATGCGCGGGGCGATGCCGCCGGCGATATAGACCCCGCCGCGCGAGCCCATGGTCAGGGCGATGTCCCCGGCCGCCGCCCCCAGAATGGCGCAGAACCGGGCCAGGGTGGCGCCGCACGCGCTGTTCGGATCCTCCAGCGCCGCGCGGGTGATCTCGGCGGGATCGTCGATGTGGCTCTCGCGCCCGTCGATCTCGGCCAGGGCCCGGTGCATGTTCAGCAGGCCCGGCCCGCAGATCAGGCGCTCGATGGAGACCCGGTCGTAGCGGCGACGCAGGATGCGCAGGATCTCGTCCTCGACCGGGTCGCCCGGGGCGAAACAGGCGTGGCCGCCCTCGGACGGCAGGGCCATTTCATTGCCGTGGATGTCCCGCGCCAGTCCGGCCACGCCGAAGCCTGTGCCGGGGCCGAGCACCGCGATGGCCGAATGGGCGTCGCCCTGTTCGGGCCCGCCGAGGCGTTCCAGACAGTCGCCCGGCACGATGGGCGCGCCCCAGGCCAGGGCCTCGAAATCATTGATCAGGCGGACGGGGTTCAGGCCCAGGGTCGCCAGTTCGGCCTCCGACACCTGCCAGGGCGAGTTGGTCAGGTCGATGGCGCCGTCGGTGACGGGACCCGCCACCGCGATAACGCCGCCGGTCGGCTTGACCTCGCAGCCGTCGATGAAGGCCCGCACGCCCTCGAGGAAGGTCGGATAGTCGGCCCCGAGAACGCTCTCGTGGTGCTCCAGCACCGGGCGGCCGTCGCTCCAGCGGGCGATGGCGAAGCGGGCGTTGGTGCCGCCCACGTCGCCAACCAGCAGGGTGCGGTCATCGGTGCGGGCCGGATTGGACGGAATCATCAGGCGTCCACCGTGCGGTCAACGAGGTTGGGATCGGGCGGGGTATCTTCACGCGCGGGCCCGCCGGTGGCGAAGTCGAAACAGACCGAGGCGCCGTCCTCCGCCGCCCCCACCACATGGCGGAACGCAGCGAACAGCTCGCGGCCGTAGCCCCAGGCCGAACCCTCGGCATAGGCCTGCGGCCGCGGGGCGAGGGGGCGGTCCTCGAAGCCGTCGGCCCCCACCACGGTTAAGACCCCGCTCTCGGCGTCCAGCCGGATGACGTCGCCGTCGCGCACCTTGGCCAAAGCGCCGCCGTCCAGCGCCTCGGGGCTCAGGTGGATGGCGGCGGGGGTCTTGCCCGAGGCGCCGGACATGCGGCCGTCGGTGACCAGCGCCACCTTGAACCCGCGGTCCTGGATCACCGACAGGGCAGGCGACAGGCTGTGCAGCTCGGGCATGCCGTTGGCCTTGGGCCCCTGGAACCGCAGCACCACGATCACGTCGCGGTCCAGCTGCCCGGCCTTGAACGCCTCCAGCACGTCCTCCTGGCTGTCGAACACGGCGGCGGGGGCCTCGACGATCCGGTTCTCCGGCTTGACCGCCGAGACCTTGATCACCGCCCGGCCCAGCGCGCCCTTGACCAGCCGCAGGCCGCCGTCCTTCTGGAACGGGTCCGAGGCCGGGCGCAGGATTTCCGGATCCAGCGTCTCGCTCACCCCGTCCTTCCAGACCAGCACGCCGTCCTCCAGCATGGGCTCCTGGAAATAGGCCTCGATGCCCCGGCCCATGATGGTGGTCACATCGCTGTGCAGATATCCTGCCCGGGCCAGCTCGCGGGTGACGAAGGCCACCCCGCCCGCCGCCTGGAACGCGTTCACGTCGGCCGAGCCGTTGGGATAGACACGCGCCAGCAGGGGCGTGACCGACGAGAGCTCGTCCATGTCGGTCCAGTTGATCAGCACCCCCGCCGCGCGCGCCATGGCCACCAGATGGATGGCGTGGTTGGTGGAGCCGCCGGTGGCCAGCAGGGCGACGATGCCGTTGACGATGGCCTTCTCGTCGATGACGTCGGCCATGCGGCTCCGGCCCTCGCGCGCCAGTTCCACCGCCCGCGTCGCCGCCGCCGCCGTCAGGGCGTCGCGCAGGCCTGTCTCCGGGTGCACGAAGGCGGTCGACGGCAGGTGCAGCCCCATCAGCTCCATCATCATCTGGTTGGAGTTGGCGGTGCCGTAGAAGGTGCAGGTGCCCGGCGAATGGTAGCTGCCGATCTCGCTCTCAAGCAGCGTCTGACGCTCCACCTTCCCCTGCGCATACAGCGCCCGGACGCGGGCCTTCTCGGCGTTGGGAATGCCGGACGGCATGGGTCCGGCGGGGGCGAACACCACGGGCAGATGGCCGAACGCCAGCGCGCCCATGAACAGGCCCGGCACGATCTTGTCGCAGACGCCCAGACAAAGGGCGGCGTCGAAGGCGTCGTGGGTCAGGGCCACGCCGGTGGACATGGCGATGACGTCGCGGCTGAACAGGGACAGCTCCATGCCGGGGCGCCCTTGGGTGACGCCGTCGCACATGGCCGGGACGCCGCCCGCCACCTGGGCCGTGGCGTTGGCCGCGCGCGCCGCCTCGCGCACGATGTCGGGGAAGCGCTCGAACGGCTGGTGGGCCGACAGCATGTCGTTGTAGGCGGTGACGATGCCCACATTGGGCTGGCTGCCCGACATGGCGTTGAGCTTGTCCTTGACCGGGGCGCCGGCGAAGGCGTGGGCCCAGTTGGCGCAGGACAGCTTGGCCCGGCCGGGGGTGTTCCCGGCGGCCCAGTCCATGCGGCGCAGATAGTCCGCGCGGGTCTCGCGGCTGCGGTCGATGATCCGCTGGGTGACGGCGGCGGTGACGGGGTTCAGGGGCACAGGATTCGGGGGCATCAGCTTACTCTGTCCAGAGGACCTCGAGAGGGGCGCCGCTCGCGATCAGGGCGGCGATGGGCTGGACGGCGGGATCGCCCGTCGCCTCGGCCTCGAACACCGCGCGCTTCTTCGCGCCGGTCAGGGCCAGCACCACGCGGCGGGCGCGGGCCAGGTACGGGATGTTCAGGCTGATCCGCTCCTGCGGCGGGGCCATGCCGTCGCGCCCGGGCGGCACGCCGAAGACCGCGGGCTCCAGCGCCGTGGTCAGCAGGGTCTTCAGGGTCGGGCTGCCCGGGAACATGGAGCAGATGTGCCCGTCCTCGCCCATGCCCAGCAGCACGGCGTCCAGCGGCCCCTCGGCCTCCAGCGCGCGGGCGGCCAGGGCCGCGGCCCGGTCCACGGTGGCCGCGGCGTGGTGTAAGGGGATGAAGCGCGCGGCGGCGGCCGGGCCGGTCAGCAGGGTCTCGCGCATCAGCCGGGCGTTGGAGTCCGGCGAGCTTTCCGGCACATGCCGTTCGTCCACCAGGGTGACGGCCACCTTCGACCAGTCCAGATCGGCCTGGGCCAGACGCTGATAGATTGGCGACGGCGTCGATCCGCCCGCCCCGGCGAACAGGGCCTTGTTGTTTGTCGACAGACCTTCACTCAGCGCACTGGCCAGGCGTTCGGCGCAGGCTTCCGACCAGTCGTCGGCGGAGGAAAAAACTTCGATGGTGACGGTCATGCGGCCTTCTCCCATTGGGAGAAGGGGGAACCCGCGCACCGTAGCGCGTAGCGCGAAGGTACTCGCGCGGGGGATGAGGGGCGGGTGCGCGAAGGAACAACAACCGAACCCTCACCCTGCGCGCGAAGGACGGATGCGTTCGCATCCGTGCGCGCAGCCCTCTCCCACAGGGAGAGGGATTCATGCTCCTGCATCCTACTCATTCCACGCCCGTCCGTTTCGGCTCATCAGATCGAAGGCGCCTGAGGGCCCCCAGGTTCCCGCCTCATAGGTCTCGGGCTTGATCTCGGCGGCGCGCCAGGCGGCCGAGACGCCGTCGACCCACTCCCACGCCTTTTCCGCCTCGTCGCGGCGCACGAACAGGGTGGAATCGCCGTTCAGGGCGTCCATCAGCAGCCGCTCATAGGCGATGCGGCGGCGCGGCGGGCGGGCGTTGGCCCCCTCCATGCCCCACGACAGCGACATGCGGATCGGCTGCAGCCGCATCTTGGCGTCCAGCCCCGGCGCCTTGTTCATCACCGAGAGGGACACGTCCTCATCCGGCTGCAGGGCGATGACCATGCGGTTGGCGACGATGTCGCCGCGCCCGTCGCCGTCAAAGATGGAGTGGGGGACCGGCTTGAACTGGATGACGATCTCGGTCCGCTTGTCGGGCATGCGCTTGCCGGTGCGCATGAAGAACGGCACCCCGGCCCAGCGCCAGTTGTCGATGTCGGCGCGCAGGGCGACGAAGGTGTCGGTGTCCGACGCCTGACCGCGCTCCTGCTCATAGCCCTTGACTGCCTGGTCCTCGACGGTCCCGGGCGTGTACTGGCCGCGCACGGTGACCTTCCTGGCCGCCGCCTTGGTGATGGGGCGCAGGGACCGCAGCACCTTGACCTTCTCGTTGCGCACCGAGTCCGGGTCCATGTCCGACGGCGGCTCCATGGCCACCAGACACAGCAGCTGCAGCATGTGGTTCTGCAGCATGTCGCGCAGGGCGCCGTACTCGTCATAATAGGGCCAGCGGTCGCCCACGCCGGTGGTCTCGCCCACGGTGATCTGCACGTGGTCGATGGACAGGTTGTTCCACAGGGGCTCGAAGATGACGTTGGCGAAGCGCAGCGCCATCAGGTTCTGGACCGTCTCCTTGCCCAGATAGTGGTCGATGCGGAACACCTGGTCCTCGGTGAAGGCGGCGGCCACCGACTGGTCGATCTCGCGGAAGGTCTTCAGGTCGCGCCCGACGGGCTTTTCCAGCACGATGCGGGTCGTGGGCCCGGTCATGTCGATGGCCTTCAGCGCATTGACGATGGGGGCGTACAGCGACGGCGACACGGCCAGGAAGTAGGTTATGTCCTCGGTCCCCGCCTTTTCCTTGAGCGCGGTCAGGCTGTCGGGATCGGTGGCGTCCATGGCCAGGTAGTCGATCCGCTTCGCCAACCGATCGAAGGCCTTGACGCTCCACTGGCCGTCGCTTTCGGCGCGGGGCTGGACCCATTCGCGTACGCTGGCCAGATAGGCGTCGCGACTTTCCTCGCTGCGCGCGGCGGCGACGACCTTCAGCCCCTCGGGCAGGAGATCATCGTGCTCAAGGAAGTACAGCGACGGCAGCAGCATGCGCAGCGCCAGATCGCCGCCTCCGCCGAACAGAACGAGCGTCGGCATTCGCGCCTCACCTTCCCCAGTTGCGTGGATGGATCCGTCTTGGGGGATTTCCGCGCCCGCGCCAACCGGACCAATCCGGATTGAAACATCAGTTTATGCGCTGACACCGGTTTCCGGGAGCCCGCGGCGCAAGATTTCACTCCAGCGGCGTCAGTAGGTGAGGCGCAGCCCCGCGCGCAGGGTGCGCGGCGGACCATAGCCGGGCACGTCGTCGCCGGTGCGGGCGACCTGCACATCCTCGTCGAACAGGTTGTCGGCGGCCAGGTACAGAACGGTGCGCGTGTTCGCCCGCCATTCCGCCCGGGCGTCCAGCACCAGGGCGGGATCCAGCGCGCGGCTGTTCAGGTCGTCGTCAAAGCGGCGGCTCTCGTAGCGGGCGCGGGCCGACAGGCCGAGGCGCTCGGTGGCGCGCCAGTCGATCCCGGCGGTGGCGCTCCAGATGGGCGCCTGGGCGGGACGGAGCCCGGTCAGCTGGGGCGCGTCGGTCCCGCCGTCCATGCGGGCGTCGGTGGCCGACAGGGCGCCGGACAGGGTCACGGTCTCGAGCCGCCAGCGCGCCTCCACCTCGACGCCCGTGGCCTCCACGGTCCCGGAGTTGCGGCGCTCGCGCAGCACGCCGCCCGCAGGCACGAACCCGGCCACGGGGAAAGTCCCGGGGCCCTCGCCGATGGTGACGTTGACGATGGCGTCCTCGATCTCGTTGTGGAACACCGTGGCCGTCAGATCGACCGCGCCGCCGCTCCACGCCAGACCCGCCTCGATGCCGCGCAGCACTTCGGGCTCCAGCTCGGGGTTGGCCTCGGTGATGTCGTTGCCGACGCGGAAGGGCCGGTGCAGTTCATTCAGGGTTGCGGGCCGGAAGCCGGTGTAGGCCGCCGCCCGCGCCGCCCAGCCGCCGCCCAGATCGCGCCGCGTCGCCAGACGGGCGCTGACCACCTCGCCGTCGCGGTCGGGCGAGCGCTGGTCCAGCAACACCACATCCGTCACCGTGTTGGTTTCCAGTCGGCGGCCTTTTTCGTTGCTCCACCGGTCGGCGCGCAGGCCCCCGGCGACCAGCCACGGCCCGCCCGTCCAGGAGCCCTCGGCATAGGCGCCCGCGATCAGCGTCTCGCCCCCCGCGATCCGCTGGCGGCCGAACGCGTTCACCTCGCGTGCCTCGCCCTCGGTGGTGCGGACGTCGGCGCCCACCTCCCATTCCAGCGATCCGCCCCAGCGGTCGGTGGCGCGGCGCAGGGCCAGATTGGCGCCCAGCCCGGTGGCCGGTGTGGCGTACTGGTTGTTGGAGAGCGTCGTGCCGGACCGGTCCGGATTCACCGCCACGAAGGTGTTGGCGAGATCGCTGTCATGGCGCCACACCTGCGCCCGCCAGCCCAGCCGGTCGGCGGTGGGCTGCCGCGCCGCCGTCAGGCTGTAGATCTGGCCGCTGGAGACCGCCCGCGCCCCATCCAGCCCGGCGCCGCGCTCGTCCTCCCAGGCGCCGACGCGGGCGGAGACGGCGATGTCGTCGGTGGCGGCCCAGTCGGCGCGCAGGGCGCCGCCCAGGCTTTCCAGATCCGTGGGCGTATCCGCCGCGCCCTGTTCCGAGCCGCGCACCGGCACATAGCCGTCGCTGTGCTCGTAAAGACCGGAAGCGGTCAGGGTGAGCCGCCCGAAGCCGCGCGATCCCGAACCGGACAGGCGCGCGCCGCCGCGCTCGGCCAGCGAGGCGTCCAGCACGCCGCCGGCCTCGCGCTCGCGCAGCACGATCACCCCGGTCAGGGCGCCGGCGCCGTAGGGGCCTGCGCCCGAGCCGCGCACGATGTCCAGACTGCCGAGGGATTCCGGCGCCAGCTGCGACCAGATCACCCAGCCCCCGAACGGATCGTTCAGCGGCACGCCATCCAGGGTCACGAGCGTGCGGCCCGCCCCCGACGGCGCGATGGACCGCAGGGATATGCCCTGGGTGGTGGGGTTGGCGGACAGGCTGGATGTGCGGCGGAACAGCGACACGGCGGGCACGCCGGTCAGGGCCTCGTCCACCCGCTGGCTCGCCTCCAGATCGTCCTGGCTCAGCCGGATCACCGCAAAGGCGGCGTCGCCCGCGGCGGGCGGCAGGCGCGCGGCGGTGACCACGATCTCGTCAAGGGTGACGGGCGGGGCGGGCGGGACGTCGGATTGAAAGATGACGGGCTCCGGCGGGAAGGCTGGATGTGAAAGAGACCTGTCGAACAGATGGAACGTGCGGGCGTTCCCTCAAACCCCGGCGTCGAGCCGTTTCAGCAGGTCGGCGGCGAACTCGGACAGGGTGTCGTCCCGGGCGCCCATGACCAGAATGCGGTCGCCGGGGCGGGCCACCTGGATCAGGCGTTCGCCGCAGGCCGCCCGGTCCGGCAGGGCCTCCGCATGGCGGCCCGCCGCCGTCACCCCGCCCGCGATGTCGCCGGACCCCACGCTGCGGTCCGTGGTGCCGCCGTAATAGACCGGCTCGGGCATCAGCAGCACGTCGTCGGGGTTCATCAGTCGGGCGAAGACGTCGATGAACTCGGCCTTCATCAGCTTCAGCGGGCCGAAACCGTGGGGCTGGAACAGGATCAGCAGGCGGCCGGGAAAGGCGTGCAGGGTGTTCAGGGTGGCGGTGATCTTGTCCGGGTTGTGGGCGAAGTCGTCGATGACGGTCACGCCCCCCGCCTGACCGGCCACCTCTAGACGACGGCGGATGCCGGAGAAGTCGCCCAGCGCCGCCACGGCGTCAGCGACCGACACGCCCAGCGCCTTGACCGCGCCGACGGCCGCCAGCGCATTGGCGACATTGTGCGCCCCCGGTACGCGCAGCGCCGCGTCATGGGCCGCGCCGTCGGTCTCGATCAGGCGGAAGGTCATGCCGGCAGCGGTGGGGGCCAGGTTCTCGGCGCGCAGATCGGCTTCGGGATGATCGAGCGCGAAGGTGATCGTCGCCCTGGCCTGTTTCGCAAGGGCAGGGGTCTCGGCGTCGTCCAGGTTCAGCACCGCCGTCGTCGCCCGGCCCGCGAAGCCGCCGAACAGCGCGCGCAGCTCGTCCATGGACTTGTGATCCAGCGAGACGTTGGAGATCACGGCCACAGTGGGCTCGTAGCGGGCGATGGAGCCGTCGGACTCGTCCACCTCGCTGACGAACAGGTCCGGCCCGCCGATCAGGGCGCTGGCGAAGGGCTGGTCGGGCCGGACGAAATTCTTCATCACCGCGCCGTTCATGACCGTGGGTTCGCGCCCGGCCCGGTGCAGGATCCAGGCGATCATGCCGGTGATGGTGGACTTGCCACTGGTGCCCGCCACCCCGACGCTGGTCCCGGCCCCGTTGAACAGCTCCGACAGCAGCTCGGGCCGGGTCAGGATGCGGGCGCCCGCGGACTTGGCGGCGCGGATGTCGGGCACGGTGTCCTCCACCGCCCCGGTGGCCACCACCACCTGACCGGCGCGCACGCCCGACCCGTCCTGGGGGTGAAGGGTGAAGCCCTGGCCGCGCAACCAGTCGAATTTCTCCGGCGTCCGGCCTTGGTCCAGCGCCCGGTCGGAGCCTTCCACAGCGGCCCCGCGCGCCTTCACGATCAGGGCCAGCGGCAGCATGCCCGAGCCGCCGACGCCGCAGAAGAAATAGGACTGGTCTTGATTCATGCGCCGCGAACCCCGAAGGCTTGAAGCGCCTGACTAGCATGGACCGGCGGGTCCGCCAGAGGATTGCGCGACAGAATATGGCCAGCCCCGACAAGCCCTTCCGCATCGGCGTCGTGGCCGCCAGCTCGCGCTTCGATCGGGAGACCGCCGAGCAGGCGCAGGCGATGGTGCGCGCGCTGCATCCCGAGGGCTCGGTCGAACTGAAGTTCCACCCCGCGTCCTTCGGCAAGCACGGCCATTTCGCGGGCGACGACGCCAGCCGGGCGAAGGCTTTTCTGGAGATCGCCAACGACCCGACCCACGACGCCCTGTGGTTCGCCCGGGGCGGCTATGGCTCCTGCCGCATCGCCGAGGCGGTGATGGCGGGGGTCAGCGCGCACGCGCGCAAGAAGACATACATGGGCTATTCCGACGCCGGATCGATCCTGGCCGGGCTATACCGGCTGGGGTTCGAGCAGGTGTTCCACGGGCCGATGGTGCAGGACCTGCGCCGCTCCGACGGCAAGATCGCCTTCGCCCGCGCCCTCGACTGGCTGGTGCGGCGCGACAAGGCGGCGCTGGAGCCCGGCGTCCTGAGCGGCGGCGCGCCCACGGCCGCGTTCAACATCACCATCCTCAGCCAGCTTCTGGGCACGGCGCTGGAGCCGGACCTGACCGGCCACGTCCTGATGCTGGAGGAGGTGGGCGAGGCGGACTACCGCACCGACCGGGCCATGTTCCACATCACCGGCCAGCCCGCGATCCGCCGCGTCGCGGGCATCCGCCTGGGCCGGATCAGCGACGTCACCCCCAACGACCCGGACTTCGGCCTGACCTCGGAGCAGATCGTGCGCTACTGGTGCGACCGGTCGGGCATTCCCTATCTGGGCCGGGCCGACATCGGCCACGATTCCGCCAACCGTGTCGTTCCCTTCGGACCGTTGACCTGAGCCGTTCCAGGGTCGATCAGGGGACATCGTGATTTGAAGGGGCGAGCAGGCTTGGCCGACTCCCGCAAGGACAGAAAGGGCGCCGTCACCATCCATGACGTGGCGCGTCACGCCGGGGTCTCGCCCATGACCGTGTCGCGGGTCATGAACGCGGCCCCCGGGGTCAAGGACGCCACCCGCGAGAAGGTCCAGAAGGCGGTGGACGCTCTGGGCTATGCGCCGAATGCGGCGGCGCGAAGCCTGGCTCGTCAGGGCGGCGGACGCATCGGCCTGCTCTACTCCAACCCGTCGGCCGGCTATCTCAGCGAGTTCCTGGTCGGGGCCCTGGACGGCGCCCAGAAGACCGGCGCCCTGCTGCTGATCGAGAAGTGCGACCCCAACCCCGACAGCGAGCGCGCCGCCGTGGGCCGCCTGATCGCGGGCGGGGCCTCGGGCGTGATCCTGCCGCCGCCCCACGGGGAATCCTACGCTGCCCTGTCGGAGCTGAAGGACGGCGACGTGGCCGTGGTGGCTGTGGCTGCCGGGCGCTTCCGCTCGGACGCCAGCGCCGTGCGCATCGACGACTTCGCCGCCGCCGCCGAGATGACCCGGCACCTGCTGGAGCTGGGCCACCGCCGCATCGGCTTCATCAAGGGCGCGCCCAACCAGACCGCCAGCGCCGAGCGCCTGCTGGGCTTCGAGACCGAGATGCGCGCCGCCGACCCCGCCGCCACGGCCCTGATCGAGGCGGGCGAGTTCACCTATCGCTCGGGCCTCGAGGCCGCCGAGCGCCTGCTGTCGGCGCGACGGCCCCCGACGGCGATCTTCGCCTCCAACGATGACATGGCCGCGGGCGTCCTGACCGCCGCCCACCGCAAGGGGCTGGACGTGCCGGGCGAGCTGACCGTGGTCGGCTTCGACGACACCTCCATCGCCACCGCCGTCTGGCCCGAGCTGACCACCGTGCGCCAGCCGGTGGCCGAGATGGCCGAGGCCGCCGTGCGCATCCTCAGCGAGGACATCCGGGGGCGGGGACAGGCGCGCGGCGACGCGCCTGTCGACCGGCTGGTGCTGCACACCCTGGTCGTGCGTGACTCCTGCGGACCCGCGCCGACCGCCGCCTGACCGCCTGATCGGGCCGCCGCGTGATGGCTCTTGACACCGGCGGTCAGCCCTTTGATGTTACCGCTAACAGAAACGACCGCGCCGGTGGGCTCGCCCACCTCACGCGACGGCGGGGGAAATGACCAGTATTGTTGAATGCCTTGCGGCGGATTGGGACGCCGCGACCCTGATCGGACGGATCGAACTGCCCGAAGGCCCGACGCCCATCCGCGTCCGCAAGGGCCGGGTTCAGGACATCTCCGGTTTCGCCCCCACCTGCGCCGACGCGCTGGCCCGCGCCGATGACCTCGCCGCCTTCGAAGGCGGCGATCTCGGCGCCTTGGCCGACATGGATTTCGCCACGGTCTGGGACGAGCCCTCGCCCGGCGCGATCAAACTGCTGTCGCCGGTGGACCTGCAATGCGTCAAGGCGTCGGGTGTCACCTTCGCCGTCTCGGCCGTGGAGCGGGTGATCGAGGAGCGCGCCCGGGGCGACGCCGCCGCCGCCGACGAAATCCGCAAGGCGCTGAAGGACAAGGTGGGCGCCGACCTGTCGGCCGTTAAGCCTGGCTCGGAGCAGGCCGCCGCCCTCAAGACCGCCCTGATCGCCGACGGCCTGTGGTCCCAGTATCTGGAGGTCGCCATCGGCCCGGACGCAGAGATCTTCACCAAGGCCCCGATCCTGTCCTCGGTGGGCTGGGGCGACTATGTGGGCGTGCGCTCGGACTCCGCCTGGAACAACCCCGAGCCCGAGGTGGCGGTGGTCTGCGATGCCACCGGCCGCATCCTCGGCGCGACCCTGGGCAACGACGTCAACCTGCGCGATATCGAGGGACGTTCGGCCCTGCTGTTGGGCAAGGCCAAGGACAACAACGCCTCGGCGGCGCTGGGCCCGTTCATCCGCCTGTTCGACGACGCCTTCACCCTGGACGACCTGCGTCAGGCCACCATTTCGCTGGAGGTGGTCGGCGAGGACGGCTTCGTCATGAAGGGCGAAAGCTCCATGAGCCTGATCAGCCGCGATCCGGTGGATCTGGTCGGTCAGACCATCGGCAGGCACCACCAGTACCCCGACGGCCTCATCCTCTATCTGGGCACCATGTTCGCCCCCATCGAGGATCGCGATGCGCCCGGCGGCGGCTTCACCCACAAGCCGGGCGATCGGGTTCGGGTGTCCTCGCCCCGCTTGGGGGTTCTGGACAACAAGGTGACCACCTGTGACCAGGCCCCGCCCTGGACCCTGGGGGTCTCCGGACTGATGCGTAATCTGGCCTCTCGCGGCCTGCTTGGAGGCGCGCGGTGAGCGAAGCCATCTATCCCTCTCTCAAGGACCGGCTGGTTGTGATCACCGGCGGCGGTTCGGGCATCGGCGAAGGCATGACCGAGGCCTATGTCCGGCAGGGCGCGCGCGTCGTGTTTCTGGACATCGCCGAGGCGCCGTCCCGCGCGCTGGAGGCGCGCCTTGCGAAACAGGCTCCCGCACCGGTTTTCCTGCCCTGCGACCTGACCGATCTCGACGCGCTGAAGACCTGTTTCGCCCGTATCGAGGCGGAGCACGGCGAGGTGGACGTGCTCATCAACAACGCCGCCAATGACGATCGTCACCAGGCCGAGGCCGTCACGCCCGTCTACTGGGACGAGCGCATGGCGGTGAACCTGCGCCACCAGTTCTTCGCCGCCCAGGCGGTTGCCCCGGCCATGCGCCGACGGGGCAGGGGCGTGATCCTGAACCTGGGCTCCATCTCCTGGCATCTGGGTCTGCCGGACCTGTCGCTCTACGAGACAGCCAAGGCGGCCATCGAGGGCATGACCCGCGCCCTGGCCCGCGAATGGGGGGCGGACGGCGTGCGCGTCGCCTGCATCGTGCCCGGCAATGTGAAGACCGAACGCCAGATGAAATGGTACACGCCGGAAGGCGAGGCCGAGATCGTGGCGGCCCAGTGCCTGACGCTGAGGATCGAACCCAGGGACATCGCCGCCATGGCCCTGTTCCTGTCTTCGGAAGACGCCCGCGCGATCACCGGGCATGAGTATTTCGTGGACGCAGGCTGGCGATAGCCGGGCGTCTCAACCGGGGTCGGGAGAACCCCATCGGGAGGATTGAGGCATGACGGATCTGAATCAGGCGGGGGCTCCGCCCTCGGCCGAACTCGAGCGAACGAACATGGGGCTGGTCATCCTCACCGTGCTGGTGGCGACGATCGGCGGCTTTCTGTTCGGCTACGACAGCGGCGTCATCAACGGCACCGTGGAAGGCCTGCGCCAGGCCTTCGATTCCCAAGCGGTGGGCACCGGCTTCAACGTTGCCTCCATGCTGCTGGGCTGCGCGGTCGGCGCGGCCTTCGCGGGCCGGGCGGCCGACGTCTGGGGCCGTCGCACCATGATGATCGTTGCGGCGGTGCTGTTCATCGTCAGCGCCTGGGGCTCAGGCATCGCGGGCACCTCCACCGAGTTCGTCATATACCGCATTCTGGGGGGGCTGGCCGTGGGCGCCGCCAGCGTCATGGCTCCGGCCTACATCTCCGAGATCGCTCCGGCGCACATGCGCGGCCGCCTGACCACGATCCAGCAGATCGCCATCATCTCCGGCCTCTTCTTCTCGTTCCTGGCCAACTACCTGCTGGCCAACACAGCGGGCGGATCGACCGCCGAGTTCTGGCTGGGCTTCACCACCTGGCGCTGGATGTTCTGGATCGAGCTGATCCCCGCGGTCATCTTCTTCTTCGCCCTGTTCCTGATCCCCGAAAGCCCCCGCTTCCTGGTCATCAAAGGCAAGCACGAGAAGGCCACCGAGGTTCTGGCCCGCCTGTTCGGACCGAAGGCCGCCGGCCTCAAGGTCGCCGAAATCCAACAGTCCCTGACGGCCGATCACAAGCCGCGCCTGTCGGACCTGATCGACCGCAACAAGGGCGGCATCCGCATGATCGTCTGGGCCGGCATCGGCCTGGCGGTGTTCCAGCAACTGGTGGGCATCAACATCGTCTTCTACTACGGCGCGGTGCTGTGGCAGTCGGTCGGGCTGAGCGAAAACGACGCCCTGATGATCAATGTACTGTCCGGCGCCCTGTCCATCGCGGCGGTGATCGCGGGCCTGCTGGTGATCGACAGGCTGGGCCGCAAGCCCATGCTGCTGATCGGCTCGGTGGGCATGGCCATCACCCTGGGGCTGGTGGCCTACGCGTTCTCCACCGGAACCTTCATGGCTTCGGGCACGGTGCTGGAAGCGGGTACGGCGCTGAACAACGGCACGGTCTATGACGCCCAGACCACCCTGTCCTCCAGCTTCCTCGACCTGACGCCGGGGATGGGTCTGCTGGCGCTGGTGGCGGCCAATATCTATGTGATGTTCTTCAACTTCAGCTGGGGCCCGGTCATGTGGGTCATGCTGGGTGAAATGTTCCCGAACCAGATCCGCGGCTCCGGCCTGGCGGTTTCGGGCTTCGCCCAGTGGATCGCCAACTTCGGCATCACCATGAGCTTCCCGATCATGGCCGCCGGCATCGGCCTGACGTTGACCTACGGCTTCTACGCCGTCAGCGCCCTGGTCTCGGTCTTCTTTGTCCTGGCCCTGGTCCACGAGACCCGCGGCAAGGAGCTGGAGCAGATGACCGGCTGAGCCGCCGGTTATCGACACAAGCGGGCGGGGCCGAACGAATTCGTCGTTCGGCCCTTGCCTGATTTTGGAATGACTTAAGGCCCGCGCCCTCCCCGGCCCGGACCAAACAGGAGACACGCCATGTCCGATACCCTCGAACTGTCCCACTGGATCAACGGCGAGAAGGTTTCGACGGACCGGCCGTCCGAGAGCCTGAACCCGTCCGACACCCGCGATCTGGTGGCCCGTGTCCCCGATGGCGGCGACGCTGAGGTCAATGCGGCGGTGGACGCCGCGCGCGCGGCCTTCGGCGGCTGGGCCGACGCCTCGCCCGAGGTGCGCGCCGACGTGCTGGACAAGGCGTCCAACATTCTGATGGAGCGCCGCGAGGAGGTGGGCCGCCTGCTGTCGCGCGAAGAGGGCAAGACCCTCGCCGAAGGCATCGGCGAGACCGCCCGCGCCGCCCGCATCCTGAAGTTCTTCGGCGGCGAAGCCCTGCGTCTGCACGGTCAGAACCTGATGTCGACGCGCCCGGGCGTGGAGGTCCAGACCTACCGTCAGGCGGTGGGCGTCTATGGCCTGATCACGCCGTGGAACTTCCCCATCGCCATCCCGGCCTGGAAGATGGCCCCGGCCCTGGCCTTCGGGAACACGGTGGTGATCAAGCCCGCCGGCCAGACCCCGGCCACCGCCGAGGCGCTGGTGGCCATCCTGCATGAGGCGGGCCTGCCGAAGGGCGTGGTCAACATGATCATCGGCCGGGGCCGCGTGGGCCAGGCCATCGTCGATCACACCGGCGTGGACGCCATCAGCTTTACCGGCTCGCAAGGCGTCGGCGCCGGCGTGGCCGAGGGCGCGGTCAAGCGTCAGGCCCGGGTGCAACTGGAGATGGGCGGCAAGAACCCCCTGGTGGTCATGGACGATGCGGATCTGGACCGGGCGGTGCAGATCGCCCTGGACGGGTCCTTCTTCGCCACCGGCCAGCGCTGCACCGCCTCCTCGCGCCTGATCGTGCAGGACGGCATCCACGACAAATTCGTCGCAGCCCTGGCGGAAAAGGTGAAGGCCCTGCGCGTCGGCGACGCCCTGGACCCGCAGACCCAGATGGGGCCCGCCGTCAGCGAGGACCAGATGGAGACCTCCTACCGCTACATCGAGGTGGCCAAGGGGGACGGCGGCCGCATCGTCACCGGCGGCGACCGCCTGCAGATGGAAAAGCCCGGCTGGTACGTCCAGCCGACCCTGATCGCCGATACGGCCGCCGACATGCGCATCAATCAGGAAGAGGTGTTCGGCCCCGTCGCCTCCACCATCCGCGTCAAGTCCTATGAGGAGGCGCTCCAGATCGCCAACGGCGTCGAGTTCGGCCTGTCCGCCGGCATCGTCACCACCAGCCTGAAGCACGCCCGCGATTTCCAGCGCAACGTCCGCGCCGGCATGGTGATGGTCAATCTGCCGACTGCAGGGGTGGACTATCACGTGCCCTTCGGCGGCTCGAAGAAGTCCAGTTACGGCCCGCGCGAGCAGGGCTTTGCGGCGGTGGAGTTCTTCACCCAGACCAAGACCGCCTACTCCTGGAGCTGATGGTGTCGACGCCCGAGCTGATCTGGGACCTCAAGGCCGAACTGGCCGAGGGGCCGGTGTGGGACGCGGCCCGGCGTTGCGTCTGGTTCGTGGACATCAAGGGCCGGACCCTGAACCGCTACGGCGTCGATGACGGGGGCAAGCAAAGCTGGTCCGCCCCGGACCAGATCGGCTTCGCCCTGCCGGCCTCGGACGGTTCGCTGATCTGCGGCGTGCACGGCGGGCTCTACCGGTTCGACGTGGGCACGGGCGCGTTCTCCCTCCTCCAGCCGGTGGAGGAAGACCGCCCGCAGAACCGCCTGAACGACGGCTTCGTCGCCCCGGACGGCTCCTTGTGGTTCGGCTCCATGGACGATTCCGAACAGCAGAAGACCGGCGCCCTGTACCGCTGGGCGGCCGGTCAGCTGACACTCATGGACGACGGCTACGGCGTCAGCAACGGCCCGGCCCTGAGCCCGGACGGCAGGGTTCTCTACCACCACGACACCCTGGACAAGGCCGTCTACGCCTTCGACCACGCGGACGGCGCGATCACCAACAAGCGCCTGTTCGCCACCACCGCCGAAGGCTACGCTGACGGTCCATCGGTGGACTCGGCGGGCGTGCTGCATGTGGGCCTGTTCGGCGGCTGGGGCGTGGGACGATACGGGCATGACGGCCAGTACCTGGGCAAGATCGCGTTTCCCGTTTCAGCCGTGACCAAGGCCGCGTTCGGCGATGACGACCTGAAAACCCTCTATTGCACCACCGCCTGGCTGGGTCAGGATGCGCAGACCCGCGCCACACAGCCCATGGCCGGCGGCCTCTTCCGCGTCCGCGTGGACACCCCCGGCCTGCCCCAGAACCAGATCCGCCTGACCTGACGCGTCAGTGATTATCCCTTGGCGCCCGGGCGATGGTGTCGACGATGCGGTGGTATTTGACGCTGTTCTCGAGGGTGGCGCCGGTTTCCAGCTGGCCGGTGAGGCCGCGCTGGATCTCCTGCCAGGGGGTCTGTGAGGCCGGACAGGCATAGCCGCCGGCCGCCTCCAGTTCCGCCTTGCGCGCGGCGATCTCGTCGTCGGGGACCATCAGGGTGACGGTGGAGGCAGTCAGGTCGACCCGGATGCGGTCGCCGGTCTTCAGCACCGCGATGGTCCCGCCGGCCGCCGCCTCTGGCGAGGCGTGCAGGATCGACGGCGACCCCGACGTGCCCGACTGCCGCCCGTCGCCGATGCAGGGCAGGGCGGTGATCCCCTGTTTGATCAGGTGGGCGGGCGGGCGCATGTTGACCACCTCGGCCGCGCCGGGATGGCCGATGGGGCCCGAGCCGCGCATCACCAGCACCGAGCGCTCGGTGATGCCCTGGGACGGATCGTCGATGCGGTGGTGATAGTCCTCGGGCCCGTCGAACACCACGGCGGTCCCCTCGAAGGCTTCGGGATCGTTCGGGTCCGACAGATAGCGCTCGCGGAACTGGGGGGAGATGACGCTGGTCTTCATCACCGCCGAGTCGAACAGATTGCCCGACAGCACCACGAAGCCGGCCTCGGCCATCAGGGGGTCTGTGAACGGCCGGATCACGTCGGGCAGGACGATCTCCGCGCCCTTGCAGTTCTCGCCGATGGAGCGGCCGTTCACCGTGGGCGCGTCCTCGCGGATCAGCCCCTGGCCCATCAGCTGGTTGACCACCGCGGGCACGCCGCCCGCCTGGTGGAAGTCCTCGCCCAGATAGGTCCCCGCCGGCTGCAGATTGACCAGCAGGGGGATGTGGTGACCGTGCGCTTGCCAGGTCTTCAGGGGCAGGTCGACGCCCGCATGCCGGGCCAGGGCGGTCAGGTGCACCGCCGCATTGGTGGACCCCCCGATGGCCGAGTTGACGGCGATGGCGTTCAGGAACGCATCCTTCGTCAGGATGTCCGACGGCTTCAGGTCCTCTTTCACCATGTCCACGATGCGCAGCCCGGTGCGATAGGACATCTGCCCCCGCTCGCGGTAGGGCGCGGGGATGGCGGCCGAGCCCGGCAGGCTCATGCCCAGCGCCTCGGTCAGGCTGTTCATGGTCGAGGCCGTGCCCATGGTGTTGCAGTAGCCCACCGACGGGGCCGAGGTGGCCACCAGCTCGATGAAGCCCTCATAGTCCAGCTCGCCGCGGGCCATCATCTCGCGGGCGGTCCAGATGATGGAGCCCGAGCCCACCCGCTGGCCCTTGTTCCAGCCGTTCAGCATGGGCCCCACCGACAGGGCGATGGCGGGGATGTCCACCGTGGCCGCCGCCATCAGACAGGCCGGCGTGGTCTTGTCGCAGCCGATGGTCAGCACCACCCCGTCCAGCGGATAGCCGTACAGCAGTTCCACCAGCCCCAGATAGGCCAGGTTGCGGTCCAGCCCGGCGGTGGGGCGCTTGCCCGTCTCCTGGATGGGATGGACCGGGAACTCCAGGGCGATGCCGCCCGCCTCGCGGATGCCCTCGCGCACCCGCTGGGCCAGCTCCAGATGGTGGCGGTTGCACGGCGACAGGTCCGAGCCCGTCTGGGCGATGCCGATGATCGGCTTGCCCGACCTCAGCTCCTCCAGCGTCAGGCCGTAGTTCAGGTAACGCTCCAGATACAGCGCCGTCATGTCCGGGTTCGAAGGGTTGTCGAACCAAAGACGGGAGCGGAGGGGCTTGGTCATAAAGCGACAGTCTTCAGCGGGCCCACAGCGGGGCGGGGACGCCGGAGCGCAAACCCCGACCTTTCATTCGTGAAGAACTTATCGCATGCGAAAACATCGAGCCGCAAGCCCGACGCCGCCTGCGCCGCGCCAGACCCGTCTCAGGCCTGGGACGCGGAGCCCATGTCGGCGGAGATGGCGGCGGCGGCGCGGCGCAGATGGATCAGGGCCGTGGCCATGTCGCAGCCCACCGTGGTGTGCTCGATGAAGGGGGTGATCAGGGTGGCGATGATGCCGTCAGATCCCATCACCGGCGCCGACAGATCGGTGACGCCCCTGACGAAGTCGCTGGCCCGCTGGGCGTAGCCCTTGACCGCCGTGGCGTCCGACTCCTCGGCGAAGGCGTCGAACATCGCATCACCGTGCAGGCGGCGCAGCACCTCTTCCAGCCGGGCCCGTCCCGCCGGCGAGGCCAGGCCGTAGAACATGCGGCCCGAGGTGGCCTCGATCAGGTTGCGGCGATAGCCGATGCGCACAGAATAGCCCAGGTCGCCGGGGCTCTCGACGCGGGCCACCACCACGATCTGGGTCTCGCTGGGCACCACCAGATGGCACGACTGAACCGTGGTCTCGGCCAGGGTCCGCATGGCCGGCATGGCCGCTTCCACCAGCGACTTCACCGGGGCCTGGGCCATGCCCAGGGTGAACAGGCGGTTGGTCAGGCGATAGCCCTCGGGGGACTGTTCGATGTAGCCCCGGAACTCCAGCACCTGGATCATCCGGAACAGTTCGGACACGGAGCGCTTGAGCGTCACCGACATCTGCGACGGCGTCATGGGCCGTCCGTGGCTGGACAGCAGTTCGAGCACGTCCAGGCCCTTTTCGAGCGCGGGCGCGCGGTATTTGCGCTCCTCGAGCTCTTCTTCCAGCGGCGGCATGGCTTCCCCGATCAAGCTGACTCTCCCCCAAGTCTTAGCGCCGCCGTCACCCCGATAGAAGGCCGTCCGCGCCGCTTCTTAGCCCGCGTCGCCCGATCAAACCATATATGAAATGACTTTCATTGCGTAGGGCTTGAGGATGTCGTAGCCCTTGCTTCAGCGGCCGAATTCAACGGCCCGTCGGGGGAGACATTCATGACGCTGGCGCCGATCGATCTGATCCTTCTGGCCCTCTACGGGGTCGGTATCTTCGCCTTGGCCCAGTGGGTCTCGCGCGACCGGCCCGGCGAGCAGAAGACCACCACCGACTATTTCCTGGCCTCGAAAAGCCTGCCGTGGTGGGCCATCGGCGCCTCTCTGATCGCAGCCAACATCTCGGCCGAACAGATCATCGGCATGTCGGGATCGGGCTATGTGATCGGCCTTGCCATCGCCTCCTATGAATGGATGGCGGCCCTGACCCTGCTGATCGTGGGCAAGTTCTTCCTGCCCATCTTCCTCAGGAACAACATCGTCACCATGCCCCAGTTTCTGGAGCAGCGGTACGGCGCGAAGATCCGCAGTGTCATGGCTGTGTTCTGGCTGGTGCTCTACGTCTTCGTGAACATCACCTCGATCCTGTGGCTGGGCTCGCTGGCCATCACCACCGTGACCGGCGTGGACCAGACCCTCGCCCTGTTCGGTCTGGCCGCGTTCGGCCTGGTCTATCAGCTGTGGGGCGGGCTCAAGGCCGTGGCCATGACCGACGCGGTGCAGGTGGCCCTGCTGGTGGCGGGCGGTCTGGTGATCGCCGTCATCACCCTGAACCAGATCGGCGGCGACGGCGGGGTGCTGAACGGTTTCGCGCGCCTGACCACCGAGTTCCCCGAGAAGTTCGACATGATCCTCTCGCCTGACAGCCCGCACTATGCAGCCCTGCCGGGCCTGTCGGTGCTGATCGGCGGCATGTGGATCATGAATCTGAGCTACTGGGGCTTCAACCAGTACATCATCCAGCGGGCCTTGGCCGCCTCCAGCATCGACGAGGCCCAGAAGGGCATCGCCTTCGCCGCCTATCTCAAGCTGCTGATGCCGCTGATCGTGGTGCTGCCCGGTCTGGCCGCGCTGGTGCTGGCGCCCGACCTGACGCGTCCGGATCAGGCCTATCCTACCATGATGGCCCTGCTGCCCACCGGTCTGAAGGGGCTGGTGTTCGCCGCCCTGGTGGCCGCCATCATCGCCACTCTCGGCTCGCTGGTGAACTCCATCTCCACCATCTTCACCCTCGACCTGTACGCCAAGGCGCGCCCGAACCTGTCCCAGCATCATCTGGTCACCGTGGGCCGGCTGTCGGCGGCGGCGGCCATGCTGATCGGCGCCCTGGTGGCCCGGCCGCTGCTGGGGAATTTCGATCAGGCGTTCCAGTTCATCCAGGACTTCACCGGCTTCTTCACCCCGGCCATCGTGGTGATCTTCATCCTCGGCATGTTCTGGCGCCGCGCGTCCGAGGCCGGCGCCCTGGCCGCCGCCATCGGCGGGGTGCTCCTGTCGGGCGTGATGTGGTGGCTGAACAACGAGGGCCTGCTGGTCATGCCCTTCATGAACCGGGTCGGGATCGTGTTCCTGATCGCCCTGGCGCTGGCGGTGGGGGTGTCCCTGCTGCGCCCGGCCCCCGCTTCAGCCCTCAAGGTCCAGCTGGACGGCATCAGCTTCCGCACCTCCACCGCCTTCAATCTGGCGGGCGTGGGCGTGATCGCCTTCCTGATCCTGGTCTATTCCATCTGGTGGTGAGCCGGGTCCGCGTCTGACCCCGCCGCCGCGTCAGTGATTATCCCTTGGCGCGCGGGCGATGGTGTCGACGATGCGGTGGTATTTGACGCTGTTCTCGAGGGTGGCGCCGGTTTCCAGCTGGCCGGTGAGGCCGCGCTGGATCTCCTGCCAGGGGGTCTGTGAGGCCGGATAGGCATAGCCGCCGGCGACCTCCAGCGCCGCCTTGCGCGCGGCGATCTCCTCGTCGGGGACCATCAGGGTGACGGTTGACGTGTTCAGGTCCACCCGGATGCGGTCGCCGGTCTTCAGCACCGCGATGGTCCCGCCCGCCGCCGCCTCGGGCGAGGCGTGCAGGATCGACGGCGATCCGGACGTGCCCGACTGACGGCCGTCGCCGATGCAGGGCAGGGCGGTGATCCCCTGTTTGATCAGGTGGGCGGGCGGGCGCATGTTGACCACCTCGGCCGCGCCGGGATGGCCGATGGGGCCCGAGCCGCGCATCACCAGCACCGAGCGCTCGGTGATGCCCTGGGACGGATCGTCGATGCGGTGGTGGTAATCCTCCGGCCCGTCGAACACGACGGCGGTCCCCTCGAAGGCCTCGGGGTCGTTGGGGTCCGACAGATAGCGCTCGCGGAACCGGGGCGAGATGACGCTGGTCTTCATCACCGCCGAGTCGAACAGATTGCCCGACAGCACCACGAAGCCCGCCTCGGCCATCAGCGGCGTCCCGAACGGCCGGATCACGTCGGGCAGGACGATCTCCGCGCCCTTGCAGTTCTCGCCGATGGAGCGGCCGTTGACCGTGGGCGCATCCTCGCGGATCAGGCCCTGGCTCATCAGCTGGGCGACCACCGCCGGCACGCCGCCGGCCTGGTGGAAGTCTTCGCCCAGATAGGTCCCCGCCGGCTGCAGATTGACCAGCAGGGGGATGTGGTGGCCGTGGTCCTGCCAGGTCTTCAGGGGCAGCTCGACCCCCGCGTGCCGGGCCAGGGCGGTCAGGTGCACCGCCGCATTGGTGGAGCCGCCGATGGCCGAGTTGACGGCGATGGCGTTGAGGAAGGCGTCCTTCGTCAGGATGTCCGACGGCTTCAGGTCCTCCTTGACCATGTCCACGATGCGCAGGCCGGTGCGGTAGGCCATCTGGCCCCGCTCGCGGTAGGGCGCCGGGATGGCGGCCGAGCCCGGCAGGCTCATGCCCAGCGCCTCGGTCAGGCTGTTCATGGTCGAGGCCGTGCCCATGGTGTTGCAGTAGCCCACCGACGGGGCCGAGGTGGCCACCAGCTCGATGAAGCCCTCATAGTCCAGCTCGCCGCGGGCCATCATCTCGCGGGCGGTCCAGATGATGGAGCCCGAGCCCACCCGCTGGCCCTTGTTCCAGCCGTTCAGCATGGGCCCCACCGACAGGGCGATGGCGGGGATGTCCACGGTGGCCGCCGCCATCAGACAGGCCGGCGTGGTCTTGTCGCAGCCGATGGTCAGCACCACCCCGTCCAGCGGATAGCCGTACAGCAGTTCCACCAGCCCCAGATAGGCCAGGTTGCGGTCCAGCCCGGCGGTGGGGCGCTTGCCCGTCTCCTGGATCGGATGGACCGGGAACTCCAGGGCGATGCCGCCCGCCTCGCGGATGCCCTCGCGCACCCGCTGGGCCAGCTCCAGATGGTGGCGGTTGCACGGCGACAGGTCCGAGCCCGTCTGGGCGATGCCGATGATCGGCTTGCCCGACCTCAGCTCCTCCAGCGTCAGGCCGTAGTTCAGGTAACGCTCCAGATACAGCGCCGTCATGTCCGGGTTCGAAGGGTTGTCGAACCAAAGACGGGAGCGGAGGGGCTTGGTCATTCGGGCCTGTCGGTCAGGGCCGCCGGCGAACCGGGGGCGAGGGGAAACGCGCCGGGCCGATGGCGACCGGTGGTCTCCGAACAACGCCCGTATTAGTCGGACAAATAGACGCGTCTCAATAGTCGGACAAGTGCCTAATGAACGGCGATCAGGCCCGCGGGCGCTGCTGCAGGGCCCGGGCCGTGTCGTGCAGGGCCATCTCCACCAGTTCGGTCATGGCCGCGCGCGCCGCCTCCGGCCCGCCCGAGGCGATGGCGTCGAACACCTTCCAGTGGTCGGGCATGGGATCGCGCGGCAGTTCCTTCTTCCGCTCCTTGTAGACCGTGGTCCAGCGGACGCCCGCGCCGATGGTGCTGGCCAGGCTGAGCAGGGGCGGATTGTCGGTGGCCTCCAGGATGGTGGCGTGGAACTCGCGGTCCGCGCCCTTGCCCTCCTCGGTGTTGAGGCCGTGGCGCTCCATGGCCATCAGGGCCTCGCGCATGCGGGTCACCTGTTCGGGGCTGCGCCGCTGGGCGGCCAGGGCGGCGGCGGCCGGCTCGATGATCAGCCGCAGCTCGAACAGGCCCTTGACCAGGGAGGGACTGGGCTCGGTCTCGAACGACCAGGCCAGCACGTCCGGGTCCAGCAGGTTCCAGCGCGCCTCCGGGTTCACCCGCGTCCCGGTCTTGGGCCGGCTCTCCACCAGTCCCTTGGCCGCGAGGATGCGGATGGCCTCGCGATAGGCGCTGCGGGACACCTCCAGATGCTCCGAGAAGTCGATCTCGTTCTGGAGAATTTCGCCGGGCTTGTACTGTCCCGAGACGATGGCCACGCCCAGGTCGTGGGCGATCACGCCATGGATTCGGGCCGGGCTGCGCACGGGCTTGCTGATGCGCCGGTCACCCCCGGTTCTGGGTTTCTTTTCGGGCGCCATGGGCGGCTGTCTCGTTCCGTTCGGTATTCAGGTATGGGCGTGGTCGCAGGCCCGCCTCTTGTGCGAGAAATGCCTATGCGATGTTCTGGGGCGCCATGCAATCGTCAGACCATTGGTTGACCAGGGTGGCGGGATGCCCTCTAAATGATGATAGCGCTACCAAGCCGGTCACTGACGAACTGGCGGGAGCGAGGGAGGACGCAAATGACCAAATGGGACCGGCCGGAGCGATTCCGGCGAGGACGGGCGATCACCGCCTTCGGGGCCGCCCTGGCCATCACGCTGGCGCCGATGCAGCCGGCCTTCGCCTTTCAGCAGGAGACGCCGGCCTATCGCGACGCCGCGCGCTCTGTGCCCGACCGGGTCGAGGACCTGCTCTCGCGCATGACGCTGGAGGAGAAGGTCGGCCAGATGCAGGGCCTGTGGGAGAACAAGGGCGATGTGCAGACGCCGGAGGGTGATTTCTCGCCCGAGCGCGCCTCGGCCGCCTTTCCCCATGGTCTGGGCCAGATTTCGCGGCCGTCCGACATGCGCGGGGTCGATCCCTCCACCAACGGGGCGGCGGGCGTCACCGAGGGCGCCGTCAACCGCGACGGCCGCCAGACGGTGGAGTACATCAACGCCGCCCAGCGCTGGGCCACCGAACAGACCCGACTGGGCATCCCCCTGATCTTCCACGAGGAGTCGCTGCACGGCTACACCGCCCGCGGCGCCACCAGCTTTCCCCAGTCCATCGCCCTGGCCAGCACCTGGGATCCCGAGCTGATCACCCGGGTGTTCAATGTGGCTTCCCGGGAGATGCGCGCCCGCGGCGTGCACCTGACCCTCGCGCCGGTGGTGGACGTGGCCCGCGACCCCCGCTGGGGCCGCATCGAGGAGACCTATGGAGAGGACCCCCACCTGGTGTCCGAAATGGGTCTGGCGGTCATCCGCGGCTATCAGGGCGAGACCCTGCCGCTGGCGCAGGACCGCGTCTTCGTCACCCTCAAGCACATGACCGGCCACGGCGAGCCGGAAAACGGCATCAACGTCGGCCCGGCCCAGATCTCCGAGCGGGTGCTGCGCGAGGTGTTCTTCCCACCCTTCGAGCGGGCGGTGCGCGAGCTGCCGGTGCGCTCGATCATGGCCTCCTACAACGAGATCGACGGCCTGCCGTCCCACGCCAATCGCTGGCTTCTGAATGACGTGCTGCGCGAGGAGTGGGGCTACGACGGCCTGATCGTCTCCGACTATTTCGCCATCCGCGAGATGGTCACCCGCCATCAGATGTTCGCCAACATCCAGGACGCCACCGTCCGCGCCATGGACGCGGGCGTCGACATCGAACTGCCCGACGGCGAGGGCTTCACGCACCTGCCCGCGCTGGTCGCCGAAGGCCGCGTGTCCGAGGCCCAGATCGACAATGCGGTGCGCCGCATCCTGACCATGAAGTTCGAGGCGGGCCTGTTCGAGAATCCCTATGCGGACCCCGAAACCGCCGACGCCCTGACCGCCACGCCGGACGCCATCGCCCTGGCCCGTCAGGTGGCCGGACGCGCCATTACCCTGCTGAAGAATGACAACCAGACCCTGCCACTGCGCGCGCAAGGGCTGGGCCGTCTTGCGGTGCTGGGAACCCACGCCGTGGACACCCCCATCGGCGGCTACAGCGACATCCCGCGCCATGTGGTCAGTGTGCTGGAAGGGCTTGAGGCCGAGGCCGAACAAGGCGGCTTCGAAGTGGTCTATTCCGAAGGCGTGCGCCTGACCGAAAGCCGCGAATGGGCCGCCGACGACGTCGATCTGGTCGACCCCGCCGTCAACGCCCGCCTGATCGAGGAGGCCGTCGCGGTCGCCCGCCAGTCCGACGTCATCGTCATGGTGCTGGGCGAGAACGAACAGCTCAGCCGCGAGGCCTGGGCCGAGAGCCACCTGGGCGACCGCGCCGACCTGCAGCTGGTGGGCCAGCAGATGGATCTGGCCCGCGCCATCTTCGCCCTCAACAAGCCGACCATCGTGCTGCTGCTCAACGGCCGCCCGCTGGCGGTCGGCGAACTGGTCGAGCAGGCCGACGCCCTGATCCAGGGCTGGTATCTGGGTCAGGAGACCGGCAACGCCGTGGCCGACGTCCTGTTCGGCCGGGTCAATCCGGGCGGCAAGTTGCCGGTCACCATCCCCCGCTCGGTGGGGCAGCTGCCGGTGTTCTACAACCACAAGCCGACCGCGCGCCGGGGCTATCTGTTCGACGAGACCAGCCCCCTGTTCCCGTTCGGCTACGGCCTCAGCTACACCAGCTTCCGGATGTCCGCGCCGCGTCTGACCAGCCCGACCATCCGCGTCGGCGAGGCGGCCCAGGTGCAGGTGGACGTCACCAACACCGGCCGCGTGGCCGGGGACGAGGTGGTGCAGATCTACGTCCGCGACGACCACGCCTCGATCACCCGCCCGGTGCTGGAGCTCAAGGCGTTCGAGCGGGTCACCCTGCAGCCCGGCGAGACCCGCACGGTGACCCTGGATCTGTCGCCCGAGGCCTTGTCCCTGTGGGACCTGAACATGCAGCGGGTGGTGGAGCCCGGCACTTTCACCATCCACGCCGGACCCAACTCGGTCGACCTGCAGTCCGCAACCCTGACCGTACGCTGATCCTCCCCGTCCGCCCGTCGTTCCTTCGGGAGCGGCGGGCGGCGCCTTTTTGCGACAGGAGGCGTGGATGCCGCGTTTCGTGACGGGTCTTCTGGCCCTTTGTCTTCTGTGGCTGGGCGCCGCCCTGCCCGCCGCCGCCTGCGAAGGCCCGGGCGCGATCTGCCCCGGCGCCGCGTCGGGCGACGCCTTCGCCCTGATCGCCTCGGGCCGCCCGACCGTGGTGCGCACCGATCCCGGCGACCACGCGGGCCTGCTGCGCGCCGCCGCCGACCTGCGCGGTGATCTGGAGCGGGTGTCCGGTTCGCCCTCGCCGCTCGACCATGACGCAGGGCAGGGGCTGGCGGTCATCGTCGGAACCCTGGGCCGCAACGCCGTCATCGACGCCCTCGCCGCCGAAGGCCGGCTCGACGTCTCGGACGTGACCGGCCAGTGGGAGGCCTGGGTCCAGCAGGTGATCGACAACCCGGCACCGGGCGTGGACCGGGCCCTCATCATCGCCGGATCGGACATGCGCGGCGCGATCTATGGCGTCTATGACCTGTCAGAGCGCATGGGCGTCTCTCCCTGGACCTGGTGGGCCGATGTGCCCGTGGTGCGTCAGGGCGACCTGCATGTACTGCCCGGCCGCCGGGCCGACCGGCCTCGCGTGCGCTATCGCGGCATGTTCCTGAACGACGAGAACCCGGCCCTGTACGGCTGGGTCAACGAGACCTTCGGCGGCTTCAACCACCACTTCTACACCCGCGGGTTCGAACTGACCCTGCGGTTGAAGGGCAACTATCTGTGGCCAGCCATGTGGGGCAAGGCCTTCTCCGACGACGACCCGCTCAATGCCGTGATGGCCGACGAATACGGCGTGGTCATCGGGACCTCCCACCACGAACCCATGATGCGCGCCCATGTGGAGTGGGAGCGGTACGGCGTCGGCGCCTGGGACTACACCACCAACCCCGACGCCCTGCGTCGCTTCTGGCGCGAGGGCGTCACCCGCATGGGTGATCACGAGAGTCTGGTCACCGTCGGCATGCGCGGCGACGGCGACGAGGCCATGACCGAGGACACCGCCACCGCCCTGCTGGAGACTATCGTGGCCGACCAGCGCGCCATCATCGCCGAGGTCACCGGCCGCGACCCCGCCGAGACGCCCCAGGTCTGGGCTCTCTACAAGGAAGTGCAGGACTATTACGACGACGGCATGCGGGTTCCGGACGACGTCACCCTGCTGTTCGCCGACGACAACTGGGGGAACATCCGCCGCCTGCCTGAACCGGGCGCCGAGCGGCCCGGCGGCTACGGCGTCTATTTCCACTTCGACTATGTGGGCGGGCCCCGGAACTACAAATGGCTCAACACCACCCAGGTCGAGCGCACCTGGGAGCAGATGAACCTGGCCTGGGAATACGGCGCGGACCGGCTGTGGATCGTCAATGTGGGCGACCTCAAGCCCATGGAGCTGCCCATCAGCGCCTTCCTGGCCCAGGCCTGGAACCCCGAGGCCATGACGCTGGAGGCCATGACCGGCTTCACCCGCGACTGGGCGGCGCAGCAGTTCGGGGGCCAGCACGCCGACGAGATCGCCGACCTGCTGCGGCTCTACACCCGCTATAATTCCCGGCGGAAGCCGGAGCTGATCGGGCCGGACACCTTCAGCCTGCTCCATCACAACGAGGCCGAGCGGGTGACGGCGGACTGGGCCGATCTGGCCGTCCGCGCCGACGTCATGCGCGCGGCCCTGCCGCCGGCGTACGACGACGCCTTCGTCCAGCTGGTCTGGTTCCCGATCCACGCCAGCGGCAATTTGACGGCCCTGCATGTGGAGACGGGACGCAACCGCCTCTACGCCGCCCAGGGTCGCGCCGCGGCGGCCGAGGCGGCGGCGGGGCAGGTGCGCGCGCTGTTCGCGAGGGATGCTGAACTGACCCGTATCTATCATGAGGACGTGGCCGGCGGGCGCTGGAACCACATGATGTCCCAGACCCACATCAGCTACACCTACTGGCAGCAGCCGGACGAGGACGTCCTGCCCGATCTGGCCGAGGCGGCGCCGGTTGCCGGCGCCGCGTTGGGCGTGGCGGTGGAGGGTGAGGCGCGGGCGTGGCCGGATGCGCAGGGCGCGGCCTCCCTGCCCACCCTGCATCGTTATGGGGTCGAGAGCCGCTGGATCGACCTGTTCGACCGGGGCGATCAGCCCGTCGCCTGGACGCTTGAAGCCGACGCGCCATGGATCCGGCTGTCCACCGCCGAGGGCCGGGGCGACATGCGCGTGCGGGTCTCTGTCGACTGGTCCGCGGCGCCCGAAGGTCAGGCCGAGGGCGCGGTGCGGGTGCGCGGCGCCGACGGGACCGAGATCACTGTCCTCGCGCCCATCATCAATCCCGGCGCGCCGGTGGAGCCCGGCCGCTTCATCGAGGCCGACGGCCATGTGACCATGGAGGCCGAACACCACGCGCGCGCCGTCGCGGCCCACGGGGTGGACTGGCGGATCATCCCGGGCCTGGGCCGCACCCTGTCGGGCGTGACCACGACCCCCGCCACGGCCCCGGCGTCTGAACCGGAGGAGGGGCCCCGTCTGGAATACGACGTCCACTTGTTCGAACCGGGCGAGGTCCAGCTGCGGCTGGTGCTGTCGCCGACGCTGGACTTCACCGGCGGCGAGGGCCTGCGCTACGGCGTCTCCATCGGTGACGGGCCGGTGCAGATCGTGGCCCTGAACCCGAATGACACCGCCGCGGCGTGGGAGGGCGATGTGGCCGACGCCGTGGCCGTCCACGTCACCCGGCATCAGGTGGCGACGGCCGGGCCGCACACGATCAGGATCTGGCGCATCGATCCGGGGGTGGTGATCCAGCGGGTGATGCTCGTCCGCGACGGCGCGCCGGACAGCTATCTGGGACCGCTGGAAAGCGCCCGGGCCGAATGACTAGTCAGGGGCGCGCAGGCGCGCGCTGATCTCGCCCGCCAGACGACAGGCCTCGCCCCCGTCGGGGCGGGCCTCGCGGCCGGAGACGCGCAGGTCCGTGCGGCCCGGGCGGATCCGCAGCACCGCGTCGTGGGTGAAGCCGAACCAGAAACTCTCGCGCCGGCCCTCGATGCGGAAGGGCGAGGTGCCGACCACGGTGAACCCGGTCGCCTCCAGCGCCGCCGCGCCCGCCTGCGGCGCCACCTGGGTGGGGGCGAAGACCGCCTGATCGCAGGTGTCGGCGTGGCTGGCGGCCAGCGGCGCGGCCCCGGACCGATCGCGCTGGCCCCGGATCACCCCGGAAAAGCTCAGGGGCTCGTCCCAGTCGCTTGCGGCTTCATGCACCGGCGGGTGGGCGGCCAGCGCCTGCCGGTGCGTCATGTGCAGGTAAAGGGTGACGCCGGCCGCCAGCACGGCGACCAGCGCATACAGTCCGCGCCGCTTCACATCGCCGATGGACAGCAGCACCGTGGCCAGGGCCGCCCCCGCGCTGACCCAGGCCAGCCGCCAGCCCCAGACCAGCGTCAGTTGCTCATAGCCCAGCCGCCAGTCGATCAGCCCCACCCGGGTGCCGAAGGCGGCTGCGAAGCCCAGAACCGGCGCCGCCAGGGCGATCAGCAAGGCCGCCGTCAGCCAGACGCCGCCGTGTCGTGATCCGCCCATGTCGCCTCTCCCGCCGTTGTGGCCGCGACCCTGCCCCCAAATCCCGCTTTCCGAAAGCCCGACGCCCCTGTTTCCAAAGGATCAGCGCCCGGGATGAGGCGTTTTGCGCTCACGCCTTCGGGGGGGGCCTATCATCGGCGGGCCGACGGAGGGGCCGCTCGCGCCCGATTTCAGACAGTCCGAAATCGCCCGGGATCAGGGAGGGGAGAAAATATCGATGTAAAACAAAGACCGCCGCATCGGCCGACGCCCGATTTCGGACAATTCGGACAATTCGGACAGTCTTTTTTCTGAGCGAATCCGAAACCGGAATCCGGCCGCCCCCGCGCCCCCTGTCGTCCCGGAAGCGCCGCAGGCGCTATCCGGGACGGGATGCCAAGGTGTGCCCGATCACACCGTCGGCAGGGTGTAGTCCTTGAACTGCTCGCGCAGGATCTTCTTGTCGATCTTGCCGGTGGCGCCCAGGGGGATGTCGTCCACGAACACCACGTCGTCGGGCATCCACCATTTGGCGATCTTGCCTTCGAGGAAGTCGAGGAACTCCTGCTTTTCGGCGGTCTCGCCGTCCTTCAGCTTGACCAGCAGCAGGGGCCGTTCGTCCCACTTGGGATGGGCGATGCCGACCACGGCGGCCAGGGACGCCTTGGGGTGCCCCACGGCCACGTTCTCGATGTCGATGGAGCTGATCCACTCGCCGCCGGACTTGATCACGTCCTTGGCCCGGTCGGTGATCTGCATGAAGCCGTTGGCGTCGATATTGGCCACGTCGCCGGTGTCGAAATAGCCCTCGTCGTCGAGGATGTTCCCGCCCACGTCCTTGAAGTAGCTGGCCGACACGGTGGGGCCGCGCACCATCAGGCGGCCGACGGCCTTGCCGTCGTGGGGCAGTTGCTCGCCCTCGTCGCTGACCAGCTTCAGTTCGATGCCCACCGGCGGGCGGCCCTGCTTCAGGCGGAACGGCATCTGCTCGTCGTAGGACAGGTGGGCGATCTCCGGCGTCGGGGTCGAGACGGTGCCCACCGGCGAGGTCTCGGTCATGCCCCAGCCCTGGCGCACGTCCACGCCCAGGTCGTTGAAGCCGCGCACCAGCGCCTCGGGCAGGGCCGAGCCGCCGATCAGCACGTTCTTGAGGGTGGAGAATTTCAGGTCGTTGGAGGCCACATGGTGCAGCAGCATCTGCCACACGGTGGGCACGGCGGCCGAGAAGGTCACGCCCTCGGCCTCGATCAGCTCATAGATGGCCTCGCCGTCCATGCGCGCGCCGGGCATCACCAGCTTGGCCCCCACGGCGGGCGCCGAGAACGCCACGCCCCAGGCGTTGGCGTGGAACATGGGCACCACGGGCAGGATCACGTCCGATCCGGTCACGCCCATGATGTCCGAGCTCATGGTGATCAGGGTGTGCAGGAAGTTCGAGCGGTGCGAGTACAGCACCCCCTTGGGATCGCCCGTGGTGCCCGAGGTGTAGCAGAGCCCGCAGGCGGTCAGCTCGTCGAAGCCGCCCCAGGTGAAGTCCTCGGACTGCTCGGACAGGACGTACTCATAGCACTCCGCGTTGGGCAGCCTGGTCTCGGGCATCGAGACCTCGTCGGTCATGATGACCACGCGCTCCACCGTCGGGCAGTGGGCGATGATGGCGTCGAGGATCGGCACGAAGGTCAGGTCGACGAAGATGACCTTGTCCTCGGCGTGATTGATGATGAAGGCGATCTGGGAGGGGTGCAGCCGCGGGTTCAGGGTGTGGCACACCGCCCCCATGCCCATGATGCCGTACCAGGCCTCCATGTGGCGCGCCGTGTTCCAGCCCAGGGTGGCGACCCGGTCGCCCATCTTGACGCCCCAGCCGGCCAGGGCGTTCGACACCCGCTTGGCCCGGCGGTGCACGTCCGCATAGGTGGTGCGCACGATGGGGCCTTCCACCGTGCGGGTTACGATTTCGCGATGGCCGTGCCAGACGCTGGCCCGATCGATGATCCGGTCGACCGTCAGCGGCCAGTCCTGCATTCGTCCCAGCATGCGTTTCTCCATATGCGCCTTGTTGAGAGCGGCGCTTTCCAGACTGAAGCTAGTTTGGTGATCGATGTTAAGCAACGTGACGCTAGGTCAGGCAAGGCTTCCGGCCTTGGCCCGCGCGCACAGAAAGCCCTAAAGGACGGCCCTCGTCCATCGCGGAGCGCATCCCTTGAGCCTACTCATCGCCATCACCGGAGGATCCGGCTCGGGCAAGAGCACCCTGGCCCAGGCCGTGGCCCGCGCCCTGGGGCCGGATCAGGCCGTCGTGGTGCTGGAGGACTGGTACTATGTGGACGCGGCCGCCCTGGCGGACTTCGATCCGGCCACGTTCGATTTCGACCATGTGGCGGCGCGGGATCACGACCTGCTGGCCGCGCATCTGGCGGCCCTGAAGGCTGGCCGGGCGGTGGAGGCGCCCGTCTACTCCCTGATCCACCACGGCCGCGAACCGGGCGGGACCCCGGTGCCCGCCGCGCCGGTGGTGATCGTGGAGGGCATCCACCTGCTGGCGACCCCGGCGGTGGCCGAGCTGTTCGACCTCAAGGTCTTCGTCGACACCCCTGCCGACATCCGCTTCATCCGCCGCCTGCTGCGGGACCAGGCCGAGCGCGGGCGCACCGCCCGGTCGGTGATCGACCAGTATCTGAAGACCGTCCGCCCGGGCCACGAACGCTTCACCGAGCCGGGTCGCGCCCTCGCCGATTTCGTGGTGGCGGACCAGACCGCCGCGGTGGTGCTGGAGGACGTCCAGGCGGTGGATCGGCTCGCCGCGCCGGTGCTGGCGCACCCCCTGCTCAAGGGCTTTCGACGAGCCTGACGGAAACCCGCGTTTCTGTCTCTTGCCTTGCCCTCGCGTGTCGCGGACCATTGATCGGTGAGTTCCGCAGCATCCGTGGCAGGAGACGACCGAATTTCATGACCGGGACCGTCAACGACGAGGACGACGCCGATGGCCTTCGGCACAAGCGCAGGGATCTTCTCAACGTCGCCCGTCGCCACTTCATGGCCGAGGGCTACGCTGCCGCGCGCATGGAGGCCATCGCGCGCGACGCCTCGGTGTCCACCGCCACGCTCTATGCCTTCTTTCCGTCCAAGACCGATCTGTTCACCCACGTCATCGACGACGCCTCGGACGATTTCGCCCGCCAGATCCAGGGCATCCAGGTGCGCGGCGGCACGGTGCGCGAGCAACTGACCGCCTTCGCCGAAACCTATGCCCGCTTCATGGGCGACCCGTTCGTGCGGGCGGTGTTCCGGCTGGTCATGGCCGAGCGCAAGCGCTTCCAGCCCACCGCCGACGGCTTCTTCGAGCGGGGCCGCGGCGAGATCGGCGGCGTCCTGATGCAGGTGATCCGCGACCAGGCGGACAAGGGGGCCCTCAGGATCGAGCGGCCCTCATGGGCGGCCGGCCAGTTGATGGGCATGATCGAACATCCGGTCTTCTTCGTGCCCATGGTCACGGGCGACGATGTGCAGAGCCGCCGCGACGCCAGTTGCATCGCCACCCAGGCCGTGGACACCTTTCTGGCCCGCTACGGGACCGGTCAGGGATAGAGCCGCGTCCGGCGCCAGCCTTCGCCATCCCGGTCGAACCGCAGGCGGTCGTGCAGCCGGAACGCCCGGTCGCGCCAGAACTCGATCTGCTCCGGGATCACACGCCATCCGGTCCAGTAATCGGGCCGAGGCGGCTCGGCGCCCTCGAACCGGGCCTCCGCCTCGCGCACGGCGGCCTCAAGCGTTTCCCGACTGTCCAGCGGCCGGGACTGGGTCGAGGCCCAGGCGCCGATGCGGCTCTCGCGCGCCCGGCTTGCGAAATAGGCGTCCGCCTCCGCTGTGCTGACCGGCTCCACCGCCCCGCGCACCCGCACCTGACGGCGCAGGGATTTCCAATGGAACAGCAGGGCCGCCTTCGGCTGGCCCGTCAGTTGTCCGCCCTTGGCGCTGCCCTGGTTGGAGTAGAAGGCGAAGCCCCGCTCATCCACGCCCTTGAGCAGGACCATACGGCAATCGGGCAGGCCGCCGTCGTCCACCGTGGCCAGGGCCATGGCGTTGGAGTCATTGGGCTCGGACCGTCGCGCGTCCGCCATCCATTCCAGGAACAGGGGCAGGGGGGCGTCCCGTTCGAACTGGGCCTCGTCGGCGTTGGCCGCCAGCTGGGCGGCGTAGTCTTCGGCGGTGGGTGTCGGCGGAATGGGGTGATCGCTCATGGCCCGTTCTTAGCCTCTCGACGTCGTTTGGGGGAGGGCCAGCGTCACGGTTAACCCGGCCTTGACCATATTATCCCTCAATCACCGGTATGACCGGCCAGACCCTGACCCTGCGCGACGCCTACGGCCTTCTCGGCCTGCATGGGCCGGTGGAGCCGCGCCGGCTGGCGGAGCTGTTCCGCGCCGCAGTCAAGGCCGCCCGCCCGGACCAGCCCGGCGGCGACGCCGACCGCTTTCGCCGGGTCATCGAGGCCTATCGCCTGATCCAGAAGCGCGGCGGCCTCGGCCCCGCGCTGGACGCGCCCAGAGCCCGCCCGATGCCGCTGCCGGTGGTGGTGCTGAGCCCGCTGGAAGCCATCCACGGCGCCTGCGCCACAGTTGCCCTGCCGGGACGCGGCGCCCTGCGTATCATGGTCCCCGCGGGCCTGCGCACCGGCGAACATGTGCGGCTGAGACGCGCGGCGTCCGACGGCGGCGACCTGTATCTGCCCGTGCTCATTCGCGCCGCGGACGGGCTGATAGTCCTGGGCGACGACCTGTTCATGACCAGCCCTGTGGACCCGCGTCTGCTGGTCGATGGCGGTCGTGTCGAGATCGCCACTCACGCCGGGCCCCGTCAGGCCTGGATTGTCGGCGGCATGGAGGGGACGGTGCGCCTGTGCCTGAAAGGGCTCGGTCTGCCCGCGCGCGGCGCGCGCCCGGCCGGCCGGCTGTTCGTGACCCTGGAACCCGTGGCCGGCGCGCCCTCGGCGGCTGAACACCTGCTGGCGCGCTTCAGTTCGGTGTGGACGTCCGAACGCCTCGCGGCCTAGAGGCTGTAAGCCATGTCCCACAACACCTTCGGCCATCTGTTCCGCGTCACCACCTGGGGTGAGAGCCATGGCCCGTCCATCGGCTGCGTCATCGACGGCTGCCCTCCGGGCATTGCCCTGACCGAGGCGGACATCCAGCCGTGGCTGGACCGGCGCAAGCCCGGCGGCTCGCGTTTCGTCACCCAACGGCGCGAGGCGGACGAATGCCGCATCGTCTCGGGGACCTTCGACGACGGCGAGGGGCCGGTCACGACCGGCGCGCCTATCGCCATCCTTATCGAGAACACCGACCAGCGGTCAAAGGACTACGGCGAGATCGCCCGGGCCTTTCGGCCCGGCCACGCCGACTACACCTATCACGCCAAGTACGGGGTGCGGGACCACCGGGGCGGGGGCCGGTCCTCCGCGCGCGAGACCGCCTGCCGCGTCGCCGCCGGGGCCGTGGCGCGCAAGGTGCTGGGCGAGGGCGTGAGCATCCGTGCGGGCGTGGTCCAGATCGGCCCGCACCGCATCGAGGACGACCGGATCGACTTCGCCGCTGTGGATCACAACGCCCTGTTCGCCGCCAACGCCGACGTGGTTCCGGCGTGGGAAGCCTATCTGGACGACATCCGCAAGGCTGGATCCTCCATCGGCGCGGTGGTTGCGGTCGAGGCGCTGGGCGTTCCGGCGGGATGGGGCGCGCCGCTTTACGGCAAGCTGGACGGCGATCTGGCCGGGGCGCTGATGTCCATCAATGCGGCCAAGGGCGTGGAGATCGGCGCCGGGTTCGAGTCCGCCGCCCTGACCGGCGAACAGAACGCCGACGAGATGCGTCTGGGCGAGGGCGGCGCGGTGTTCCTGTCCAACAAGGCGGGCGGGGTGCTGGGCGGCATCTCCACCGGCCAGCCGGTGACGGCGCGCGTTGCCTTCAAGCCCACGTCCTCGATCCTTACCCTCCGCCGCACGATCACCCGCGACGGAACCGAGACGGACCTGCGCACCAAGGGCCGCCATGATCCCTGCGTTGGCCTGCGCGGCGTTCCGGTGGTCGAGGCCATGACCGCCTGCGTGCTGGCCGACGCCATGCTGCGCCACCGGGGCCAGATGGGCTGAGCGCTCGACCCCGAATGTAATTTTGAGGGACAGAGTGATCTCGAAAGTCTAGCGTCCCCGGATGAGTTCTCACCAAACCAACACACTCGCCAAGATCTTGCCGTCCTGGCCCGGCCTTGCCCTCGCGGTCTTTGGCGCCGTTGTTTGCGTCGCCGTCATATTTGATCTCCTAGCCCCGCAGAGTCTGGCGCGCGCGACCCTTCGCGAGGATGGGCCCGTGGAAATGGCCAGTGCCGCCCTGCATCTGCTGGTGGCGTTCGTTGCGCTGGCGCTCTGGATCAAGCAGCGCAGTCTGTTCGGCCTCCTGTGCCTTGCCTCCATCTTCATGGCCGGACGTGAGATCGACCTGCACAAGGCGTTCACCACCCACGGCGTTTTCAGCCTGAAGCAATACAGTTCTGCGGCCGTGCCCCTGATGGAAAAGCTGATCTCGGCCGCGGTTGTGGTCGGCCTGGTGGTGGCCTTCGTTGCCCTGACCCGCGGCGTCTGGGCGGAAGTCCGCCGTCTGCGGCACGAGCGGCGCGCAGCGCTGGTCGGGCTGATCAGCCTTCTGGCGATCCTGCCGGTGCTGAAGATCATCGACGGCCTGCCGCGCTACATGCGTGACTGGGGTCTGCAGCCGAGCCAGGGATTGGTCGACCTTCTCCTGTCCGTCGAGGAGATCGGGGAGCTGGGGCTGCCTATGATCACCCTGGCGATCATCTTGCAGCTCTGGCGCAGCCACGCGACTCCGCCCGCGTTTCACATTGCCTCTTCGTCTGCCAAGGCTTGAGGATGACCCGCGCTACAGCCCTTCGTTCCCTTGCCGTCCTCACGGTTTCGGCCCTCGCGGCCCTGATGCTGCAAGGCTGTATCGTGGGCACGGCGGTCGGCGTCGCCGGGGCCGTCGTCGGGACAGGGGTCAAGGCGACGGGGGCGGTCGTGGGCGCCGGGGTGGATGCGGTCACCACCTCTGACGCCGAGACCATGCGCGCTGAACGTCGTGCCTGCGAGCGCCGCGTGCGCGAGGGCTCGAACGAAGACTGCCGCCGCTACCGCACGGACGACTAGAGCAGGGCGATCAGAGCAGGGCTGAGATCGCCTCGCGGGCGGCCGCGCCCAGATCCTCACGCTTGAGGGCCAGGGCGACGTTGGCGCGCAGCAGGCCGATCTTGTCGCCGCAGTCGTGGGTCACGCCCTCGTACTCCACGGCGGTGAAGGACTGGTCCTTCATCAGGCGCGCCATGGCGTCGGTCAGCTGGATCTCGCCGCCCGCGCCCCGCTCCTGGGTCTCCAGCAGGTGAAAAATCTCGGGCTGCAGGATGTAGCGGCCCGAAATGGAGAGGTTCGAGGGCGCCGTCCCCTTGGCAGGCTTCTCCACCATGCCCCTCATGCCGATGCGGTTGCCGGTGCGCTCAAGCGGATCGACGATGCCGTACTTGTCGGTCATGTCCTCGGGCACCGCCTCGACGCCGATGACATTGCCGCCGACCTCCTCATAGACCTCCACCAGCTGCTTCAGGGCGCCGGGCGACGAGTCCACGATCACGTCGGGCAGGATCACGGCGAATGGCTCGTCGGCGATGATGTCCCGGGCGCACCACACCGCGTGGCCCAGACCCAGCGGCTTCATCTGGCGGGTGAAGCTCATCTCGCCCGCGCGGGCCAGTTCGCCGTTCATCATCTCCAGAATCTCGGTCTTGCCCTTGGCCTCCAGCTGGGCCTCCAGCTCGATCTGGTGGTCGAAATAGTCCTCGATGGCCTGTTTCGCCCGGCCGGTGACGAAGACGATGTGCTCGATGCCCGCCTCGCGGGCCTCCTCGACGATGTAGCTGAGGATGGGCCGGTCCACGACGTTCAGCAGCTCCTTCGGCGTGGTCTTGGTGCCGGGCAGAACCCGGGTGCCGAGGCCGGCCACGGGCAGAACGGCCTTGCGAACACGTCGAGGAGAGTTGGCGTCAGTCATGAAGGCTCCAGTCTGGATCGGGGTTCGGCGACGCCGTTGATAAGCGCTTCCGGCGGCGCTGCAAACGGCCGCGCGGTAATGCAGACCGGAACAGCCGGACTGGCGGACGGTTCCGCGATGTGGTGTCCTGACCCATCAAGGTCCGCATTCGAAAGGCTCAGACATGATCCGACCCTTCGCTGTTCTCGCCGTGACACTGTCCGCCCTGGCGCTCGTCGCTTGTGGGGATCGGGAGCCTGAGGCTCCCGCGTCCCCGACCACGGCCGAGACTCTCGAGGTTCCCGCGGATCTGATCATGCCCCCTGAAGAGACCGAGGTGCCGCCCGCCGTGGGCCAGGAAGCGGCCGCCATCCCGGATACACCGCCGGTGCTTCCCGAAGGCGGCCCAGCCCCCAGTCCGGCGGCAAGCCCCCCGCCGGAAGGCTGAGGACCGCCTACTCGACGGTCACCGACTTGGCCAGATTGCGAGGTTGATCCACGTCTGTGCCCTTCTGCACGGCCGTGTAGTACGCCAGCAACTGAACGGGCACCGCATAGACCAGAGGCGCGATGAAGGGGTCGCAGGGCGGAATCTCGATCCGCCGCACCGCCGCGCCGTGCGGCGAGGGAGCGCCCCGGGCCGTGATCATCACCACTGGTCCGCCGCGCGCCGCCACTTCCTGCAGGTTCGAGGCGGTCTTTTCGAACACCTCGTCCATGGGGGCCAGGGCGATGATCGGCGTCGCCTCGTCGACGAGGGCGATGGGGCCGTGTTTCAGTTCCCCGGCCGCGTAGCCCTCGGCGTGGATGTAGCTGATCTCCTTTAGCTTCAGGGCGCCTTCCATGGCCAGCGGGAACATGGCCCCCCGACCCAGGAACAGCACATCCGACGCCTTGGCCAGATCCTGCGCCACGGCCCTGATGTCATCGTCGGCCTGCAGGGTCTCGGCGATCAGGCGGGGGGCCTCGAACAGGGCCTTGACCAGTCGCGCCTCCTCGTCGGGCGCCACGCGACCGCGCGCCACGCCCGCCGCCAGCGCCAGCGACAGCAGCGCCGCCACCTGGGCGGTGAAGGCCTTGGTGGACGCGACGCCGATCTCGGGGCCGGCCCAGGTGGGCCACATGGCCGCCGCCTCGCGCGCCATGGACGAGGTGTGGACGTTGACCACCGCTGCGGTGTCGAAGCCCTGCCCCTTGCACCAGGTCAGGCTGGCCAGGGTGTCGGCGGTCTCCCCGGACTGGCTGACGGCCATCACCAGGGTGCCGGGCGTCAGGGCCGGGCTGCGATAGCGGAACTCGGACGCGATCTCCACGTCGCAGGGCACGCCCGCCAGCCGCTCGAAGGCGTAGCGGGCGATCTCGCCGGCGTAGAAGGCGGTGCCACAGGCCACGATCTGGATGCGGCTGATCTTCGTCAGGTCGATGGCATCCTGCGGCTTCACCTTCTGGGCCACCAGATCCAGATAGGCTGACAGGGTGTGCTGGACGCTGTCGGGCTGCTCGTGGATTTCCTTTTCCATGAAGTGGCGGTACTCGCCCTTCTCGACCATGGCGGCCGAGGCCGAGACGACGACCACTGCGCGGTTCGCCTTGCGGCCCTGCTCGTCGCGGATGTCGGCGCCGGCCCGCGTCAGGGCGACGTAGTCGCCTTCCTCCAGATAGCTGATCTTCTGGGTGAAGGGGCCGACGGCCAGGGCGTCGGAGCCCAGATACATCTCGCCTTCTCCCCAGCCCACCACCAGCGGGCTGCCCTTGCGCGCGCCAAGGATAAGGTCGTCGTGGCCCTCGACCAGCACGCCCAGCGCATAGGCGCCGGTCAGGCGGTCCAGCACGGTCTTGAAAGCGGCCATGGGTTCGTCGCCGGCGTCCATCCGCGCGTCGATCATGTGCGCCACCACCTCCGTATCCGTCTGGCTTTCGAACACGCGGCCCGTGGCCTCCAGCTCGGCCTTCAGTTCAGCGAAGTTCTCGATGATGCCGTTGTGCACCACCGCCACGCGTCCGGCCTTGTGCGGGTGAGCGTTGGGCTCGGTCGGCGGTCCGTGGGTGGCCCAGCGGGTGTGGCCGATGCCGACCACCGAACTCAGCGGCTGATCGGCCAGAACCGCCTCCAGTTCCCGGATCTTGCCCTTGGCCCGGCGCCGCTCGATGCGGCCATTGACCAGCGCCGCCACCCCGGCGGAATCGTAGCCCCGGTACTCCAGCCGCTTCAGGCTGTCGATCAACAGGGGGGCCACCTGGGCCGCGCCGGTCACGCCGATGATTCCGCACATGGTTTGATAGTTCTCCTGGGCCGGAAGATTTCAGGCTGCTTGGCACAGGCCGCGCCCGGCGTTAAGCCCGCATGCAAACGGCGAGCATTGTCCGACCGGCTTTAACGGAAGCGTCGTGTTCGCCACACTAAAATGAAGTTTCGCCAGATTTCCCGGCGGACTCGGGAGGGATCGTGAGCAAGCGACGCTATTTCGGCACCGACGGCATTCGCGGCCAGGCCAACCGTTATCCCATGACCGCCGAGGTGGCGCTGCGCGTCGGCCTCGCGGCGGGCAAGCTGTTTATGTCCGGCGACGACCGACGCCATCTGGTGGTGATCGGCAAGGACACGCGCCTGTCCGGCTACATGATCGAGCCGGCCCTCGTGGCCGGCTTCGCAAGCGTGGGCATGGATGTGCGCACCTTTGGCCCTTTGCCCACGCCCGGCGTGGCCATGATGACCCGCTCGATGCGCGCCGACCTGGGCGTGATGATCTCGGCTTCCCACAACAGCTATGCCGACAACGGCATCAAGCTGTTCGGGCCGGACGGCTACAAGCTGTCCGACGAGATGGAGCTGAAGATCGAGTCCCTCATGGACGAGGATCTGGGCGAGGGGCTGGCAGAGCCGGACGCCCTGGGCCGGGTCAAGCGCATCGACGACGCCCAGGCCCGCTACGTGGAGATCGCCAAGGCGACCTTCCCGCGCAAACTGAACCTGAACGGCCTGCGAATCGCCGTGGATTGCGCAAACGGGGCCGGCTATCGCGTGGCCCCGACCACCCTTTACGAACTGGGCGCGGATGTCTTTCCCGTCGGCGTCGATCCGAACGGCATGAACATCAACGCGGAATGCGGATCGACCCATCCGCGCACCCTCTCCGAGGCGGTGAAGCGCTACGGCGCCGACATCGGCATCGCCCTGGATGGCGACGCGGACCGGCTCGCCCTGTGCGACGAGAAGGGGCGGGTCATCGACGGCGACCAGATCATGGCCCTGATCGCCCGCGACTGGGCCCGGCGAGGCATTCTGACCGGGGGCGGGATCGTCGCCACGGTGATGTCCAATCTGGGGCTTGAGCGCGTCCTCAAGGCCGACGGCCTGACGCTGGACCGCACCCAGGTGGGCGACCGATATGTCATGGAGCGCATGCGTGAGGGCGGCTTCAATGTGGGTGGCGAGCAGTCGGGCCACCTGATCCTCAGCCGCCACGCCACCACCGGCGACGGCCTGATCGCCGCGCTGCAGGTGCTGGCTGTGATGGTGGAGACCGGCAAGCCCATGAGTGAACTGGCCGCCCAATTCGAGCCGGTGCCCCAGAAACTCAAGAACGTGCGCCATGCCGGTGGAGCCCCGTTGGGGAACAAGGGGGTCACAGACGCGATTTCTGCTGGCCAGGCGAGGCTGAATGGCTCCGGCCGGGTGGTGGTGCGCGCCTCGGGCACCGAGCCCCTGATCCGCATCATGGCCGAGGGTGACGACGCCAAACTTGTGGACTCGGTGGTCGACGACATCGCCGAGGCGGTCAAGGCGGCGGGCTGACGGCCCGCCGGCGATGACCGTTCAATCCCCCCCGAAGCGGATCATGGCGCTGGCCCCCGGCGTGGCGCTCAGTCTGGCCGTGGCCGGCGTGGCCATGGGGGTGCAGAGCTTCGAAACCCGGGTGTTCGACCGCATCTGGCTGGAAGGTCTGGTGCTGGCCATCCTGATCGGCGCGGGGGTGCGGACTCTGTGGCCGCCGCCGGAGACGTTTCGCGCCGGCGTGGCGTTCAGCGCCGGCTTCCTGCTGGAGGTGGCGGTGGTGCTGCTGGGCGCCTCGCTCAGCGCTCCGGCTCTTGCGGCCATGGGGCCCGCGTTGTTGCTGGGCATCGTGCTGGTGGTGGCGGTCGGCGTGACCGGGGGCTACTGGCTGGGCCGCTGGTGCGGCCTGACCCGCAACGCCGCCCTGCTGGTGGCCTGTGGCAACGGCATCTGCGGCAACTCCGCCATCGTCGCTGTGGCGCCGGTGATCGGGGCCAAGGGCGAGGAGGTTTCCGCCGCCATCGGGTTCACCGCCGTTCTGGGCGTGGGCATGGTGTTGCTGCTGCCGGTGGTCGCCGACCTGCTGGGCCTGTCCATCACCGATGCGGGCGTGCTGGCGGGTCTGACCGTCTATGCGGTGCCTCAGGTGCTGGCGGCGGTGGCGCCCATGGGGCTGGCGGCCGCGCAGGTGGGCACGCTGGTCAAGCTGACCCGCGTGCTGATGCTGGGCCCGGTGTGCATCGTGCTGGCCCTGACCACGCGGGACCGGGCGGGTCAGAAGCCGGGGCTGGCGCGCCTGATCCCGTGGTTCATCCTCGGCTTCATCGCCATGGCGGCCCTGCGGTCCTTCGGTCTGATCCCGGAGGCGCTGATCGCGCCGATCACGGCGGTGGCGGGCGTCCTGACCGTGATCGCCATGGCGGCGCTGGGTCTGACTACAGACCTGCGCGCGGTGCTCCGCTCCGGTCCTCGCGTCGCTTTGGCCGCCGTGCTGTCGCTGGCCCTGCTGGGCGTGCTGGCGCTGGGCCTGATCGGCCTGCTGAGCCTGCTCTAGATTTCCTGATTCCATGCGCCGACGGCGTCGTGGGCGGCCAGCCGGGGCTTCACCTCGCTGTGGAACAGGTCGCGCATGTCGTCTTCTGACCGCAGGCTCTCCACCACGACCACCAGTTCCGGCTTGTTGGACGAGGCGCGCACCAGCACCCACGACCCGTCTTCCAGGTGCACGCGCGCGCCATTGACGGTGAGGACCTCCACCACCTTGCGGCCGAGAATTTCGCCGCCCGCCGCGTGCAGGGTCAGATAATCCCGGATCACCGCCTCCACGACCCCGTACTTGGCCTCGTCGGCGCAGTGCGGGCTCATGGTCAGGGAGGTGAAGGCGGCGGGCAGGGCGGCCTTCAGCTGCGACAGCCGCTTGCCCGGGTGGTGGTCCAGCATGGCCAGCACCGCGCCCGCCGCCACGATGCCGTCGTCGTAGCCACGTCCGAGTGGGGGGGTGAAGAAGAAGTGTCCCGACTTCTCGAAACCCGCCAGCGCCTTCAGTTCGGCGACCTTGCGCTTGATGTGACTGTGGCCGGTCTTCCAGTAGACGGTGGTCGCGTCGTTCTCCGCCAACACGGGATCGGTCTTGTAGAGCCCGGTCGATTTCACATCGACCACGAAGGCGGCGCCCGGATGCAGGGCCGACAGGTCGCGGGCGAGTAACAGGCCGATCTTGTCGGCGAAGATTTCCTGGCCGGTGTCGTCCACCACGCCGCATCGGTCCCCGTCGCCGTCGAAGCCCACAGCCAGATCCGCGCCGGTCTCCTTCACCCGCCCGGACATCTCGGCCAGCATGACGTGGTCTTCGGGGTTCGGGTTGTACCGGGGGAAGGTCCAGTCAAGGTCGCAGTCCATCTCGATCACCTCCGCCCCCATGCGGCGCAGAGCTTCGGGCGCGAAAGCTCCGGCCGTACCGTTGCCGCAGGCGGCCACCACCTTGAGGGGGTGTTTCAGGGTCACCCCGGCGGTCACCTCGTCCAGATATTGTTCCCGGAAACCCTCGACGCGCTCCAGCCGTCCGCCGGGGCGGGCGACGCCCTCGCCGTTCAGCAAGATGGCCTTCAGGCGACCCATCTCATCCGGACCGAAGGTCAGCGGCGGCTCGGCGCCCATCTTCACGCCGGTCCAGCCGTTCTCGTTGTGGCTGGCCGTGACCATGGCCACGCAAGGAGCGCCCAGCGCGAACTGGGCGAAATAGGCCATGGGCGACAGGGCCAGACCGATGTCCAGCACCTCCATGCCGCCCTGCATCAGGCCCAGCGTCAGGGCCTGTTTGACGCTTTCGGAATAGGACCGGTAGTCGTGGCCGACCACGATGCGTGGCCGGACGCCGATCTCCTGGATGTAGGTCGCCAGCCCCAGACCCAGCGCCCGCAAGCCGGGGAGGTTGATCTCCGTCCCCAGAATCCAGCGAGCGTCGTACTCGCGAAACCCCGTGGGCTCCACCACCGCGTGGGTCTCGTCGTCAGCGGTGTCGGGAGCCAGGCCAGGACGGGGTGTCAGCATGGATCCCTCCGGGCGGCGTCAGCCGGCGGGCGCGACCGGCGGCGCGGCGGCGGGCGCCGGGGCCATGCCCCGTCCCGCCTCGCCCTCGGGCCAGTTCAGCGCCAGGGCGACCATGGCGATGGCGATCAGCGCCATGAGGGGGAAGAACATCCGGTTCCGCATGGCTCCGCTATAGCAGGGTGGTTTCAGGGGCCACAACATCGCAAGGAACGGACGGCGCTGCGCCGCGCTTGCGGGTTGACCCCCGCGCCCGCCGGTCCTACCCGGTCAGGCTCAATTGGAGACACCGATGCCCCGACTGATCCTGCTGCGACATGGCCAGAGCCAGTGGAACCTGGAAAACCGCTTCACCGGCTGGGTGGATGTGGACCTGACCGATCAGGGCGAGGCCGAGGCGACGCGCGGCGGTGAACTGATCGCCAAGGCGGGCTTCAAGCCGGATGTGATGTTCACCTCGGTGCTGAACCGGGCCAGGCGCACCGGCGCCATGGCGCTGGAGGCGGCGGGCCTGAAGGACGTCCCGGTGATCGAGGACTGGCGGCTGAACGAGCGCCACTACGGCGGCCTGACTGGTCTCAACAAGGCCGAGACCGCCGAAAAGCATGGCGAGGAGCAGGTCACGATCTGGCGGCGCAGCTATGACACGCCCCCGCCGCCGCTGGCGTCCGGCGGCGAGTTCGACTTCACCACAGACCCCCGCTACGCCGGGCAGGACATTCCTGACACTGAAAGCCTGAAGATCACGCTGGAGCGGGTGCTGCCCTATTGGGACAGCGCCATCGCGCCACGCCTGAAGGCGGGCGAGGACGTGCTGATCGCCGCCCATGGCAACTCGCTGCGGGCCATCGTCAAGCATCTGTTCGATGTGCCGGACGATCGCATCGTCGGGGTGGAGATACCCACCGGCAATCCCCTGGACATCGAACTGGACGTCGATCTGAAGCCGGTTTCGGCCCGCTATCTGGATGAGGACAGGGCCCAGCCCCTGCCGGATCTGTCATGAGCGATACGCGCGATCAGGAATTCATGCGCCGGGCCGTGGGTCTGGCCCGGGACCAGATGGGCAAGACCTGGCCCAATCCGGCTGTGGCCTGCGTCGTGGTCAAGGACGGCGAAGTGGTCGGCGAGGCCGCGACCGCGCCGGGTGGCCGTCCCCATGCGGAAGAACAGGCTGTGCCGGCAGCCGGCGACAAGGCCCGGGGGGCCACCGCCTATGTGACCATGGAGCCGTGCGGAGCGCGGTCGTCTGGCCGCACCTCCTGCGCCCAGTATCTGATCGACGCCGGTGTGACGCGGGTGGTCATCGCCTGCCTGGACCCGTCGCCGTTCGCGGCCGGGCGCGGCGTCGAGCGAGTCAAGGCGAAGGGGCTGGAGGTCGAGACCGGGGTGCTCAGCGACGAAGCAGCGATCCTGTACGAAGGTTATCTGCACCGCCTCGAGACCGGCCGTCCCATGGTGCGGATCGACGAGAGCGGCGATGGCTTCGACGGCCAGTTCGCCGCCTCGGCCAGGGCGGATCTGGCCACCGAGCTGAAGCGTCTGGGCGAGGCGGGCTACACCCGACTGTGGACCGCGCCCGGTCCCCTGGCCGACGCTCTGCGGGAACAGGCGCTGCTGACCGAATAGGTCCCCGGTTTTCCAACCCTTTCTTAAGCGCCGGTCAGGCATTCTGGGTCCATGTCGGCGCAATCCGCTCCCATTGATCCCGCCAACAGGCGGCGGCTGACCCAGGCCGAGCTGGACGCCATCTGCGCCCGGCACGACCGGCTGTGGCAGGCCAAGCCCGGCGGCGCGCGGGCGGTATTCACATGGATGAACCTGTCCGGCCTGAGCCTGCGGGGCCGAAATCTGACCGACGCGGACTTCTCGGCCGCCGACATGGGCGGCTGCGACCTTAGCGGGGCCCGCCTGGACAATGCGGTGCTGTTTGGGGCGGACCTTCAGGACGCCCTGCTGGTCGAGGCCAGCCTCAGGCGGGCCGACCTGCGGGGCGCCTGCCTGCGCGGCGCGGACCTGACCGGGGCGGACCTGTTCGAGGCGGATCTGCGCGAAGGGGCGATCGCGGCGGCGGATTCCAAGCTGGGCTTCCGCATGGTGGAGCATCTGGTGCGGGACCGGGCGCGGGCGTCCGGCGCCAATCTGTCCGGCGCCAATCTGGAACGGTCCAAGCTGACCGGGATCATCGCCATCTCGGCCGACTTCTCCGGTGCGGTGATGCGGGACTGCAAGCTGATCCGGGCCAATCTGAAGCAGGCCAATTTTCACGGCGCCGACCTTGCGGGCGCGGACCTGTCGGGGGCTGACCTGACCGGGGCGGACCTGCGCGACGCGGTGCTGGTGGGCACCAAGCGCGCCATGTGGCGAGCCGACGGGGCCGACATGACCGGGGCCCTGACCGACGAGAAATCCTCGGGCGCGCCGGTGTCGAAGCTGCCAGCGGCCGACATGTTGCGCGAACACGCCCTCTGGTGCGAGACGGGCGGGGCCAGGGGCCAGCCCTCCGTGTTCGACGATGTGGATCTGCGCAGCCTGAAAACCATCCGGGGGCTGACCCTGACCGGCCTGTCGGCCAAGCGGGCCGTGTTCTACGGCCTCGACATGGAGGGCGTTCAGCTTCAGGGCGCCCAGCTGGAGGGCGCGGACCTGCGCTCGGTCAAGCTGCGCGGCGCGGACATGCGCGGCGCCCGTCTGAAAGGCGCGCGCCTGACCGGCGCGGACCTGCGCGAGGTGCAGCTGGGTCCGTTGATGATCGCCCAGGACCGGTTGCTGCCCGCCGACCTGACCGGGGCTTATCTGCGGGGCGCGGACCTGTCGGGCGCCGACCTGCGCCGGGCCGTTCTGGTCCAGGCCGACCTCAGCCGCGCGGTCCTGCACGGAGCCCAGACCCGGCATGCCGAGTTCCTCGCCGCCCAGATGCACGGCGTGCGCGGACTGGTGCTGGACCACGAATAAGAAAGGGCGGCCCGAAGACCGCCCTTCCCAGGTTTTACAATCGGCTCAGGCGTTACGCCGCCTTCTTGCCCTTGCCCTCGATCAGGGCCGGGCCGGCGTTGATCTCGATCCGCCGGGGCTTGAGCGCCTCGGGCAGTTCGCGCTTCAGGTCGATAGTCAGAAGGCCATTGTTGAGGCCCGCTTCGGTCACCACCACATAGTCGGCCAGCTGGAAGCGGCGCTCGAAGTCGCGCTCGGCCAGGCCGCGATGCAGGAAGGTGCGTTCGCTCTCGTCATTGGCCGTGCGGCGGCCGGTGACGGTGAGCAGGTTCTCCTTGACCTCGATGTTCAGTTCGTCGGGCTTGAAGCCTGCCACCGCGATCTCGATCCGGTAGGCGTTCTCGCCCGTGGTCTCGATGTTGTAGGGCGGCCAGCCGCCCGGCTCGCCGGTGCGCGCGGCGCTTTCCAGCAGGTTGGCCATGCGGTCGAAGCCCACGGCGGAACGGTAGAGGGGGGTGAAGTCGATGGTGCGCATTACAATCCTCCTGATGCACAGCAAGGTTGAACCGCCCCGTTTCCGGGGACGGACGGTGTCGGCCTCTGGCGGTCCCTGATGGGCCCCGCAGCGACCGTGAAAGCCCGGCGAACCGGCGCTCTCGGAGACTGAAATAGGAGGGCCGAAATCCCCCGCAAGAGGGTTCTGTGCGAATTCGTCAGACGCCGCTTGCCCAAGGGCGAGGGGCCTTTAGGGTGCGCGCAACGGAGACGCCGTCCATTGACCGGGAGACCCCCTATGCGCCGCCTGACCCTCGCCGCCGCCCTTCTCGCCCTGACCGCGCCCGTCGCGCTGGCCCAGACACCCGACGCGCCCGCCCGCGGCTCCGCGTCCGCCCCGGTTCACGCCGAGGACGCCGTGCTGGCGGAGATCATCGCTTCGGACACCCGCGCGCCCGCCAACGTCGCGCGCGATGTGCAGCGGCGTCCCTATGAGTCCCTGACCTTCTGGGGCCTGCGCCCCGGCCTTACGGTGGTGGAAATCGAACCGGGCGGCGCTGGCTGGTGGACGGAAATCCTGGCCCCATACGCCCAGCGCACAGGCGGCGAGTACGTGGCCGCCTGGGTCGATCTGGAGGCGCCCACTGTCTCGGACCGCGCCCGCGAAGCCCGCGCCGGGCTGGAACAGGAACTGGCCGCCTTCGGCGGAGCCGCCCGCGCGGTCAATTTCGGCCCCGCCTCGGGCCTGGGCGTCGAGGACGGATCAGCGGACCTGATCCTGGTGGCCCGCGCCTTCCATAACTGGGCCCGCAACGATCTCACCGAGCGCTACATGGCCGAGTTCTTCCGCGCGCTGAAGCCGGGCGGCGTGCTGGCCGTCGAGCAGCACCGGGCCGTGGAGGGTCTCAACGTCGCGGACACCGCCCCCACCGGCTACGTGCCGGAAAGCTACGTCATTCGCGCGGCCCAGGCGGCCGGCTTCGAACTGGACGCCCGCAGCGAACTGAACGCCAACGCCGCCGACGATCGGGACCATCCCTTCGGCGTCTGGACCCTGCCGCCGGTGCGGCGCGTCGAGCAGGACGGCCGCACGCTCACCGAAGCAGAACGCGCCGCCTTCGACGCCATCGGCGAGAGCGACCGGATGACCCTGCGCTTCCGTAAGCCCGAATGAGCATAAGGCGGATGCGTCGCGGCGCGCTTTGACGGGTATGGTGAACCGCTTTAAGTCCGAAGCGGTGGTCGTGGCGGGCGGCCTCTAAACGTGAGTCGGGCGGCATATGGGATTTATGGCTGATCGGTCCTGGAATCGGGCGGTGTGCGCCTCGCGTCGGCGGCTTCTGGCGGGCGGCGCGGCCGTGGCCGGGCTGGCGCTGGTCTCGGCCTGCGGGCGGTCTGACGAGCCTGAGCCTCCGGCCGGCGAGCCGGAAGGTCCTCCAACGGCCCCGGAGGGCAGCCTGGAATGGGCGGTCGCCGGTGCCTGGAGGGTCCAGGATCAGGGGCGCGATCAATGGCGCCATCCCGTCGAGACCCTGACCTTTTTCGGCATTCGGCCCGACATGCACGTGGTCGAGATGTGGCCCGGGGTGGGCTGGTACACGGAAATTCTGGCGCCCTACCTGAACCGGGGCGGCGGCAAGCTGTATGCTGCGGGCTTCGAAATCGGCCCTGACGCCGACCCGGCCCAGCGTCAGGTCATGGCCCGGTTCGAGGGACGCTTCGCCAGTGACCGCCGACTGTACGGAGACGTGGAGATATCGGCCTTTGGCCCGACCAGCGGGCCGCTGGCCCCGACCGGAACCATCGACATCGTCCTGTTCCTGAGAAGCCTGCATGCCTGGATGGCGGCGGGGATCGCGGAAAAGGCGTTCGCCGACGCCTATGCGGCGCTCAGGCCCGGGGGCGTGCTCGGCGTCGAACAACATCGCGGCGCCTCGGGCGCCGATCAGGATCCGGCCGCGGCGTCGGGCTATGTGCAGGAAGCGTTCGTCAAGCAGTTGGCGGCCGAGGCGGGCTTCATCTTCGTGGCCTCCAGCGAGATCAACGCCAATCCCGAGGACACCAAGGACCACCCCTTCGGCGTGGACACCCTGCCGCCCAACAGCGTGACCGCTCCACCGGGTGAGCCCGCCGATCCCGAGTTCGACCGCAGCCGCTATGACGCCATCGGCGAGAGCGACCGCATGACCCTGAAGTTCCGGAAGCCTGAATGAGCGGATCCGCCATCAATCGCGCTGCGGCCTTCGCCGCCAACGCTCCCCTGATGGGGGTCCCGGGCGCGTCGTCACCGCCGGGCGGTGTCGGCGAGTGGTATCGGGGGGCGGGGGGGCTGCGCCTGCGCGCGGCCCTGTGGACGCCCTCTCCGTCCATGGAGGACGCGCCGCGCGGCACCGTCATCCTCAGTCCCGGCCGCACCGAGCCGATCGAGAAGTATTTCGAGCTGATCGGCAATCTTCTGGCGCGGGGCTTTTGCGTGCTGGCCCACGACTGGCGCGGCCAGGGCCTTTCAGCGCGGCTGTTGCCCGACCGCCTGCGGGGGCACGCCCGTGCGGTGGAGGAGTTCCTCGACGATTACGCCCGCCTGCTGGACACCTTCGAGGCGCGTCTGCCGAAGCCCTGGATCGCCATCGGCCATTCCATGGGCGGTGCGCTGAATCTTCTGACCCTTGAGGCGGGGGAGAGCCGGCTGTCCGGCGCGCTGCTGTCCAGCCCCATGCTGCGCATTCGCACGGGCAAACGATCCATGTGGTCGGCCAGGATGGCCGTGAAGTGGAACCTGCGCCACGGCAAGGCCGGCGACTATGTGCTGGACAATCCGGACGATCCTTTCGACCACACCTTCGAGACCGACGCCCTGACGTCGGACGAGAGCCGATACGACCTGTGGCGTCAGCAGCTGTACGCCTGTCCGCACCTGGCGCTGGGCGGGCCCACATGGGGATGGCTGGCGGTGGCCTTCGACGTGGGCGAGCGGGCGCTGAAGCCCAAGGCGCTCAAGCGGGTCTCGATCCCGGTGTCCATTGTCCAGGCGGGTGAAGACGACGTGGTGTGGAAACAAACCAACCGCTGGGCCGCCAAGCGCCTTGGCCGGGGCCGCTATGTGGAGGTCGAGGGCGCGCTGCACGAAGTCATCATGGAGACGGATGACCGACGCGCCGCCTTCCTGCGGGAATTCGACGCCATGGCCGACTATCTGGCGCCTCGCGGGGCGCGAGCGCCTGCGGGCGAGGCTCTTGCGCCCGCCTAGAGCGCCGCGCGCTTGAGGGTCACCAGAGCCTGATCGATCAGGGCCTCATCGCCGACGGCCAGCACCTGACCTCTATCGTCCGGCGCCTGGCCTCGCCAGTTGACCACCTTGCCGCCCGCGGCCTCCACCACCGGAACCAGGGCGGACCAGTCCCAGGGCTTCAGGCTGGTCTCAGCTACCAGGTCGATGCGGCCGGCGGCGATCATGGCGTAGGCGTAGGCGTCGCAGCCGAGCCGGGCCAGCCGGGCGGCGGCGCGGACCTGGGTCCAGGCGCCCAGTTCCGCGCCGGTGAAGATGTCCGGATCGGTAGTGGCGATGACCGCATCGTTCAGGCGGGGACAGGCGCGAACCCTGAGCGGGGAGGGCGCGTCATCGCCCTTCAGCAGCACGGCGCCTGAAGGGCCGCCCAGGAAAATCTCGTCCATGACAGGCTGGGCGATGACGCCGGTCACGGGGCGCCCCTCGTGGCGCAGCGCGATCAGGGTGGTCCAGAGCGGGAGACCGGCGACAAAGGCGCGCGTGCCGTCCACGGGGTCAAGCATCCAGACGTACTCGGCGTCAGGGCGGTCTTCGCCATATTCCTCGCCGATGACGCCATGATCGGGAAACCGTCCCGCGATCAGGCACCGCATTGCGGCTTCGGCGTCCCGGTCCGCCCGGGTCACGGGATCGAACGCGCCGGGCTGGCCCTTGTCCTCCTCTTCGCAGTCGGTGCGGAACAGGGGCAGGGTCACGGCGGCGGCGGCGCGCGCCAAGTCGACGGCGAAGGCTTCATAAGGGGTCATGACCGGCGGGCATACAGTGCGCCCGCCGACGCGTCACGATCTTATGGGACTCAGGCCGGTTCCGGCGTGCCGTGCAGGGACTTGGCCAAGTCCAGCAAGCGACGACGGGGGCGCTCGCCCAGTTGGTAATAGGCCTGGATCAGGTCGATGGTCTCCTTGCGGGAGAACATCTCACCGTTGCCGGGGCCCGCTCCGCCGGCTTCCTTCCGCTCGAGGGCCTCGGACAGGCCGTCATAGAAATAGCTGACGGGCGTCTCCAGCGCTTCGGCAAGCTGCCAAAGGCGGGCGGCGGAAATCCGGTTGGCGCCGCATTCGTACTTCTGGATCTGCTGGAAACGAATGCCGACCTGGACGGCCAGCTGTTGCTGGGTCAGGCCCAGCAGACGGCGACGGCGACGCAACCGGCGTCCCAGATGAAGGTCGATTTCGGTGGCCATCCTGAGCCCCTTCTCGTTTGGCGACCGCTGTTCCACTACGGCACAGCTCGCGGGTCTTGCGGCAAGCGCCATGCCGCTTTCGCGTGGCGAGAGAGGATTCACCGTTCGGGGGTGCAATATGGCCGCAATCAGGCAACCTTGACCGCGTCGGCGCATTAGAGGGCCGACCATCGTTTACAACGGAAGGAAATCGACATGGGTGGAATGAGTTGGATCGCCTGGATCATCATCGGCATCATCGCCGGTTGGCTGGCGGAGCAGATCATGGGCCGTAACCACGGCCTGATCACGAATCTGATCGTGGGCGTCATCGGCGCCGTGATCGGCGGCTTCGTCGCCAATGCTCTGGGCTTCGCCTGGGGCGGCTGGATCGGCTCGACCATCGTCGCCACGATTGGCGCGATCATCCTGCTGTTCATTCTCGGCCTTGTGAAGCGCCGCTAGAACGAACGTTCAGACAGCAGAAAGGGCGGCTCGAAAGAGCCGCCCTTTCCTTATGCGTCGTGAGTCAGCTTGCGACTCAGGCCTCGGGTTCGACCGTTTCCATGGTCTCGGGCGTGGGCTGCGGGAGCGCTTCGGTCTCAGGCTTGGCTTCGTCGGTGAACTCGGCTTCGCCTTCCAGAGCGGCTTCGGAACCGGCCACGTTCGAGGTGGAGTCTGTCACGGCGGGGGCGGCTTCGAACTCGGCTTCGGTCCAGGCCAGAACCACGGCTCCGTTGTCCAGGCCGGCGCCGTCGATGGGCGCTTCGCGCAGTTGGCCGTCAGCGGTGCGGATCTGCAGGGTCTGCTGGCCCGAGGCGTCCACGCCGGCGCCTTCAAGGATGCCCAGCGACGCGCCATCAGCCGCGCGGACTTCAGCGCCCGGCTCGACCGTGCCGCTGGCTTCGGCAGCCGGTTGCTCGATCGGCGCCTGGGCCATCGGATCTTCGGTGGGAACTTCCTGGGCGAAAGCGGGGGCGGCGAACATCAGGGCGCCGGCAACGCCAGTCAGAAGAGCGGTCTTGCGGATCATGATGAAATCTCCTGTTTCGCGAGCCGGGAGGCGCTCGCATAAAAGTGAACACAGCAGATTTCGTTTTGTTTCAGCCGCCCAGAAATGACCCCGAGCCTGCCCCAATCGACCGATTCCTGATCGATATGGGACGAGGCGTCCGGATCAGTCCTCGCGAACGCGCTTCTTGCGGAACGAGGGATTCAGGACCTGCTTGCGCAGGCGAATGGACTTGGGCGTGACCTCGACCAGCTCGTCGCTCTCGATATAGGCGATGGCCTGCTCCAGTGACGGGCGGCGAGGCGGAGTCAGGCGAACGGCCTCATCCTTGCCCGAGGCGCGCACGTTGGTCAGCTGCTTGCCCTTGATGGGGTTCACGTCCAGGTCGTCAGACCGGCTGTTCTCGCCGATGATCATGCCTTGATAGGTCTTTTCGCCAGCGCCCACGAACATGACGCCGCGATCTTCCAGGTTCCACAGGGCGAAGGCCGCCGTCTCGCCGTCGGAGTTTGACACCAGCACGCCCTTCAGGCGGCCCTCGATGGCGCCCTTGTAGGCTTCATAGTGGCTGAACACCCGGTTCAGCACGCCGGAACCGCGGGTGTCGGTGAGAAACTCGCCCTGATAGCCGATCAGCGAGCGCGACGGGCACATCAGCTGGATGCGGGTCTTGCCGGCGCCGGAGGGGCCCATGTCCTTCAGTTCGGCCTTGCGAGCCGACAGCTTTTCGATGACCACGCCAGAGTATTCGTCGTCCACGTCGATGACCACGTCCTCGATGGGCTCCAGGCGCTCGCCGTTCTCGCCGGTCTGGTAGACCACGCGGGGGCGGGAGATGGAGAGCTCGAAGCCTTCGCGGCGCATATTCTCGATCAGAACGCCCAGCTGCAGTTCGCCGCGGCCGGCGACTTCATAGGCGTCGGCGCCCGGAGTCGGGGTGACGCGGATGGCGACGTTGGACTCGGCTTCCTTGAGCAGGCGGTCGCGGATGACCCGGCTCTGCACCTTGTCGCCCTCGCGGCCGGCCAGGGGGCTGTCGTTGACGGCCACGGTCATGGAAATGGTCGGCGGATCGATGGGCTGGGCGGGCAGGGCCTCGGTGACTTCCAGCGCGCAGAGGGTATCGGCCACGGTGGCCTTGGACATGCCGGCGATGGCGACGATGTCACCGGCCTCGGCGCCCTCTTCCACGGGCTGACGCTTCAGGCCCCGGAAAGCCAGAACCTTTGTGATCCGGCCCTGTTCGATCTGCTTGCCGTCCCGGTCCAGGGCCTTGATGGCCATGCCGGCGACGGCCTTGCCGCTCTCGATACGGCCGGTCAGCAGCCGACCCAGGAAGGGATCGGACTCGATCAGCACGTTCAGCATCTGGAAAGGCTTGTCGACGTTCAGGGCGACCGGCGCCGGCGGCACATGCTCGACGATGAGGTCGAAAAGCGGGGCAAGGGTTTCCGAAGGCTGGTTCAGGTCCAGCGTCGCCCAGCCGTTGCGGCCCGAGGCGTAGATATGGGGGAAGTCCAGCTGTTCCTCGCTGGCGCCGATGGCGGAGAACAGGTCGATGGTCTCCAGGTGCACCCGGTCCGGGTCGGCGTGAGCGCGGTCGACCTTGTTAATGCAGAGAATGGGCTTGAGGCCCATCTTCAGGGCCTTGGTCAGCACGAACTTGGTCTGGGGCATGACCCCTTCCTCGGCGTCCACCAGCAGGACGCAGCCGTCCACCATGCCGAGAATCCGCTCGACCTCGCCGCCGAAGTCGGCGTGGCCGGGGGTGTCGATGATGTTGATGCGGGTCTCGCCCGCCTTGCCGTTCCACAGCACCGAGGTGGCCTTGGCCAGGATGGTGATGCCCCGCTCGCGCTCCTGATCGTTGGAGTCCATGGCGCGTTCGGTGGTCGCCTCATTGGCTCGGAAGACGCCGGACTGGGCCAGCAGCTGGTCCACAAGGGTGGTCTTGCCGTGGTCGACGTGGGCGATGATGGCGACGTTACGAAGGTTCATGGCGTTGATTCAGACGTGTAAGGCGGGCGCGCGGACCGGCTCGGTCCGTTCGGGCCGCTGGATTTGCGGATCGGGGAGGCGGGGGCTCCATATAGGACGCGCGGGCAAAAGGCCAGCGGGAGCCGCCGGTAGCTGCAAAGGCGGACAGAGAAAAACCGCCGGCGGATTGCTCCACCGGCGGCTTCCTACACGTCGTCGATTCGACAGGGGGGCTGAAACTTAATCGACGACGCGATAGCGGCCGTTTCCATCGGGGCAGGCGCGGACATAGCGGTTTTCCACGCGGCCGTCGGGGAGACGGATGTTGCTTTCGACCAGGCGGCACTGGTCGGTGTTGTCATAGTTGCGGACCGGCTGGCTGTAGCCGTAGCCGCGATCCTGATTGTCGTAGCCACGGTCGTAGCCGTACTGCTGGCCGTAGCGATCATCGTAGCGGTTGTTGTCGTAGCCGTAGCCGGCCTGGGCGCCGTAGGGCTGGCCATAGGGCTGCGCCTGACCGGGCTGGCAGGCGGCGGTGGAGCCGCCGACACCGGCGCCGACGGCGGCGCCGAGCACCGCGCCCATGGCGCCGCCTTCGCTGCGGACCCGGCGGCTGGCGACGCCGCGACCGGCGGCGAGGCCGACGAGGGCTCCGACCACACCGCCCGCGACCTGACGCTGGCGCTGATCGCGGACGCACTGGTCGTAGTAGGGCTGATTGGTCTCGTAGCCCTGGTTGTAGCCGTAGCCGCTCTGGGCCTGATAGCCGTAGCTCTGGCCGTAAGGCTGGCCGTAGGTCTGGGCCGAGGCGGGCAGGGCGGTCGCACAGGCGGCGATGGCGGCGACCGCGATGGCGGAGTTCTTCAGGAGGGCGTTCATCGTTTTCGGCTCCGTTCCTTGGGTTCGGCGCTGAAAGGATCAGCACCCCCTTGTCGACGTCCGTTATGGCGGAGCGAACCTGAACGGGTTTTGAGCGGGCCGTTCATCTTCGTTCATGTTTCGGTTTGGGCGCAGGACGGGCTATGGGGTCGCCATGTCCGAACAATTGACCATCGCCCGCGTGGGCCACCAGGGCGACGGGATCGCCGATACCCCCGGCGGCGGCGTCTTCGTGCCCGGAACCCTGCCCGGCGAGGTGGTGCGCGCGGTGGTCAGGGACGGCCGGGCCGAGGGCATCGAGATCATCGAGGCCAGCGCCGACCGGGTTCCTATCCAGTCGGAGACCTACGCCGAGTGCGGGGTCGCGCCGCTCCAGCACTGGGCCGGCGCCCCCTATCTGGCGTGGAAGCGGGATCTGGTGGCCGAGACCCTGGAGCGGGAAGGCATCGAGACCGAGGTCGAGGCGACCGTCGCCACCCCGCCGGGGGTGCGTCGCCGCATCGCCCTGCACGCGCGGCGCGACGAGGACGGGCAGGTGGTGCTGGGCTTCAAGGGGCGCCGGTCGTGGCGGGTGGTCCCCCTGGCGCACTGTCCCCTGTCGGACCCGCGCATCAACGCCGCCCTGCCGGGTCTGGCGGCGGTGGCGGCGCCGTTTCTGGGCGGGGCCAAGTCGGCGCCGACCCTGCATGTGACCGTGACCGATTCCGGCCTGGACGTGGACATCACCGGGGTAGAGCGCAGCGGCCGCTCCGCCGACGTGGCCCAGCAGGGCGTGCGCGCGGCGCGGATGGCCGACATGGCGCGACTGAGCATGGACGGCGAGGTGCTGGTGATGATGCGCCAGCCCACGGTGCGGTTCGGCCGCGCGACCGTGCCCCTGCCGCCCGCCTCGTTCATGCAGGCTTCGCCCGTGGCCGAGGCGGCCATGGTGGAGCGGGCCGTGGCGGCGGTGCGCGGCGCCAGGCGGATCGCGGACCTGTTCTGCGGCGCCGGCACCTTCACCTTCCCCCTGGCCGAGGTGGCGCCGGTGCTGGCGGCGGACGCCTCGGCCGGGGCCATCGCGGGCCTGAAGGCGGGGGCCGGGACGGCGCAGGGACTGAAGGGCATCGACGCCCAGGCCCGCGACCTGTTCCGCCGCCCCCTGTCGCCCCACGACCTGAAGGGGATCGAGGCCATCGTCTTCGACCCGCCCCGGGCCGGGGCGCTGGAGCAGGTGCAGCAGTTCGCCGGGACCAAGTCCGTATCGGTGGTGGTGGGTGTGTCCTGCAACCCCACGACCTTCGCCCGCGACGCCCGGGTGCTGATCGATGCCGGGTTCGTGCTGGAGCGGGTCACCCCCATCGACCAGTTCCTGTGGTCGACCCATGTGGAGCTGGTGGGCGTTTTCCGGCGCTGAGCGGAGTCGGCGGTTTCAGACACTGAGCGAAAAAACAGTGTCCGAATTGTCCGAATTGTCTGAAATCTCCTTTGGGGCGTAGAGGGGCTGACTTGGGCAGTTCTGTTGGTTTTATTCAAATAATTCCGTCATCGCCGGGCTTGTCCCGGCGATCCATACGCCCGACGGGCGAGCGCCCTTGGCGCGTTCCGTGATTATGGATTCCCGGCACAAGGCCGGGAATGACGATGTGGGGAAGTGAGACTCTCGAGGCGAAAAAGAGTCTAACTGTAGTCCAACTTTCTCCGTCTGCGGGGGGCGGCGGGGGGTGATGCGTGTGCTCATCACGCCATTATAGGCGCGCGCGAAGCAGGGCGGTGAAAACGGGCCTTCGCGAGACGTCGAGGCCTTGTCGGGCAAGGGAATGGACGCCGAAAATGCGGGATTATGTTCCCTTGCGGCGGTAGGTGGCGACGTACATGTCGACCCACTGGCCGGTCTCGTCCTGCCAGGCGCCGCGCTGGAGGCGTTCGTCGTCGCTGATGATCTCGTAGGTGTCGCGATAGGCCTGCAGGCGGTCCGACCCGTCGAAGGCGGGGCCTTCGCTCGTCAGGTGCAGGCTGCGCCCGTCGATGGACAGTTCACCGTCATAGACCCAAGGATGGGCCATCATGTCGCCGGTCCACTGGCCCACGAACCGGCCCGTGGCGGGATTGAAGCCGATGACGCACAGGTAGCGACCGCCGACCATCGTGCCCTCGCCCTCGGCCACGGCCCAGAGATCGCCCAGCATCCGGACCGTCTCCGTCCCTTCGGCGCGGGTCTCGCCCTCGCCGGATTCATAGGTCCAGTCGCCGACGAGGCGGGTCAGCCAGCCATGCTCGGCGGCAGGCTTCACATCGGTCATGAGCGTCTCTCCTTCATCCGATCACCTTGGACAGGCTGTCCAGGATCATGGTCCAGCCCTCGGTGGTCCGCCCGGCGTACCGGGCCCAGCGGGGCTGCAATTCATGTGTCAGGGTGAGGTCGCATCCATCTCCGGCCGGGGCGAAGGTCACGGTGACGCGGGTGCGGTCATCCTGTGCTTCATCCACCCAGAACATAAAGACGACGCGGTGCGGGGGGTCGATCTCGATGAACTCGCCCCAATGTCGGGCCAAGGCATCGCCCCGCTGCTCGAAGATGGCGAAACGCCCCCCTTCGCGCGGCTCATAGTCGGTCCGCTCCATGACGCCGCCTCTGGTGGCGAAAAGCCACAGACCAACGGTTTCAGGGTTCATGAAGGCGTCGAACACTCGCTCCGGCGAATGGCGAAACCGCTTTTCCACGCGTATTTCGACCGGCTCGTTCATCAGCGGCCCCAGGCCGCAATACGCGCATCCGGGCGACGGATCAGCATGCCTGCGGAGGCGGCCAAGCCGGTCACCGGGCGACCTCTGCGGCGTAGGCCGCGCGCAGGGCGGTCCAACGGGCCCAGGACCAGAGGTGGGCCACGCCCTGGACGGCGTCCTCCAGGCCCTCCATGTGGTGGTGCCAGCCGGACAGGGTGCGGGACAGGTCGCACTCCCAGCTCCGGGGCACGCGGTGGATCAGGGTCAGGCAAGTGCCGTCGCCGTCGGGTTCGAGCCGCCAGCTGACCACGGACTCAGGGTCGCCGAAGGTATGGTCGAACCGGGTGACGGGCCGCCACACCAGCACTTCATTGTATTGTGTGCGGCAGGCCTCGGTATCGGGGAAGTCCGCAGTGGCGGGCTGGGTGAAGCGCAGGTCCATGCGGCCGCCGTCGCGGCCCTCGATGTTCGCCTCGGCCAGCCAGCATTTCAGGCCCCCGGGCGTGGTCAGGGCGGCCCAGACGCGCTCGGGGCTGTGGCGCAGGCGGCGCTCGAAGCGCAACTCCCAGCCGCCCTCGATCTCGCGCCAGCGGCCCTGATCGGCATCCAGGCGGACAAGCGTGTCGGTCATTGGGGAAACTCCTTGTCCAGATAGGTCTCCAGCGCATCGAGGCGATTGGCCCAGAAGCGGCGATAGGGCTCCAGCCAGGCGTCGATGTCGGCCAGGGGCGCGGGGTTCAGGCTGTACAGCCGCCGGTTGGCGTCCTTGCGCACGGTGACGAGGCCGGCCTCGCGCAGCACGGACAGGTGCCGGGACACGGTCGGCTGGCTGATGGGCAGGGCGTCCACGAAGTCGCCGGCGGGACGTTCGCCGTCCGCCAGCATGGCCATGATGGCCAGTCGATTGGGTTCGCCGAGCGCCTGAAGAGCCTGATGCATGAATATAAACAAACAGCTATATAGCTATATGTCAATATGATGGGCGCTTGCCCCCCGGGGCGGCTTGTCCCATGTGGCTGGCATGACGCTTCCTCCCCTCAATCCCTGGGTTTCCCTGCTGATCGCGGGCCTGCTCGAGGTCGCCTGGGCCTCGGGCTTCAAATTCGTCGGGCCGTCGCGGCCGGTGACCTCGCTGGTGGTGGGCGTGACCATGATCGCCAGCTTCTGGTTCCTGTGGCTGGCGACCCAGAAGCTGCCCATCGGCACGGCCTATGCGATCTGGACCGGCATCGGGGCGGTAGGCGCGGCGGGGATCGGCATCCTGGTCTATGGCGAGCCGTCCACCACGCTGAGGATTCTGTGCATCCTGATGATCGTCAGCGGCATCGTGGGTCTGAAGCTGTTTTCGGGGGTGCAATGATGCGACTGGGCGCCCAGGCTTTTCCGCCGTCATTCCCCGGCTTGACCGGGGAATCCAGATTCACCGAACGTCCCGCTGGTCCTCGCTCCTGCCGGAGTCTCTGGACCCTCCGGTCAAGCCGGAGGGTGACGGAAAGAGGGGGCCATGGTGGTGACTGACTCCAGACGCGCTCAAGCAGCGAGCGACCGCGTCGCGAGCGGTAGCGCCCTAAAAATGGGCCGCGTTCTCATCATTGCCGGGTCCGACTCCGGCGGCGGGGCCGGGGTGCAGGGCGACATCAAGGCGGTGACCATGATGGGCGGGTTCGCGGCCACGGCGATCACGGCCCTGACCGTTCAGAACACCCTGGGCGTCCACGGGGTGCATCCCGTGCCGCTGGAGGTGATCGCGGCCCAGGCAGACGCAGTGCTGGACGACATCGGGACCGATGCGATCAAGACCGGCATGCTGGGCTCGGTTGAGGTGGTGCGTTGCGTGGCCGAGATTCTGGACCGGGCGGGCGCGCCGACGGTGGTGGACCCGGTGATGATCGCCAAGGGCGGCTCGCCCCTGCTGGCCGAGGACGCGGTGGCGGCGGTGCGCGAGCTGATGGTTCCCCGCGCGGCCCTGCTGACCCCCAATGCGCCGGAGGCCGAGGCCCTGACCGGGCTGACGGTGGCTGATCTGGACGGCCAGCGGCGGGCGGGCGAGGCGCTGCTGAGGCTGGGCGCGGGCGCCGTGCTGATGAAGGGCGGCCATGTGCCGGGCGAGACGGTGGTGGACCTGCTGATGACGCCTGGGGGCGAGACCTTGCTGGAGGGCCCGCGCATCGAGACGCGGCATACTCACGGCACCGGCTGCACCCTGGCCAGCGCGTGCGCGGCGGGGATCGCCAAGGGCTTGCCGCTGGAACAGGCGGCAGCCGAGGCCTGGGCCTATGTGGCCGAGGCCATCCGGCAAGCGCCGGGGCTGGGCCGGGGCCACGGGCCGCTGGACCACGGCTGGCCGCTGCGATGAGCGATCTGGAGGATCGGCTGAAGGCCATCGTGCGGGCCGATCCCGGCCTGATGCAGGTGATGACCACGGTGCGCGGGCTGAGCCTGAACGACTGGCGGATCTTTTCGGGCGCGGTCTATCAGAGCGTCTGGAACGCGGTGACGGGCCGGGCGGCGGGATACGGCATCAAGGACTACGATCTGGGCTATTTCGATCCCAACATCTCGTGGGACGCCGAGGACGCGGTGATCCGTCAGGTCGCCGGGGCGTTCGAGCCGCCGCTGCGGGAGATGGTGGAGGTGCGCAATCAGGCGCGGGTGCATCTGTGGTTCGAGGGCAAGTTCGGCGAGCCCTATGAGGCCCTGACCGGCACGGACGAGGCGCTGGGGCGCTTTGTGGCGCCGGCTTTCGCGGTGGGGGTGCGGCTGGAGGCGGACGGGGCGGTCAGCGTGGCGGCGCCGTTCGGGCTGGAGGATGTGTTCGACATGGTGCTGCGGCCGAACCCGGTCCGGCCGAAAGCCAAGGGGTGGGCGAGGGCTGTTGAAAACGCCCGCGCGCGCTGGCCGGAGATACGCGTGATCGAGGCCTGACATGCGAAACGGCGCGGCCCTTTCGGACCGCGCCGCACGCACGGGAGAGAGGTTGCCTACCAGCGGCCGCCGGGGCGGCGGTTGTTGTCGGCGCGTTCGGCCTGCACCCGGGCGGACAGCCGGTCATAGCGCTGGTCCAGATCGCGCATCTCCCAGCGGGTCAGGCCGCCACGGCGATACTGAGTTTCCAGCCGGACGATGGCGTTCAGTTCGGCGCGCAGGCTGTTGGCCTCTCGCGGGCTGATGGCCCGGTTCTGGGCGGCGCGGTCGATGCGGCGGTCCAGGGTCGCCTTGCGCTGGGCGATGGATTGCCAGGCCGGGGCGTGGGCGGCGGGTCCGCCACGGGCCGGGCCGTGGTTCTGGGCGGCGGCGGGGACGGCGACGGACACGGCGGCGGCGGCCATCAGGGAAGCGGCGAGGGTCTTGTTCATGGCTTCGATCCTTCGATTGCGGTCGCCCCGGGGGGCAGGGCGGCGACGACGGGATCAGTGAAGCGCACCGCCCCTGATCGGAGCCTGAACGGGGCGTTTCAGTTGGCGTTCATCTGGCCGAACCCCCTGTTCAGCCGCGTCCGCTTCAGCGAGCGCGGGCAATAAAAAGGGCGCGGCCCTTTCGGACCGCGCCCTGCTCTGGCGGGAGAGAGATTGATCAGCGGCGGTAGCGCGCGCGCTGCACATAGCGGTCGATGGAACGGTCGAGATCCTGATAGCGACGCTCCAGGTCATGACGCTCGCGGAGGGTCATGCGCGGGCCGTATTGGCGCTCGAGTTCCACCAGACGCGCGATGCCGCGCCGGAAGTCGCGGGCCTTGCCGGTGCTCATGACACGGGCGCGGTGGGCGAACTCGATGTTGCGATCCAGATGGCGCACCCGCACGGCCATGGGCGGGCCGGCGTGCTGCTGGCCATAGGCGGGACCGCCGCGGGGCGGGCCGTAATTCTGGGCGGCGGCCGGAACCGCGACGGAAATCGCCGCGACGGCCATGACGGGCAAAAGTATCTTCTTCATCATGGTGCTGTCCTCGCTTCGGTTCGGCCGACCCGGTCATCGGGGCGGTGATGAGGATCACAGAAGACCACGCGCCGCCTGAGCCTGACCTGAACGACGCGGTTCAGTCGGCATTCACCTTCCTGAACCGGCGCGAAGCCTCTATGGTCCTTGTGAAGCGACCGATGGACGCGCCGGTCATGACCCGTTTCTCACGTCCCTGTTCAGACGCCGTTCAGAGGCGCCGCCGTAAACCGCTGAGCATGAACCGTATCCGTATCCTTCTTCTCGCCGGGCTGATCGCCGCCGCTCCCATGGCGGTCCCGTCAGCCCATGCGTTCGAGGCCCAGGCGCGTGACCCCCTGATGGGCGCGCTGCGCCAGGAGCGGGCGCGCGAGGAATCCCGAGAGGGCCGCCGGGTCAGCGCCAGCGAGGTGGCGCGCTCTGTCTCCCGGGGCCGCGAGGGCCGCATGCTGGGAATCAATGAGCGCAACATGGGCGGCCGCGCCGTCTATGTGGTGCGCTGGGAATATCCGGGCGGGCGCGTCGCCGACATCACGGTCGACGCCCGCACCGGCGCCGTGATCGGAGAACGCTGATGAGAGTGCTGCTTGTCGAGGACGACGCCGACCTGTCGCGCCAGTTGAAGACCGCCCTGGGCGACGCCGGCTACGCGGTGGACCACGCCCCGGACGGCGAGGAAGCCCACTTCCTGGGCGATACCGAACCCTATGACGTGGTGGTGCTGGATCTGGGCCTGCCCAAGGTGGACGGCGTCTCGGTGCTGGAGCGCTGGCGCCGGGACGGCAAGACCACGCCGGTGCTGATCCTGACCGCGCGCGGCGCGTGGTCCGACAAGGTGTCGGGCTTTGACGCCGGGGCTGACGACTATCTGACCAAGCCGTTCCACACCGAGGAGTTGCTGGCCCGACTGCGTGCGCTGCTGCGGCGCTCGGCGGGACACGCCACCTCCACGCTGGAGTGCGGGGCCCTGCGCCTGGACCCGCGCGCGGCGCGCGCCAGCGTGGACGGCGAGCCCCTGCGCCTGACTTCTCTGGAATACCGGCTGCTGCACTATCTGATGATGCACCAGGGCCGGGTGATCAGCCGCACCGAGCTGGTCGAGCACCTGTATGATCAGGACTTCGACCGGGACTCCAACACCATCGAGGTGTTCGTCGGCCGCTTGAGAAAGAAGATCGGCTCTGACCGGATCGAGACCGTGCGCGGGCTGGGCTATCGCCTGACGCCGCTGGCCGGGGAGTCCCAGGCGGCGTGAAGCAGGATCTGGGGCGCTATCTGGGTCGTCCCGGCCGGTCCCTGACCCGCCGGCTGATCTGGCTGGCGTCCGCCTGGATCCTCGTGGCCCTGCTGGCCACGGGCGCCGTGCTGACCTCGCAGTTCCAGGAATCGGGACTGCGGCGGCTGGGCGGGGTCCTGAACAACACCATCGACGAACTGGTGCGCGTCGCCACGGTCCGGGACGACCGGGTGGTCGTTCCCCAGATTCAGGATGCGCGCACCCTGGACATCCTGTCGGGCAAGTACTGGGCCGTGGCGCAGCGCGACGGCGAGGGCCGGTTGATGGTTGTGGCGCGGTCGACATCCCTGTGGGACGCCGACATGCCGATCCCGGCGAGCCTGCCCGACCGGGTCGCCGCCGCGGCGGGTGCGACCGTGTCCTACAATGCCCATGGCCCCAATAACGCTGAACCCCTGCGAGTGGCGGCAAGCCAGAAACTGCTGCCGGGCCGCGCCGAACCCGTGGTGTTCATCGCCGCCATCAACCGCTCCGACATCGATTCCGACACGCGCCAGTTCGCCGCCCTGACCTGGATCGCCCTGGGCCTGCTGGGCGCAGGGCTGATGGCGGCGGTGTTCTTCCAGGTCCGGATCGGCCTGCGCCCGCTTTATGAGCTGGGGCAGGAGATCGGCGATGTGCGCAAGGGTCGCGCCACCCGCATCAGCCGGGACTATCCCGTCGAAATCTCCCCCCTGGCGGACCAGCTGAACAAGCTGCTGGACCACAATCAGGAGGTGGTGGAGCGCCAGCGCACCCATGTGGGCAATCTGGCGCACGCCCTGAAAACGCCCCTGTCGGTGATGCTGGCCGAGACCGAGGGGCAGTCGGGCGGGCTGCCCGAGATCGTGCGGCGCCAGTCCGAGATCATGCGCGGGCAGGTGGACCACCATTTGCGCCGCGCCCGCGCCGCAGCCCGGGCCCAGGGCTCGGGCGAGCGCACCGCCGTGGCCGAGGTGCTGGACGAGATGGCGGTGATGCTGGAGCGGGTGTTCCAGTCCAGGGGCGTGGAGATCGACTGGCGCGCGCCGGACGAACTGATGTTCCGGGGGGAGCGGCAGGATCTGCAGGAAATGGTCGGCAATCTGCTGGAGAACGCCTGCCTGTGGTCCAGGCGGCGGGTGAAGGTTTCGGCGGGCGCCATCGGCATGGGGCGGCTGCTTCTGGTGATTGAGGACGACGGGCCGGGTCTGCCCGAGGACCGCCGCGACGAGGTGCTCAAGCGCGGGACGCGGCTGGATGAGGCCGTGCCGGGCACGGGCCTGGGCCTGTCCATCGTGGACGAACTGACCCGGGCCTATGAGGGGCGTCTGACGCTCGGCGACAGCGACATGGGCGGGCTGAAGGCCATGCTGGAGCTGCCCGCAGCCGAATCCTGACGCCGGTCCGGCTTATGTGTTTCTTTAAGCGGGCGGGCGGATAATGCGCGGATGAAACGTCGGGGAGTATGGGGCGCATGACGGAGCTCTCCGTCGCCAGCCGCAATGCGATCAGCGCCATGCTGGAGGCGGCGCCGGATTCGGCGCTGGCCAAGCTGTCCGTCGCCCTGCGCTCGACCCCCGGCGCCAAGGCCGACTGGATCCGGCGCCGCACGGTGGGGGAGATCAACGCCCGCCGCATGCGCGCCATGGCCTTCGGTCCCCTGATCGCCCTGTTCCGCAAGCGGGCCGACGGGGTGCGGGGGCTGAGCTTTCCGGCCCCGATCCTGAGCGGGCTGTGGAAGACGGTCAGCGCGCGCCAGCCCCTGCTGCTGAAGCAGGCCGAGGACATGACCGTGGGCGGCGGCGAGATCGATCCGCGCCTTCTGGATCAACTGTGTCTGAGCGCTGCGGCGATTCTGCGCGATGAACCCGCCGTGGTCTGGCCGGGTCTGGACGCGCGTACGGCCGAGAATCTGGCCTCGTGCTTTGATCTTGCGCCCATGGCGCGGGCGGCCATGCCCATGCTTGATCTGTGGACCGGTCGGCCGGACGCCGACAGTGCGGCGTCGCTGCGCCTGATGATGCGGGACACGAGCCGCATCAGCGAGGACGCGGCGCCCCGGATGCTGGAGATCCTGTTCGCCAATATCCGTGAAGCGCCCCTGATCCTGCGGGTCATCAGCCGGGTCTCGGGCGTGGGCGGGGAGGAGCGCTTTCTGGCGGAGTCCGAACTGGCGGACTTCGGCGAGCGGCTGTTCGAACAGGTGGAGGAGACCGCAGACGCCCTGGACCAGTTCCACCCGGCTCGGAGCGAGCCGGAGGCGGCGCGGGACATCGCCGGCCGTCTCGCCGCGGCATCCGAACTGATGGCCCAGATGGAGCTGTCCCTGGCCTTCACCCACGAGGGCGCCTGGGGCGGCCGGTTCCATGTGCTCAAGCAGCGCATCGGGCGGGCGCTGGAGAACTTGATGGGACTGTGCCCACGCATGGTGGACAAGGCCCTGCCCATGGAGCGGGTGCGCATCCACGGGGCCATGAGCCGCATGGCGCCGGTTATGGATGCGCGCACCGACGGACCGCTGGTGGAGCAGGCGCGCGCGGCCATGGTCATGCTGGGCGCATCCCGCTCGGCCGCCAGTGTGCTGGGCTGCGCGGGCCAGCGGGCGCAGGTGTGCGAAACGCTGGAAAAGCGCCTGAGCCAGTACGGGGACGAGCTGATCGAGGCCCTGAACGCGGGCGAAGGGTCGGACGAGAATCAGATGACGGCCCTGACGGAGCTGTGCGCGGGCTTTCTGGAGCAGGCCGATGCGGAGCTTCCGGCCCGGACCCTGAGGCGAAGGCTGGCGGCGGCCACGGGTGCGACAGCCGCGCCCTCGCCACAGATCGCCTGATCGCCTAAACCCCGTTCCATGTGGATGTTCTGGCTTGCTGCGGGCATGACGGCGACCCTTGCGGGGATCGTGGTGCTGTGGCGTGCGCGGGGCGCGGCCGTGGCCGTGGGTCCGGTCGCGCCGGACGGCCGTCAGATCGCCGAACTGGACGCCCTGCACGACCGTGGTCTGCTGGACGAGGACGCCTGGCGCGTGGCGCGGGCGGAGGCCGGGCGCCGGCTCCTGTCCAGCGAGGATGAGGCCGGGCCGGAACCGGCGGACATGACGCAAGGGCGCTGGGTGCTGGCGGCGCTGCTGGCCACGGCCGTGGCCACACTGGGGATTTACTGGCTTACGGGCTCGCCGGGTATGCCGGATCAGCCGCGCGAGGCCCGCGTCGAGCGCTGGGCTGCGGCCCTCGACACCCTTGACGCGCCGCGTCTGGCCGCCGTGGCCGAGGTGGTGGCGCGCGACAACCCGGGCGACCGCGAGGCGCAGGTGTTTCTGGGCCGCGCGCGGTTCGAATCGGGCGACCCGATCGGAGCCGCCACAGCGTTCCGGCGCGCCCTGACCCTGGACGCCGAGGATCCCGTCAGTTGGTCGCGGCTGGGCGAAGCCCTGACGGCGACCCAGCAAGGCGTGGTGGGCGGCGACGCCGAGGCCGCTTTCCGCGAAGCCCTGCGCCGCGACCCCAATGCCCAGGCCGCGCGCTATTTCCTGGGCCGCGCGGCTCTGGCCCGGGGCGAGGCGGACGCCGCCCGCGCCCTGTGGGAACCGCTGCTGACCGAATTGCCGCCGGGTGACGGGCGCCGCGACCAGCTTCAGGCTGATCTGGCGGCCGTGGAGGGGGGCGCGTGAGGTGGCTGCCCCGTTCGCCCAAGGCGCGCCGCCGTCTGTGGATCGTAGCCGCGGTAACCCCGGTGCTGCTGCTGGCTGTGGGCCTGTCGCTGTGGGCCATGCGCGACAGCGTCACGTTCTTCTACAGCCCCTCCGAGATCACCGAGGAGGCCGCCCCCGCCGGCCGCATGATCCGGCTGGGCGGGCTGGTGCTGCCGGGCAGCGTCGAACAGGGCGCCGACGGCTCGGTGGCCTTTTCCGTCACCGACAACGCGGCGGACGCCCGGATCGTGTTCCAGGGCGACCTGCCCGATCTGTTCCGCGAGGGGCAGGGCATCGTGGCGCAAGGGTCGTTCGACGAGGCGCGGGTGTTTCACGCCACCCAGGTGCTGGCCAAGCACGATGAAACGTACATGCCGCGCGAGGTGGCTGACCGCCTCAGGGAAACCGGCGAGTGGCGCGGCGAGGGCGATGCGCCTTCCGGTGCGGCCCCCTCCAATGCGGCGTATGTGACCGAATGATCGCGGAATTCGGCGCCTTCGCCCTGGCCCTGGCTCTGGCCCTCGCTGTGCTGCAGGCCGCAGCGTCCGGCGCGGGCCGTCTGCTGCGCTCGCCGGTTCTGGCCGGGGCGGGGCAGGGGGCGGCGTTCGCCTCGGCGGGGGCGGTGGCGGTGGCCTTCGGCGCCCTGGTCTGGGCCTTCATGGTCTCCGACTTCTCGGTCAGCAACGTGGCCCTGAACAGCCACACGGCCAAGCCGCTGTTCTACCGGGTGACGGGAGCCTGGGGCAGCCATGAAGGGTCGCTGCTGCTGTGGTGTCTGGTCATGACGGCGTTCGGTGCGGTGCTGGGGTTGGGACGCGGCCTGCCGTTCGGACTGAAGACCTCGGCGGTGGCGGTGCAGGGCGGCCTGAACGCCATGTTCCTGGCCTTCACCGTGTTCACCTCCAACGCCTTCACGCGGCTGGACCCGGCGCCGGTGCAGGGCGCCTCGCTCAACCCGCTGCTGCAGGACCCGGCGTTGGCGATCCACCCGCCTATGCTCTACGTGGGCTACGTCGGGTTCTCGGTGTGTTTCTCGCTGGCGGTGGCGGCCCTGATCGAGGGTCGGGTCGATCCGGCGTGGGGGCGGTGGGTGCGACCCTGGGCGCTGGCGTCCTGGGTGTTCCTGACCATCGGCATCGCCCTGGGCTCGTTCTGGGCCTACTACGAACTGGGCTGGGGCGGCTGGTGGTTCTGGGACCCGGTGGAGAACGCTTCGTTCCTGCCGTGGCTGGCGGGCGCGGCCCTGTTGCACTCGGCCATCGTGACGGAAAAGCGGGGGGCGCTGGCGGGCTGGACCGTGTTCCTGGCGCTGATGGCGTTCAGCTTCTCCATGCTGGGGGCGTTCCTCGTGCGCTCGGGCGTGCTGACCTCGGTGCACGCCTTCGCGGTGGATCCGGAGCGGGGCATGCTGCTGCTGGCCATCCTCGGCGTGGCGGCGGGCGCGGCCTTCGCCCTGTTCGCCTGGCGCGCGCCCGGCCTGCCCCGGGGCGGCGTGTTCGCGCCGGTCAGCCGCGAGAGCAGTCTGGTTCTCAATAACCTGTTCCTGTCGGCGGCGGCGGCGACGGTGCTGCTGGGCACCCTGTATCCGTTGATCCTCGAGGCCGTGACCGGCGAGACCATCTCGGTGGGCCCGCCCTATTTCAACCTGACCTTCACCCCGCTGATGGCGGCAGCCCTGATCATCCTGCCCGCCGGGCCGCTGCTGGCGTGGAAGCGGGCGGACCTGAAGGGCGTGGTCCAGCGCCTGACCCTGGCCTTGGCCGTGGCGGTGATCGCAGCCCTGACCTCCCTGTTCGTGTTTGATCCCATAAAGGCCATGGCGGCGGCGGGAATCGGGCTGGGCGTCTGGTTGATCGCGGGGGCGCTAGCCGAACTGGCCGAACGCATCCGCCTGTTCCGGGCGCCCCGCGCCGAGGTGTGGCGGCGATTGACCGGCCTGCCCGTGGGGGCGTTCGGCATGACCCTGGCCCACGCCGGTCTGGGCCTGTTCGTCATGGGGGCGGTGGCGGAGACGGCCTTCAAGATCGAGGCGGTGGCGGTGACCGCGCCGGGCGGGCCGGCCGCCGTGGCGGGCCCGTGGCATGTGACGCTGGATGCCGTGCGCATCATCGAGGGGCCGAACTATCTGGCTGAACAGGGCGTGTTCACGGTGGCGCGCGAGGACGGCGCGGGGGCGCGCACCCTGACCGCCGAGCGGCGCTTCTTCCCGGCGGGCCGCCAGACCACCACCGAGGTGGGGCTGGATTTCCGGGGCCTGGACGACGTCTATGTGGTGCTGGGCGAGCGGCGCGCGACCGAGACCTTGGCCCAGGCCTGGACCGTGCGGGTGCACTGGAACCCGTGGGCGCGGCTGATCTTCCTCGGCCCGACGCTGATGGCGCTGGGCGGGCTGGTGTCCCTGTCGGACCGGCGGCTCAGGTTCGGGGTGGCGGGGAGGAAGCAGGGATGAGGGGGCTTCTGACCTTCTCCTCCCTCGCGCAGCGGGGGAGGGGGACCATCCGGAGGATGGTGGAGGGGGCGACCCCATCCACCGGGTCCAGGATTGGGGCGCCCCCCCCCCGCCCGCGGGGCCCCCCCCCCCATGCGCTTCGCTTATGGGGGAGGAGCGCTCGTCGCTGCTCTGCTCCTCATGGCCTTTGCCGAGCCGGCGGCGGCGCCCGACCGGCCCCTGCCGGATCCGGCGCAGGAGGGGCGGGCGCGGGCCCTGTTCGAGGATATCCGCTGCGTGGTCTGCCAGCACGAATCCATCGCCGATTCCCCGGCCGGCATCGCGGCGGACATGCGCCGTCTGGTGCGTGACGAAGTGGCGGCGGGGCGCACCGATGCCGAGATCGAGGCGGGGCTGGTCCGGCGTTATGGGGACTATGTGCTGTTCCGGCCGCCGTTTCGCGTCGGGACGCTGATGCTGTGGCTTGGGCCGTTCCTGGTGGTGCTGATCGCGGGAGCCGTGCTGCTGACCACCCTGCGGCGCCGCCCGGCGGAGGCCGCGCCCCTGACGCCGGCGGAGGAAGCCGCGCTGGAAAAGCGATTGGCGGAGCGCCCGGATTTGGACGCATCCTCGCCCCATGATCATCCCTGATCTGTATGATCCGTAACTGGTTCGCCTTGGCGGGCGGCGTCATACAGCTATATCTAGGGTCAACGGCCCTCTCGGGCCTGTCGAACAACGAACAAGGACGACGATGCTGAAGCGTAAGGAATTCATTCTGGGCGCCGCGGTCGGACTGACCTTCGCCGCCGCCGCGACCGCCGGCGGGATCATCGACTGGCCGGCGGCCGGCGCGCAGGAGCAGCGGGCCGAGCTGCGCGGGGGCCTGGTTCCCGCCTCCACCGCCGGCGCCGTACTGTTCCAGCCGCCCCCGGGCGCGCCCAATTCCTTCGCCGACATCATCGAACAGGTCTCACCCGCCGTGGTGCAGATCGACGTGACCACCCGGGTGCCGCGCCCGACCATGCGCGGCTTCCCCAACATTCCGGGCCTGCCCTTCCCGTTCTCCGTCCCGCAGCAGCCGCAGGGACCGGGAGGGGAAGAGGGCGAACCGCCGACCATGGAAGGCGCCGGCTCCGGCTCGGGCTTCTTCATCTCGGCGGACGGCTACATCGTCACCAACAACCACGTGGTGGAGAACGCGTCGGAGATCACGGTCAGGCTGACCGATGACCGGGAACTGACGGCGCGGGTTGTGGGTCGTGATGAACTGACCGACCTGGCGGTGCTGAAGGTGGACGGCGGGACCTTCCCGTTCGTCCAGTTCGAGACCCAGGCCCAGCCCCGCGTGGGCGACTGGGTCGTGGCCCTGGGCAATCCCTTCGGTCTGGGCGGTTCGGCCACGGCGGGCATCGTGTCGGCGCGCGGCCGCGACATCGGCGACCAGTATGTTGACTTCATCCAGATCGACGCCCCCATCAACCGGGGCAACTCGGGCGGGCCGACTTTCGACATCTATGGCCGCGTCATCGGGGTGAACACGGCGATCTTCTCGCCTACAGGCGTGTCGGTGGGCATCGGCTTCGCCATCCCTGCGGAGGTGGCGCAGCGTGTAACGCAGCAGCTGATGCAGGGCGGCAGCATCCAGCGCGGCTATCTGGGCGTCGAGATCGGCACCCTGACCAGCGACTATCGCGAAGCTCTGGGTCTGTCTGATGACGTTCAGGGCGCCTACGTCAACAGCACGACGCCGGGCGGCCCGGCGGATCAGGGGGGCGTTCAGGCCGGCGACATCGTGGTTGAGCTGGACGGACAAGCGGTGCGCAACAACACCGACCTCACGCGTCGCGTCGGTCAGGCCGCGCCGGGCGACACCCTGCGCCTCACCGTTCTGCGCGAAGGGCGTCGCGTCCAGCTCAGTGTCCGCTCCGGCGTTCGGCCTTCGGCTGCTGAACTGAACGCCCAAGGCGCTGACGCCGAAGGCGCGCCGCGTCCCGGACAGCCGGAAACCCCGGCGGGCACGGCCATCGAAGGGCTTACGGTCGCGCCGATGACCAGCGCCTTGCGCGAGCGTCACTCGATTCCCTCTGGCGTGAACGGTCTGGTGATCACGGGCGTCGCCTCCGGCAGCACGGCGGCCACGCGCGGGTTCGCACCGGGAATGGTCATCGTCCAGGCGGACGGTCGCGCCATCTCCACCGTCGCCGAATTCCGGCAGGCGGTGCAGCGCGTTCGTGAGACCGGTCGCCCGGGCGTCCTGCTTCTGGTGCGCACACCCAACGGCAATCGGCCGGTGGTTCTCGAACTGGACAGCGACGAAGAGTAGGCTGGCCTTAGACGATTCTGGAGACGGGGCTGATGCGCATACTGGTGGTCGAGGACGATGAGGAGGCCGCGGGCGCCATGGTGCGCGGCCTGTCGGAGGCGGGGCACGAGGTGACCCATGCCGTCGACGGCGCCTACGGCCTCGTGGAGGCCCAGAAGGGCGGCTTCGACGTCTATGTGGTGGACCGCATGATGCCGCGCCTGGACGGGGTCGGCATGGTGGAGACCCTGCGCAAGGACGGGGATCAGACGCCCGTGCTGTTCCTGTCGGCGCTGGGCGAGGTCGAGGACCGGGTCACGGGCCTGAAGGCCGGGGCGGACGACTATCTGGTCAAGCCCTACGCCTTCGCCGAGCTGATCGCGCGGGTCGAGGCCCTGTCGCGCCGCCGCGAGACCGGCGGGGTGCAGACGGTGCTGAAGGTCGGCGATCTGGAGATGAACCTGATCGCCCGCACCGTGTACCGGGGCGAGACCGAGATCGACCTGCAGCCGCGCGAGTTCCAGCTGCTGGAATTCCTGATGCGCCACGCCGGTCAGTCGGTGACCCGCACCATGCTGCTGGAGAAGGTGTGGGAGTACCACTTCGACCCCCAGACCAACGTCATCGACGTCCACATCAGCCGCCTGCGCGCCAAGATCGACAAGGGCTTCGACAGGGCCATGCTGCAGACGGTGCGAGGCGCGGGTTACAGATTGGAAGCTTAGGTTTCGCAAGGCGTTCTCCCTCCCCGTTCGGGGAGGGCGGTCGCGTAGCGACCGGGTGGGGAGGACTCGGCGACATGGCTGTCATCGCCAAGGCGAGAGCTCTCAGGAAACGATTGACGCCAGCCGAGGCTCGCTTGTGGGTTGCTTTGCGCAGATTGCGGGCCCAGGGCCTGCACTTCCGCCGACAGGCACCGGTGAGAGGTTACATCCTCGACTTCGTTTGCATGGACAGGCTGTTGATTGTCGAGCTGGACGGTGCATCGCACGATGGCGAAGACCGTCAGCGTAAGGACAGGGTGCGGGACGCGGTGTTGGCGAGAGTGGGATTTCTGACCTTGCGGTTCTCGAATTTGTCCGTTCGGGATGCTCTGGATGACGTCGTTCAGACGGTGCGGCGGCATTGCCTTGCCCGCCCCACCCGGCTGTCGCTGCGCGCCAGCCACCCTCCCCGGGACGGGGAGGGAGAATTTCTGTGAAATTGCCCTCGCTCTTCCGGCGCACGCCCTTCCGGCTGACGCTGATGTTCGTGGCCCTGTTCGCCGCAGCCGCCAGCGCGGTGCTGGCCTATGTCTATGTGGCCTCGGCGTCGGAAGCCCATGCGCGGGCGGAAGCCGATGTGCGGCGCGAGGTGGGGGTGCTGAGCGCCGTTTACCGGGAGCGGGGGCTGAACCCGCTGAACCAGGCGCTGGTGGAGCGCATCCTGAGGGGCGGACCCTATCTCTACATCCTGCTGGATGACCAGGGCGAGCCGGTCACCCGCAGCCTGAACATCACCCCTGTGGAGCCGAGCCCGGACGATCCGCCCGAGCGGTGGGAGGCGTTCCGCTTCACCGACACCGACGAGGCGGGCCGCATCATCCGGCGCAAGGCGCTGGGCGTCATGGTGCGCCTGCAGGGGGGCGAGCTGCTGTTCGTGGCCCAGGACATCGGCGACACCGAAGCCTATCTGGACCGGCTGACCCAGGCCCTGTGGGGGGCCATGCTGCTGGTGTTGGTGCTGGGGCTGGGTGGGGGCCTGCTGATCAGCCGCAATCTCGAACGCTCCATGGGCCGTTTCAATACGGTGGTCGCAGCGGTCAAGGGCGGCGACCTGAAGGCGCGGGCAGAGGTGCGCGGGTCGGGCGATGAACTGGACGAACTGGGCGCGGGCCTGAACGGCATGCTGGACCGGCTGGAGACGTCCATGGCGTCGATCCGCCACGCCGGCGACGCCATCGCCCATGACCTGCGCAGTCCGCTGACCCGCATGCGGGCCAAGCTCGAGGTGGCCCTGATCGACGCCGAAGCCGGGCGTATCGACGCCAACGACGCCCTGGAGATGGCGCTGGCCGAGGCCGACGAACTGCTGAAGACCTTCAACACGGTGCTGGCCATCGCCCGCCTGCAGGCGTCGCGGGAGCCCCCGGCCGAGGTGTTCGACGCCGCGGACCTGGCCGGCGACATGGCCGAGTTGTACGAGCCGGCCGCTGAGGACAAGGGGCTGGAGTTCGACTCCGAAATCCACAAGGGCCTGATGATCCGCGCCAACCGGCCGTTCCTTGCCCAAGCGCTGGCAAACATCATCGACAACGCCATCAAGTACACGCCGCCGGGGGGCGCGGTGATGCTGCGCGCGCGCCGACGCTCCAGCGGCCAGGTGGAGTTCTCCGTCACCGACACCGGCCCCGGGGTGCCCGACGAGGATCGCGCGCGGGTGCTGGACCGGTTCGTGCGGCTCGAGAACAGCCGCACCGAGCCGGGCTCGGGCCTCGGCCTGTCGCTGGTGGCGGCGGTGGTCGAGGCGCACCGGGGGCGCATCTATCTGGATGAAGGCCCGGGGGTGGTGGACGACACGGGGCCGGGGCTGCGCGTCGCCCTGGTCCTGCCGCCCGCCGAATGAGCGGCCTGGACGGACAGCTGAAGCCCTGCGGGCCCGTGCTGGACGCCGAACTGGCCGCGCGCACCCGTGAGCCCGTCGAGGCCGCCGCGCGTGAGGGCGGCTGGCTTGAGACGCTCGATACGGCCTGGCCCGCGCTGGAGCCGGTGTTCGCCGCCGCGCCCTATCTGGCCGGGTTGGCGCGACGCGGGCCCGAGCGCTTGCGCGCCATTCTTGAGACGGCGCCGGACGACCGCCTCGCCGCCATCCTTGCGCAGACCGGCGCCCTGACCGGCGGCGCGGACGAGTTGCGCGCGCCCCTGCGCAGGCTGAAGGCGGACCTGCATCTGCTGACGGCACTGTGCGATCTGGGCGGGGCGTGGGATCTGGACCGGGTCACGGGCGCCCTGACCGCCTTCGCCGACGCCGCCTCGTGCGCGGCCCTGCGCGCCGTCGCCCATGACGCCCGCCAGCGGGGCAAGCTGATCAGCGCCGCCGAAGATCCGCGCGGCCCCGTCCCGGGCCTGTTCGCCCTGGCCATGGGCAAGCACGGGGCAGGCGAACTGAATTATTCCAGCGACATCGACATCTCGTTCTTCCATGAGCCCGATCTGGTGGAAGGCGCGCTGGCGCCCGGGGTGGAGGCCCAGCCCTTCGTTGACCGCCTGGCCCAGGGCGTGGCCGCCCTGCTGTCGGAGCGCACGGGCGACGGCTATGTGTTCCGGGTCGACCTGCGCCTGCGGCCCGACCCGTCGTCGACGCCGCCGGTGGTCCCGGCGCCGGCGGCCATGGCCTACTATGAATCCGTGGGTCAGAACTGGGAGCGGGCGGCCTTCATCAAGGCGCGGCCGGTGTGCGGCGATCTGGCGGCGGGGCAGGGATTCCTGACCGAGCTGGCGCCCTTCATCTGGCGGCGCAGCCTCGACTATCACGCCATCGCCGACATCCATTCCATCAAGCGCCAGATCCACGCCTTCAAGACCGGCGAGGGCCTGCACGCGGCGGGCGCCAATCTGAAATTGGGCCGGGGCGGCATCCGCGAGATCGAGTTCTTCGTCCAGACCCAGCAGCTGATCCTGGGCGGCCGCGACCCCGCGCTGCGCGCACCTCGCACGCTGGAGGCGCTGGCCGCGCTGACCGGGGCGGGCCATGTGCACGAGGACACCCGCGCCGAGCTGTCCGCCGCCTACGACCGCCTGCGCGGTCTGGAGCACCGCATCCAGATGCTGGCGGACGAACAGACCCACACCCTGCCGGAAGCCGCCGAGCGCCGCGCCGCCGTGGCCGCCCTGTCCGGCGAGGCTGATCTGGCGGTGTTCGACGGGGGGGTGGAGACCCTGCTGCAGGGGGTGAACCGTCGCTATGGCGAGCTGTTTTCGGACGAGGAGGACCTGTCCTCGCCCTGGGGCAGTCTGGTGTTCACCGGCGTGGAAAACGACCCGGAGACCCTGAAGACCCTGGAGCGCATGGGCTTTTCCAGTCCCGAGGGCGTGGCCGACACCATTCGCAGCTGGCACCACGGCCGCGTCGGCGCCACCCGCACCGCGCGGGGGCGGGAGCTGTTCACCCGTCTGGCGCCGCGCCTGCTGACCGCCCTGGCCGAGACCGGCGCACCGGACGCCGCCTTCGCCCGGTTCTCGACCTTCTTCGCCGGACTGTCGGCGGGGGCGCAGATCCAGTCGCTGTTCCTCGCCCAGCCCGAGCTGTTCGCCCTGATCGTGCGGGTCATGGCCTTCGCGCCGCGTCTGGCGCGGACGCTGGCCCGTTATCCCGCAGCTCTGGACAGCATGCTGGACGCCCGCTTCCTGGAGCCGCTGGATCAGGACACCGGCGTGCTGGATGAACTCGTTGCGGAGGCCGTGGGCGAAAGCGATTTTGAAGAGGCCATGAACGCGGTGCGGCGCATGCACCGTGACCAGATCTTCCGCATCGGCATCCAGACCCTGACCGGCCGGGCGAACGCCGACAGCGCGGGCCATGCCTATGCCGATCTGGCCGATACCTCGGTGCGCACCCTCTCGGCCGCCGCGCTGAGAGAGGTCACGCGTCAGGGCGGGGCCTTCGCGGGCCGTATCGCCGTGGTGGCCCTGGGCAAGGCCGGGTCGCGCGAGATGACCGCCGGGTCCGATGTGGACATGATGACGGTCTATGAGGCCGACGATCCCGCCGGCATGTCGGAGGGGAAGGGCTGGAGCGCCGACACCTTCTATGGCCGTTTCACCCAGCGGCTGATCGCGGCCCTGTCGGCGCATACGGCGGAGGGGGCGCTGTATGAGGTGGACATGCGTCTGCGCCCCTCGGGCCGCGCCGGGCCGGTGTCGGTCAGCTTCCGGGCGCTGGAGGACTATTACGCCGGCGAGGCTGAGACCTGGGAGTTTCTGGCCCTGACCCGGGCGCGCGTGGTCTGGTCCAGCGATCCTGCCTTCGCAGAGCGGGTGGCGGGCGCTATCCAGACCGCCCTGCGGCTGCCGCGCGACCCGGATCAGGTCACCCGGGACGTGCGCGACATGCGCGCCTTGATGGACCGGGAGCGTCCCGGTGGTGGTTTGTGGGAGTTGAAGCTGGCGCCCGGCGGTCAGGTGGACTGCGAATTCGCGGCCCAGCACAGCCAGCTTCTGGCCGCCGCCCGGGGCGAGTCCCTGACCGTTTCGACCGTGGAGGCGCTCGGCGCGCCCGGGGTGGATCCGGCGTTCGGCCAGGCCTGGGGCCTCCAGCAATCGATCAGCCAGGTGATCCGCTGCGCCTTCGAGGGCGATCCCGATCCCGAGGCCGAGCCCGCCGAGTTCCGCGAGCGGCTGGCGGGGGTGGCGGGCTTCGACAGCTTCGACGCCCTGAAGAGCGAACTGGCCGCCCGGCGCGCGGCGGCGCGGGCGGCGCTGGAAGACCTGCTGGGGCCGCTGAATCCGTCCGCGACGGAATCCTGACGCCTGTTCGTTGAACCTTTCGACAGGGACAGACAATGCCGCCTTTCGAAGGCGGATCAGGAGAACGAACCCATGAAGACGATGATTGTGCTGGGCGGCGTGGCCGCCCTGGCCCTGAGCGGGGCCGCGATCGCCCAGACAAACGATGGCCAGCGCGGCGGACGCATGGACCCCGATGCGCGGCTCAGCCAGGCCGAGTTCGTGGAGCAGCGGGTCGCCCGCCTGACCGCCATGGACGCCAACGGCGACGGGGTGGTCTCGCGCGAGGAAATGCAGGCCCACCGCCAGGCTCGCATGGGCGAGATGCGCGGTCGCATGTTCGAGCGCATGGACACGAACAGCGACGGAACAGTGACCCGCAGCGAGTATGATGCGGCGCACGAACAGCGCCGCGAGGGCATGACAGAGCGCCGGGCCGAGCGCGGCGAGGCGAGTGAGCGTCGCGGCGGACGCGGCCATCGTGGCGGTCAGCGGGCGGGCATGCGACTTGACCGCGACGGTCAGGGCGTGAACATCGAACAGGCGCGCCAGCGTGCGGTGGAGCAATTCGCCGCCATGGACGCCAACGGTGACGGCTATGTCACCGGCGCCGAGATGCGCGCGCACCGCGAGGCGCGTCGTGCTGACCATCAGGCCCGCCGGGCCGACCGTCGCCAGCCGGCGGAGTAAGGGTGATGTCGGGACAGACCGGATCAGTCTGGTCGGCCCGCCCGCAAGGAAACGGAGCGAGCTGGCTTGGGGACACGGGTGGTCGATCCCGACGAAGATCTGGTGAGCCGCGTGGGTCAGGGCGACCCCGCGGCGATCCAGGCCATGGTCGCGCGCAAGCTGCCGCGCATGCTGGCCCTGGCGCAGCGCATGCTGAACGACCCCTCGGAGGCCGAGGACGTGGCGCAGGAGACGATGCTGAAGGCGTGGCGCCAGGCGCCGCGCTGGAAGCCCGGCAAGGCGCGGTTCGACACCTGGCTGCACCGGGTGGCCTTGAACCTCTGCTACGACCGGTTGCGCCGGCGCCGCGAGGTGGTGACGGATTCGATGCCGGACCGGGTCGACCCCGGGCCGTCACCAGATCAGGGATTGCAGGCGGCGCAGCTTGGCGCTCGGGTGGGCGCGGCTTTGGCGGCCCTGCCGGAACGACAGCGCGAGGCGATCGTGCTGTGCCACTATCAGGAGCTGGGCAATATCGAAGCCGCGGCTCTGATGGAGATCAGCGTGGAGGCGCTGGAGAGTTTGCTGTCTCGCGGTCGGCGCGCCCTTCGGGCGACACTGGCCGAAACGGCGCGGAGTGAAGGTGTGCTGAGATGAACGCGCAACGATTTCAGGATCTGGCCGAGGCCTATGGCGCCGACGTGCGCCGTTGGCCCGAGGCCGAGCGGGACGCCGCGCGCGCCTTCATGGGCGGGAATCCGCATGGGGCCGAACGTCTGCTGTTCGAGGCGCGCCAGATGGATCTGGCCCTGGACGCCGCTCCCCGCCCCATGGTCAGTCATGCCCTGCGCGAGCAGGTGATCGCCCTGGCGGCTACGGCCGGGCTGGAGCCGCGCGCGCGTCGCTTCGGCTTCGGACGCTTCGTCTGGATGTCGGGGGCGGGCTGGGCTGCGGCCTGCGCCGCCGGTGTGATGGTGGGCGTGAACCTGTCGGATCAGCTCATGGCCCCGGCCGAGGCGGATGCGGTTCTCTATCAGGCGGGCCTGGAAGCCCTGGACGACACCGAGGTTCTGGGATGAGCAAGCGGACATTGATGATCGCCCTGGCCGTCTCGCTGGCGGTAAATGTTTTCGCCGTGGCGGCGGGGGTGGCGGCCTATGTCAACCAAACGGCGGCGGAGGAGCGGATCGAGCGTTCGCGCGGCGACCGGACCCCGCGCGTTCCGTTGATGGAGGTGATCGACACCCTCGATCCTTCGAGCCGGGATCAGGTGCGCGAAACCTTGCGGCAGGCGGCGCTGGCGGCGCGCCCCGATTTCCAGGAATCGCGCGAGGCCCGACGCGGCGCGGTCGCCATGGCCGAGAGCCAGTCCTTCGACGCGGCGGCGGTCAGCGCCTTGCTGGAGCAGTCGCGCGCGTCGGAGCTTCGCGGCCGGGCCCGCCTGGAATCCGAGGCGGTGCGCATGCTGTCCGAACTCAATCCCGAGGATCGTGCGCGCATGGCCGCGATTCTGAAGCGTCAGGGCCGCCATCACCCAAGAAACGGGGAACGGGCCGCGGCGCCTGCGCCCGCTCAGGCCGCTTCTGACTGAGCGACCTCCACCGGCCGGCGCTGTGGCAGCACGAAGCTGACGACGGTGCCCTGGCCCATCTCGCTTTCGATGATCATCTCGCCGTGATGCATCTCGATCAGCGACTTGGTCAGGGCAAGGCCCAGGCCGGTGCCCTGATTGGTCTTGGAATGCTGGCTCTCGACCTGCTCGAAGGGCTGCGCCAGACGGGCCAGATCCTCGGGCGGGATGCCGATGCCCGTATCGGTGACCGCAACCCGCACACGCTCGCCGATCAGGGCGAGGCTCACCGTGATGGCTCCGCCGTCCGGCGTGAACTTGACCGCGTTTGAAATGAGGTTGAGCAGGACCTGCTTGAGCGCCCGGTAGTCGGCCTCGATCTCGGGCATATCCGGCGCATCCAGACTCAGCTTCAGCCCGCACTCCTGCGCCCGACCCCGCATCAGGCGGATGGCGTCCTGGCAGATTTCCGACAGGTCCACGGCCTCGTAGTGCAGGGTCATCTTGCCCGCCTCGATCTTGGCCATGTCGAGGATGTCGTTGATCAGGGCCAGCAGGTGCTGGCCCGAGTTGAGGATATCAACGGCGTAGCCCTTGTAGCGTTCGTCGCCCAGGGGGCCGAACATCTCGCCGGCCATGATTTCCGAGAAGCCGTTGATCGCGTTCAGCGGGGTGCGCAGCTCGTGGCTCATGTTGGCCAGGAACTCGCTCTTGGCCTGGTTGGCCGCCTCGGCCCGGGTCATGGCCACTTCATACTTGCGCGCCAGCTGGGACAGTTCGTCCTGGCTGGTCTCCAGCTTGCGCACGGTGGCCTGCAGGGCGTCGGCGGCAAGCTTGCGCTCCACTTCCTGGCGTTTGATGACGGTGATGTCTGCGGCGGTGACTACCGCCCCGCCGTCGCCCGTGAAGCGCTCCGACATCTGCAGCCAGCGGCCATCGGCCAGCTCGATCTCGCGCATTCCGGGCCGGCCCGTGGCGGACGGCTGATCCTTGCGGATGGCCAGGGCTGCGATGCGGGTCAGCTCTTCCTTCTGGGCGCCCCGCTTGAGGTGGCCGGTCTGGAAACCAAAGGCGTCCTGGAATGCCTGATTCCACAGGATCAACCGGCCGTAGCGATCGAACAGGACAAAGGCGTCGGACACGCTTTCGATGGCGTCGCGCAGGCGGTTCTCGGCGGCCTGCGCCTGGGCCTTGGCGCGGCGGGACTCGGTGATGTCCAGGGCCACGCCCATGAGATGATCATAGCCGTCCTGACCGCGCTGGCGCGGCGCCTGGCCCCGAAGCTCCATCCACATCGGCGGCTGATCAGGAGCGTCGACACGGAAGGCGATCTCCACCTCGCCGTAGGCCTGGGCCTGGAGCAGGGCGTGCTCCACCGCCTCGCGGTGCCGGGGATTGATGCGTTCGATGATCTGGTCGGCGGCGAGGACGCCCCCCCGGCCGAAGCCCAGCATGCCCGCCATGACGTCGGACAGGACCACCTCGTCCCGATCAAGGTTCCATTCCCAGACGCCGCATCGGGCGGCTTCCACGGCGGTGTGAAAGCGGCGCTCGGTGTCGGCCCACACCCGGGCCGCCCGCCGCGCCCGGCGCTCCTGAAACAGCACCAGGGCGCCCAGTCCGAGGCCGAGGCCGAGCGGACCGATAAGGATCCAGGCGTCGCCGAAGAGCGCCAGCAGACCCCCGCCGCTCGCGGGGGCCGAGGCCACGATCGTGGCCGGCGCGGTCTGGGTGTCCACCGCCGCCAGGCGCAGGTCGCCCTGGGCGTGAACACCACCTGCGTCGGCCTGCTCGATCAGCGCCTCAGGCGTCAGGCCCAGCACCGATGAGGGCTGGTCGTTCAGGGCGGGGTTGTCCGATGCGACGATGATCCCGTCGGCGTTGACGATGCTGACGCTGAGTCCGTGGCGGGGCAGGGGGGCGCCTGATGCGGTGGCAGGGAGAGGCAATCGCGCCAGTAGCGCGGCGCCCCCCTGAGCCTGCAGCCGCATCAGCAGCGCGCCGCCATCAAGGGCACGGGACAGGGTATGCTCTTGCGAGGCCGGGGTCGACTGGAATGCGGAGGCCTCTGCGCCGACGGCGGCGATGACGTCGCCCCCTTCGGAGACGACCGCGTACCCCAGATTCGGGGCGGCGGCGCGGGCCTGCTCGACCGCGTCAAGCGGGCGAGAGGGGGTGGCGGCCAGGGCGCGGGACGCGGCGGTCAGGCCGATCAGGGCGCGGGCGGCGTCAGCGTCCAGGCGGGCGGCGGCCAGGTCGGATTGGGTCTGCAAGGCCTGGGCGACAGATTCGGCCTGTTCGCGCGGGCGGTCGCCTGCCTGACGCGCATAGAGCAGCGAGTAGATCGACAGGCCGAGCGCGGCGACAAGCACGGCGACGCGCACCCAGACGGGCATGCCCAGACCGGAGGATGACCTGTCGGATGACCTGCGGCCTGGCCCTTTCCCGCGGCGTTCGTCGGCGTTCAACGCCCTCTCCCGCACGATTCGTGAAGACACACAGCCTAGGGTGCGTCGCAGATTCGTGTCGAGGCCCCGTGCCGCGAAGATATGGCCGCGAAGATATGGCCGCGAATATCAGGCGGCGCTGGCGGCGGCGGGCGCTTCCACATCCGGGGCCGGTCCGGGAACGGTCTGGACGCCCTTCAGCATCTCGCGCGCGGCGCGGGCCAGGCGGATCAGTTCGGGCGGGGCTTCATCCACGTTCTCGTCGATGGAGCCCGCCAGATCCTCGGCCAGTTTCATCAGCATGGGCGCGGCGGCGATCAGCCGGGCCTGGGCCTCAATCTTTTCCGGATCGCGGTCGTATTCGGCGCCGGGCACGCGCCAGCCGCCCCAGTCCGCCGGGTCGGTGACAACGACGGGGTAGGTGCCGGGGAACGGATGATGCTGGCAGTCCTCGGCCAGTTGCCACTTGTTGCGGGCTCGCAGCAGGCGCCAGTCGCCCATATCGGCGGCGGCGGCGTCCTCCTGGGGCAGCATCAGTTCGGACCCGGTGAACTCGCGGCCCAGACCCACGTCGTAGGTAACACGCACGGGCTCGTCGAAACCCTTGGCCCAGACCGGCTGGACCTTCTCGATGAAGGCCCAGGCGCCGACGCACTCGACCCAGACCTTCTGGCCCTTCTGAAACTGCGCGCGCGCCATGGCTCGATCCCGATGCTCCAAACAGACCGTCGATCATGCGCGGGGCAGGGTTAGCGGCCCGTTTCGAGCGGGAAATAATTATTGAGATTGATTCTGCAAATCGTTCGCAGTAATTGCGCAGCTCAACGACAACCGGGGCCATTTCATGCGCACGTTTCTGCTTTCCACCTCAGCCATCCTCAGCCTGACGGCGGGCGCCGTCTGGGCCGGGACCGATCTGGAGGGGGCGACCGAGGCGCCGCAGGTCGCGCCGGTTACGGTCATCGGCACCCGGAACGAGCAACGGACCGACGAGATTCCGGTCACCGTCAGCGTCATCAGCGCCGAGGCGATCGAGGAGAACCTCTACACCGACATCAAGGATCTGGTGCGGTTCGAGCCGGGCGTCAGCGTGCCCACCAGCCCGCAGCGGTTCAATGCCGCCCTTTCGGGCGCCGGCCGGGACGGCAACTCGGGCTTCACCATCCGGGGCATGGGGGGGGACCGGGTACTGATCGTGACCGACGGCATCCGTATGCCCGACGGTTTCTCGTTCGGAGCGCAGAACGTGGGGCGGGGCGGCTACAATGATCTGGACCTGATGCAACGGGTGGAGATCCTGCGGGGGCCGGCCTCGGCGCTGTACGGTTCCGACGGCATCGCCGGGGCGGTCAGCTTCACCACCAAAGACCCCGAGGACATGCTGCGGGGCGAGGCGTTCACCGCCCGGGCGCGGGTCGGCTATGCGTCGGCGGATGAGAGCTGGACCGAGGGCCTGGCCATCGCCGGGTCGAGCGGGGCCCTGTCGGGTCTGCTGGCCTACACCCGCCGCGACGCCAGCGAGACCGGGAATCAGGGCGAGGACTTCAGCGAGACCACGGCGCGCACCGCGCCCAATCCCATGGACCTGTCGTCCAACGCGGTGCTGGGCAAGGTGGTGTGGCAGGTCGCGCCGAACCATCGCCTGCGCCTGACCTACGACCACTATAACTCCGATCTGTCGGGCGATGCGCTGTCCAGCCGGGGGCCAGCGGTTCTCCCGTTCCAGCCCAATGCGACGCTGCAGGTGCTGGGCCACGATGAGCAAGAGCGCGACCGGGTCAGCCTGGACCACCGCTTCACCGACACCTTCGGCCTCGATCGCGGCTCCATGGCCGTATACTGGCAGGACGCCACGACGCGCCAGTTCACCTATGAGGACCGGGACCCGGCGGCGGACCGGACCCGGGACGTGACCTTCGACACCCGGGTCTACGGCCTGAACGCCGAGGGCCATCGCGTGTTCGGGCGGGGTGAAGCGGTGCAGCACCGCGTCACCTTCGGCGGCGACTGGTCCGAGACCACCCAGCAGGCCATCCGCTGGGGCACGGTTCCCGGCGCTGGCGAGACTTTCCCCAACCGGCCGTTCCCAATCACCGACTACAGCCTGGCGGGCCTGTTCATCCAGGACGAGATGGTGCTGCTGGACGGTCGTCTGAGCGTAACGCCCGCGGTGCGGTACGACTGGTACGAACTGACGCCCGAGACCGACGCGCTGTACACCGGCGGGACCGTGGAGGGGCAGAGCGACAGCCACGTCTCGCCCAAGCTGGGCGTGGTCTACTGGCCGACTGAAACCTTCGGCCTGTTCGCCAATGTGGCCGAGGGCTTCAAGGCGCCGTCGCCGATGCAGGTGAACAACGCCTTCTCCAACCCGCTGTTCGGCTATGTCTCTGTGCCCAATCCGGACCTGGGGCCGGAGACCAGCACCAGTGTCGAGGGCGGGATTCGTTTCCGCAATGTGCAGGTGGCGGGCGGGGATGCACGTCTGTCGCTGGCGGCGTTCCGCTCGGACTATGACGACTTCATCAGCCAGATCGTGGTGAGCGGAGCCGGGACCACGGCGAACCCGGCCGTGTATCAGTACGTGAACCTGGGCAGCGTGACGGTGCACGGCTTCGAGGCCCGGGGCGACATCGCCTGGGACAACGGCTTCAACGCCACCGCCGCCTTCTCCTACGCGGACGGGGAACAGGTGGAGAATGGCGCGCGCGCTTCTCTGCCCAGCATCGACCCGATCAAGCTGGTGGCCGGGCTGGGCTATGCCGAACCGGCGGGCCGCTGGGGCGGGCAGGCCATTGTCACCTGGTCGGCGGAGAAGGAGGCGCACGAGACCGATGGTCTGGGCTGCTACGATGCCTGCTTCACTGGCGACGCCTTCACCCTGCTGGACCTGACCGCGTACTGGACCGTCAACGACAACGTCACCCTGCGTGCGGGCGTGTTCAACGTGTTCGACGAGACCTACAGCTGGTGGAGCGACATCGCGGGCCTGTCCTCCACCTCGGCGGTGCTGGACGCCTACACCCAGCCGGGGCGGAACGTCTCCGTGTCCCTGGCTCTGCGTTACTGACCCTCAGCGCGATCATCCGAACAAAGGAGCACCACCATGCGTTCCACCGCCATCGCCGTCGCCGCCATTCTGGCCGCCCCCCTGGCCGTCATGGCTCAGCCGGTTGTAGCCCAGCCGGCCCGAGCCCAGACCGAACAGTCCCGGTTCGAGCAGGACCGGCAGGCCATCCTGTCCCAGGCCGGGGACTTCCGCGTCCGCTTCGACATGCGGGAGACAGCGCCGTTCCAGGACGGCTATGAGCCGCTGGAGCCGAAGCTGTCGGGCGGCAACGAGATCGTCCGGGTCGTCTATGACGACGGCGACCGCATCAGCCTGCAGCATATTCTGGTGATGGATCACGAGGGGGAGACCTTCGTCATCAAGCACTGGCGTCAGGACTGGGTCTATCAGCCGGAGACGGTGCTGACCTACGCCGGGCCGGACCGCTGGACCGTGAGCCCGGTGGACGCGGCCGCGCGGCGCGGGGCGTGGTCCCAGACCGTGTGGCAGACGGACGACTCGCCCCGATACGGCGGCGTGGGCCGCTGGTCCCACGACAACGGCATGACCCAGTGGACGTCCGACGAGACCACCCGCCCGCTGGCCCGCCGGGATGCGGTGCGCGACCCGGTCTATGACCGCTATGTAGGGACCAACCGCCACGTCCTGACGCCCTTCGGCTGGGCGCACCTGCAGGACAACGTCAAGCTGGGCCAGGCCCAGGACGACGCTGCCGGGCTGACAGCCTATGTACAGGAGGACGTGGTCAACACCTATCGGCGCTGGGACGGGTTCGATCCGTCGGCCGGCGACGCCTACTGGGCGGCGACGTCGGACTACTGGGCCGCCGTGCGCGGCTTCTGGGACGCCGCCATCGTCGCCGGAAACGGCGTCACGGTGGAGGAGGAGCCCGACAACGGCGCGGTGACCGGGCCGACCCTCATGGGCCTGGCGAACCAGATCGAGGACGGGGAGATCACCACCGAAGCCGCTATCACCGAAGCCCGCCGCACCATCGCCGAGGCGACCGGCGCGGCGCTCTGAACGGCGTCAGCTGGAGCGGGAGATCTCTTCCAGCGCTTCTCCCGCGTACTTCTCCTTCACGCGGGTGGACAGGTCGCCGAGGGAGACGACGCCCACCAGCCGGTTGTCCTTGTCGAGGATCGGCAGGCGGCGAATCTGCTTGTCGGACATGCATTTCAGCACGTCCTTCAGGTCCTCGTCGTCGCGGCGTGATTCCACCTTGCTGGTCATGACCTCGCCCACCGGGGTCTCGCCGCCGGCGCCGCTGGCCAGGGCCCGAACCACCAGATCGCGGTCGGTGATCGTGCCCACAAGCTGGTCGCCCTCGGCGACCGGCATGAATCCGAAGTCGCCCGCCGCCATGCGGCCGGCCACGTTCTGGATGGAGTCGCCGGGACGGGCGACCTGCACGTCGCGGCTCATGATGTCGCGGACTTTCATGGCGTCTCTCCGTTAAGCTGATGGGGAAAGAACCCATGCGTGCGACGGCGGTTCCTCCGCTCATCCCGGCGAAAGCCGGGACCCAGTTCTGTCCAGCTTGACGGCAGCGTTTCAAGACAGCGAGCCGTGGATGATCCGACCCGCTGCAACACCCAAAGGACTGGGTCCCGGCTTTCGCCGGGATGAGCGGGAATTACAGTTGATCAGGCCCGCTTGAGGGACGCCCTGGCCGCCGTTTCGACCGGCAGGATCTCCACGAACTGCTTGAGCGCGGTGGCCCAGTTCTCCAGCAGGCGGCGCGCCTTGGGCGAGCCTGTCTCGAGCGCATGGCGCTCCACCAGACCTCGCAACGCGTCCGCCGAGGCGCCGACCACGGGCCCGAGCACCACGGACTCCGCGTTGACGTGTGCGGCCAGGTCGCCGTCCTCGTCCAGCACATGGACGCGCCCGCCGGACATGCCGGCGGCGAAGTTCCAGCCGACCTGGCCCAGGATCACCACGGCGCCGCCGGTCATGTATTCGCAGCCGTGGGCGCCGCAGCCCTCGATCACCGCCGTGGCCCCGGAGTTCCGGACAGCAAAGCGCTCGCCCGCCATGCCCGCGGCGTACAGCGCGCCGGAGGTGGCGCCGTACAGGCAGGTGTTGCCGACGATGGCCTGACGCTCCATCCACCGGGTCGGGCGCACCACGATCTCGGCCCCGGACAGGCCCTTGCCCACATAGTCATTGGCCTCGCCGTCCAGCTCGATCTTGAGGCCCTTCATGCCCCAGGCGGCCAGCGACTGACCGGCAGAGCCGCGCAGCTTCAGGGTCAGGTGCCCGTCGGGCAGGTCCGAGCCGTATTTGCGCACGATGTGGCTGGAGGTGCGGGTGCCGATGGCGCGCTGAACGTTGCGGACCGAATAGGTCAGTTGCATCTTCTCGCGCCGCTCCAGGAAGGGGGCAGCGTCGCGCACCACCTGGGCGTCCAGGGTGTCGGGCACGGCGTTGCGTCGGGCCTCGGGCCCGCGCCGCACCTGCAGGCCGCCGTCCACGCGCACCAGCAGGGGGTTGAGGTCCAGGTCATCCAGCTCGGCGCCGCCGCGCGAGACCTGACGCAGAAGGTCGGTGCGGCCCACGGCCTCGTCCAGCGAGCGCAGACCCAGCGACGACAGCACCTCGCGCGTCTCCTCGGCGATGAAGCTGAACAGATTGACCACCTTGTCCGCCGTGCCGGTGAACATGGCGCGCAGGCGCTCGTCCTGAACGCAGACGCCGACGGGGCAGGTATTGGAATGGCACTGGCGCACCATCAGACAGCCCACGGCGATCAAGCTGGCGGTGCCGATGCCGAACTCCTCGGCCCCCAGCAGGGCGGCGATGACCACGTCCCGACCCGTGCGGATGCCGCCGTCGGTGCGCAGGCGCACGTGGTCGCGCAGGCCGTTGAGGCCCAGCACCTGATGGGCCTCGGCCAGACCCATCTCCCACGGCATGCCCGCGTGCTTGATGGAGCCCATGGCCGACGCGCCGGTGCCGCCATTGTGGCCCGAGATCAGGATGATGTCGGCCTTCGCCTTGGCCACGCCCGCCGCCACCGCGCCGATGCCGGCGGAGGAGACCAGCTTCACCGTCACCCGGGCGTCCGGGTTGATCTGCTTCAGGTCGTAGATGAGTTGGGCCAGATCCTCGATGGAATAGATGTCGTGGTGCGGCGGCGGGCTGATCAGGCCCACGCCCGGCGTCGAATGGCGCATGCGGGCGATGAACTCGGTGACCTTGAAGCCGGGCAACTGGCCGCCCTCGCCGGGCTTGGCGCCCTGGGCCACCTTGATCTCGATCTCGCGGCACTGGTTGAGATATTCGGCGGTGACGCCGAAACGGCCCGAGGCCACCTGCTTGATAGCCGAGTTCGGATTGTCGCCGTTGTTGCGCGGCTGATAGCGCTCCGGATCCTCGCCGCCCTCGCCCGAGACCGAGCGCGAGCCGATGCGGTTCATGGCGATGTTGAGGGTCTCGTGGGCCTCGGGCGACAGGGCGCCCAGGCTCATGCCGGGGGTGACGAAGCGCTTGCGGATTTCGTTGACGCTCTCGACCTCGTCCAGCGGCGCGGGCCGGGCCGCCTCGCGGAAGTCCAGCAGATCCCTGAGCGCGATGGAGGGCAGTTCACGGGCGCGCCGGGAGTAGGCCTTGAACCGCTTGTAGTCGCCGCGCGTGGTGGCGTCCTGCAGGCGGTGGATCATCTCGGCGTCCCAGCCGTGGGTCTCCTCGCCCGCGCGGATGCGGTGCGATCCGCCGATGCGGCGGGCCGGGCGGGCAGCCTCGAAGCCGCGCTTCGCCTTGCGCACCATCTGCGCCTCGATGCCCGCCAGGCCGACGCCGGAGATGCGCGAGACCATGCCGGGGAAGAACTCGTTGACCAGCGCCCGCGACAGGCCCAGCGCCTCGAACTCATAGCCGCCGCGATAGGCGGAGATGACCGAGATGCCCTTCTTGGCCAGGATCTTCATCAGACCCGCCTCGACCGCCTTCTTGTAGTTCAGGCACGCGTCGCGCAGCGTCAGGCCGGGATAGCGGCCCGCGTCCATGCGGTCCTGGAAGGTCTCCTGCGCCAGCCAGGCGTTGACCGCCGTGGCCCCGACCCCGACCAGCACGGCGAAGGCGTGGGCGTCGATGGCCTCGGACGTGCGCACCACAATGGAGACGAACGAGCGCAGGCCTTCGTCCACCAGCCGGGCGTGCACCGCCGCGGCCGCGAGGATCATGGGCGCCAGCGGGCGACCGGGACCCATGTGCTCGTCGGTCAGCACGATCAGCGCCGCCCCTTCGGCGGCCGCCTGGACCGCCTCGTCGCGAATGCGGTCCAGCGCCTGACGCAGGGCCTCGCCCGGCTTTGCGCCGTCGGCCGGCGCCGGGAAGGTGCAGTCGATGTGGCTGGTGGCGCCCGCGCCCACGGCCAGCAGCATACGCTCATACATGCCGGTGGTCAGGACCGGGGACTCCAGCACGAACACCCGCGTCTGGGTCTCGTCCTGGGCCAGGATGTTGCCGAGGTTCTTGAACCGGGTCTTCAGGCTCATGGCCCCCGCCTCGCGCAGGGAGTCGATGGGCGGGTTGGTGACCTGGGCGAACTGCTGGCGGAAATAGTGGCTGAAGGGCCGGTCCTGATGGGACAGCACCGCGGGCGGGGTGTCGTCGCCCATGGAGCCCACCGCTTCCTTGCCGTCGGCGGCCATGGGGTCGAGCAGGCTCTCGATGTCCTCGTCGGTCCAGCCGACAGCGGCCTGGGCGCGGACCAGGGCCTCGCCGTCCAGACGGCGCGGCTCGTCGCCGGGGCCGATCATGGGCTCCAGCTCGACCATGTTGTCGAGCCACTCGGCGTAGGGGTGATCCTCGGCCAGTCGGTCGATGGTCTCGGCCTCGTCATAGAAGCGGCCCGCCTCCAGATCGACGCAGATCATGCGGCCGGGGCCGATGTGGCGGCGCTCCGCGATGCGCTCCTCGGCCACGCCGGTCATGCCCGCCTCGGAGCCGCAGATCAGCAGGCCGTCGGTGGTGATGGCGGCGCGCAGGGGGCGCAGGCCGTTGCGGTCCTTGCCCGCCACGACCCAGCGGCCGTCGGTGGCGCAGATGGCGGCGGGGCCGTCCCACGGCTCCATCACCGCGTTGCAGTAGGCGTAGAGCGCCTCGTGCTCGGGCTTCATCAGGCCGGGCAGGCGCGCCTCGGGGATCAGCAGGGCCTTGACCATGGGCGCGGGGCGCCCGGCATGGACCAGCACCTCGAACACATTGTCCAGGGCGGCGGAGTCCGACCCCGAGGGCTGGATCACCGGCTTGACCGTGGCGTCGTCGGCGCCGAAGGCGTCGGCGGTCATGCGGATCTCGTGGCTGCGCATCCAGTTGGCGTTGCCGCGCAGGGTGTTGATCTCGCCGTTGTGGGCCAGCATGCGGAACGGCTGGGCCAGCCGCCATTCCGGGAAGGTGTTGGTGGAGTAGCGCTGGTGGAACAGGGCCACCGGCGCTTCCATGCGCGCATCGGTCAGGTCCGGATAGAACTCGTCCAGCGCCTCGGCCAGCATCATGCCCTTGTAGATCACCGAGCGGGCCGACAGGGAGCAGACATAGAACTCGGCCAGCCCCTTGGCCTGGGCCCGCTTCTCGATGCGGCGGCGCAGCAGGAACAGGGCCCGCTCCAGCGCCTCGCCCTCCAGCCCCTCGGGCGGGGCCAGCATGATCTGTTCGATCTCGGGGCGGGTGGCGGCGGCGCGCTCGCCAAGCACCTCGATGCGGTGGGGCACCTGCCGCCAGCCGTACAGATAGAACCCGGCCTTCAGCACCTCGCTCTCCACCAGGGTGCGGGCGCGCTCCTGGGCCCCCAGATCGGTGCGCGGCAAGAACACCTGGCCCACGGCGATGGGGCCAGGGCGGGGGGTGTGGCCGGTGTCGCGCACCTGGGCCTCGAAGAAGGCGCGCGGCATGCCGATCAGGATGCCGGCGCCGTCGCCAGACTTGCCGTCGGCGTCCACGGCGCCCCGGTGGAAGATGGCCTTCAGGGCCTTGAGCGCCAGTTCCACCACCTCACGGCGCGGCTGGCCATCGAGGGCGGCGACGAGGCCGACGCCGCAGGCGTCACGCTCGGACGTGGGCTCATAGGCGTGGGCCGCCGCCAGGGCGTCGCGTTGGGCCATGTAGTGCTTTGGGTCGAACGTCATGCCGCAACGGAGTCCTGATTACGCAACCACTGGTCGATCTCGGCGGCGGCGTCCTGTCCCTGACGCACGGCCCAGACCACGAGAGAGGCGCCGCGCACGATGTCGCCCGCCGCGAACACGCCGGGCAGGCTGGTGGCGAAGCCATGGGCGGCGACGCGCAGGGTCTTCCAGTCGCTCACCGCCAGATCGTCGGCGTCGAAGATGACAGGAAGGTTCTCGGGTTCAAAGCCCAGGGCCTCGATGATCAGGTCGGCGGGCAGGTCGAACTCGCCGCCGGGCACTTCCTCGACCGTCCAGCGCCCGTCCAGCGTCGGCGCCGACAGGGCCATGCGCGCCGCGCGCAGGCCGGTCACGCCGTCGGAGCCGCCCAGCACCGCCTTGGGCGCCGCCAGCCATTCGAAGCGCACGCCTTCCTCCTCGGCGTTGGTGGTCTCGCGGGCGCTGCCGGGCATGTTGTCCCGGTCGCGGCGATAGATGCAGGTGACCGAAGTGGCGCTCTGGCGCACGGCGGTGCGCACGCAGTCCATGGCGGTGTCGCCGCCGCCGATGACCACCACCCGCTTGCCCTCGGCATTCAGGGGGCCGTCGTCGTAGGCGGCCACGGCGTCGCCGAAGCCCTTGCGGTTGGACGCGATCAGATAGTCCAGCGCGGCGACCACGCCATTGGAGCCGCAGCCGGGCGCCGACAGCCGCCGGGCCTGATAGACGCCTGTGGCCACCAGCACCGCGTCGTGGGCGCTGCGCAGGTCGTCGAAGGAGATGTCCTTGCCGATGTCGGTGTTCAGGCGGAATTCCACCCCGCCCTCGATCAGGCGGTCCACGCGGCGGGCGACCACGGACTTCTCCAGCTTGAAGCCGGGGATGCCATAGGTCAGCAGGCCGCCCGCGCGGTCATGGCGGTCATAGATGGTGACGGCGTAGCCCGCCCCGCGCAGCCGGTCGGCGGCGGCGAGACCGGCCGGCCCGGCGCCGATGATCCCGATAGAGCGGCCCCGCTCCGTCAGGGGGCGCAGGGGCGAGACCCAGCCGTTGTCGAAGGCCTGGTCGCCCAGCCACTTCTCGACCGAGCCGATGGTGACTGTTTCCCAGCCGGACTGCTCCAGGGTGCAGGCCCCTTCGCACAGGCGGTCCTGCGGACAGATGCGCCCGCAGATTTCGGGCATGGCGCTGGTGGCCTCGGACAGCCGCCAGGCTTCCTCGACGCGTCCCTCGGAGGCCAGCCGCAGCCAGTCAGGGATGTTGTTCTGGAGCGGGCAACCGGACTGGCAGAAGGGCACGCCGCACTGGGCGCAGCGGCTGGACTGGCTCGTGCCTTCAGCGACCCGGAACGAGGCGTAGATCTCGTCGAAATCGCGCACGCGTTCAGACGCCGCGGTCTTCGCAGGACCCGCGTGCGGAACGGTCACGAACTTCTGGTTCGCGTCAGCCAAATCTAATCCCTCTCGCAAGTGCGGGCGAAAACTCTATGAGCAGGTGGTCTTTGGCGCAATAAATTAGTCGCGCGCAAGGCCCGGCCGTGTGAATCCGGCAACAATTGTGCTCCGACCACGGCAAAGCCTCTTGCGCATTTCGCAAATGCGTTAAACAGTTCGCACCTGCGGGATAACCAACCAGGGGGAATACCAGTGACCAAGATCTGGAACCGACTGCCCGGCTTTGTCGGGCTATGCATCCTAACCATGGCATTGTTCTACGCAGGGGGCGCATTCGCCACCCCTGCGACGGCTGATCCGGCGACGCTGGCAGCGCCTGCGGCCGAGGCCGCGCCTGAGGGGCTTCAGGCCGCTGCGGACAGCGGGGCGGGGGCCGCCAGCACCGTGACCACGGAAGAAGCCGCAGCCGCCGAGGAGGCCGCGCCGGCGCCTGCACTGCTCGATCACCAGGCGGTTGCCGAGATCGACGGTTCGGCCACCAGCTGGATCCTGACCTCGACGGCCCTGGTGCTACTGATGACCCTGCCCGGTCTGGCGCTGTTCTACGGCGGCATGGTGCGGCGCAAGAACGTGATCGCCACCATCACCCAGTCCGTGGGCGTGGCGGCCGTCGTCACCCTGTGCTGGTTCGTCGCAGGTTACAGCCTGGCCTTCGGCGTGGGTCAGCCCATCGCCGGCTTCAGCGGCGAACAGGTTAACGCCGTAGTCGGGGGCTTGCAGGCCATGTTCCTGAACGGCGTCGGCATGGAGACGGCCTACGCCGCAGCGCCGGGCCTTCCAGAGTATCTCTGGATCGCTTTCCAGCTGACCTTCGCCATCATCACGCCGGCCCTGGTCACCGGCGCCTTCGCCGAGCGCATGAAGTACTCGGCCCTGCTGCTGTTCACGGCCCTGTGGACCCTCTTCGTCTATTCGCCCATCTGTCACTGGGTGTGGGGCGGCGGCTTCCTGGGCGGCATGGGCGTGCTCGACTTCGCGGGCGGCGCCGTGGTTCACGTGAACTCCGGCGTGGCGGGTCTTGTCTGCGCCATCTTCCTTGGCCCGAGGAAGGGCTACGGCACGGGTCCGATTGTGGCTCACAACCCCGTCCTGACCCTGATCGGCGCCAGCCTGCTGCTGGTGGGCTGGTTCGGCTTCAACGCCGGCTCGGCCTGGGCCGCAGACGCCATCGCCGGCGTCGCGCTGCTGAACACCTTGCTGGCCGCCATGGCCGCATCCCTGAGCTGGAAGCTGATCGAGGTCATCGAGAAGCGCAAACCCTCGCTGATCGGCGTGCTGTCGGGTCTGGTGGCCGGTCTGGTCGCCATCACTCCGGCGGCGGGCTTCGTCGATCCCAAGGGCGCGGTCATCATCGGCCTGATCGCCGGTCCGGTCTGCTACGCGGCCTCGGTCTGGATCAAGAAGCTGCTGCGCTACGACGACAGCCTCGACGTGTTCGGCATCCACGGCGCGGGCGGTCTGCTCGGTGCGCTTCTGACCGGCGTGTTCGCCACGACCGCCATCAACAGCGTGTCGGAAGGGGCCAATGTCCCGACCCAGGCTCTGGGGCTGGCCTGGACCATCGCGTGGAGCGCGGTGGGCACCTTCCTCATCCTGCTGATCTGCAAGTTCACCACGGGTTTGCGTGTGCGGCCCGAGGAGGAGGAGACCGGTCTGGACACCGTGATCCACGGCGAGGCGCTGGAGCACTAGCTTCATCGTCTCCACCCGCGGGGCGGAGGGGGACGGGAGAGCGGGATCGAGGGGGTCCCGCTCTCCCACCGCCCCGGGGGTGATCCGAAGGCTCAGTGCTTTCAACCAAAGAACTCAAGAGGGGATAACCGATGAAAACAGTGATCGCATCTGTCTGCTCCGCCGCTGTGCTGGCCCTGGCCGGTGCAGCCTCGGCCCAGGAATTCAGCTTCAACGTCACCGCCACCTCGGACTATGTCTGGCGCGGCGTGAGCCAGTCGGATGAAGAACCCGCCATCCAGGGCGGCGTGGATTTCGAATCCGGCATCTTTTACGCGGGCACGTGGGCCTCGACGGTTGATTTCGGCGACGACACCGACGCCGAGTGGGACTTCTATCTGGGTGTCGCACCTTCGGCTGGCGGATTTGACTGGGACTTCGGGATCACTCACTACATGTATGTGGGCGATCCGGACGGCTCGGACTACGACTTCACCGAAGCGTCTGCAGCGGTGTCACGCGCCATCGGCCCGGCGACCTACGGTCTGAAGCTGGCCTATTCGCCCGACTTCTTCGGCGCCGAGGACGACGCCACCTATCTGGAGGCCAACTTCGCCTTCGAGCCCGCCCCGCAGTGGAGCGTATCGGGCGCGGTGGGGCAGCAGTGGGTCGACTCCGGCGCCGACTATCTGGGCTGGAATCTGGGCGTGGGTTACGCCTTCAACGACGTGTTCGGCCTGGACCTGCGCTACCACGACACCAACGAGCATGACTGGGGCGACATCTTCGACAGCCGCGTGGTGGTCAGCCTGACCGCCGGCTTCTGACGCGACAGAGGTTCGTCACGATCAAAGCGCCGCCTGGTTCGCCGGGCGGCGCTTTTTCATGCCGGCATCTTGCGTGAATGTTATAGAATAACATATGAGCGGGGTCATTGAAGGGTCCCGCATGAACATCACCGCCGTCGCACCTCGCGCCGTCGCCCGATCCTGGGGCGATGTTGCCGCCATCGGTCTGTCGATCGCCTGCCTGGCGCATTGCCTCGCCCTGCCGCTGGCGGCGGCGTTCCTGCCGATGCTGGGTCTGGCCTCGGAAGCGGCCTGGGTTCACTGGCTCTTTGTGGCGGTGGCTGCGCCGCTTTCGATCTGGACCCTGGCATGGCCGCCGCGGGGAGCCTTGCGGGTCTTGCCCCTGTCGCTAGCCGGGCTGGGGTTGACGGCGCTGGTGCTGGGCGCGGCCGAGTGGCCGAACCATGCGATGGAGACGCCGATCACCGTGGCCGGCGCCCTTCTGCTGAGCGCCGCCCACGGGATCAATCTGCGGCGACGCCGTCACCGCTGCTGAGCATTACCCAGCGACAGCCCATCCGCCGGCCAGCGCCTTGAACAGGGCGATCTGGTTGGTGCTAACCTGCGCATCAGACGCGGCCAGCGCGGCGTCGGCCTGGGCGAGGGTGCGCTGGGCGTCCAGAAGGGTCAGGAAGCTGTCGGCGCCCGCGTCGAAGCGCAAACGCGACAGCCGCTCGGCGTCCGCTGCCCGATCCCGCGCCGTTGTCAGGGCCGCCCGGCGGTCCAGTTCATTGGCGTAGGCCGACAGGGCCGTCTCCGTCTCCTGCAGCGCCACCAGCACCGTCTGGTCGAAATTGGCCAGGGCGATGTCCGTCCCGGCCTCGGCCTGGGTGATGCGCGCCCGGGTGGCGGCGATGTTGGGGAAGGACCAGCTGATCAACGGGCCCACATTGAACCGGAACGCCGTGTCGTCGCCCAGATCCGCGGCGTCCAGCGCCGTGGCGCCGAGGGAGCCGCCCAGCTGGATGGTGGGATAGAGCGAGGCCACGGCCACGTTCACCCGAGCAGCGGCGCTGGCCAGCTCGCGTTCCGCCCGGCGCACGTCGGGACGCCGCGCCAGCAGGGCCGCGCCGTCGCCGATGGGGATCGGCTGGGTCAGCTGGGGCGGCCGGACGCAGTCGCGCGCAGCTTGGCTGGCTTCGGCCGGCGTGACGCCGGTCAGGGTCGACAGGCGGAACAGCGCGGCGTCGCGCTGGGCCCGCAGGGGCGGCAGGGTGGCGCGCGTGGACTGCAGGGCGGAATCCGCCCGGGCGGTGTCCAGACCAGTGCCCCGGCCCAGATCCAGCAGGCGCCGGGTCAGGTCAGCGGTTTCCTGCTGCAGACCAATGGTCCGTTCGGCCACCGCGATCTGGGCGTTGGCGGAACAGGAGTCAGCATAGGCGCGCGCCGTTTCGGCGGCCACGGTGACCTGCACCACCTCCAGCGCGGCCTGGGCCGCGTCGGCGTCGGCGCGGGCGGCCCGGATGGTCGATGACACTCGACCGAACAGGTCGATCTCATAGGCGACGTCCAGACCCACGTCATAGGTCTCGCCCTCGTCCAGGGGCTCGGTCGCCCCGGGATTGACGGCGTAGGCGGACTGGCGGCCGTACTGGCCCGACGCACCCACGGTGGTGGACGGCAGACGGGCGGACCGGGCCTCGCTCAGCGATGCGCGCACCAGACGCAGGTTGGCGAGGGCCACCTCGAGTTCGTTGTTCTCGGCCAGGGCCTGGGCGACCAGACTGTCCAGCGCGGGATCATTGTACAGACGCCACCAGTCGCTGCGGGCCTCGGCGGGGCTGACCTGCGCGGTCAGCCCCTGGCCGATGAAGGCGCCCGAGGCCGGGGGGGGGAGGGTAGCCTCGGGCGCCCTCGGCCCCACCGCGCACGCCGACAGGAGAGCCATTGCGCAGGCGGCGGAGAGGAAACGGGCGGAAGTGGACAGGCGAGGGGTCATCAATGGTCTCCGGTCCGGCCGGCGGCGGGCGCCGGCGCGTCAGGATCATAGGGGTCGTGGGGCGGCGCGCCGTAGGTGGTGGGCAGGTCGCGCTCCTTCTCGGGGGCGCGGGGCAGCTTGCCCGAGACCCAGCGGGAGATGACGTAGAACACAGGCGTGAAGATCAGGCCGAACAGGGTCACCCCGATCATGCCGAACACCACCGCCACGCCCAGGGCCTGACGCATCTCCGCGCCGGGTCCGGTGGCGATGGCCAGGGGCAGCACGCCGAAGATGAAGGCGAAGGACGTCATCAGGATCGGCCGCAGGCGGATGCGCGCGGCGCGAACCGCGGCGTCCCAGCGGTTGAGCCCGTCGTCCTCCTCGGCCTGTTTGGCGAACTCCACGATCAGGATGGCGTTCTTGGCCGCGAGCGCGATCAGCACCACCAGACCCACCTGGGTCAGGATGTTGTTGTCCATGCCGTTCAGATTGACCCCGATCAGGGCCGCCAGAATGCACATGGGCACGATCAAAATGACCGCCAGCGGCAGGGTGAAGGCCTCGTACTGGGCGGCCAGCACCAGGAACACAAACACCACCGCCATCATGAAGATCATGGTCGAGGACGAGCCCGACTGCTGCTCCTGATAGGCAAGGCCGGTCCATTCATAGCTGAACCCTGCCGGCAAGGCCTGGGCGGCCATGGCCTCCATCGTGGCCAGCGCCTGTCCGGACGACACCCCCGGGGCGGCCTGGCCCTGAAGCTCGGAGGCCGGGAACATGTTGTAGCGGACCACCCGGGCCGGGCCGGAGTCGTCTCTCAGGGTCGCCACCGAACCGATCGGAACCATGGCGCCGGAGGAGGAGCGCGTCTGCAGGTTGGCGATGTCCGAAATGTCGTCGCGATAGGCGGGCTCGGCCTGCGCGGTGACCCGGAACGTGCGGCCGAGATAGTTGAAGTCGTTGATGTAGGACGAGCCCAGATAGATGCCGAGGGTGTCGTACACATCGGCGGGCTGGACGCCCATCATCAACGCCCGGTCGCGGTCGACGTCGGCCTGAATGCGCGGAGTGCCGGTGTTGTACAGGCTGAAGACCTGCTGCACCTCGTCCGGAACCTGGGCGGCGGCGCCCATCATGGCGTAGGTGGCGCCTTGCAGCGCCTCATAGCCGGCGCCGGATCGGTCCTGGACCATCATGACGAAGCCGTTGCCGTTGCCCAGACCCTGCACCGCAGGGGGGGCGATCATGAAGATCTGCGCTTCCTCGATGGCGCCGGCGGCCATGGAAAGCTGTCCCGCCAGGGCCGAGGCCGTCAGTTCGGGCGCCGAACGCTCGCCGTGATCAGCCAGACGGATGAACATGGTCGCGGAGTTCGAACCCGCCGAGAAGCTGGTGCCGTCCAGACCGGCGAAGGCGGCCACATCGACGACGCCCTCGGTCGCGCGGACGATCTCCACGGCGCGGGTCATGGCGGCTTCGGTGCGGTCCAGAGAGGCGCCGGGCGGCAGCTGCACCACGCCGATCAGGAAGCCCTGATCCTGCTCGGGGATGAAGCCGGTGGGCGTGTCCATCAGACGCCATCCGGTCAGGGCCAGGAGCCCCACATAGATGATCAGGACGATGGAGACGGTGCGAACCAGCCGGGCGGTCAGGCGGCCGTAGCGGTCTGCCAGCCAGTCGAAGCCCTGATTGAATTTGGCCCCCGCCATGCCGAGGTAGTGGAAGCCGGTCCCGATGGGGCCGCGCTTGCGGGCGTCGGCGTCGTGCGGCTTGTGCGGTTTCAGCAGCAGGGCGGCCAGGGCCGGGGACAGGGTCAGCGACACCAGCAGTGAGATCATGGTGGCGCCGGCGATGGTGACGGCGAACTGGCGATAGAAGATGCCCGGAATGCCCGACACGAAAGCCGTCGGCACGAACACCGCGACCAGCACCAGGCTGATGGCGATCAGGGCGCCCGAGACCTCACGCATGGATTTGTAGGCGGCTTCACGGGGGGTCAGGCCCTCGCGGATGTAGCGCTCCACGTTCTCGACCACGATGATGGCGTCATCCACCACGATGCCCACCGCCAGCACCAGGGCGAACAGGGACAGGGAGTTGATCGAGAAGCCCAGCGCCAACTGGATGGCGAAGGTGCCGACCAGGGCCACGGGGATGGCGAGAATTGGGATGATCGCCGCGCGCCAGGTCTGCAGGAACACCAGCACCACGATCATGACCAGGAAGATGGCCTCGATCAGGGTGTGCTGAACCGCCTCCACCGAATACTCGACGTATTCGGTCGGGTTGTAGGGGATGGAATAGGTCATGCCGGGCGGGAAGTCGCCGGACAGGGCGTCGATCTCGGTCAGCACCGCGTGGGCGGTGTTCAGGGCGTTGGCGCCGGGCTGCTGGATGATGGCCATGGCCACGCCGCGTTCGCCCGAGAAATAACCGCGGATGCCGTAGTCCTGCGACCCCAGCTCGACCCGCGCCACATCGCTCACGCGGGTGACGCGGCCCTCGGCGTCGGTCTTGATGACCACATTGGCGAACTGCGCGGGATCCGACAGCCGGCTTTCCACCTGCACAGGCAGCTGGAAGGCCGAAGCGTTGTCCGTATAGGGCGGCTGGCCGATGGCGCCGGCGGCGGCCTGGGTGTTCTGGCCGCGCAGGGCGTTGATGATCTCCGGCGCCGTCAGATTGCGCGCGGCCGCCTTGGCGGGATCGATCCAGATCCGCATGGAATAGTTGCCGCCGCCGAAGATCTGGACCTGGCCTACCCCCTCGATGCGCAGAATGCGGTCACGCAGCGTCGAGTTGGCGTAGTTGCCCATGTAGTCGACGTCGAGACTCTCGTCCGGCGAGGTCAGGGCAACCAGCATCAGGAAGTCGGTGGCCTGCTTGTTCACCGTGACGCCAACCTGGCGCACCTGTTCGGGCAGGCGCGGCTCGGCCAGGGCGACCCGGTTCTGGACCAGCACCTGGGCCGCATCCAGATCGGTGCCCGGCTGGAAGGTGACGGTCACCGCCACCACCCCGTCGGAGGTGGAAGAGGAGGACATGTAGAGCATGTTCTCGACGCCGTTCACCTCCTGCTCGATCGGCGCGGCGACGGTTTCGGCCAGGGTCTCGGCCGAGGCGCCGGGATAGGCTGCCTGGATCGAGATGGTGGGCGGCGCGATCTCCGGATACTGCGACAGGGGCAGCAGCGGATAGGCGAAGGCGCCGATCAGGGTGATGACGACCGAGATCACGATCGCGAAGATCGGTCGGTCGATGAAGAAGCGTGAGAAATTCATGGCGTGGAGCCTGTCCCGATCAGTCGGCGATGGTCGCGGTGGACGCCGCCTGGGCGGTGGTCACCGGCTGCGACTCTTCACGCGGCTCGATGGTGATTTCGGTGTTCTGCGGCGTCACCGGCTGACCGGGCTGGGCCCGTTGCAGGCCGTTGACGATGACCCTGTCGTCGGGCGCCAGACCGGCGCGCACGACCCGCAGGCCGTCCACCGTCGGACCCAGCTGAACGGGCTTGCCAGCTACGACGCCGTCGGCGCCGACCACATAGACAAGGCGGCGCGGGCCGTCGGTGACGATGGCGGTCTCGGGCACCAGCAGGGCCTGATAGGCCTCCGAGCCGGCGACGCGGGCGTGGCCGAACATGCCGGGCGTCAGGAAGCCGTCGGCGTTGTTGACCACCGCACGCAAGCGGATGGTGCCGGACGAGGCGTCGATGGCGTTGTCGGTGAAGTCCACCGTACCGGACCAGCGATAGTCGCCCTCGTCCTGCAGCCGGATACGCACCGGGGCGCCGCCGCCGGAGCGGGCGTCGCGCTGGTACTTCAGCAGCAGGGCTTCGGAGCCCTCGAAGGTGAAGTGGATCGGTCCGCCCGACACGATGGTCGTCAGGACGTCGGCGGCCGACGATCCCCCGGCCACCAGATTGCCCACGTCCACCCGGCGGTCCGACACGCGGCCGGACGACGGCGCGGTGACGCGCGTGAACTCCAGATCCAGCTGGCGGGCGCGCACATTGGCCTGGGCGCTGGCGAGGGCGGCTTGCGCCTGACTGACGGCGGCGCGGGCGCTGTCGAACTCGGCCTGGGACACCGCCTGGGCCTCCAGCAGCCCTTCGGCGCGGGCGAACTCGGCGCGGGCCAGACCGGCCTGGGCCTCGGCCTGGGCGACCGAGGCGCGCGCGGCGGCCAGGGCGGCCTGGGCCGGGCGAGGGTCAAGGGTGAACAGAAGTTGGCCGCGCTGGACCATCTGGCCGTCGCGGAAGTGAACCGCCTGAATGTAGCCGCCCACCCGGGCGCGCACGTCCACCGTCTGAACCGCCTCGAAGCGGCCCACGAACTCGTCCCAGTCGGTGACCTGTCGAGCAAGGGGGGTGGCCACGGAAACGGTGGCGGCGGCCGGCGGGGCCTGACCCTCGGCGGGGTCTCCACAGCCGGAAAGGACGAGCAACGCAAAAGCGCTCGCGGCGATCACGCGGTACGGTCGCATGGGGGTCTTCTCCTGTCGGGACGGACCACGTATGCGATGGGGAGATCGCCGCGAGTCAACGTCTGATGACTTATTGCTCGCGATGCTCTATGTTTGTCAACACTCGTTGACTTGAAAAACAGCGACGCTTGTTTTTTCGCTGACCGGAGATTGGTTCTGACCGACTGTTCCGCAAGACCCCGAAACGCCGCGAACACGCGAGCGCGCATTCTGGACTCCGCGCGCGAGCTGTTCACCCATCAGGGCTATGAGGAGGTGGGGATGCGCGACATCGGCAGGGAGGCCGGGGTCGATGCGGCCCTGGTGTCCAGGTACTTCGGTTCGAAGGAAGACCTGTTCGCAGAGGTGCTCGGCTCATGCGGCAGCGCCAAGGACTGGTTCGAGGGTGACCGCGCCGACTTCGGCCGCGAGCTGGCCTACGAGCTGGTCTATGATCCGTCCGAGATGGACGACTGCAAGCTGGACGGGCTGCTGATCATGCTGCGCTCCATGGGGTCGGCCAAGGCGGCGGAGATCATCCGCCGGTCCACGTACGAGCGATTCTACGCCCCCTTCATCAAATGGCTGGGCGGCGAGGACGTGGAGGTCCGCTCGCGCATGGTGCTGGGGGTTCTGATGGGTATGGCCCTGAGCCGCGACATGGCCGGCGGCTACGGCCTGTCGGAAGAGGACACCGCCAAGCTGTGCGAGCGTCTGGCCGTGGTGTTCCAGAACTGCATCGATGGCGATTGCTGAAGCCCGACGCGAAAAAGCCGCCCCGGCGAACCGGGACGGCCTGATCGTTTCAGCAGACGTTCTGCTTTAGCGGCGCGGCGGCGGCGCGGGCAGCAGACCCTCGCGCTGGGCGCGCTTGCGGGCAAGCTTGCGGGCGCGGCGAACAGCCTCGGCCTTTTGACGGGCGCGCTTTTCCGACGGCTTTTCGTAATGCACGTGGCGCTTCATCTCACGGAAGCTGCCTTCGCGCTGCATCTTCTTCTTCAGGGCCTTGAGCGCCTGATCGACATTGTTGTCGCGAACGAAAATCTGAACCAGGGGTCTCTCTCCTTTGGCCGCCCGCCGCGTCCTTATCCAAGGGAGACGGGCGAACAAAAAACAATTTCTCGCGGAAGACGGGCTCCCGCAAGGAAGGCGTGCGGATACACGAACGGTTCGAGCCTGTCTAGGTTTCCGGTCCAAAGGACGCAGATTGTGATGCAGGCTCGCCACGCGCGCGGCCCGGGCGTATTCTGAACGCATGAACACGAGCACGAAACCCGACTGGGCTGACCGCATGGAGCAGGCGGTGCTGGACGCCGCCGTGGAGCGCGCCCGGGCGTTGGGCTGGAACCGCCGCCTGGTGCGCGCGGCCTGCGAGGCTAACGGCCTGTCGCGCGGGGACGAGGAGCTGCTGCTGCCCAACGGGCCGCGCGATCTGGCCGCCCTGCTGTCGCGCCGCCATGACGGCCGCGCGCTGGACGGTCTGTCTTCCGAGGGCCTGAAGATCCGCGAGCGAATCTTCGCCGGGGTCTCGGCCCGCATGGAGGCCGGGGCGGCGGATCTGGAGGCCACGAAACGGTGCGCCGGCTTCCTCGCCCTGCCTGCCAATGCCGATCTGGGCCTGGAGCTGGCGTGGGAGAGCGCCGACCGCATCTGGCGCTGGGCCGGCGACACGGCCACGGACGAGAATCACTATTCCAAACGCATGATCCTGTCGGGCATCCTGATCCCCGCCCTGACCCTGCGCTGGTTCGATGGCCGCGAGGCTGCCGAGGCCTTCGTCCAGCGCCGCATCGACAACGTCATGACCTTCGAGAAGTGGAAAGCCGGCAAGGACTTCGACGCCCCCCTGCGCAAGGCCACGGAGTGGCTGGGGCGGATGCGGTATCGAGGGTAGGGAGCTACGCCAGAACTATGTCGTCAGCTTACGGACTTGAGAGCACCACGGGGCTCGTTGGTGGTGAGACGGTTTAGTTCTTTGAGCGGGAAATTAAAGGTGAGATAGGGGCTGGTGTCGCTCTCAGCGAAGAAGCCTTCGATCTTGTCGAGCCACAACATCTTCGAATTGTCGCGCCATCCTGGACCCCCAGCCATCGCTACGGCGTCTATGAACTCGAAATGGCAGCGTTGAGAGACCTCGCTTATCGGCTGCGAGCTGAGGCTGCTGAATTTAGGACTGCGGGCGATTTCACGGGGAAGCTGGATTTGCTCGATGCCTTAGCCGCCTGGCTGGAGGAGCGTGCTGATTCAGCCTCGGTCAGCATATTTGGCATCTAACGGCTCGGTTACCGCGCGTCGGCAGGGAGACCTACAGCCCCCGCACCCGGTTCACATGCCCCATCTTCCGGCCCGGACGCGCCTCGCCCTTGCCGTACAGGTGCAGCCGCGCGGCGGGGTCGGCGGACAGGGCGGGCCAGTCGAGGACGTCCTCGCCCAGCAGATTGGTCATCTCCACCCGGGCCACCGCGTCGGTGGAGCCCAGCGGCCAGCCGGCGATGGCGCGGATGTGCTGTTCGAACTGGTCGCAGAGGCAGCCGTCCTGGGTCCAGTGGCCGGTGTTGTGCACCCGCGGGGCGATCTCGTTGACCAGCAGGGTCCCGTCCGCCAGCTCGAACAGCTCCACCCCGATGACGCCCACATAGGCCAGGCCGTCCAGAATGGCCTCGGCGATCTCGCGGGCGCGGGCGGCGGTGTCGGGGCGCACCTCGGCGGGGGCGAGGGTGGTGCGCAGGATGCCGTCGGCGTGGCGGTTTTCGCCCAGCGGATAGACGGCGATCTCGCCCTCCAGCCCGCGCGCGGCGATGATCGAAAGCTCGCGCACGAAGTCGGCCTTCGCCTCGAGAATCGCGGGCGCCCGCCCGATGGCCTCGAAGGCGGCTTCGGCCTCGTCGGCCGAGCGGACCCAGGCCTGGCCCTTGCCGTCATAGCCCTCGCGCCGGGTCTTGAGCAGGGCGGGCAGGCCGACGCGGGGCAGGGCGGCGGTGATGTCGGCGGCGGAATCGATGGAGGCGAAGTCCACTGTCGCGGCGCCCACGGCGTTCAGGAAGGTCTTTTCCGCCGAGCGGTCCTGCGCCACTGCCAGCGCCGTGGGGCCGGGCGCCACCGCCGCGCCGTTGACGGCCAGCAGGTCCACCGCCGCCGAGGGCACGTTCTCGAACTCGAAGGTCACCACGTCCGACGCCCGGCCCAGCGCCTCCAGCGCATCGGGATCGTCGAAGGGGGCGGTGATCTGCTGGCGCGACACCCGACCCGCCGGGCTTTCGGCCTGGGGGTCGAGGATCACCACGTCGAAGCCCAGCCGCGAGGCCGCCTGCGACAGCATCCGGCCCAACTGGCCGCCGCCGAGAATGCCGATGCTGGAGCCGGGAGCGAGGGGGAACTGCGCCATCAGTCCTCGACGGTCTCCGCGACCGAGGCGGTCAGGTCCGCGCGCCACCTGGCCAGACGTCCGGCCAGGGCCTCGTCCGACAGCGCCAGAATCTGGGCCGCCAGAAGCCCCGCATTGGTGGCCCCCGCCTCGCCGATGGCGAGGGTTCCCACCGGCACGCCGCCGGGCATCTGGACTATGGACAATAGGGAATCTAGGCCCTTCAGCGCCTTGGACTTCACCGGCACGCCCAGCACCGGCAGCTCGGTCATGGAGGCGACCATGCCCGGCAGGTGGGCCGCGCCGCCCGCGCCCGCGATGATGACCTTGAAGCCCTCGCCCCTGGCGCCGCGCGAGAAGGCGACCAGCCGGTCGGGGGTGCGGTGGGCCGAGACGACGCGCGCCTCCCAGGCCACATCCAGCGCGTCCAGCGCGTCGGCGGCGCACTTCATGGTGGGCCAGTCCGAACGGCTGCCCATCACGATGGCGACCAGGGGCGTAGAGCGGTCCATGAACCCTCCGGCGTCAAGGAAACAGCGGGCTTATAGGACCGGCGTTGCGCGAGCAACCGGGTGCGTTAGCATCACACCCGTAAACGGGGGTGAGTCGCGCCCCCGGCGGGGAGTTCGGGAGTGTCCGACGGTGGTCAGGGTCCGGTGAGCGGCGCGCTCGCGATCGACCTGGAAGGCGAGCTCCGGCGTCTGCGCGCGGAGGTCGAGGCCCTGCGCGCCCGCGCCGAGGCGGCCGAGGCAGCGGCGGACCACGATGTGCTGACGCCGGCCCTGAACCGGCGCGGGTTCATGGAGGCGCTGCACCGGACGCTGGCCTATTGCCGCCGCCACGATGTGCCCGCCGTGCTGCTGTATCTGGATCTGGACGGGTTCAAGGGCGTCAATGATACGCTGGGCCATCCCGCCGGGGACGCCGCGCTGAAGCGCGTGGCCGAGCTGATGCTGGCCAACTTGCGGGAAAGTGACGCCGTTGGCCGTCTGGGGGGCGACGAGTTCGCCCTGCTGCTGCTGAACGCCGGGGCCGACGAAGGCCGCGAAAAGGCCCGCCGCCTGCTGGAGGCCCTCAACGCCGACGGCTTCGAGTGGGACGGCGAGCGGGTGCCTCTCGGAGGATCGTTCGGCGTGCGCGCCTATGCGGGCCAGCCCGACGCCGAAACCTGGCTGGCCGAAGCCGACGCCGCCATGTGGGTGAAGAAAAAGAGCCGCTGACTCGCCCCGGACGCCGCGCCGCAGGGCGGAACGCCCTGATAACCGCTACGTTGGCTGACCGTGACCGATTCCCACTCCCGCCCGCGCGGCCGATCGCGCCGTTCCGTTCTGACCAGCCTCGGCATGCTAGGCCTGGGGGGCGCTGCGGCGTGGTGGGCGCGGGATAATCTGTTCTGGCCGGGACCGAGCGCGACCTTCGCCGAGGACGGGACCAGCGGCTGGCTGGCTTTCGCCACCGAGCACCGCCTGTTCGTCTCGACCCGCGCCATGATCAACGGGACGGCGGTGGACGCCCTGATCGACAGCGGCGCCCAGCGTTCGGTGGTGGACGCCAGCCTTGCGGAGGAACTGGACCTGCGTCGCCGCCTCAGCCCGCCCCAGATCGCCTATGGCCTGGGCGGCGGGGCGCAACTGGGCCATGCGGTCAGCGCCGACGTGCGGCTGGGTTGGATGACCCTGAGCGGTCTGACGGCGGGAGTTCTGGATCTGGGCCCGCTGGCGTCCAGCGGCCTGAACACCCGACTGATCCTCGGCTATGACGTGCTGAGCCGCATGGCGCTGGACATTGATTTCCCGCGCCGCCGCCTGCGTTTCGGACGCGACGAGGCCGCCGTGGCGCCGGCGGGGGCCCAGGTCCTGCCCGCCACGCGCGAGGGCCGGTCCCTGATGACCCAGGTCTCGCTGGAGGGCGCTGTGCTGGACGCGGTGGTGGACACCGGCGCCTCGCCCGCCCTGAGTCTGAACATGGAAGCCGCCGCCGCCGCCGGGCTGCTGGATGGGCGCGAGACCCGCGACGCCTCCAGCATCGTTCTGGGCGGCGTGCTGGCGGGCCAGGTGGTGACGGCCCGCACCCTGACCCTGGGTGAGCGCCTTTATGAAGACGTCGAGGTTCATGCCTATCCCCGCAGCGCCCTGCCGGGCGTGCCGGCGGTGCTGGCGGGCATGGGCCTGTTCCGCGACGACCGGCTGATCCTGGACATCGGCGCCGGGCGGATGCTGGTCCACTGATCCGGGAACGGCTTGGCGAAAGGCGCCTTATGATCACGCCATGCCGCCGTCAGCCCTGAAGCCCGAAGCCCTGCTGCGTCCCACGCCGAGAGGCCTGTGGTGCGAGCCGGGCGACTTCTACATCGACCCGCCGGGGCCCGTGGACCGGGCCGTCATCACCCATGGCCACGCGGACCATGCGCGGGCCGGGCACGGGTCGGTGCTGGCGACGCCCGAGACCCTGGCCATCATGGGCGAGCGCTACGGCAAGGATTTCGCGGGTCGGACCCAGGGTCTGGCCTATGGCGAGAGCACCGAGGTCAACGGCGTCTCGGTCGGGTTCGCCCCCGCAGGCCACGTGCTGGGCTCGGCCCAGGCGGTGCTGAGCCATCGGGGCCTGACCGTGGTGGCGTCCGGCGACTACAAGCGGCGGCGCGATCCCACCTGCGCCCTGTTCGAGCCGGTGCCCTGCGATGTGTTCATCACCGAGGCCACCTTCGGTCTGCCCGTGTTCCGCCATCCGCCCGACGCGGGCGAGATCGGCCATCTGCTCAAGTCCGTGACCCAGTTTCCCGACCGGGCCCATCTGGTCGGGGCCTACGCCCTGGGCAAGGCCCAGCGCGTCATCCGCCTTCTGCGCGAGGCCGGCTATGACGAGACGATCCATGTCCACGGGGCGCTGGAGCGGCTGAACCGGCTGTACGAGCATTACGGGGTGGATCTGGGGCCGCTGGCGCCCGCGACGGGATCGAAGGCGGACTTCGCGGGCAAGATCGTGTTGGCCCCGCCCTCGGCCATCGCGGATCGGTGGAGCCGGCGCTTTCCTGATCCGGTCACGGCCTTCGCCTCCGGCTGGATGCGGGTGCGGGCCCGCGCCCGGCAGCGGGGGGTGGAGCTGCCGCTGATCCTGTCGGACCACGCCGACTGGGACGAGTTGACCGACACCCTGACCGAACTGAGGCCCGATCAGGTCTGGATCACCCACGGGCGGGACGACGCCCTGTGCCGCTGGGCCGCGTTGAACGGCCTGAACGCCCGGGCCCTGCATCTGGTGGGCTATGAGGACGAGGACGACGAGGAAATGGGCGGCTCAGAGCCGGGCGGGGAGGGCGAGGCCTGATGCGCGCCTTCGCCACCCTGCTGGACCGGCTGTCCATGACGGCGTCGCGCAATGCCAAGCTGACCCTGATGCGCGACCATCTGGTGGACGCGCCGGACCCGGACCGGGGCTGGGCCCTGGCGGCGCTGACCGGGGCCCTGTCGTTCAAGGCCGCCAAGCCCGCCATGATCCGCCAGGCGGTGGAGGGCCGGGTCGATCCCGAGCTGTTCCGCCTGTCCTACGACTATGTGGGCGATCTGGCCGAGACCGTCGCCCTGATCTGGCCGGCGAAGCACGGCGCCAACCGCGAGCCGGGGCTGTCGGAGGTCATCGACGCCCTGACCCATGCGAAGCGGGGCGAGGTGCAGGCGCTGCTGGAGGGGTGGCTGGATGCGCTGGACGCCGACGGGCGCTGGGCCCTGCTGAAGCTGCTGACCGGCGGGCTGCGGGTGGGCGTCTCGGCGCGGCTGGCCTGGCAGGCGGCGGCGGACTTCGGCGGGGTCGCGGTGGCCGACATCCAGGAGGTCTGGCACGCCCAGGAACCGCCCTACGGCGACCTGTTCGCCTGGCTGGAGGGCAAGGCCGAGCGGCCCTCCGCCGACGCCCACGGCCGCTTCCGTCCTGTCATGCTGGCCCAGCCGCTGGACGAGGCGACCGACCTGCCGAAACTGGACCCCGCCGCCTACGCCGCCGAGTGGAAATGGGACGGCATCCGCGTGCAGGCGGTGTCCGAGGGCGGGGTGAAGCGGCTCTACAGCCGCACGGGCGAGGACATCTCCGGCGCCTTTCCCGATGTGCTGGAGGCCCTGACCTATGAGGGCGTGATCGATGGAGAGCTGCTGGTCATGCGCGACGGGCAGGTCGCCTCGTTCGGTGAACTGCAGCAACGGCTGAACCGGAAGACGGTGGATGCGAAGCTGGTGGCCGCCAATCCGGCGGGGGTGCGGGCTTACGACCTGCTGGCGGCGCACGGCGAGGATCTGCGCGGCCTGCCGTTCGCCGAGCGGCGGGCGCGGCTGGAGGCGTTCGTAACGGCGGCGGCGTCGGACCGCATCGACCTGTCGCCCATTCAGCCGTTCGGGACATGGGACGACCTCGCCGCCCTGCGCCTCGCGCCGCCGCCGGGCGACCCCGCTATCGCCGAAGGCCTGATGCTGAAACGTATGGACAGCGTCTATGAGGCCGGGCGCCCCAGGGGGCCGTGGTTCAAGTGGAAGCGCGATCCGCACCTGATCGACGCGGTGCTGATGTACGGCCAGCGCGGCCACGGCAAGCGGTCCAGCTTCTATTCCGACTACACCTTCGGCGTCTGGACCGAAGACGCGGACGGCGCCCACGTGCTGACCCCGGTGGGCAAGGCCTATTTCGGCTTCACCGACGAGGAGCTGAAGCTGCTGGACAAGTTCGTGCGCGACCACACCACCGACCGCTTCGGCCCCGTGCGCGCCGTGCGGGCGGACCGCGAGTTCGGCCTGGTGCTGGAGGTGGCGTTCGAGGGGCTGCAGCGGTCCAAACGCCACAAGTCCGGCGTCGCCATGCGCTTTCCCCGCATCAGCCGCATCCGCTGGGACAAGCCGTCGAAGGAGGCGGATGAACTGGCGACGCTGGAGCGGATGCTGGACTAGGCGCGGGTGCGGTCCCAGACGCCGAACTCGTGGGCGATGCACTGGGTGATCAGCTTGCGCCAGACGGGCTCGGCGATGGCGGGGGACAGGCCGGCCGCTTCCGACGCGGCCAGCACCTTCGCCACCACGTCCTCGATGCGCCAGTCGTCGTGGACCACGTCGCGGCTGGGCTTGATGCGCGCGGCGGCCTCCATGTAGCGCTGCCGCTCGGCCAGCAGGGTCACCAGCGCGCGGTCGAGGGCGTCGACGCCCTCGCGCACCTGCCTCATATCGGTGCAGTCTTCGGGCCGGGTGCGAGGGTCGATGGCGATGGGCGCGGTCATGGCCCCGGCTTTAGGGGAGGGCGCGGCGCCCGCCAAGCCCGGTCAGCCCACGAAGGCCCGTTCCAGCACGAAATCGCCGGGCTCGGCGTTGGAGCCTTCCCGCATGCCGTAGCCTTCCAGCAACTCGGCCGTCTCCTTGATCATGGCCATGGAGCCGCACAGCATCACGCGGTCCTTCGCCGGATCGAAGCCCTCTTCGAGACCCAGGTCGCGGAAATAGTCGCCCGAGCGGATGCGGTCGGTGATCCGGCCCGCATTGTGGAACGGCTCGCGCGTCACGGTGGGATAATAGGTAAGCTGGGCCTTCGCCTCATCGCCGATCAGCGGATCCTCGTGGATGCCGCCCTCGAAGAATTCGCGATAGGCCAGATCCTCGGCCTTGCGCACCGTGTGGGTCACGATCACCCGGCCGAAGCGGGAATAGGTTTCGGGCTCGCGCGCCACCGACAGCCAGGGCGCGAGACCCGTGCCCGTGCCGATCAGGTGCAGCCGCTCGCCCCCGGTAAGGGCGTCCAGCACCAGGGTGCCTGTGGGCTTCTTGCCCACCAGAACCGTGTCGCCGGGCTGGATCTTCTGCAGCCGTGAGGTGAGGGGGCCGTCGGCCACCTTGATGGAGAAGAACTCCAGCTCCTCGGCCCAGAAGGGGCTGGCCACCGAATAGGCGCGCACCAGCGGCTTGCCCGCCTCGGTGGGCAGGCCGATCATCACGAACTCGCCCGAGCGGAAGCGGAAATCCTCGGCGCGCGACAGGCCGAAGCTGAACAGCTGGTCGGTCCAGTGCCTGACCCACAGCACCTCGGTCTTGTGGTACGGGCTGGGCTTTGCGGGTTTCGCGGCGACGGCGAGGGTGTCGGTCATCGAAGGCTTTGCGCGGTTGCGGGAGAGTTGGACTTAAGCCCTTCGTGGCGGATGCGAAAGCTTGGCGGGCGCGACATTTTCTGCGGGGGACGGATACCCATTCTTATTCCCCATCGCCCGGGAAAGTGTTGTCACGGGGCGCTGAGCCGCTAGCTTGGCGGCCATGCGCACCCTGCTTCTGGCCTCGAGCCTGCTTATCGCCCCGCCCGCCTTCGCCCAGACTCAAGAGGTTTCGGCCATCGACTCGGCCGCCCCTGTTCTGACCCCCGAGCGTGTCTTCGCCGACCCCAGCCTGAACGGCCCGGTCGCCCGGGGGGTCAGCCTGTCGCCGGACGGGGAGCTGGTGGCCTTCCTGCGCTCGCGCGAGGACGACGTGAACACCCTGGACCTGTGGGCCGCGCCCACCGGTGAGGGCGAGCCCTACAAGCTGATCGACGCCCGGGCGCTGGTTCCGGACGCCGGAGAGCTGTCCGAGGCCGAGATCGCCCGGCGCGAACGCATGCGCATCAGCCAGCGCGGGGTGGTGGAGTATTCCTGGGACGAGCAGGGCCGCTACATCCTGGCCCCGCTGGAAGGCGACATCTTCCTGGCCGACCGCAACGGCGAGGTCCGCCGTCTGACCGAGACCGAGGGCGATGAGATCGACGCCAAGGTATCGCCGCAGGGCACTTGGGCCTCATGGGTGCGCGACCAGAACCTGTACATCCAGCCGCTGGCCGGCGGCGACGAGCGGGCGGTCACCACCGACGGCGACGGCCTGATCACCTGGGCCACGGCCGAGTTCATCGCCCAGGAAGAGATGGACCGGGACACCGGCTACTGGTGGAGCCCCGACGAGGCCCGCATCGCCCTGACCCGCGTGGACGAGAGCACCGTCGACGTGATCCCGCGTCTGGACATTCAGGGCGGCGGCGCCACGACGATCCAGCAACGCTACCCCCGCGCCGGGCGGCCCAACGCCATCGTCGACCTGTTCATCCACGACGTGGCCTCGGGCGAGCGGATCGAGGTGGATCTGGGCGAGAACGACGACATCTATCTGGCCCGTGTGAACTGGTCGGCCGACGGCAGTGCGCTGTATGTCCAGCGCCAGTCGCGGGACCAGCAGACCCTTGACCTGCTGGCCGTCGATCCCGCCACGGGCGAGAGCCGCGTCATCGTCACCCAGACCGACGACGCCTGGGTCGGCCTGACCCACGACTTCCGCGCGCTGGAGGACGGCCGTTTCGTCTGGTCCAGCGAGGAGGACGGCTGGCGCCATCTGTATCTTTACGAGGCCGACGGGACGCTGGTGCGCCAGATCACCGAGGGCGAATGGGCCGTGAAGTCCCTGGACGGGATCAACGGGGAGACGGGCGAGGTCTTCTTCACGGCGTCCTTTCAGATCGAGGACGGCGTTGCGCGCGAACTGCCCATCGAGCAGCGCCTGTGGCGCACCACCCTGGACGGCGGGGCGCTGACGCCCGTCACCTCCGACGGGGGCTGGTGGAGCGTGAGCATGAACGGGCCGGCCACGGCCTTCTTAGGGAACTATTCCGATCCGGCGACGCCGTCGCAGAGCGGCCTCTACAGCGCCGACGGGACCTTCGTCCGCTGGATCGAGGAGAACCGGCTGGGCGAGGATCATCCCTATCACCCCTATCTGGCGCGCCACCGCACCCCGGAGTATGGCGCGCTGGAGACGCCGGACGGGCATTCGCTGGTCTGGCAGATGACCACGCCGCCGGACTTCGATCCGTCACGGCGCTATCCGGCGGTGATCCAGGTCTACGGCGGGCCGTCGGGCGGCGGCGTGCGGCGGGGCTGGCAGCCCCTGACCACGCGGCTGCTGAACGAGGCGGGCTATGTGGTCTTCCGCATGGACAATCGGGGCGAGGGCTACCGGTCCGCCGCCTTCAAGCGCGCGCTCTATCTGCGCATGGGCACGGTGGAGGTCGAGGATCAGGTTCTGGGCGCCGAGTATCTGCGCAGCCTGCCATATGTGGACACAGACCGCATCTCGGCGGTGGGCTGGAGCTACGGCGGGTTCATGACCCTGCACATGCTGACCGAGCCGGAGATGGGTCTGGCCTCGGCCATTTCGGGGGCGCCCGTGACGGACTGGAGCCTGTACGACACCCATTACACCGAGCGCTTCATGTCCACGCCGCAGGACAACTCGGAAGGCTACGCCGCCTCGGACGTGGTGGATCAGCTGGACCGGCTGACCGGACGGCTGTTGCTGCTGCACGGCATGGCCGATGACAACGTCATCTTCGAGAACACCACCCGTGTGCTGAACGCGCTGCAGGAACAGAGCGTCCCCTTCGAGACCATGCTCTATCCCGGCCAGCGCCACGGCATCCGCGGCAACCCGCGCCAACTGCACCAGTGGCGCACCTATCTGGACTTCATGGACCGCACGATCGGGGAGCGGAGGGAGTGATGCGCAGGCACAAAGCCTGAGAGCAGCAAAGCCTGGTTTTCCAGGCGCCGGCTTTCCTGACCCGTGTCAACGATGACGAAGAGACCGCACCTCTGCTGTGGCCCGCAGCCTTGCCGCAGGAACCGGCGGTCAGCGTGGCCGTTAGGCGCTCGTGGAAAAACTGTTCATCCGGTTCGCCAGCGCTACGGCGCGCATCGCGGGACGACCGCTGACCTTCGCTCTTTGCCTGTTTGTGGTGCTGGTCTGGGCGGTGACGGGTCCGATCTTCGGCTTCAGCCAGACATGGCAGCTGGTCATCAATACCGGCACCACCATCGTCACCTTCCTGATGGTGTTCCTGATCCAGAATACCCAGAACCGCGACGCAGCGGCGATGCAGGCCAAGCTGGATGAGCTGGTCTACGCCAGCAAGGATGCAAGCAACCGTTTCATCGGTATCGAGCATCTGACGGACGCCGAGCTCGGGGAGATTTTGCGCGAGGTCGAGCAGCGGGCCATGGAGGTCCACAAGGCCCGCCGCCATCGCCAATCCCTGCAGGGGACCGCGAAATGAGCGCCGCGCTCTGGATCAATGTGCTCGGCACGGGCGCGGCCCTGTGCACCATCACCAGCTTCGTGCCGCAGATCATCAAGATCATCCGTGAGCGCGACGCCTCTTCGGTGTCCCTGCGCATGTATGCGCTGACGGTATGCGCCTTTCTGCTCTGGACCATCTACGGCGTCATGCTGGGCGCCTGGCCGCTGGTCGCGGCGAACAGCGTATCCCTGACGCTGGCGATCACGGCGCTGGTCTGCAAATGGCGGTTCCGGGATGGGGATCCGGAAGACTAGCTGAAGACGCCGGCCATGAGCCGTTCCAGACATTCGGCGTCCACGGCGTCAAAGGCGGCCTTTTCGGTCGCGTCCACGTCAAGCACGGCGATCAGGGCGCCGGACGCATCCAGAACCGGAATCACGATCTCGCTGGCCGAGCGCGGATCGCAGGCGATGTGGCCGGGGAAGGCGTGCACGTCCTCGACGATCTGGGTGCGGCGCTCGGCGGCCGCGGCCCCGCACACGCCACGCCCGAAGGCGATGCGCAGACACCCCAACGTGCCCTGATAGGGGCCGACCACCAGTTCGTCGCCGCGCGCCGGATCCACGACGTAGAAGCCCGTCCAGAAGAAGGTCGGAAACGCGTCCGCCAGCATCGACGACACGGTGGCCATGCGGGCCACGCGGTCGGGCTCGCCGTCCAGAACGGCCAGGATTTCGGCCTCCACCTCGGCATAGCGGGCGGCCTTGTCGGCGGGGCGATCGTCTCGGGCGGCGTAGGCCATGGGCTCTCCTGTTGCGCCCGGGATATAGGTCCACAGAAACCTTTGTGACAGCCCCTGGCTCCTCGTCTTTCACGCGAACAGCCAAGCCACTGATTCGCCTCAGGAACGCATAATTTCGCCATCATGCGGCAACGCTTGACCTCGCGTAGCGTTAACTTCTCGTTAACCTTGACAGATGGTTAACGTGACCGGATCGTCCCGGTCGAACAGGGTTATGCGCGGGCCGTCTGGGTCCTGAAGTCAGCGGGGCGTTATGGACGATCACGACCACCCTGAGTCCAGACGGCGAGGATTTGATCGGTTCAACCGCTCCGTCGGCGGCGGGCCGTTGCCGCTTATCGCGGCGGCGGTCGCGGTGGTTCTAGCCATCCTCGCCGCCCTCATGCTCTCCGGATTTGGCGACCGGGGGCTCAGGTTCTGGTCCCGCGGCGATCCGGCCTCGGCGGCCTGCCCACGCCCTGGTTCCGTGACGGGCTCCGAGTTCAACGATCAGGAGGCCGGTATTCGCCGCCTGCGTCGTCTGGCGTTCCGGGGGGACTTCTTCGCCCAGCTGGAACTGGGGGGGCGGTACGCCGCCGTGCGGGCCACCGATCGCAATCTGGAGGATCCCATCGAAAGCTCGGTCTGGTACGCCATGTCTTTGGCCAATACCGAGGGCTTTGCTCCGATCAACAGCGCGCGCCGCGCGGGCCTCGGCGCATGGCGGCCCCTGTCCGGCTACGACGACTGCCGCGCCTTTGAGCGCCGGGTGGCCTACCAGCGTCTGGACGCCCAGCTGTCGCGCATGACCCGCGAAGAGCAGGAAGAGGTGCGCGACCGGGTCATCTATGTGCTGTCGACCCAGGACGCGGACGGATACCGCACCCTGGCCCGTCTGCATGACGAGCTGTACGGTCCCTTCGGGGAGCCCATCGACAACCATCAGGCGCGCGAGGCGTGGGGGCACGGCGTGCGGCCCGGCGAGCCCCGGCGGGTGGGGCGCACCGGTCGCAACGCTGCGGTGAACCTGTTTCCCCGTAATGACGTGGACGCCTATCTCTACAACTATCTGGCGGTGCAGACCGGCGACGTGGGCGCCTATGTGCTGCTGCGCGACTTCGAGGCCTCGACGCCGGCCCGGTCGCGCTACGGCGCCTTCGTGGAGGCCAAGGCCCGCCAGTGGGTGCCGCCATACGAGTTCTATCCCAACGAGGCCCCCCGCTCGGGCGTGCCCCATTCGGATGAAAGCCGGTCGCGCGGGGACGCCTATGACTATGCCCTGACGCGGATCACCGAGCTGCCCTTCGTCCATGTGGGCCGGGCCCTGCGCTATCTGGGGGTGACCGACACGGTCGCCTCGGCGCCCAACGCCCTGTCGAAGCGTCAGGTGGAGACGCTGGAGGCCATGCTGGGCCATCCCATGGAGGGGCGGCTGTCCTATCAGGAGCGGCTGCGCGCCATCCAGCTGGCGGCGGTCAACGGCTCGTCCGAGGCCCAGCTGGTGCTGGCGGTGATGTATGCGGAGGGGGTCGGGGTGCCGGCCGATTACGCCCGCTCGTTCCACTGGTTCCAGCAGGCCGATCGTCAGGGCTCGCCCGAGGCCAAGTTCGCCATGTCCAGCTACTTCGCCCTCGGCGTGGCAGGGGTGGCCGATCAGGACAAGGCCGAGGCCGTGGTCTACCGCATCGAATCCGCGCTGTCGGGCTTCACCCCGTCGGCGTCCCGCCTGCAGGCCGTCCTGGCCCAGGTCTCGCGCGCGCAAAGCCGATAGAGGCGCTGGAAATGAAAAAGCCCATCTTCACCCCCGCCCGCGTCACCCTCGCCGCCGCTGTTTCGGGCATGGCCCTGATCGGTCTGGCGGGTCTGGCGGACGGCCCGGCCAGCGCCCAGACCGCCGCCAAGGTGGAAAGCCAAACCCGGCCCAATTTCGGCATCCTGCTGGACCCGCCCACCCGCACCCGGGCCCGGCCACAGCGCCGCTGGAGCTATGGCGATCACCGCCGTCGCTGGGATCACGGCTATGGACGCGGCCTTGGCTATCCGCCCCCGCCTGTGGCCAGCGAGCAGGTGGTGCTGATCGACTGCGGCGGCAATCCCGGCTCGGGCGCGCTGGAGAATGCGGTGGCCCGCGTGGCGCCGGGCGGGACCCTGATCATCCGCGGTCGCGCAGGCGCCTGCGTGGGCTGGATGAACATCGACAAGCCCATGACCATCATGGGCGACGCCGGCTTCGACCGCCGCGACTGGGACCGGTCGCCGTCGGCCACCATCCAGGCACCGGACGGCCTGCCCTGCATGACGGTGGCGCAAGGGGTGCGGGTCGAGGTGCGCGACATCGTGTTTGAATCCCGCAACGCCGGGGAGGCGGCCTGTGTGGTGGGTTACGGCGCCCAGATGATCTTCGACCGCACCGGCTTCCGCCACGGCGGCGACGAGCCGGCCATCTATGCGGACGGCGGGGCGCTGGACATCCGCAACAGCGTCATCGAGGCCCACACCATCGCCCCGGCCATCGTCGCCGACGGCGCGGGGGTCACGGTCTATGAGGTGGACATCACCCACGCCCAGGCGGGCATGGAGCTGATCCCCGGCCCCGGCCAGACCGCCCGGCTGACCCGCGTGTCCATGAAGGGCACCGAGGCGCCGAACAATTTCGGCCCCCGCTCCATCGGCCTGATGGTCCGTTCGGGCCGCGACTACGGCCGGGTCATCGTCGAGGGCTCGCGCATCTGCGGCTATGTGGAGGGCGTGGCCATCGAGGGCGTCTCGGTGGAGGTGCGCGATAGCCGCATCTGCCGCGCCGACAAGGGCGTGGTCCTCTATAATGGCGAGCTCGTGCTCACCAACAGCCGGGTGCGCGCTGACACCCTCGGCGTCGCCGCCGCCTCAGGCCGCGCGGTCATTACCGACAATGTCTTTGCGGGCGTGCGCCAACTGGTCTTCGCCGAGGACCGGGCGTCGGTCGAGGAGAACGGCAACCGGGTCTGGTCGCGCCACGACATCTGTCGTCCCCAGTTCCAGCCCCGCTACCGCGACCGCTACGCCTTCGCCCCGGCCCGGGGCCAGTCCTGGCAGTGCCAGTACGACCCCTATCCCCGCGACTGGTGGTCCCAGGACGACGGCTGGTACGGCGATCCCTATCAGGACTACGCCTACGGTCTGGACGGCTGGGATCGCTACAATCAGGGCTACGGCTGGTACGACCAGAACGGCCGCTACACCTACGACGACCGCTATGTCGGAGACAGCCGCTGGAACCGGGGCGGCCGCCGCGGCATCTGGTAGACGTCAGGCGAGCGCGCGCCCGGCCAGCCCCGCAGCGTCGTCCACCCGCGTCCCTGCCGCCTTGCGCTCGGAATAGCGGTCCACCAGCCCCTGCGCGTGGGGCCGGGTCAGGACGGTGAAGCGGACCAGCTCCTCCATCACGTCCACGATGCGGTCGTAATAGGCCGAGGGCTTCATGCGCCCCGCCTCGTCGAACTCCTGCCAGGCCTTGGCCACGCTGGACTGGTTGGGGATGGTGATCATGCGCATCCACCGGCCCAGCAGCCGCATGGTGTTGACCGCATTGAAGGACTGGGAGCCGCCTGACACCTGCATGACCGCCAGAGTCCGCCCTTGCGTGGGGCGCACCCCGCCCATGCTCAGCGGGATATGGTCGATCTGCAGCTTCATCAGGCCTGACATCTGGCCGTGCCGCTCGGGGCTGGACCAGACCATGCCCTCGGACCACAGGGCGTGTTCGCGCAGTTCGTGCACCGCCGGGTGGTCGTCGTCGGCGATCTGGTCGGTCAGGGGCAGGTCGGACGGGTCGAAGATGCGGGTCTCGCAGCCCATCAGTTGCAACAGCCGCGCGGCCTCCTCCGCCGCCAGCCGCGAATAGGACCGCTCGCGCAGGGAGCCGTACAGCAGCAGGATGCGCGGCGGATGATCCATCGGCCCCAGATCCAGCGCCGGCCGCGTGTGCAGGTAGTCCGGGTCGAGCGCGGGCAGGTGGTCCGGGTCGGGCAGGGGGCGCAGGCGTTCCATCAGCGCGCCTCCTTCGGCGGGGCCGTGTCGGGGAACCAGCGGCGGCCCATCCACAGGGCGACCGAGACCAGCAGGATCAGCACCGGCACCTCCACCAGCGGGCCGATCACGGCGGCGAAGGCGACCGGGCTGGCCAGGCCGAAGGCGGCGATGGCCACGGCGATGGCGAGCTCGAAATTGTTCGAGGCGGCGGTGAAGGCCAGGGCGGTGGTGCGCGGATAGTCCGCCTCGATCAGCTTGCCCATCAGGAAGCTGGCCACGAACATGACCAGAAAATAGATGGTTAGCGGCACGGCGATGCGCAGGGCGTCGAGCGGCAGGGCCGCCACGTCGGAGCCCTTCAGGCTGAACATGGCCAGGATGGTGAACAGCAGGGCGATCAGGGTGATCGGCCCGATGCGCGGGATGAAGCGGGTCTCGTACCAGTCCTGGCCCTTGCGGGCGACCAGCACGCGCCGGGTCAGGTATCCGCCGAGGAAGGGCACGCCCAGATAGATCAGCACGGCCCCGGCGATGGTCCAGATGCTGATGTCGATGACGCTGCCCTCAATCCCGAAAACGGGCGGCAGGACGGTCAGGAACAGCCAGGCGTAGACACTGAAGAACAGGATCTGGAACACCGAGTTGAACGCCACCAGCCCGGCCACATACTGGTTGTCGCCGCGCGCCAGCTGGTTCCAGACCAGCACCATGGCGATGCACCGGGCCAGGCCGATCAGGATGACCCCGGTCATGTACTCCGGATAGTCGCGCAGGAAGATCACCGCCAGGGCGAACATCAGCACCGGCCCCAGCACCCAGTTCTGGAAGAGGGACAGGGCCAGCACCCGCTTGTCGGCGAACACGCGGGGCAGGGCCTCGTATTTCACCCGCGCCAGCGGCGGGTACATCATCAGGATCAGGCCGATGGCGATGGGGATGTTGGTGGTGCCCACCGACAGGCTTTCCAGCCAGACGGGCAGGCCGGGGATCAGCGATCCCAGCGCCACGCCCGCCAGCATCGCGGCGAAGATCCACAGGGTCAGCCAGCGGTCGAGGAACGACAGGCGGCGTGGCGGGCCCTTGTCCTGAACGACGGTGTCCACCATCAGCGCACCCGGTTTCCTGCGTCGTCGATGATCACCTCGCCGTCTTCCTTGACGAAGGGCTTCAGGGCCACGCCGGGCAACAGATCCAGCACCGCCTCGGACGGGCGGCACAGCTTCACCCCCGCGGGTGTGACCACGATGGGGCGGTTCAGCAGGACGGGGTGCGCCTCCACGGCGTCCAGTAACTGGTCGTCGCTGAGGGTCTCGTCGTCCAGCCCCAGCTCGGCCCAAGGCGTGCCCTTCTGGCGCAGCACGTCGCGCAGTGGCACGCCCATGCGGGCGACCATGTCGGCGACCATGGCGCGGGCGGGCGGGGTCTTCAGATACTCCACCACATGGGGCTCGATCCCCAGATGCCGGATCAGGTCCAGGGTGTTGCGCGAGGTCCCGCAGGCTGGGTTGTGATAGATGACAATGTCCATGATCAGTCCGTTATTTTGGGAGGCTGATTTCCGGCATCGGTGGAATCGCGAGGCGCTTCCCCCTCAACCGATCAGGCTCCTAGACAGGGATTCAGTTCGGCCACGAGCGGCCGGCAAAGATCGGCGCGTCCGCCACAGCAGTCCTTGAGCAGATAGAGCACCAGCCCGGTCACGCGCTCAAAGGTCGCCCGATAGATTACGGAGCGCCCGCGCCGCTCGCCCCGCACCAGACCGGCGTGGGACAGCACGTTCAGGTGGGCCGACAGGGTGTTGGCGGGCACCGCGAGCGCCTCGGCCAGATCGCCCGCCGCCAGCCCCTCGGGCTCGTGGTGCACCAGCAGGCGAAACGCCTCCAGCCGCGTGGGCTGGCCCAGAGCGGCCAGGGCGGCGAGGGCGTCTTCAGATTCCATGTTTCCAGAATAGTGGAATCAATACGACTCGCAAGGCCCCTGTCGGGGCCACGTTCTCCGGCGGAGCGGACGCCCCCCTATGCCCCCAAGGCCTGGTAGAGGGTCACGGCGTTGCGGAGGCGCTCGAGCCGGTTGTCCATCAGGGCGATTTCAGACGACCGGCGGCGCTCCTGGCTATCCAGCAGGTCGCGCAGGGCCGTCTCACCCGCCCGGTAGCGCACCTCGTTGATCTGTTCGGCGCGGCGGGCGGCGTCCAGCGCGCCGTCAAGACGCTCGCCCTGAACGGCCAGCTGGGCGCGGGCGGAGAGTGCGTTCTCGACTTCGGCCAAGGCAGTGGCGAGAGTCTGACGAAACTGGGCCCCTGCTTCCTCGTAAGCGGCCTGCATGCGGGCGTTGGTCAGGCGCATCTCCATGACGTCAAGGAAAGGCAGCGACAGAGACGCAGCCACCGTTCCGGCGGGATTGGATAACAACTGGCTCAGTGTTGTGCTGGCGCCGCCGAGGGAGCCGGTCAGGTTGATCGACGGATAGAAGCCGGCGCGAACGGCGTCCGTTTCGGCCAGACTGGCGCGCAGCCGGGTTTCCGCTGCGCGGAGATCGGGTCGGCGGGCCAGAACGTGGGCCGGAATCCCGGCCCTGACGTCCGGCAGCGCGAAGACATGGAGATCACCGGGTTCATTCCACATCTCTGCGCCGTCGCCGGCGCCCAGCAGCACGCCGAGGGCGGTCAGGGTTTCAACGCGCTGCTGGCTGGCCTGGGACAACGCCGCTTGCTGGGACAGGACGGTCTGACGCGCTTCCTGGACCGCCAGCTGCGACTCGGCCCCGGCGGCGTAGCGCGCGCCGACCAGATCCTGGACCTGCAGGGCGTAGTCCAGGCTGTCCCGCGCATAGTCCAGACGTTCGTTGAGGTAGGCGAGCTGGAGATAGAGTTCGGTCGTCGTCCCGATCAGCGCCAGGCGGGTCGCCAGATAGTCTTCCTCGGAGGCCACGGCTTGCCAGTCCGCTGCGTTCGCGAGCGCCGCGAGGCGTCCCCACAGGTCGACCTCGTAGGATAGACTGACTCCCGTGGAATAGCTCTCCGTGACGGAGCCGCCATCCAGATCTCGACTGGCGCTGGCCGAGATCTGGGCTCCGGGTTGCGGCCACTGGTCGCTCCGGGCGAGCCCCGCCTGCAGACGAGCCTGCCGGACCCGAAGCGACGCGGCGGCGAGATCGTTATTGAGAACGAGAACGTCCCGGACAATGGCATTGAGCCCGGGCTCGCCGAACTCACGCCACCACTCCACGGAGGTCTCGGCGCCGGGATTCGTCTCTCCATAGGTCCAGGCGGGCTGGACCGGGGCGGCCGGCGACTCATAGGGAGTATGGATCGCCGCGCAGCCTGACAGCAGGGCGGCGATGGCGGCAAGAGTGATCGAGCTTCGCATTGTCATTCCCTCGCCAGAGCGTCGATGGGGTTTAAACGTGCGGCGTTGCGCGCTGGCAGAAAGCCGAAAACCACGCCGATGAGGCTTGAGCAGGCGAACGCCGCGACCATGGACCACACGGAGAAAATCATCCTGAAATCGGTGCTGAACCAGTCGAACAGAACCCCGACACCCAGGGCGGCCAGCACGCCCAGAACCCCGCCGATGAGACAGACAAGGACGGCTTCGATGAGGAACTGGGTCAGGATGTCGCTGCGCCGCGCGCCCACCGCCATACGCACCCCGATCTCACGGGTGCGCTCGGTCACGGACACCAGCATGATGTTCATGACTCCGATGCCGCCCACCACCAGCGAGATGATGGCGATGGCTGAAATGAGCAGGGTCATGGTCTGGCTGGTGCCCTCGATCGTCTGGCGGATGGTGTCTGTGTTGACGAGAAAGAAGTCCCGCGTGCGGTGGCGCAATTCCATCAGACGGGACACCGCGTTCTGGGCCGTATCCGTGGGCGTATCGTCGCTGATCCTCACGGTGATGCTGTCCACGTGCGCCCGGCCCAGCATCCGTCCGAGGATGGTGGTGTAGGGGGCATAGACATTGAGACTGTCCCCGCCGGGGCCAAAGCTGGTGGATTCGGCCGATACGCCGATAACCCGGGCCGGCATGGCGCCGATGAGGATGACCTGGCCCAACGGATCGGAGCCGTCTGTGAACAGGTCCGTCGCCGTACCGGGATCGATCACCACGTTCTGGCTGAGTTCCGAGACCTCGCCGGCGGTGAACGCCGAGCCGCGGTCAATGGCGAGGCCACGAACCTGGAAGTAGCCGTCGCCGACTCCGTTGACTGTTGCATTCACCTCCACCGCGCCACGCCTCAGGATCGCCGAGGTCGTCACGATCGGCGTGACGCTGTCCACGTAGGGCTGGCCCGCCAGGGCGTCGGCATCCGCCGGAACCAGGGTCTCGACCCGGGCCGCATCGCGATCGCCGAAGCCGGCTCCGGCGCGCACCTCTATGGTGTTGGTGCCGAGCGAGCTGATCTGCTCAAGAACCTGTTGCTGCGATCCCGCGCCCAGCGCCGACATGGCCACCACGGAAGCGATCCCGATGATGATGCCCAGCATGGTGAGGAGCGTGCGCATGCGGTGGGCGCTCATGGACAGGACCGCCATGTGGAAGGCTTCGGAGAAGCGATCCAGGGCTCCCGCCCAGCTCGAGCCGTTCGTGGTTGTCGCTTTCAGTCCCGCCGGATTCACGACGCCTTCCGCGGTTCGGCTGTCCGAGACAATGACGCCGTCGCTGATCTCGATGATGCGGTCGGCGTGTTCGGCGACCCTGGCGTCGTGGGTCACGAGGATGATCGTGTGGCCGTCGGCGTGCAACTCGCGCAGGATCTGCATGACCTCCGCGCCGCTGTGTGTGTCAAGGGCGCCGGTCGGCTCGTCGGCCAGTATGATCTCGCCCCCATTCATCAGCGCGCGCGCAATGGAGACGCGCTGCTGCTGGCCGCCCGAGAGCTTGCCCGGCGTATGGTCGCGCCGGTCGCCGAGACCGAGGCGCTCGAGCAAGGCGGCGGCCCGCTCGCGGCGCTCACTGCGCGGGCGCCCGGCGTATACGGCCGGCACCTCGACGTTGCCCTGTGCGCTCAGGTCACCCAACAGATGATACCGCTGGAAGATGAATCCGAAATGCTCGCGCCGGAGCTCGGCCAGCTCGTCCGGATCGAGCCGCGAGGTCTCGCGGCCGCCGACGCGATAGGCCCCCCGGCTGGGCCGGTCCAGGCACCCCAGAATGTTCATCAGGGTCGATTTGCCTGATCCCGAGGCGCCGACGATGGCGATCATTTCGCCGGCCTCGATGGTCAGGCTTACGTCCCTGAGCGCGACGACGGTTTCCTCGCCTGCCAGGAATTCACGGCGGACATCTTCGAGGATGATGAGAGGTTCGGTCATGACGGGGTCCTCAGCGCGGGCCGCCGCCGCCCGGCGGGCCGCCCATGCCTGCGGCCAGGCCGCCCGGCGGCTGCGGCATGCCCGAAGGGATATCCCCGCCGCCTTCCCCCACCACGACCTGCTCACCCTGGGACAGTCCGCTCAATACCTGGACGTTGGAGCCGTCGTTGATGCCGGTCTGGACCTGACGATCCCGGATGCGGCCATCGCCCTCCCTGACCCGAACGATGTGGACCCCGGCCGAAATCTCCTGGCCAAGCGCGGTGATCGGGATGAGCACGGCGCCCTGGGCCCGATCCATCACGATGGAGACTTGCGCCGTCATCGACGGACGCAGGACCCCGTCGGCGTTGTCGACGTCGATCAGGCCCATGTAGTAGATGGCTTCGCTTGTGGTCGACGTCGCTGTGTCGTTGGCGATCGACTCCGGCGCAGGCTCCACCTGTCGCAGAACGCCTTCGAAGCGGCGCCTGGAATCGCCCAGGATGGTGAAGTAGGCCGACATGCCGGCGTCAACTCGGATGACGTCAGCCTCGGAGATCTCGGTCCTCACGGTCATGGTGTCCAGCTGGGCGATCATGACGATGGTTGGCGCCGTCTGCATGGCGTTGACGGTCTGACCTTCGTCGGTGACGACGGAGACGATGGTGCCGCCGATCGGCGCGGTGATGCGGGTGTAGCCCAACTCCACACGCGCGGAGTCCACCGCCGCCTGGGCCTGCTCGATCTGGGCGTCCAGGGCCTGCACCTCGGCGCGGGCGGCTTCGACCGTGCCGAGGGCGGAATCGTATTGCGCGCGGGGTGTGGCGTCGGCCTCCAGCATTTGCTGCTGGCGGGCCAGATCGCGCTCGGCCTGGGCCAGGGTTGCGGCCCGCGAGGCCCGCGAGGCGCGGACGTTGGCCAGCGCCGCCTGACGGTCACGCAGAGTGTTCTGCTGGGTCTGTGAATCTATTTCGGCGATGATCTGCCCGGGCCGGACCACGTCGCCTACCTCGACGGCCAGACGCTCCACGCGCCCGGAAACCTGGGCGCCGACGCTGATCAGCTCCAGCGGCTCAAGCTTGCCGGTCGCCAGGACCACCTCCTCAATGTCGCCCAGCCGCGCCGTGGCGAGCATCACGTCCGGCGCCGGCTCCGGGCGGAGGAACAGCCACCACGCCAGGGTCCCGACAACGATGAGTCCCACCACAGCAAGGACGACCCGTCCGGTGCGGCCGGCGAGCCACGTCTGTTTCAGGGAAGCGGGGAGGGCGAAGGGCATGGATGGGCTTCTTTCGGTGCGGCCGTACGGAGCTGGCGAGGTGAACCTGATCCCGCCGGGACCAAGGTGCGAAGCGGTCCGTCCCGCTCGATGTCACGAGACGGGTCATCTGGGGCGCAAGCGGGGCGGCCGCATCTCACAGCGTGTCGGCGCACGGCCGCCTTGTTTCCCATTGTGTCAGCGGCGGCTCTGATACCTTGTGACACGCAATTCAGGGTGCGAACGCCAGCAATCGAGTCGAAGAGAGTCTCCCATGGACGGCCCGCCGCAAATTCTCCTGGTCGACGACGACCGCGACATCCGCATGATGCTGGCCGAGCATCTTGCGGGGGCGGGCTTCGACGTGGAGACAGCTGCCGACGGTCAGCAGATGAGGGCGCGCATGGCCGCGCGCCCCCCGCAGCTCATCCTGCTGGACCTTAACCTGCCGCGCGAGGACGGCCTGCAGCTCTGTCGTGAGATCAGGACCTCGTCAGACGTGCCGATCATCATGCTCACGGCCCGCATTGAGACCATCGACCGGATCCTGGGTCTGGAGATGGGCGCGGACGACTACCTGATCAAGCCGTTCGAGCCGAGAGAACTGGTCGCGCGGATGCGCAGCGTCCTGAGACGGACACATGCGGTGCCGAGAAATCTCACGCCGTTGGAAGCCAAGGTCGCCCGCATCAACGACTGGGAATTCGACCTCGGCAAACGCGTGCTGAGAGACCCGCAAAATCGCCTGGTGGTGCTGTCGGGTGCGGAGTACCGGCTTCTGCTCAAGCTGGTGGAGTTCCCGAACCGGGTCCTGAGCCGCGAGCAGCTGATTTCCCTGGGCGGTCTGAGGGCGGTGGATTCGCTTGATCGGGCCGTGGACATCCAGATCAGCCGGCTGCGTCAGAAGTTCGGGTCCGAGGGGGCGATGCTGATCCGCACCGTGCGCAATGAAGGCTATGTCCTTGCCGCCGAGGTCATCCTGGAATGATGCTTCTGAGACGCTTCGCGAATTCCATGGCGGGAAGGCTGTTTGCCGTGCTGTTCCTGGGCACGTCAGCAGCCGGCCTCATCTCGCTTGCCCTCGCAGACATGGCCTATGGCAGACAACTGTCCGCCTTCCATCTGGAACGGGTGGCGGACAGGGTCGAGTCCTTCACGAGCGCCGCCATGCTTTCTGAAGGGCGCGGAACGATTGATCAGCGTCTGAATGGCGCCCTGGGCCTGAGCGCCCCGGCTACCGATGTGGAAAACCTTCAACGGGATGTGGCTCTGGAGCGCATCATCCGCGCGCGACTGCCCGAAGGGTGGTCCGTCCGCGCATTTCGCGGGTCGATCGCCACCTGCGCGCCTGGCCCGCCGCCGTTCGCGCCGAACCCGGCGCACAAGCGCGATGTGGCCAACCGCGCCCAGGCCCTTGGCTTTTCCAGACCGGAGTGCTGGGCTTTTCAACTGCAGTCGCCGGACACCGCGCAGCTCGCCTTCACGGTCGGGACGCCGCCCTCAGCCGCGCGCGCACGGGTGTTTGATCCGTTCTTCCTGCTAGGGCTGCTGACCACCACGGCCGTGTTGTCCTTTTTTGTGGCGCGTCTGGCGTCACGACCTCTGGAAAGGCTGGCGCGGGCGGCCGAAGCTCTGCGTGACGACCTTGAGGCCGCACCGACGCGTGTGAGCGGTCCGAACGAGGTGACCAAGGCGGCTTCAGCGTTGAACAGCCTGCAGGCTCGCCTCAACGAGGCGCTGAAGGAGCGTTCCCAGATCCTCGCCGCCGTCACCCACGATCTGCAGACGCCGCTGACCCGCCTCCGGCTTCGGGTGGAGAAGGTCTCCGATGAGGAGTTGAAGGGCCGGCTGCTGGGCGATCTCGCCACCACGCAGGACCTCATCCGCGAAGGATTGGAACTCGCCCGCAACCAGCCCTCGGACGAGCCCTTCGAATTCCTGGCGCTCGACACCATGCTGGCCGCCCTTGCCGACGACGAGGCGGACGCCGGTCGACCCGTGGTCTTCAATGAAGGCTGCGGCTGTGATGTTCACGTGCGTCCGGCGGCCTTGCGCCGCTGCCTGGCCAACCTCATCGACAACGCCGTCATCCATGGCGGCGGCGCCATGATATCGGCGCATCGGATAGGAACCCAGGTCAGCATACACGTGGATGACGATGGCCCGGGCATCGCCTTCCATGACCTTGAGCGGGTGATGCAGCCCTTCGTGCGTCTGGATGCTTCCCGTTCACGAGACACAGGCGGCACCGGCCTGGGGCTGCCGATCGCCGCAAGATTGGCCGCCGAAAGCAATGGGCGCCTTGAACTCATTCGCCGCGCCAAAGGATTGAGCGCGAGAGTCCATGTACCCGGTTGGCGGACACAGTATCGCCACACCTGAAACGCGTAGACACGCGCCGACACAAGTAGAATTCAATATCCGCTTATCGAAAGACCGGCATCGGGAATAGGCTGAGACCTCGTTTTCGAGGAGTAAGTCGCAGTGAAGCTCATTTCAATATCGATCGCCGCTCTGGTTGCCATGACAGCAACCAGCGGCCTCGCCGCCGACCAGGTCGGGCAACCCCAAACCCGGCAGGATCGCCCATCCGTCGCGAGCGATCGCAACGACCGGCCAGATGATCGGCGCAACCAGAACGACCGGAACGAGGATTCCCGACACGGCCGGTGGCAGTCCGATTGGGGGCAGCGCCCGCCCGCCCCTCCGGCGCATTTCACCCGCACATCGGACTGGAACCGCCATGTGCGGGCATGCCAGCAACGCTACCGCACCTACGACCCCCGCACCGACACATACATCCCGCGCGTCGGTCAGCGGGCGCGCTGCACACTCTGATCTCCCGTCAGTTCTTCCACCAGGAAAGGTCTCGCATGCGCAACAGTGTCGTAATCGCCCTCTGCGCCCTGACGGCAGCCTGCGCCTCCCGACCCGGGCCGCCGGATCGGCCGCCGACGCCGCAGTTGTTCATCAGTCCGTTCGGCCAGCCATTCCATGGCGAACCGGCCGCGCCGTATCCTTCCGCCCAGTGGTTTCTCCAGGCCGACGCTGATGGCGACGGCGCGCTGTCGTTCGAGGAATTCTCGGCGGATGGAATGCGCTATTTCCGCGAGCTGGACCTGGATGGCGACGGCGTGATCGGCGCTTCGGAAATCGGCGCCTACGAAATCCAGCTGGCCGGGATCAGAAGCCGGATGATGGGCCAGCGGGGTCCCAGACCGCCCGGACAAGGACGCCCGAACGCCGGCGACGGCGGGCCGCCGATGCAGTTGCAGCCTCCCGGCGGCGGGGGGCAGCGTCCTCCGGGAGGCGCTCCTCCCCGTGGGGCCCCAGGCGGTCAGGGTGGTCCTCGCGGGCCGGGCGGCGGCTACGGCCCTGTCGCCGACGCCGACTTCTTCGGTCGTCCCCAGCCGATCAGATCCGCGGATGCCAACATGGACCAGAGGATCACCCCGGACGAATGGGTTGCCGCGACGCGACGCTGGTTCTCCGCCCTGGACGCCGACCATGACGGCGTGCTGACATTTGAAACTCTTCCCAGGACCAGGGCGCAGTCGGGGCCGGGGCGTCGGCGAGAGTAACCGCCGGCGGACCCCACGCTCATGAAGCCTGTGCACAAACGCACCATTCCAGGCCTGTTACGGCGTCAGCCTTCACGACACGCGAATGAGCCCGATCTGATCGTCTGCCGCCCCGGCTCCATCCTTGCGCGACCCTGAATGACAGGCGACCCCGTCCGCTGAGGCTGAGGGGCGGGCCCATCAAGTGAACCGGCCCCCTGATCCGCTCTTAAGTGGTTTTGAGGCAGTTCTAAGTGGTCTCGACACAGCCGTCGGTAGGCGCGGAGGGACTCGAACCCCCAACCAGACCGTTATGAGCGGTCGGCTCTAACCATTGAGCTACGCGCCCGCCGTGGCGGAGCGTCTGGCTAGCAGGCCGGGCGGTCATGGGAAAGCCTGCAACATTACCGCGACCCGTGAGTCCATGAATGGAACCTGCACCCCGGCGCCAGGCGTTCATTCAGATGCAAAAGGCCAAGGTTCGGCCACGGCTGGGGCGCACGCTCCGGCCGGACGCACAACAGGACGCTCCGAAGGAGACATAATGACCCGCTTTCACCCCCGCGCCGTCGCCGTGGCCCGCCCCCGCCCGAACCTGCCCCTGATGCTCGGCGCCGCAGTGCTTGCCGCAGGCGCGGTCATGACCGCTGCCCCCGCTCTGGCCCAGCAGGCCGCTCCCGCAAACCAGATGATCCTGGTCCAGCCCGAGACCCCGACCCTCAATCTTTCGGCCCATGGCGAGGTTCGCGCCGCGCCGGACATGGCGATGATCAATTTCGGCGTCCAGACCGAGGCGGTCACCGCCGCCCAGGCCATGGCCCAGAACCGCACCCGGATGAACGAGGTGATGCGAGCCCTGCGCGCCGCCGGGATCGAGGAGCGCTACATCCAGACCTCGGGCCTGAACCTGTCGCCCCAGTATGATTATGTGCAGAACGAGCCGCCCCGCCTGCGCGGCTATCAGGCCATCAACCGGGTGACGGTGGAGATTCGTGATCTGGAGCGTGTGGGCTCGACGGCCGACGCCGTGGTGAATGCGGGGGTCAACCAGATCGACGGCATCAGCTTCGGCCTGATCAACCCGCAGCAGGCAGAGGACCAGGCCCGCATGGCCGCCGTCCAGGCGCTGCAGGCCAAGGCCAATCTGTACGCCAACGCCCTGGGCGTTCGGCTCGCGGGCATCCGCAACCTGTCGGAAGGCGGCGGCTATGCCCCGCCCCAACCGCAGATGTTCGCGCGCGGCGCCATGGCCATGGACAGCGTCGAAAGCACCAGCGTGGCGCCCGGCGAACTGACCGTCCGGGTCAACATCAACGGGGTCTACGACATCATCCGCTGAGGTCCCGCGCCAGACAGCAAAAAGGCCCGCCGTTCCGTTCGGCGGGCCTTATCAATTCAGGTATGCGCTCAAGCAGCGAGCGTCCGCGACGCGAGCGTTAGCGCACGATCAAGTCTGCGCTCAAGCAGCGAGCGTCCGCGACGCGAGCGTTAGCGCACGATCAAGTCTGCGCTCAAGCAGCGAGCGTCCGCGACGCGAGCGTTAGCGCACTTTAAAGACCAATCAAGCCGCGTCCTTGATGTGGTTGCCGTCGTCCAGCAGCACCACATTGGGCGTGTAATTGCGCGCCTGTTCGGCGGGCAGCTGACCATAGGTGACGATGATCACCTTGTCCTTCTTCTGCACCAGACGCGCCGCCGCGCCGTTGACGCCGATGACGCGGGATCCGCGCGGCGCCTCGATGGCGTAGGTGGTGAAGCGCGCGCCGGTGGTGATGTTCAGCACATCCACCTGCTCGTGCGGATAGATGTCGGCCGCGTCCAGCAGGTCGCGATCGATGGCGATGGAGCCCTCGTAGTCGAGGTCCGCCTGGGTCACCGTCGCGCGGTGCAGCTTGGATTTCATCAGGGTGACCAGCATGGGGAGCTCCGGTCTCCAATCTCGTGAGCGGGGGCACGTCCCCGTTGATGGGCGGCATATAGGGGTTTCGTCGCCCGTCTTCAATCAGGACTGCGGCGGTGCAGCATGAAGTTCATGCGTTACGGGACGTTCATTTGACGGTGACGCCCCGCCCTCTATGGTCGCTGATGGTCCCGTGTGGCCGAACGACGATTGTTCAGGAAACCGATGAAGCAGTTCGCACTCACCATCGCCGGCGTCTTCGTCGGTCTTTTGTTGTTTTTCATTGGAATTCCGCTTCTGCTGATCGCTTCCGCCGCCGGGTCGTCCAAGCCCGCGGTCTATGCCCAGTCGGTGCTGGAGCTTGACCTTCGCGGCGGCCTGACCGACCAGGCCCCCACCAATCCCTTCGCCGGCTTCGGCGGGGCCGGCCTGTCGGTGATGCGGGTCGTGGACGTGCTGGCCCAGGCCCAGGAGGACGACCGCATCAAGGTGGTGCTGGTGCGCCTGCCGGAAAGCGGCATGACCCCGGCCTCGGCCGACGAGCTGCGCCAGGCCATCCGCCGCTTCCGCGCCTCGGGCAAGCCGGTGATCGCCCACTCCCAGGGGCTGATGCCGCTGGGCGCGGTGGTCTCCACCTACATGCTCGGCGCCTCCGCCAGCGAGTTCTGGATGCAGGAGAACGCCAGCTTCCAGGCCACGGGTCTGGCCAGCGAGGAAATCTTCTTCGGTCGCGCCTTCGAGCGCTACGGGATCACCGCCGATTTCGAGCAGCGCTACGAGTATAAGAACGCGGTCAACACTTTCACCCAGAGCGGTTTCACCGAGGCGCACCGCGAGGCGGCCGAAGGCTGGATGACGTCCATCTATGTGAACGCCTTGGCTAACGCCGCAGCGGACCGCAGCATGGAGGCGGACGCCCTGCGCACGGCCTTCGAAGCGGGCCCCCATACGCCGGCCGAGGCGGAGGCGCTCGGCCTCATCGACAACACCGGCGGCGTGCGTGAAGCCGAGGCCGAGGCCCGTCGCCTCGCCGGCGACAACGGCCGGATCATCCGCTTCTCCGACTATTCCGCCGCCGTGGGCGAGCGCACCGGCTCGGGCCGTAATGCCATCGCCATCGTCGGCGGCGAGGGCGCGATCCTGACCGGGCGCAGCTCGGCCGACCCGTTCGGCGCCGGCTCGATGATGAGCTCCGATGACATCGCCGCCGCCATCTATGACGCCATCGAGAATGATTCCGTGCGGGCCATCGTCTTCCGCGTCTCGTCGCCAGGCGGTTCGCCGGAAGGCTCAGAACAGATCCTCGACGCGGTGCGCGCCGCCAAGGCGGCAGGCAAGCCGGTGGTGGTGTCCATGGGCGCCTATGCAGCCTCGGGCGGGTACTGGATTTCATCCGAGGCCTCGGCCATCGTGGCCCAGCCCTCGACCCTGACCGGCTCCATCGGCGTGTTCGGCGGCAAGTTCGTGCTGGACGAGGCCCTGGGCCGGTTCGGCGTGGACATCAGCGGCCTGACCGTCGGCGGCGAGTATGCCGACGCCTTCACCCCCGAGCGGCCGTTCAACGCGGGGGAGCGGGCCTCCTTCTCGGGCTGGATGGATCAGGTCTACGAGGACTTCGTGACCCGCGTCTCCACCGGCCGCGACCTGCCTGCGGCCCGCGTGCGCGAGATCGCCCGCGGCCGCGTCTGGACCGGCGCCCAGGCGCTTGAGCTGGGTCTGGTGGACGAGGTCGGCGGAATGCATGAAGCCATTCAACGGGCCAAGGTCCTGGCGGAAATACCCGAGACTGAAGCGGTGCGTTTCCGCCGCTATCCGCGCCCCCTGTCCACCTGGGAAGCGCTGGGCCAGGCGTTCGGCGCCTCGGGCGAGGCTGCAGAGACCCTGATCCGTCTGAACGGCGTCATGACCGATCCCGACGTGCAGGCCGTCATGGCCCGGGCTCGCGCCGAGCGCATGCGGTCCCAGGGCGCAGTCGTCATGGCCGACCAGCCCTTGCGCTGACACACTCACCTGTGAGGGGATGTCGCATTGACGGCGTCCCCTCGCGGACCGACATTGCCGGTCATGCGTTGAGCAGGATCACCGCCTCTTCAGTGATCATTCATGACGGCGTCGCCAAGGTAGCTCATGACCCAGTTCCAGACCCGCTTCACCCGCATCGGCTTCGCCACGCGTCCCGCGCGCGGTTCGGGGCTGATGGGCTCGGTCCTGTGGCTGGGCGGCATGATCGCCGCCGGGATCGCCGTGACCATCGGCGCCCTGCTGGCCATCTTCACCGCGGCCGCCGTGGCGGTGATCGCCTTGGTGGCCGGGATCGTGATGTTCCTGACCGGCTTCGCCCTGCGCGCCCGTCGCTCTGCCCGCGCCCGCACCGCCGCCGCCGGACCTGACGGCGTGATCGAGGCCGAGAAGGTGGGCGACACCTGGGTGGCCCATGGCTGGGAACGTCAGGGGCGCTAGGCTGAGCTTCCCATAAGGCGCGGTCCGGTCGAATATGGCCGAATGACCGCCCTCGACTTCATCGACGCCCCGACCCCCAACACCGACGCCCGGCGCGGGCCGCCGGACATGATCCTTCTGCACTACACCGGCATGCAGACCGGCGCGGAGGCGCTGGACCGTCTGCGTGATCCGGAGGCGCGGGTTTCGGCCCACTATGTGGTGGAGGAGGACGGACGGGTGTTTCGCCTGGCCCCCGAGGAACGCCGCTGCTGGCACGCGGGCGTGTCCTGGTGGAAGGGCGACACGGACATCAACGCCGCCTCTATCGGCGTCGAGATCGTCAATCCCGGCCACGAGTGGGGCTATCGCGCCTTTCCCGAGGTTCAAGTCCAGACGGTTCTGGCGCTGGTCGCCGATATCCGCTCGCGCTGGACCATTTCCGACGACCGCATTCTGGGCCATTCCGACGTGGCACCGCACCGCAAAACGGATCCCGGCGAGCTGTTTCCGTGGAAGCGACTGGCCGAAGGCGGGCACGGCCTGTGGTTCGAGCCCGCCGCCGAGCGTATCGCCGCCCTTGGCCCCCCGCTGGGGCCCGGCGACGAGGGGCTGGGCGTCCATGTGCTTCAGGCCGGACTGCATCGGTTCGGTTACGAGCCCGCCCCGTCCGGGGTCTATGATGAGGACACCCGTATCGTGGTCGCCGCCTTCCAGCGTCACTGGCGACCGGAAAAAGTGGACGGCATCGCCGACGGCGAGACCCGCGCCCGCCTGATGGGCCTTCTGCAACTGGCCCAGGTCGAGAGCGTCACGGGCGTGCTTTAGGCCTGCACGATTGACGCCGCCGCCTGATGGGCCCATCTGTCGCCCCGCCAGACGGCCGGGCGGTCGCGGTGGTTTTCGGACCATCGAGGAAAGTCCGGGCTCCACGGTGAAAAGGCGGCGGATAACTTCCGCCCGGGGCGACCCGAGGGATAGCGCCACAGAAAGCAAACCGCCTTCTTCTGAGGGTAAGGGTGAAAGGGTGGGGTAAGAGCCCACCGCGTCTTCGGCAACGCAGACGGCATGGCAAGCCCCGCCTGGAGCAAGACCGAATAGGGACGTCGCGCGGCTTCGGCCGCAGGGCTCACCGCCTGGGACGTCCGGGTAGGTCGCGAGAACCGGTCAGCAATGGCCGGTCCAGAGGAATGATCGTCGCCGGTCCTGAACTTCGGTTTTGGGCCGGAACAGAACCCGGCTTACAGGCCGTCTGGCATTTTCACCCCGTTAACCGGTGCGGCGCCTATGTGGCGGACACAGTCATCCACAGGCTGTGAATACTTGTCTGTTCCGCGAATGTTCTGGAAGTTAACAGAACTGAGCGCCCAAAACGGGCTGTCTTGGTTAAGAAGTGTCAACTAATCCCATTGTCTCCCAACTGATCCCATGATACCCCAATAATGAACTCGGGGAGGGTCGGCGCTGTGCCGATCCGCATGCGGCGACGGGTGTCGGGACGGATCGACGGGTCCGAGGCGGGCAAGGGTGTTTCTCTCAACCTACGAGAAGCAACTGGACGCAAAGCGTCGCCTGCAGGCGCCGCAGGAATTCCGCACCGCCGAGAACGGCGCCGCCACCGGCCTGTACTGCTTTCCCTCAATTGAGGCCGACTGTCTGGAAGCGGGCGGCGAAGGCTTCGTGGCCGCCTATCGCGCCTTCATCGACAGCATCCCGTTCGGCGACCCCTTCCGCGCCGCCATGGAAAGCCAGTTCTACGGCGGGCTGAAGCAGCTCTCCTATGACACCGCCGGGCGCATCACCCTGACCGAGGCCCTGGTCGAGCGCGGCGGTCTGTCCGCCGACGTTGTCATGGTCGGCCTGGGCGACCGCTTCCAGATCTGGGACCGGCCCCGCTGGCGCGAGCATGAGGCCGAACAGCGCAAGCTGGCCCAGCAGGCCATGCGCGAGATGGGCGAGGCGCGCCGCCGCGCCAGCCTGGCCGCGCGCGGGGAGGGCGGCTGATGACGTCTCCCCACGCCCCCGTGCTGCTGGATGAGGTGATCGAGGCGCTGGACCCGAAGCCGGGCGACGTCATGATCGACGCCACCTTCGGCGCCGGGGGCTACACCCGCGCCATCCTCGCGCGCGGCGCCACAGTCGTCGGGCTGGACCGCGATCCGACCGTGCAGCCCCACGCCGAGGCGGTCGCCGCCGACTTCCCCGGCCAGTTCGAGCTGAAGCAGACGCCCTTCTCGGGCCTGTCCACCGCCTTCGCCGATACCGGCCATGACCGTCTCGACGGCGCCGTCTTCGACATCGGCGTCTCGTCCATGCAGCTGGATCAGGCCGAGCGCGGCTTCTCCTTTATGCGCGACGGTCCGCTGGACATGCGCATGTCCGCCGACGGCCAGAGCGCCGCTGACATCGTCAACAGCTGGGACCACGGCCCGCTGGCTCACATTCTGAAGCTCTATGGCGAGGAGCGTCAGTCCGGCCGCGTGGCCACGGCCATCCTGCGCCGCCGCGTCGAGCGCCCCTTCACCCGCACGCTCGATCTCGCCGAAGTGGTGGAAAAGGCCCTGGGCGGCCGTCGCGGGGCGCCCATCCATCCCGCCACCCGCACCTTCCAGGCCCTGCGCATCGCCGTGAACGACGAGCTGGGTGAGCTGACCGCCGGTCTGGAGGCGGCCGAGGCGGCCCTGGCCCCCGGCGGCCGGCTGGCGGTGGTCACTTTCCATTCGCTGGAGGACCGCATCGTCAAGGCGTTCCTGACCGAGCGCACCGGCAACACCCCGGGCGGCTCGCGCCATGCGCCGATTCAGCTCGAGACCCGCGCCCCCAGCTTCAGCCTGATGTTCAAGGGCGCACACGAGGCCGGCGACGCCGAGCGCGCCGCCAATCCCCGCGCCCGGTCCGCCCGCCTGCGCGCCGCGATCCGCACCGACGCCCCGGCGTGGGGGAGGATGGCGGCATGAACACCGCCCTGTCCCTGTTCGACTGGAAGGTTCGCGGCTTCCGCGTGGTCGAGATCATCGGCCTGGCCATCCTCGCCGTGATCATCGTCTCGGTCTATTTCGCCAAGGCCCAGGCCGCCCGCCAGAGCGCCGAGATCGACGGCCTGCACCAGGCCATCGGCAACGAGCGCCAGCGCGTGCGCCTGTTGATGGCCGAGACCGCGCGACTGGAGGAGCCCGGCCGGCTGGAAGCCCTGTCGCGCCACGCCGGGCTTGAACCCGTGTCGGTCGAGCAGCGCGCCGACCTGGACGGTCTGGACGCCTTGGTCGGTGACGAGCAGACGCCAGAGTCCACGCCCCAGCCCGCGCCGGAGACGGCGCAATGAGTTCGGTTGAGCCTCGTCCCATCGCGTCCGCCGCGCCGTCCTGGCGTTGGTTGACCACCCTGATCTGGTGGATCGAGCACGCCTTCGAGCGGGCCAAGGCCGATCAGCGGCCCGAAGAGGACACCCGGGTTCGCATCGCCCTCCTGCTGGTGGCGTTCGGCGTCCTGTTTACCGCCCTGGTCGGCGGCGCCGGCCATGCTGCCCTGCTGTCCGGGGCGCCCAATGTCGGCGGCTGGCGCGCCGGGCCGGTGCTGGCGCGCGGAGACCTGACCGACCGCAACGGCGCCCTTCTGGCCAGTAACATCCGCCACTACGGCCTCTATGTGGAGCCCGCCGAGGTGTGGGACCGGCAGGGGACCCTGACCGCCATGGCTGCCGCCCTGCCGCGCCTGCCGCGGCAAAGGCTTCGCGACGCCCTCTACGGCGACCGCCGCGTGGTCGTCATGAACGGCCTGACCCCGCCCGAGCGGGCTGCGCTCCATGACCTGGCCCTGGGCGGGATCTATTTCGAGGCCGAGAACGGCCGGGCCTATCCTCTAGGCGCTTCCACAGCCCATGTGATCGGCTTCGCCAGCGAGCGCGGCGTGACCGGCGCGGAACTGGCGTTCGACCGTGAAATCCGCGAGGCGGGACGCACCGGCGCGACGGTGCCCCTGTCCATCGACCTGCGCGTTCAGGCCGCGCTGGAGAACGAGCTCTACGCCGCCGCGGCCGAGATCGGCGCGCGTGGTGCGGTGGGCATCGTCACCAATATCCAGACCGGCGAAGTCCTGGGCATGGCCAGCTGGCCGGAATACGACCCGAACCGCCGGGGCCAGCCCCAGCCCGGCGAGATGAACCGCGTGGTCTCCGGCCACTACGAGATGGGGTCGGTGTTCAAGGCCTTCACCGTCGCCGCCGGCCTCGACACGGGGCAAGCGGACATGACCACGACCTTCGACGCCTCGGACCCGCTGCGCATCGGCAACCGCACCATCCGCGACTTCCACGCCCAGAACCGTGTGATGACGCTGGAGGAGGTGTTCCTGCACTCGTCCAACATCGGCACCTCGCGCCTGGCCATCGAGATGGGCGGCGACACCATGCGGCGCTACTTCCAGGACATGGGGCTTCTGGACGCCGCGCCCATCGAGCTGCACGAGTCCGCCGCGCCGCGCCGCCCTGTGAATTGGTCCGACACGACTCTGGCGTCCCTCTCGTTCGGCTACGGCATCATGGTCACCCCGGCCCAGGCGGCCGCAGCCATGGGCTCCCTGCTCAACGGCGGGCGTTATGTGCCCCTGACCCTGCGTCCGGCCGACGGCCCGCATCCGGGGATCCGGCGCGTGGTGTCCGAGGACACGTCGCTGGCCATGCTGGACCTGATGCGGAGAAACGTCGTGCGCGGCTCGGGATCACGCGCCGACGCGCCCGGCCTGCGCGTGGGCGGAAAGACGGGCTCTGCCAACAAGGTAGTCAACGGGCGCTATGACCCCACCGTCGCCATCGGCACCTTCGCCGCCGTCTTCCCCACCGACGGGCCGCTGGATGCGCCGCGCTACATGGTCTTCATCCTGATGGACGAGCCCCAGGGCTACCCGCGCACCGGCGGTTTCGTAGCCGCCCCGGTGGCCGGACGCATTATCGATCGCATCGGCGGCTTCGTGGGCGTGGGCCGCGCCGCTGACCGCTGGCGCACCGCCACCGGCGAATCCATTCCCCGGCCCGAAGTCCGCCCGGGGGCCGCCCAGTGAGCCTTCCGGGTGTGCGCCTCTCCGAGTTGCTGCGCCGCGACGTTGGTCATGACCCGGTCATCACCGGCGTGACGGCCGACAGCCGCAAGGTCGCGCCCGGAACCCTGTTCGCGGCCATCCCCGGCGCCGTGGCCGACGGCCGCGCGTACATCCCCCAGGCCCTGTCGGCCGGGGCGGCCGCCGTGCTGGCGCCCAGCGACACGCCCGGCGAAGCCGCCCCGGTGCTGGTGCCGTGCGGCGACGTGCGGCGATCCTACGCCCTGGCGGCGCGGGGCTTCTTCGGCGCGCAGCCGAAGACCTGCGTGGCCGTCACCGGCACCAACGGCAAGACTTCGGTGGCCGCCTTCTGCCGACAGATCTGGACCCTGCTGGGCATTGAGGGCGCCAGCGTAGGCACCCTCGGCGTCTGGCACGGTGACCACGCCCTGACCCGCGCCAGCCTGACCAGCCCGGACGCGGCGGACTCGGCCCGGATTCTTTCGAAACTGGCCGGGCGCGGCGTCACCCACGTGGCGCTCGAGGCGTCCTCCCATGGGCTGGAACAGCGCCGTCTGGACGGCGTGTCGTTGAAGGCGGCAGCCTTCACCAACCTGACCCAGGACCATCTGGACTATCACGGCGACATGGCGACCTATCGCGCCGCCAAGCTGCGCCTGTTCGACACGTTGCTGCCGCGTGGCCGCACAGCGGTGTTGAACGCGGACTCGCCCGCCTACTCCGGGTTCGCCTCCCACGGCCTGATGGCGGGCCTGTCGATCATGGGCGTGGGCCAGCGCGGCCGCGACCTGGGCCTGATCGCCCGGGAGGCGAGCAGTGAGGGCCAGCGCCTGACTATCGACGCGCGGGGCGACGTCTTCGAGGTCATGCTGCCGCTGGTCGGCGCCTTTCAGGCCTCCAATGCCCTGGTGGCGGCGGGCCTGTGCATCGCCGCAGGCGAGGCCCCCGATCGCGTGCTGGCGGCGCTGGAGCATCTGCAGGGCGCCGAGGGTCGCATGCAGCATGTGGCCACCGGCCCCGACGGCGGCGACGCCTATGTGGACTATGCCCATACGCCTGACGGGCTGGAGACCGTGCTGACGTCCCTGCGCCCCCACGCGAAGGGCCGTCTCATCGTGGTGTTCGGCTGCGGCGGCGACCGCGACCGGGCCAAAAGGCCTCTGATGGGCGCCGTCGCCCAGAAGCTGGCGGATGTGGCCATCCTGACCGACGACAACCCGCGCTCCGAAGACCCCGCCGCCATCCGCGCTGACGCGAAGATCACCGCGCCCGACGCCCTGGAGATTGGCGACCGCCGCGAAGCCATCCGCCACGCCCTGTCCATCATGCGCGACGGGGATGTGGTCGTGGTCGCCGGAAAAGGGCATGAACAGGGTCAGATCGTCGGTGGAATCACCCATCCCTTCGACGACGCCCAGGAAATCGCCGAGGCCCTGAAGGAAGACGCGTGATGCCCCAATCGTCGGGGAAAGACCCCCTCTGGACGGCTGCCGACATCGCCGTCGCCACGGCCGGCCGCATGCAAGGCGCCGGATTTCAGGCCCGGGGCATCACCTTCAACAGCAAGGAAGTGGAGCCCGGCGACCTTTTCGTGGCGCTGAAGGGCGCGCGGGACGGCCATGAATTCGTCGCCGCGGCTTTCGCCGCCGGCGCCGCGGGCGCCCTGGTCGAGCGGCCGATCGACGGCGGGGCCTGCATCGTGGTCCCCGATACGCTGAAGGCGCTGGAGGCCCTGGGCGCCGCCGCCCGCGACCGCGCGCCCCAGGCGCGGCGCGGCGTGGTGACCGGCTCGGTCGGCAAGACCAGCGTCACCCAGGCCATCAAGGCGGGCCTTGATCTGGCCGGTCCCGCCCACGCCTCGGTCAAGAGTTTCAACAACCACATCGGCGTGCCGCTGACCCTGGCCCGCATGCCCGTGGACGTGGAGCGGGCCGTGTTCGAGATCGGCATGAACGCGCCGGGCGAGATCGCGCCCCTGTCCCGCATGGTCCAGCCCCACGCCGCCTGCGTGACCACCGTGGGGCCCGTCCACATCGAAGGCTTCTCCGACGGCGAGATGGGCGTGGCCCATGAAAAGGCCGCCGTGTTCGAGGGTCTTGGTCCGGGCGGCGTGGCGGTCATCAACGGCGACAACGACTGGACGCCCATGCTGCGTCAGGCGGCTTTGCGCCAAGGCGCGCGAGTGCTCTGCTTCGGTTCCCCGCCAGACGCGGACGCCCGACTGATCGATTTCACGCCCAATCCTGACGGCGCGCGGGTGGAGGCTGAGATCTTCGGCCGCCGTCACGTGTTCGCGCTGAAGCAGTCCGGCTTCCATTGGGGTCACAACTGCCTGGCCGTCATCCTGATGCTGGACGCCCTCGATGTTCCAGTGGAGACGGCGCTTCAGGCCCTGTCGGAATTCCAGCCGCTGGCGGGGCGGGGCCAGAACAAGGACATCCGCATTCGTGGCGGTTCCTTCCTGCTCATTGACGAGAGCTACAACGCCAACCCCCTGTCCATGCGGGCGGGCTTTCTCAGCCTGGGCGCGCGGCCCGTGGCCACCGGCGGACGGCGCATGGTCGCCCTGACCGACATGCTGGAATTGGGCGACCAGTCCGAGGCCCTGCACGCCGGGCTGGCGGAGACCATCGACGCGGCTGGCCTCGATGTTGTCCACACCGCCGGACCGAAGATGAAGCATCTGCATGACGCCCTGCGCCCCGAGCGTCGCGGCCTGTGGCGCGAGACCGCCGCCGACCTGGCCGAGGCCCTGGTCGAGGACGTGCGGCCGGGCGACATCGTCATGGTCAAGGGATCAAACGGCTCGAAGGCTTCGGCGATCGCCGCGGCCCTGGCCGACATGGAGCGTCGCCGCGACGCGCAGGAGGGCGCCGCCTCATGATCTATCTGCTGTATCTCTACTATGCCGACGTCGCCCAGGCTTACCCCCTGCTGAATCTGGTCCAGTACCAGACCGTCCGCGTGGGTCTGGCGCTGGTCACGGCCATGATCGTGGCGGTGGCCATGGGGCAGCGTTTCATCGACTGGATGCGGGCGCGTCAGGGCAGGGGCCAGCCGATCCGCGCCGACGGCCCGGCCAGCCACGTCCTGACCAAGCAGGGCACGCCCACCATGGGCGGGCTGATGATCCTGGCGGGTATCGCGGCGGCGGTGCTGCTGTGGGGCGACCTCACCAACCCCTACATCTGGATCGTCTCGCTGGTGACCGCAGCCTTCGGCATCCTCGGCTTCATCGACGACTACGCCAAGGTGACCAAGCAGTCCTCCGCCGGTCTGACCTCGAAACAGAAGCTGGCGGCCCAGGTGGTCGTGGCGGTCATCGCCGGCGTCCTGACCGTGGTCTGGATGCAGATCTCCCCCACCTCACCGAATCTGGAGACGTCAGTCGCCTTCCCGTTCTTCAAGGAAGTGCTGCTGAACATCGGCTGGTTCTATGTGGTGTTCGCCGCCGTGGTCATCATCGGCGCGTCCAACGCGGTCAATCTGACCGATGGCCTGGACGGGCTGGCGGTAGTGCCGGTGATGATGGCCGCCGCCGTCTTCGGCATCATCAGCTATCTGGTCGGCAACTTCCTGTTCTCGGAATATCTTCAGGTCCACCACGTCCCCGGAGCGGGCGAACTGGCCATCTTCTGTGCCGCCATCATCGGCGGGGGCATGGGCTTTCTCTGGTACAACGCCCCCCCGGCCAAGATATTCATGGGCGACACCGGGTCGCTGGCGCTGGGCGGCGCCCTGGGCGCCATGGCCGTGGCCACCAAGCATGAACTGGTGCTGGCCATCGTCGGCGGCCTGTTCGTGGTCGAGGCCCTGTCGGTGATGATCCAGGTGGCCTACTTCAAGGCCACTGGAAAGCGCATCTTCCTGATGGCGCCCATTCACCACCACTTCGAAAAGATGGGCTGGGCCGAATCCACCGTGGTGGTCCGCTTCTGGATCGTGGCGGCCATGCTGGCCCTCGTCGGCCTGTCGACGCTGAAGCTGAGATAGTCATGATCGTCGTCCCCGGTTTTGAAGGGCGGCGCGTCGCGGTCTTCGGGCTGGGGCGCAGCGGCCTGACCGCCGCCCGCGCGCTCCGGGCCGGCGGCGCCCATCCCGTGCTGTGGGACGACAGCCTGTCCAGCCGCCTTCAGGCCGAGGCCGAAGGCTTTGCGGTCGAGGACCTCTCCCGCGCCGACTGGTCCGATTTCGCCGCCCTGATCCTGTCGCCGGGCGCGCCCCTGACCCATCCCTCGCCCCACTGGACCGTCCAGATGGCCAAGGATGCGGGCGTGCGGGTCATGGGCGACATCGAACTGTTCGCCCGCGCCGTGTCCGCCCTGCCCGAGGTCGAGCGCCCGAAGATCATCGCCATCACGGGCACCAACGGCAAGTCCACCACCACCGCCCTGATCGGCTGGGTCCTCCGGCAGGCGGGCCGCACGGTCCATGTGGGCGGCAACATCGGCATCGGCGTCCTGGCCCTGCCCGAGCCCACGCCGGACGCCATCTATGTGATCGAGGTCTCGTCCTACCAGCTGGACCTGACCAGCCGCTTCGGCCCGGACGTGGCGGTGCTGACCAACATCAGCCCGGACCATCTGGACCGCCACGGCGGCATGGCCGGCTATGTGGCCGCCAAGCGCCGCATCTTTCAGGAGCAGCCGCCGGGCAGCGTCGCTGTGATCGGCGTCGACGACCCCTACAGCCAGGGCGTAGCCCGGGGGCTGGGCGCCTTCGTCCCCGTCACCGTGGCTCCGCCGGACAGCGACGACGGGTGGACGCCGCGCATTGACGACCTCGCGGGTGTGGGCCTGCGCGGCGGCTGGCTCATGGACGGCGACGAGCGCATCGCCGACCTGTCCACGGCGGTTTCCCTGCCGGGCCGCCACAACGCTCAGAACGCCGCCTGCGCCTACGCCGCCGTGCGCGCCGTGGGCCTCAGCCGCGACGAGGCTGTGCGGGGCCTTTTGACCTTCCCCGGTCTGGCCCACCGGATGGAGCCGGTCGCCCGGCTCGGCCGCGTGGTGTTCATCAACGATTCCAAGGCCACCAACACCGATGCGGCGAAACAGGCCCTGGCCAGCTATCCGCGCGTCTGGTGGATCGCGGGCGGCCGCGCCAAGGACGGCGGCATCGCCGACCTGTTCCCGCTGTTCGGCCGCATCGCTCACGCCTATCTGATCGGCGAGGCCGCCGACGCCTTCGCGGCCGAGATCGACGACGCGGCGCCCGTCTCCCTGTGCGGCGACATCCCGTCCGCGGTCGCCGCCGCCGCCCGCGACGCAGCCGACTGGGCCGCGGCGAACGGCGAGGACGCGGTGGTGCTGCTCAGCCCGGCAGCCGCCTCGTTCGACCAGTATCCGGACTTCGAGGCCCGGGGCGAGGCGTTCCGCGCCGCCGTGCTCGGCCTCGGCGCCGCGCCGCCCGTGATCGAGGATGCCGCGTCATGACCGTAAACACCTATGCCCATCCGTTCTCGCGCAACGATACCTCGCCCATAGCCCAGTGGTGGTGGACGGTGGACAAGGGCCTGCTGGCCGCGGCCTCGACCCTGATTTTCCTGGGCGTGGCCCTGTCCTTCGCCTCCAGCCCCGCCGCGATTCGGGCCGATGAGTCCATCACCGACCCGTTCCATTACGCCTGGCGCATGATCGTCTTCGCGGGCGGCGGGGGCGTGGCCATGCTGGTCGCCTCCCTGCTGTCCCCCCGCGGCGTGCGCCGCATCGCCGTCCTGGCGTTGGCCTGCGCCATCATCACCATGATGCTGCTGCCCTTCATCGGCAACGAGGTGAAGGGCGCCGCCCGCTGGATCAATCTGGGTCCGTTCGGTCTGCAGCCGTCCGAGTTCGCCAAGCCCGGTTTGATCGTCTTCGCCGCCTGGATGTTCGCCGAGGCGCAGAAGGGGCAGGGTGTGCCCGGCGTCTCCATCGCCTTCGCCGTCTACGTACTGACCGTGGGCCTGCTGGTGATCCAGCCGGACATCGGTCAGACGCTGCTGATCACCACCACCTTCATGGCCGTCTTCTTCATGGCCGGGGTGCCGATCCGCTGGATGGCGGTGCTGGGCGGCATCTTCATGACCGGCCTGGTGGCGGTCTATTTCGTCTTCGATCACGTGCGGGACCGGGTGACCAAATTCGTGACGCCCGGCGCTGCCGACACCTACCAGATTGACCGCGCCTCCGAGGCCATCTCGGCGGGCGGCCTGCTGGGCCGGGGGGTGGGCGAGGGCGTGATGAAGCGCAACGTGCCCGACCTGCACACCGACTTCATCTATTCAGTGGCGGCCGAGGAGTTCGGTCTGGTCTTCTCGCTGATCCTCATCGGCCTCTATGCCTTCATCGTGCTGCGCGGCCTGTCGCGCGCCATGAAACTGGCCGACCCGTTCCAGCAGACGGCGGCGGCGGGCCTGTTCATGCTGATTGGCCTGCAGGCCACCATCAACATCGCGGTCAATCTGAACCTGATCCCCACCAAGGGGATGACCCTGCCGTTCGTCAGCTATGGCGGCTCGTCCATGCTGGCCATGGGCCTGACCATGGGGTTCGCCCTGGCCCTGACGCGCCGCCGTCCAGGGGCCTATGAACCAGGCGCCTTGCTGCCGCGCAACCGCCGTCGCATCTTGCCGGGATGAGTCCTTCCCGAGTCTGCGTCCTCGCCGCCGGCGGCACCGGCGGCCACATGTTCCCCGCCGAGGCCCTGGCCCGCGAGATGGCCGCGCGCGGCTGGCGCATCGTGCTGGCTACCGACCGGCGCGGCGAACAGTACGCCCACAGCTTCCCGGCCGAGGAGCGCCTCGATCTGGACGCCGCCACCGGCTCCGGCCCGCTGGGCATGCTGAATGCTGCGGGCGCCATCGCCCAGGGTGTGCTGCAGGCGCGCAAGGCGTTTGATCGTCTGGACCCGGCGGTGGTCGTCGGCTTCGGCGGCTATCCGTCCGCACCGGCCCTGCTCGCCGCCATCAGCCAGAAGCGGCCCACCCTGATCCACGAGCAGAACGCGGTGCTGGGCCGCACCAACCGCTGGCTGGCGCCTTATGTGGATCAGGTGGCCTCGGCCTTCCCGACCCTGGAGCGGGCGCCCGACAAGATCCGCGCCCCCATCGAGGTGGTCGGCATTCCCGTCCGCGCCGAGATCCGCGCCCTGCACGACCGCGCCTATGTGGCCCCCGACTACCGCATCCGGGTGCTGGTCACCGGCGGCAGCCAGGGCGCCCGCATCCTGTCCGAGACCGTCCCCCGGGCCCTGGCCGCCCTGCCCGAGACCCTGCGCGCCCGGTTGAAGGTGGAGCAGCAGACTCGCGCCGAGTCGCTGGAGGTCGCGCAGCAGACATACCTTGAGTCCGGGATCGCCGCCGAGGTCGCCCCCTTCTTCCGCGACATGGCCGCCCGCCTGTCGGGGGCCCATCTGGTGATCGGCCGGGCAGGGGCCTCCACCGTGTCCGAGCTCGCCGTCGCCGGCCTGCCATCGATCCTGATCCCGCTCAAGATCGCCACCGACGACCACCAACGCGCAAACGCGAAACTGCTGGCCGATGCGGGCGCCGCCTGGGTGATCACCGAGGACGACCTGACGGTGGACAGCCTCACCGCCGCCGTGCAGTCCCTGCTGTCCAGCGCGTCCGGACTGGCCGCCCGCGCCGGCGCCGCCCGCTCTGTGGCCATGCCGGACGCCGTCCGCCGCATGGCCGATATCGTGGAGCGCACCGCGGGGCCGGGCTGATGCAAATGGGAACGGGAGGTCCGTCCATGACTTACGCCGCCATGCCCGAGATGATCCGCAACCTGACCCGCGAGGTGTTTGCCCTGTGGCGCCAGTTCGACTGGCTTCCGGAATGGGCGGTGATCGGCCTTGTGATTCTGGTCACGGTGGCTGCGGGCATTCTCTCCAACAGCATCGTCTTCCGCATCCTGACTTTTGTGGTCCGAAAGCGCGACCTGTTCTGGCGCGGGGTAGTGGCGAGGGCGCGGTTCAAGGTGCGGCTGGCGGTGCTGATCATCGCCTTCGCCCTGGCCATCACCATCTCGCCGCTGGACCCCGCCACCAGCGAGTTCATCCGCCGCACCCTGCTGTTTGCCTTCATCCTCGTCGTGGGCTGGATGGCCGTCGGGGTTATGGACATGTGGTCGGCGGTCTATCTGCGCCGCTTCAACATGGAAGCGGAAGACAATCTGGTCGCGCGCAAGCACGTCACCCAGACGCGCATCCTGCAACGGGTGGCGGCCGTGCTGATTGCGGTGATCGCCCTCGCCCTGGCCCTGCTGACCATTCCCGAGGTGCGCAACTGGGGCCTGTCCCTTCTCGCATCGGCCGGTGTAGTGGGCATCATCGCCGGCCTGGCGTTGCAGCCGTTCCTGACCAATCTGATCGCCGGCGTCCAGATCGCCACGGCCCAGCCCATCCGCATCGATGACGCCGTGATCGTCGAGGGCGAGTTCGGCAATATCGAGGAGATCACCTCCACCTACGTGGTGGTGCGGCTGTGGGACTGGCGACGCATGGTGCTGCCCCTGACCTATTTCATCACCACCCCGTTCCAGAACTGGACCCGCGACAGTTCGCGCCTGATCGGCTCGGCCTTCTTCTTTGTGGACTATGCCGCGCCCATCGACCGGCTGCGCGCGGCCTTCGACGCCATCGTCCGGGCCTCGCCCCAGTGGGACGGCGACGTCATGGCCCTGCAGGTCACCGACATCAGCGAGCGCACCCTTCAGGTCCGCACCCTGATGAGCGCCCGGAATGCCGGTTCCGCCTTCGACCTGCGCTGCGAGGTGCGTGAAAAGCTGATGGCCTTCATGCGCGATGAGTGCCCGGAAGCGCTGCCGCGCGAACGTTTCGCCGCCGAGGACGTCAGTCCGTCGGCTCAGGGCCATCCAGCTCAGACAGAAGCGCGCGACCCAGGCTGACCGCCGCCGCCGCAGAGGTGACGGCCTCAGCCTCCGACGCCGCTTCTCCACAGGCGAGGTCGAACAGGTCGCCCATGTCGCCGCCGGGGCTGACCGGAGCAGGCGGTGTGGAATCCGGCGTGGCCGGTCCCTCGGTCCCGTCCTCGGCCAGCGAAGCGAAATCCAGCCGGTCGCCGGTGCGCCCCGCGCAGTCGAACCGCCAGCGGGACCAGCCGCCCGCATAGGCCCGCCCGCCCGCCTCGAAGCCCGGCTCCACCACCTGAAGCGCCCGGATCGTCACGATCTCGCCCTCGCGCTGCAGGCTGGCGCGATCCGCGAATACGGCGAACCGCCCGACGCTGCTGAGGACCAGATCGTGCTCGATCAACTGGGGCGCGGGGGTCTGAAGGGCGGCGGCGAGAAGGATGGCGAGCATGGTCCTCGCCTAGCAGCGCACCGAACCACAGGCAAAGCGCCTTGGCCCTTCGCAGGCGGGATTGTGACGGCTATAGCCCTGTGATGATCGCGCGCCTCAGACCCGTCCCGTTCCATCTCGGCCCTGTCCATTTCGTCGGCATCGGCGGCATCGGCATGAGCGGCATCGCCGAGATCATGCTCAAGATCGGCTATCTGGTGCAGGGCTCCGACGCCAGGGCCAGCGCCAACACCGAACGGCTGGAGGCCCTGGGCGCCCGCATCTTCATCGGCCACGACGCCGCCCATGTGGGCGAGGGCGTCTCGGCGGTGGTCTATTCGACCGCCGTGAAGGCCGACAATGCGGAAATGGTCGTGGCCCGCCAGCGCCGCATTCCCCTCGTTCGCCGGGCCGAGATGCTGGCCGAGCTGATGCGGCTGCAATTCTCCATCGCGGTGGGCGGCACCCACGGCAAGACCACCACCACCTCCATGATCGCGGCCCTGCTGGACGCCGGCGATCTGGATCCCACGGTGGTCAACGGCGGCATCATCAACGCCTATGGCACCAACGCCAAGGTCGGCGACGGCGACTGGATCGTGGTGGAGGCCGATGAGTCGGACGGCAGCTTCCTGCGCCTGAAGTCCACCGTGGCCATCGTCACCAACATCGACCCGGAGCATCTGGATCACTACGGCGACTTCGACGCCGTGCGCCGGGCCTTCGTGGACTTCATCGAGAACATCCCCTTCTACGGCTTCGGCGTGGTCTGTCTCGACCATCCGGAGGTGCAGCGGCTGGTGGCCACCATCGATAATCGCCGCCTCATCACCTACGGCGTGAACCCCCAGGCCATGGTGCGGGCCGAGCACTGCGAAATGGGCCCCGACGGCGCCCGCTTCGACGTGGTGATCCAGGGCGCCGGCCTCGCCGCGCTGGAGGATCCCATCCGCATCAACGGCCTGCATCTGCCCATGGCGGGCTGGCACAATGTCTCCAACGCCCTCGCCGCCATCGCCGTGGCCCGCGAACTGGAGGTGGACGATGACGCCATCCGCAAGGGCATGGCCGGCTTCGGCGGGGTCAAGAGGCGCTTCACCACCACCGGCATCGTGGAGGGGGTCCGCATCGTCGACGACTACGGCCACCACCCGGTCGAGATCGCCGCCGTGCTGAAAGCCGCGCGGCAGGTGGTGGATACCGCCGCCGGCGGCAAGGTGATCGCGGTGGTCCAGCCGCACCGCTTCACCCGTCTGCGCGACCTGATGGAGGACTTCTCCACCTGTTTCTCCGACGCCGACACCGTGCTGGTGGCCGACGTCTATGCGGCCGGCGAGGCGCCCATCGAGGGCGTTGACAAGCATGCCCTGGTCGAGGGTCTGCGCCGCTATGGGCACAGGCATGTGATGCCGCTTGAAAACCCGGCCGCCCTGCCGCGTGCGGTGAAGGACGAGACCAGACCCGGCGACGTGGTGGTCCTGCTCGGCGCCGGCGACATCACCGCCTGGTCCTACGCCCTCCCGGCCCAGTTGGAGGCGCTGGCGTGAGGGCCCTGCCTGAGGTTCGAGGCAAGCTGCTGCGCGACGAGCCGCTGGGCCCCTACACCTGGTTCCGGGTGGGCGGAAACGCCGATGTGCTGTTTATCCCCGCTGATGCGGATGATCTGGCCGACTTCCTCAAGGCGCTGGACCCCGCTGTTTCGGTGCAGGTTCTGGGCGTGGGCTCCAATGTCATCGTCCGTGACGGGGGCGTGGAGGGCGTGGTCGTGCGTCTGGCCGGTCGCCCCTTCGGCGGGGTGACGGTGGAGGGCGACACGGTCACCGCCGGCGCCGGCGCCCTGGACGCCATGGTCGCCCGCGCGGCGGCGAAAGTGGGCGTGGCCGGGCTGGAATTCTATGCGGGGATTCCCGGGACCATCGGCGGCGCCCTGACCATGAACGCGGGCTGCTACGGCGCCGAGACCAGGGACGTGCTGGTCTCCGCCTGGGGCCTCAACCGGGCGGGCGAGCGGGTCGACTATCAGCTGGCCGACTTCGGCTACACCTATCGCCATTCCGAGGCGCCCGCCGACATCATCTGGATCGAGGCGGTCTATCGCGGTCGTCCTGACGACCCTGCGGCGGTGCAGGCCCGCATGAGCGCGATCACCGAGCGGCGCGAGACCACCCAGCCCATCCGCGAAAAGACCGGCGGCTCCACCTTCAAGAACCCCGAGGGCCATTCCTCGTGGAAGCTGGTCGATGACGCGGGCTGGCGCGGCAAGCTGTTTCAGGCGACGGGCGCCGGCGCGATGTTCAGCGATCTGCATTCCAACTTCATGATCAATCCGGGCGACGCCACGGCCGCCGACATCGAGGGTCTGGGCGAGGCGGTCCGCGCCGACGTTAAGGATAAATTCGGCGTCGACCTGCAATGGGAGATCAGGCGCATCGGGCGGCCTGCCTGAGCGCGGAGCTCGACCATGAACCGCCCGATCCAACACCTCCACGTCGCCGTCCTGATGGGCGGACTGTCCCCGGAACGGGAGGTCTCCCTGTCGTCCGGCCGCATGTGCGCCGACGCCCTCGAAGGGCAGGCTGCCCGCGTCACCCGCGTGGACGCCGGACGCGACCTGGCACAGGTCCTCGCCGAGCTGAAACCTGATGTGGCGTTCAACGCCCTTCACGGAGTCTGGGGCGAGGACGGCTGCGTCCAAGGCATCCTCGAGACCCTGCAGATTCCCTACACCCACTCCGGCGTGCTGGCCTCGGCCGTGGCCATGGACAAGGACAAGTCCAAGGCCGTGCTGCAGGCTGCGGGCATCGTGGTGCCCGGCGGCGGTCTGTTCGACCGCCACGACGTCGCCACGCGCCACGTCATCCCGCCCCCCTATGTGATCAAGCCCAATGCCGAGGGATCCTCGGTCGGCGTCTATCTGGTGCGCGAGGCTGCAGACCGTCCCGTCGCCGAGGTGGGCGAGCCCGGCTGGACCTATGGCGAACAGGTGATGGTCGAGCCCTTCATCCGCGGCAATGAACTGGCGGTGACGGTTCTTGGGGAAAAGGTCGGCCCCCGCGCCCTGACCGTGACCGACATCACCCCCACCAAGGGCTTCTATGACTATGAGGCCAAATACGCCCCGGGCGGGTCCCGGCACGTGCTTCCGGCCGATCTGCCGGCCCACGTGTTCGAGGCGGCGCTGCGGATTTCCGAGCGCGCGCACACCGCACTTGGTTGCCGAGGCGTGACCCGATCGGACTTTCGTTATGACGATCTTAACGACGATCTTGTTCTGCTGGAGGTCAATACCCAGCCCGGCATGACGCCGACCTCGCTCGCTCCCGAGCAGGCCGCCTTCACCGGGATGGCGTACGCAGATCTTGTACGGTGGATGGTGGAGGACGCCTCATGCCCGCGGTAGTGCGCGGCGGTCGGCGACAGAGTTCAAATCAGGCCCCCCGAAAGAGCGCTCCCAGGAAAGGGGCGCCGCGTCGGGGCGGTTCGCGCAACGCACCAAGGAACGCTTCCGGGACCCCCGGCAAGATGGCGGCCCTCGGGCGTCTGGACCTGTCGCCCCGCGCGGTGATCATCAGCTTCGTCGCCGGCGTCGTGCTGGTGGGCGTCGTGCTGTTCACCGGCGCGCGCGCTGATCGCATCGGCGCGTCCGTCTCCAGCGGCGTGAACAACCAGCTGGCCGGCATGGGCCTGACCCTGAACCGCGTGCACGTCACCGGCGCCTCCGACGAGGCCCGCCCCGCCATCCAGGCCGCCATCAACCTGACCCAGGGCCAGCCCATCACTGCCGTCGATCTGGACGCCGTGCGCGCCTCGGTGGAGCAGGTGGGCTGGGTCCGGTCGGCGCGCGTGGTGCGCCTGCTGCCCGACACCCTTGTGGTGTCCGTGGTCGAGCATGACCGGCTGGCTGTCTGGCAGACCGGCGGCCGCAACTATGTGGTCGACAGCGCCGGCCAGGTCATTCCCGGCGCCGACCCTGGCCGCTATCCGCGCCTGCCGCTGGTGGTGGGAACGGGCGCCGCCGAGGCCGCGTCGGACATCCTGCCCCTGCTGCGCCAGCGTCCCCGCCTGATGAGCCGCGTCGAGGCTCTGGTCCGCGTGGACGAGCGGCGCTGGGACGTGCGGCTCAGGGACGGGGGCGTGATCCAGCTTCCCGCCGCCAATCAGGAAGCGGCCCTGATCCAGCTGGACTCCATGGACCAGCGCGAACGGTTGCTGGACCTGGGTTTCGACCGTGTGGACCTTCGCGCCCCCGACGCCGTGGCCGTTCGCCCGGCCGGCGCGTCGGCGTGATTTTGTGAGGGCTTGAACACCATGTCAGGGCGCAGGACCGACCAAGAGCTTCCCATGAGCGCGCACAATCGCGCGCCGGTCGTGGCCGCCCTCGATCTTGGCCACGCCAAGGTCGCCTGTTTCATCATGAAGCCCGAAGGCGTGCGCCACGCCGACCGCACCGTGCGGGTCGCCGGCGCCAGCCACGTGCAGTCGCGCGGCATCAAGGGCGGCGCCATCATCAATATGGACGAGGCCGCCCAGGCCATCGGCCACGCCGTCGAGCGGGCCGAGCGGGCGGCGGGCGCCCCCGTGTCCGGCGTCATCGTCTCCACCGCCATCGGCCAGCTGGCCAGCCACCGGGTCCAGGCTCGCGTATCCCTTGGCGCCAATCCGGTCGGCGACGCCGATCTGGCCCGCGCGATCGCCATGGCCCTGTCCCAGGTGCGCCTGGCCAATCGCCGCCCCATCCATGTGCTGCCCGTCGCCTGGTCGGTGGACGGGGCCCGGGGCGTGCGCGATCCCCGCGCCATGCGCGGCGCCAACCTCGGCCTGGATCTGCTGGTCGTTTCCATGGCCGAAGGCGTGTTCGCCACCCTCAGCCACTGTCTCGAGCTGGCCCACCTGGACCTTCAGGGCGTGGCCGCCGCGCCCGTGGTGTCGTCCCTCGCCGCGCTGGAAGATGATGAGATGGACCTGGGCTGTGTCGCAATCGACATGGGCGGCGGCTCCACCTCGGCTGCGGTGTGGGGCGGACGCTCCCTGCTGCATGTGGAAAGCCTGAACGTTGGCGGCGACCACGTCACCGCCGACATCGCGCGCGGCCTGTCCACGTCCAAGGCGGGCGCCGAGCGGCTCAAGACCCTTCACGGCTCGGCCATGGCCTCGCCCAACGAGGATCGCGAGATGCTGGAGGCCCCGCCGCGCGGCGAGGAGCCTGGTTCCGGGCCTGTCATCGTGCCCCGCGCCATGCTCAAGACTGTCATCGCCCCCCGGGTTGAGGAGACGCTGGAGCTCCTGCGCGACCGTCTCAAGGCGTCCGGCCCCGGGCTGGAGCCCGGCACGGGCGTCGTCCTCACCGGCGGCGCCAGCCAGCTCAACGGCGTGCGCGAGCTGGCCGTGCGCGTATTCGACCGCCCGGTGCGCCTGGGCCGCCCTCAAAGAGCGCCGCACCTTGCCGACGCCGCTTCCGGCCCGGCCTTCTGTTCCGCCGCCGGGGTGCTGCTGCGCGCCGCCTACGGCCCGCGCGAGGCGGTTTCGGCCCGCAAGCTGATGTCGCGCCAGATCACCGCCGCCGACGCCCCCCGCGTCCACGCCGGCGGCTTCGTCGCCCGCGCCGCAGGCTGGCTGCGCGAGAATTTGTAGGGTCTATTCGGGGCAACGCTGCAGCGTTAACCTTTATCCCCTGCGATCGGCCCTTCGCCACGCTCTGGCCCTTTATTTTCAGCCGACTCACGTTAACGGGTAACCATCTCTTAACGTTGATGGTTCTTTCATTAACGCAGGGTTCGGGCCCATGTGATTCGCGGGGGTGTGTCGCGCAAAGGTCCCGGACAAACGGGTCGGAAGGTCGAAACGAAAATGTCGCTGTCGCTGGTCAAGCCGCAACACACTGAACTCAAGCCCCGCATCGTCGTGTTCGGTGTCGGCGGCGCGGGCGGCAACGCCGTCAACAACATGATCGACGCCGGCCTCGAAGGGGTCGAGTTCGTCGTGGCCAACACCGACGCCCAGCACTTGTCGTTCGCCAAGACCGACCGCCGCATCCAGCTGGGCGCCACCATCACGCAAGGGCTGGGCGCGGGCGCTCACCCCGAAGTGGGCATGAACGCCGCCGAGGAGTCCGTGGACGAGATCCACGAGCACCTGGAAGGCGCCCACATGATCTTCATCACCGGCGGCATGGGCGGCGGCACCGGCACCGGCGCGGCCCCCGTCATCGCCAAATGTGCGCGTGATCGCGGCATCCTGACGGTCGGCGTGGTCACCAAGCCCTTCACCTTCGAGGGCCGCCACCGCATGCGCCTGGCCGACGCCGGCATCGCCGAGCTGCAGCGCTACGTCGACACCCTGATCGTCATTCCGAACCAGAACCTGTTCCGGGTCGCCAACGAGAAGACCACCTTCGCTGACGCCTTCGGCATGGCTGACCAGGTGCTGCACTCGGGCGTGCGCTCCATCACCGACCTGATGATCCTGCCGGGCCTGATCAACCTCGACTTCGCCGATGTGCGCGCGGTCATGTCCGAAATGGGCAAGGCCATGATGGGCACCGGAGAGGCCTCGGGCGAGGACCGCGCCCTGCTGGCCGCCCAGAACGCCATCGCCAACCCCCTGCTGGACGAAACCAGCCTCAAGGGCGCCAAGGCCGTGCTGGTCAACATCACCGGCGGCATGGACATGACCCTGATGGAGGTGGACGAAGCCGCCAACGCCATCTCGGCCGAAGTGGACATGGACGCCAACTTCATCTTCGGCGCCGCCTTCGACCCGGCGCTGGAAGGCAAGCTGCGCGTGTCGGTGGTCGCCACCGGCATGGACGAGGAAGCCACCCAGTCCATCGAACCCCCGCAGCAGCGCCCGGTGGAGACCCCGCGCGCCCCGGCCATGCCGACCGCCGCCACCAGCTACGCCGCCGCCACCCGGCACGAGCCCATGACGGCCCGCGAGCCTGCGACGCCGTCCTATGCCCGCGAGCCGGTCCAGCCCGCCGCCCAGGCCCCGGCTCCGAAGGTCGACGCCGACCCGATCATCCGTCCGGCCCAGCCCGCCGCCGCTACCGCCGCCTTGGGTGAGCCCGAGCGCGTCATCGGCCGCATCGTCGACCCGTCGGTCGACGAGTATGAGGACGAGGCGTCCGAAACCGAGCAGGGCGATCTGTATTTCGACCGTCGCCCCGAGCCCGCCCCCGCGCGCCGCCCGGTTCCGCAACCGGCGCAGCCGGCCCAGTACGCGGACGACAGCCTGTTCGAGAGCCAGGAGCCCAAGCGCGGCTGGAGCCTGTTCGGCCGCGGCCGCCGGTCCCCGACCAGTCAGAGCTACCACCAGGACGCGCCGCCCCCGGCCGCGCCCCAGATGCGCCCGACCCACCAGGTCCAGCCGGTGGACCAGCCCCAGCAGACCCAGGCCGACGACGATCTCGAGATCCCGTCCTTCCTGCGCCGTCTGGCCAACTAATTCGTAACCCTCGCGATCCCTTGCGCCGCAAGGGTTTCGCGAAGGATCGAAACAATCCGAAACCCTGATTTCATTTACCCTTTGCAGCCCCGTCATTAACTGCATGACGGGGCGTAGACCGTCTTGTGACGGTTGCATAACGGGTATCTCGATTTGTTTGGACGCGACGATCATCACGAACGCACGCTGAGCGCGCCCGCCATTTGCGCGGGTGTGGGCGTCCATTCGGGCGAGCGCGTGCGTCTGGCCATCCGCTCGGCCCCCACGGGCACGGGTGTGGTGTTTGTGCGCACCGACGTCACCGACCGCGACAACCGCATCCCGGTGTCGGGTGCGGCGGTGGTCGAGGCGCGCCTCAACACCATGATCGAGAACGCCGACGGCGTGCGTCTGTCCACCATCGAACACCTGATGGCGGCCTTCGCGGCCTTGGGCGTGTCCAACGTCATCGTCGAGGTCGACGGCCCCGAACTGCCCATCCTCGACGGCTCGGCCCTGCCGTTCGTCCAGCTGCTGGACCGTGCGGGCTTCCGCCGTCAGCAGGCCCCGGTCCGCTACATCGAGATTCTCGAGCCCATCGTGGTGGAGGAGGGCGACAAGCGCGCCGCTCTGCTGCCCTGCGATCGCTACGAGATGCGCTTCGAGATCGATTTCGACTCGAAGGTCATCGGCAATCAGGTGGTGGACTTCGTGGTCGACGAGGCCACCTTCCGCGACCAGATCATGGCCGCGCGCACCTTCGGGTTCGCCCATGAGGTCGAGGCCCTGCGCCGCGCCGGCCTGGCCCGCGGCGGCAGCCTGGAGAACGCCGTGGTCATCGACGGCGACACCATCCTGAACCCCGGCGGGCTCCGGATGGAGCGCGAGTTCGTCAAGCACAAGGCGCTGGACGCCATCGGCGACCTCTATGTGCTGGGCGCGCCCCTGCTGGGCCGCTACGAGGGCGTCAAGGCGGGCCACGCCCTGAACAACCAGCTGGTCCGCGCCCTTCTGGCCGCGCCCCACGCCTGGCGCGAGGTCACCCGCGTCCCGGAACTGGCCCAGGTCGGCTAGTTCTCCCGGATGGAGGGGAGGGGAGGGGCCAAACCCATTGACCCCCGGCCTGTCCAGACCCTAAGCCCACCCCCATGCTGCAAAACATCGAAGCCCTGTCGCGTGAGGCCCGGTCGTGGCCGTTCGAGCAAGCCCGCAACCTGCTGGCCCACCTGCTCAAACACCGCCTCGACACGGACGGCGAGCGCGACCTGGCCGCGACCCTGATCGGCAAGAACAGGACGGACGAGGCCCTGGCCACGCTGCCGGCCCTCGCACGGCCGGTGATCTTCGAGACCGGCTACGGTCCCTCGGGCCTGCCGCACATGGGCACCTTCGGCGAGGTGGCCCGCACCACCATGGTCCGCAACGCCTTCCGCGCCCTCACCGGAGACCATTGGCCGACCCGCCTGATCGCCTTCAGCGACGACATGGACGGCCTGCGCAAGGTGCCCGAGGGCGTCCCCAACCCGGAGATGCTGGCCGAGGATCTGCACAAGCCCCTGACCCAGGTGCGCGACCCGTTCGGAACTCACGACAGCTTCGGCGCCCACAACAACGCCCGCCTGCGCGCCTTCCTCGACGGCTTCGGTTTCGAATACGAGTTCATGAGCTCGACCGAGGCCTATCGCTCCGGCCGGTTCGATCAGGCGCTGCTGATCCTGCTGGAGCGCTTCGACGCCGTGCAGGCCATCATGCTGCCGACGCTCGGCCCGGACCGCCGCGCCACCTATTCGCCCTTCCTGCCCGTCAGCCCGATCACCGGCCATGTGCTTCAGGTGCCGACGCTGGAGCGGCATCTGGATCGCGGGACCATCGTGTTCGACGATCCGGCGGGCGGCCGCACCGAGGTCCCGGTCACCGGAGGCCATGTGAAGCTGCAGTGGAAGCCCGACTGGGCCATGCGTTGGACCGCGCTGGGCGTGGACTACGAGATGAGCGGCAAGGACCTGATCGACTCGGTCAAGGTGTCCTCAAAGGTCTGCCGCGCCCTGGGCGGCGTCCCGCCCGAGGGCTTCAACTACGAGATGTTCCTGGACGAGGCCGGCCAGAAGATCTCCAAGTCGAAGGGCAACGGCCTGACCATGGACGAATGGCTGCGCTACGGAACGCCCGAGAGCCTCAGCTGGTACATGTTCCAGTCGCCCAAATCGGCCAAGAAGCTGCACTTCGACGTCATCCCGCGCGCCATCGACGACTACCTGCAGGCGATCACCAGCTTCGCGACGCAGGAGCCGCCCAAGCAGATCGACAACCCGGTCTGGCACATCCACTCCGGCGCGCCGCCGAAGGACGCCAGCCCGGCGTCGTTCTCGCTGCTGCTGAATCTGGTCGGCGTGGCCAACGCATCGAACAAGGCGGAGCTGTGGGCCTATTTCGCCCGCTACCTGCCCGACGCCACGCCCGAGAGCGAACCGGTGCTGGACCGGCTGATGGGTCATGCGCTGAACTATTACGAGGACTTCGTGAAGCCCACGAAGGCCTTCCGCGCGCCCACCGGGGCGGAGGCTGCGGCCTTCCAGGACCTGGCCGGCCGCCTGCGCGCCCTGCCCGCTGACACCACAGACGGCGAGATGATCCAGAACGAGGTCTATGCGGTGGGCAAGGAACACGATTTCCAGCCCCTGCGCGCCTGGTTCGCCGCCCTGTACGAAGTCCTGCTGGGCCAGAGCCAGGGCCCCCGCTTCGGCTCCTTCGCCGCCATCTACGGCCTGGACCGCACCATCGCCCTGCTGGAACAGGGCGCCCGGGGCGAACTGGCGCAATAACGTTCCTCGCTGGCGGGAATGTTACAATCGGTAACAAGCAAGTCAGCCGTCTTTTATCCTCGGGACCACAGCCCAACTATGAGGCGTCCGCAGTGTGCGGGTCGTGGCGGGTCTTCCGTCAGAGGAGGTTGAAATGGACGGTTCCCAGAGCCATGCAGAAGGCGGTGCGACCGCATCGCCCGACCAGTTGGCCGGATTTTTCACGCGCCTGGACCCCCTGCTTCAAGGCGGTGCAGTGGCCGCCCGGGACATCGACGAGATGCGCGCCATGGCGCGGGTCTACGACCTCGATCACGAGGCCGAACCCGAGGCCGTATGGGTCCGGCTGCGGGAGGTGCTGACCAAGTCCAGCCCGGCCCCGGAGGTGGTGTCTGAAAGCCGGATGCTGACCTTGCTGGTGGTGGAGGATGACCCGGACAGCGCCCAGTCACTGGTTGACGGCTTGACGGAGGCCGGCCACGCCGTCATCGGCCCCGTCGCGACGGCAGAGGCGGCCGCTGTCCTGGCGGCCCAGCATGCCATCGACGTGGCGTTGCTGGACATCAATCTGGGCGGCCCCGGAACCGGTATCGAACTGGCCGGTGATTTGACGAGGCGGTGGGGTGTCCCGTCAGTCTTCATGTCCGGCGACGTGACGCAGGCATCCCGCCATGCCGGCCTCGCGGCTCATATTCTGGCGAAGCCTTACCGGGTGGTTGATGTGCTCAAGGTGGTCCAGCTGGCCGCCCGTGACCGGGCGTAGAGCGGGGCGCTGCGGATGAACCCAATATAACCGCCCGCGTCTGAACCGCTTCAGGTTCGGGGGGCTAGCCTCTCCTTATCGACAACGATCGAAAAAAGGAGAGAGCGTCATGTCGAACCTGAAGTCTTCCTCGAAAGCCGCTCTAGCGGTGTTGATGGCCGGCGCCATGGGCCTGGCCGGAACCGCCTCGGCCCAGTCTTTCGGGCAGCAGCCCCAGCGTCCCATGGGCTCCGGGGTCCTCGGCTGCGACGCCCCCGGCGGCCGCCAGCAGGCCGGCGCCGTGATCGGCGGCATCCTGGGCGCGGCCCTGGGCACCCAGATCTCGCGCAACGAGCGGGAGCTCGGCGCGGTGGGCGGCGGCGTCCTCGGCGCAGCGGCCGGCTCCTACGTCGGTTGCCGCCAGCAGCGCGCCCGCCTCGACAACTACAACGCCGGCTACAATAACGGCCATGCGGAGGCTGCGGCCCGGGCCAACGCCTATGTGGCCACCAGCAATCTGCGCATCCGCTCCGGCCCCTCCACCGGCCACGGCCAGATCGGCTCCATCGGCGCCGGTCAGAGCTTCCAGGTGGCCGGCTCGCAAGGCCAGTGGCTGCAGCTCGCCGGCGGCGGCTACGTCCACTCCGGCTACGTCCGCCGCGCGTACTGATCCGACATCTCCTCCCCGCCCAGGCGGGGAGGGGGACCGCCCCGGCGACTCAGCCGGGGTGGTGGAGGGGGCCGGCCGGGATTTTGGCGTATGATCTCTGGATCCTCCCGCCCGCGCCGCCCCCTTCGTCACGGGCGCCAAGTCGCGCCCGCGCGCCATCTCCCCATCGTTCCGATGGGGAGGAGAGGATATCGGCCTACTGGCTGACCCAAAGGATCCGCGCTATCCAGTCGATGTCCCGCGGGTGCAGGGTGCGGGGCGGATGGGCGGGATTGATGGAGCCCAGCTCCACCCGCGTGGCGGTCAGGCGCGTGACCTCCTTGGCCATCACCTCGCCGCTGGTGGTGCGCACCACCACCCGGTCGCCCTTGCGCACATCGGTCACCGCCCGATCCACGATCACCACATCGCCTTCGCGGTACAGGGGCGTCATGGAGTCCCCGCTGATCTTGAGGCTGAAGCGTGCATCCCCGGCCGCGGGCAAGAGGGTGCGGTCCCAACCCTGTCCGGTCGGATAGCCCGCGTCGTCAAAGAAGCCGTCCGCCCCCGCCTGGGCCATGCCCAGCAGCGGCACGCTCTCGGCCGAGGCCGCGTCCCGCGCCAGCCGCGCAAAGTCGCCCAGGCTGACCCCCGTCACGTCCAGCGCCCGGGTCAGGCTCTCGGTCGACGGCCAGCGCGGCCTTGGCGGCTCACCGGGGCCGAACCGCTTGGACCGGTTGAAGCTTGTGGGATCCAGCCCCGCCGCCCGCGCCAGCGCCGACGGCGTCATGCCCTGCCGCGCCGCCAGCGCGTCCAGACCTTTCCAGAGTTGGGCATGCGTCAGCGGCAAGAACGATCTCCGAATCGCTCGCTTTTAGCATGGGCTAGGAATTTAATCCTCTACTCCAGTCCTGCAGCGCGCCGTTCCTGCCAAGCCCAGAAGGTGCCGACGGCGAGGCTACCAATAACGCCGTACGCGCCCAGATTAACCACCGCGATATACGACCAGGCTGGGGGGCGCACATCCATCAATGGGATAACCAGCCCCATGAGTACGAGCAGTTGAAATCCCATTGCCCATACAGGCCAGCTGCGGGTGCTTTTCCAACTCAACCCGATCAGAGAAAGCAAAACTACAACGTCGAGTAGTGCAATGACGGGTTGCCACCGAAAGAGATCGCTTTCGTTCTGGACCAGCATCGAAGCTAGCCACGCGACGAGATAAACGCCCGAGAAGGCGCGTTCCGGCTCTTCGCCTTTGATCATGGCAAAAGCCAGGGCTGCGATCATGAAAACCGCACCGATTTGCGTGTAGAGGGTGTCAAACACCAAATCGCCCCCGAAACCATCGTCCGGGGGCGATAATGCTCTGAATTCGCCTCAACCGATACGGTTGAGGCGGTTTCTTACAGCGAATTAAGCAACGCGAAGATCGGGCGTCGCGCGCCAAGGGCCCTCAACGGGGCGGGTCATGTCGTCGGGCTTGTCCAGCGGTCCGGCGGCGTAGACGCCCCAGCCCATGCGACGGTGATCCTTGGCCAGTTCCTGGTGGGCGGCGACGATGGCTTCGCGCGCCTGACCGAGGGTGGCGATGGCTTCCATGGCCTTGGCCTGGGCCTGGGCGCCGGCGACGGCCGACACGCTCAGCTCCGCGCGGCTGGCGATCATGGTCTGTACCAGGCCGCTGGCCTGGGCGATGGCGGCGTCGAGCGCCTGTTCGGTGGCGTAGAGCTCACTGGCGACGCCGTTAACGATTTCAGCCTTGTACACGTCCAAACCCTCCACTGTGGTTAGCCAAGTGTTAACACAGTTCAGCGCCCGAGGGTAGAGCGTTTACTTTTCATTCACCATGTTTTCGTGGATCCGCCCGGAACCGTTCATCGGCGGCCTGTCCTCCGGCTTGTCCATGGGGCCGGCGGCCAGCGTCTCCAGCCCCATGCGTCGGGCCAGGGCGGCCAGGGTCCGGTGTCCCCCCCCGAGCCGTGCGCGAGCCTGGGTCAGCGCCATCATGCAGGCCGCCAGGTCATCGAACGCCGCCTGTCCCGTCAGGCCGGACACGCCGGCGCGCATCCGCGCTTCGGGCAGGGCGGCCGCAAGGGTTGCGACGTCGATCAGCGCGTGGTCCAGCGCCATTTCGGCGGCATGGATTTTCCGGCTCAGATCCTGGCCGACGGCTTCTGCGTGCATGGTTCCACCCTCGCCCGAGAGCGGAAGCAAACCACGCCAGAGGCGCAACCTGCAACAATGCTCGTTTTAGTTGTCGAGCAGGAAGTGGGCGGTCAGGGTGGCGATGGGCTGGCGGCGTTCGTCCTGCCAGGCTTCGACGGTCACCGTGGCGACCCGTCGTCCGGCCTTGCTGACATGGGCGCGGGCAAAGGTGTCCACCGGCTTGCCGGACCTCAGATAGGCAACGGTCACATTGATGGGCCGGGGCTGTCGCGCCCGCGGGTGCAGCAGCGCCAGCTGCGCTGTGGCTGTCAGCTCCAGCAGGGCTGCGGTCGATCCCCCGTGCAGAGCCGGCAGCATCGGGTTGCCGATCAGGTGATCCGAGAACGGCATCACCACCGTCAGCTCGTCGCCGGACTGCAGCGACCTCAGGCCCAGGAAGCGGGCGTAGGGGATGCGCTCCAGATCGAAGATGGCCGGCGCGCTCATGTCGGCCCCCCCGGGCGCGAGACATTGGCGCCGACGCCCCGCTCCCCGTCAGAGTTGATGATGTAGGCGGCCTGCGCCGCCGCGACGGGATCGTCCGGATCGCTCTCGTAGGCGAAGGCGCGCACAAAGCCGATGGAATGGGTCAGGCGATAGCATCGGGACCGGGCCAGAAGATCACGGCCCGGCTCGGCCGCCCGCATGTAGTCCACGCGCAGGTCCAGCGTGGCGATGGGCCGGAATTCGCCGAGCGCCACCCACACCGCAAGGCCGCCCACGTGATCCAGCATGGTGGTGACGAGACCGCCGGCCAGAACACCCGCAACCGGATCCCCCACCAGTTCGTCGCGATAGGGCGCGCGCAGGGTGACGGATTCGCCGTCCAGCGCCTCGTACTGAAACCCCAGCGCATGGGTGTGCGCGGCGCCGGAGGCCAGCTGGGGCAACAAGGATTCGATGGGAACGGCCATGGGCGTGTCCTAGTCCATCAGACCAGGGCGAGAAAGGCGCCTATCCCGTGCGACGCGTGTCGTCGCGCGTCGCCTGGGTCTCCGCCTCGGCCACCGCGGCGTTGATCGCCATGCGGAGGCGTTCGGGTTTGATCGGCTTTTCAACCACCGAAGCCATGCCCAGGGCCACGTACTTGCGGGCGTCGTCCGGGTCGGCGTTGGCGGTCAGGGCGATGATAGGCGTGCGTGAAACCGGTCCGTCCAGCGCCCGGATGGCGACCGTGGCGGCCATGCCGTCCATGCGCGGCATCTTGATGTCCATCAGGATCAGGTCGAAGCGGGTGGCCTGGACGGCCTCCAGCGCTTCCAGACCGTCCTCGGCCGTCTCGGAGGTGCAGCCGAACATTTCGCACAGGGCCTGGGCCACCACGCGGTTGGTGGCGTTGTCGTCGACGATCAGCACGTGAGGCTGGCTTTGGAGCGACAGGCCGTCGATCTCGGACACGTTGGAGTCCGCCTCGATCTCGATCACGGCCTGGGGCGCGCACAGGTCGAAGGCGAGGGTGACGCCCTTGCCCTGGTTCCGCTCGGCCCAGATGTGCCCGTTCATGGCGTGGACGATGTGGCGGCAGATCGACAGCCCGAGCCCGATGCCGCCCGGCGCCGAGCCCGTGTCGGCGGCCTTGATGAAGGTGGCGAACAGATCCTCTTCGCTCAGACCCGCCAGGGCCGAGCCGCTGTCCCGGACCCGAGCTTCGATGACCACCGAACCACTGGCGGCGCGGGCCTTCAGGCTGGCTTCCACCAGCCCGCCTCGCGAGAATTTCAGAGCGTTGCCGATCAGATTGTCGAACACCTGCTTGAGGCGTCGGCCGTCGAGATCACCCGCCAGCTCGGTGTCGCCATCATAGCCCACCATGAGCTGCACGCCCTGGGCCAGGGCGCGGGGCTCCCATTCGCTCTGGATCGCATCCATCAAGTCGCGAAGCACAGTCGCGCCTGGCTCCAGCACCAATTCGCCCGCCTCGGCGTGGCTCAGGTCCATGGCGTTCTGAAGCACGCGCAGCATGGTCTCGGTTGAGTCCACGATGGTCTGCACATGGGCCTGGGCGTTGGGGGCCAGCGGCTGGCGCTGCAACAGTTCGCCTACAGCGAGCACGCCGTTCAGGGGCATGCGCAGATCATGGCTCAGGGCGTTGAGGAAGTCGCAGCGCCCGCGCGCCACGGCCAGGGCCCGTTCCTGTTCCTCGGCGCGCGCCTCTTCCTGTTCGGCCAGGGCGCGAATGCGGCGCTCCTTGCCGGCATTGGCGGCGCGCAGCAGCGCCACGGCTGTGCCGACGCCCCAGTAGGCGCCGTTGCGGGTCACAAGGAACCCCCGCAGCAGCGCGCCCGGGCCGCTGTTCAGGATGGGTCCGGCGAAGGCCTCGATGTGAACCCCGGCTTCCACAATGGCGGGTTCCGGATCCATGAACACGTCGACGGTCCGGTTGGCGTAACGGGCGTGGCCGTGATCGCCGGCGTACTTCAGCAGGAAGGCGTCGCGCTCGATCAGGCCGACCGGGCGTCCATCGTCGACCACGGGTATGACCAGGGTGTCGGGCTCCGCCTGGAACCGCGCATACACCTCTTGCCCGAGGGTCGTGAGGCCGGCCGGGTTGATCCGTTCGGCAATGGACTCAATCGTCGGCATACGGCCGAGAACTCCCTGTTACCGACAGACATTGCATCGGCATGTTTTGCGGAAGGGTTAAGCCTCATGCAGTGCGAAAAATACCCCGCAAAATCATGTGCCTGTCAGTTCACACACGTCCTGATCCAGGCCGCGAACGTTTCCGACGACCCTGCCGATGATACCGGTAGCATCAGCACGCAGGGATTATCGTAGGGGTGCAAGGCGGCAATCCGGTCCATCAGGGCGGCCGCGGCGCCCCTGCGGTGGTCTCGAACAGGGCCGGCGCTTCGGCGCTATCTTCCACCGCATCCTCCCAGCGATAGATCGACCGCATGGGGCTCCCGGGATGTTGACGCAGGCGCACAGCCGTTCGCCCACCAGAATCTGGCCCGCTGACGCCGCGCTTTCCGCATCGGGCCATGTGGTGTAAAGCACCGCCACTTCGTCTTTCATCACTGGACTCCCTTGCATGCGCGCGGCCCCCGGGCCGACCGCAGATTTGTCATGAGCGCTTCCTCGATCAACCCTTCGTCCTCCGCCCTGGTTCTGTTCTCGGGCGGGCAGGACAGCGCCACGTGCCTGGCTTGGGCGCTGGACCGGTTCGCGCGGGTCGAGACCGTGGGCTTCGACTATGGCCAGCGCCACGCGGTGGAGATGCAGGCGCGGCTCAGGGTGCGCGACGGCATGGCCCGCGTCCTGCCCGGGGTCGCGGACCGCCTGGGCCCGGACCATGTGGTGGACATCACCGGCTTCGGGCGCATCGCCGACAGCGCCCTGACCAGCGACCGGGCCATCGAGATGGACGCGCGCGGCCTGCCCACCACCTTCGTGCCGGGCCGCAATCTGGTGTTTCTGACCTACGCCGCCGCCCTGGCCGACCGGCGCGGGCTCGACGTGCTGGTGGGCGGCATGTGCGAGACGGACTATTCCGGCTATCCCGACTGTCGACGCGAGACCATGGACGCCATGCAGCAGGCCCTGTCGCTGGGCCTGGACAAGCCGGTCCCCATCGAAACGCCCCTGATGCACCTGACCAAGGGCGAGACCTGGGCCCTGGCCCACGATCTGGGCGGCGACCCTCTGGTCTCCCTGATCATCGAGGACAGCCACACCTGCTATCTTGGCGATCGCGACCACCGGCACCCGTGGGGCTACGGCTGCGGAACCTGCCCCGCGTGCGAACTGCGCGCGGCCGGCCATGACCAGTGGGCGGCGGGCGCGTGACCTACACCGTCAAGGAAATCTTCCTCACCGTTCAGGGCGAGGGCGGCCAGGCCGGCCGTCCCGCCGTGTTCCTGCGCTTTTCCGGCTGCAACCTGTGGAGCGGGCGCGAACAGGATCGGGCCACGGCCGTCTGCTCGTTCTGCGACACCGATTTCGTCGGCGTCGGCCCCGACGGCGGCAAGTTCGCCTCGGCCGAGGCTCTGGCCGACCGCGTGGCGTCCCTGTGGCGGGGCGGGGAGGGCGGCCCCCGTCTGGTGGTCTGCACCGGGGGCGAACCCCTGCTGCAGCTGGACCCGCCCCTGATCGCCGCCCTGCACGCCCGCGGCTTCGAGATCGCGGTGGAGACCAACGGCACCATCGTCGCACCGGACGGCCTCGACTGGATCTGCGTCAGCCCCAAGGCCGACGCCCCCGTCCTGCAGACCACCGGCCAGGAGCTGAAACTGGTCTACCCCCAGGCGCTGGCCCGGCCGGAACAGTTCGCCGACATGGCCTTCGAACGCTTCTGGCTGCAGCCCATGGACGGCCCGGACACCGGGGCCAATACGGCGGCGGCCATGGACTACTGCCTGCAACATCCCAAATGGCGCCTCAGCGTCCAGACCCACAAATACATCGGCGTGCGTTGACCCTGACATGACCCAGCCCGTTTTCGAGATCACCAAGGCCGCGACCTTCGACGCGGCGCACCACTTCCCCAACGAGCCGGAGGGCAGCCCCTACCGGCGCATCCACGGCCACTCGTTCCAGGTGGAGGTGTCGATCCGCTCGGACCGGCTGGATGGCAACGGCTGGGTCGCAGACCTGAACGCGCTGGACGCGGCGCTCAAGGCCGCCGCCGGCGAGCTGGACCACGGCATGCTGAACGAGCACGAGGGCCTGGAGGTCCCCTCCCTCGAACACCTGTGCCTGTGGTTCGTCCAGCGCCTGACCCCCGAATGGCCCGGCCTGTCGCGCGTGGTGGTCAGCCGCCCGACCATCCACGAGCGCTGCGCGCTGGAGCTTTAGGGCCGCAATCGGAACGCGGACCCCAGTCCCGGCTCCCCGTCACAGACGACCACCCCGCGCCGGACCAGATCGATCAGGTGCGCCAGCACCGACAGGGACGCCGCCGGCCACAGGCGCGCGTCCACCGCCGCATACAGAGCCGGGACCATCTCGCTGATGGTCCGGTCCCCCGCTTCAAGCCGCGCCAGGATCTGGACCTCGCGCTCCAGCCGGTGCGCCTTGTAAGCCGTCAGGAACGGCGCAACGTCGGTCACCGGAGCCCCGTGGGTGGGCCAAAGCGTATCGAACCCCCGCGCCGTCACCCGCTCCAGGCTTTCCATATAGGCGCCCATGTCCCCGTCGGGCGGCGCCACCACGCTGGTGGCCCAGCCCATCACATGGTCGCCGCTGAACAGGGCGTTCTCCTCGATCAGGGCGAAGGCCAGATGGTTCGACGCATGCCCCGGCGTCACCAGCGTCTCCAGCGTCCAGTCCGGCCCCGCGATCCGGTCGCCGTCGTTCAGGATCACGTCCGGCCGGAACGTCTGGTCCTCGGCCTCGTCCAGCGCCCCCGAGGCGTGGGTCTCGCGCGCCGGCGGCCGCGCCGCCAGCACCAGCGCGCCCACTGCATCGGCGAACGGCCGGGCCAGCGGCGCATGGTCCCGGTGCGTGTGGGTGACCAGCACATGGCTGACCGTCTCGCCCTCCACCGCCGCCAGCAGCGCGGCCAGATGCGCCCCGTCGTTCGGCCCCGGGTCGATCACCGCCACCGTCCCGTCGCCCACGATGTAGGTGCCGGTCCCCGTGAAGGTGAACGGCCCCGGATTGTTGGCTGTCACCCGGCGGATGCGCGGCGAGACGCGGCGGCAGAAGCCGTATTCCGGATCGAAGTCTTTGACGAAGGGGATCATGGGGCCTCCATTCGAACGGCGCGGACCTTGCGGTCAAGGCGGTCTGACCCGCCCGGAGACGCCGCAATGGCCCGAACCCTCGCCCTGGACGCCCTCATTACTGTCTCAAATCGGCTCCAGCCCCTGTTCGCCGCCGTCCTGTGTCTCATGGCGGCGCAACTGGTCGCCGCCTCCTGCACCCCCGAGCCGACCGCCCCCTACGCCGCCCGGGCGGCCGTGATCCGCTAGAGCGGCAGGCCGGACAGGTCGAAGCCGGCGCGGGCCGCCGCCGCCCGCGCGTCCTCGGGCGTCAGGGCCCCGACAGTCACTCTTGAAGCGGCCCAGGCGGCGGCCGACCGAAGCCCCGAGCGGCAGAAAACCAGCACGGCTGCGTCATCCGCCAGCACGGCCGTCGTGGCCTGCACGGCGTCGGCGTCGGGCCGGCCGGCTATGGGGATCCAAGCATAGTCCAGCCCCGCGTCGCGCGCCCACCCGGCCACCACGTCGCTGGCGGGCTGTCCGGGGTCCTCATGATCAGGCCGGTTGTTGACGATCCGGGTCACGCCAAGCCCGACCGCGGCATCCAGATCTTGCGGCGTGACGGCTCCTGCCACCCATGTGCGGTCATCCAGACGGCGAAGACTCATTGCTCGCGTCGCACGCGGACGCCGCGGGTCCCGTCGATCGACATCAGATAGCTGCCGACGGCCGCACGACGAATCCGCACCTCGACGCCCTCGCGGTTGCGGAACAGGACCCGGCCGTTGTCGATCTGGCGCCAGACGGACCCGTCGGCCAGGGTGAACAGCCATTTCCGGTCGGGCCCGCTTCTGGCGTGGGCGAGAGTGGTGTTCACACCCTCAATGTCCGGTTCGCCCCCGGCGCGCCTGAATCCGGCCAGTGAGGGCAGGTTGAATCCGAACGCCTGACGTCGTGTTTCCTCAATCCGCGCGCTGTCGACGATGACGATCTCGCCCTGACGCTCGGCTTCATCCAGGGCCTGCGCGGCCTGATCATAGCAGGTCAGCCGACTGGCGGGGTCCGCCACCTGCCGGCAGACGGCGAGCCGTTCGAGGAGGGGGGCCCGGTCCTGGGCCCGGGCGTCGGGCGCCATCCCCAGCGCGCACAGCACGGCCAGGCTCGTCGCCCAGAGGGTTGTTTTCGTCATCGCTTTCCACCGGTCTCCATCATCGTATGCCCCAAAACTTAGCACGAGCCGCGCCCGCCCGAACCAATTTCCACCGTGGCGGAACCGTGGCGGGAATGCGACACATGGGCGACGACCGGGTGACAGGTTCGTAATTTCATTGACGCGAGAGGGCCCGCAACTGATCGTTCAAACAACCTGCGAGTCCCAAAAGGACCGGCAGGGAGCTACGCACATTTATCACGGGGGCGAGCATCAGCGACTATCGACTGGTGCGACGCCGGCCTCAGGAGGGTGACCCTTTGAATATCCAGAACACTCGCGAACGACTTCTCGCGTCGACCATTATCGGGGGCGTCGCGGCGCTTGCGATGACTGCGGTCGCCGCTCCGGCCGTTGCTCAGGACGCGACGACCGTCGATGAAGTCGTCGTCACGGGATCGCGCATCGCCCGCCAGGACTTCGTCTCGTCCAGCCCGATCGTGACGGTCGACGCCGAGGACTTCCAGGCGACCGGCTCGGTGACCATCGACTCGCTGCTGAACGACATGCCGCAGTTCGTGCCGTCGATTAACTTCACCTCCAACAACCCCTCGAACGGCGGTCAGGCGAACCTGAACCTGCGCGGTCTGGGCACCACCCGCACCCTGGTGCTGGTCAACGGCCGCCGTCTGGTGCCGTCGAACTCCTCGGGCGTGGTTGACGTCAACATCATCCCCACGGCCCTGATCCAGAACATCGAAGTGATCTCGGGCGGCGCCTCGGCCGCCTACGGCGGCGACGCCCTGGCCGGCGTGGCCAACTTCATCCTGAACGAGAACTTCGAAGGCATCCAGTTCGACGCCCAGTACGGCATCACGGACCGGAACGACGGTGAGACCCAGAGCTATTCGGTCACCATCGGCGGCAACTTCGACGGCGGCCGCGGCAACGCGGTTCTGTCGGTCGGCCGGTCGGTTCGCGGCGAGATCTACAACGTCGACCGCGAGTTCTCGCGGGTTTCCGGTCCCTCCGGCGCCTCGCCCCTCGGCTCGACCACCTTCGACGCCAACAACCGTCCCGACCAGGCCGTGGTTGACGCCTACTTCGGCGAAACGGGCGTGCCGCTGACCGGCGCCTTCGGTTACAACAACAACGGCTCCATCTTCACCTACCTGGGCACCCGCAACTTCCAGAGCCCGGGCGGCATCGATTACGAGGGCTTCGTCACCCCCGGCGGCGACTGGGCCTACAACACCGGCCCGCTGAACTACATGGCGCTGCCGCTGGACCGCTGGAACGCCTATGCGTCGGGCCGTTACGAGCTGACCGACTCCGTCGAGGCCTACGCCAGCGCCCTGTTCACCCAGTATGAAGCCGCCAACGAACTGGCCGCCACGCCGGCCGCCGGCGCGGTTCCGGCCACCGGCTTCCGCGTGCCGGTGGACAACCCCTTCATCCCGGCCGATCTGGCCGCGCTGCTGGCCTCGCGTCCCACGCCGACGTCTTCGTTCGCCCTCGACAAGCGCTTCACCGAAGTGGGCGGCCGTCGTGGTTCCGAGAACTACAACGTCTTCCAGCTGACCACCGGCCTGCGCGGCGCCCTGCCGATCAGCGACTGGACCTGGGACGCCTACATGTCCTACGGCCACGTGGATCAGGTGACCACCCAGACCGGCAACGTCTCCCGGTCCGCCGTCCAGCGCCTGCTGGATGCGGCTGACGGCGGCGCCTCGCTCTGCGAAGGCGGCTTCAACCCCTTCGGCGAGTCCAACCTGTCGCAGTCGTGCATCAACTACATCGCGCGCAGCAGCATCAACACCTCGACCACCGAACAGACCATCGCGGAAGCCGTGGTTCAGGGTCGCCTGTTCGAGCTGCCTGCCGGTGACGCCCGCTTCGCCCTGGGTGCGCAGTATCGTCAGGACAACTACGTGTTCACGCCCGACGCCTCGCTGCGTCAGCAGAACGTCGTGACCCCGCACATCAACCCGCGCACGGGTCTGGCGGACGGCGGCAACGTCGGTGGTTCGGAAATCGCCGGCTTCAACCCCAGCAACGCGCTGCAGGGCGACACCAACTCCGTCGAACTGTTCACCGAGCTGCTGATCCCGGTCCTGTCCGACCTGCCGTTCATCCAGCAACTGGATGTGAACCTGGGCTTCCGCTACGCCGACTACAGCACGGCCGGCGGCACCAACTCCTACAAGGCTGAAGTCGACTGGGCCATCGTTGACGGCCTGCGTGTGCGGGGCGGCATCCAGCGCGCCGTTCGCGCACCGTCCATCGGCGAACTGTTCGCGCCGCTGGGCACCAGCTTCCCGGCCATCGGCGCGCCGTCGGCCACGGGCATCCAGGGCGATCCCTGCGATATCCGCAGCTCGTACCGCACCGGACCGAACGCCGCCCAGGTTGTTGCGCTCTGCAACGCCCAGGCGTCGGCCGCCGCTGCTCCGGACTACCAGTTCACCAACAACCAGGTCCCTGGTCTGGTGGGTGGTAACCCGAACCTGACGGAAGAAACCGCGGACTCCTGGACCCTGGGCGTGGTTTACCAGCCTAACATCAGCGCCCCGCTGTTCTCGCGCATCTCGGCCTCGCTCGACTACTACAGCATCGAGATCGAGGACGTGATCGGCACCGTCGGCGCCGCCTCGGCGCTGCAGGGCTGCTTCAACGCGCAAGGTCAGAACCCGACCTACGATCCGAACAACGCCTTCTGTTCGCTGTTCTCGCGTGACCCGCTCTCGGGCAACGTGAACAACTCCCTGGGTCTGAACCAGAACCAGGCGACGCTGGCCACCTCCGGCATCGACGCGCAGATCGACTGGGCGTTCGACATGATGGACGCCGGCCTGTCCGACCTGGGCTCGCTGAGCTTCAGCCTCGTCGTCGGCTGGCTGGAAAGCCGCGAAAGCGCCGTCATCGCCGGTGGTCCGATCATCGAGCGTGTCGGCACCATCGACAGCGTGTTCGGCAACACCTTCCCCGAGTGGAAGGTGCTGACCTCGGCCAACTGGCAGAACGGTCCCTTCGGTGTCGGCGTTCGCTGGCGTCGGGTGGGTGAACTGACCCAGTTCGGCACCGACAACGTGCTGGAGCCGGTGCACTACTTCGACCTGACTGGCTCCTGGGAGATCAACGACACCGTGTCGATGCGCCTCGGGGTCAACAACGTGACCGACGAACAGCCCCTGACCTTCTCTCCGGGCGTTCAGGCGAACACCGACCCGTCGACCTACGACGTGCTCGGCCGCCGCTACTTCGTCGGCCTGACCGCTCGCTTCTAGGTCGGACGACAATACGGAATGGGGCGGCGGACCTTCGGGCCCGCCGCCCTTTTTCGTTGGCGCATCAGATTTATGCCGCCCCAGAAAAACCACCTGGGCCGTTCATGCGTTAGGGTCGACGGCTCGCGCGCTCCGCGCCGTGCCGCCACGCCCTACGCCATTCAGGAAGACGCATGACCGCTCTGCTCGCCTTCATCGCCGCCCTCGCCGTCCAGCCCGCAAATGACGGCCCCATCCGCACCGGCGGCTCCGCCGGCGAGAGCGCCCAGGCCGTGCGGGTCCGCGAGGCGATCGCCTATTCCCACGCCCTGCCGCCCGGCGCCCCGACCGACGACTACGCCCTGACCGCCTGGTGCGACGCCCTGGTCACGGGCCATGTGCGCCTGGGTGAGAGCCTGACCGATCCCTCGGATCTGGATCAGGAGATCATGCGTCTGGGTCGGCTCGAGGCCGCTGACTTCCAGGCCGGTCTGAACGCCGCCCGTGACCGCCAGTCGCCCGGGACCCTGGCCGCCGCCGAGGCCGCCGCCGCCGAACGCACCGCCCTGTGGGACGCGGCCATCGCCCGCGATGAGGAATCCTCGCGCAGTGAGGTGTTCGGCCTGTTCTTCGGCCTGCCGGGTCGCTGCGAGCACGCCGCTCGCCGCCTGCGTGACAACGTCACCACCCCGCCGGCCACCCCCGAAGAGGTCGGTCTGGAGTAGGGCGCCCGCCACGAACACGGTCGGCCAACCCGGCTTTCTGCGTGGCCGAGCCCTTCTGAAGCAAGGGTTCACGCCCCGGGGTGCGCCTTTTTCCGCTCGCTGGTTCCACCGGCCCTATAATGGCGGCCGGACCACGAGCGGGCAGGGGCGATTTCAACAATTCAACAATTCAGACACTGTTTTTTTCGGACCGCGTTAGACTCTGTTGCACTCCAATTGCACTGTTTTTGCGGTTCGGAGTCTCACGCCCACCCCGCCCGATCGGGCCTGTATCCGGCTGGCCATGTCCCTGCGCCCCCTCTTCGTCACCCAGGTCTATGAGGCGTCCCTGGCCGATACGCCCGGCTTTGAGGCGCTGAACGACGGCTTGCTCGAGCTGATCGCCATGCTGGCGTCAGAGGACACGGCCGGCCGCGCCTGGTGTCGCACCCATGGTTATCGCGGATACACGTCATACGGGTCTCTGAACGACCTGCCGCGGCGCTTTCCCGAGTTCGCGGAGCTCAAGCGCCACCTTGATCGTCACGCCACCGCCTACGGAAAGGCGCTGAATTTTGACCTTGCCCGCAAGCCGCGGCTCGACAACCTGTGGGTGAATGTCCTCAAACCCGGCGGTGGCCACTCCGGCCACATCCACCCCCACGCCTTTCTGTCCGGCACCATCTATGTCTCGGTCCCCGACGGCGCCGCCGCCCTGAAGCTGGAGGACCCGCGCCTGCCCATGATGATGGCCCGCCCCGCCGTCCACGCCGGCGCGCCCGAGGCCGAGCGGCCCTTCGTCTATCTGGCCCCCGCGCCGGGCACGGTGCTGATGTGGGAAAGCTGGCTCCGCCACGAGGTCCCGCCCAACGGGGCCAGATCCGAGCGGGTCTCCATCAGCTTCAACTACGCCTGAGGCCATATTTCGGTCCCGTCGCCTCGCCATCTGTACGGCCAGGCTTGAAGGGGCGTTTGATGCTGAGACGAGGGTTGATCCTGGCCGGGCTGCTGACTGTGGCGCTGTCGGCCTGCGGCGAGACGGCGACAAGCGCGGAACAGCCCACGACCCGGCCGCCCCCGTCAGCGACCGCCCAGCGCGGGCAGGGGAGCCCCTACGAAATCCTCGGCAGCCAGGTCTGGGACGTGCCCGACCCGGTGTCCGGCCGCGACTATCAGGTCTTCGTCGCCCTGCCGCCCGGCTATGACGCCGACCCGAACCGCCGCTACCCGGTGCTCTATGTCACCGACGCGGACTACGCCTTCCCGATCCTGCGCCAGATCGCCCGCCGCGTGAATCTGGACGGCCCCAGGATCGAGGAGTTCATCCTCGTCGGCCTCTCCTACGCGGTCGGGGAAGGCGGCGCCGCCAGCCGCACCCGCGACTACACCCCCGTCGCCATCAATGACCGAACCGGCGGCGGCGCGGCCTACCAGACCTACCTGAAGACCCAGGTGCTGCCCTTCATCGAGGACCGCTTCCGGGCCGACCCGGCGCGCCGGATCCTGCTGGGCCATTCCTACGGCGGCCTGTTGGGCGCGCAGATCATGTTCACCGAGCCCGGGCTGTTCGACGGCTATATCCTGGGCAGCCCGTCCTTCTGGTTCGGCGATCACGCCATGATGCGGACCGAAGCCGACTACGCCCGCGCCCACACGGCCCTGCCGGCCCGGGTCCACATGTATGTCGGGGCGTACGAGGCGCCGGGCGGGGGCCGCAACAACCGCTACGACATGGTCGGCGACAACGCCCGCTTCGAGGCGCGGCTCCGGTCCCGCAACTATGCGGGACTGACCCTGTCCAGCGAGGTCCTGAACGACGAGGACCATCTGACCGTGGCTCCCCGCGGCTTCACCCACGGCCTGCTGGCCCTGCTCCCGGCCCGGGACTGACGCCGCTGCGTTTGCCTAAAGCCCGCGCAATCGCTACATCCCGCGCAACCTCCCCATACGAACGCAAGCAAGGGCGCACCGCACCTCATGGCGCAGCAATACATCTTCCAGATGCAGGGCCTGACCAAGACCTTTCCTGGCGGCAAGAAGATCTTCGAGAACATCTGGCTCAGCTTCTACAACGACGCCAAGATCGGCGTGGTGGGGGTCAACGGCTCCGGTAAATCGACCCTGCTGAAGATCATGGCCGGTCTCGACACCGAGTTCTCGGGCGAGGCCAGGGCCGCCGACGGCATCAAGCGCGGCTATCTGGAGCAGGAGCCGCACCTGAACCCCGAGCTGAACGTGCGCCAGAACGTCGAGGCCTGGTGCGAGGAGAAGCAGTGGGTCGAGCGCTTCAACGGCATCGCCGCCGAGATGGCCGAGGACTACTCCGACGCGCTGATGGAGGAGATGACGGCGCTGCAGGAGAAGATCGACGCCGCCGACGTCTGGGACATCGACAGCCGCATCGAGATGGCCATGGACGCCCTGCGCTGTCCGCCCGACGACTGGGAGGTCACCAACCTGTCCGGCGGTGAGAAGCGCCGCGTGGCGCTGGCCCGCCTGCTGCTGTCAAAGCCCGACATGCTGCTGCTCGACGAACCCACCAACCACCTGGACGCCGAGTCCGTGGCCTGGCTGCAGCACCACCTGGAGAACTTCCCCGGCTGCGTCATCCTGGTGACCCACGACCGCTACTTCCTCGACCTCGTCACCAAGTGGACGCTGGAGCTGGACCGCGGCAAGGGCCACCCCCACGAAGGCAACTACTCCAGCTGGCTCGAGGCCAAGCAGAAGCGGGTGGTTCAGGAGAACTCCGAATCCGAGGCCCGCCAGCGCGCTCTGACCCGCGAACTGGAATGGGTCCGGTCGGGCGCCAAGGCCCGTCAGGCCAAGTCCAAGGCCCGTCTGGCCGCCTATGAGCGCATGGTCGAGGAGCAGGAAAGCGCCCGCGGGGCCCAGACCCACGCCCATATCCAGATCCCGCCCGGCCCGCGTCTGGGCAATGTGGTGCTGGAGGTCGAGGGCCTGCAGAAGTCGTATGGCGACAAGCTGCTGTTCGACAACCTGACCTTCAAGCTGCCGCCCAACGGCATCGTCGGCGTCATCGGCCCCAACGGCGCCGGCAAGTCGACCATGTTCAAGCTGATCACCGGCCAGGAGCAGCCCGACGGCGGTTCCATCAAGGTCGGCGAGACCGTCAAGCTGGCCTATGTGGACCAGTCGCGCGACGACCTGAAGCCGGACGAGACCATCTGGCAGGCCATCTCTGGCGGCACCGACGTGATGATGGTCGGCAAGCGCGAGATCAACACCCGCGCGTATGTGGGCAGCTTCAACTTCAAGGGCGGCGACCAGCAGAAGAAGGTCGGCCAGCTGTCAGGCGGTGAGCGCAACCGCGTGCACCTGGCCAAGACCCTGGCGTCCGGCGGCAACCTGATCCTGCTCGACGAACCGACCAACGATCTGGACATCGAGACCCTGCAGAACCTGGAAGAGGCGCTGGAGCAGTTCGCCGGCTGCGCCGTGGTCATCTCCCACGACCGCTGGTTCCTGGACCGTCTGGCTACCCACATCCTGGCCTTCGAGGGCGACAGCCACGTGGAATGGTTCGAGGGCAATTTCGAAGCCTACGAAGAGGACAAGAAGCGCCGCCTCGGCGCCGACAGCCTCATCCCCCACCGCATCAAGTTCCAGAAGTTCGGGCGGTAGGCCGACGCACGGCTGGTCGGTTGCCGATCAGTCGTGCATCAGCCGCAGAAGCTGGCCCGACGGCAGGACGGCTTCATAGGCGCCGGGCCCCGTGCGCGACAGAAAAAGGCGCGTCCGGCCCTGTGCGTCCACCATGGTGATTCCATCGGACGCCGGCCGCCAGGCGCGGATCCACTCCAGCGCGTCGCTCAATGCGCAACCGGGCGCCAGGGTCAGGGCCCAGGCGTCCGCCGCCGGGCGCGGCATGGCGACAAGCGTGGCCGACAGGCTGACGAGGCACCCGCCGCCGCTCCAGTCCAGTCGCCAATGTCCCGCCAGATCCTCCGCCGGAGGCAGGACGGGGGTGGACACGCTCATGACCGACATCTCCATGGAGGGGGGCAGGATCCCGGCGCTTGCCATGAAGCCCGACAAGATCGCGCAGCGGGTCAGGAGGATCATCACAACTTCCTGGTGTCGGCGAAAGAGGGTTGTCGGTGTCGGAGTCCCCTCTAAGGTCCACCATACAGTTGAGTGGAGTGAAGCGCCATGTGCGGCATCTGCGGTCTGGGGTACTTCGTGCGCCATGAACAGGACTGGCCGGCCGCGGAGGAGCCGCTCCACAACAATGCCGAGTACCGCGGCGGCGGGCCTTTCGCGGGCAAACTCTCCTTCACAATCGAAGGCGCCGCAGGGACCATCGCCAGGGCCGGGCTGATCTGGGGCGCGGGCCCGGGCGCCGTGGTGACCTTCGCTTTCCGCGACACGGCGCCGTCATCCATGCCGGAAGAAACCGCGGGGTTTTCGCGTTTCAACAACACCCAGATCCAGCAGACTCTCCTTGCTCTCCAGAGTTGGTCGGACGTGGCGAACATCGTCTTTGAGCGTGTCGGGGCGGGGTATTCCGACACCGCGACCATCCTGTTCGGGAACTATTCGTCAGGTATGGACGGCGCTGCGGCCTTTGCAACGCTCCCCGGCAATGCAGCCGCCAGCGCCACGAACGGGGATGTCTGGATCAACAGCTCCCTCTCCTACAATTCGTCGCCGGCTTACCTGAACTATGGCCGCCACACGCTTGCCCATGAAATCGGCCATGCGATCGGTCTGCTGCATCCAGGCGACTACAACGCCAGCGATGACGACAGGCCCACCTATGCGGATGCCGATTACATCGAGGACACGCGCCAGTTCAGCATCATGAGCTACTGGAATGAGGCCCTTACGGGCGCGTCCTTCATGGGCTCGAATGCCGCGGCGCCCCTGCTGGACGACATCGCCGCGATCCAGCTGATCTATGGCGCCAACATGAGCACCCGCACCGGAGACACGGTCTACGGATTCAACTCGAACACAGGGCGGGATTTCTACACCGCCACCGACGCCGGATCGCCCCTGATCTTCGCCGTTTGGGATGCGGCGGGTTACGACACCCTGGATTTTTCGGGCTACTCGCAGTCGCAGGTCATCGACCTGCGCCAGGGTCACTTCTCCAGTGTGGGCGGTCTGACCGGGAACGTGGCGATCGCAAAGGGGGCGGTGATTGAGCGGGCGATCGGGGGATCGGGCAACGACGTCATGTTCGCCGCCTCGACTCCCGTCGCGGTGGCGGTGGCGGATCTGGTCAAGGCGCAGGGGCAGGTGATCGCCAGCAGAGGAACGGCCTTCTCACTGGACGGCGGTTTCGGGCTGCAGTTCGACGCCGAGATCATTTCGTCGACCACGGTGCCGCATGCGACGGTTCAGGCCACCGGCAACGGCACCTATGAGTGGTACCGCTTCACGGCCGGCGCCAACGAGACGGTGACCATCGACATTGACGGCACCAGCGGGATCGACGCGGTGGTGCGCATCTATGACGCCGCCGGAAGGCCCCTGGCCCAGAACGACGACGGTCCGGTCGATGTGGGCAGCACCGTCCGGCAGGACTCGTTCCTCAGCTTCACCCTTCCCGCAGCGGGCGTCTATTACATCATCGTCGGAACCTACGCAGGGCCGGGTTCGGGCGGGTTCGTGGCCTACGATCCCATCCCCGCGGGCGCCAGCTATACGCTGAACGTCTCTCTCAGCGGGGCCGATGCACCGGTGAGCGGCTACCAGGGATCGCGGCTGGATGGCGGCGCCGGCAACGATGAGCTTTACGGCGGTATGGGCAACGACATCCTGGTGGGCGGCGCCGGCGCGGACCACATGGAGGGTGGCGCGGGGGACGACGTCTATTATGTCGACAGCCGTGGTGACACCGTCGTCGAGGTCGCCGGCGGCGGAACCGATACCGTCTACGCCCGTGTCAGTTATGACGCCCGCTTCACCCACGTGGAGAACCTGAGGGCCCAGGGCAACGCGACGCTCAATCTCATCGGCAACGATCTGAACAACATCATCGTCGGCAACAACGCGGCCAACATCATCAAGGGCCAGGGCGGCGACGATTACATGGAAGGGCTCGGCGGCAACGACACCTACTATGTGGACAGCCGCGGCGACGTAGTCGTGGAAGTCGCGGGCGGGGGTGTAGACACCGTATTCAGCACCGTCAGCTACGACGCCCGCTTCACCCATGTGGAGAACATCACGATCATCGGCGGGGCGACCGCCAACGTTGTGGCCAACGACCTCAACAACATCATCATCGGCAACAACGCGGCCAACATCATCAAGGGTGGCGGCGGCGACGACTACATGCAGGGGCTGGGCGGCGACGACGTCTATTACGTCGACAGCCGCGGCGACGTGGTGGTCGAGGTGGCCGGGGGCGGCGTAGACACGGTGTACACCACGGTCAGTTTTGACGCCCGCCAGACCCATGTGGAGAACATCACCATCCTGGGATCGGCCAACGCCAACGCCGTCGCCAACGACCTCAGAAACGTCATCAAGGGCAACAGTGCCGACAATATCATCATCGGCTACGGCGGTGCGGACTATCTGACCGGCGGGGCGGGATCGGACACCTTCCGGTACACGGACGTCTCGGATTCCAGCTACGCCAACTACGACCGGATCATGGACCTGAGCGATGATGATTTCATCGACCTGAGGGGGGTGGACGCCAACGCCAACGTCGCGGGGAACCAGGTCTTCACACAGGTGGACGCGTTCACCGGGCAGGCCGGGCAACTGATGCTGAGCTGGATTCCGGCCTCGGGTTTCACGGTGCTCGCCGCCGATGTCGACGGCGACGGTGTCGCGGATATGCGCATCGTGCTGTACGGGAACCATGCGGAGTTCGACAACTTCCTTGGTGTCACAGGCTGAGGGGGCTGAGCGCCTGATCACAGCATGACCGACCGCCCCGCGATCCTGATCATGCAGCGGCATCTGGCGCCGCTGACGGCCTTTCTGGATGGGGCCTATACGGTCTACCGGTTCTGGGAGGGGCCGCCGGTGGAGGCGCGGGACGACATCCGCGCCATGGTGGTGGCCGGCGAGTTCGAGCTGGACAAGCACCTGATCGAAAGCCTGCCGCGGCTGGAGCTGATCGCCTGCTTCACATCCGGCTACGACGGTATCGATGTGGACTGGTGCCGGGAGCGCGGTCTGCCGGTGACCCATGCGCCGGGGGTGAACCACGAGGATGTGGCCGACCATGCGCTGGGGCTGATCCTGTCGGCGCGGCGACGCATCACCGAGGGCGACCGGGCCCTGCGGGCAGGGCAGTGGACGCCCGACGCCAAGACCATCACCCCCTCCCTGAACCACCTGCGGGTCGGCGTCGTCGGCCTCGGGCTGATCGGCGAGGCGGTGGCACGCCGATGCGAGGCCCTGCGGATGCGGGTCGCCTGGTGGGGCCCGCGCGAGAAGGCGGCCCCCTGGCCCCGGGCGGCGTCGCTGGAGGACCTGGCGCGGGACAGCGACGTGCTGGTGGTGGCCGGCCGGGCCGACGAAAACAACCGTGGGTTGATTTCCCGCGCCGTGATCGAGGCGCTGGGACCGGGCGGCCTGCTGGTCAATGTGGCGCGCGGGCAGCTGGTGGACGAGGACGCCCTGATCGCGGCCCTGACGGCAGGCAAGCTGGGCCATGCGGCCCTCGACGTGTTCGAGACCGAGCCCACGGACCCGGCGCGCTGGGCCGAGGTGCCCAACACCACCCTGACGCCCCACACCGCCGGCGCCACCAACGAGGCGGTCCAGGGCATGCTGGGCCTGCTGCTGGAGAACCTGTCGGCGCACTTCGAGGGGCGGCCGTTGAAGACCCCGGTGGGGTGAGACTCCGGGACGAAAAAACAGTGCAACTGGAGTCTAACTCATCCCTCCGCTCATCCCGGCGAAGGCCGGGATCCAGATGCATGATCTCGTCGCCATGTCCATGAGCCGGGTGGTCGTGCAGACCTTGCGGCACCCGGCCTTGTGATCTGGATCCCGGCCTTCGCCGGGATGAGCGGGGTTGGGGGCGCCCCGTGGGGCCAGGTGAGACTCCGAAGCGAAAAAACAGTGCAATTGGAGTGCAACGGGGCCGAAAAAACAGTGTCTGAATTGTCTGAATTGTCTGAAATCGCCCTCCCGGTCAGTTTGAACGGCCCAGTGTAAGGGCGCGTGGGGGGCGGGAGCCGAAAAAGGCGGTCGTGACGACGTGAGCCCTTGTGGGAAAAGGGACTGGCGTCGTGAAATGCGGGATTAACGGGGGGCTATTCGACGGCCAGAGGGTCGCCGGCCTCGAATTCCGTGTCGGTGATCACGCCGTTGCCGTCGGCGTCGAGGCGCTGAAAGGCGCGGGTCACCAGGTCGTTGAACTCCTGGCGCGATACGTGGTCGTCCAGATCGACGTCGGCGCGCTCAAGGGCGTTGCGCAGGCGGACCTGACCCACGCCGCTGATTATCTCCTCCCGGTCCAGCCGCCCGTCGCCGTCGGTGTCGAGACGGTTGAACCGCCGCTCGGCCCGCGCCCGGTACTCGCCAAGGGTCTCGCCGTCGCGTGGCCCGATGACGATCAGGGGCTCCACCTCGGTGGCGGGTTCCGCCGGGTCCTCGGGGTCCGGCTCCCGGCGTGGAGCGGCTGACCGCACGGGCGAGGGCGTGGCCTCGGCGGGAGCCTCGTCGGAGGCGGTCAGGGAGTCCGGAGGCGTGACCCCATCCACGGGGTCTGCTGTCGGGGCGGAGTCCACGACGGGCGGGGCGTGGCGCTCGGTGTTCTCACCCGAAGCCTCACAGCCGGCGACCAGCGGCAGGGCGAGGCCGAGAACCGCCGCCAGGCCAAGGATTTTCGCTTGCATAATCATATAAAGATATCTTTATATGATGCCATGTCATTCACGTCCGATCAGGCTGTCGAAGCCCTGCGCGCCGCGGGAGAGCCGACCCGTCTCCGGGTCCTGACCCTGCTCGCGGGCGACGAGCTGTCGGTCATGGAGTTGTCGCGCATACTGGACCAGAGTCAGCCGCGCGTGTCACGCCATCTGAAGCTGATGGCCGACGCCGGGCTTATCGAGCGATTCCCCGACGGCGCGCGCGTCTTCTATCGGTTGTCGTCGGACCTGGCCGCGCGGCGGCTGGTGGACATGGTGCTGGACCTGCTGGAGGACGGCGCCGCCGATCAGGACCACGTTCGTCTGGAGGAGGTCCGCCGCGAGCGCGAGGCCGAGGCCGCCGCCTATTTCGAACAGGTGGCGCCGCGCTGGGACCAGATGCGCTCGCTGTATGTGCGCGAGAGCGCGGTGGAGGCGGCCATCGAGCGGGCGGCCGGCCCCGGCCCCTTCGACCGGGTGGTGGATCTGGGCACCGGCTCGGGCCGCATGCTGACCCTGCTGGGCGGAAAGGCGCGCATGTCCATCGGCCTGGACCTGAGCCAGAACATGCTGAACATCGCCCGCAGCAATGCGGCCAAGGCGGGTCTGGACAAGGTGGAGCTGCGCCACGGCGACATCTTCGCCACGCGCCTGCCCGGCCAGAGCGCCGATCTGGTGGTGGTGCATCAGGTGCTGCACTATCTGACCGACCCCGCCGCCGCCGTGCGGGAGGCCGCGCGTCTGGTGGCGCCGGGCGGCCGCCTGCTGATCGTGGACTTCGCCCCCCACGGGCTGGAGCAACTGCGCGAGGCGCACCAGCATCGCCGCCTGGGCTTCTCGGACGCCGAGATCGGCGGCTGGATGAGGGAGGCCGGGCTGACGCCGTCCGCGCCCATCGCCCTGCCGCCGGACACCGAAGACCTGACCGTCACCATCTGGACCGCCACGCGGGCCGAAACCGCGAAAAGGAGCGTGGCATGACCGCCACCCCCGCCAGCCTGTCCGAGGCTCGCGCCCTGTTGCTGTCGCCGCTTGGCCCGGTGGCCCGCGCTGGACGACCGGGCGGAGCCGCGCCGCGCGTGTCGTTCGAGTTCTTTCCGCCCAAGACCGACCAGGCCGAGGAGAATCTGTGGCTTGCGGTGCGGCGGCTGGAGCCCCTGAACCCGGCCTTCGTATCGGTGACCTATGGCGCCGGCGGCTCGACCCGTGAGCGCACCCACCGCACCGTCACCCGCATCCTGTCCGAGACGACCCTGAAGCCCGCCGCGCACCTGACCTGTGTGGAGGCGTCGCGCGACGAGGTGGATCAGGTGATCCGCGAGTACAAGGCTGCGGGCGTGAACCACATCGTGGCCCTGCGCGGCGATCCGCCGGGCGGCCCAAACGCTTCAGGGGGAATCGGCGGGGTCTACCAGCCGCGCCCCGACGGCTACGCCAACGCCACAGAACTGTCCGAGGCCATCAGCCGGGTGGGTGGCTTCGAGATCTCCGTGGGCGTCTATCCGGAGAAGCATCCGGAGAGCCCGTCCATCGATCACGACATCGAGGTGCTGAAGGCCAAGGTGGACGCGGGCGCCACGCGGGCGGTCAGCCAGTTCTTCTTCGACATCGACGCCTTCCTGCGGTTCCGCGACCGGGTGGCGGCGGCGGGGGTGACCATCCCCCTGATCCCCGGCGTCATGCCGGTGACCAATTTCGGCGCCCTGAAGCGCATGTCCGGCGCCTGCGGGGCCAGCGTGCCCGACTGGCTGGGCGCCCATTTCGAGGGGCTGGACGAAGACCCCGACACCCGCCGCCTGATCGCCGCCTCCGTCGCCGCCGAGACCTGCGCGCGGCTGCAGGAGGAGGGGTTCGGCGACTTCCACTTCTACACCCTGAACCGGGCCGATCTGGTCTACGCCATCTGCCGGGTGCTGGGCGTCCGGGAAGGACAATCCTCCCCCGACGGGGGAGGTGTCGGCGAAGCCGACGGAGGGGGCTTGCCCCATGCGCCGACGCCCGGGGCCGGCCCCCTCCACCACCCTTCGGGCGGTCCCCCTCCCCCGATGGGGGAGGATAAGCAATGACCCGCGCCGACCGTATCGCCGCCCTGCACGCGGCCGCGAAGGAACGCATTCTGGTGCTGGACGGCGCCTGGGGGGTGATGATCCAGCGCTGCGAGCTGTCGGAAGAGGACTTCCGGGGCGAACGCTTCCGCGCGCACAGCCATCCGCAGAAGGGCAACAACGACCTTCTGATCCTGACGCGGCCCGACATCATCGCCGACCTGCACGACCAGTATTACGGGGCGGGCGCGGACATTTCGGAGACCAACACCTTCTCGTCCACCACCATCGGCCAGGCGGACTACGGGCTTGAGGACGTGGTGTGGGACCTGAATTTCGAAGGCGCGAGGATCGCCCGCGAAGTGGCCGACCGCTGGACCGGGAAGGAGCCGCACAAGCCGCGCTTCGTGGCCGGGTCCATGGGGCCGACCAACCGGACCCTGTCCATCAGCCCGGACGTGAACGATCCGGGCTTCCGCGCCGTGAGCTTCGACGAGGTCTATGAGGCCTACAAGCAGCAGGCCCGGGCCCTGCACGAGGGCGGGGTGGACCTGTTCCTGGTGGAGACCATCTTCGACACCCTGAACGCCAAGGCGGCCATCAAGGCGATCCTGGACCTGCAGGACGAGGGCTATGAGGCCCTGCCCCTGTGGATCTCGGGCACAATCACCGACCGCTCGGGACGGACCCTGTCGGGCCAGACGGCCGAGGCGTTCTGGAACAGCGTGCGCCACGCCAAGCCGTTCGCCATCGGGCTGAACTGCGCCCTGGGCGCGGACCTGATGCGGCCGCACATCGCCGACATCGCGCGGGTGGCCGACACCCTGGTGGCGGCCTTCCCCAACGCCGGCCTGCCCAACGCCATGGGCCAGTACGACGAGGAGCCGCACCAGACGGCCTGTCACCTGCACGAGTGGGCCGAGAGCGGGCTGGTCAACATCCTGGGCGGCTGCTGCGGCACCACCCCGGACCACATCAGGCATGTGGCCGAGGCGGTGGCGGGCGTGAAGCCGCGGGCGATTCCGGAGCGGCCAACGGCCATGCGGCTGTCGGGGCTGGAGCCGTTCGAGATCGTGTCGTGATGTTCGGAAAGCCCACGCCGATTCCAGACTGGTACGGCGCAATGGTGGCTAGCGTCGAAGCGTTTGCCGCATCACTGCCCGAGTCGGTCGAACACAATTTCGAACGGGGCCACGACCACTTCCTGCTCGACATTCTACCCCCTTCGGCTCTGCATCGCCGCCTGACGCTCGAAGGCTCTTTGGGAGAGTTTGACTACACTCTCGGCGAGGTCTGGACGGAACGACTGGACCCAAGCCCATCAGTCTGCACCCGCGTCCTCGCCGCTCTGGAGGCCGTAAGGGATGGAAAGGTAAGGGAGGTCCGAGATCGCCGAACCGGTGTGATCTACCATGTGTATCGGCTGACAACCCACGGCCTCTCGGAGTTCATGCAGGACGGGCAGTACTCGCTTTGGCGTCGGCTGAGGCTGAAGATTCGGAATGTCCAGATTCATACCCTTCCGCCCCTGACCAAGGCCCACTGATGCGCCCCACCTTCATCAATGTCGGCGAGCGGACCAACGTCACCGGCTCGGCCAAATTCCGCAAGCTGGTGGTGGACGGGAACTATGGCGAGGCCCTGTCGGTGGCGCGTCAGCAGGTGGAGGCGGGCGCCCAGGTCATCGATGTGAACATGGACGAGGGGCTGCTGGACGGCGTCGTCGCCATGCGCACCTTCCTGAACCTGATCGCGGCCGAGCCCGACATCAGCCGGGTGCCGATCATGATCGACTCCTCCAAATGGGAGGTGATCGAGGCGGGGCTGAAGTGCGTGCAAGGCAAGCCCATCGTCAATTCCATCTCGCTGAAGGAAGGCGAGGCGGCGTTCCGCGAGCATGCGGTGAAATGCCTGCGCTATGGCGCGGCGGTGGTGGTCATGGCCTTCGACGAGGCCGGCCAGGCGGATACGAAGGACCGCAAGATCGAGATCTGCACCCGGGCCTATCGCCTGCTGGTGGACGACATCGGCTTTCCCCCCGAGGACATCATCTTCGACCCCAACATCTTCGCCGTGGCGACGGGGATCGAGGACCACGACAACTACGCCGTGGACTTCATCGAGGCGGTGCGGGTGATCAAACAGACCCTGCCCCACGCCAAGGTGTCGGGCGGGGTGTCCAATGTCTCGTTCAGTTTCCGCGGCAACGAGCCGGTGCGCCGGGCGATCCACAGCGTCTTCCTGTACCACGCCATCAATGCGGGCATGGACATGGGCATCGTCAATGCGGGCGACCTGCCGGTCTATGACGACATCGACCCGAAGCTGAGGGAGGCGGTCGAGGACGTGATCCTGAACCGGCCCCAGCGCACCAATGTGTCCAACACCGAGCGGCTGGTGGACATGGCGCCGGAGTACAAGGGCGAGAAGGGCAAGGCCCGGGTCGTCGATCTGAAATGGCGCGAGGGGACGGTGGGCGACCGCATCACCCACGCCCTGGTCAACGGCATCACCGAGTTCATCGAGGCCGATACGGAAGAGGCGCGGCAGGGGGTCGAACGGCCGCTGCACGTCATCGAAGGCCCGCTGATGGACGGCATGAACGTGGTCGGCGACCTGTTCGGCTCGGGCAAGATGTTCCTGCCCCAGGTGGTGAAGTCGGCGCGGGTGATGAAGCAGGCGGTGGCCTATCTGGAGCCCTATCTGGAGGCTGAGAAGGCGGGCAAGCCGCGCGAGCAGGCGGGCCGGATCCTGATGGCGACGGTCAAGGGCGACGTGCACGATATCGGCAAGAACATCGTCGGCGTCGTGCTCCAGTGCAACAATTACGAGGTGGTGGACCTGGGAGTCATGGTCCCGGCGGACCGCATCCTGGACGAGGCGAAGGCGCACAACTGCGACATCATCGGCCTGTCGGGCCTGATCACGCCGAGCCTGGACGAGATGGTGTTCGTGGCCTCGGAGATGGAGCGGCGCGGCTTCGATATCCCGCTGCTGATCGGCGGGGCGACCACCTCCAAGACCCACACGGCGGTGAAGGTGGAGCCGGCCTACAAGCGGGGCTCGACCACCTATGTCACCGACGCCAGCCGGGCGGTGGGGGTGGTCTCGGGCCTGCTGTCGGCCACCGAGAAGGACCGCATCCAGCAGGCCACCCGCGACGAGTATGTGCGGGTGCGCGAACAGTACGCCCGGGGCCAGACCCAGAAGGCCCGCACACCCATCGAGAAGGCGCGCGAGAACCGCTTCGCCATCGACTGGGCGGCGCACAAGCCGGCGAAGCCGTCGTTCACCGGGGGGAAGGCGTTCGACGCCTGGGATCTGGCGGATCTGGCCGAGCACATCGACTGGTCGCCGTTCTTCGCCAGCTGGGAGCTGGTGGGGCGGTTCCCCGACATTCTGGACGACGAGATCGTGGGCGAGGCGGCGCGGGACCTGTACAAGGACGCCCGGGCCATGCTGGACCGCATCATCGCCGAGAAGTGGTACACGGCGCGCGGCGTGGTGGGGTTCTGGCCGGCCAATGCGGACGGGGACGACATCATCGTCTGGGCCGATGACGCGCGCACCACCGAGCTGGCCCGGCTGCACACCCTGCGCCAGCAGATGGCCAAGACGCCCGGCAAGCCCAATACAGCCCTGTCGGACTTCATCGCGCCGCTGGGCTCGGATGACTGGATCGGGGGCTTTGCGGTCACCGCCGGGCATGGGGAGCTGGAGAAGGCGGCCGAGTTCAAGGCGGCGGGCGACGACTATTCCGCCATCATGGCCACGGCCCTGGCCGACCGTCTGGCCGAAGCCTTCGCCGAGCGCATGCACAAGGCGGTGCGCACCGAGCTGTGGGGCTATGCGGCCGACGAGGCCCTGAGCGTCGCCGACCTGATCGCCGAGCGCTATCAGGGCATCCGCCCGGCGCCGGGCTATCCGGCCCAGCCCGAGCATACGGAGAAGCAGACCCTGTTCGACCTGCTGGACGCGCCGGGCCATGCGGGCATGGAACTGACCGAGAGCTTCGCCATGACCCCGCCGGCCTCGGTCTCGGGCCTGTATTTCAGCCACCCGGACAGCTTCTATTTCGGCGTCGGCAAGATCGACCGGGATCAGGTCGAGGACTATGCGCGCCGCAAGGGGTGGGAGCTGGCCGTGGCCGAGCGCTGGCTGGCGCCGATCCTGAACTATGATCCGGATCAGGCGGCGCGGGAGGACGCGGCGTAGGTTCCCTTCTCCCAGTGGGACAAGGGGGAACCCGCGCACCGGAGCGACAGCGGAGGTTCTTGCGCGGGGGATGAGGGTCGGGTGGCCCCGAAGGATGCAATCGACCCTCACCCTGCGCGCGAAGGAGCGGGCTGCTGCGCACCCCGCTGCGCGCAGCCCTCTCCCAGCGGGAGAGGGAAGGCTGGTTTCTCTCCGCCCGGTGGGAGGCTATGGACCCTCGGGACGAGACCATAGTGAAAAGAGACACCCCCATGACGGCTGCGGATCAGGCGAAGGCGATACTGGAGCGGCTGGGCGTGGGCGCGGTGTTCGGCGCGGCGGGCGTGGAGGCGCGCTCGCCCATCGACGGGTCCAGCGCCGGGCGTGTGGCGGAGGCGTCGGGCGACGACATCAAGCAGGCGGTGGCGAAGGCGCAGGGGGCGTTCGACGCCTGGCGCCGGGTTCCGGCGCCGCGGCGGGGCGAGCTGGTGCGGCTGCTGGGCGAGGAACTGAGGGCGGCGAAAGACGATCTGGCCATGCTGGTGACGCTGGAGGCGGGCAAGATCGTCTCCGAGGGCGCCGGCGAGGTTCAGGAGATGATCGACGTCTGCGACTTCGCCGTTGGGCTGTCGCGGCAACTGTACGGCCTGACCATGCCGTCCGAGCGACCCGGCCACCACATGCGCGAGACGTGGCAGCCGCTGGGGCCGGTGGCGGTGATCTCGGCCTTCAACTTCCCGGTGGCGGTATGGTCGTGGAACGCGGCGCTGGCGCTGGTGTGCGGCGATCCGGTGATCTGGAAGCCGTCGGAGAAGACGCCCCTGACCGCCATCGCGGTGCAGGCGGTGTTCGACCGGGCGGCGGCGCGGTTCGGCGACGAGGCGCCCGACGGCCTGTCGCAGGTGCTGATCGGCGGGCGCGGCGTGGGCGAGGCGCTGGCGGCCGATACGCGCATCCCGCTGGTCTCGGCCACCGGCTCGACCCGCATGGGCAAGGCGGTGGCGACCACCGTGGCCGGGCGGCTGGGCCGCAGCCTGCTGGAGCTGGGCGGCAACAACGCCATGATCGTCAGCGACAGCGCCGATCTGGATCTGGCGGTGCGGGCCATCGCCTTTTCCGCCGTGGGCACGGCGGGGCAGCGCTGCACCTCCCTGCGCCGCCTGATCGTGCATGAGGCGGTTGCTGATCAACTGTTGACTCGTCTGACCAAGGCCTACGCCAGCCTGTCCATCGGCGATCCGCGTCAGGACGGGACGCTGGTGGGACCGCTGATCGACGGGGACGCGGGACGGGGTTTCGACGCGGCGGTCGAACAGGCGCGCGCCGAGGGCGGCGAGGTGCTGACCGGCGGCGTGCACGCGGACTGGGCCGGCGGGGTCTATGTGAAGCCCGCCATCATCCGCATGCCGAAACAGTCGGATGTGGTCCTGCGTGAGACCTTCGCGCCGATCCTGTACGTGATGACCTATGCCGATTTCGACGCGGCGGTGGCCATGCAGAACGCGGCGCCGCAGGGGCTGTCGTCGTGCGTCTTCACCGAGCGCATGCGCGAGGCGGAAGGCTTTCTGTCGGCCTGGGGCTCGGACTGCGGCATCGCCAACGTCAACATCGGCCCCTCGGGCGCGGAGATCGGCGGGGCGTTCGGCGGCGAGAAGGAGACCGGCGGCGGGCGCGAGAGCGGATCGGATTCGTGGAAGGCCTATATGCGCCGCCAGACCCAGACGCTGAATTTCTCCGGCGCCCTGCCGTTGGCCCAGGGCGTGCGGTTCGACGTGTAGGAAACCGGGCCGTGGTGAACCTTTCGGCCCGTTCGGGCTTCAGGACCTATGGCCCTTGATCTCGACACACTGCTGGAAGGCTCGCCCGCCTACGGCGTCCTGGACGCCAGGGACGGCGTCGTCCTGTTCCGCCGCTCCGGACACGAGCGGGAATTCGAGGCCCTCGCGGCCGAGACCATGAAGGCGTCAGGCGCGGAATACGAAGCGATCGCGCTGGAGAACGAGGACGCTGAATGCGACCGCCTGTTCATCGCGCCGCTGTCCGAGCACAGGTCGTTTGATCGGTCCGACTGACGGCGATCCACGGAATTCCCGCTTCGGCTGTGAATCTTAAGGCCACGTTTACCATGGGGGCGGCACTTTCTGCCTAGCGGGAGCGTTCGAGGTCGCCCGCGTGTTGGGGGCGGTGTGCGTGGGCGGTTTCACGGCGGCTTTGCAGAGATTCGGTATAGGCCGTCTGGCCGCCGTGCTGGGCGTGGCGGCGGGCGTGACCGCCGTGCTGATCGCGCTGATGCTGCGCGTCGGCCAGGAGCCGGACGCGCTGCTCTATTCCAACCTCGACCTGACCGAGGCCAGCGAGATCACCAGCGCGCTGAGCCAGCAGGGCATCAAGTACAAGACCCGCGGCGATGGCTCGACCATCATGGTCCACCGCGACGACGTGGGGACCGCGCGCCTGATGCTGGCCTCGTCCGGCATGGTGACCTCGGGCAGCGTCGGCTACGAAATCTTCGACACCCAGTCGGTGCTGGGCCAGACCGAGTTCCAGCAGAACCTCAACGAGAAGCGCGCGCTGGAAGGCGAACTGGCCCGGACCATCCAGTCCATGCGGGGCGTCAACACCGCCCGGGTCCACATCACCCTGCCGCGCCGCGAGATGTTCCAGCAGCAGACCGGCGATCCCACCGCTGCGGTGGTGGTGGGGGTCGGCGGCCGCGACCTGACCGGCGACCAGATCCGCGCCATCCGCAACGTCATCGCCTCTTCGGTGCCCAACATGCGCCCCGACCGCGTCACCGTGGTGGATGAAGCCAACCGCACCCTGGCGGCGGGGGCCGAGGAGGAAGGCTTCACCGCCGGACTGGGCGACGGCCGCAGGACCGAGATGGAGGCGGCCATGACTGCGCGCATCCGCGATCTGGTCGAGGGGGTCGTCGGCGTCGGCGCCGCGCGGGTCCAGGTGTCGGCCGAGATCGACACCAGCCGCCAGACGACCCAGGAGCAGCGCTACGATCCCGACGGTCAGGTGGTGCGCTCCACCTCCACCTCCACGTCGAACTCGCAGGACAACATGGCCCAGCCCGACGGGGCGGTGGGCGCGCAGCAGAATATCCCCGGCGGCGAAGACCCCAACATGATGGCGGTCGGCTCCACCAGCGGCGACCAGTCCGAGATCACCAACTACGAAATCTCCAACACCACCACCACGACGGTGCGCGAACCGGGTCAGTTGCAGCGGGTCTCGGTGGCCGTGGCGGTGGATGGCGTCCTGACCCCGCCCGCAGGCGGCGAGGGCGAGCCCACCTACACGCCCCGGTCCGAAGAGGACATGCAGCGCATCGAGGCGCTGGTCCGCTCGGCCATGGGCTTCAGCGAGGACCGCGGCGACCAGGTCAGCGTCATCAACGTCCGCTTCAACCGCGACACCCCGGCCATCGGCGGGACGGACGCGGGAGCGCCGCTGATGAACTTCACCAAGAACGACATCATGCGCGGCGTCGAACTGCTGATCCTGCTGGTCACAGGCCTGCTGCTGATCTTCTTCGTCCTGCGCCCGCTGCTGAAGACGGCGCGGGGCGAGGGCGGGGGCGGGGTGACGTCGCTGCAGACCGTGGCGGTGGGCGGCGGCGGCTCGGGCGGGGCGCTGACCGGCGGCGGCATGGACGCCCTGCCGGCCCCCATGTCCGACATGGAAAACCGCATCGACATCGCCCGCATCGAGGGGCAGGTGAAGGCGTCCTCGGTCAAGAAGGTGGCCGAGTTCGTCTCCAAGCACCCTGAGGAATCCGTGAGCATCCTGCGCACCTGGGTGCAGGAGGGCTGATGGCTGCGCGGCTCGCCACGAAGAAGCCGGGTGTCGACGACGCCCGCCGCCTGACCGGTCCCGAGAAGGCGGCCGTGATCCTGCTCGCCCTGGGCGAGGAGCATACGGCCCTGTGGCAGGCGCTGGACGAGGAAGAGATCAAGGAGATCTCGCAGGCCATGGCCTCTCTGGGCACGATCCAGGCGACCGTGGTCGAGGAACTGCTGGTGGAGTTCGTCTCCGGCATGTCCGGGTCCGGCGCCCTGATGGGCAGCTACGACCAGACCCAGCGACTGCTGGCCGCCTTCATGCCGTCCGACCGGGTCGAGGCGCTGATGGAGGAGATCCGGGGTCCGGCCGGCCGCACCATGTGGGACAAGCTGGGCAACGTGAACGAGGCGGTGCTGGCGAACTATCTCAAGAACGAATATCCCCAGACGGTCGCCGTGGTGCTGTCCAAGGTGAAGTCGGAACACGCCAGCCGCGTGCTCACCGCCCTGCCCGAGGACTTCGCCCTGGAGTGCGTCCAGCGGATGCTGCGTATGGAGCCGGTGCAGCGCGAGATCCTCGACAAGATCGAACAGACCCTGCGCACCGAGTTCATGTCCAACCTGGCCCGCACCTCCAAGCGCGACAGCCACGAGGCCATGGCCGAGATCTTCAACAGTTTCGACCGTCAGACCGAGGCCCGGTTCCTCGGCGCGCTGGAAGAGCGCAACCGCGAGGCGGCCGAGCGCATCCGCGCCCTGATGTTCGTGTTCGAGGACCTGGGCAAGCTGGACCCCGGCGGCATCCAGACCCTGCTTCGCGCGGTCGAAAAGGACCAGCTGGCCCTGGCGCTGAAGGGCGCGTCCGACACCCTGCGCGAACTGTTCTTCTCGAACATGTCCGAGCGGGCCTCCAAGATCATGCGCGAGGACATGGAGGCCATGGGCCCCGTGCGGCTCAAGGATGTGGACGCGGCCCAGATGACCATGGTGCAGGCAGCCAAGGATCTGGCGGCCAAGGGCGAGATCATGCTGGTCGGCCAGAGCGGCGACGACGAGTTGATCTACTGACATGACCCAGCCCAAGCCCTTCATCTTCGACACCGAGTTCGACGCTTCCGGCGCCGTGATCGCCTCGCGTCCGACCCAGACGGTCAAGCGCGTCTATCTGGCTGCCGAAGTCGAAGCCCTGATCGCCCAGGCCCGCGTCGAGGCGCGCCAGCAGGCCATGACCGAGCTGGAAGGCGTTCAGGCCATGGCCCTGGCCGAAATCGGCCAGGCGGTCGGGCGGGCGCTGCCCGGCCTGGCCCGGGTGGCCCACGAGCACCGCGCGGCCTCGGCCGAGCTGGCCCTGGCCGCCGCCCGCATCATCGCCGGCTCGGCGCTGGAGCAGATGCCGCACGGCCCTCTGCATGAGGCCCTCGAGGCGCTGGGTCACGAGATCGACGCCACGCCGCGACTGGTGGTCCGCACGGGCGGGCTGTCCGATGACGCGCGCGCCCGCATCGAGGCCGTCTGCGCCGAGGCGGGTTTCACCGGTCAGGTGTCGTTCCGCGACGAGCCCGGCATGGGCATGGCCGCCTTCGCCCTGGAATGGGCCGACGGGCGCGCCGAATACAGCCCCGAAGACTCGGCCCGTCGCGTGGGTGAAGCCCTGACCGCCGCCCTGGCGGCCGAAGGCGGACACGCCGAAACCGTCCACACTCCCGAAGGAGAAGGCTGATGCCATCCGACGATCTGGCTCTTGAGGAGTTCGGCGACAGCACGGCCCTCGCCACGACGGACGACCCCGGCGACAAGACCGCCGCCGACCTGGCGCCCGTGTTCGACGTGCCGGTCAACATCTCCGCCGTGCTGGGCAAGGCGCACATGTCCGTGGCGCAACTGCTGAAACTCAATCGCGGCTCGGTGCTGGAGCTGGACCGCAAGGTCGGCGAGGCCATCGACATCTTCGTCAACAACCGTCTGGTCGCCCGCGGGGAGGTCGTCGTCGTCGAGGACCGCCTGGGCGTGACCATGACGGAAATCATCAAGACCGAGGACTCCGGCGCCTGACGGGCGACGGGACCTGGACAGAGTTTAGAGGAGAAGGACCATGCGGCTCCTGGTAGTGGGACGGCTCAGCGGACAGCTGGCGGCGGCGGTGAAGATGGCCATGGCGCACGGCGCCAAGGTGGGTCACGTCGAGCGCTGTGATCAGGCCACCGACACCCTGCGACGGGGGCAGGGCGCCGACCTGCTGATGGTGGACTATCACCTCGACATCGCCGCCCTGATCGCCGCCAACGAGGCCGAGCGCATCCATGTGCCGGTGGTAGCCTGCGGCGTGGACGCCGACGCCGACCTGGCCGCCAGCGCCATCCGCGCCGGGGCCAAGGAGTTCATCCCCCTGCCGCCCGAGGCCGACCTGATCGCCGCCGTGCTGGCCGCCGTGGCCGACGACGACCGGCCCCTGATCAGCGCCGATCCGAACATGGCGGCGGTGATCAAGCTGGCCGACCAGGTGGCGAAGTCCGAGGCCTCGATCCTGATCACCGGCGAAAGCGGCGTCGGCAAGGAGGTGATGGCCCGTCACCTGCACACCCAGTCGCGCCGCGCCGACAAGCCGTTCATCTCGGTCAACTGCGCCGCCATTCCCGACAATCTGCTGGAGTCCGAGCTGTTCGGGCACGAGAAGGGCGCCTTCACCGGGGCCGTGGCCCGGCGCATCGGCAAGTTCGAGGAGGCCGACGGCGGCACCCTGCTGCTGGACGAAATCTCGGAGATGGACGCCCGGCTGCAGGCCAAGCTGCTGCGCGCCATCCAGGAGCGCATCATCGACCGGGTCGGCGGGGCCAAGCCCGTGCCGGTCAACATCCGCATCATCGCCACCTCCAACCGCGACCTGGCCCGGGCGGTCAGCGAGGGGACCTTCCGCGAGGACCTGTTGTACCGCCTGAACGTGGTCAACCTGCGCCTGCCGGCCCTGCGCGAGCGGCCCGGCGACGTGGCGGTGCTGGCCGATCACTTCGTCAAGAAATACGCCGTCGCCAACGGCGTGCCCGCGCGGCCCCTGTCCGAGGCCGCGCGCCGCGCCCTGCTGAGCCACCGCTGGCCCGGCAATGTGCGGGAGCTGGAGAACGCCATGCACCGGGCGGTGCTGCTGGCTGCCGGGCCGGAGATCGGCGAGGACGCCCTGCGCATGCCCGACGGTCAGCCGCTGGGCGCCGGCGGCATGGGCGCAGCGCCGCGGGACGAGGGTGTGGCGGGCCATGCGGCCCAGGCCGCCGACGCGGTCACCCGCGCCTATGTGGGCCAGACGGTGGCCGAGATGGAGAAGACCCTGATCCTGGACACCCTGAGCCACTGCCTTGGCAACCGCACCCATGCGGCCACCATCCTGGGCATCTCGATCCGCACCCTGCGCAACAAGCTGAACGAATACGCCGACGCGGGTGAAGCCATCCCCGCGCCCCAGAGCGGCGTTTCGGCCGGCGTCGCCGGATCCGCCTACAACGCAGCCTGAGCGGGAGCGCAGACGTGAAACGCAGAAGCGTGATCGCCGGCCTCGGCGCGCTGGGTCTTGCCGGTTGCAGCCTCAGTGTGCGTCTCGAGCTCCCTCTTGACCTGTCTGATCTGGAGCAGCGCGAGAACGGGTCGCTCGGCCTGGCGGTTCGCCAGGGCGCCCATCAGATGTCCTGGCGCGCCACAGAACGCTTCACCTACTGCTCGACCTTCAAGCTGTTTCTGGCCGCCGCGACGCTGGAGCGCGTGGCGCGGGGCGAGGAGCGGCTGGATCGCGCCGTGCCGATCACGTCGAACGACATGATCTCCCACGCGCCGGTGACCGGCCCGGCGGTGGGCGGCGCCCTGACCATCGAGGCCCTGTGCCGGTCGACGGTGGAGCTCAGCGACAATCCCGCCGCCAACATCCTGATCCGCGAAATGGGCGGTCTCGACTCATGGCGGAACTGGTACCGTTCCATGGGAGATTCGATCACCCGCGTGGACCGGCTGGAGCCAGAGTTGAACCTTGTCGGCGATGACCGCGACACCACCACGCCGGATCAGGCGGTGGCGAACATGGGGCGGCTGCTGGCGCCGGGGCAGACGCGCCTGACGCCGGAGCACCAGACGCTGCTGGAGCGCTGGCTGACGGACTCGCCCACGGGGCCGGACCGCATCAAGGCCGCCGCGCCCGATGGCTGGCGCGTGGGGCACAAGACCGGGACCAGCAGTCTGGGACCGGTCAACGACATCGGGGTGATCTGGCCGCCCGAGGGCGCGCCCGTCTTGGTCGCGGCCTACTACGAAGGCCCGGAGGCCGACGATTTCGCCGCGGGCGAGGCCATCATCGCCGAGGCCGTGCGCCGGGCGCTGGAGGCGCTGGGACATGGCTGACGCCGGGATGATGAAGGACGGCATGGCGCGCCCCACCGGGCGCGACGTGTTCGGCTGGTTCATGCGCGGCGAAGTGGCCCTGGCGCTGGGCGTCGTGCTGATCATCTGTCTGCTCATCATCCCGATGAACAGCTTCATCCTGGACCTGTTGCTGGCCATCTCGATCATCGGCTCGGTGCTGGTCCTGATGACGGCCCTGCTGATCAAGAAGCCGCTGGACTTCGCGGTCTTCCCCACGGTCCTGCTGGTGGTGACGCTGTACCGGCTAGGGCTGAACCTGGCCTCGACCCGCCTGATCCTCAGCTACGGCCACGAGGGCACCGCCAGCGCGGGCCAGGTGATCGAGGCGTTCGGCGCCCTGATGATGGGCGGCAGCTTCATCATCGGGGTGATCATCTTCGCCATCCTGCTGGTGGTGAATTTCGTGGTCATCACCAAGGGCTCGACCCGCATCGCCGAGGTCTCGGCCCGCTTCACCCTGGACTCCATGCCGGGCAAGCAGATGGCCATCGACGCGGACCTGTCGTCGGGCCTGATCGACGAGAACACCGCCCGGTCGCGGCGCAAGGAGCTGGAGCAGGAGTCCACCTTCTTCGGGGCCATGGACGGCGCCTCGAAATTCGTGCGCGGCGACGCCGTGGCGGGCCTGATCATCACCTTCATCACCGTCATCGGCGGCCTGCTGATCGGCATCGTGCAGCACGGCATGTCGGCCGGCGACGCGGCGTCCAGCTACATCCTGCTGGCCGTGGGCGATGGTCTGGTGACCCAGGTGCCGGCGCTGATCGTGTCCATCGCCGCGGGCTTCCTGGTGTCCAAGGCCGGGGTCGAGGGGTCGGCGGACAAGGCGCTGGTGTCCCAGATGGCCATGAACCCGGTGGCCCTGGGCATGGTGTCGGCGGCGTCGGGCTTCATCGGTCTGATCCCGGGCATGCCGCTGCTGCCGTTCGCGGTGCTGTCTGGGGGCGCCGGCTATCTGGCCTGGCGACGGGGGCGAAACCGGCTGCGGCCCGAGGTGGTCGAGGTGGTCTCGGAAGGCCCGGCCGAGGCCGTGGAAGAGCCCATCTCCACCGCCCTGACCATCGACGAGGTCAAGATCGAGCTGGGCTATTCCCTGCTGAGCCTGATCAACGATCTGGAGGGCCGGCGCCTGACCGACCAGATCCGCGCCCTGCGCCGGTCGCTGGCCCAGGAGTTCGGCTTCGTCATGCCCGCGGTGCGCATCCTCGACAACATGCGTCTGGCCACCCAGGGCTACGCCATCCGCATCAAGGAGATGGAGGCCGGCGCGGGGGAGGTCCGTCTGGGCCAGCTGATGGCCATGGACCCGGCCGGGCGACAGGTGGAGATTCCGGGAGAGCACACGCGTGAGCCGGCTTTCAACCTTCCGGCCACCTGGATCGACGAGTCGCTGAGGGAAGAGGCGACGTTCCGGGGCTACACCATCGTCGATCCGTCCACGGTCCTGACCACGCACCTGACCGAGATCCTCAAGGAGAACATGGCCGAGCTGCTGTCCTATGCCGAGGTTCAGAAGCTGCTGAAGGAGCTGGGCGAGGAAGAGAAGAAGCTGGTGGAGGAGCTGATCCCCTCGGTGGTCACCGTCACCACCCTGCAGAGGGTGCTGCAGACCCTGCTGCGCGAGCGGGTGTCGATCCGCGATCTGCCCGCCATCCTCGAGGGACTGGCCGAGGCGGCGCCGCACACCAACTCGGTCACCCAGCTGGTGGAGCACGTGCGCAGCCGTCTGGCCCGTCAGCTGTGCTGGCAGCACAAGGGCGACGACGGCGCCCTGCCCATCATCACCCTGAGCCCCGAGTGGGAGCAGGCCTTCGCCGAGAGTCTGGTGGGGCAGGGCGAGGACAAGCAGTTGGCCATGGCGCCGTCACGGCTGCAGGACTTCATCCGTCAGGTGCGCGACGTGTTCGAGCGCGCGGCCATGGGCGGCGAGGCGGCGGTGCTTCTGACCGGCCCCATGATCCGCCCCTATGTGCGCTCCATCATCGAACGCTTCCGCGGCCAGACCGTGGTGATGAGCCAGAACGAGGTGCATCCCAAGGCGCGGCTGAAGACGGTCGGGCAGGTTTAGGGCGGAGGTCGGGGCGGGCGCTCTCCCTGTGCGCCGACGAGCGCGTTCAGCGCCCGGGGTGGTGATCGGGCATCGGGCGCCGTACTCTGATGCCTCGAAGCCAAATCTCTCTCGGGTTCAGGATTGGTGAGATGCTCGTTCTTGCACTGACTTGGGCGGCGCTGATTGGCTCAGCGCAAGCTGCGCCCACTATAGCGTCTCTCGAAGGTTTGCCGCCCGAGGCCGCCGGCGAGCTCGTTCTGTCAGGACGCGATCACAACGTGATCGAGGCGGTGGAATTTCCGACTTTCGCCGGTCCCCCTACGCCCGGCATTGTCGATGTGGATCTGGTCGAGCGGGCTTCGCAGCAGTCGAGCGGCTGTGTTCGCCAGCGCTGGAAGGCCGCTTTTCGGCGCCCCGCACCAGACAGCCCGGAGGACGCTGCAGTCTTCGAACGCGCCTATCCCATAACTGAAGTGGCGATGCCGTCAGACGCCGGGTGTGCAGACGGCGAATTCGTTCACGTGAACCCCGGCCTACCGGTTGAGGAGGCGCTCGACGCCCTGCGTCATCTCGCTGATGTTCGCAGCGGCGATGCCGAGGTTCAGTTCTCGTGCACGGACAGCACCGGCTCCAGCCTGTGTGAGGGCGATCAGATGATCGTGCAGGAGCTTGCCAGACTTCCTGCATGGGCGGTGACGAGACGAGATGCATCGACGGAGGTGTGGCTGGGAAACAGGGGGCAGGCCGTCACGAGCGTTGTCTTTTCAAACCCATTCTCCCCTGAAATCACGGTGGAGCGCCGGATGCCAGCGCCTTTCTGACGCACGCAACATGTCCGCACCGGGTGGGCAGCAGGCATCCCGGGCCCTAAGCCCTACCCCACCTTGCCCTTTTCGAACCCCGTCCAGACGTCGTCGTAGTCCAGCTGCATGGCCGGGGTTTCGACGGCCCATGATGTGGGGCGGAAGACCCAGCGGCTCTCGAACATGAAGGCGAGGGTGTTGTCGATCTTGTGGGGTTTCAGGTCCGCCTTGATCGCCTTGTCATAGGCGGCCTGGTCGGGGCCATGGCCGCTCATGCAGTTGTGCAGGGAGGCGCCGCCGGGGGCGAAGCCGCCGCCTTCCTTGGCGTCGTATTCGCCGTGGATCAGGCCCATGAACTCGCTCATGACGTTCCTGTGGAACCACGGCGGGCGGAAGGTGTCCTCGGCCACCATCCAGCGGGGCGGGAAGATGGCGAAGTCGCAGTTGGCCACGCCGGGCGTGTCCGACGGGCTGGTCAGCACCGTGAAGATGGACGGGTCAGGGTGGTCGAAGCTGACCGTGTTGATGGTGTTGAAGTGGGCCAGGTCGTATTTGTACGGCGCGTGATTGCCGTGCCAGGCGACCACGTCCAGCGGCGAGTGATCCAGCTGGGTGGCCCACAGGCCGCCGAGGAATTTCTGGATCATCTGCACCGGGCGGTCCGCGTCCTCGAACCAGGCCACGGGGGTCAGGAAGTCGCGGGGATTGGCCAGGCCGTTGGCGCCGATGGGGCCCAGGTCGGGCAGGCGGAACGGCTCGCCATAGTTCTCGCACACATAGCCGCGGGCCTGGCCGTCCGGCAGGTCGACGCGGAACCGCACGCCGCGCGGGATGACCACGATCTCGCCGGGACCGGCCGTGATACGGCCCATCTCGGTGAACAGGTCCAGGGCGCCGTGCTGGGGCACGATCAGCAGCTCGCCGTCGGCGTTGTAGAACACCCGGTCGGTCATGGACGTGTTGGCGGCGTACAGGTGCACGCCGATACCGGCGGTGGCCGCTGCGTCGCCGTTGCCCACATAGGTGGCCAGCCCGTCCACCCAGTCGGTGGGGGCCTCGGGCAGGGGCAGGGGATCCCAGCGCAGCCGGTTGGGCGTCGGCGGCTGTTCGGTGAAGGGCCCCGTGCGGATCAGGCGGCCGCCGTCATAGGCGGCATAGGCGCCGTGGTTGGCGCTGGGCCGCAGCCGGTACAACCAGGAGCGGCGGTTGGCGTGGCGCGGGGCGGTGAAGGCCGTGCCGGACAGCTGTTCGGCGTAGAGGCCGAAGGGCGCCTTCTGCGGCGAGTTGCGGCCCTGGGGCAGGGCGCCGTCGACCGCTTCTGTGGCCACATGGTTGCCGAAGCCGGGCATGTAGCCCGCTGGCGCGCCGGATCGGGCATGAGTCATGACGGTCGGTCTCCCATCGCGCCCGCGCCTCGGCGGACGATCACTGATTGTCCGCTGGCATAAAGCGTCCGGCCACGCGGCGCCAACCCCTGCGCTCCGCGTAACATTGTCCACCGGTTACCTGACCTGAAAACAGTCAATAACGCCATGATGAGAATTGTTCTCACGCAATAATGAAGTTGGGAAGGGTGCAAATGCACGCAGAATGTGCATTCCTGTTATTCGGGAAGCTGTTCAGGGTGAGGAATGCCGGCGCCGACGGAAGCACGCATTCGGAAGAACTACAGCCGCGTCGCACCGGCTTTGTTATCGGCGTTAACTGACTATCTCATTGTTTCGCGGCGTCAGGCCAATGACCTGGATCGCCAGCTCGTGTTGCTTGTAATAATGCTTCGCAGTGCCATGGCGCGGGGTTTCGCCGACCTGCCGTCCGAGCAGGTTCTGTCCGGGGAGCTGGACACCCTGCCGACCCTGTGGACCAACATCCGCTCGATTGCGGATTCCACCGGGATTCCGCGGGAAACGGTGCGGCGCAAGGTCAATGACCTGATCGAAGACGGCCTGGTGAAGCGTTCGGGACAGTTGCTGACCGTCACGCCCCGGGCTTTTCCCGACAGCCGCTTCGTGATCGACAAGTTCATTCGCCTGGCTGCGGTCAGCCATGTGACGATCGAAAGAATGATCGATAGCGACGACGACTCCGCCGTCTAGCCGATGCAGGCTTTCAGGGCTTTCGCCACCTCGGCCGACAGGATCGGCTTGGCGAAGAAGACGCTGTCCTTCACGCCCTGGTCCTCCCACTGACTTGGGTCATTGCCGGAGATGTAGATGACGGCGATGTCCGGATTGACCGTCCGCGCATGACGCGACACGTCGAACCCGGTTTCCTCTGCAGACAGGTTGAGGTCCACCACCAACCCGCAAAGATCGGGCCCCTCTTCGTCCAGGCGCGCGCGCGCGCCGGCGGGGTCGCTGGCCATGACCACCTGGAACCCTGCGCGTGTCAGCTCAGCCTCGAGGGTGAACAGCACCAGGGTCTCATCTTCGACCACCAGAATACGCATGGGCCCCCTCAGTTCATGCGACCGCGCCGGACCGGGTCCAGGCGGAATGGGTAAGCGGAAACTCGAAACAAATCGCCGCGCCCTTTTTGCGGCGGAGAATGACCCAACTGCCGCCGAACTCATGGCGGACGGCGTGATCGATCAGGCGACGGGCGAAGTTGTCCGCGTCCTCACCGAAATCAACCGGGTCGGGCGCCATCCAGATCAGATGAAGGCGCCCGGCGCGCTGGTGTGCACGGATTCGCGGCCTTGTCGAACCCGGCGTCGCGTCGATGCCGGATACTTGAAGCAGTTCATGGAACATCAATCCCAGGGTAATCGCGGCTTTGGGCGTAAGCGTGGCGGTGCGGCCGGATCCGCTTACAGCATGTCGCTCACGAAGGGGACGCGCGACCGCCGAAAAAATGTCCGCCAACGACACATCCGGGCCATGGCGGTTCAGCAGGCAGTTCACCGCTGCGACCGCTGAAAGCCGCCCCGCAAAGGTGGTTCGAAACCGCTCCAGCGAGGTGGTCTGCGCCGCAGCCTGTTCGGCGATGGCCAGCACCACGGCGAGGATGTTGCCCTGACGGTGGGCCAGTTCCTCCCGGAGGAACCGCTGCACGGCCTGGGCCCGCACCTGTTCGGTCACGTCCTGGCCGCGGCAGAAGATGGCCTCGACCTTGCCGTCTTCATTGCTGAGGGGCTGAAGGGTCAGATCGAGGAAGTGATCCTCTTCGGCTTCGGGCGTCAGGCGGAGGGGTTGCGCGCCTGTCCTGAAGGGCAGGCCCGAGGCCCGCACCTCGTCCAGCCGGCGTACGAGTTCTCGCCCCTGTTCGGCCTGCACGATGTCGCGCACGGATCGGCCGAGCAACCGCCGGTCGCCCAGGGCCCGCTGCAGGGCCGGATTGATCAATTCGAACACGAGGTCAGGGCCCACCAGCAGCGCCATCATGTCCGAGGTTTGCTCGAACATCTGGCTCAGACGCCGCCGCTCCGCCCAGAGCAACGCGCCGCCCGGTTCGCCGTCAGGGGACGTGACCGAATCCTCGCCGGCGCCCCGGCCCATGGTGATGGCCGCCGTCACCAGCAGACAGGGGCTGCCCTGGAGCTCGAACGGCGAGGCGCACAGCCGCCACCAGGCTTCGCGCGGCGCCTGGGCGGGATCGTTCTGGATGTCATAGCGAAACACGGGCGGCTGGACGACCTCGCCGGTGGTCAGCGCGCGGCGGACGGCGTCCAGGATGACGCGGCGACTGGTCGCGCGTCGGGCGTCGCGTCCCAGCAGGCTGTCGGCCAGGGAATGGCCGACGAGAGGACCGGCCGCAGGCGGGGTGGCCGACTGATAGGCGGTGTTTGCGAACAGCACGGTCTGGTCCGGCGCCAGCAGCACCTGGATGTCGGGGGACGCGTTCAGAACCGCGACAAGTTCGGGCGGTAGAGTATAGCGGACAGTTGTCTCCAATGCGGACGCCGGTGTCGTTTCGCCCTGGGTCATCCGCCGCCTGTCCATCGAAGCGGCTTAGACTGGGTAACGATGTTTTCCCACAGCATAAGTGATGACACCGGTGTCGAAAGTCATTCGCAAGGACCCATTTTGGGTCACAGCCTTGGCCGTAGAGCGCTGCTATTTCGAATTTGGTAAGGACTGCTCGCGTTAAGTGTCAACTGTAAAGCGCGTATATTTTGCACCAAGTCCACATTTCACAAGTAGAACGCTAAGTGAGGTTGATTTTGAAGAAGACGTATTCTGGCGCCGCCTGTATTGCGGCCATATCGGCAGTCTTTGTTTCGGCGCTTTCCCCCAATGCCGCCGAAGCACAGACGACTGCCCCCGCCATCCAATGGTCCGGCGAAGTCGGCGTCGCGACGGAATACGTCGGGAAAGGCCTGGGCAAAAGCGACGGTGACCCCAGCATCTTCGCGGGCGTCCAGGCCACCCGCGGCGCGTTCTACGGCAAGGTGTGGGTTTCCAGCGCGGACCTGTCGCAGGGTTCGAACGCCGAGATCGTCACCTCGCTCGGCTACCGGACCCGCTGGGCCGGCAACGGCCTGAATTTCTCGGTTGTGAACCGGGACCTGCCGGGCACCCGCTCCGGTATCGACAGCAACTTCTTTGAAGTCCAGACGGACGTGTCCCGCCGGATCGGCGCGGTGAACACCCGCCTGCGCGTCAACTACACCCCCGACGGTTTCGCGGCCACGGAAGAGGCCTGGTGGATCGAGCTTAACGGCGCGGTGAATGTGTCCGCCGCCACCACCGTCAGCGCCGCCTTCGCCAACCGCATGGCCGAGAACGGCGCGGACTACAACGCCTGGAACGTGGGCGTGAACCACGACCTGACCGACAATCTGGCGCTGGATGTGCGCTGGTACGACACCGACGCCCACTTCCGCAGCCCTGCCTACGACGGCCGCCTCGTGGCCGCTCTAACCGTTTCCTTCTGAAACCCGAGACCCGGCGGCGCCCCCGCTTGAAGCCCTTCTGAAAGGCCCTTCCCGTGAACCTGAACAACATCAAGATCGGTCATAAGCTGGCCCTTGCCTTCGCTGCGGTGGTGCTCGTCATCGCAGCCATGGGCACGACGGTCTTCCTGAACGTGGTGGAGCTCGAAAACGCCCAGGACGCCCGGGGCGCCGCCAACCAGAACCTCCGCGCCACGACGGAAGCGCAGTTCTATCTGTCGCGCCAGGAAAACGCCTACCGGGGCTATCTGCTCTCTGGTGAGCCCTACTACATCGAGCGGGTGGCCTCTCACCGGGCGAGGTTTCTGGAGAAACTCAACCTGGTGGCCGAGCGATCCTCCCAGTATCCTGAAGTTCTGGAGCTCCTGACCCAGACCGAGGCCGCCGTCGACGCCTGGCACGTTAATGTGGTCGAGGTCGGTCAGGCCCTGCGCGCGGATCCCGCCACCGTAGGCCAGGCGTTCGCCATGGTGGGCCGCGAGGGCGTGGCCGATACCTACATTGACCCGGCGGAAGAAGGCTTGGACGCCCTGCTTGTTATTGAACAGGCTCACCTGGAGGCGGCCCAAGCTCGTCAAAACCACGCCAGCTCCATGGCCCAGATGGTGCTGATTGGAGGCATCTCTCTGGCTGCTCTGATCGCGGCAGGCTTGGGTCTGCTGATGACCCGCAGCATAGCCAAGCCGGTGGTGAACATGACCACGGTCATGCGCAAGCTCGCCGGCGGCGACAAGACCGTCGAAGTGCCGGGCGCCGGCCGCAAGGACGAGATCGGCGACATGTCGGCCGCCGTCCTGGCCTTCAAGGACGCCGCCATCGCCAATGATCGTCTGGAAGGCGAAGCCGCCGACCAGCGCCGCATGAGCGACGCCGAGCGGGCCCGCGCCGAGGCCGAACGCGCCGAGGCCGCTCGCCAGCAGGCCGCCGTGGTCGACGCCCTGGCCGAGGGTCTGGAACAACTGAGCAAGGGCAACCTGACCTATCGCCTGACCCAGACCTTCCCCGAGGAGTATCTGAAGCTGCAGAGCGACTTCAACGCGGCCATGGGCCAGCTGAAGGACGCCATGACCACCGTGGTCAGCAATGTGGCCGCCATCCGCTCGGGAGCCGGCGAGATCAGCCAGGCCGCCGACGACCTGTCGCGCCGCACCGAGCAGCAGGCCGCCAGCCTGGAAGAGACCGCCGCCGCCCTGGACCAGATCACCGCCACAGTCCGCAAGACCGCCTCCGGCGCCAAGCAGTGCTCCGACGTGGTGATGGCCGCGCGCGGCGACGCCGAGAAGAGCGGCGAGATCGTCCGTGACGCCGTCGGCGCCATGAGCGCCATCGAACAGTCCTCCACCCAGATCAGCCAGATCATCGGCGTGATCGACGAGATCGCCTTCCAGACCAACCTGCTGGCCCTGAACGCCGGGGTCGAGGCGGCGCGGGCTGGTGACGCCGGTCGCGGCTTCGCGGTGGTGGCGTCCGAAGTGCGGGCCCTGGCCCAGCGCTCGGCCGACGCGGCCAAGGAGATCAAGACCCTGATCTCGTCCTCGGGCACCCAGGTCGGCGCCGGCGTCAACCTGGTCGGTCAGACCGGCGAGGCCCTCAACCGGATCGTGGAACGTGTCGCCGAAATCGACGGCCTGATCACCGAGATCTCCGCGTCCGCCCAGGAGCAGGCCACCGGCCTCCAGCAGGTCAACACCGCCGTCAACCAGATGGACCAGGTGACCCAGCAGAACGCCGCCATGGTCGAGCAATCCACCGCCGCCAGCCATTCGCTGGCCCAGGAAGCGGATGCGCTGAACGAGTCGGTCTCGCGCTTCGAGATCGAGGAGCGGGGGGGGCGCAGGGCTCCGGCTCCGGCGCCTGCCGCGCACAAGCCCGCCGCCAAGCCCTCGCCCGTCCAGCGCACCGTCACGGCCCTCAAGGCCATGGGCGCCGGCGGCGCGGCCCGCAAGCTCGAGACTGTGGCCGCCGAAGACGGCTGGGAGGAGTTCTGATGACGGCCGTGCGCCTGCCGGCGTTGCTGGACATCACCGCCGCCGCCCCGCTCCGGGATGACCTTCTGGCCCTGCGTGGGTCGGACGTCACCCTGGACGGCGGCGAGGTGGAGCGGATCGGCGGCCTGTGTCTGCAGGTGCTGATCAGCGCGAGCAAGACCTGGGCCCTGGACGGAAAGGCGCTGACGCTGGCGCCCGTTTCTGACGCCCTGACCGAACAACTGGCGGCCTATGGCTGCCCAGACCTGAACACTGATCTCGTTGGGGCGACAGGATGAAAACCGTATTGACCGTCGATGACTCGCGCACCATGCGCGACATGCTGATGATGGCTCTCAAGGACGCTGGCTATAACGTCATCCAGGCCGAGGATGGCGTGCATGGGCTGGAGACCCTGAAGGCGCACGGCGCCGATGTGGTCATCACCGACATCAACATGCCGCGCATGGACGGTTTCGGCTTCATCGAGGGCATGCGCGCCGATCCCGAATATCGCGGCACGCCCGTTCTGGTTCTGACCACCGAAAGCGACGCGGCCAAGAAGCAGCGCGCCCGCGATGCGGGGGCGACCGGCTGGATCGTCAAGCCGTTCGATCCCGTCAAGCTGGTGGACGCGGTTCGCCGGGTCGCGGCCTGAGCAGGAGCGCAAGATGACCGAAGACCCCTTCGAGGCGATCAAGGCGACCTTCTTCCAGGAGTGCGAGGAGCTGCTCGCCGATCTGGAAGCCGGCCTGCTGGCGCTCGAGAACGGTGAAGGCGACGACGAGACCATCAACGCGGTGTTCCGCGCGGTGCACTCGGTCAAGGGCGGCGCCGGGGCCTTCGGCATGGAGGCGCTGGTGCGCTTCGCCCACGTCTTCGAGACGCTGATGGATGAACTGCGCGCGGGCCGGAAGCCCTGCGACGACGCCACCATCAAGACCCTGCTGCGCGCCTCCGACGTGCTGAACGACCATGTGGCCGCCGCCCGCGGCGCCGGCGCCCCGGTGGACGAGGCCCGCTCGGCGGGCCTGGTGGCCGAGCTGGAGGCCCTGACTCACGGCGACGCCGTCCCCGCCGCCCCGGCGGGTGACGCCGACGAGGACGAGTTCGGTTTCAAGCCGGTCCAGTTCGATCCGATGGATCTGTCGCCCGCCTCGGCGTCCTCTGGCGACGGCGAATGGAAAGTGATCTTCCAGCCCAACGCTGCCCTGTACGCCAAGGCCAATGACGCCGGCCTGCTGCTGCGGGAGCTCGTGCGGCTGGGCGACGCCGTCGTGGAGATCGACGCCGGCGGCGTGCCCACCCTTGACGCCCTGGAGCCGGAAGAGGGTTGCCTGACCTGGACCATCCGCCTGAACGGCGCGGTCGACGAGGCGGCGATCCGTGAAGTGTTCGAGTTCGTCGACGGCGACTGCGATCTGGCCGTCCTGCGCGACGGGTCGGACGCCGGGTCCGAGCCGCCGGCCCCGGTCGCCGCCGCCCCCGTGCCCGATCTGGACATCGCCGCCCTGCTGGCCGCCGCCCAGGCGCCGGTGGAAGCGCCGGTCGAGCCGGCCGCCCCCGCACCCCCATTCGCCCCGGAACCCATGATCGCGAGTCCTGCGCCAGAGGCCAAGGCGCCGCCGGTCGCGCCGGACGCGGCCGCCAACGCGCCCGCTATCCAGGCCCCGGCGACCATCCGCGTCGATCTGGATCGGGTCGATCGCCTCATCAATCTGGTGGGCGAACTGGTGATCCAGCAGGCCGTGCTGGCCCAGCGCGTCAGCGAGACCGCCATGGTCCGGGCCACCGGCGTGGGGCAGGGGCTCGAGGATCTGGAACTCCTGACCCGGGAGATCCAGGACAGCGTCATGGCCATCCGCGCCCAGCCGGTGAAGTCGGTGTTCCAGCGCATGCCGCGGCTGGTGCGTGAAGTCGCGCAGATGACCGGCAAGCAGGTCCGTCTGGTCACCGAGGGCGAGGCCACAGAGGTGGACAAGACCGTCGTCGAGCGACTGGCCGAACCCATCACTCACATGCTGCGCAACGCCATCGACCACGGGCTGGAGAAGCCCGAGAAGCGCATCGCGGCCGGCAAGCCTGCGGAGGGTCAGGTGCGCCTGGCCGCCCTGCACCGCTCGGGCCGCATCGTCATCGAGATTTCCGACGACGGGGCGGGCATCAACCGCGAACGCGTGCTGGGCATCGCCGTGGAAAAGGGTCTGGTCGAGCCGGACGCCCAGCTGACCGACGAACAGATCGACAATCTCATCTTCATGCCCGGCTTCTCGACCGCCGAAACCATTTCCGACGTCTCCGGGCGGGGTGTGGGCATGGACGTGGTCAAGCGCTCCATCCAGTCCCTCGGCGGTCGCATCGCGATCACCAGCAAGCCCGGTGAAGGCTCGACCTTCACCATGAGCCTGCCGCTGACGCTGGCCGTGCTGGACGGCATGGTGGTGTCGAGCGCCGACCAGACCCTGGTCGCGCCCCTGGCGGCCATCGTCGAGAGCCTGACGCCCCGAGCCGAGGACATCCATCGGGTCGGCGGCCATACGCCGGTGATCCGCTTCCGCGACGAGTTCGTCCCGCTGGTGGACGTGGCCGCGACCCTGGGCTTCGGCACGGGGCCGGAGCCGGCCTCGACCGGCGTGGCCGTGATCGTCGAGGCCGAAGGGGGCGCCAAGGCCGCCCTGCTGGTGGACGCCATCCAGGGCCAGCGCCAGGTGGTCATCAAGAGCCTCGAAACCAACTACCAGGCCATCGACGGCGTGGCCGCCGCCACCATTCTCGGTGACGGCCGCGTGGCCCTGATTCTCGACATCGACGCCCTCGTCTCGAACACGCGCCGTTCGGTGCGCAAACCCGACCTCAAGCTCGCGAGCTGATCCATGACAGAAGCCAACATCCAGACCGGCGCCCGACGCGAACTGATCGCCTTCCGTATCGGCGAACAGGAGTTCTGCGTGGACATCATGGCCGTGCGGGAGATCCGCGGCTGGACCCCCGCCACACCGCTGCCGCGTACGCCCGGATACATGAAGGGCGTCATCAACCTTCGCGGCGCCGTGCTGCCGATCATCGATCTGTCCGGCCGGTTCGGCTTGGGCGTGACCGAGCCCAGCGCCCGCCATGTCATCATGGTCGTGCACATCCGCGAAAGGACCATCGGCCTGCTGGTCGACGCGGTGTCCGACATCCTGCAGCTCACCGACGATCAGGTTCAGCCCACGCCCGACGTGGCGGCCGATGAGGTGAAGGCGTTCGTGAAGGGCATCTTCGCCATTGACGGCCGGATGATCAGCCTGATTGCGCTCGACCGTATCCTGCCGACCGAGCCCGAGGCCGAAGCAGCATGACCCCGACCGCCGACAGGGTGCGCCCGGCGAAGGACACCTCGCTGGTGCAGGGCGAGTTCGCCTTCACCGCCGAGGATTTCCGCCACATCGCCCAGGTGCTGCATTCCCATGCCGGCATCGCCCTGACCGAAGCCAAGGCGGCCCTGGTCTATTCGCGCCTGGCCAAGCGGCTGCGTACGCTGGGCCTGCGCAGTTTCCGTGACTATTGCGCCCTGATCGACGGCGCCGAGGGCGTGGACGAGCGTCAGGCCATGTTCGCGGCCCTGACCACCAACGTCACGCGCTTCTACCGCGAGCCCCACCATTTCGATCACCTGCGCGACAAGGTCATGCCGGCCCTGGCCGAGCGGGCGCGTCAGGGCGGGCGAGTGCGCCTGTGGTCCGCCGCCTGCTCGAACGGGCAGGAACCCTATTCCATGGCGCTGACCGTGCTGTCGGCCTTGCCCGAGGCGGCGAAGCTGGATGTGCGCATCCTGGCCACCGACATCGATCCGAACATGGTCGCTGAAGGCCGCCGGGGGCTCTATTCCGCCGAGGCGCTCGAGCCCGTGCCCGACACCCTGCGCAATCGCTGGTTCAAGCGAGAAAGTGGCGGCGACCGCATGCTGTACGCGGTGGCGCCCGAGTTGCGGCGGCTGGTGTCGTTCAACCCGCTGAACCTGATCGGCGACTGGCCCATGAAGGGCAAGTTCGACGTGATCTTCTGCCGCAACGTGGTGATCTATTTCGACGACCAGACCCAGGAAACCGTCTGGAGCCGCTTCCTGCCCATGATGCAACCCGGCGGCACCCTCTACATCGGCCACTCCGAACGTGTTTCAGGACCCGCGACTGCGCGCCTGCGCACCAGCGGCCTGACCACCTACGAGGCCCTGTCATGACCGTGAAGGTCCTGGTGGTGGACGACTCGCCGACCATGCGCGGCCTGATCTCGGCCGCCCTCAAGCGCGATCCGGAGATCGAGGTGCTGGGCACGGCGGGCGATCCGCTGGAAGCCCGCGAGGCCATCAAGCGCCTGAACCCCGACGTCATCACCCTCGACGTCGAGATGCCCAACATGAACGGGCTGGAGTTCCTCGAGAAGATCATGCGCCTGCGGCCCATGCCGGTGGTGATGGTCTCGACCCTGACCCAGGCGGGCGCCGAGGTGACCCTGGCGGCGCTGGAGCTGGGGGCCGTGGACGCCGTGGGCAAGCCCTCGGCCGGGGTCACGGCCATGGAAGCTTTCTCCGATCTGGCCCAACGGGTGAAGGTCGCGGCGGGCGCCCGTGTTCGAGCCGGCGGAGAAGCGCGGGGACCGTCGGTGGACGCCGGCTGGCGCCCCCGATCGAACGCCATTGTGGCTCTGGGGGCCTCGACCGGCGGGGTCGAGGCGCTGATCACCCTGCTGTCCTCCTTCCCGGCCAACTGCCCGCCCACGGTCATCACCCAGCACATGCCGGTGACCTTCACCAAGAGCTTTGCGGCGCGCCTGGACAAGCTGTGCGCCCCTTCGGTCAAGGAAGCCGAGGACGGCGACGCCCTCATGCCGGGCCACGTCCTCCTGGCGCCCGGAGGCGTGGCGCACATGGAAGTCACGCGAGGCGCGCCGCCGCGATGCCGCCTTCGGGTGGCGGACACGGTCAGCGGCCACCGTCCCTCGGTGGATGTGCTGTTCCAATCCGTGGCGCGGCTGGACATGCACGTGGTCGCCGCCCTGCTGACCGGCATGGGCAAGGACGGCGCCGAAGGGCTGTTGGCCTTGCGCAAGGCCGGCGCCCGCACCCTCGGCCAGGATCAGGCCAGCAGCGTCGTCTACGGCATGCCACGGGCCGCTTACGAAATAGGCGCTGTGGAGCGCCAATTGCCCCTTTCACGCATGGGCCCCGCCATTCTCGAACTCGCCTCGGCCTCCGCCGCTACCAAGCCCTCAGAGGTTCATTGATATGCCTGCCGCTTCCGCCATCCAGACCCTGATCGTGGACGACCAGCTGACCATGCGCAGCCTGATCCGCGCCAGCCTGCAGCAGATCGGCGTGGTCAGCCTTCGCGAGGCCAACGACGGCGAGGAAGCCCTGCGCGCCATGATCGCCCAGCCCGCGCACCTGGTCATTTCGGACTTCAACATGCCGAACCTGGACGGGCTTGGACTGCTGCGCGCCATTCGCGCGCATCCTCCGACCAGCAAGGCGGCTTTCATCATGCTCACCGGCCGCGCCGACAAGGAGCTGGTGCAGCGCGCCGTGCAGTTCGGCGTCAACAACTACCTCGTGAAACCCTTCACCGCCGGGCAGCTGAAGGAGAAGATCGAGGGCGTCTTCGGTCCTCTGACATGACGGCCGCAGCGAATGTCATCGAACCCCAGGCCTCGGTGCGTCTGCATGTGGGCCAGGGCGAGCACCTGATCACCGGCGATCCGGAGGTGATGCTGACCACGATCCTCGGATCGTGCGTGGCCATGTGCCTGCGCGACCCGGTCGCGCGGATCGGCGGCATGAATCACTTCCTGCTGCCGTCGGGCCGCACCGACGGCGCGGACGAGGGACGCCGCTACGGCGCCTACGCCATGGAAGTGCTGATCAACGGCGTCCTGTCCGCAGGCGGTCGTCGCGAGCGGCTGGAGGCCAAGCTGTTCGGCGGCGGACGCATGTTCGACGGCCTCGCCGATGTGGGCGTGGCCAATGCGACGTTCGCCGAGAAATTCCTCGCTGATGAGGGGATTCCGATCATCGCCGCGAGCCTGCGCGGACACGGGGCCCGCCGGGTCCAGTTCTGGCCCCACAGCGGCCGCGCCCTGCAGAAGTCGGTCAGCGACCGTCCCGTGGAGCGTCGTGTGCCGCCGCCGGCTGCCGCCGATTCCGGCGAACTGGAGCTGTTCTGATGAGCGCCGACGCCCGCTTCATGGCCGCCCTGTCGGAAGAACTGGCCCACGGCCGCGTTCTGGCGGAATCCCTCGCGCCGCTGCTGTCGGCCGCGCCGTCGGCGGACCGGCACGATACGCTGGTTCGCGCCCAGGGCCTGGACATGCTGGTGCAGCATCTGGACGCCCTGGCCGCCATGACTGCGCGGGTCGCCCAGGGCGACATGCCCCAGGACGCCGTCATCGCCGCCCCCCTGGGCGGGCTGGTGGAGCGTATGCGGGCCGCCCTGGACGGGAAAACCGCGCCCGCGATCCCTCATCCGCCGCCCTCGGGCGACCTGATGTTGTTCGACTGACCCGCCATGTCCCGAGCCATTTCCCCCGAAACACGCATCAACCTGGAGCGCACCGCCGCCCTGCTGATCAACGACAACCCGCAGGGGCTCGATATCCTCAGCTCCATCGTCCAGGGCTTCGGGCTGAAGGAGCAGATCAAGTGCGCTTCGCCGGACGACGCCAGGGCTGTGATCAAGCGGCGCTCGGTGGACATGGTGATGGTGGAGTGCGCCTCGTCCACAGACAGTTGTGATTTCGTGCGCTGGATGCGGCGCGACGGCCCCAAGACCAGCGCCTACACCCCCGTGATCATTCTGACCGCCCACGCCTCTGAAGGCTTCGTGACCCAGAGCCGGGACTGCGGCGCCAGCTTCATCGTCACCAAGCCCCTGACACCCATGGTCCTGTTGCAGCGGATCCTGTGGCTGACCAAGGACCAGCGCGAGTGGGTCGAGTGCGACACCTACGTCGGGCCGGATCGCCGGGTGCGCAACTACGGCCCGCCCCTGGGCATGGCCGGACGCCGGGCGGGCGATCTGTCCGCCCACGTGGGGGTCGCGCTTGAGCCCAATATGGATCAGTCCGACATCGACATGCTTCTCAAGCCGCAAAGGGTGGCCCTGTGACCGCCGGATCCGAAAAGACCGCGCGCCTGTTCAAGGTCAGGCCCGCCATCGCCGACCAGATCCGCCTGCCTGGCGGGAAAAAGGTCGGTGAGGCCGTCGCCGCCGCCGATGCGGCCCTGGACGAGCAGCGCGCCTCCGCCGTCGAAGGCCTGACCCAGGGCGTGGAGCGTCTGGAAACTCTCGTTCGGGAGCGCGCGGACGACGGATTCGCCTCGGTCTATCCCATCGCCGCGACTCTGGCCGGCACGGCCGGCTTCTTCGAGACGGGCCCCTTCTACCGGGCCGTCTACAGCCTGTGCGAGCTGACCGAAAAGCTGGGCGCCGCCGGACGCCGCGACTGGTCGTCGGTCGATGTCCATGTGCGGTCCCTGCGGCTGATCCTGACCACGGGCTTCGACGACGGCCCCGAGGCGAAGGCGATGCTGGACGGCCTGTCGTCGCTGGTCCGACGGGTCGAGGCCGCACCATGAAGCCGCGGATCGAGATTGATGACGCCGGTCGTCGCGTCGTCCTGACGTGCGATTTCAACGTCATGGCGCGCGATCTGAACGGGGCCCTGCTGGCGCTGGTGCTCGAGAAGCCCGAACGGGCGGACCACGACTTCATCCTCGATCTGCGGGAGTCCTACGGGGACGGATCACACGACGACGTGGTGCGGACGGCGGAAACCTTCCAGGCCTGTGGCGCCGGAAAGCGGGCCGCGCGCACCTGTTTCGTCAGCTTCGACGCCGGCTTCGTTCACTGGGCGCGGACCATGGACTTCTGCTTCGCCAACCGGACCCACCATGTCTTCACCACGCCCGAGGAGGCGCACGCCTTTCTCGATCGGGCACAGGATGAATCGGTCGCCTCCGCGGCGGCCTGACCGACAAGCGGAGCTTTTGCCGGCGAACAGCGTTAACCTTGGCGCAAACCGGAGGCGTCCATGACCACCCGCACCACCCTGTCCATTATCGCCGTGTCCTGTCTGGCCCTGAGCGCGGCCGCCTGTTCGCGCGAGGCGGCGCCGGTCGAGGCGGTGGATGATGTACCCGTGGCCGAGCAGCCGCCCGCGCCGCCGGCGCCGGAGATCAGCTACGCCTGTGAGAGCGGCCGGTCGCTGAGCGTGCGCTATGTGGACTCCGCCAGCGCCGAGGTCACCTATGAAGGCCAGACCTACACCCTGAACATCGCCCGCTCGGCCAGCGGGGCGCGCTACGCCGGGCAGGACCTGGAATGGTGGACCGCCGCCCGCGGCGATCAGGAGACCGCCACCCTCAGCCGGCTAGGCCCGAACGACGACGTGGGCTCGGTCGTGCTGGAGCGTTGCTCCCGTCCGGCCAACACGGTGCTGCCGCCGCGCGCGCCCGGCGATGCCGGGGGGATTGAGGTCCTGGACCCGGACCTGGCCCCGCCGTGCCTCGGCCCGGCGCTGCGGCTGGCGCGCGAGGGCGGCGATGCGGGCGCGGGCAACCGGCAGGTGGTCCTGTCCCTGACCAACGCCGGATCGACGCCCTGTTCGGTGCGGGGCTATCCGGGCGTGATCCTGCGCGACGCGGACGGCGACGATCTTGATCAGGTCCGCACGGTCCAGCAGTTGGGCAACTATTTCCGCGCTGGCCAGACGCCCGGGGCGGTGGAGCTGGAGCCCAACGCCAAGGCTTATTTCGACCTGTCCTACAGCGCCGTGCCGCAGGAGAATGCTGGCGAGACCCGCTGTCCGTCGGTGGCCGAGGTGATCGCCCGGGCCCCCGGCGACACGGCGGACATTCCGCTGGAACTGGAGCTTCAGCCCTGCGGTCGGCAGGTGCGGGTCAGCCCGTTGCGCCCGGTCCGGGACGGCGCGCGGGCTCAATGAGGACGGGTGGCCTTGGGCGCGGATTCGGCGTAACTCGCGCCCATCGCTGAATTCCCGACCCCGGAGAGCCCATGCCCGCGCAATTCCATACCCGTGTCCGCGCCGAACTGGCCTCCATCGACGAGCAGGGCCTGACCAAGCCCGAGCGCGTGATCGCCTCGCGCCAGGGGCCGGTGATCACGGTGGCCGGTCGTGAGGTGCTGAACTTCTGCGCCAACAACTATCTGGGTCTGGGCGGCGACGAGCGTGTGGCCCAGGCCGGCATCGCGGCCACCGAACGCTGGGGCTCGGGCACCGCCTCGGTGCGATTCATCTGCGGCACCCTGGAGATCCACAAGGAACTGGAGGCCGCCATTGCAGGTTATCTGGGCTTCGAGGACGCCATCCTGTTCGCCGCCGCCTTCGACGCCAACGGCGGCCTGTTCGAGCCGCTGTTCGGGGAGGAGGACGCCATCGTCTCCGACAGTCTGAACCACGCCTCGATCATCGACGGGGTTCGGCTGTGCAAGGCCAGGCGCTACCGCTTCGCCAACTCCGACATGGGCGAGCTGGAGGCGAAGCTGAAGGAGGCCCGCGCCGCCGGGGCCCGCGACATCATCATCGCCACCGACGGCGCCTTCTCCATGGACGGCTACATTGCCCGGCTGCAGGACATCCGCGTGCTGGCCGACAGGTATGACGCCCTGATCATGGTGGACGACTGCCACGCCACGGGGTTCCTGGGTGAGAAGGGCAGGGGCTCTTACGCCCATTACGGGATCAAGGTGGACTTCGTCACCGGCACCTTCGGCAAGGCGCTGGGCGGGGCCATGGGCGGCTTCATCTGCGCCGCCACGGAAGTGGTTCAGCTGCTGAAACAGCGGGCGCGGCCCTATCTGTTCTCCAATGCCCTGTCGCCCGCCGTGTGCGGCTCCAGCCTCGAGGCCATCCGCATCGCCCAGGGCGACGAGGGCGACGCCTTGCGCAAGCAACTGGCCGCCAACGCCGCGCGGTTCCGGGGCGCCATGACCGAGGCGGGCTTCGACCTGCTGCCCGGCGAGCATCCGATCATCCCGGTGATGCTGGGCGACGCCAAGCTGGCCCAGGACTTCGCCGCGCGCATGCTGGAACTGGGCGTCTATGTGATCGGGTTCTCGTTCCCGGTCGTGCCGCGCGGCGCCGCCCGCATCCGCACCCAGATGTCGGCCGCCCACACCTTCGAGCATATCGACCAGGCGGTCGAAGCCTTCACCACGGCGGGCAGGGAGCTTGGGGTTATCTGACCCCGCCGACCGACACCCAAGGACTCAGGAAGACCACATGACCCAGACCATGAAGGCCCTCGCCAAGACAAAGCCCGCAGAGGGGCTGGAGTTGATCGACGCGCCCGTCCCCGAAGCGGGCCCCGAGGATGTGCTGATCCGCGTCCAGCGCACGGCCATCTGCGGCACCGACATCCACATCTGGAACTGGGACGAGTGGTCGCAGAAGAACGTGCCCGTCCCCATGATCACCGGCCACGAGTTCTCCGGCGAGGTGGTCGCCGTGGGCAAGGACGTGGATCGTCCCATCAAGATCGGCCAGCGGGTCTCGGTCGAGGGCCACGTCATCGATCTGAACTCGGAGGCGGCGCGGGCGGGCCACTTCCATCTGGACCCGGCCACCCGGGGCATCGGCGTGAACCGCCAGGGCGGGTTCGCCGAGTTCGTGGTGGCCCCCGCCTTCAACGTCATCGAACTGCCTGACGAGGTGCCGTGGGAGATCGGCGCCATCCTCGACCCGTTCGGCAATGCGGTGCACACGGCGCAGCAGTTCGACCTGCTGGGCGAGGACGTGCTGGTCACCGGCGCCGGCCCCATCGGCATGATGGCCGCCGCCGTGGCTCGTAACGCGGGCGCGCGCACCGTGGTGCTGACCGACATCAACGACTTCCGGCTGGAGCTGGCCCAGAAGGTGGCGCCGGGCGTGCGCACGGTGAACACCACCAAGGAAGACCTGCACGACGTGATCCACGAGCTGGGCATGAAGGTGGGCTTCGACGTGGCGCTGGAGATGTCCGGCTCGCCCATCGCCTTCAAGCAGTGCGTCGACACCCTGATCATGGGCGGCGGCATGGCCATGCTGGGCATTCCGTCCAAGCCCATGGAGACCGACTGGGGCGCCATCATCCTCAAGGCCCTGACCATCAAGGGCGTCTACGGCCGCGAGATGTTCACCACCTGGCGCAAGATGCTGGGTCTGCTCAAGGCCGGGCTGGACCTGACCCCCCTGATCACCCACCAGCTGCCCTACGACCGCTTCGAGGAAGGCTTTGAAGCCATGCGGTCCGGCCAGTCGGGCAAGGTGGTTCTGGACTGGTCGAAGATCCGCTGACGCTCAGGCGACGGCGGCCTTCGCCGGGCCGGTGGCGCGGAACACGATCACCGCGAACACCGCCATGCCCAGCACGACCATCGTCGGCCCCGCGATCATTAGCGGCGGCACGGCGGCCATGAGGCTGGTCACGCCCAGCAACTGGATGGTCAGGCCGATCATCATCAGCGGCAGGCCCACACTGGCCAGCACCGCGTGGATGATCGGCAGCCGCCCGCCAGCCGCCAGCGGCATGGCGCGGTAGAACAGGCCGTACAGGAACATGGACACCCAGCCGAGCAGGTTGATGTGGGCATGCACCGGCGACAGCAGGAACTGGTGGGTCACCCCCATCCAGTAGCCGAGGCAAACGCCGATCAGAACGAAACTGACGGCGAGGCGCAGGAAGAAATCCGACAGGCGGGTCATCATATGTCTCGGATGGATCACGGGCTCTGTCGACCCGCCGGCGCGCTCATACCAGCGAACGCCGATTTGTCAGATGAATTTTTTGACATGCTCAGGACGCGCGCCGCCACGCTTCAGGCGGGGTGAAGCCATGGGCCCAGGCGCCCGCGTTGTCGCGGCGGGCGGCCAGCTCTTCCGGCACATAGCGGTGGGAGTAGCGGGTGTAGGCCACGGCGTGGCCCTGACGGACCATGGCCGCGCCGAGGTCTTGCCCGCCCGCGCGGCACACGGCGACGCTGCGGCCATACCGGTCGCGGTCCATCTCGACACAGTCCACCGGACGCCCGCCCACCAGATGGCGTAGCGCGTTGGCGGACGCCTGACCGCAGGCGTTGGCGCCGCACATCTGGCGCATCTCGAAGGCGTCGATGCCGTGCAGGCGGATGCGCTGGCCGCCGATCTCCAGACCGTCGCCGTCGACGATGCGAGCGTGGCCGGAAATGTCGGCCTGCCGCGTCGTCTCGAGCTCTGCAGCAATGGGGGGCAGCGCCGGCGCGTCGGCGTTCAGCGCCGCATCCACCCAGTCGGGCCGCAGGATCACCGCCACCGCGACGACCGCAGCCACGATCATGCCGCGCTCGATCCCGCTCAGGCGTCGGAACCGACGGCGGCGAAAAGAAAAGGCGCGGCGCATCCGGTCAGGATGGCCGCGCCCTGGTTAGCAGTTCGTCAGCGGTGATGGTGAATGGCCGCCCTACCTTGGGATCACGCCATTTCAGGCTTGCGGGCGCCCGAGCGGTTGCGGCCGCGGCGGTTCATCTTGAAGTCGCCCTCGACCGCAGGTCGGGGGGCGCGTTCGCCCGCCATGGGGTTATAGGCGGGACGCTCCGGCTGGGCGCGGTCGGCGGACGCGGCGCCGGGCTTGGCGCGGCGCTGGCGGTGGGGCTGGCCCTTGCCGCCTTCGGGACGCACGCCGTCGCGATGGGGAACGCGGTTGCGGCCGCGGCCGCCGGGGCCGCGTCCGTCGCCGCGCGGACGCTCGTCGTCCGGCAGGGTGGCCTTCTTGCCGACGCCCGCAGCCATGATGGAGGCGTCCAGCGCCGCCAGGGCCTTGTCGTTGCGGCGATCCCAGCTTTTCAGCTTCTGGCGTGTGACCCGCTCGATGTCGCGCAGCAGCTTCATCTCGTCGGGGGCGCAGAAGCTGACGGCCGAGCCGTCGGCGCCGGCGCGCGCGGTGCGGCCGATGCGGTGCACATAGGCTTCCGGCACGAAGGGCAGCTCGAAGTTGACCACGTGCGAGACGCCGTCCACGTCGATGCCGCGCGCGGCGATGTCGGTGGCGACCAGCACCCGCAGCTTGCCCTTCTTGAAGGCTTCCAGGGCCCGCTCGCGCTGGGACTGGCTCTTGTTGCCGTGGATGGCGCCGGCCTCGACGCCGCCGGCCTCAAGATAGGCGGCGACCTTGTCGGCGCCGTGCTTGGTCTTGGTGAAGACCAGGCAGCGGGTCATGGCCGGATCGGCGAACATCTCCGACAGCAGGGCGCGCTTGCGGCCCTGTTCGACGATGATGACGCTCTGGTTGATACGCTCGACCGTGGTGGCCTGCGGCGTCACCTGGACCTTGACCGGGTCCTTGAGCAGCTCGCCGGCCAGCTTGCCGATTTCGGTGGGCATGGTGGCGGAGAAGAACAGGTTCTGGCGGCGCGCGGTCATGCGCGAGACCACCTGGCGGATCGGCTTGACGAAGCCGAGGTCCAGCATCTGGTCCGCCTCGTCGAGGACGAAGATCTCGGTGGTCGACAGGTCCAGGGTCTTCTGCTGGACGTGGTCCAGCAGACGGCCCGGGGTGGCCACCAGGATGTCCAGGCCCTGTTGCAGGGCGCGTTCCTGGCCGCCGTACTTCACGCCGCCGAAGATCACGGCCACGCGGAAGCCGAGATTGGCGCCGTAGACCTTGAAGCTGTCGGCGATCTGGCTGGCCAGTTCGCGGGTGGGCGACAGGATCAGGGCGCGCGTCGTGCGCGGCATGGGCGCCTTACGGTCGGCCGCCAGCCGGTGCAGGATCGGCAGGGCGAAGGCGGCGGTCTTGCCGGTGCCCGTCTGGGCGATGCCCAGCAGGTCCTTGCCCTTCATCACGTCCGGGATGGCCTGGGACTGGATGGGGGTGGGTGTGTGATAGCCTTCGCTGGTCAAAGCCTGCAGGAGGGCCGGATTCAGGCCCATGTCGGCGAAGGGAATAAGGGTCTTGGTCAAAATGGTTCTTTCGCATGCGGCGACGCGCATCAGGCCGGGCTCAAAGCCGAAGGCCGCGCGCCGCCAATCCCGATGAAGTCCGCGAAATGCGGGCCGACGGGAATGATCGGGCGCCGCCCCGCGTGTCCGGGCAGCGAATGAATCTTGAGGAGCCGGCTGCTGCTACAGTCAGGTCTTTTGCTAAAAGACCCACACGCGCTGGAGGCGCCGGAAATCGCGTTTGTGCGATGCAGCACTCTTTGATGGGTAATTGCGGCTGCGTCAAGGCAAAGCTGTGAGGGACGCGCCGATCTGCCTCCCCCTCCCCGTTCGGGGAGGGGGCTGAGCCGAAGGCGAAGCGGGTGGGGGCGGCTCGGCAAGGCAGCCGCGCTCAAGCAGCGAGCGTCCGCGACGCGGTCGATAGGACATCAAGGCCGCGCTCCCGTCGCCTGGCCCGCCCCACCCGGCCGTCGCTGCGCGCCGACCGCCCTCCCCGAACGGGGAGGGAGAAGGACGGCGCTGGGGGTTTGAAGGAATCCTTCCCCGGCGCTAGGGATGCGCCCTTCCTCCCGTTCCCTGCCTGACTGAGCGCCATGCACGACATTCGAGCCATCCGTGAGAACCCCGACGCCTATGTGGCGGGCTGGTCGGCGCGGGGGGTGGACGACGCGTCCGGCGTGGTGGCGAAGATCCTTGAGCTGGACCAGACCCTGCGCGCCGCCCAGACCGAGGGGCAGGAGGCGCTGGCCAAACGCAACGCGGCATCCAAGGCCATCGGCGCGGCCATGGGCAAGGGCGACACGGCCGAGGCCGAGCGCCTGAAGGCCGAGGTGGAGACCTTCAAGGGGGTGATCGCCGGGGCGGGCGAGCGCGAGGCCAAGGTTGGCGCCGAGCTGCGCGACCTGCTGGCGGGCCTGAAGAACCTTGCCGCCGCCGACGTGCCGGACGGGGAGGACGAGGCGGGCAATGTGGAGGTCAAGGCCTGGGGCGAGCCGCGCCGAACCGGCCCGGCCAAGGACCATGCCGATCTGGGCGAGGCCATGGGCCTGCTGGACTTCGAGGCGGCGGCGAAGATGTCCGGCGCGCGGTTCGCGGTGATCAAGGGCGGCCTGGCCCGGCTGGAGCGCGCCATCGGCCAGTTCATGCTGGACATGCAGACGGACCAGCACGGCTATCAGGAAGTAAACCCGCCGTACATCGTCGGTGAAAAGGCGATGTTTGGAACCGGGCAGTTGCCCAAATTCGAAGATGATCTGTTTGAGCTCTGGTTAGACTATCGAAAAACGGAGGCAGAAATTTCCCTTCTGCGCGCTGTTGATCGCGAGAAGGCAACCTTGGTTGGGGCGCTGAGCAGGATCAACGACCGCGCAGGCGCTAGTTCGAAAGCCGCTGCAGCGAGAGGCGTAGATACTTCTTGGTCAGCGGAGCTTTTTCAGGATTTAGGCAATTTCTTTGGCCAAGCTGCGTCAGAATTTGATCAGCACATAAATAAGTTCAACGACTTTATTGTTCGCTTCAATGAGATGCATGACAGGGGAGGGGGAAGAGGGCTCTTGATCCCCACCGCAGAAGTCTCCCTGACCAATCTCGTCCGCGAGCAGATCCTCGCCGAGGACGACCTCGCCACGCCCATGCGCCTCACCGCCCTGACGCCGTGCTTCCGGGCCGAGGCGGGGTCGGCGGGGCGGGATACGCGCGGGCTGATCCGCCAGCACCAGTTCTCCAAGGTGGAGATGGTCTCCATCACCCGGCCCGAGGATTCCGACGCCGAGCACGAGCGCATGACCGGCTGCGCCGAGGCGGTGCTGGAGGCGCTGGGCCTGCCCTATCGCCGCATGCTGCTGTGCAAGGGCGACATGGGCTTCTCCGCCATGAAGACCTTCGATCTGGAGGTCTGGCTGCCCAGCCAGGGCACGTTCCGCGAGATCAGCTCCTGCTCCAACTGCGGCGACTTCCAGGCCCGGCGCATGGACGCGCGCTTCAAGCGGGCCGGCGAGAAGAAGACCGAGTTCGTCCACACCCTGAACGGCTCCGGCCTCGCGGTCGGCCGCACCCTGGTGGCGGTGATGGAGAATTATCAGGACGAGAACGGGCGGATCGCCGTGCCGGACGTTCTGAAGCCTTACATGGGCGGCCTGACCCACGTGGGCGCGGCATGAGAATCCTCCTCACCAACGACGACGGCATCGAGGCCGAGGGTCTGGCGGCGCTGGAGCGCATCGCGCGCGAGCTGTCCGACGACGTCTGGACCGTGGCGCCCGCCGTCGAGCAGTCCGGCAAGGGGCGGGGCATCACCCTGACCGAGCCTCTGCGGGTCAACCGGGTCAACGACCGGCGCTTCTCGGTGACCGGCACGCCGACGGACTGCGTGGTGCTGGCGGTCAATGACCTGATGGCGGACCACCGGCCCGATCTGGTGCTGTCGGGCGTCAACCGCGGGCACAATGTGGGCGAGGACTGCTCCTACTCCGGCACCGTGGCCGGGGCGCTGCAGGGCATGGCCTTCGGCATCCGCTCCATTGCGCTGAGCCAGTCGCTGGAGCGTTTCCACGATGAGGTGACGGCCCACTGGGAGACCGCCGAGGCATTCGCTCCGGCCATCATCAACCGGCTGCTGGACCAGGCCTGGCGCGACGGGGTGGTGATGAACCTGAACTTCCCGGCCCTGCCGCCCGAGCTGGTCAAGCAGGTAGAGGTGACGCGCCAGGGCTTTCGCGACATCGGCGAGATGCACGCGGTGCGGCGCATCGACCTGCGCGGCCGCGACTACTACTGGATGAGTTTCCGGGGCGCCAAACAGGAGCACGCCGAGGGCACCGACCTGCGGGCCATGGACGAGGGCCGCATCTCGGTCACGCCCCTGCACATCGACCTGACCCACCGTGAAAGCCTGCACGACCTGAAGGGCGTGCTGGGCGGCGCGCCGCCGAAGCAGGTGGCGAAGGCGGCGGAATGAGAGACGACCGCGCCGGACGGCTGATCCTGAGCCTGCGCCAGCAGGGGGTCACCGACCCCCGCGTGCTGGCGGCCATGGAATCGGTGGACCGCGCGGTCTTCGTGCACGAGAAATTCCTCGAGCAGGCGTGGGAGGACCAGGCCCTGCCCATCGACTGCGCCCAGACCATCAGCCAGCCCTATGTGGTGGGCCTGATGACCCAGGCGCTGCAGGTCGGCCCCCGCCATCGGGTGCTGGAGGTGGGCACCGGCAGCGGCTACCAGTGTGCGGTGCTGAGTCGGCTGGCGCGGTTCGTTTATTCGGTGGAGCGCTACAAGAGCCTGCTCAAGGAGGCGGAAGCCCGCCTCAAGGCGCTGGGCGTCGACAATGTCTTCACCCGGCACGGCGACGGCGGCGAGGGCTGGCGCGAACAGGCGCCTTTCGACCGCATCATGGTCACCGCCGCCTCTCCCCATGAACCCAGGGATCTGCTGCGCCAGCTGAAGCCCGGCGGGGTGCTGGTGGCGCCGGTGGGGCGCGGCTCGGTGCAGATGCTGAACCGCTACACCGCCGACGAGGACGGCGCCTTCAGCCGCGAGAGCCTGCTGGAGGTGCGTTTCGTGCCGCTGGTGGAAGGCGTGGCCAAGGAGACGTGAGCCGTGGGGCAAAGTCTCTGGCGCCGTTAACCCTTTCGCCCCAAAATGGCGCCTTTCCGGCTGTTGGGTGCCGCGAACGATTTCGACTGAGTTGAAGGTGAGGGCGGGGATGACTGGCTGGACGATTCTGGCGCGCAGGGCGCTGATCATTGCGGGTGCGGCGGCGACGCTGGCGGCCTGTGCGTCCTATCCGTCGGAGCCGCGCTATCCCACCCGGCCCGCGACCGGCACGCCGGCGCAACAGTCTCCCTGGGGCGAGCCCATGCCCAACGCGCCTGCGCCACAGCCCCAGCCGGGCGTCGCGCCCTACGAGCCGACACCCGCGCCCTATGAGCCCATCGAGGCCCAGCCCCTGCCGCCCACCGGCCAGCCGCAGCCCGACTATCTGCCGAGCCCGCGCCCCGGCGACATCCCGCCCGCCCCGGCTCCGTCCGGGCCGGCCAGCCCCGGCGCGACCTATATCATCCAGCCGGGCGACACGATTTCCGGCGTCGCGCGCCGGTTCCAGACGCCGGTCCAGACCCTCATCACCCTGAACGGCCTGGCGCCGCGGGCCGACATCTCGGCCGGGCGCGGACTGGTCCTGCCCGACAGCGCGGTGGACACCGGCCCCGATCCCTACGCCACCGGCCCGTCGCCGCGCGGCGTGCTGGTGCCCGAGACAGGCGCGCCGCCCCCGCCGCCCCCGCCGCCGCCCTCGGGCCAGCCCGCCGCCCCGCCGCCCAACGAGGCCAGCACCGGACAGGGCATGTTCGAGTGGCCCCTGCGCGGGGACATTGTCCGAAACTTCGGCCAGGTGGGCGTCAGCGAGCGCAACAACGGCGTCCACATCGCCGCGACCGCCGGCGCCCCCGTGCGCGCTGCGGCTGCGGGCCGGGTGGGCTATGTGGGATCTGACCAGCCCGGTCTGGGTCTGGCGGTCATCATCATCCACCGGGACGGCTGGCGCACGGTCTATGCCCATCTGGGCTCCTCGACGGTGTCGTTCGGCGATGATGTCAGGCAGGGCCAGGAGATCGGCACCGTGGGCCTGACGGCCGGTGACGGACGGCCCTCCATCGCCTTCGAGGTGCGTCACATGCGCGACGGCCAGCCGGTCGCCGTGGATCCCCGGACGGTGCTGCCGCGCTGATCGGGGGCCGCGACCAATACACCACGTTGCAAAGCTGACCCGGCGCCCCTAGGTTCCGCCCCTATTTCTGACGGGGCGTCGCGGACGCCCGCGACTGACCTTGGGAGACACCATGTTCGCCACCCCCGCCTACGCCTCCACGGCCGGCGCCGCCGCCGGCGGCGGTCTGACCGCGACGCTGATCCAGTTCCTGCCCTTCATCCTGATCTTCGTGCTGTTCTGGTTCCTGCTGATCCGTCCGCAGCAGAAGCGCATGAAGGCGCACCAGGCCATGGTCGGCGGCCTGAAGCGCGGCGACACGGTGGTCCTGTCCAACGGCATGATCGGCAAGGTCACCCGCGTCGAGGACGCCGAGGCCATGGTCGAGATCTCCCAGGGCGTGAACGTGCGGGTGGTCAAGTCCATGGTGGCCGAGGTGCGCAACCGCACCGAGATCGCCGCCAACGACAAGAAATAAGCCTGCAAGCACAAGGCCGGGGTTTCGTTCGATGATTCAGCTGTCCCGCTGGAAGGTCTATGTGGTCGCGGCGGCGCTGTTGCTGTCGGCCCTGTTCGCCTTCCCGAACCTTCTGACCCCGGCCCAGCGCGAGGCGCTGCCCGGCTTCGTGCCGTCCGGTGTCCTGAACCTGGGCCTGGATCTGCAGGGCGGGTCCTATCTGATGCTGCAGGTGGATGTGGACGAGGTCCGCGACACCCGCGTCAACAGTCTGGTCGAGGACATGCGCGTCATCCTGGGCGGCGCGCGTATCGCCTTCTCGGATCTGCAGCGCCAGCCCGGCGGCTTCACCGTCACCATCAACGACCCGGCCAACTACGACCGCGCGCTCAGCGAGCTGCAGCAGCTGGCCCGGCCCACCTCCACCGGCGTGTCCGACGTCACGGTGACGCGCCAAACCAACAACCGCATTCGCGCCGCCTTCACCGATCAGGCCCTGAACAACATGGGCGCCAATGCGGTGGATCAGTCCATCGAGGTGGTGCGCCGCCGGATCGACAGCCTCGGCACCCGCGAACCCTCCATCACTCGCCAGGGCACCGACCGCATCGTGGTCCAGGCCCCGGGCGAGAGCGATCCCGAGGCGCTGGAGCGCGTCATCGGCCAGACGGCCCAGCTGACCTTCCAGATGGTGGACCACGAGAACTCGCTTCAGGAAGCCATCGCCGGCCGTGTGCCGCCGGATGCGATCCTGATGCAGGACGAATTCGGCGCCCCGCTGCTGATCAAGCGCCGCATCCTCGTGTCGGGCGAGAGCCTGACCCGCGCCAGCGTCGGCTCGGACCAGTCCGGCCGCCCCGCCATCGACTTCCGCTTCGACGGACAGGGCGCGCGCCGCTTCGGCGAGGCCACCAGCCAGAATGTGGGCCGCCGCTTCGCCATCATCCTGGACGGTCAGGTCATCTCGGCCCCCAACATCATCACCCCCATCACCACCGGCTCGGGTCAGATCACCGGCCGGTTCACCATCACCGAGGCTTCGGAACTGGTGAACCTGCTGAACGGCGGCGCCCTGCCGGCGCCCCTGACGGTCGAGGAGCGCCGCACGGTCGGAGCGGGCCTCGGCGCCGACGCGGTCGAGGCGGGCATGAAAGCCACCCTGGTGGGCTTCATCCTGGTGGTCGGCTTCATGATCGTGGCCTACGGCCTCGTCTTCGGCGGTATCAGCGTCATCGCCATGCTGATCAACGGCATGATGATCATTGGGGCCATGTCCCTGACCGGGGCGACCCTGACCCTGCCGGGCATCGCCGGTCTGATCCTGACCCTGGCCATGGCGGTGGACGCCAACGTCCTGATCTATGAACGGATGCGGGAAGAGGCGCGCGCCGGTCGCTCGGCCATCGCGGCGGCGGACTCCGGGTTCAGCCGCGCCATGTCCACCATCCTGGACGCCAACATCACCACCCTGGGCGCGGCCCTGATCATGTTCCAGTTCGGCGCGGGGCCCGTGCGCGGCTTCGCCTGGACCCTGTCGATCGGGGTGTTCACCTCGGTCTTCACCGCCGTTCTGGTGACCCAGATCGGCGTGGCCATCTGGCTGCGGGCGACCCGCGCCAAGAAACTTCCCATCGCGTGAGCGGACCCATGAAATTCTGGCCTTTCATCAAGCTGCTCCCCGACAAGACGAACCTCAAGTTCGTCAAATACGCGCCGATCATGGGCGTTGTGTCGGTCATCGCGGTGGTCGCCTCGATCTTCTTCACCCTGTGGCCCCTGACCCCGCCCTGCGGCGGTCTGAACTGCGGCGTGGACTTTTCCGGCGGCCTGGTGGTCGAGATCACCGCCGCTCCTGAGGCCGCTGACATCCCCGCCATCCGTGACGGGCTGAACGCCATGGATCTGCGCGATGTCCAGGTGCAGGCGTTCGGGTCGCCCAGCGACGCCCTGATCCGTTTCCAGACTCCTGAGGGTGAGCCCGGCGAGGTGCTGCGCGCGGTTCAGGCCACCCTGACCGAGGTCCAGCCCTCCATCGAGGTGACCCGCACCGAGGCCGTCAGCGGCCAGGTGTCCCAGGAGCTTCTGACCAACGGCGTCACGGCGCTGGGCGTCGCCATGCTGATGATGCTGGCCTATGTCTGGTTCCGGTTCCAGTGGACCTTCGGGGTGGGCGCCCTGGTGGGTCTGCTGCACGACGTGATCCTGACCTTCGGCCTGTTCGCCATCACGGGCATGGAGTTCACCCTGGTCAGCGTGGCCGCCGTCCTCACCATCATCGGCTACTCCATGAACGATACCGTTGTGGTGTGCGACCGCCTGCGCGAGAACCTGCGCAAGTACAAGAAGATGCCGCTGGCCGACGTGATCGACCTGTCGCTGAACGAGACCCTGTCGCGCACGATCATGACCGGCCTGACCACCATTCTGGGCCTGACCGCCATCGCCATCCTGGGCGGCGAGGTCCTGCGCGGCTTCGCCATCGCCATGATCTTCGGCGTTGTGATCGGCACCTATTCCTCCATCTACATCGCCGCCCCTCTGATCCTGCTGTGGGGCGCCAAGCGCGGGACTGAGGACGAGGACGACGCGACGCCGATCAAGCTGGGCATGGGCTCCAAGGCCTGATCGCTTCATGACCGACCGCCGCGACCTGCTGGACGGTCAGGTGCGCGCGGCGGATCCGGATCGCTGGCTGTCCAGCCGCTTTGTGGGCGATGCAGACCGGCGCGTCGACCTCATCGCGCTCTACGCCCTCGAGGCCGAGTTGATGGTCATTCCGTCGAAGGTGACCCAGCCGCTGCTGGCCGAGATGCGCTTCACCTGGTGGGCGGACCAGATGGACGGCCTGTTCGCCGGTCAGCCCCGCAAGGGCCACCCGGTGCTGGAGGCCCTGTCCGACGCCGTCGTCCGCCACGGCCTGGACCGTGCGCCTCTGGATGCCCTGATCACGGCACACATCGGACGCGTTCACGAAGAGCCCCACGATCTGGACGCCTTCTATGTGGGCCCCATGCAGACGGCGGCGCGCATTCTGGCCGGGCCGGGCCATGAGGCGGCGGTCGTGCTCGCCGGGCGTATGCGGGGCCTGTCCCAGACCGGCCGCGCCGAAGAGGCGCGCGCCCTGCGGGCCGAAGCCAACCGGGCGCTGAAAGGGTTGCCGCCGGCCGCTTTTCCCGCCGTCGCCCCCGCCGCCCTGACCGACCACGCCGCGCCCGAACCGCTCAAGCGCCTGCGCCTGACCTGGGCGGTGCTGCGGGGGCGGATCTAGCCATTTCCGCCCACGTCTTTGCGCCGGCCTTATGATGGGGTGGTCATCATCTGGCCGGGAGTGATTTCAACAATTCGGACAATTCAGACACTGTTTTTTGGAGCGTCAGGGTCTGACCTCGCAGTTCGCGGGCGTCTGATTGCGGACCCGCTCGATGACGGCGGGGTCGCCGTCGCCGAAGAAGGCGTCGCGCCCGGCGGGCGGGGCCAGCCAGTCTCCCGTGCGCCAGTCCATGAAGCTGCGGTCCCACAGCATCGCCGCCCGGGCATAGCCCCCGGCGCCGAAGCCGCGCACGGCGGCGTGCATGACGCCGCGCCGCGCCGGGTCCACGCCCAGTTCCGTCAGCGCCTCGTTGAAGATGTCGTCGGCCGCGTCGCGCTGGCCCGGCTCGCCCACCGAGTACAGCCAGTCGTGCACCACCGCGGCGATGGCGTGACGCCCGAACGGCGGGATCAGCCAGCGTCCCACGCGGGGAATGGATGCAAAATCAGTGACATAGCCTGCGGGAACCCAGATCCAGCGGCCCGTTGACGGCTGCTCATAGGCGAAGGGCTGCATGACGACGACGGTGGTGCGCTCGTCCCGCTCGCGGTCCTTGTGGTGATTGACGGCGCAGACCAGCGGGCGATCAACCGGCGCGGCCGCCGTTCCGACCGAAGCGGCGGCGACCTCAGTCTCGCGAGGACAGGCGTGAAAGGCCATGAGGCCAGTCTATCACCCGGCGAGCGCCGCGTCCCGCCAGGCCTTCAGCGCTTCCAGCGCCCGCACGCTCATCAGCCGCTTCTTGGCCCGGCCCCGGTCCTTTGGCGGAATCTTCTTGCCCTCGGCGTCCACGCGCGGCGCCTCCAGCGGGGGGAGCAGGCCATAGTTGATGTTCATGGGCTGGAACTTGGACCCTTCCAGATGCCCGCCGGTGATGTGCTCCACCAGAGCCCCCATGGCCGTCTCGGGCGGCGGAGGAGCGAGGACGCGGCCCAGCGCCTGGGCGGCGGCCAGACGGCCGGTCAACAGGCCCATGGCGGCGGACTCCACATAGCCCTCCACCCCCGTCACCTGCCCGGCGAAGCGCAGGCGCGGCATGGCCTTCAGCCGCAACTGCCGGTCCAGCAGCTTGGGACTGTTCAGGAAGGTGTTGCGGTGCAGCCCGCCCAGCCGCGCGAACTGGGCGTTCTGCAGGCCGGGGATCATGCGGAAGATGTCGGTCTGGGCGCCGTATTTCAGCTTGGTCTGGAAGCCCACCATGTTGAACAGGGTGCCCAGCGCATTGTCCTGTCTCAGCTGCACGATGGCGTGAGCCTTGACCATGGGATCCCGCGGGTTGGTCAGGCCGACCGGCTTCATGGGGCCGTGGCGCAGGGTCTCGCGGCCCCGCTCGGCCATCACCTCGATGGGCAGGCAGCCGTCGAAATAGGGGACGTTCTCCCACTCCTTGAACTCGGTCTTGGGGCCGTCGATCAGGGCGTCGATGAAGGCGTCGTACCGGGCCTTGTCCATGGGACAGTTCACATAGGCCGCCGCGTCGCCGCCCGGCCCCGCCTTGTCATAGCGCGATTGACGCCAGGCGATGTCGAAGTCGATGCTCTCCGCATGGACGATGGGGGCGATGGCGTCGAAGAAGCTGAGGCTCTCCTCGCCGGTGGTCTTCAGGATCGCATCGGCCAGGGCGGGCGAGGTCAAAGGCCCGGTGGCCACGATGACATTGTCCCAGTCCTCGGGCGGCAGGCCCGCGATCTCCTCGCGCACGAGGGTGATCAGCGGATGGGCTTGCAGCTTCGCGGTCACGGCCTGTGAAAAGCCCTCGCGGTCCACCGCCAGCGCCCCGCCCGCCGGCACCTGATTGGCGTCGCCGCAGGCCATGATGACGGAGTCCAGCGCCCGCATCTCGGCGTGCAACAGGCCCACGGCGTTGTACTCCCAGTCGTCAGAACGGAAGGAGTTGGAACAGACCAGCTCGGCCAGGCTGTCGGTGTGATGCGCGTCGGTTCGCACACCGTCACGTCGCATCTCATGCAGGATGACGGGGACGCCCGCACTGGCGATCTGCCAGGCCGCTTCTGAACCGGCGAGGCCGCCGCCGATGATGTGTACTGGGGAGGGGGAGGTGCTCATGGCGGGGGTTCTAGCGTCCCCGCGCCTTAGGCTCTAGCTTTGCGGTGGGGAAACGGGGGGCGACATGAAGACCTTTTCCATGGGTGAGGCTCTTGGGTCCGGCTTCGAGATGATCTTCAGGCGGCCGCTGGCCGTTCTGCTCTGGGGCGTGCTCATCTATCTGCCGGGCCTCGTCAGCATCGCAGCCATCTGGCCGCTGATGGGCGACGGCTGGGTCGACCCATCCGCGGCGGTGGCCGATTTTTCGGATGTGGGAGACATCGACGCCATGCTGCGGATGCACGGCTGGTCGGCCCTGTCCAACGGCCTCAGCCTGGTGATTCAGGCCCTGATCGGGGTGGCGGTGATCCGGCTGGTGCTGTGGCCGCGCACCCGTGGCCGGGCCGGTCTCGGCTTGGGCAAGGCCGAGTTTTGCTACATCGTGGTGCAGATCGTCATCTGTGTAGTGCTGGCCATCCTGGTGGTGCTGGCGCTCCTTCTGGGCGTCCTCATCGGCCTTGCGCTCAGGGGCGCGGACCCGGAGGTCCAGCCGCTGGTCTGGATCGCGCTGGGCGCCGTCGGCACGGGCCTGTTCCTGTGGGCATGGGCGCGCACGGGGCTGATCTCGGTCGCCAGCGTTGACCACAAGACCCTGGCCTTCGACGAGGGCTGGCGTCTGGCGTGCGGACAGTCCGTGAAGCTGGCGGTCATGGGCGTGCTCAGCGTGATCCTGTGCGTCATCGTGTTCCTGCCGGTGGTGGCCCTGGCCGCCCTGTCTGTCGGTCTGGCGGGTATCGACTGGGCCGCCTTCGCCGACGCCGAGATCTGGACCATGACGTGGGAGCCCCGGCTGATGATCGGTTTTGCTCTGGCGCTGCTGTTCATTTTCGCCGGAACCGGCGCGGCCACGACGGTGGCCTACGTCCCATGGGCGAGCGCCTATCGCCAGCTGAAGCGGGCGGCCGAGGACATCGACGCGAAATCGTCATGACGCCGTGAGGGTTTTCGGGTTAGGCTGCGGGTTACATTGGTGATTTTCACGGGGGCTACGACCATGGCGTTTTCAGCGACGGACTGCGCATTCGAGGGGTTCCGGGTCGCCCGGCGCACCCCCGTCACCATCCTGATATGGGCGCTGGCCTATATCGTCGTCACCGCCCTGATGTTCGCATTGGTCGGCGGCTCGTTCGTCGCCGTGATGGCGGCGGCGACGGATTTGCAGGGCGTCACCAATCCGACGCCGGCGGATTTCGAGCCCCTCTGGGCCGCCTATGCGGGGATGGCATGGATTCTGCCCGTCTCCCTGGTGTTCGGGGCGGTGATGTATACGGCGGCCCTGCGCGTGGTGCTGCACCCGACGGACAAGGGCTTCGGCTACATGCGCCTCGGTATGGACGAGGTTCGGATTTTCGTGGTGACCCTGGTGCTCGGCGTGCTGGCCTTCCTCGCCAGCGTCGTCGTTTTCGGCATCGCGGGGGTGCTCGGCGGTCTGGCCAGTGTCGCGGCAGGCGACGCCGGGGGGCTGATCGCCTTCGTCCTGATCCTCGCGGCCGTGGTGGTCTTCATCTGGCTGGCGGTGCGCTTCAGCCTGGCCCTGCCGATCACCCTGGCCGAGAAGAAATTCGCCATCTTCGACTCCTGGAACCTCACCAAGGGCCGTGTCTGGAGCCTGATCGGCATGACCCTGATCGTCATCGTCATGGCCATTGTGGTGTCCATCCTGGCCTCGATCATCATCCTGCCGCTGATGTTCTTCACCGGCGGCATGAACGAACTGGCGGCCATGGAGGGCGCGAGCCTTGGCGAGATATTCAGCGCCATGGGCCCGGCCATCGCCATCTATGTGATCAGCAACGCCATCATCTCGGCGCTCAGCCTGGCCATTTTCATGGCGCCCTACGCTGCGGCCTACCGCGACATCCGCGGCGGCGCCGACCCGGTGGCCGTCGCGCCCACGCCATCGCTGTAGTCGGGATCAGGCCCGCGCTCTGGTGCGGGCCTTTTTCGGCGCGGGGGCGGCGGCTGCGATCGCCGCCTTGACCCGCGCGAGCCGCCGCGTTTCGTGGCGGTCCAGCATCTCCTTCAGATAGCGGCCGGTCCAGCTCTTCGGATCGGCCGCGACCTGTTCGGGGGTGCCTTTGGCCACGATCTCGCCGCCGCCGTCGCCGCCCTCCGGGCCGAAGTCCAGCAGCCAGTCGGCCACCTTGATCACATCCAGATTGTGCTCGATCACCACGATGGTGTTGCCGTGCTCAACCAGCTCCTGCAGCACCTCCAGCAGCTTGCGGGTGTCCTCGAAGTGCAGGCCGGTGGTGGGCTCGTCGAGGATGTACAGGGTCTTGCCGGTGGCCCGTTTCGACAGCTCCTTGGACAGCTTGACCCGCTGGGCCTCGCCGCCTGACAGGGTGGTGGCGGGCTGGCCCACCTTGACGTAGCCCAGGCCGACCCGCTCGAGCGTCTGCATCCGGTCGCGGATGGGCGGCACCGCCTTGAAGAACGTCGCCGCCTCCTCGACCGTCATGTCCAGCACGTCGCTAATCGACTTGCCTTTGAACACGATCTCCAGGGTCTCGCGGTTGTAGCGTTTGCCCTTGCAGACGTCGCAGGTGACGTAGACGTCGGGCAGGAAGTGCATCTCGATCTTGATCAGGCCGTCGCCCTGACACGCCTCGCAGCGCCCGCCCTTGACGTTGAAGCTGAACCGGCCTGGGCCATAGCCGCGCGCCTTGGACTCCGGTAGGCCCGCGTACCAGTCGCGGATGGGCCCGAAGGCGCCGGTGTAGGTGGCCGGGTTCGAGCGCGGGGTGCGCCCGATGGGGCTCTGGTCGATGTCGATGACCTTGTCGAAATGCTCGAGCCCCTCGATGCGGTCGAAATGGGCGGGCGCGTCCGAGGCGTTGTGCAGCCGGCGCGCCGCCGCCTTGTACAGGGTCTCGATGGTGAAGGTGGACTTGCCGCCGCCGGACACCCCGGTGATGCAGGTGAACACACCGACCGGGATCTCGCCGGTCACGTTCTTCAGATTGTTGCCCGTGGCGCCGGTGATCTTCAGCATCTTCTTGCGGTTGATCGGGCGACGGCCCTCGGGCGGCAGTTCGATCTCGCGCTCGCCGGTCAGATATTTGGCGGTGAGGCTCCTACCGTTGGCCATGACTTCGGCCGGGGTGCCCTCGGCGCAGACCTCGCCGCCGTGCACGCCCGCCGCCGGCCCCATGTCGATGACATGGTCGGCGGTCATGATGGCCTCCTCGTCGTGCTCGACCACCAGCACCGAGTTGCCCAGGTCCCGCAGGCCGCGCAGGCTCTCCAGCAGGCGGGTGTTGTCGCGCTGGTGCAGGCCGATGGACGGCTCGTCCAGCACGTACAGCACCCCGGTCAGGCCCGAGCCGATCTGCGACGCCAGTCGGATGCGCTGGCTCTCGCCGCCCGACAGGGTGGCTGACGCGCGCGACAGGTTCAGATAATCCAGCCCCACATTGTTCAGGAAGCCGAGCCGGTCGTTGATCTCTTTCAGGATGCGCCGGGCGATCTCCAGCTGCTTGTCGGTGAGGTGGTCGTCCAGCGTCGTGAACCACAGATGCGCCTTGGAGATGGACAGGCCGGAGATGTCGGCGATGTCCTCGCCGCCCACCTTCACCGCCAGGGCCTCGGGCTTCAGGCGCTTGCCGCCGCACGCCTCGCACGGGGTGTCGGACTGATAGCGGCCCAGTTCCTCGCGCACCCAGGCCGAGTCCGTCTCGCGCCAGCGTCGCTCGAGATTCGGCACCACGCCCTCGAACGCCTTGGCCACCTCGTATTTGCGGGCGTTGTCGTCATAGGTGAACTTCACCTTTTCCTTCGTGCCTTGCAGGATCACGTCCTGGGCCTGCTGCGGCAGGTCGCGCCAAGCCACATCCATTGAAAAGCCGAAGTGCCGCGCCAGCGACTGCAGCGTTTGTGTGTACAGCGGCGACTGTCCCCGCGACCACGGCGCCACCGCGCCCTTGTGCAGGGTCTTGTCCCGATCCGGCACCACCAGATCCGCGTCGAACGCCAGCTTGACCCCCAAGCCGTCACAGGCCGGGCAGGCGCCGAACGGGTTGTTGAACGAAAACAACCGGGGCTCGATCTCGCTGATGGTGAAGCCCGACACCGGACAGGCGAAACGCTCGGAGAAGATGATCCGACGGGGCTGCTCCTCGCCCTCCTTCACATCCGCCCATTCCGCCGTGGCCAGGCCGTCGGCCAGGTTCAGCGCGGTCTGGATGCTGTCGGCGTAGCGGCTTTCCAGCCCGTTCTTGGTGACCAGCCGGTCCACCACGATGTCGATGTCGTGCTTGAACTTCTTGTCCAGCGTGGGGGCGTCCTCGATGGCGTGGAAGACGCCGTCGATCTTGACCCGCTGGTAGCCCTGGCGCTGCCATTCGGCCAGTTCCTTGCGGTACTCGCCCTTGCGGCCCCGCACCACGGGGGCCAGCAGATACAGCCGCTCGCCCTCGGGCAGGGCGGTCAGCTTGTCCACCATCTGGCTGACGGTCTGGCTCTCGATGGGCAGGCCGGTGGCGGGCGAATAGGGCACGCCCACCCGCGCCCACAGCAGGCGCATGTAGTCGTGGATTTCCGTCACCGTGCCGACGGTGGAGCGGGGGTTCTTGGAGGTGGTCTTCTGTTCGATGGAGATGGCCGGCGACAGGCCCTCGATCAGGTCCACGTCCGGCTTGCCCATCAGCTCCAGAAACTGACGCGCATAGGCGGACAGGCTCTCCACATAGCGCCGCTGGCCCTCCGCATAGATGGTGTCGAACGCCAGGGACGATTTGCCCGATCCGGACAGGCCGGTCAGCACCACCAGCTTGCCGCGCGGAATGTCCACGTCCACGCCCTTGAGATTGTGCTCGCGGGCGCCGCGAACGCGGATGAAATCGTGCTTGTCGGTCATGCGAGGGAATAAGCCGTCAGATGCAGGGAAGGTTCAGCCGGAACAGATACGCGACCGCTCTATATGGGGATCATTCCGCGTGATTCAGCAAGAACATTGTGGGAACATTGCGACGTTTCACGCCGTGCGGTATCGTCGCCCATGGCCGATGGTTTCGACATCCACCTGAACGAGGATCAGGCCCGGCGCCTGAAGGCGGCGGCCGAGGCGTCCGGCGTTGACCCTTCCGTCTACGCCTTGCAGCTGCTCGAGCAGGGGCTGGATGACGATTGGTCGGAAGATCTTCGTCGTGCCCGGGAATACGAGCGCACAGGCGAGTCCATCAGCGCGAATGAATGGATGCAGGGCCTGCGTGAAGCGGTCCATGCCAAATTCAAGGCGTGACGGTTAGGGTCGAGTTTTCCGGACGGCCACTGGCGGATCGTGATCGCGTCTTCGAATTTCTCTCTGAAACGAACCTTCAGGCGGCCGAGCGGGCCATGGGCGTTCTGGCCAAGGCGTTGGAAGACATCGCGGCATTCCCGCAGATCGGTCGCCCCGGACCGCATGGATTTCGCAAACTGATCATTCGTTTTGGCAAGGCAGGCTACGAAATACGTTATCGGCTCTATCCGGACCGCGTCCTCGTCACCCGCATCTTCCACTCCCGCGAGGACCGCTAGCCGCCTTCAGGCGTCCACGCCTGCGCCGGCATCACATAGCGCTCGCCCGGCCCAACGATCACCCCGTTGGTCGAGGCCACGCCCAGCTCCAGACTCTGGGCGATCCGTTCGGCGCGTTCGATGAAGTGGGCGGCGGCGACGGGCGGGCACAGGTCGCGGGCGGTCTCGCGGAACAGCTCCAGCCAGCGGTCGAAATGCCTGGCGTCGATGGGCAGTGGCAGGTGTTTGGGCATCGGCCGTCCCTGATAGACGCCGGTGGACAGCGCCACCGACGACCAGAACAGCTTCATCTGATGCAGGTGCGGGCCCCAGTCCTCCACCCGCGCCGCAAAGATCGGCCCGATCAGGGCGTCACCGCGCACCCGGCCATAGAAGCCCTCCACCAGCGCATTGATCATGGCCTCGTCGATGCCGGTCTCGGCCCGCAGCCGCGCGGTGGCGGCGTCGCGCCGGGCGCGGTGTTCGACTTCGGTCTGGGCGGGGTGAACCATGCAGGGAAGATAGGGGCGGGGGCCGCTCTATGCGACCGCTTGCAGCGCCACGCCCGCCGCGACCGCGCCGGCCAGCACGGTCATGATCCCCAGCTTGAAGCGGATCAGGGCGATGGCGGCGACGGCGGCCAGGACCAGGGCCAGGGGCTGGAAGCCCGACAGCACTGGTAGGGTCACGTCCAGCGGCCCGGTCTGAATCCGCCGCGTCTGGTCGAACAGCACGTGCAAGGCGAACCACAGGCCCAGGTTGGCGATCACCCCGACCACCGCCGCCGTCACCCCGGACAGGGCCGCCTGCAGACGTCGCGCGTGCTCCAGCCGCTCGATCCAGGGCGCCAGGGCGAAGATCCACAGGAAGCAGGGGGCGAAGGTCATCCAGGTCGCCAGTCCGGCGCCGATGATCCCGGCCATCAGGGGCGTGAACGGCTCGGGAAAGCGGAACGCCGCCAGGAAGCCCACGAACTGGGTCACCAGTATCAGGGGGCCGGGCGTGGTCTCGGCCAGGCCGAGGCCGTCGGCCATCTGGCCCGCGTCCAGCCAGCCGTGGGTCTGCACCGCCTCCTGCGCCATATAGGCCAGCACCGCATAGGCGCCGCCGAAGGTCACCACCGCCAGCTTCGAGAAGAAGGCGGCGATGTCCATCAGCACATGGTCCGGGCCCAGCATCAGCAGGATCGCCAGCGCCGGCGCGGCCCAGACCGCGCCCCAGACGGCGACGGCGCGCCCGGTCCGCCACAGCATGTCGCGCTTTCGCGGCCGGCTCTCAGGGTCAGGAGTCGGCTCGGCGGCGGGCGCCGCGAACAGGGCGCCGATCAGGGCCGCGCCGAGGATCACGGCGGGGAAGGGAGCGTTGAACAGGAACAGCAGGCCGAAGGTCGCGAGCGCCAGCCCGCGTTTCAACCCTGTGTCCAGCGCGCGCCGGGCGAGGCGGACCAGCGCCTGCAGGATGATGGCCAACACCGCCGCCTTGACCCCGAAGAACGCGCCCTGCACCCACGTCAGGTCCGCCGCATAGGCGTACAGGATCGACAGGGCCAGAATCACCGCCGCGCCGGGCAGGACGAACAGGCCGCCTGCGACCAGTCCCCCGGCCACCCCATGCAGGCGCCAGCCCACATAGGTGGCCAGCTGCTGCGCCTCCGGCCCCGGCAACAGGGTGCAGAAGTTCAAGGCCCGCAGATACTGGTCCTCGTCCAGCCATTTGCGTTCTTGGACCACCACCTGGTGCATCAGGGCGATGTGGCCCGCAGGCCCGCCGAAGCTGATCAAGCCGACACGGCCAAACGCCCTGACGAGGTCGTGAAGCGGAACCTGACTTGGCGAAGCGGACATTTCGTACCTATATTGCAGCCTTCGGTCCTCACAAGGAGACACAACCATGATCAGCGCGCTGGAAATCGGTTTCGCCCTTTCCGCCCTCTCGCTGGTCATCGGCTATGTCGCGCTTCGCCCCAAACCCGTACCCGTCCGCATTCGTGACGCTCGACAGCGTCGCCGCGCGAACGCCTGACGGAACCACGCTCTTCGACAATCTGACCCTGGCCTTCGGCCGTGAGCGCACCGGTCTGGTGGGCAGGAACGGCGTGGGCAAGTCTACGCTTCTGCGCCTGATCGCCGGAACGCAGCCACCCGTCGAGGGCGCGGTGTCGCGCGCCGGCGCCATCGGCCTGCTGGATCAGAGGCATGAGCCAGCGCCCGGGGAAACGGTCGCTGACACCCTTGGCGCCGCCGGGCCGCTGGCCGTGGTGCAGCGGGTGCTGGCGGGGGAGGGCTCGGTCGCGGATCTTGGCGTGGCGGACTGGACGCTGGGCGACCGGCTGTACGACACGCTGGATCAGGTGGGCTTGTCCGGGATCGACCTTCACCGCTGCACCGCAAGTCTCAGCGGCGGCGAGCAGACCCGCCTACGTCTGGCCAGCCTGCTGCTGGCCCGGCCCGACCTGATCCTGCTGGATGAACCCACGAACCACATGGACGCCGGCGGCCGCGAGCTGATCGCCGGGGTGCTGGAGCGGTGGGAGGGCGGCGCGGTGGTGGTCAGCCATGACCGCACTCTGCTGGGCCGGGTGGACCGTATCGTCGAGCTGTCCAGTCTGGGCGCGGCGACCTATGGCGGGAACTGGGACCTCTACGCTGATCGAAAGGCCGCCGAGCGCGCGGCGGCGGAGCGCACCCTCGCCACCGCTGAAACCGACGCGGCCCGCACGGTCGCCGACGCCCGGCGCCGCGCCGAATCCCAGGCCCGTCGCGACCGGGCCGGACGCCGCAAGGGCATGAAGGGCGACATGCCGAAGATCCTGCTGGGCATGCGGGCCGAGAGCGCCGAGACCTCGGCCGCCCGCAACAGCCGGCTCGCCGCCCGACAATCGCCCAGGCGGAGGCTGACTTGACGGCCGCTCGTGAGCGGGTCGAGCGCGCGCACCTGCTGTCCATTCCCATGCCATCCACCGGTCTGGCGTCCAGCAAGACCGTACTTGAGATGGACGAGGTCCGACTCGAATTTTCCGGAGCGAACGGGGAAGGGGGGGAGGGGAGAGTGCTCGGCCCCGTCTCGCTGCGCGTCACTGGCCCCGAGCGGGTGGCGATCATCGGTCCGAACGGCGCAGGCAAAACAACGCTGCTACAGCTGATGGCGGGTGTGCTCGAACCGACCTCGGGCAGAGTGCGTCGCCACGTCCGCGGCACCCTGCTGGATCAGGACGCGGCCCTGCTGAAACCCGACGAAACCCTGATCGAGGCCTGGCTGCGGCTTAACCCCGAAGGCTCGCCCAACGAGGCTCACGCCGCCCTGGCCCGGTTCCTGTTCCGCAATGTGGAGGCCCTGCGTGTCGCCGGGACGCTGTCCGGCGGCGAGCGCCTGCGCGTGGCTCTGGCCTGCGTCACGACGGGCGTCCGGCCGCCGCAACTGCTGATCCTTGACGAGCCCACAAACCATCTTGACCTGGAGTCCGTCGCGGCGGTGGAGGCGGCGCTAAACGGCTTTGACGGCGCGCTGGCGGTGGTCAGCCATGACCCGGTCTTCCTGGGAAATGTGGGGGTCACCCGGACCCTGACGTTGCCGGACCGCTGATACGCGCGCCGGGCAGGCCTCAGGACCAGTCCTCGGTCGCGCCCGCTCTTCGCCGGACGGACTGGCCGACCCGGGTGCGTGGTTCCTTCTCGGGGCGTCCGTAGAGATATCCCTGCGCGTACTTCACGCCGAGGGCGCGCAGCGCTTCGGCTACGTCTTCGGTCTCGACCATCTCGGCGATGGTGGCGATGTTCAGGTCGCCGCAAAGCTCGACCAGGTGGCGGATCAGCGTGCGCTCGCGACCTTCTTCGCCGAGACCGCGCACGAACACCCCGTCGATCTTGACCACATCCACTGACAACGACCGCAGATAGTCGAAGGACGCGCTGCCTGCGCCGAAATCATCGATGCAGATCTGGACGCCGGCGGTCCGCAGGGTCTTCAGCCGTCGTTCCGCCGCCGCCATGTCGTTCAGGGCGGCGGTCTCGGTGACTTCAATCATCAGGCGCCGCCTCAGATCCGGCTGATCCGCGGTCATGGATAGCACGGCCTGGACATAGGCGTCCGTCTCCAGGGAGGCGGCCGAGGTGTTGACCGCGATGCGCAGCAGGCCGCCGCCGGATGATCTCATCTTGCGCACCGCCTTCTCTACCACGCCCAGATCGAGGTCGGTGACCAGCGCCAGCTCCTCGGCCATGCGGATCGCGCGGGCCGGGCTGGCGTCCTCCGAGAACCGCGTCAGCGCCTCAAAATGGTGAACCGCGCCCGTGCCGAGGTCGACGATCGGCTGATAGTGCAGATCGAACGCCCGCTCGCGAATGAGGGCCCGCAGGCGGTCGCCTTCCTTCACCGTCCGCATCAGGGAGGCCGAGAAGGTCATCCCGGGATCGGCGCGGCCGGTGTCCTTGAGGAACTCGTCCAGGGTCAGGCGCAGGGCCCGCAGGGTGGCCAGGGGGTCGGCGTTTGGCGGCGTGGGAGCTGTCGTGGTGCGAGGCTGAATATAGACATTGTGATCCGCCATGACGCCGCGCAGGTCGTCCGTCAGGGTCGCGAGCGCCTCTGTGCGTCCGATCAGGGCGTAGCGCTCATCGTCCAGACGCGCCGCCGAAAGGCCTCCGGATGTGGCGGAATTCAGCAGCCGCCCCACGGCGTCCAGCAGCGCTTCCCCCTTATCGCCCGTCATGGCCGGCCCGGCTCCCGGCAAGTCAACGAAGGCCACGCTGAGCTGGGACCGCTCCTCCGGGGACAGCCGCTGCAGCAGACCGCGCGCCTGATCCAGCAGCCCGGCGCCGTCCGTCATGGCCGCGCACCCGGCAGCAGAGGCCGGCGCGTCGAACGGCCGGGGCGGACCGTCGTAGCTGATGGCGCAAGAGATCGCCGGCGCCAGTTCCGGCAGGGCGAACAGCCGCAACGTGGCGGCGCGCACCCGGTCCCCGCATCGCACGTCGCCCTTCAGAGGCTGGCCGCGCCCTGTACGGGTCAGGACCAGGGCCTTCCGGATGCGGGATTCCTCCGCGGGAACGAACAGGGTGGCCAGGCTGGAGCCCTTGAGGGCCTCCGGCGCCCCGCCACCCGGGGGGGCGCCCAGAGCCAGGCTGATCCGCCCGTCGGCGTCGACTTCCACCAGCAGATCGGCGGACGCAAAGGCCAGGCCGAGGAGGGATCGGGTAAGCGACATGATCCCGGTGTCACCCGGGAACCGTTAAGAGACCGCTCAAGCCTCACGGTTAATCGAGTGGAATCAGGCGGTTCGGTTCAGAGTCACGGCGCGCCCGTCCGTTGCAGCGGCCCGTCCGCCCGCGCCATAACCGGCCCCCTGGGCCCGCGCGGCGGCCACTTCCTGGGCGATGGTCTGGACGAGGCCCTCGGTGATGGTCTTGGCGGCTTCCAGCGCCCGGTTGTGACGCGAAAGAACGGCCTCGAACGCCTGGGTCGCCGCGATCAGGGCGTCACGCTCGGCGGTGGGCAGGCCTTCCAGGAGGCGGCGATCCGCCTTCACCCGGGCCGTCTCGCGCCGATACAGGTTGGCCAGATCCTGGGTTTCGGCGACGCCCGCGGCTACGTCCTGCGGACGGCGGGCCTCGAAGCAGCGGGTCTCCTCGGCCAGACGCTCGGTCAGGCGTTCGGTCAGGGCGGTCAGGTGTGAGGCGTGTTCGGCGGGGGTCATGGGGCGTCTCCTTCGCTGGGGACGGTGGATTGTCCGGACTGCATGCGGATCATTTCGGCCATGACCTGATCGGCCAGACCGATGCCGCCCGAGCGGCTGATCTGCTTGCCCATCTCGTCGATCATGAAGCCGCGCCAGGTTTCTTCTGCGTGACCGCCGCCGAACGGCGCCTCGGTGGACAGGCCCTCGAACATGGGCCGCAGCATCTGGGACAGGAAGGTGGCCTCGAAGTCTCGGGCCGTCTGGCGGATGCGGGTCTCGTTGGCGCCGGACAAGGCCATCGGTGAGGGGGCGCCGCGCAGCATGTCGACGGAAGGAGCCATGGGGGTCATCACATCACCTCGATTTCGGCCTGCAGGGCGCCTGCGGCGCGGATGGCCTGCAGGATGGAGATCATGTCGCGGGGGCTGACCCCGAGGGCGTTCAGCCCGTTGACCAGGGTCGACAGGGAGGTGTCGCCGCCGACGATGCGCATCTGGCGGCCGCGCTCTTCCTCGATGGTCACCTCGGTGTCGGGCAGGACCACCGTCTCGCCATCGCTGAACGGTCCGGGCTGGCTGGCGAAGGGGCGCTCCTGGATGGAGACGGTCAGGTTGCCCTGGGCGATGGCCACTGTGGAGACGCGCACCGCATCGCCCATGACGATCACCCCGTTGACCTCGTCGATGATCACCCGGGCGGGCGTGTCCACGCTGACCGGCAGGTTCTCGATGCGGCTGATGAAGCCGGCGGCGCCGAGCTGGGGCGGCGGGCGCAGGGTGATGACCGCGCCGTTGTCAGCGAAAGCCGTGCCCGGGTAGGCCAGGTTGATGGCCTGGGCCACCCGCTGGGCGGTGGTGAAGTCCGGGTTGCGCAGGTTCAGCCGCAGCTCGCTCATGGAGGCCAGGGAGAAGCCGGTCTCCAGTTCGACGCTGGCGCCGCCTGCGATACGGCCTGATGTGGGCACGCCCCGGGTGATCGAGGAACCCGACGCGCCTCCGGCTGACACCGAGCCGGTCTGCACCGTCCCCTGCGCCACCGCATAGACCTGGCCGTCCGCGCCCTGAAGGCCGGTGACTAGCAGGGTGCCGCCCAGAAGGCTCTTGGCGTCGCCCATGGCCGAGACGTTGATGTCGATGCGCGAGCCCGCCGTGGCGAAGGACGGCAGGTCGGCGGTCACCATGACGGCCGCGATATTCTTGGTGTTGGCGTTGGCGTCGCGGATGTTGACGCCCAGCCGCTCCATCATCGCTTCCAGCGACTGGCGCGTCATGGGCGAGTTGCGCAGGGAATCCCCGGTGCCGTTCAGGCCCACCACCAGGCCATAGCCCACCAGCTGGTTGGTGCGCACGCCCTCCACCGAGGCGATGTCCTTGATGCGGGACTGGGCCAGGACGGGCGCGCTCCAGGCCAAGCTGGCGGCGGCGAGAGCGGCGACGGTGATGCGGAGGATCAGGCGCATGGTGAATTCCGATACTGTTCGCTCAGCGCGATGCCAGATGCATGCCAGCAAAAACCCATGCGAAAACAAGGGCTCCGTCCCCGGAACTTTCACCCGCCGGGCAAATGCTGCCGGGCCGTTAACCAAACAGTGACCCGAACGCTCCGATGGTGCCTCCGTATTAGTCCGCGCGATGTTCAGGAGCGCCCGTCCATGAAGGTCACCGGTCCCTCGGGCACGACCTCGGCACCGTCCAGCCGCCCGTCCCGCACCTCTGGCGGGGGCTTCAGCCTGCCGGCGGGCGGGACCGCGAGCGCCGGGCCGGCATCCGCCGCCTCTGCGGCCGGGGGCGTAGCCGGGGTTTCGGCCCTGATGGCGCTGCAGGGCGTCGAGGACGCCACCGAGCGCCGCCGCCGGGCCATGCGCCGGGGCGGGGGACTGCTGGACCGGCTGGACGAGCTGAAATTGATGATGCTGGCCGGGCAGGACGGCGCCGGCGTGCTCAACACCCTCGCCCGCGCCGTGCGCGAGGAGCGTCCCGACAGCGCCGATCCGGGGCTGGACGCGGTGCTGGACCAGATCGACCTCCGCGCGGCGGTGGAGCTGGCCAAGGCGGACATGCGCCGAGGCGCCTGAAAATACCCTCCGATATTCAGGTATTTCCCTGATCCGGCGGCGAAATTCGCCCGCTTGATGAATTTTCCATCACGGATGCGAGAACGCCGTTGCGGCGACTCGTCGCGGGCCATATACGTCCACTCGCTTCGCAGGGGGGCGCTCGGAGCGAGCGTGAGTTTGTGATGACCGCAACCGCGACCATGACAGCCGGACAGTCGGCGTATCGTCCATCGGACGATGAGCCGTTCATGAATGAACGGCAGCTGGCCTATTTCAAGCAGAAGCTGCTGGACTGGAAGGATGATATCCTTCGCGAGTCCAAGGGCACTGTAGTGAATCTGAAGGCCGAAACCGAGAACCACCCGGATCTGGTGGACCGGGCCTCGTCGGAGTCCGACCGCGCGCTGGAGCTGCGCACCCGCGACCGTCAGCGAAAGCTGATCTCCAAGATCGATGAAGCTCTGCGACGGATCGAGGACGGCTCCTATGGCTATTGCGAGGAGACCGGCGAGCCCATTGGCCTCGGTCGTCTGGAAGCCCGTCCCACCGCGACCCTGAGCGTCGAGGCCCAGGAGCGCCACGAGCGCCGCGAGCGCGTTCACCGGGACGACTGACATGCGCGCGCCGGGGCTGATCGCCGTCCTGGCCGTTCTGATCCTGTCCTTGACGGGCGTCGCCGTGCGCGCTCAGGCGCCGGATGACGGCGTCACGCCCCTGGATCATCTGCCCGCCCTGCGCGGCGACTATTTCCGCATCGACTCCGACGCGACCGGGCGGCCCTACCACATCTATGTTCGCTATCCCGAGGGCTACGACCCGGCAGCGGACGTGACCTGGCCCACCGTCTATCTGACCGACGGGGATTCCCTGTTCCCCATCCTGGCGGCCAATCACCTGTTCCTGCATTACGACGAACAACTGCCCGAGGCGCTGGTGGTGGGCATCGCCTATGGCGGGTTCGATCCGGCGGTGAACCGGCGCAACATCGACTTCCAGTCTCCCGGCGACGGCGTCGAACAGCCGGGGGCGGAGGCGTTCCAGCGGTTCCTGAAAACCGAACTGATCCCGCGCATCGAGACGAATTACCGCTCGGATCCCCAAAGCCGCGTGCTGTTCGGCCAGTCGCGCGGCGGCGCCTTTGTGCTCTATTCCGCCGTCACGGACCCGGACCTGTTCTGGGGCCGCATCGCCAGCAATCCCTCCATCACGCCCGGGATCGAGTCCCTGATGGAACCCGCCGCCGAGGCGACGCGCGCCGGTCTCGGCGTTGTGGTGACAAGCGGTACGCGCGACCGTCCCGACCTCCAGGCCGAGGCCGTTCAGTGGCTCCAGCACTGGGAGAACCAGCCGGCGCGCCCGTGGCGTCTGCATTTCCTCCGCATCGAGGGCGGCACCCATGCGGCCAATGCTCCGGACGCTCACCGGGCGGGCCTGCTGTGGCTGTTCGGCCGGGACGACGCGCCTTGACTTCCGCCCCCTGCTGACCGACCTGTGCGCCTTCGCTGCAAGGTCTGAATCCCATGTTCGTCAAGGTTCGTTTCGCGCCGTCCCCCACGGGACGCCTGCACGTGGGCAACGTGCGCACCGCCCTGGTGAACTGGCTGTTCGCCAAGGGGCAGGGCGGCGCCTTTGTGCTGCGCATCGACGACACCGACCTCGAACGGTCGACGAAGGAATTCGAGAGCGGCATCGAGACCGACCTGCAATGGCTCGGCCTGACCTGGGACGAACGCTACAACCAGTCCGAACGCTTTGACCGCTATGAAGAGGCAGCCGCGCGGCTGAAGGCGGCGGGGAGACTGTATCCCTGCTACGAGACGTCCGACGAGCTGGACCGCCGCCGCAAGGTACAGCTGTCGCGCGGCCTGCCGCCTATCTACGACCGCGCCGCGCTGGAGATGACCGACGAGGACAGGGCCAAGCTGGAGGCCGAGGGCCGTCGCCCGCACTGGCGCTTCAAGCTGGAGGGCAAGCGCGTGGCCTGGGAGGACCTGGCCCGCGGGCACGCCGAGGTGGACACCGCCTCCATGTCGGACCCGGTGCTGATCCGTGAGGACGGGCTGTTCCTCTACACCCTGCCGTCGGTTGTGGACGACATCGACATGAAGATCACCCACGTGATCCGGGGCGAGGACCACGTCACCAACACCGGCGCCCAGATCGAGATTTTCGAGGCGCTGGGCGCAGCCGCTCCGGGATTCGCCCACATGCCGCTGCTGGTGGACGCCGACGGCGCGGCCCTGTCCAAGCGACTTGGCTCCCTGTCGATCGCCGACATGCGCGACCAGGGCTATGAGCCCATCGCCATCACCAGCCACCTGGGCCGCATCGGCACGTCCGACCCGCTGGAGGTGGCCGGGTCTGTCGAGGCGCTGGGTCAGTCGTTCGCCTTTTCCAAGATGGGCCGGTCGCCCGCGCGCTACGACACCGCCGATCTGGATCGTCTGAACGCCCAGTCGCTGCACGGCATCGCCTATGACGACACCCGCGCGCGTCTGGTGGCCATGGACTGTGATCTGGGAAAGGGGTTCTGGGACGCCGTGCGCCCGAACTTGGGCAAGTTCGCCGATGTGAAGGATTTCGCCCGGTTGGTGAATGGCCCGGTCACGCCGGTCATCGCCGACCCTGCCTTCGCGGCGGCGGCGCTGGAGGTCCTCCCGGCGGAGATCGGCGCCGACAGCTGGAGCGCCTGGACCGGTGCGGTGAAGGAGGCGACGGGCGCCAAGGGCAAGGCCCTGTTCATGCCCCTGCGTCAGGCCGTGACGGGCATGGATCACGGACCCGACATGGCCGCCCTGCTGCCCCTGATCGACCGCGAGCGCATCGTGCGGCGTCTCAAGGGCGAGACGGCGTAAGCTCCTCCCCGCCCGACAGGGCGTGGTGGAGGGGTTGGTTCAGCCGCTCAGACATTCTGACCACAATCGTCGGGCATCGCGCCGCGCCCTCCGTCACGGGCGCCGAGTCGCGCCCGCGCCACCTCCCCATCTCAAGCGATGGGGAGGAGATATCGCGTCCTTAGGCCGCCGAGGTGTTGCAGGCGGCGATTTGCTGTTCGTTCAGTTCCTGGCCCTTCCAGGTGAAGGCGGTCACGGCGCCCAGGCGGGCCACAACGCGGCGGCAGGCGCGGTCGGCGGGTTGCTCGCGGCCGCCGAAGGCGGTGCAGGCGCCCGTTTCGTTGCAGGTCCAGCCGGCGCCGTCGATGATGACGCGGCCCGAGGGGGCGGATGATGCGTCGGCCAGGACGAGGCTGGTGGCGGGCGTCTGGGCGGCGGCCGGAACGGCCAGGGCCAGGGCTGCGATGGCGATAAGAACGCGCATGGGGAGGTCTCCGATGAACTCGGGGCGCAAACGGCCCCACGGAGCCATGTGTCAGTTTTCAATCAAAACTGTCAAGGCGGGTTTTCAATCGAAACCCGTGAGAAGTCTCGGCGGTGATCATCGGTAAGTTATCGAGGGTCATGACGCAATACCGGCGCCTCATGCGCCCGCTTCAGCGCCGCCATCACCTCGTCCACCGTGTCGCAGACTTCCCAGGCCTCCAGGAAGGACGCCGGGGTCATGCCCTCGTCCACCGTGTGGCGCACCAGGGTGAACAGGCTCTCCCAGAAGCCGTTCTGGTTCAGAAAGATCACCGGCTTGTCGTGCAGATCCAGCCGCTTCCACGACAGGATCTCCACCACTTCCTCGAGGGTTCCAACGCCGCCGGGCGCCACGACAAAGGCGTCGGACTCGTCGTACATCAGCTGCTTGCGCTGGTGCATGGAGGGCACCACCAGGGTCTCCACCTCCTCGAACAGCCGCTCGCGGCTGCGCAGGAACAGGGGCATGATCCCCAGCACTTCGCCGCCGGCCTCGTGCGCCGCGCGCGCGGACGCGCCCATCAGGCCCACCCCGCCGCCGCCGTAGACCAGCCGGATGCCTTCACGGGCCAGCGCCCGGCCCAGTTCCGCAGCCCACACCACATACTCGGGATCAGCCGAATCCGACGAGCCGCAGAACAGGCACACGGAGCGGACGGGTTTCAAATCGTGGGGCAGGGGGCCTTCGGGCATTGACGTCTCGACGATTGCAGCGACAGGAAGAACACGGCGCGGATTGCAGCGACCGGCAGCCATACAGGCGAGGGCGCACGGATGAAACGACGGATTGCGGTTCGGGATGCCGCCCTGGCGGGGATCATTTCCATGCTGGGGCTCGGCGCCTGCGGCGCTGACCCCGACGCTGCTCCCCGCCGGGCTTCGGACATACAGACAAACTGGGCTGCGCCGGCCCGCCTGGAGTCGGCCGTGTTCAGCGCTGACGGGGTGACCCTGACGGGCGCCGCCGCCCCGGGTGATCGCATCGTGTTGACGGACCTGGCGGGCGTGTCGGTGGCCGCCACCACCGGCGCGGATGGCGTTTTCAGCCTGCGCCTGGCGACGGCGGGCGCAATCAGTCTGCATCATGCCGAAATCCAGAGCGGGGGCAGTCAGGCCCGCGGGGGGGACTGGCTGGTCATCACGCCGGGGCCCGATCCCGTCGCCGCCGTGCTGGTGCCGGGCGGAGCCGCCGCCCCCCTGAGCCGGACGCGGTTGCTGGCCGCCGTCGACTATGACGGCGCCGGGGTGCTCGTCTCGGGCGCCGCGCCGCCGGGGGAGAGGGTGCGGGTGAGCATCGATGACGGCCCGCGCCAGACCGTGACGGCGGATCAGGCGGGGCGCCACGTGGCGCGGTTTCCTGCGATACCCCCTGGCCCGCGCCGGATCCGTGTCGAGACCGACGATGAAATCCAGGATGCCGTGCTCAATCTCACGGCGCCCTCGACAGAACTGCGCGCCGCGGATTCAGGTGTCGCCACCCGCATCGACTGGCCCACGCCGGGCGAGGGCTTTCAGGCCACCTGGATACTGGATTCAACCCCCGGCGAGGATTGACGAGCTTCGGTTTTATTTTCCCGTTGTCCGGCTTGCATCGGCTGCGAACACGCTGCTATAGCCGCGCCTCCCGAGCGAACTGTTCCGCGGTAGCTCAGTGGTAGAGCAGCCGACTGTTAATCGGCTGGTCGTAGGTTCGAATCCTACCCGCGGAGCCACTCGCCCTTTCGGGCTTCACGACATGCTCACGGTCCGTTCACGCGCTTGCGTTCGGCGCGCCCTTTTTCCAGCCGCCTGACAGGATCATATTCGTCCATGGGGCGGCATTGGGCCGCTGGTGTCATGAACGAGCTTTCCGATGGGCGGACGTGTTCTGCTTTTCATCCACCGTCACTTCTTCGCCACCATGGGCCTCGTGGCGGCGGCGACGCTCGTACTGGCGGTCTTCCGCTAGCCTCTGACCCGGCCGACGTCGGTGCTGGACCGCGTCGGCCGGGCCCCGTTCTCGTCGACAAGTGCGAGCGAAAAAAAGCCCGGCGATGAAGCCGGGCTGAAAGAAGTTCGGTGATGGTGGGTGTCTCCGAAAAGAAGACCCTTTCTCCTTCAGGCGTTTTGGTTAATGCGGGGTAAACCATGACGCCCGTCCCGATTCACGACCCTGAAGACGCCCGCGTGGCGGACTATCGCCAGATCCGCGAGCGCGACCTGACCGGGCGCCGGGGTCTGTTCGTGGCCGAGGGGGCGGTGGTGCTGAATGTGCTGGCCTCGCCCCAGTCCCGCTGTCGGGCCGTCTCCGCGCTTATCGCTGAACAGCGGGTCGAGACCCTGCGCCCGGTGCTGGAGCGGCTGGACGCGCCGGTCTATTCGGCGGGGCAGGGGGTGATGGATGCGGTGGCGGGCTTTCCCATCCACCGGGGCATCCTGGCGCTGGGCGAGAAGCCTGCCGAGCCCGACCTCGCCGACCTGCTGAACGCCGCGCCGGACGACGCGCTGGTGGTGGTCGTCTGCGGCGTAGGCAACCACGACAACATGGGCGGCATCTTCCGCAACGCCGCGGCCTTCGGCGCCCACGCCGTGTTGCTGGACGCTCACTGCTGTGACCCGCTGTATCGCAAGGCCATCCGGGTCTCGGTGGGCGCGGCCCTGCGCACGCCCTTCATGACCGCCCTCGACCCGATGACTATGCTGGACGGGCTGGAGGCGACGGGCTTCTCCCTGCTGGCGCTCAGCCCTTCGGGCGAACAGCCTCTGTCGGATGTGCGGCCCGGCGGCAGGGCGGCGCTGATCCTCGGCGCCGAGGGGCCGGGGCTGGCGCCGGTCATCATGGCCCGCTGCCGCACTGGGGCCATCCCCATGGCGGGCGGCTTCGACTCCCTCAATGTGGCCGCCACCAGCGCCGTTGCCTTGCACCAGATGCGCTTCGGCTGAGAGGCGTCACTCACGCTTGCCCAACGTGACCGCGCCCGCCCTTGAAACCTCGGCCCGTCGGCGTCACTAAGACGCAACCAAAACACTGCCGTCAGGCCCTTCAGGAGAGGTTCCATCCCATGACCGTTCGCGTCGCCATCAATGGTTTCGGTCGTATCGGCCGTCTGGTCCTGCGCTCCATCGTCGAGCACGGGCGCCGCGACATCGAGGTGGTGGCGATCAACGATCTGGGCCCGGTGGCCACCAACGCCCACCTTCTGAAGTACGACTCGGTCCACGGCCGCTTCCCCGGCCCGGTGGAGTCCGGCGACGACTGGATCGACGTGGGTCTCGGCAAGATCAAGGTCACCGCCGAGCGCGACCCGGCCAACCTGCCGCACAAGGACCTGAACGTGGACATCGCGTTCGAGTGCACGGGCCTCTTCACCTCGAAGGAAAAGGCCTCGGCCCACCTGAAGGCGGGCGCCAGGCGGGTGCTGATCTCGGCCCCCGGCGACGGCGCGGACAAGACCATCGTCTACGGCGTCAACCACGACAGCCTGACGGCGGACGACATCATCGTCTCCAACGCCAGCTGCACCACCAACTGCCTCGCCCCCATCGCCAAGGTGCTGCACGATCTGGTGGGCATCGAGCGCGGCTACATGACCACCATCCACGCCTACACCGGCGACCAGCCGACGCTGGATACCATGCACAAGGACCTGTACCGCGGCCGCGCCGCCAGCCTGTCCATGATCCCCACCTCCACCGGCGCGGCCAAGGCCGTGGGCCTGGTGCTGCCCGAACTGAAGGGCAAGCTGGACGGCTCGTCCATCCGCGTGCCCACGCCCAACGTCTCGGTGGTGGACCTGAAGGTGGTCGCCGGCCGCGAAACCTCGGTGGAAGAGGTCAACAAGGCGCTTCAGGCCGCCGCCGACGGCGCCATGAAGGGCGTGCTGTTCACCACCACCGATCCGGTGGTCTCCAGCGACATGAACCACATCGCCGCGTCCTCCACCGCCGCCCTGCCGCAGACCCAGGTGGTCGACGGCTCGCTGGTGCGCGTGCTCAGCTGGTACGACAACGAATGGGGCTTCGCCACGCGGATGAGCGACACGGCGCTGGCGATGAGCAAGCTGATCTGATGCAGCCAGGGGCGGATATCCTCCTCCGGCTGTCCGCCCAGCGTGCCCTGCTCGGCGCTGTCACCCGGAATCTGAGATCGTTCTCGGTCGACATGAATGGTGGAACAGTCACCTGTCAGGCTGTTTTTGAAGAAGCGCCTGCGGCCGAAGAGATCGATCTGATCCAGTCTGCGGGCACCGAAATCATAGCTGATTTCTTGGACGCGAAGATCGAGGAACGGTTCATCGTGAACGCCGATCGGACCATGCCCAAGGCTATCACCTATCTGATTTATCAGCGGCATGAGCCGCAGGATTGACCATGACCTCCTTCCGCACCCTCTCCGACCTCACCGACCTGTCCGGCCAGACTGCTCTGGTCCGCGTGGACTTCAACGTGCCCATGGAGGGCGGCAAGGTCAGCGATGACACCCGCCTGCGCGCCGCCCTGCCCACCATCAATGCGCTGCGGGATCGGGGCGCCAAGGTGGTGCTGATGGCGCACTTCGGGCGGCCCAGGGGACAGCCGAATCCCGAGATGAGCCTGAGGCCGGTGGTGGAACCGCTGGAGCTGCTGCTCAGCGCCCCGGTCTGGTTCGCCGAGGACTGCATCGGCGACGCGCCCCGCGCGGTGATCGCCGACGACCTGGCCCCCGGCGGCGTGGCCCTGCTGGAGAACGTGCGCTTCCACGGGGGCGAGGAGGCCAACGATCCCGCCTTCGCCGCCGAACTGGCGAAGCTGGGCGATATCTACGTCAACGACGCCTTCTCGGCCGCGCACCGCGCCCACGCCTCCACCGAAGGTCTGGCCCGGTTGCTGCCCGCCTACCCCGGCGAGTCCATGCGCCGGGAGCTGGACGCGCTGGACAAGGCGCTGGGAACCCCGGTCAAGCCGGTGCTGGGCATCGTCGGCGGGGCCAAGGTCTCGTCCAAGCTGGACCTGCTCAAGAATCTGGTGGCCCAGCTGGACCATCTGGCCATCGGCGGCGGCATGGCCAACACATTCCTGCATGCGCAGGGCGTGGATGTGGGCGGCTCGCTTTGCGAAAAAGATATGGCCGACACCGCCCGCGAGATCATCGAGGAAGCCCGCCGTCAGGGCTGCGAACTGCTGCTGCCCGTGGACGTGGTGGTGGCCAAGACCGTCAAGCCGGGGGTGGAGTCCGGCGTCCGCGCGCTGGACCGCATCGCCGCCGACGACCTGATCCTGGACGCCGGGCCCGAGACGGTCGCGCGGCTCAAGCGCGCCATGGACCTGTCGAAGACCCTGATCTGGAACGGTCCGCTGGGCGTGTTCGAGGTGCCGCCGTTCGACAAGGCCACGGTGGAGGCCGCGCGCCACGCCGCCGACCTGGCCAGGGCTGGAAAGATCACCGCCGTCGCGGGCGGCGGCGACACAGTGTCGGCCCTGAACCACGCGGAGGTTGTGGACGACATGACCTTCGTCTCCACCGCCGGCGGCGCATTCCTGGAATGGATGGAGGGCAAGCCCCTCCCGGGCGTCGAGGCGCTCAAGGCCTGAATCTTTCCCGCTGAGCCGGTCATTGTTCGCTAACCCTCTTTGGGGCATGACTGGAACGAATGACGAACAGCGCGATTCGAGTCCTCGGCCTGGACCCCGGCCTGCGACGCACCGGATGGGGCGTCATCGCCTGCGAGGGCGCGCGCCTGTCGTGGGTGGCCCACGGCGTGGTGGCGCCGCCCGAGACCGCGCCTTTCTCTGAACGGCTGCTGCATCTGCTGGAGTCCGTCGGCGCCCTGTGCGCCGAGCACCGCTGTGACGAGGCGGCGATCGAGGAGGTGTTCGTCAACATGAACCCGTCGTCGACGCTGAAGCTGGGCCATGCCCGGGCCGCCGTCATGCTGGGCCCGGCACGCTGCGGCCTGTCCGTGGCCGAGTACGCCCCCAACCAGATCAAGAAGGCCGTGGTGGGCGCGGGTCATGCCGACAAGGCCCAGATCGCCTTCATGATCCGCCGCCTGCTCCCCACCGCCGGAGACGTGAAGGCCGACGCCGCCGACGCCCTGGCCGTCGCCATCACCCACGCCCACCTGCGCCGCGTCCGGACGCTGGCCGCATGATCGGGCGCCTGCGCGGGACCCTGGTCGAGACCGGCGAGCACGACTGCCTGATCGACTGCGGCGGGGTTGGCTACGTAGCCAGCTGCGGCGCGCGGACCTTGCAGCGCCTGCCCGCGCTCGGCGACGAGGCCATCCTGCACGTGGAGACCCAGTGGAGTCAGGAGAACGGCCCGCGCCTGTACGGCTTCCTGACCCGGGACGAGCGGCGGGCCTTCACCACCCTTCTGGCCATCCAGGGCGTGGGGCCCAAGGCGGCGCTGGCGGTGCTGGACGTGTTGCCCCCCGGAGAGCTGGCCGCCGCCGTGGCCCGCGAGGACAAGGCCGCCGTCGCCCGCGCCAACGGGGTCGGGCCGAAGCTGGCCCTGCGCATCGTCACCGAGCTGAAGGGCAAGCCGCTGGGCGACGTGACCTTCTCCCCTTCCGCGTCCGGGGTTCACAGTGCGCCGTCGGCCCCTGTCCCCTCCATCACCGGCGAGGCGGTCTCGGCCCTGCTGGGTCTGGGCGTGGCCGAGGTCAACGCCCGCCGCGCCGTGGATCACGCGATCATCAGGCTGGGTGACGACGCCGATCTCTCCGCCGTCATCCGCGCCGCCCTGCAGGAGCTGGGACGGTGAAGGCGCAACGCTCCCCAGATTTCCGGAATTCGGGGTTGAGCAGGGCGCGCGATGCGGCCTATGCCGACCGCCCCCCGGAACGTCAAAATGGATCTGGTAATGAACAAGAAAGTGCAAGTCGTCCTGGTCTTCGTCGTCGGCCTGGTCACCATGGTGGTCGGCTACGCGCTGTTGAAGGCTCTGTAGGCCGGTCGCGCCCGGGAGCGGTCCGATGAGCGATGACAGACTGGTCGCTCCCGACGCCGCCCCCGGCGAAGCCTATGACCGCGCCCTGCGGCCCCAGACCCTGGCCGAATTCGTCGGTCAGGAGCAGGCCAAGGGCAATCTGAAGGTCTTTATCGACGCCGCGCGGGGCCGGGCCGAGGCGCTGGACCATGTGCTGTTGTTCGGCCCACCGGGACTGGGCAAGACAACCCTGGCCCAGATCGTCGCGCGTGAGCTGGGCGTCGGCTTCCGCGCAACCTCGGGACCTATCCTGGCCAAGGCGGGCGATCTGGCGGCGATCCTGACGAATCTGGAGCCGCGCGACGTCCTGTTCATCGACGAGATCCACCGCCTGAACCCGGCGGTGGAAGAGATCCTCTATCCCGCCATGGAGGATCATGTGCTGGACCTGATCATCGGCGAAGGGCCCTCTGCGCGCAGCGTGCGCATCGATCTGGCGCCCTTCACCCTGGTCGGCGCCACCACCCGCGCCGGCCTGCTGGCCACGCCCCTGCGGGACCGGTTCGGCATTCCGCTGCGGCTGGAGTTCTACACGCCGGCCGAGCTGGTCCGGGTCATCACCGGGGCGGCCCGCAAGATGGGCGCGCCCATCGACGACGAAGGCGCGCTGGAGATTGCCAGCCGCGCGCGCGGCACCCCCCGGGTGGCCGGCCGCCTTCTGCGCCGGGTGCGTGACTTCGCCGAGGCCGAGGGCTCGCCCGTCATCGACCGCCTCGCCGCCGCCCGCGCCCTGGCGCGGCTGGAGGTGGACGAGGCGGGGCTGGATTCGCTGGATCGCCGCTTCCTGAAGGCCCTGATCGAGAACTACGGCGGCGGTCCCGTGGGCATGGACACTCTCGCCGCCGCCCTGGCCGAAGCCCGTGACGCGGTGGAGGACGTGATCGAGCCTTATCTGCTGCAGCAGGGCTTCATCCAGCGCACCCCGCGCGGCCGCATGGCCTGCGCCAAGGCCTACGCCCATCTGGGCCTTACCGAACCGCCCAGACCTGAAAACGGTCAGCCGGAACAGGGCGGGCTGTTCGGGAAATGACCCTCGAGCGCGGCCGGTGGACGATCTCGATTGTGGCGAGCGTCGCCGTTTGCCTCGGCCTGGCGGTGCAGCATCAGTTGGGGGCGCCGGCGTCCGGACTGATGGTTCAGGCGGCGGGGGCGTGCCTGGGCGCGATCCTGTTTTTCCTGCTGTCGCACGCTCATCCGCCCCAGCGGGCAGCCGTCGTGGTGATCGGACTGGTCTCCCTGATTGGCGTCGCGTCGCCTCTGGCGTTCGGTCCCGAATCGGCCGGCGCCAGACGCTGGTTGCCGCTCGGGCCTGTCAGCGTTCAGCCGTCCATGGTCCTGCTGCCGCTGGTGATCTGGCTGTCTGCGCGACAGTCCAGTTGGGCGATAAGCCTGCTGGTGCTCGCGACGGGCGGCGTTCTGGCGCTCCAGTTTGACGCTGCGGCGCTCAGCGGCCTCGCACTGGCGTGGCTGGCGTCGCTGGCGCGTTCCGCGCGCCGGGGCGAAGCTCACGCGTGGGGCGCGGCCGTGGGTCTTTTCATCCTGACCGCCTGGGCGTGGATGAGGCCCGACGCCTTGCCCTCGGTGGCCTGGGTGGAGCAGGTCTTGCCCAACGCCTGGGGGCACGGGCTCTGGACCGGGGCGATGGCCACGCTCGCCGTCATCCTTGTCCTCGCACCACTGGTCCTGCTCGCGCGGGGCGGGCAGGCGGCCCTAGGCCTTGCAGCCTTTTACGCGGGCCTTGTGGGCGCGGCTCTGGTCGGCAACTATCCCCTGCCGGTCGTGGGCCTGGGCGCCTCGCTCGTCGTGGGATGGCTCATGGCCCTCGGCCTGGCGCGCGCCCCGACCCGGAGTAGTCCGCCCCCATGACCGACCTCCCGTCCGCCGGCCGCTTCGAGGGCCGCGACCATATCCTGCCCGTGCGCGTCTATTACGAGGACACCGATTTCACCGGCTTCGTCTATCACGCCAACTATGTGCGCTACCTCGAGCGGGGACGGTCCGACTTTCTTCGGCTGGCGGGGGTGGGGCACGCCGACTTGCTGGCGGGCGAGACGCCGCTGGCCTTTGTCATCACGTCCCTGGACCTGCAGTTCCTCAAGGCCGCGCGTATCGATGACGCCCTGATCGTGCGCACCACCTATGACACCCTGCGCGGGCCCCGCCTGACCATTCGCCAGACCATCGAGCGGGGCGGGGAGGTCCTGTGTCGGGCCGAGGTTGAAGCCGCGGTCATCGACCTGACCGGCCGGCCGCGCCGTGCGCCTGCGACGCTCATCGCCGCTGTCACGCCCTGGTTGAAGCCCGATCCGGTCTGACATTTTCGTGTTCGGGGGGCTTCGGACCCCGACGATGAATGACGTCACGCCCGCATCGCCCTAGAGATCGGCGGAAACACTGATTCCCGTTAACCCTTGCGCCTTGAAATCGTCACCTCGTGCGGATGGATAGGCCTGAACCTTGCAAGGGACGGGAGCCAACCGCCCGCCTGCGCCGCCCTGGGATTTAAAGATGGTCGAAGCCGCCCCTCACGCCGCCTCCATGCTCGATCCGATCGCGCTTTTCCTCATGGCCGACTGGGTCGTGAAGATCGTGATGATCGGTTTGCTCGTCGCCTCCTTGTGGTCCTGGGCCGTGATCCTGGACAAGGCGTTCAAATTCGCCGCCCTGAACCGTCAGGCGAACGCCTTCGAGAATGACCTGAACTCGGGCCGCTCGCTCGAGGACATGGCCAACCAGGCCGGGCCGAACCCGACCCATCCGCTGCCGCGCATGCTGGTTCTGGCCATGACCGAATGGCGCACGTCGCGCGGTCAGGCCCTGACCGACCATCAGGGCGCCATGCTGGTGTCGCGCATCGACCGCAGTCTGGATTCCGTCATCGCCCGCGAAAGCCAGAAGGTCGAAGAGGGCCTGGGCGTGCTCTCTGTCGTGGCAACGTCGTCGCCGTTCATCGGCCTGTTCGGCACGGTGTGGGGCATCATGAACGCCTTCTCGGCCATCGCCGCCCTGGGCAACACCAATCTGACCACCGTGGCCCCGGCCATCGCCGAGGCCCTGTTCGCCACCGCCCTGGGCCTGGCCGCCGCCATTCCGGCCTATATGGCCTACAACAAGTTCTCCATCGACGCGGGCAAGTTCACCGGGCGTCTGGAGAGCTTCGCCGACGACCTGCAGGCCGCCGTCGCCCGCCGGCTGGGCGGCGCGCCGGTTGCGCCGCCGCCGCCGCCGCCGACGTCCGACTTCACCCTCAACCGGGGACGCTGAACCATGGCCCTGGGGTCCGGTCCCGGCGCGAGCGGCCATGTGCGTGGCCGCCGCCGCGCCAAGAAGCGTCCGCTCAGCGAGATCAACGTCACGCCCCTGGTGGACGTGATGCTGGTGCTGCTGATCATCTTCATGATCTCGGCACCCCTGCTGACCGTGGGCGTGCCGCTGGAGCTGCCGCGCACCGACGCCACGTCCATCTCCACCGACAACGAGCCCATCAGCGTCTCGGTGGAGCGCTCGGGGGCCATCTATGTGGATCAGGATCCTGCGACCCTCGATCAACTCGGGCCGCGCGTGGCCGCCATCGCCGGCGCAGGCGTCACGGACCGCCCCATCTTCGTGCGGGCGGACGGCGCGGCGTCCTACGAGGCCGTCGCCCGGGTCATGGCCCGTCTGTCCGCTTCGGGCTTCAGCAAGATCAATCTCGTGACGGATACCGTCCCCACCGGCGCGATTTCCACTCCCGTGGAAAGCGAAGGCTGAGCCATGCGTCGTCCCGGCATCGCCACGATCGGCTCGGTCGGGTTGCACGCGGCTGTGGTGGCGCTCGCCCTGTTTCCATGGCCGCGCAGCGCGCCGCCGCCGATGGTGTCCTCGGTGCCGGTCTCCATCATCTCAAGCGAACAGGTCGCCGCCGCACCTGCGGACAATCCCTCTGACGAACTGATCGAGCAGGCCGAGGACGCCGTGGACGATCTGGAGGCCGAGATCCTGCCGGAGGTCGAGCCCACGCCGCCCCAGCCCACCCCGCCCCAGCCTGCGCCGCCTCAACCGGCGCCGCCGGAAAAGGCCCCCACGCCCCGGCCCAATCCGACTCCCACGCCGCGCCCCAGCCCGACGCCGCCTGAAAAGGCCCGTCCGACGCCGACGCCCCGGCCGAGCCAGAATCGGCCGGATCCGGGTCTGGATCTTGATTCCCTGTCCCAGCCCACGCCGCGCCAGCAGGCCCAGCGCCCCACCGGCCAGTCCGGCTCGGGTCAGGCTCCGCGCGCCACGGGCTCCCAGATCGCCAATCTGGGCGGGCAGGTGACGCGGCACTGGATCCTGAACTGCGATGTGGACGGCATGCGGGATCTGTCGATCCCGGTGCGCGTGACCATCACGTCGACCGGCCGCATCAGCGCGGGTCCCACAGTGACCGAGCGTCGGGCCGGGGCTACCTGGCAGACCGCGTCGGAAGCCATGCTGCGCGCCATCCGCGCCGCCGAGCCCTTCGATGTGCCCAGCGGCTTCGAGACCCAGGAGATCAATTTCCGCTTCCGCGCCGATCAGGCTTGCGCCAACCGGTGAGGGAAGGGGAGCCGCCCCACGCCCCGCGCGTTTGTGACTTGCGCGGTCAGAGCCAAGCCTGAAAGTCGCCGCAATGCTGCGGCGCCATGCCATCCACGACCACCAACGCCTGCTGGGGAGATTTCATCTCATGCGACCGAACAAACGCCTCAACGCGCTGATCGCCGGCGTCGCCGCCATCGCCCTGGCGCCCGCGGCCGTCACGCCGGTGATGGCCCAGTCCGGCTCGCCGGAGGTGGAGATCACCCAGGGCGTCCTTCGTCCGCTCCAGATCGCGGTGGCGCCGTTCAGCGGTCCCAACGGCGCCGAAATCGCGGGGGTCATCTCCAGCAACCTTCAACGCTCGGGCTTCTTCGATCCCATCGATCCGAACGCCTTCATTCAGCAGAATCTCAGCCTTTCGAACCAGCCTGACTTCCCGCAGTGGACCCGCATCGGTGCCCAGGCTGTCCTGTACGGCTCGGCCACGCCCCAGGCGGACGGCCGGGTGCAGGTGGGATTCCGTCTCTATGATCCCTACCGCGAATGCCAGCTGGTGGGCTTCGCCTTCACCGCCACCCCCGACAACTGGCGCCGCCTGGCCCACAAGGTGTCGGACGTGGTCTATCAGCGCCTGACCGGCGAGCAGGGCTATTTCGACACCCGCGTGGTGTTCGTCTCCGAAAGCGGCACGGGCCTGAACCGCTTCAGCCGCTTGGCGGTGATGGATCAGGACGGCTTCAATCCGTTCTTCCTGACAGGCGGCGAAGAGATCATCCTGACCCCCAGGTTCTCGAACAACCCTAACGAAATCACCTACATGGCGCTGGGTGAGGCGTATTCGCGCATCTACATCATGAACCTGCAGACGGGCCGCCGCGAGAGCATCGGCGAGTTCCCCGGACAGGTGTTCGCGCCGCGCTTCTCGCCCGACGGGACCCAGATCGCCTTCTCCATCAGCGTCGGCGGCAATACCGACGTTCACATCATGAACCTGCGCACCCGCCAGACGCGCCGCCTGACCAACGACCCCGGCATCGACACCTCGCCTTCGTTCAGCCCGGACGGCAACCAGCTGGTGTTCGTGTCCGATCGCTCGGGCTCCGCGCGGCTCTACACCATGCGCACCGACGGCTCGGGCCAGCGGCCCATTTCGCGCGGCGGCGGCGCCTACACGGCCCCGTCCTGGAGCCCGCGCGGCGACCTTATCGCCTTCACCAAGCAGCAGGGCGGGCGGTTCCACATCGGCGTCATGGACGCGTCGGGCGGCGGAGAACGCATCCTGTCCTCCAGCTATTTCGAGGAAGGACCCTCCTGGGCGCCCAACGGCCGCTACATCATGTTCGCGCGCCAGGCTTCCGGTGGCGGCTCGCGGCTGTGGACGGTCGATGTGACCGGCCGCGTGGTGGGTCAGGCGTCCTATGCCGGCATGGCGGGCGACCCCGCCTGGTCGCCTCTGCTGGATCCGCCCCCCGCCAATCTGGGGGTCGGCCAGTCCTCGGACAGCTGTCCCGGATAATCGTGCAGCGCATGTCATCATGGCGTGACACGGTTATGTGACGCAGGGACCCATTCGCTCAACTATGCGTTACCGCCGCTGGCGCAAAACAAACGCCAAGGCTAGTGGGCTAAGGCAAAGGTTCAATCGGCCGCCGCCGCGGCCCGAGAAAAAGGAGACGTCCCTGATGCAATCCACTCGTTCGCTCATCCGCCTGTCCGCCGTCGGCGTCATGGTCGCCGCCATGGCTGCCTGTGCTCCGCGCCAGCAGCCTGAGCCGCTGCCCGAGCCCGGTCCCGCGCAACCCGCGCAACCCGGCCAGCCCGGCGCCCCCACCGGCCCTGTAAACCCGGGAACCATCCCCGGCGCCGCCGCCCCCGGTTCGGTCGGCGATTTCCGCCAGAACATCGGCGACCGCGTCTATTTCGATCTGGACAGCTATTCGGTCCGCGCTGACGCCCAGCCGCGCCTGGACGCCCAGGCCCAGTGGCTGAACCGTTATCCGAACGTGCGTATTCGCATCGAGGGCAACGCGGACGAGCGTGGCACCCGCGAATACAACCTGGCCCTGGGCGCCCGCCGCGCCGAGGCCGTGCGCAGCCATCTGGTCAACCGCGGCGTCGCCGCCAACCGCATCGACACCATCTCCTACGGCAAGGAGCGTCCGATCGCGCAAGGTTCCAACGAGCAGGCCTGGGCCGAGAACCGCAACGCCCACACCGCCATCGTCTCCGGCGCGCCGCAGTAAGCGCTCCTGATGGAAAACGGGGGGACCGGCGTTCGCGTCGGTCCCCCTTTTCGTTTCGCCTCTCGCCCGTCCGGCGCATAGCCTTGCGTCCGCCGCAAACCGATGGAACCTATGCAGGCATGACCCAGCTTCGCCCGTTCACCGTCTCCGCCCTGATCGCCGGAACCGCCTTGGCGCCTGTGATGGCCTTGGTGCTGGTCGCCGCGCCCGCGACGCCGGCGCGCGCCCAGCAGCAACCCCAGCCCCAGCAACAAGCGGTCGAGTGGACCCCGCGCCGTCTCGACCAGCTTGATCGCAATGTGCGCCGGCTGGAACGCGCCGTGACACAGCGCAACGCTGCAGGCGTCCCGGTTATCATCGAGACGGACCCCGAGGTGGTGATTCTCCAGGGCGTGGTTTCGGACATGCAGCGCCGCCTCTCCGACATCGAGGCCACAGTCCAGCGCATGAACGGCGACATAGAACGCCTGACCTTCGCCAACGACGAGGCCCAGCGCGACAACGCCGCCATGCGTCGCCTGCTGACCGATTCCAACACCCGCATTACAGCGCTGGAAGGTCAGCTGGAGGCGGTGGCCGAGGCCAATGCCCCCATCGTCGCCGATTCCCCCACCGGTGACGCGCGTCAGGACTTCGACCGCGCCATCCGCCTGGCCAATGCCCAGGACGTGCGGGCCCAGCGCGCTCTGGAAGTCTTCGTCATCACCTGGCCGGACGCGGCCCAGGCGCGCGAGGCCAACTACCGCCTTGGCGACCTGCGCGCCGCAGCAGGCGACCAGACGGGCGCTGTTCAGGCCTACGCCTCGGCTCTGTCCGGTTGGCCGCGCACCTCCTGGGCTCCCGACGCCACCATCAAGCTGGCTTCGGGTCTCGACGCCACCGACCGCAACACCCAGGCCTGCGCCGCCGTGCGTGAGTTCTTCCAGCGTTACGGCGAAGGCGCGCCGACCACCCTCATCAACCGCGCCCGCCAGATTCGGGAACGGGCGGAGTGCCCGGCCTGATCGACAGCGTCGCGGCCGCGCTGGACGCGCGGCTGTCTCTGGACGTGGATCACCCCGTCGCCCTGGCCCTGTCCGGAGGCGGCGACTCCATGGCTCTGCTGTATCTGGCGGCCGACTGGTGCGCCGGGCGCGGGCGGCGCTTGCTGGTCCTGACCGTCGATCATCGCCTGAACCCCGACAGCGCCGCCTGGACCGCATTCGCGGGTGAAGCCGCGCGATCTGTCGGCGCGGACTGGCGCGGCCTGTGCTGGGACGACCCCAAGCCCCCCACCGGCCTCCCGGCCGCCGCCCGCGAAGCCCGCCATGCCCTGCTGGCCGAAGCGGCGCGTGCGGGCGGCGCCCACGTGATCCTGATGGCCCACACCGCCGACGACATTGCCGAATCCGACTGGATGCGGGAGCAGGGCGCCACGCTGGGCGCCTTGCGCGACTGGTCCCCGTCGCCGGTTTGGCCGCAGGGGCGGGGGGTGATGCTGCTTCGGCCGCTGCTGCACACATCCCGCGCCGAGCTGCGAGCCGTCCTCACAGCCCGCAAAGCGCCATGGCTCGAAGACCCTGGTAACGCCGACCTCCGCTTTTTGCGCACACGGGCCCGCAGGGCGCTGAATCCTTCTCCCGATGGGAGAAGGGGGCCCCGCGCACCGGAGCGCGACAGCGATCCGGTTCTGAGCGCGGGGGATGAGGGTTCATTGCCTCAGCAGGAAACACCGAACCCTCACCCTGCGCGCGAAGAAGCGAGCTGCTTCGCATCCCGCTGCGCGCAGCCCTCTCCCGGTGGGAGAGGGAATAGCTGGTCCGGCGTCCTCGTCCTGCCGCGCGCCGTCCCTGCCCGAATCCTCGCCGCCGCCCTGCTGAGCGTGTCTGGACAAAGCACCCCGCCGCGCGGCGCCCGCCTGGCCGCCCTGCATGCCCGCCTGGCTGCCGATGCCGACGTCACCGCCACCCTCAGCGGCGCGCGCCTCCAGACGTCCGGCGACACGCTTCTGATCACACGTGAACCCGGCCGTGGCGGATTGCACGAGGACCTCCTGCCACCGAATGAGCCGATGGTCTGGGACGGCCGCTTCGAGATCACCGCCCGGGAGGCCGGCTGGCGCGCCGGGGCGCTCAAGGGGCGGATGGCGTCTCTGGTCCCTGCCGATCAGGCGATCGTGAAGCGTTTGCCCGCATCCGCGCGGCCCGCTCTGCCCGTACTGTTCCGGGACGACGATCCCCACCCGGTTCTTGCATGGCGCGCCGCCGGGACGCGCTGTCTGGTCGCAGGCCGCCTCATCGCCGCGGTCGGCGGGATCGGTCATGAGGACCAGTTGACGCATTCAAGTGGCGAAACCCCGCCCGCTGACCTATTTCTGAACCGTAGCGGCGGCTGAGCGTCGCCGCACCGAGTTTGAGGACCCTAATGAACCTTCGCACCCTGGCCATCGTCGGCGTCATCATGATGGCTGTCCTGGCCGCCTACGCCATGGTGGGCCCGTCCGGCCCCGGAACCGCCGGCAAGGCGGGCGCGAGCGCCCGACCCACCGACATCACCTATTCCGAGCTTCTGTCCCGCATTCAGGCGGGCGACATCGAGTCGGTGGTGATCAAGGGCGACACCGTGCGCGGCGTGTTCACGGACGAAACGACCTTCGCCGCCACCACGCCCTATCCCAACGAGGGTCTGATCGAGCGTCTGGAGGCCGCGGAGGTGGCCATGGACGTGGAGACCACCCGCAATCCGTGGTGGATGAGCCTGCTGGGCCTGATCCTGCCGGTCGGCCTGCTGATCCTGTTCTGGTTCTGGATGATGAACCGGATGCAGGGCGGGGCGCGCGGCGCCATGGGCTTCGGCAAGTCCAAGGCCAAGCTGCTGACCGAGCACAAGGGCCGCAAGACCTTCGAAGACGTCGCGGGCGTGGATGAGGCCAAGGACGAGCTTCAGGAAGTCGTCGACTTCCTGAAGGATCCGGGCAAGTTCCAGAAACTGGGTGGCAAGATTCCCAAGGGCGCCCTGCTGGTGGGCCCTCCGGGCACCGGCAAGACCCTGCTGGCCCGCGCCGTGGCCGGGGAGGCGGGCGTGCCCTTCTTCTCGATCTCGGGCTCCGACTTCGTCGAAATGTTCGTGGGCGTCGGCGCCAGCCGCGTGCGCGACATGTTCGAACAGGCCAAGAAGAACGCCCCCTGCATCATCTTCATCGACGAGATCGACGCTGTCGGCCGACACCGGGGCGCCGGCCTGGGCGGCGGCAATGACGAGCGCGAGCAGACCCTGAACCAGCTGCTGGTCGAGATGGACGGCTTTGAGTCCAACGAAGGCATCATCCTGATCGCCGCCACCAACCGGCCCGACGTGCTGGACCCGGCCCTGCTGCGTCCCGGCCGCTTCGACCGCCAGGTGGTGGTGCCCAACCCCGACGTGAACGGCCGCGAGAAGATCCTGCGTGTGCACATGAAGGACGTGCCGCTGGGCGCCGACGTCAATGTGAAGACCATCGCCCGGGGCACCCCCGGCTTCTCCGGCGCCGATCTGGCCAATCTGGTCAATGAGGCGGCCCTGACGGCGGCCCGCAAGGACCGTCGCATGGTCACCCACCGCGATTTCGAGGACGCCAAGGACAAGGTCATGATGGGCGCCGAGCGCAAGTCCATGGCCATGAACGAGGAAGAGAAGAAGCTGACCGCCTACCACGAGGCCGGTCACGCCATCGTCGCCATGAACGTCAAGATGGCGGACCCGGTGCACAAGGCCACCATCGTCCCGCGCGGCCGTGCCCTGGGCATGGTGATGCAGCTGCCCGAGGGCGACCGCTACTCCATGAAGTACCGCCAGATGGTGGACCGCATCGCCATCATGGCCGGCGGCCGTGTGGCCGAGGAGCTGATTTTCGGCAAGGACAACATCACCTCGGGCGCCTCGTCCGACATCGAACAGGCCTCCAAGCTGGCCCGCGCCATGGTCACCCGCTGGGGTTTCTCCGAAAAGCTGGGCACCGTGGCCTACGGCGAGAATCAGGAAGAAGTGTTCCTGGGCCACTCCGTCGCCCGCAGCCAGAACGTGTCGGAAGAGACCGCCCGCCTGATCGACGAAGAGGTCAAGCGCCTGGTCACCGAGGGCTGGGACGACGCCCGTCGCATCCTGACCGAAAAGGCCGAGGACCACGAAAAGCTGTCCCAGGCCCTGCTGGAGTATGAGACCCTGTCGGGTGAAGAGATCCGGGACCTGCTGGAGAAGGGCCTCGCCCCCAACCGCGACGAGAACAACTTCCCCAACGCCGGCCCCTCCGTCGCCGTCCCGGTGACCCCCGTCTCCGACGGCGTCGAGGTCGAGCCGGCCACGGTGCATTAAGCCGGCAGGCGACCGGCGGAGGGCCCCGATTGACCCGGGTCATGGGTATCGTCAACGTCACTCCGGACAGTTTCTCCGATGGGGGGCGTCTGGGGACGGTCGCGGCGGCCGTGGATCATGCGCTCGCCCTGCTGGATCAGGGCGCCGACGTGCTGGACATCGGCGGGGAAAGCACCCGGCCGGGCGCCGATCCGGTCAGTGGGGCCGAGGAGATCGCCCGCGTCGCGCCGGTCATCGAGGCGATCCGCGCCGAACGTCCCGATGCGGTCATCAGCATCGACACCATGAAGCCGGACGTGGCCCGCGCCGCCGTGGCCGCCGGCGCTGCCATGTGGAACGACGTCACCGCCCTGACCCATCGGCCCGAAAGCGCTGCGGCCGCAGCAGACCTGGGGTGCCGCGTCATCCTCATGCACATGCAGGGCGCGCCGCGCACCATGCAGGCCGCGCCCCATTACGATGACGTGGTGGCCGAGGTCCGCGACTGGCTCGCCGCCCGCGCCGAGGCGGCGTTGGCGGTGGGCGTGGCGCGGGACCGCATCTGGCTGGACCCGGGCATCGGCTTCGGCAAGACCGCCGCGCACAACCTGGCCCTGACCGCGCATCTGGACCAGCTGACGGCCCTGGGTTTTCCCGTGCTCTACGCCGCCAGCCGCAAGCGTATGGTGCAGGCGGTCGACCCGACCGCCACGGATCCCGTGGACAGGCTGGGCGGCTCAATTGCGCTCGCGCTGGAGGGCGCGCGGCGCGGCGCCACCATGGTGCGGGTCCACGATGTGCGCGAGACCGTGCAGGCGTTGAAGCTTCAGGCGGCGGTGGCGGGCGGCTGATCCCGGTCAGCCGGCCAGGTCGAACAGATCCAGCTGGCTGCGCGCCTCAGGCGGAACGCGGAACTGGCTGACGTCCAGCGCCGGGCGAGGGCCGTCGAGATGATACCGCTTCACCGCCGTCCTGAACCGGGTGGCGATCAACTCGGCTACCGGGCCCGTGCCCTTCATGCGCTGGCTCCAGTCGGGGTCGTAGTCGCGGCCGCCCCGGGTCTGGCGAATCAGCGACATGATCCGTTTCGCCCGGTCGGGCCGCGCTTCGGCCAGCCATTCGCGAAACAGATCCTTGATTTCCAGCGGCAGGCGCAGGGTTACGTACATCGCGTCGGTTGCGCCGGCCTTCTTCGCCGCCTCCAGCACCGCCTCCAGTTCGTGGTCGTTCAATCCCGGAATGACGGGCGCGAACCCGACCGTGACCGGCACCCCGACGTCCGTCAGACGGGATATGGCCTCAAGCCGTTTGGCCGGGGTCGCCGCGCGCGGCTCCATGGCGCGGGCCAACTGCCGGTCCAGCGTGGTGATGGACACGGCCGCCCGGACCAGACCCTTTTCCGCCATCGGCCCCATGATGTCGGCGTCGCGCGCGATCAGGGCCGATTTGGTGATGATGCTGAACGGGTGGTTGAACCGGGCCAGCACCTCGATCAGACCGCGCGTGACGCGATGCTCGCGCTCAACCGGCTGATAGGGATCGGTGTTGCCGCCTATGTGGATGGGCTTGCAGACATACCGCCGGGCGCAGAGCTCCTGTTCCAGCAGACGCGGGCCTTCGGGTTTGAAGAAGAGCTTGCTCTCGAAATCCAGGCCCGGGGATAGGCCCATCCAGGCATGGGCCGGACGGGCGTAGCAGTAGATGCAGCCATGTTCGCAACCTCGATACGGATTGATGGATCGGTCGAAGCCCACGTCGGGACTGTCGTTCCGGGTGATGATCTTCTTCGCCCGCTCGGGCGTGAGGCTGGTGCGCAGGGGCGCGGCGGGCTCGTCATCGCCGGTCCAGCCGTCGTCGAAACCCTCTTGCCGGTTTTTCTCGTATCGGCCGGATGCATTGGAGCTGGCCCCTCTGCCCTTTGGGACGGTGATGGACGACATGGCCGCATCATAGCAAAGAAGCGGAACAAAACAAGAACAGATAGGGCATTAGAAAACCCGGCGCGAAGCCGGGGTTTCAATGTCATTCAGGCATGGGGGTCACCAGCAGTCTGGATCGTCCCAATCACAGTCGTCATCGCCATGGGCCGTGCTCACATTGCCGATCACTTCGGAAATGTTCAGAACAGCGCTGGCTGTGCCCTGGGAGTAGCGGCCCACCCAAATATCATAGCGCCCCGACCGCGGAGCCGTGGTGGCGAACAGGGGGTTCAGGCTGCCGGCGCCGTCATCGTTGCAATGCCATGAACCGTCCGGCCCTCGCACCACGAGGGTCGTGTCCGCATCCGAACGGGCGGAGATCAGCAGCGGCAGGCCCCCTGAGCTGGCGCTCCACTCTAGGCGGGCCGTGGGCGCGTCGCTGATGAAGCCGACACAACTGGAACTGAAATCACCGGCCCGGATGTTTCCACCTGCGGTGACATTCAGGCTGTGGGGGTCCGGCAAGAATCCGGCCGCCAGGTTGATGACCCCGAAGCGGGGCGACAGATGATGATTCGGGGGACGCCCGGTGACCGTGGCGCGCGGCGTGGAGTCTAGCGGCTGTGAGTATGAAGACGACGAGTCGTCCATCCGGTCGCTCAGTTCCGTGACTCTGAACGTCGCGGCGCCCCGGGTGTCCGAGAACGTCCCGATCCAGACATCATATCGGCCTGACCGGGCGTTCCAGGCCTCGAACAGGGGATTCAGCCCTGTTCCGCCGTCGTCGTCGCAGTGCCACGCGCCGCCGGGATCGCGCACCAGTATGGTGGGGTCGCGCTCGGCATTCGTGGTTGTGAAAAACAGAGGCAGGCCGCCGCTGCCGCTTGACCAGTGCACGCTGACGGTCGGCGCTTCGCTGACATAGCCCGAACAGCCGGACTGGAAATTGCTGACCCGGATCGGCCCGCCCGCGTTGACCCGCAGGTCATGCGGATCGGGAAGGAACCCGCCGCTCAGATGGATATCACCATGAAGCGGCCGAAGATCTGGATTCGGCCAGCTTTGCGCTGCGACATTTCCCGTCACCAGCAGAGCGAGCGTCGTCGCCCCCCATAAACTCTTCATCTGCATTCTCCCTGAAGCGCCACGTTCCCGAACGTAGCGTCTTTGGATGTGCGCCTGCCCAGCCATCACTTGCGATCACGGCGACCGTAGAAAACGAAGAAGGGCCCGGGGTGAGCCGGGCCCTTCCGACGCCTACTGCAATTCGGTGATCACAAGGGTGGCGGGCGCCGTCTGCTCGCCGTAGGTGCCGATCCAGATGTCATATTGACCGGAAGGCGCGTTGCGGAAGATGACACGGGCGTTGGTCCCGCCGCCGCTGTCATCGTCACAGTGCCAACGGCCATCGGGGCCATTGATGACCAGGGTGGTGTCGCGGCTCGAGCGCGTGCTGAGGATGAGGGGCAGGCTGCCGCCGCCGTTCCAGTTCAGCCGCACATCCGGCGCGTTGGCGATGCGGCCCACGCAACCCGACGCCGCACGGCTGGCGTCGATGGAGCCGCCGGCCACGACCTCCACCGTGCGGGGGTCCGGCGTAAAGCCGGCCGACAGGTTGACCGTGCCGAAGCTGGGCGACCGGGAGAAATCCTGCGCGACGACCGGCGCGGAAACGAGCACGGCCACTGCGGCCAGGCCAAGAATATTTTTCATCAAGAGAATCCCAAGCGATTTTGAAGGAATGTCCGACTGAAGGACACGGTGAAGCTTACCAGGTGAAGCTTGGCCGTAACACAAACAGCGTGTTCATCCGCCGTTCAGAAAAAAGAGGCCCGGCCTTGCAGGGCCGGGCCTCTCTGGTGAGCGCAGACGATCAGTTGCTGTACAGTTCCGAGATCGACAGGGTCGCCGACACATAGTCGCCGCCGTAGCTGCCGACCCAGATGTCATACTGGCCGCTCTGGGGGCTGCCGAAGCGCAGGGACGGGTTGGTGCCCTCGCCGCTGTCGTCATCGCAGTACCAGCTGCCGTTCGGGCCATTCACCACCAGGGTGGTGTCGCGCGACGAGGTGGCCGAGATGATCAGGGGCAGGTTGCCGCCGCCCGACCAGTGCAGGCGGACGTCCGGCGCATGCGAGATGTAGCCGTAGCAGCCCGAGAACCGGTCGCTGGCGCGAATGGTGCCGCCTGCGGTGACGTTGACGTTGTACGGATCGGGCGTGAAGCCGGCCGCGAGACGAACCGTGCCCGCATGAGGGCTGGCGGAGATATCCTGCGCCACGACAGGCCCGGCGAGGAGCAGCGCGGCCATGGCGGCGCCCAGTACGTATTTCATGTTGAAGACCCCAGTATCCTCAGCCCCCACGCGCACCATGCGCGTTCTTCAGACAACGCCGATATTACACGCCGGTAATCATCTGCAAAGCCGCTTGAACGTGCTGGTTGCAAAAAGCTCAGGGCGTTGCGGCCGGGACGGTGGTCGAAGCTGATGCGGCCGACTGGGGCGGGACATAGTCCAGGGCCAGGGGAACATGCAGGGCGCCTGAGGCGACGGCGTCCAGGGTGTTCAGCGGCCCGCCCAGCATGCGCTGATAGATCCAGTAGGTGGCCACCACGTCTTCGACATAGGCGCGGGCCTGGGGCACGTCGATGGTCTCGATCAGCAGCAGGGGGTCGGGGTCCGGCCCCAGCCGCCGCAGCGCGCCCAGCATGGGGCCGGGGCCGGCGTTGTAGGAAGCCACCGCTCGTAGAAGGTCCCCCTGGAACGCGCCCATGCCCAGCATGCGCGAGACATAGGCCTGGCCCAGACGCATGTTGACCGCCGGGTTCCACAGACGCTGCGGATCGCTGATGAAGCCACGATCGCCGGCCAATTCGGCGGCGGTGGTCGGCATCACCTGCATGATGCCGTAGGCGCCCACCGAACTTCGGGCCTGGGGCTCGAAGCCGCTTTCCTTGCGCGCGATGGCGTAGACCAGCGCCCGTTCGATGATGAAGCCGCCCTCTGGCTCCAGCACCGGCATGGGATAGGCGTTGGCGTCGATCCGCGCCGCGGAGGATGCGCCGCGCCGGGGGGACAGCCCCCGCGCCAGCGCGGCCCAGAGCGTCCGCTCGTCCGCCGAGGCGCGGCGCAGGCCGTCGCGCACCTCCGTCTGGGCGTCTTCGCCCCGGCCTAGTTCGTGGAAAGCCAAGGCGCGGCGGGCCTGGTCGTTGGAGGCCACGAAGGCCGCCAGGACGTCCGCCTCGACCATCATCGGCTCGGGCGCACGCTCCGCAGCCGCGATCACCGCCATATAGGGCTGAGGGCCCAGGTTCTCGATCACCGGGTCCTCACCCAGTTGCCGCAGGGCGATCTGGCCATAGAAGGTGGCGGGCCAGCGCCCGGCAAGACGCAGATACTCCTGCACCCGGTCGTGGCGGCTCGACGCATAGGCCGCACGACTGGCCCAGAAGGCGGCTCCGGACCGGACCCACGGATCCTCCAGCGGATCCAGAGCCACGATCTCGAATTCGGAAAAGGCTTCGGCGAACCGGCCCATGCGCCAGGCCGCCAGCCCCGCCGTCCAGTGATCCCCGAGGGCGATGCCGAGGTCATAGGCGCGGGGCAGGTCGTCGGCGTTCAGGGCGATGCGCGCCTCGCGCGGGCCGGGCGGGGTGAAGACGTCCTGCCCGACCGATTCGCCGCCGGCCGCCTGAACGCTGGCCCAGTTGCGCAAGGAGGCCATCACGCCCGGCCGCCGCGGCTCCGGCGCACCGTCGGGGCGCCGGCGCAAGGCCAGGGCGTAGACGCGAGGGGCCGGCGACAGGTCCGAATAGGACTCCAGCCAAGCCGACAGTTCTTCATAGGTGGCGGAGTGATTGGCGTGGAACAGCCGCTCGAACTCCAGCTGGCCCAGCAGCACCCGATCCTGGATGTGGCGGGCGGAATCCCGCGCGGCGTCCAGCTGGCCGCGGCGCAGGGCGTCGAAGGCGGTGGTGTAGGACAGACGGTCCGAATCGCTCAGCGCGCGCGGCATCTGGGTCAGGCCCGCGCCCGCACCGGACAGCACGGCGATGAATGTCAGCGCGCCAAGGACGCGACGGCTTGTCCGCTTCATGGCGGCCCCTCCGGAATGGCTCGACCTGTCTCGAATCAGGTCGCCCCTACGCACACGGTCAGTCGTCAGGCCGCTTTCGTGCCAGCGCGGTGGGGCGTCTTCAAGGCGAAAGGGTTAATCGGCGGCGTCCAGTCTGGCGGCGAGCTCCAGCATGTCCGCCCAGGCCATGCGCTTGGCCATGGGCTGGCGCAGCAGGAAGGCGGGGTGCAGGGTCGGCAGGGCGGGGGCCGCCACGCCGCCTTCGTTCAGCCGCCACTCCCGCCACTGGCCGCGCATCTTCATGATGCCGTCGTCGGTCTTGAGAACCGATTTCGCGGCCGCCGCACCCAGCAGAAGCACAGCTTTGGGCTGGATCAGGGAGAAGGCGCGCTCGACGAAGGGGGCGCAGACCATCTGCTCCTGGGCCGTCGGGGTGCGGTTGCCCGGCGGACGCCAGAATACCGTGTTGGTGATGAACACCTTGTCCAGCAAACCCGCCGCATCCAGCATCTTGTCCAGCAGCTTGCCGGCCCGGCCCACGAAGGGCGCGCCCTGGGCGTCTTCCTCCGCGCCGGGACCCTCGCCGATCACCAGGATGGGCGCCTTGGGATCCCCGCGCGCGAACACGGCCTGGCTGGCCCCCATGTCGCGCAGGGGGCAGCCGGTGAAGGCGGCGATGGCGTCCTTCAGGGCGTCCAGATCGCCGGCCTCGGCCGCCAGGCGGCGCGCCTCGCTGACCGCGCCGCTGAAATCGGTGGGGATGGAGACCGACGCGACAGCCTTGAGCGTCGCCTTCTGCTCGGGCGGGGCCGGGGTGAAGGTGCGGTCAACCGGCGCGTCCTCGAAGCATACATCGACGCCTGCATCCCGCCAGAAGGCGAGGAGGCTTTCGGTCGCAGCGATTTCCGGGTTGAGCGCGTTCATGGTTCAAGGACAGGGATAGTCCTTGACCACCGTCACGTCACCTTCGGATAGTGGTCCAAACCCATAAGAAACGAGGATTCAGGGGAACATGGCTGAGGATATCGTCGAAGGCGGCGCCAGAAACAAAGCTGAGGAAGCGGCCATCGGCGGCGGGCTGGGCGCAGACGCCGAGCGCGAGGTCATGGAATATGATGTGGTCATCGTCGGCGCCGGACCGGCCGGACTGGCCTCGGCCATCCGCCTGAAACAGCGCGCCGAGAAGGAAGGCCGCGAGCTGTCCGTGGCCGTTCTGGAAAAGGGTTCCGAGGTCGGCGCCCACATCCTGTCGGGCGCGGTGATCGATCCCTCCGGGCTGAGCCAGCTGTTCCCTGACTGGAAGGAGCGCGGCGCGCCGCTGGACACGCCGGTGACCAAAGACAAGTTCCTTGTGCTGGGCCCGCAGGGCGACATCGACATCACCTGGCTGCCCCAGCCGAAATACATGAAGAACCACGGCTGCTACATCGGCTCGCTGGCCAACCTGACTCGCTGGCTGGCCGAACAGGCCGAGGCGCTGGGTGTCGAGGTCTATCCCGGCATGGCCGCCAGCCACGTGGTCTGGGACGAGCCCTCGGGTCGGGTGAAGGGCGTGGTCGCCGGCGTGTTCGGCATCGACCGCGAAGGCAAGAAGACCGACGACTATCAGCCGGGCATCGCCCTGCACGGCAAGTACGTCTTCATCGGCGAGGGCGTGCGGGGTTCGCTGGCAAAGACCATCATGGCCCGCCACAACCTGTGCGACGAGGCGGAGCCCCAGAAGTTCGGCATCGGTCTGAAGGAGCTGTGGCAGGTCCCGGCCGACAAGCATCAGCCCGGCCTCGCCCAACACACCCTTGGATGGCCGCTGGACGACAAGACCGGGGGCGGGTCGTTCCTCTATCACTTCGGCGATCGCTATGTGGCGGTCGGCTTCGTGGTGCACCTGAACTACAAGAACCCGTTCCTGTCGCCCTTCGACGAGTTCCAGCGCTTCAAGACCCACCCGGCCATCGCCGAGCACCTTGAGGGCGGCGAACGCATCTCATACGGCGCGCGGGCCATCACCGAGGGCGGCTATCAGTCGGTGCCCAAGCTGGCGTTCCCGGGCGGGGTGCTGGTGGGGTGTTCGGCCGGCTTCGTCAACGTGCCGCGCATCAAGGGCAGCCACAACGCGGTCCGCTCCGGCATCCTGGCCGCCGACGCCGCCTTCGACGCCATCGCTGCGGGCCGCTCCGGCGACGAACTGGTGGAGTATCAGGCCGCCTACGAGGCTTCTGACATCGCAAAGGAGCTCAGGCTCGTCCGCAATGTGAAGCCCTTGCTGTCAAAGTACGGCGCGACGCTGGGCACCCTGCTGGGCGGCATCGACATGCAGATTACCTCCCTGTTCGGGGGCTGGTCGCCCTGGGGCACGGTCAAGCACGGCAAGACAGACGCCGAGTCCACCGGCAAGGCGAAGGATTACAAGCCGATCCAGTATCCGAAGCCGGACGGGAAGCTGAGCTTCGACAAGCTGTCGTCGGTGTTCATCTCCAACACCAACCATGCCGAGGAGCAGCCCGCGCACCTGCGGCTGAAGGACCCCTCGATCCCCATCCGGGTCAATCTGCCGGAGTACGGCGAGCCCGCGCGCCTCTATTGCCCTGCCGGGGTCTATGAGGTGGTCTATGGGGACGAGGCGAACCGCAAGGACCCGCGCTTCGTCATCAACGCCCAGAACTGCGTCCACTGCAAAACCTGCGACATCAAGGATCCGTCGCAGAACATCGTCTGGACCACGCCCGAAGGCGGCGGCGGCCCCAATTATCCCAATATGTAAGGCGATCCTCGCACCATGACGCGCACCCTGACCGCTGTGGCCCTCGCCGCCCTGATCGCCGCCGCCTCGCCAGCCCTGGCTGAACCTCTTGAGGTGGCCGGGCCGGTCCGCTTCGTCGACTTCAGCGACGTGCCGGTGGATGCGCGGGGTCGCTCCAGCTACGGCCTGTTCCTTGCGGGCCGCAACGCCATGGCCTTGGGTGAAAGCAGCACGGGCGCCGACTATCTGGCGGCCGCCCAGGCCGCCGAGCCGGATCAGACGCGTCTGAGGGATCAGGCCTTCACCTCGGCCCTGTTGGCCGGAGACCTCGACGTGGCCGCGCGCCTCTCCCCGAGCGGCGAGGGTGTCAGCCCCACCGTGGCGGAGGCGGGGCGGCTGGTGTCGGTGGTTCGCACCTACGGAGGCGGTGACGCCCGCCAGGCCCACGCCGTGCTGACGGGCCAGCCCATCGGCTTTCCCCATGCCCGCGCCGGGCTGTTCGTGGGGCCCTGGATCGCCGCCGCCGCCGGGGACTGGGACCGCGCCCTCGCCGAGCCGCCCGCCAACGCCGACCCGCTGGCCCGCCTGTTCGCCCGCTATCACCGCGCCCTGCTGCTGGAGCAGCGCCGCGACTATGTGGCAGCCGAGTCGATCCTGAGCGAGCTGGCGGGGGCTGCGCCGACCGCGCCCCTGTTCCGCACGGCCTACGGAGAGTTTCTGGAACGGCGCGGGCGGCGCGAGGAGGCGGTGGCTGTGTTCGACGCCGCCATCGAAGCCGGCGCCACCGACCTGACCACCCGCCTGGCGCGGGAGCGGGCCGCATCGCGCGCTCGCCCCATTGCGGCTCCCACCCTGCGCGAAGGCGCGGCGCTGGGCCTCGGCGCGGCGGCGGCGGCGGCTCTGGCGGAGGAGAACAACGAGTTCGCCGCCGTCTATCTGCGCCTGGCCCTCGGGCTTGATGAAAGTGATCAGACCCGGCTCCTGCTGGGCCAGACCCTGCAGGAAGCCGGCCTGACGACGGCCGCGCGCGCGACCTTCGCCGAGATCGGCACAAGCGAGCCGATCCTGTATGCGGCTGCAAGGCAGCAGATGGCCTGGAGCTATCAGGGGGACGACCGGGACGAGGACGCGTTGATCCATGCCCGCGAGGCGCTGTCGGCGGCTCCGGAGGATCCTCAGGCCGTGTATGGCCTGGCCGGTCTGCTGACGTCGCAGGAGCGGTATCAGGAGGCGTTGGAGCTGCTGAACGGCGCGGCCCTGAACACGGATGAGCAGTCGTGGCAGGTGCGTTTCACCCGCGGCGCCGTCTATGAATCGCTGGGCCGCTTCGAGGAGGCCGAGGCCGAGCTCTGGGCCGCCTTGCAGGACCAGCCCGACAACGCCGAGGTGCTGAACTATCTGGGCTATATGTGGGTCGACAGCGGCCAGCGGGTGCACCAGGGCGCCGAGATGATCGCCCGGGCCGTGGCGGCCGATCCGGAGTCTGGCCACATCCAGGACTCCCTGGGCTGGGCCCAGTATCGTCAGGGCCAGTACGAAGCGGCGGTCGAGACCCTGGAACTGGCGGTGTCGCTGGAGCCCGGCAATGCGGTGATCAACGACCATCTGGGCGACGCCTACTGGCAAGTGGGCCGCCGGCGCGAGGCGGAGTTCCAGTGGAGCCGCGCCCTGAGCCTTGAGCCTGAGCCGGACCTGCGCACGCAGGTGGAGGCCAAGCTGGAGCGGGGGCTGGGCGCTGTTCAGTCCGTCAGCACGGTCGCTCGCGCCGACAACGGTAGCGCCGGCCCCGTCAATCCGTGAGCACGGCCGACCCGGCCTGGGCGCTGGCCCCGGCCAAGGTGAACCTGTTCCTGCACGTTGGCCCGCCGGGCGGCGACGGCTATCACCCTCTGGTCAGTCTGGCGGTGTTCGCCGACGTGGGCGACCGGGTGGCGGTGACGCGCGCCGACGCCTTCCAGCTTGAGACGACAGGGCCTTTCGCGGCGAGGATCGAGGGCGGGCCGAATCTGATCGAGACGGCGCTGGACGACATGGGCCGGGCTGTGGGGCTGGAACGCCTGCCGGTGCACGTGCGGCTGGACAAGCGACTGCCGGTGGCCGCCGGGCTCGGCGGGGGATCGTCCGACGCCGCGACGGCCATGAAGGCCGCGCGCGAAGCGCTCGACCTCGATCTGGATGACGCCTCCCTGACCCGCATCGCCGCGCCGCTGGGGGCCGACATGGCCATGTGTCTCGCCGCCCGGCCCGTGATCGCCCGGGGCAGGGGAGAGGTGCTGGGCCTGGCGCCAAGCCTGCCGGAGCTCCACGCCGTGCTGCTGAACCCGGGCGTCCCGTCACCCACGGGGGCTGTTTACCGCGCCTATGACGCGGCGCCGCGCCGGGCGGCGGATGCGCCGGACATGCCCGCCGCCTTCGCGTCGGCCGCCGATCTGGCCAACTGGCTCGAGAGCACGCGCAACGATCTGGAGGGGCCCGCCATTCGCCTCACGCCCTTGATTGGAAAGGCATTGGACGCGGCAGCCTCGGCGCCCGGCGCCCTGATGGCGCGGGTCACCGGATCGGGGGCCACGGTGTTCGCCCTGTTCGAGACGGCCGGGGCCGCGAGACAGGCCGCTGACGCCCTGTCGCAGGCTCATCCCGGGTGGTGGTCCGCGTCCTGCAGGCTTGGGTAAGGCGCCGCTTCGCCCTGAAATGACCGCACGTTTTCAGGGAACACAGATCGCCGCCGCTGCATTGTCCTTTCAAGAAGTCGGGTTATCGGCCAGTCAAATATCTGGCGGCCGCACTGAAAGGACACCATTCATGTTTCGCATGCGTCTTATGACTGCCGGCGCCGCAGCGGCCCTCCTGATGGCCCCGGCCGCCATGGCCCAGGATCAAACCGCCACCCCGCCCAACGTGGGCGAGGTCCCCGAGACCGAAGTCACCGCCTCGCCGCCTCAGCCGAACCCCGGCGAGGAGAGCGCTGCGCCCGCGACGGATGACGCGTGGGAGCCCGAGACCCCGGGCGAGGACGCGGTGGCCTATGAGCAGGCCGGCGAGGAAGGCTGGAGCGAGCCTGACGCGCCCGCCGATACGGTCGAGCCGGCGCCCGTGGCTGAGCCCGAGGAAGAGGCTCTCCCGGTCGAGCCGGCCCCCATGGCCGAGCCCGAGCCCGAGCCCATGGCCCAGCCCACGCCCGATCCGATGACGCCCGACGACGCCATGACGCCCCCGGACGGCATGGAACTGCCGGCCGACACCACCATCCCGCCGCCGCCCATCGACCCGGCGCCGGACGCGGCCGAGGATGACCTTCTGGATCCGACGCCCCCGGGCGCCTGATCCTCGCCATCCGGCATTGATGCACAAGACGGCGGGCCCTATGGTCCGCCGTCTTTTTTCGCGCCCGCGAAATGCCCGCAAATCCGGATACGGCCTTGTCTTCCAGGACGACTGAACCGCTGAGTTTCCAGGACCTGATCCTGACCCTTCAAGCCTACTGGAGCGAGAAGGGGTGCGCGATCCTGCAGCCCTATGACATCGAGGTGGGCGCGGGCACCCTGCACCCGGCCACGGTGCTGCGCGCCCTGGGCCCGCGCCCGTGGAAGGCCGCCTACGTCCAGCCCAGCCGCCGCCCCGGCGACGGCCGCTATGGTGAGAACCCCAACCGCCTCCAGCACTATTACCAATTTCAGGTCATTCTGAAGCCGAATCCGGACGATCTGCAGGAGCTGTATCTGGAGAGCCTGAAGCGGATCGGGATCGATCCGAGGCTGCACGACATCCGGTTTGTGGAGGACGACTGGGAGAACCCCACGGTGGGAGCCTGGGGGCTGGGCTGGGAGGTCTGGTGCGACGGGATGGAGGTGACGCAGTTCACCTATTTCCAGGGCGTCGGCGGCATCGAGGTGGACGTGGTGTCGGGCGAGCTGACCTACGGGCTCGAGCGGCTGGCCATGTATGTGCAGGGCGTCGACAACGTCTATGACCTGCGCTTCAACAACGACGGCGTCACCTATGGCGAGGTGTTCCTGGAGAACGAGCGCCAGCAGTCGCAGGCCAATTTCCACGGCTATGACGTGGACGGGCTGAAGCGCCGGTTCGAGGACATGGTGGCCGAGGTGACGCGCTTCCTTGCCATGACCGGACCGCAGGGCCAGGCGCTGGTGCTGCCCGCCTATGATCAGGTGCTGAAGGCCAGCCACCTGTTCAACCTGATGGACGCCCGCGGCGCCATCGCCGTGGCCGAACGGCAGAGCTACATCGGCCGCATCCGGGACCTGTGCAAGGCGTGTGCGCTCGCTTACGTCGAACAAGAGCGGAAGACCGCCTGATGCCCCAGCTTCTTCTTGAAATCTTCTCCGAGGAAATCCCTGCGCGGATGCAGGCCGGGGGCGCGCGGGATCTGGAGCGGCTGGTGGGCGACCGGCTGAAGGCCGAAGGGCTGACGTGGGAGGCGCTGACGACCTTCGCGGGGCCGCGCCGGCTGACGCTGGTCATCGAGGGCCTGCCGGCGGCGACGCCGGACCGGGACGAGGAGCTGAAGGGCCCCAAGGCCTCGGCCCCGCCGCAGGCGCTGGAAGGCTTCCTGCGCAAGACCGGCCTGACCCGCGAGCAACTGGAGGAGCGCGACGGCGTGCTCTACGCCCGCATTCAGGAAACCGGCCGGGCGACCACTGAGGTTGTGGCCGAGACGGTGGACGCGGTGGTGCGGGCGTTCCCGTGGCCCAAGTCCATGCGGTGGGGGTCGGGGACCCTGCGCTGGGTGCGGCCCATCAAGCGCATCCTGTGCCTGTTTGACGGCAAGGTCGTGCCGTTCTCCATCGACGGGATCGAGAGCGGCGACGCCACCGAGGGGCACCGGTTCCTGGGGGCCGGGCGGCCGCTGAAGATCCGCGACTTCGCCGACTATCGCCGCCAGCTTGAGGACGATTTCGTCATGCTGGACGTGGCGGACCGCAAGGTGCGCATTCTGGAGCAGGCGAAGGCCGTGTGCGCGGCCAAGGGCTTGGCGCTGGTGGACGACGACGGCCTGCTGGACGAGGTGGCGGGGCTGGCCGAATGGCCGACGCCGATCCTGGGCGACATGGACCCCCAGTTCCTGGACCTGCCGCCCGAGGTGGTGCGTCTGTCCATGAAGGTGCACCAGAAGTATTTCGCCGTGCGCGATCCCTCGAAGGATGGGCCAGAGTCTTCAGGAAAGTTGGCGCCCCACTTCGTGGTGGTGGCCAATGTGGAGGCGACCGACGGGGGCAAGGCGCTGGCGGCGGGCAATTCCCGCGTGCTGTCGGCCCGCCTGAATGACGCGCGCTTCTTCTGGGACGAGGACCGCAAGGTCGGCTTCGACGCCTGGCTGGAGAAGCTGAAGGGCGTCACCTTCCACGCCAGGCTGGGGACCCTGGCCGAGCGGGTCGATCGCATCGCCGCCCTGGCCCGCGAGATCGCCCCGCTGGTGGGGGCCGATCCGGATCAGGCCGAACAGGCCGCCCGTCTGGCCAAGGCCGATCTGGCCAGCGGCATGGTGGGCGAGTTCCCCGAACTGCAGGGCGTCATGGGCGGCTATTACGCCCGCGCCGACCATGGCGACGCCATCGCCGACGCCATCCGCGACCACTACAAGCCGCAGGGGCCGGGGGACACGGTTCCGACCGCGCCGCTGACGGTGGCCGTGGCGCTGGCCGACAAGCTGGACACCCTGGTCGGCTTCTTCGCCATCGACGAGAAGCCCACGGGATCGAAGGACCCGTTCGCCCTGCGCCGGGCGGCGCTGGGGGTGATCCGGCTGGTGCTGGAGAATGGGGTGCGGATCGGGGTCGCCGACGCGGCGTCGATGGCCAAGGCCTGTAATGACCGGACATCCGCCAGCTGGCACAGGGTGGTGGATGAAGCCGCGCTTTATGGCGAAGTGGCGGACTTCTTCGCCGACCGGCTGAAGGTCCTCCTGCGCGATCAGGGCCAGCGCCACGATCTGGTGGATGCGGTGTTCGCGCTGGGGGACGATGATCTCGTCCGCATCGTTCGCCGGGTGGAGGCGCTGGCCGCCTTCCTCGCCACGGACGACGGGGCCAATCTGCTGGCGGGCTACAAGCGGGCGTCCAACATCCTGAAGGCCGAGGCGAAGAAGGGGGAGGTCCCGACCGGCATGGTCCAGACCGGCCTGCCGAACCAGCCGGACGAGGAGACGGCGCTGGCCTTTGCGGTGGGCGCGGCCGGGACGGCGGTGGATGCGGCGCTGGAGACCGAGGACTTCGCCGCGGCCATGACGGCGCTGAGCCGGCTGCGCGCGCCGGTGGACGCCTTCTTCGACAAGGTGATGGTGAACTCGGACGTGGCGGCGGAGCGGGACAACCGGCTGAAGCTGCTGGGTCAGGTGCGCGATGTCATGGGGCGCGTGGCCGACTTCGGGCAGGTGACGGGCTGATTTCCTTCTCCCCTTGAGGGAGAAGGTGGCCCGCGAAGCGGGTCGGATGAGGGGTGAGACACCGCTCTATCCAGCTTATGCGCGGCAAGCGACCTTCGGGACGAGGCGGAGAGAAACCGGCCGGCGCCGGGATTCACCCCTCATCCGTCATGCTGCGCATGACACCTTCTCCCTCAAGGGGAGAAGGGAAGTGTCAGTCAGTTGCCCGGTCTCGTCACGTAGAACGTGGCCGAGTTGCCCACGGCGTTGACGCCGGTGATGATGGCGCGGCCGTAGGCGTCGATCCGGGTGGTGGCGGTGGCGGTGACGTTGCCGGTGTTCACCTGGGTGTTGGCCGCTTCCAGATAGCCGGGGCAGGTCGAGCAGGAATAGGCGGTGATGGTGTTGCCGACGGCGTCGGCGCCCACATAGGCGTCATAGCCGGTGTTGCCGACGAACGAGGCGTCGGCCTCGACTCCGCCGGAGTTCACCTGGCTGTTGTCGATGCGCACATAGATGTCGGCGTTGCCCACATGGACCGAGTTGGCGGTGGCGCCCGCGTGGCTGGTGACCTCGCCGAAGTCGTAGGCGGTGACGATGGACTGGGCGCGCACGCCCGCGACATTGCCCTGGTCGGTGCGGGAGATGACCGAGCCGCCCTGATTCGCGACAGCCACATGGTTGGCGGTGGCGCGGGCGCGGCCGGCCAGATCCCAGGCGTTGCCGGCGTTGGCGCTGGTGGTGGCCCAGATGGCGGCGCCGGTCTGGCGCTGGCGGATGGTCAGGTCCTGATCGCCCTGGGTGACGGTGGACGCGACCGTGTTGCCGATGGCCTCGGCGGTGAACTCGGCCTCGGCCGGGACGTACTGGGGATTGCCGTAGGTGTAGGCCTGGGTGAAGGCGGCGCTGGTCTGGTCGATGTCGGCGGTGACGACGCCGCCCGAACCGGCCATGGCCGTGACATTGCCGCTGGCCGAGGACTGGACCCGGCCTCCGCCCAGCATGCGGCCGGGCGCGCCGTTGACGGCGACGTCGGCGATGAGGTCGGCGGCGCCCATGGTCTGGGTCGCCTCGACGCCCAGATCAGCGCCGTAAGCCTGGGCCTCCAGCCGGTTGCCCTCGACCTGGGCGGTGAGGGTGACGGGGCCTTCGGTTTCACCGGACAGGTTCATCTCGATGGTCGAGCGGCCGTTTCCGGTCATGGTCTGGGCCGACTGGACCTGAAAGCCCACGCCGTCATCGCCCGACGCCGAGGCGCGGTTGCCCACCGCATAGGTGGAAGCGGTGACCTGATCATCAGCATTGACCACGTTCAGGGTCTGGCCCGCGAACACGTCGTTGTTGTTGATCTGGCCGTTCAGGACCAGACCGGGGTCCTGTGCAGCGGCCTCAGTAGCGGCCGCGCACAGTCCCATCGCGGCGATCGTGCCAGCGAGACGGGTCGGCGCGAGTCTCGGCATTGTTCGCATCCGTATTCTGGTAGGCGGGGTAATAGCCGCCGGTGGGGCCGACGGTGGAACCGCCCAGGGGGTCGTTGGCGGCGCTGAGGCAGACTTCGGGCCCAGGGGCGCCGTAGAGGTTGGCCATCATCTCGAGCGTCGCGCGCTCGACCAGGGCCCGCACGGCCAGCTGGACCGGCTCGAACCCGCTGGAGCCCGCCGAGATGTCGAAGACGTTGCCGTTCAGGAAGTCGAACACGCCGGCGGAGATCTCGCGGCCGATGATCTGCTTCTGGTAGGAAATGACGTCCACCACCTCCATGGAGGTGGTCTGGACCAGGCGCAGGTCCAGGGCGATGTTCATGACGAACACCCGGCTGTTGATGATGCCCGAGCCGCCGGTGTCGGTGTCGACCTCGCCGCCGGCGATGTCGAAGCCGCCCGAGCGGATGTTGTAGTTCACCTCGGTGATGCCGCCGACCATGTAGAAGTCGGAGCCGGGCACCTGACCGGCCAGGATCTGGCGGAACGGCGGGGCCTCGGGATTGCCGGCGCCGCCTTCCTCGCCGATCAGGCGGTTGTTGGCGTAGCGCAGCTCCAGCTCGGACACCGAGGTGTCATAGCGTTCGACGATTCGCGCCCCGGACTTGGCCAGGGCGGAAACGGCCATCAGGGAGGCGCCCTGGGTGATCTGGCGGCCGCCGTCCGACGAGACGGTGCCGGTGTAGTCGCTGATCCGGCCCACCGCGATGCGCGGGGAGGGCAGATTATAGCGCCGCGCATAGTCGGCCAGGCAGTACAGCGCCGTGGAATAGGGCGTGGGGTTCGCCGTCACCGGCGCATTGCCGATGGGCGTGGCGTACAGTCCGTTGGACCCGGCCGTGGTCGAGACGCAGCCGGCCAGAAGCGCGGCGGCGGCGGTCGCAGCAATCAGGGGCCGCAGGCGGCGTCCGGACTCAGTCATCGCCATCAAGGTCCAATGTGCCGTTCAGAGCGGTTCCGGCGGTGATGTTGCCGGTGTTGGTCTGGCGCGAGTTGACGATCACGGTGTTCCAGTTGCCCTGGACCACCACGTTCAGGCTGTTGCCGATGGCCGTGGCCCCGGCGATGCCGGTGGAGCCGTTGCCGGCGCCCGAATAGGCCGAGGCGGCTCCGCCTGAGGACTGGGAATAGGCGCTCGCGCCCGACTGGATGATGCCGTTGACGATCAGGCGGTTGCCGTTTTCGTCGCGGGTCGAGCCCGTCGCGGGCCGCGCGGTGGTGTAGCGCGCGCCCTGATAGCCGGCCTGGTATTGCGCCGCGCCGGACGAGCCGGCCGACTGGGCGGCGGCCAGTCCCGGCGCCGCGAGGGCGACGGCCAGGGCCGTCACCGCGATAAACTTGCCGCCTGCCATTTCGACGCTCCGCGCGAACAAAGTGAACGGGCTGGAAAGCAACCCGCGTGCCAAAGTGGGGCACGGTTCTTAAGAAGCGCTTGATGACGGGGCGTCGGGCGCGCATTTGACGCGAATGGATTCCGAACGCCCCGCTGCGCCTGCCCCTTCCGAATCGCCGCCCCCGGCCCGCGAGCCGATGTTCAACGCGCCGATTCTGGCGCTGTTGCTGGCCGGGTCGATCGTGGGGCTCTACGGACTGCAGAGCGAGACGGGGGCGATGGAGGCGAGCTATCGCTACGGCCTGATTCCCGCGCGGCTGGCGCAGGGAGATGTGTTGGGGCTGGTCACCCACATGCTGGTGCACGGCGGCTGGATGCACGCGATCATGAATGCGGTGGGGGCCCTGGCCTTCGCCGCGCCCGTGGCCCGGCTGATGGGCGGGGCGAAGGGCCTGACCGGATTCCTCTCTCTATATATAGTGTGTGGCGTAATCGCCGGCGGGGGCTACGCCCTGCTGCATCTGGACGGGACCGTGCCGCTGGTGGGCGCGTCGGGCGCGGTGTTCGGTCTGATCGGGGCCTCAACTCGGATGCTGGGCGGCCAGGGCCGGATCCTGCCGCTGACCGACCGGCGCGTGCTGACGTCCGCCGCCGCCTGGATCGGGGTCAATGTGCTGATCGGGGTGATCGGAAGCGTCGGCGTGGCGCCGGGCATGGAGGGCGCGCGAATCGCCTGGGAGGCCCATGTGATCGGCCTGATCGCCGGGCTGCTCCTGATCGGGCCGTGGGCGCGACTGTTCGGGCGAGCGGCGCCGATTCGTCAGCCGACGTTTGATTCCCCGGACCATATGAGCGAACCTGAACCCCGTAGCGGCCCCTGGGGGGCCTGACGGCCCCGGATCGGCCGCTCTCTATAGTGGAGGAGGGCCGAAGATGCTTGTCGCAGAGATCCTGAAAACCAAGGGCGATGCGGTGTTCACCCTGACGCCGGGAGCCACGGTGGCCGAGGCCGCCGCCCAACTGGTGCAGCGGCAGGTGGGGGCCCTGATCGTGTGCGAGGGCGACCGGGTGGCCGGGGTGCTGTCGGAGCGCGACATCGTGCGGGCGCTGGCGCGGCAGGGCGCGGCCGCCCTGACACAGCCCGTCAGCGACCACATGACGTCCAATGTGATCTACGCCGAGCCGGGCGAGGGGGTCGATGTGCTGATGGGGCGCATGACCGACCGGCGCATCCGCCATCTGCCGGTGATGAAGGACCAGCGCCTGTGCGGGGTGATCTCCATCGGCGACGTGGTGAAATGCCAGATCGACGAAGCGACCCGCGAGGCGGAGAGCCTGAAGAGCTATATCGGGGCGGGGTGAGGGCCCAGGCTTGGGGCTTAGGGCTTGGGGCTTGGGGCTTGGGGCTTAGGGCTTAGGGTTTAAGTTGCTCCTGAATCTTTGGGTCTGGGGGCGCGAATGGCCCACGGCTCTGCGCTGGAGCCGCGCTGGTCTCCAGAATCAGCCCCCTAAGCCCTAAGCCCCAAGCCCTAAAACCTCGCCTCATCGCTTTCGTCGGAGCTTGTCGAGGCGTCGCCGCTCGGCCCGGGAGAGGGGCGGGGCGGGCGAATCGGGGTCCGGCGGCGTCGGTTCGGACGATGCACGGTGCAATTGGTGCAATTGGTGCAATTCCCGGGTCGACGCCCGGGTCGATTCGACGGCCTCGCGATGAATCTGGCGGGCGGCGTCGCCGATGGCGCGGATCCGGTGGGTGTCGCCCAGATCCCCTACGGCCTTTGCGACCAGCTCCGCCCGCTCGTCGGCGCGGGCCTGCCGGATCAGGCGGTCGTGCACGGCCATCCAGCGCTGGGTTTCGCCGGCGCGGCCCTGACGCAGGGCCCGCGCCGCCCTGCGCGCGGCCATCTCGGCCATGTCCTCGAACGAGGGGCGGGGGGAGTCGTCATCGTCGACGTCCTCCAGCGCGGGGTCGGGATCCGCCATGTCGGCCCGCCGCCAGCCCTCGCGCCGGGCGCGGGTGCGGAAGGCGGAAAGGCTCAGATCATAGCGATCGCAGATGTCCCGGGCGGCGCCGCCCTCCATATAGGCCTGACGGGCCGCGTCCCAGGTCTGGGGCGAACGCATGCGGTGGCCGGTGTCGGGGGTCATGACGGGGTCTCCCTGTGCTGCAGGGGCATCATGGGGATCGGGTGCGTCAGTCCGGGTCGTAGAAAACAGGACTCCGTCAGATTCTTGAAGATTCTTCGACAAGACGCTTGCAGCGCCGGAGGTCGGTCCGTATATCGACGCCTCGCTCGGAGACGGGCGGGCCCCAAGGGGTTTCGAGGCGGAAACGCCCCGGACCCCGGCGGAACGAGAGATTGAAAAATCTCTTGCTTTTCGAAGCGGCCCACCATAGTCTCCGCGCTCCAATCGAATCGTCCAAACGATCTGAGGGAAGCCCCTCCGCTTCTCTGGTCGGTTTTTTGCGGCCTGGTGAAGCGCAGCTTCAACGATCCGCAGAATGGCTGAAAAGCCCGGTTGACACAGGAAGCGGCCATCACTAGATAGCCGCCTCCCACCACCTCCGGGTGGTGCTGCAGAGAGAAAGTTCTTTTTAAAAAGAACGACTTGACGCAGAAACTGAGGCGGTTAAACAGCCGCCTCCGCTGCCTCCGGGCGGCGCCGCAGAAAAGAGGTTCTTCTTCGAAAGAGCCGCTTGACACGGAAAACCGAGGCGACTACATCGCCGCCTCCGCCGTCACCGGGCGCTAAACGGTGGGGCCGCTCCGGCGGTTCACGGTCTTTGAAATCGTTGATCTGGAAAGAGAAACGCAGGCGGCGGTGTCCTAGCGACAATCCTAGAGATTGTCTCGACACTGACAACTGCGGTCTTTTTGAAAAGACATACCATGTAACCGGTCTTCGGATCGGTGAACGTGGGATCTCGTCAAGAATACGTAGAACTAATGCCAAATCGGATTTCGGTCCGATCTGCTTAGGTCAGATAGTCAACTCAACCTGAGAGTTTGATCCTGGCTCAGAGCGAACGCTGGCGGCAGGCCTAACACATGCAAGTCGAACGGACTCTTCGGAGTTAGTGGCGGACGGGTGAGTAACACGTGGGAACGTGCCTTTAGGTTCGGAATAAGCCCGGGAAACTGGGTCTAATACCGAATGTGCCCTTCGGGGGAAAGATTTATCGCCTTTAGAGCGGCCCGCGTCTGATTAGCTAGTTGGTGAGGTAAAGGCTCACCAAGGCGACGATCAGTAGCTGGTCTGAGAGGATGATCAGCCACACTGGGACTGAGACACGGCCCAGACTCCTACGGGAGGCAGCAGTGGGGAATCTTGCGCAATGGGCGAAAGCCTGACGCAGCCATGCCGCGTGAATGATGAAGGTCTTAGGATTGTAAAATTCTTTCACCGGGGACGATAATGACGGTACCCGGAGAAGAAGCCCCGGCTAACTTCGTGCCAGCAGCCGCGGTAATACGAAGGGGGCTAGCGTTGCTCGGAATTACTGGGC
>NZ_JBKBPF010000002.1:0-302637 GCF_046293315.1 Brevundimonas sp.
CCGCCGGGGGATCGCCGTCCACCGAGCCGAAATTGCCCTGACCATCGACCATCATCAGCCGCATGGAGAACGGCTGCGCCATGCGCACCAGGGCGTCATAGATCGCGCTGTCGCCGTGCGGGTGATAGCGGCCCATCACGTCGCCGATGATGTTGGCGGACTTGTAGTACTTCTTGTCGGCCGTCCGGCCTTCCTCGTACATGGCGTGGATGATCCGCCGGTGCACAGGTTTCAGGCCGTCGCGAACGTCAGGCAGCGCCCGGCTGACGATCACGCTCATGGCGTAATCGAGGTATGAGCGGCGCAGTTCGTCTTCGATGGCGACGGGGGCGATATCGTTGTGCGCGCCCGTCGACGGAACGTCGTTTTGGCTGTCGTCGGTCAAGTGAATTCAGGCTTTCTGAGCGCCCGTAAAAGGGCGGGAATCGGAACGCATTCCGTTACCGAAACATTAGCACCCAGGGGCTTGCGTGGCAAAGCGCGCCAGGCCCAATCATCCCCACGGGGCATAGCTTTTGGACAGGGAGCCGATCCATGCGCGCCAACCTTCTTATGACATCCGTTCTGGCCGTCGGAGCCGTAGCACTCTCGTCCTGCGGGGACACGGAATCGACCACCACGCCGGCCCGGCCCGCGCCTGCCGGTGACGCCGCCGCCCACGCGGGGTCGACCGACGCCACGCGCGCCACGACCACCGAAAGCGGCACGGTCGAACTGCGCGACAACGACGGCGAGGCTGTCGGCACGGTCAGCCTGACCCAGGCCCCCACCGGCCTGCTCATGCGCGTCGAGGTGAACGGCCTGACCCCCGGCTGGCATGGCATCCACATTCACGAGACGGGGGACTGCGGCGACGCGGCCTTCCAGAACGCGGGCGGTCACATCAACCACGCCCAGGCGGTTCCGCACGGCCTGCTGAACCCGCAAGGTCCCGACGACGGCGACCTGCCCAACATCCACGCTGACGAGAACGGCCAGGCCCGGGCGGAAATCTTCACCACCCGCGCCCGTATCGCCGGGAGCGGCGCCGGCCAGTGGCTCTGGGACGACGACGGATCCGCCATCGTGATCCACGCCAATCCTGACGATCACACCAGCCAGCCCATCGGCGGCGCCGGCGACCGGGTCGCCTGCGCGGTCGTTGAACGCGGCTAGACCTCGACCTTGGCGCCGGGGGCGACCCCGGCGCGGAGCCCGCGCTCGGCCACCGCGACGATGGCCACCCCGATCAGGGTCAGCGCCGCGCCGGTCAGGATCTGCGGCGTCAGCACATCGTCCATGACCCCCCAGCCCACCAGCATGGACACCACCGGCGTGGCCAGCAGATAGGGCGTCACCCGCCCCGCCTCTCGCCGCTGCACCAGCCAGAACACCAGCCCGGTGGCGATCACCGTGGAGACCAGCGCGCTGAAGACCACCGCGCTCCACACCACGGGCGACGCCTCCTGCATGGCCACGACCTGGCCGGTCTCGAACGTCAGTGACGCGGGCAGCAGAACCACGAAGGCCGTCACCGCAAGCAGGCCCTGCATCTTCATGGGCGACACGGCGCGCGTGCGGCGGGCGATCACGGTGGTCAGGGCCCAGGCCACGCTGGCGCCCACCCCGATCATGATGGCCGGCAGATCCATGAAGGCATGGTCGTCCAGCACCATCCAGGCGATCCCGAAAAAGGCGATCAGCATGCCCAGCACCGCCGGCACGGTGATGCGCTCGCCCAGCAGCAGGAAGGCGAACAGCGCGGTCATGGGAATCCACAACTGCAGGCTGACCGACAGCGGCGTGACGTCATGGGCCATGGAGAAGCCCAGATAGATCAGGGCGAAATGGATCGGCCCGCCCAGCAGAACCAGCAGAACCAGGCTCTTCCAGTTCGGGAACGGCGGCCGCACGAACCACGCCAGGCACAGGGCCGCCAGACCGAAGCGGAGCGCTCCGGTCAACAGGGGCGGCAGGCTCTCGGTCGCCACCTTGGCCGCAGCATTGTTGACGCCCCAGATCACCACGATGGCCGCTATGGCGGCGATCTCGATGGGGGCAAGTGCGGAACGGGACTGGGTCACGGCCTGCTCTTGCCATGGGGCGGCCGGGGGCGCGCCTCACAAATTATTATCGTCCGCTACCGCCGCCTTGCGGTGTTTCCACCCGGGCGGCGGGCGCAAGGCGGCGGCAGGCGGACGCGGCCTAGAACGGGATGTCGTCGTTCAGGTCGTAGCTTTCCTTGGGACCCGAGGGCTTGTTGGCGCCGCCCGTCGAGAAGCCGGACGAATAGCCGTCGTCATCGCGCGGCCCAGAGGCCCCGCCGCCCTCGCTGCGGCCGCCCAGCATGGTCAGCTCGCCGCGGAATTTCTGCAGCACCACCTCCGTGGAGTATTTCTCCACGCCTTGCTGATCGGTCCATTTGCGCGTCTGGAGCGAGCCTTCCACATAGATGGTCGAGCCCTTCTTCAGATAGTTCTCGACCACGCGGACGATGTTCTCGTTGAACACCACGACCCGGTGCCACTCGGTCTTTTCCTTGCGCTCGCCGCTGGCCTTGTCGCGCCACTGTTCGGAGGTGGCCAGCGACAGGTTGGCGACCTTCTCGCCGGACGGCAGATTGCGGATCTCCGGATCGCGCCCGAGATTGCCCACCAGAATGACCTTGTTGACGCTGCCCGCCATTACGTTTTTCCTTGCCTATTAAGGCCTTCCGGATCGGGCGCGACGGCCCGGCGAAACGCCGTGTTCACATATTGTTCACGCCTGAGGCGTGGCGTCAATCCGCCGCCTCGGGCGCGGGTTCGCGCTGGATCACACCGGGAATGGCCAGCCGGCCGTCGCCTGTCCGCGCCAGGGCGAAGAAGCGTCCGCCCTCGAGCGTCTGGCCGAAATAGACCCCTGCCCGCTCGATGAAGATGAACTGGCCCTGATAGGCGCCGGCGACCTGCTGCGTCGATCCGCCCAGCCTGAGGAAATTCAGACGCATCTCCTCCAGCCGCGCCGCGCAGAACTCGATGGATTCGACGTCCTCCGCCAGCACGTTGAAGCGCACCTCTTCGCCGTCCTGCACCACATGGTAGCAGACGCCCGGGCCTTGCGGCGCCCGGGTGCTGTTTGAACAGGCGGCCAGCCCGGCCATCGCCATACAGGCGGCTCCAAGGATCCAGGTTCTCATCAGCGAAGCCCCGGAAACTGACAGTTGCGGTCCTGCTCGGCGAAGGTGCGAAAGCGGCTGTTGTCCTGCGACTGCTCTACCCGACGCGGCACCAGACGCAGGGTCAGGTCCCCCCAGCGGCCGTACTGGGCGTCGCCCGGTCGCACGCAGGTCCCGGCGAACAGAGCCTGCACGCAGGCCGCCTGGCTCATGCCGCTCGACAGCTGCCGCCACTCCCCGCCCACATGGCGCAGACAGGGCGAGCCCGCCTGCTGGGCCGGCTGCGGCGCAGGCGTGGGCGTCGCGGGGGATGCGGTCGGCGGGTTGACGCCGGCCAGTTCCGTCAGATCCAGCGGGGGCTCGTCCGGCGGCGGCGCGAACACGGCGGTCGGCGCGGCGGCCAGGGCCCCCGTCTCGTCGAGACCCACGTCGAGCGCCTCGGTGGCCACGCCGTTCTGACGGGCGCAGTCGGCCAGGGTCGCCATGCCGACGAACTGGCCGTTGACGAAGCAGCGCAGCTCGCGCGTGGGCTCCAGGTCCGGAGCCTCGGTCACATCCAGTTGCAGACCGGCCCGTTCCTCAGGAACCTCCGGACCGTCATCGCCGCCCCGGTTGGTGAAGATCAGGGCGATGACCACGGCGGCCACCACGGCCAGCACGGCGCCGAGCGCCAGAATGATGCGGTTGTCGTTGGGAAACGCCATGAGCCTCTCACACGGGTGAAGCGGGCAATAACCCCCGGCGCGGGCGTGACGTCAACCGCCAAGCGAAACGGAGCGAGGGTTTTCCCCTATCCCCCCATCAGGCGGTCCAGGGCGGCCTGATAATTGGCGATCTGCGCCGACATATAGGCGGACGGCTGCCCGATCGGCTTGGCTGTGTTGTTAGCGGGAGCCAGGCCGCGATAGGCGTCGCGAACCACGCTCATGGCCGCGAGGATCGCCTCTCCGGCGCGTTTGGCGGCATCCACGCCGGACAGGTTCAGATTGCCCGGCAGCTGGACGCCATAGGTCTTCTTGGTATCGGCGCCGCTGGTCTTGCCCACGAAACCCGGGCTCAACCCCAGTCCTGCCAGGGCGTCACGACCGGACTCGCCTGCCCTCAGAACGGCGCCTTCCCGGCCATCCCGGGCCTGGATCGACAGGCGCTGGAAGCCGCCCATGGTCAGGGTCGTTTCCCCGTCCTTGCCGCTCACCTCGCCGCCTTCAGACGCGATCGTGACTTTCAACTGCATGTTGGACGCCTGCTCGATCTTGCGCGCCAGGGTCTGCAGGGTGTCGCGCGCCTCGATGGTTACGGCGCGGGATCTCCCGTTGGAATCGACCACATAGAAGCGATCGCCCACCCGCAGCGAGGTGGCGGCCGTCAGTTGCTTGGAATCGCCTTGCGCGATCACGCCCGTGGGCAGGCCCAGGCGGTCCAGGATGCTCGCGCCGCCGGAAGCCACGGCGATCGTCCCGGTCACGGCCTGATCACCCGCCCCCTTCCAGGTCCGGGTCCACTCCACGGCGCCGCTGTCCGGATCGATGCGGGACAGATAGGCCATCGTCGGGTCGTCGGCGAGGCCGCCGAGCGGGCGGTCCGCCACCCCGGTGATCCAGACCTTGCCGTCATGGACCTTCACGTCGGCCACGGTGTCGTCTCCGGCCCCGCCATGGAACGACAGTCGATCTCCACCGGCGCCGAGATCGCCGTCCATGGACAGGACGAACGCATCCGTGCCGCCGGAATATCCCGTCGTCACGGTCGCTCCGGCGGCGAGATTCTCGTTTCGCGTCGTGCCCGCCACGATGACCCGCCCGTCCGAAACCGCGATCCCGGCGATCTCGCCCGACATCGCGCCCAGATCACGCATGCCGAGCAGCGTCGGCTGGCCCGCGCCGTTCAGCTCATAGTGGCGGACCACCGCGCGGCCGTTCTCCACGCCGGCGGTATAGAGATTGTTTCCGTCCACGGCGATCGAGGCCACGGAGTCCTCGCCCGCCGTCCCGAATTGGGTGGTGAACTGCAAGCCGCCGGTGATGGGCGCCGTGGGATAGGCCTGATGCTGGCTGAAGCCCTGCAGATAGCCATCCCATCCGCCCTGGGCCGAGGCCCCGACCATGGCCGATTGCGCGCGCCCGGCTACATAGACCGCGCCGTCCGCGCCGAAGGTGACCGCTGTGGCCTCGTCCGCCGCGGTCGCGCCGCGACGCTGGGTCCACTGCTCCTCGCCCTTCAGATTGAAGACCGTGACAAAGCTGTCCGACAGGCCCCGGTTCGCACCGGCCGCGCCGTTGTCCAGCGCGCCCGTGACCGATCCTGCAACGGCCACGCGACCGTCGTCGGAGATGGCCAGGGCGTAGCCCGACGCCTGATCCGCAGCGCCCAGCGCCCGGCTGAACACCAGACGCCCCGCCGAATCGAATTTCATCAGGGCGACGTCGCTGGTTCCCTTGATGGGCTGGTTCCCCAGCCCCTCGGACAGGTCCGCCACCATCCAGACGTTTCCATCCGCGTCAGTGGCCGAGGCGCGAATGGCGCTGATGCCTTCCGGCAGGCCGTCCTGGGCGAGCCGGCCGTCGACCCAGTGCGTTTCGCCGATGCCCGCGCCGCTCGGCACGCCGCCGTCGGTGAACTTCAGCAACTGGTTTCCGCTGCCAGTGCCCTGGGTCACATAGACCGCGTCGGCCGTGTCCGGAGCCGAAAACTGCAGGGTCTCAACCGAGGAACCGCGCACCAGCAGCGCCCATCGATCGGGGCCATTGGGCAGCGCCACGGTCTTGTCGCCGACCTTGATCGAGCGCTCCTCGGCCGGGATCATCTCCCGGCCGATACGCGCCTGAACCCCCGCATCTTCCAGCTTGCCGTTGATGAACCCAAGGACGTTGGTGAGGCTGCGTGTCTGGGCGCCCATCTCGGTCAGATCGATGTCGACATGGACCGTCTGCTCCAGCTTGCCGACTGTGATCCGGAACCGCACATCCCCCTGGAACGCCGCCACAGGATCGCTGACCGCGCCCTCATGGATCACGCCGGTCAGGGACTTGGAGGTGTCGCGCGTTACGGCGGCCGTGCTCTTCGACAAGGACGAAGACGTGCCCTGAACCATATTGAAAGCGTCAAAGCCGGCCTGGGACAACCAGTTCGAAACTTCGCTCAATCCGGTCTCGAACCGTTTGTTGAGCAGGGACAGCTCGGTGCTCGCCACGCCCTTGGTCCCGGCGCGGTCCGCCATGGCGGCCAGCGAGGCCAGCCCCTGATACAAAGAAAACAGCTTCCCGTAGTCCGCCGAGGCGCCGGGCAGATCCAGTCGTGCGGCCTGATCGTTGAAGAGGCTGCGGCCGGCGAGGGCGGAACGAAGCAGGTCGCTCTGCGGAATCTCGCGCGTGGAGTCCCAGGGCGGGGTCGGCTGCGCCTTGGCTTTGCGCGCAGTCGTGGTCGTCCCGCCGCCCCAGGTGGTCGACTGGCCGAACAGACCCAGAAGATAGCTGTTGTCGATCATGGGACACTCCGTCCCCAGTTCTGCACAAGCAGGGGTAAGAAATCCCTAAGCAGTCCGGACAATCGTCCTTAACCGCCGCGGAACAGCGACAGGATCACCTGCGGCGCCTGGTTGGCGATGGACAGGGCCTGGACGCCCAGTTGTTGCTGCACCTGCAGCGCCGTCAGCCGCGCGCTCTCCTTGGCGAGGTCCGCATCGACCAGGTTGCCGATGCCGGACTCCAGCGTATCCATGAGGCGGGAAACGAAGCCGTTGTGCGCCTCGATCTGCTTGGCCTGGGAACCCAGCGCGCCCAGGGCGGAGTTCACCTGGGAGATGGAGGTGTTCAGATCCGCCAGGGCGTCGGCCGCATCGCTCATGGTCAGCAGATTGGAGCTGAGCGTCAGGTCGATGACACCGCCGCCCAGGCTGAGATTGCGGGTGCTGAGCGTCACGAAGGCGTCGGCCTCGGCGTTGGCGAGGAAGCGGACGCCGTTGCTCAACGAGCCGTCGAGAAGGTTGGCCCCGTCGAACTCCGCGTTCTGCACGGCCTGGCTGATGGACCGCAGCAACGCCTGGAAATCGTCGTTAAGCAGCTCCCGAGACTGCGTCTTGAGCGATTCGTCGTTGGCGGCGACGACCTTTTCTTTCAACTGGTTCAGAAGATCGGAGATGGTTTCGCCGGCCGACAGGGCCACATCGGCGACCGATGTCGCCCGATCCAGGCTCATCTGGACGGCGCTCAGCGCCCCCATGTCCGCGCGCTGCCCCTGGGCGATCGCCCAGATAGAGGCGTTGTCCTTCGCGCCCTGAACCTTCAGGCCGGTGTTCACCCGCCCCTGCACGGCTTCGAGCCGCTGATTCGTCAGGTTCAGGTTCTGAAGCGCAATCAGAGCTGAGGTGTTGGTATGAACGCTGCTGGTCATGGGTCTTCGTCCCCCGAGGTTTTCTAGGGGGTACGCTATCGACCGAGTCGTGAGCGTATGGTTAACGCGCGCTAACCACATTCGCCGCCGCGACCTGGGGTCGGGCGGTCAGCAGTCCGGTGACGTCCTGGTCTGTCAGACCTCGGTGTCGATTACTGCGCCGGCGGCGTAGCTGGCCCGGGCGCCGATCTTCGCCACTTCCTCACGCGGGAGCTGGCGGACGACTTCTCCGGTTTCACGGTCCAGGATCTTGTAGATGAAGGCCCCCTTGGCGGCCCCCTGTTCGATCACCAGACGATAACGCGCGATGCGCTCGGCTTCCTGCGCCGCCCTGGAGTCCGCGAGATCGCCGCCGCTTGCGGACGACGAGGCGGTGACAGCGGGCAGTCCGACGCGGGTTATTCTCGCATGTCCATCCATCCCTCATTTCGCCGGTCTTCAGGCCGGCGCCTCCCGAAAGGCGGGGAGATGGAGGGAGCGTCCGGGGACGCTCCCTCCCCGTTCCTGGATTAGCGGAACAGTCCCAGCAGCATGGAGGTCGAGGAGTTGGCGATCGACAGCGCCTGCACACCCAGCTGTTGCTTGGTTTGCAGAGCGGTGAGTCGCGCGCTCTCCTTGGCCAGGTCAGCGTCAACCAGGTTGCCGACACCGGCTTCCAGGCTGTCCTGCAGCTTGCCCACGAAGGTCAGGTGGGTGCCCAGCGCCTTGGAGCTGGTGCCCATCCGGGCCAGGGCGGCCGAGACGTTGGCGATGGAAGCGTCAACCGCCGCCATGGACGTAGACGCATCGGACACGCTGGCGATGCTGTCGGAGGCGCCCAGGGTGACGATCGAGCCAGCGAGGCTCATGTCTTCGCCGGCCACGTCGATGGTCGAGGTGCCGTCGGCCGAGGCCAGGGCCTTGTAGCCGCCGGTCAGAGAGCCATCCAGCAGGTTGGCGCCGTTGAACTTGGCGTTCTCGATCACCGAGGTGATCTGGTCGCGGATCGAATTGAAATCCTCGGCCAGGGCGTCACGCGACGCAGTCGTCAGGGTCTCGTCGGTCGCGGCCAGGGCCTTCTCCTTCATCTGCAGCAGCAGATCGGAGATGGACTCGCCGGCGGCCATGGCCACATCGACGGTCGACTGACCGCGTTGCAGGCTGTCCTTGACGGCATTCAGGGCGCCCATTTCGGCGCGCTGGTTCTGGGCGATGGCCCAGATGGCTCCATTGTCCTTGGCCGAATTGATCTTCATGCCGGTGTTAATCCGGTTTTGGACCGTATTCAGTTCGGAATTGGTTTTGGAGAGGTTCTGGAGGGCGATCATTGCGCCCACGTTCGTGTTAACGCTGTTCAGCGCCATGGCACGGTATCCTTATTTCAAGGTGTCCGACGTCGTTTTGACTGCCGGGAGCATTTTGCTCGGGTTCCTCCAAGCAAGGGCCGGGCCAGTTCAGCCGCCTTGTGACAACCTTCAACCTATTGAAATAATAGAGTTATAGGTTGATTTACCACACTCCGGACCCGGCACATTCTGCCGTTTCGCCCCGCAGCCCTGCAGATCTTGCCTGCCGCCCGGCAGAAATTGCCGCCCGCCCTCACGCCCGCCCCCGCCAGGCGGCCAGCCCCGCCACGATGGCCTGGGCCGACGGCGCGACGATGTAGAGCGTCTCCCGCCAGGCGTCGCGCACGATCAGCGCCACCGCCACCCACATCAGCTCGCGCGGCGCCTCCAGCCGCCACACCAGCACCGCCAGCAGGGCCAGGCCGGCCACCGTGGCAGCATAGGTATAGAGACGGCGAAACCGCCAGTCCCCTTCGGGCCGGGGGTCGCGCCCCATCACGCCGCCCCCGTTTCGTTGAGACAAGCGGCCAGCGCCGCGTGCAGCGCTGCCGCCTGCGCCCCATCGAGACCCCTGGCCAGCCACGCCGCCGCCACCGTTCCGCTGTGGAAATTGCCGAGCCGCCGCAACAACCCTGTCGCCCCGCCCCCATAGCCGGTGAAGGCGCTGGCGACGGAGCCGAGCAGGACCCCGTTGTGATACCCGGAAACATGTGTCGTGCTGGTCCGGCTGATGCAGAAGTGCCCAATCACGGCGGGCGCCGCGCCGAAAGCCGCCAGCGTGCCTGTCCCTGCCCGCGCGCTGAAATTGCCGGTCGACGAACTGACGGCCATGGACAGGGTCTCGGCGCCATCCGCGGGCCCCAGCGGGAACTGGCTGGTCCCCGGCGACGGATTGGCGGCCAGCCACACGCCGGCGGCGATACCGGTCCCGCCGTCCGCCAACGCCAAAGCGCTCAGCCCGGTGTCCAGCCAGCCGTCCACGCCGTCGCCCGACCAGCCAAGCTCCGGCGTGAAGACGGGACCGTTCACAGGCGTCAGATCATACAGCCCCGGCGTCTTCAGATTCAGGCGCGCGGCCTGGTCGTCGTGAGCCGCCGTCAGATACAGCGCGGTCAGCCGGTCCCACACCCCGGCGGCCTCCAGTGCGCGGATCAGGTCGTCCATCCGGAACGTCCGCGCCCGCGTCGGCGGATTGTCGCAGGCTGTCAGCACGTCCTGGGTCGCGGGCCGCAGCAGCGCGTCCATGACCGGAAAGCCCACCCGCCCGGTGTGACGATTCACCCTCACGGCCTCACGCCACGCGGCCCCGTCCGGCGACACCTTCAGCACCAGATCGTCGTCGCCGATCAGCCCGATCTCGGCCCGCCCCGACCAGCCCGACTGGAACAGCAGCGACAGCGTCTTCGCACCGTCTTCCTTGTTCAGCACATAGCGCAGATCGCCGCTGCCGCCCTCGCCCTCGGCCCGCGCCGTCCACAGCGCGCTGTTCAGCTTGGCGGCGAAGGCGTTGGTCTCGTCCGAGCCCGTGCCGACGCCCAGTCCCTGCAGATTATCCAGTCGGTCAGGCGCAGCGCCCACGTCCGTCCAGCCGTCGTCCCGAAGCACCAGAAGCCGCTGCTCATCGACCACAAAGGCCCGCAGACCCTGCGGCGGCGATATCGCCCTCCAGCCGCCCGCCTCGAACCGCGCCAGCCCGCCCGGAGCCATCGCCGACCAGGCCGCGCCGGTCGCCCCGTCGGGCACGATATAAAGCGCGCCGTCGGCCGGGGTCGTCGGCGGGGCGCTGACCGAGCGACTGACCACCGCGCACTGGACCAGGGCGTCCAGCCGCGTCAGGGCCTCGTTCAGGGTCACATGTTTCTGCATCTGCCCGGCCTGCAGATAGGGCAGGTCCAGCCTCGCGCTGGACTGGGATTCGGCTGGGATCACGCTCTCGCCTCCATGATGGATCGTGAGCGTCAGTGTGGGGCCGCCGCGAACGCGTGAGGCGAAATCGGGCTCTCCCGAGGACCAAACCCTTGTGCGGCAATGAAGTGGCCTCGAAAAATGCGGGATTATCACGCGCTGTTTCCGCCCGGCTTGACGGGCCGGGCGCCTACGGCCCATCACTCGCGCCGTGAAAAGCCTCAGCCCAGATTTCCCCGTCCCGTCCCTCGCCGACTGGCGCGCCCTCGCTGAAAAGGGTCTGAAAGGCGCGCCCTTCGAGACCCTGATCGGCCGCACCGCCGACGGTCTGGCGATCGAGCCGCTCTACGCCGCCGACCCGGAGCGCACGGTCCTGCGCGCCCGCCCGGGCCTGTCCGGCGACCGCGACCGCCCGTGGGATCTGCGCACCCCCATCGGCCATCCCGAGCCCGCCCGCGCCAACGCCCTGGCCCATGACGCCCTGACCAGCGGCGCGGCCTCGTTGCTGCTGCGGCTCGATCCGTCGGGCCGCACCGGCGTGGCCGTGGGCTCCCAGGACGATCTGGCCCGCGCCCTCGACGGCGTCCTGCTGGATCTGGCCCCCGTGGCCCTGGACGCAGGCTTCATGGGCGCCGAGGTCGCCAACTGGCTGGCGGTGCTGGCCAAGGGCGCGCCCGAGGCCCCCCTCGCCTTCCATCTCGACCCGCTGTCCGCCTTCGCCCGTGAAGGCCGCAGCGCCGGACCCGTCGCCGCCCACGTCAACGCCGCCGCCCAGGCCGGCGCCCGCCACGCCGGCGCCTATCCCCGGGCGACCCTGTTCCTCGCCTCGGGCCGCTTCGTGCACGAGGCGGGCGGCGCCGAGGCGCAGGAGCTGGGCGCCATGGCCGCCGCCGTCGTCGCCTATCTGCGCGCCCTTGAGGCCGCCGGCATCGCCCCCGCCGAGGGGCTCAAGCGCATCGTGCTGGGCCTGTCCGCCGACGCCCGCTATCCGGTGCAGATCGCCAAGCTGCGCGCCGCCCGCGCCCTCTGGGCCCGTATCGCGCAAGCCTGCGGCTCGGACGCCCCTGCGGTGATCGAACTCCGCTCCTCGGCCCGCATGCTGGCCGACCGGGGCGTGCACAACAATCTGCTGCGCCTGACCGCCGCCGCCTTCGCCGGGGCCGTAGGCGGCGCCCAGGCCGTGGTGCTCGATCCCTTCACCGCCCCTCTGGGCGGCGACAATCCCCTGTCCCGCCGTCAGGCCCGCAACACCCAGCTGATCCTGATGGAAGAGAGCCACCTGGGCCGCGTGGCCGACCCGGCGGGCGGCGCCTTCTTCTTCGAGCAACTGACCGACGGTCTGGCCCGCGCGGGCTGGGCCCGCTTCCAGGCCATCGAGGCCGAAGGCGGCCTCGCCGCCGCCCTGCTGTCAGGCTCGCTTGCCGACGACGTGGCCGGGGCCCGCGAGGCCCTGATCGCCTCCGCCCGCGACGGCTCCGCTCCCATCCTTGGCGTCAGCCTCTATCCCGCCGACGAAGACCCCGTGACCATCGACCCGCGCCCGGTCCACGGGGTCCCCGCGCCCGATGTGCGTCAGGCCGGCCCCGACGACGCCTGCGCGCCCTTTGCCCCCATCCGCCTGTCCGACCATGTGGAGGCGCACCCGTGAGCCTGCCCGACTTCACCACCCTGGCCTTCGACCAGACCGGAACGTCCGCCCCCGTCGACGGAGCCGGATGGCCCACGCCCGAAAAGATCACCGTCGATCCGGCCTATGGCCCCGACGCCCTCGAAGGGCTCGATTTCGTCCACGGCCTGCCCGGCGTCGCGCCCTATCTGCGCGGCCCCTATCCGTCCATGTACGCGACCAACCCGTGGACCATCCGCCAGTACGCGGGCTTCTCCACGGCCGAGGCCTCCAACGCCTTCTACCGCCGCAATCTGGCGGCCGGTCAGAAGGGCCTGTCCATCGCCTTCGATCTGGCCACCCACCGGGGCTATGATTCCGATCATCCGCGCGTGGCGGGCGACGTGGGCATGGCCGGGGTCGCCATCGACTCCATCCTCGACATGCAGACCTTGTTCGACGGCATCCCGCTGGATCAGATGTCCGTGTCCATGACCATGAACGGCGCCGTCCTGCCGATCATGGCGCTCTACATCATCGCCGCCGAGGAACAGGGCGTCAGCAAGGACAAGCTGACCGGGACCATCCAGAACGACATCCTCAAGGAGTTCATGGTCCGCAACACCTACGTCTATCCGCCGGCCCCCTCCATGCGGATCATCTCGGACATCTTCGCCTACACCGCGCGCGAGATGCCGAAGTTCAACTCCATCTCCATTTCCGGCTATCATATGCAGGAAGCGGGAGCGACGGCGGACCTGGAGCTGGCCTACACCCTGGCCGACGGGGTCGAATACGCCCGCGCGGGCGTGGCCGCGGGCATGGATATCGACGCCTTCGCCCCGCGCCTGTCCTTCTTCTGGGCCATCGGCATGAACCACTTCATGGAGGTGGCCAAGATGCGCGCCGGGCGCCTGCTGTGGGCCTCGCTGATCCAGCGCGAGTTCGCGCCGAAGTCGGCCAAATCCCTGGCCCTGCGCGCCCATTGCCAGACCTCAGGCTGGAGCCTCGCGGCCCAGGACGTGTTCAACAATGTGGCCCGCACCGCGGTCGAGGCCATGGCCGCCGCCCACGGCGGAACCCAGAGCCTGCACACCAACAGCCTCGACGAAGCCCTGGCCCTGCCCACCGACTTCTCGGCCCGCATCGCCCGCAATACCCAGATCTTCCTGCAGCGCGAAACCGGCATGACCGACAGCGCCGACCTGTGGGGCGGCTCATACTATGTGGAGCGCCTGACCCACGATCTTGCCGCCCGCGCCCTCGCCCACATCGAGGAAGTGGAAACCCTCGGCGGCATGGCGAAAGCCATCGAGGCCGGCATCCCCAAGCTGCGCATCGAGGAAGCCGCCGCCCGCACCCAGGCCCGCATCGACACCGGCCAGCAGACCGTCGTCGGCGTCAACAAATACCTCTCCGACCTGGCCGATGACATTCCGGTGCTGAAGGTGGACAACGCCGACGTGCGCGCCCGCCAGATCGACAAGCTCAAGCGCCTGCGCGCCGGGCGGGACGAAGCCGCCTGCCAGACCGCGCTGGATGCGCTGAAGACCGGCGCCGCCGGAACCGCCAATCTGCTCGAGCTGTGCGTCGACGCCGCCCGCGCCCGCGCCACCGTGGGCGAGATGTCCGACGCCATGGAGGCCGCCTTCGGCCGCCACGTGGCCGAGGTGAAGACCGTCAAGGGCGTCTACGCCGCCGAGGCCGGGGCCGACGCGAAACTGGCCCGCGCGCGCGGCATGGTCGCCGCCTTCGTGGAGAACGACGGCGGCCCGCCCCGCATTCTGGTGGCCAAGCTGGGCCAGGACGGCCACGACCGGGGCCAGAAGGTCATCGCCTCGGCCTATGGCGACATCGGTTTCGACGTGGACGCCGGGCCCCTGTTCCAGACTCCCGCCGAGGCCGCGCAACAGGCGGTCGACAACAATGTCCATGTGGTCGGCGCCTCGTCGCTGGCGGCGGGACACCTGACGCTGGTGCCCGAATTAAAGGCCGAGCTCGAGAAGCTGGGCCGCCCCGACATCATGATCGTGGTCGGCGGCGTCATCCCGCCCGGCGACATCCCCGCCCTGATCGAAAGCGGCGCCGCGGCGGTCTATCCCCCCGGCACGGTCATCGCCGAGTGCGCCGTGGACCTGCTGGACAAGCTCAACGCCCGCCTCGGCTACGCCCAGCCCCCCGCCGGGAAGCGCTAGACCACCCTGACCCCGTCATCGCCGGGCTCGTCCCGGCGATCCATACGCGAAGTCAGCGCCGGCGATCCGCGGATACACCGCCGCATTGCGGCGCCCAGTCTCTTTGTTCTCAAGGCGTTAGCCGCATCCGGTCCCTGTTTGCACCCACAGCGTCCGGGCGCCCGTATACTCCCCGTTCAACGACCGGGACCAGCGCGGGGGCGTGAGCCTGTGAGACTCCATTGCACTGTTTTTCGCTTCAGACCGCCGCCTGCTCAACCGCACTCTCCGAACGGGATTTCGGACATTTCGGACAATTCGGACACTGTTTTTTTCCGGGCCTTGCACTCCAGTTGCACTGTTTTTCGCGTCCGGAGTCTCATGCGGGCGGCCAGGAAAAACCCGGCCGCCCGATCAGAAAAGCAGAAAGTTCAGTGGCTTACTGCGGCATGATCACAGTGTCGATGACGTGAACCACGCCGTTCGAAGCGTCCAGGTCGGTGGCCGTCACGGTGGCCGTGCCGCCCGCCGCGTCGGTCAGGATCACGGACTCGCCCTGCAGCGACGCGGTCAGCTCGGCGCCCTGAACGGTGGTCAGGGTGGCGCTGCCGCCGCCGGCCTCGATGGCGGCCAGCACGTCGGCGGCCTTCAGCTCGCCGGCGACCACATGATAGGTCAGCACGGCGGTCAGGACGTCGCGATTGGCCGGCTGGACCAGGCTTTCCACGGTCCCGGCGGGCAGCTTGGCGAAGGCGTCATTGGTGGGCGCGAAGACGGTGAAGGGGCCTTCGCCCGACAGGGTCTCGCCGAGACCGGCGGCCTGGACCGCGGTGACGAGGGTGGTGTGATCGGGCGAGCCGACGGCCACATCGACGATGGTCTGGCTGGCGTGGGTCTGGGTGTGACCGCCGCCGTGGTGGTCAAGGGCGAACGCAGGCGCGGCGACGCCGCCGGCGAGAACGGCAGCGACGGCGACCTTTGTGATCAGATGTCTCATGATTTCGTCTCCTGAGTGCGACCGACTTGCTGCCGATCACAATCAGTTACGAAGTGCATCACCGCAGGGATGCTCAATCATCGTCAAATCCGACAATGATTATATCTATGATCAACATAAGATGATCTTGAAAAGGGCGCGGGGAGACCGGCGGAAGGGCAGGTAAGGTCTCCCCGCGCATCGGCGGGCCAGAGTATGGAGCAACGGAGACGAACCAGCCTCCGACGCCGCCGATAACCTGAGTTACGACGGCGCCGTTAGGCCGGATGCACAATCAGAGCTGGCTGATGTCGCCCTGGGCCACCACAGGGCCGTCCGGCTGGGCGGACGGGGTATGGCCCGGCTGCTCCATGGACACCGCCACCGAGATCGCCTGCCCGGCCACCGAGGCCAGGGCGGCGTCCAGATTGTGGGTCGCCGGCTGGGTCGGGTGGAACGCGCCGACCAGCTGCACGCCGCCGTCCGGCTTGACCAGCCACAGGTGCGGCACGCGCGGATCGCCTTCCATGACGTCCGTCGGGGCGACGAACAGGTGCCCGGTGGCCGCGTCATAGGCCAGGGTCACCGCCGCCGCGCCGTTCTCCAGCGTCAGGGTCGCCACCCGCGTCACCCCGCCCTGGGGGGCGACAGGTGCGGGCACGGGGGCCGGCTGCGCCACCAGCACCGCCAGCGCCGCCACGCTGGCCGCCAGCAGACCGGTGGAGCCGATGGCCCACCGCCTCCAGAACGCCAGCCGGCTGTTGTCATTCGCCGCAGCGACCCCGAAGGCGCCCACCGCGATGCGCACCCACAGGGCCTCGGACGGGCGCACCGGGACGATTTCGTCCGCCAGCCGGGCCAGATCCTCGTTCCAGCGCGCCACGCGCCCGGCGAACTCGGGATCGCTCTGTTCACGGTCGCGCGCGGTCGCTTCTTCCGCCTGGGGCAGGATCCGCAGGGCCAGTTCCCCGGCCAGCACGTCGTCGGCGTCCTTGTCGATGGTGTCGGTCATTGTTCCAGACAGGCCCTCAGCTTGAGCAGCCCGCGCCGTATCCAGCTCTTCATGGTGCCCAGCGGCACGTCCTGACGCCGGGACAGTTCGTCATAGGTCACGCCTTCAAAGAAGGCCGTGCGGATCGCGCCGCCCACCTTGTCGTCCAGCTCTTCCAGGCAGCCGTTCAGGCGCCGCGCCTCATCGGCGCTTTCGATCTGTTCCGAAGCCAGGGGCGCGGCGTCCTCCACCTCGAAGGCGTCGTCCACCGGGCGGGTCTGGACCCGGGCGCCGGCCGCGCGCAGGCGGTCGATCGCGCGGTTGCGCGCGATGGTCACCAGCCAGGTGATGGGGCTGGCGCGGGTGGCGTCAAAGGTTTCGGCCCTGCGCCAGACGGTCAGATAGGTGTCCTGCAAAACATCCTCGGCGAGCCCCCTGTCGCCCAAGATACGCAGGCATACGCCCAATAGTTTCGACGAGGTCGCCTCGTACACTCTCTGGAACGCGGCGCGGTCGCCCTGCCCCGTCTTGCCAAGCTCGATGGCCAGAGCCTCGCGCGTCATCACCGCTTCCATACGTGTCCTCAGAGTTTTGGGGATTGTGACCGTGGGCTACGTCCGGTCAAGATCAGTCATGCAGATACACGACCCTGCGGCGTCCCGCCGCGCGCATGTCGGCCAGATGCCGCGCATGATCGCCGCTGGCCTTCGCCTCGCGCCCGTTGGCCTCGACCCAGTGGGTGGCCTCGATCTCGTTCTGCAGGGCGCGGCCGGCGAACTGGTGCCCGATGAAGAAGAAGTCCACCACCGAACCCGCCACCGGGATCTCCGTGACGGCCACGTCGAACAGCAGATAGGCCGCCATCTTGGCCAGGGTTCGGGGCGAAGCCCTGGCCTGAAGGCCGCTGGTGAACAGCAGGGCTGCGGCGCCGAGGCTGTAGGCGCCCCCCACCAGCGGGATCCAGGTCAGCAGGCCGTCCATGCCCACGCCCCAGGGCCCGATCTTGATCACCCGGTCGGAAAGCTTGCGCACCCCCTCGACTCGGGACCACACCTTCTCGATATCATGGATGGTCCGTTTCGCCATGGACTGCCCTCCCTCGCCTGCGCGGTTTCTTCGACCGTCCTCACAAGCCACGCTTGAATGTCCATCAAACGTCTTCAGTTGCAAAGCTCGGTGAATTTGCTGGTCCAGACGGTCCTGACCGCCGCGGCCCTCGGGCCCCTCCTTGTCGCCCTGTCTTCCCTGTCCGGCATCGGCCACCGCTGGGTCGACATCCTGGCCCAGTTCCCCGCGCCCCTTCTGCCGCTGACCCTGGCGGCGACCGTGATCGTGTTGCTGCTGCGGTTCTGGGTTCCCGCCGCGACAGGGGCGCTGTCCTGCCTGCTTCTGGCGCTGGCCATCTGGCCGCAGGTCGCCCCCGGCGGTCCCGCCCCCGCCCAAGACGGCCCCAGCTTTCGCATATACGCCGCCAACCTCTACGCCATGAACGATGACGTGGCCGCCATGCACGCGTCCATCGAGGCCGCCGACGCCGACATCGTCGTCCTCGTGGAGTTCGGCGAAGCCCCCGACGCGGCCATCGAGGCGCTCCTGGGCGGCTATCCCCACCGCGAGGTCACCGAGCGCGTGGTCCGCAGCGAGGACGCGGTCCGCTCGGTCATCGCTTCCCGCTACCCCCTGTCGCGCCGCTCCACCGAAGGCAATGAGCGCCAGATGATCTCGGCGGTGGCCGATACCCCCATCGGTCCCGTCCGCGTCGTCGGCGTCCACCTGACCCGTCCGTGGCCATTCCAGTACCAGTGGGGACAGATCATCCAGACGCAGAACCTGTTGACCCACATCGACGGCGCGCCCGAACCCGTGGTTCTGGCCGGCGACTTCAACAGCGTGGCGTCGGCGCGCATCGGCCGCATGCTGCGATCAGAGGGCGGCCTGATCCCCGCCCCCGGCTGGCCCGGCACCTGGCCTGCAGCCTTGCCCGGCCCGCTGCGCATGACCATCGATCAGATCTATCACTCACCCGACATCGCCGTGGCGACGCGCAGCCTCGGCGCGCCCACCGGCTCGGACCACCGCCCGGTCATCGTCGATCTGACCCTCCCGGCAGGTTAGGTCCACCAGGCCTCGCCGCGCCCGCCGGGCTCGCCCAGCGCGATGGCGGTCCACTCGCAGACGCCCTGCGCCACGGCTTGGGCGCCCTCGGGCGGATTGATCAGCACCACGGCGCAGCCGTTCATCTGCATGGGATTGGTCAGCGGCCTCAGCCGCGCCTCCGCCACCAGCGCGCGTTTCACTCCGGCATCGGCCAGCCGCCGCAGGAACCCGTCGAAGGTCTCCATGTCCTTGATGGGCAGCCAGATGGCGATGACCGTCTCCGGATCCCGCCGCATCAGGGCGCCCGCCGTCTCGGCGCAGCGCACATAGTCATCCGGCCGCTCGAACGGCGGGTCGATCAGCACCAGTCGCCGCCGATCTCCCACAGCGACAGCCCGCACCACCTCGTAGCCGTCCGCCTGCCGCGTCTCCACGCCTTCACGCCCCTTCAGCCGTTCAGCCAGCAGGTCATGCTCTTCGGGCCGCAGTTCGCAGGCCACATAGCGGTCGCCCTTCCTCAGGCTGTCGGCGATCAAAAGGGGCGAGCCGGGATACCAGCGCACCGTGTCGCCGCCCCCGTTGCGCCCCGCCACCGCGGCCTTCAACTCCGCCAGTTCGTTCGGCAGACGCGGTGCGCTCATGAGCCGGGCGATCCCCGCCTGCGCCTCCTTTGAGCGCACAGCGCCCTCGCCCAGATCGTACAGGCCCGAGCCCGCGTGGGTGTCCACCACCAGCAGGCGCCCCCCGTCGCGCGCAATGCGGCCCATCAGCCACAGCAGCAGGCCGTGCTTGACCAGATCAGCGAAATTTCCGGCGTGATAGGCGTGGCGATAGTTCATGGCGGCGCCTTCGCCTCCCGGGCCCTTCGCGTCAAGCGGAACCCGACGCCCCGTCCACGTGTTCGCGCTTGGCCTCCACCGAGATCACCCCATGCCCGACGGCGCCGCCTTCATCGACCCGGATCAGATGCCCCAGGGGCTGATCTGGTCCGCCGACGACCAGCCCGGCCTCACCCGCGTCCGGCGCGGCAAGGGATTCTCCTATCATCGCGCGGACGGCGAGCCGGTGACCGACCCCCGTATCCTCTCCCGGGTCCGCGCCCTGGCCATCCCGCCCGCCTGGACCGACGTGTGGATCTGCCCGCGCGCGCGCGGCCACATCCAGGCCACCGGCCGCGACATCAAAGGGCGCAAGCAGTACCGCTATCACACCGACTGGTCCGAGGGCCGTTCCGAGGCCAAGTTCCACCGCCTGACCGACTTCGCCCGCGCCCTGCCCCGCCTGCGCCGACGCGTCGAGGAAGACCTGTCCCGCCGGGGCTCAAGCCGGGACAAGGCCGTCGCCACGACGGTCAGGCTGCTGGAGATCACCCTGATCCGCATCGGCAACCGGGAGTATGCGCGCCAGAACCGCAGCTTCGGCCTGACCACACTGCACAAGCGCCATCTGGAGGTGGACGGGTCGGCCCTGATTTTCGCCTTTCGCGGCAAGTCCGGCGTGGAGCACACGGTCACGGTTCGCGACCGGCGCCTCGCCCGCCTCCTGAAAGACCTGCGCGACCTGCCGGGCCAGCATCTGTTCAAATACCGCGACGCTGACGGCGATCTGGTCGCGGTCAGCTCCGACGACGTCAACGCCTACATCCGCGACGTCATGGGCGAGCATTTCTCCGCCAAGGACTTCCGCACCTGGGCGGCGACCGTCTCAGCCGCCCGCGCCCTGCGGGAATGCGACGCCCCCGCCTCGAAAGCGGAATCGAGGCGGCAGCGCAATCAGTGCCTCAAGGCCGTGGCCGGCCTTCTGGGCAACACGCCCGCCGTGTGCCGCTCGTCCTATGTCCATCCCACTGTCTTCGAACTGCACGAAACCGGTGGTCTGGCCGACCTGCCCGGCCCGGCCGCCAAGGCGTTCGAGCCGGCCCTGATCCGCGCACTCGACGCTCATTCTGCGCGAACCGCATAGAATCGTTCGCATGACTTGCTAAAAGGCCGGGTCAGCGCCCGCGCCACGGAGGTATGATTTGCGCCAACCGGCGAACACGATGGATCTGGGCGCAGCCTTTGACGCTTCCCCCAACGCCTATGTGCTGGTGACTCCGGAGCTGGTGATCGCCAGCGCCAACACGGCCTATCTTGAGCTGGTTAACTCGCAGCTCGATCAGATCGTCGGCCGCCCGCTTTTCGAGGCCTTCGACTCCGGCCCGGGCGACGAAGCGCCCGAGAACGTCCGTCAGGTCCGCGACTCCCTGCTTAACGCCGTCCGGACCGGCCGCCGCGACCATCTGGCCATCGTTCGGTTCTCGATCCCCTACGAGGACCCCACAGGCGCGGTGATTTACGAGGACCGCTACTGGAGCGCCACACACACCCCCATCAAGGACGAGACGGGCCAGGTGGCCTTTGTGCTTCAGCACACCACCGACATCACCGAGATCGAGAGCTTGCGCCGGCAGGTGGGCGCCGTCACCGGCGAGACCGCCAGCGCCCTGGATGCAGCCCTGGGTGGCGGCGTCCTGGCCCGGGCCCAGCAGGTTCAGCAGAGCAACCGGAAGCTGGAAATCGAGCGCCGCAAGCTGAACGACCTCTTCATGCAGGCGCCCGGCTTTGTCGCCGTCCTGGGCGGCCCTGACCACATCTTCGAGCTGGCGAACTCCGCCTACGGTCAGTTGATCGGGCACCGGGAGGTGCTGGGCAAGCCGGTGCGGGAGGCCCTGCCCGAGGTGGTGGATCAGGGGTTCGTGGACCTGCTCGACCACGTCTATACGACGGGCGAGACCTACGAAGGGCGCGAGAGCCTGCTCCAGCTGCAGCGGCGCAAGGGCGGTGATCTGGAAGACGTCTACCTGAACTTCATCTACCAGCCGATCCGGGGCGAGGAGGGCCGCGTTGTCGGCGTCTTCGTCCAGGGCCATGAGATAACCGAGACGGTCAGGGCCGACCAGCGCCAGCGCCTGATGATCGACGAGCTGAACCACCGGGTGAAGAACACCCTGGCCACGGTCCAGTCCATCGCCGTGCAGACCGCCCGGACCCATGAGGATCCCGCCAGCTTTGCCGAGACCTTCCAGTCACGCCTGATGGCGCTCTCGCACACCCATAATCTGTTGACCCGCAGCCACTGGGAAGGCGCCGACTTGCGCGACGTGCTCCAGCACGAAACCCTGGCTCACGGAATTCACAGGGTGATCCTGAACGGACCCGCCGTCGCCCTGACGCCCGCCATGGCGGTGTCCCTGGGCATGATTTTCCACGAGCTCGCCACCAACGCCGCCAAGTACGGAGCCCTCAGCACGGGCGACGGACGCGTGTTCGTGGACTGGAGCGTGCAGAACCTCACCGATCGCAAACTGGTGATCCTCTGGCGGGAACAGGGCGGGCCCCCGGTCACCGAACCGAGCCGACGCGGTTTCGGCAGTCGTCTGATCGAAAGGAATGTCCGGCACGATCTGGCGGGAGAGGCGAAACTCGTCTACGCAAGCGACGGCTTTAGCGCGGAAATCTCTATACCGCTGGATCGGGGCGACGGACATGAGTAACGCGTTGGCGGGCCGCAAGGTTCTGGTGGTGGAAGACGAGTCACTCGTCGCCATGCTGCTGGAGACCATTCTCGAGGACATGGGATGCATCCCCGTCGGTCCAGTCTCGACCGTGGATGAAGGCGTCCACAAGGCCGAAAACGAACCCGATCTCGACCTGGCGCTGCTGGACGTGAACGTGGCGGGCCGCGAGGTGTTTCCGGTGGCCGACGCCCTGGCCAAGCGGGGCGTGCCCGTGGTGTTCTCCACCGGCTACGGCGAAGCGGGCCTGCCCGAGAAGTGGCGCGGCGCCAACGCGCTCCAGAAGCCTTTCAGCGAAGCTGCGGTGCGGGACGCCATGCTGAATGCGCTGGGCGTCGCCCGCGCCTGAGGTCGTTCAGGATTTCCCGCGCCGCATTGTGCCCCGGAGCCCCGGTCACGCCCCCGCCCGGGTGCGCGCCTGAGCCACACAGATAAAGGCCCGGAACCGGCATGCGGTGATCCGCGTGGCCCAGCACCGGCCGCGCGCTGAACAACTGGTCCAGACTCAGCCGTCCGTGGAAAATGTCGCCGCCCACCAGACCGAAGCGCCGCTCCAGATCCAGCGGCGTCAGCGCCAGCCGCCCCAACACCGACGCTTTGAACCCCGGCGCCAGACGATCCACCGTGTCGATCATCAGATCCGCCACCTCGTCGCGATGGTCGTCCCACGACCGGCCCTCTGACAGGGTCGGCGCCACATGCTGGCAGAACAGGCTGGCCACATGGGCGTCCGCCGGCGCCAGACTGTCGTCCAGGGTCGAGGGGATCAGCATCTCCACGATCGGCGCCTTCGACCAGCCGTCCCGCCGCGCGTCCATGAAGGCCCGGTCCATGTAGTCGAGGCTGGGCGCGATGATGATCCCCGCCGTCAGGTGGTCGCCCCGCTCCGGCAGGCAGGTGAAGCGCGGCAGCTCCGACAGAGCCACGTTCATTCGAAAGGTGCCGGAGCCCGACGCATAGCCGCCGATCCGCTCGCTGAAGTCCGCCGGGACCACGGCCGGGTCTACCAGCCGCTCGAACAGCAGCCGGGGGTGCAGGTTCGAGACCACGGCCCGGCCCCGCACGGTCTCGCCCGCTTCCGTCACCACCCCCACGGCCCGGCCCTTCTCGGTCAGCACCTCGGTCACGGGACTATCCAGGCGAATGTCCACGCCCTCTTCGGCGCACGCCGCCGCCATGGCCTGGGTGATCGCCCCCATGCCGCCGATGGCGTGGCCCCAGACGCCCCGCTTGCCGTTCACTTCCCCAAAGACGTGGTGCAGCAGCACATAGGCCGAGCCGGGCGTGTAGGGACTGGCGTAGTTGCCCACCACGCTGTCGAAGCCGAACAGCGCCTTCACCGGATCGCTCTCGAACCAGCCGTCCAGCCAGTCGCCTGCCGACTTGGTGAACAGGTCCAGCAGATCGCGCCGGGCGGTGGTGTCCAGCCCCGCCATGCGTCGGCCCACCGACGCGGCCTTCAGCATCTCGGGAATCGCCGCAGCCCAGCCACCCTCCACCACATTGGGCGGGGTGGTGAGGATCAGGTCGCGCAGCACATCCGCCACCGCCTCCAGCCGCCGCTCGTACTCGGGCAGACGCTCGGCGTCCCTCGCCGAGAATTTCGCCACCTCGGCCTGGGTCCGCCATTCCCCAGCCAGCAGGTATCGGCTGTCGTCCAGCGGCAGGAAATTGCCCACCTTGCGCTCGACCACCCGCAGGCCGCGCCCGACCAGATCCATGTCGGCGATGATCCTGGGGTTCAGCAGGCTGACCGTGTAGCTGGCGGTGGAGTTGCGGAAGCCCGGATGGAATTCCTCCGTCACCGCCGCGCCGCCGACCACGCCGCGCCGCTCCAGCACCGTCACCTTCAGCCCGGCCCGCGCCAGATAGAAGGCACACACCAGCCCGTTGTGTCCGCCGCCCAGGATGACGACGTCGGTGTCCGTCCGCGTGCTCACGAGATCAGTCACACCCGGCCGAGGCGTCCGCCGCCACATAGTCCCAGCGCATCTCCGGCTCGTCCTCGCCGTCCAGACCGCGCACCGTCGCCGTCAGCCCCGTCTCGTGCCGTTCATAGACGATGATGTTGGGCCAGTCGTTCTCGCGGTTCTCGAACACCGCGCCCTCGGGAACCTGATCCACCAGCACGAAGTCCACCGCCGCCCGACCGCCGGGCATGGCCTGATAGAGCGTCACGCCGTCCCGCGTGACGATGCGCAATTGCTCCCATTCCGCGATGCGTCCCCCCTGCCGGGTCACCGAATGGCCGAACAGCAGGCCGTCATCCGCCCGCGACCAGACCTCCACCGTCTCGCGCCCGTCCGCGCAGGCGCGCCAGCGGCCTTCCAGCCAGGACAGGTCCACCGCGGCCTGCGGCGCGGGCGCCGGGCTGGTCAGCGACAAGGCGCCCAGAATGGCGATCAGCATGGCGTCATCCTCCCCCTTCCAAGGCGCGCGCTTTCGGTCCTGGAGTCAATCCGGCCGGCCGGCCGCATAGCGGCGATGGAGCAGCGGCGCGCCCAGCCAGTAGCAGAGCTCCGCCGGGCGGGTGATGTCCCAGACCGCCAGATCCGCCGCCTTGCCGACCTCCAGCGTGCCGATGCGGTCCGCCATCCCCAGCGCCTTCGCGGAATGGCGTGTCGCGCCGGCCAGCGCCTCCTCGGGCGTCAGTCGGAACTGCACGCAGGCCAGGGTCATGGCCGCCAGCAGGGACGCCACCGGCGACGTGCCGGGATTGCAGTCCGTGGCCACGGCCATCGCCACCCCATGGCCGCGCAGCGCCCCGATGGGTGGAGGCGTCTCTTCCTGCAGCATCAGGAAGGCGCCGGGCAGCAGCACGGCCACGACCCCCGCATTGGCCATGGCCGCAATGCCGGCCTCGTCGGCATATTCGATATGATCCGCCGACAGCGCCCCGTATCGCGCCGCCAGCGCCGCCCCGCCGCCGTTGGACAGTTGGTCCGCGTGCAGCTTGACCGGCAAGCCCAGCGCCTTGGCCTTGTCGAACAGCCGCGCCACCTCATCGGTGGAGAAGGCGATGGGCTCGCAGTAGGCGTCCACCGCGTCCACCAGCCCCTCGGCGTGGGCGGCGGGCAGGATCTCGTCCACCGCCAGGTCCACATAGGCGGCCCGGTTGTCCCGGTACTCCGGCGGCACGGCGTGCAGGCCCAGATAGCTTGTGGCCACTTGCACCCCGCCCTCGACGCCCACCCGTCGGGCGGCGCGTAGCATCTTCAGCTCGCTGTCCCGGTCCAGCCCGTAGCCGGACTTGATCTCAACCGTGGTGACGCCCGATGCCTTCAGCCCCGCCAGCCGCCTCAGGGCCGAGGCGACCAGATCGTCCTCGGACGCCTCGCGCGTCATGCGCACGCTGGAGACGATGCCCCCGCCCGCCCGCGCGATCTCCTCATAGGTGGCGCCGCCCAGTCGCTGCTCGAACTCGCCCGACCGGTCGCCGCCGAACACCAGATGGGTATGGCAGTCGATCAGCCCCGGCGTGACCCAGCGCCCGTCCAGCCGATCGGTCTCCGCCGCCTCATGCTCGGGCAGGTCCGCCCGCGCCCCGACCCAGACAATGTCCCCGTCCCGGATCAGGACCGCCCCGTCCTCGACGGCGCCATAGGCCTCGCCCCTATCAACCATGGTGGCGAGGCGGCAGTCTGTGATGAGGCGGTCGGCGCGGATCATCGCCCCTGCACCCCCGCCAGAATTTCGCAGAACCAGCGCCCCGCCGTCAGGCTCCCCAGATCGCCCACCTCCAGCGAAGGGTCGTATTCGGTCAGGTCCACGGCGCGCACCTTGCCGTGGGCGCCGATGACCCGGGCGGCGTCGAAGAAGTCTTGCGCCGACACCCCGCCCGGCCGGGCGCCGGGACTGGCGGGCCACTGGCTGCGGTCGATCACGTCGATGTCGAAGTCCACATGGATGAGGTCGCAAAGCCCCGACAGCCGCTCCAGCTCCTGCGCCACGACAGCGGCCAGTCCCTGCTCGCGGCACTGGCGCGCCGTGCGCACCGAGATGCCCGCGGCCATGGCCTTTTCGTGGGCGCGGCGGGTGTTGGCGAAGGGGGCCAGACCCACCTGACTGATACGCCGCCCGGTCAGCCCGTCGTCCAGCAGCGCCTGGATCGGGTTGCCGTTGGTCAGGCCCTGATCGGTGTCGCGCAGGTCGAAATGGGCGTCGAGGGTCAGCACCCCCACCCGCTCCAGCCCGAGGGCGTGGGCCGCCGGCCGGGTGATGGCGTTGTTGCCGCCGATCAGGATCGTCAGGGCCCTGTGCGCCTGCGCCGCCACGGCGTCGCGCACTGGCTCGAAGGCGTCGGCGGGGGACACGGCCTTCAAAGCCACATCGCCCGCGTCGTGGACCCCCACATCCAGCTCCACGCCGGTCTCCAGATCGTAGGTGGACAGGCGCGGCAGCACGGCGCGCAGGGCCTTGGGGCCAAGGTCACAGCGCCCCGGCGTCAGCGACCGCTCGTTCAGTGGCGCCCCGATCAGGGCCACGGGCGCGTCGGGGTGGTCGCCGAGGAGGTCGGCCACGGACCGCCAGGAAAGCGCCTCTGAGTCTTTCGTCGTCATGGTGGGAGAGCGTAGAGAGACAGTCATGACGACTCAACAGAACTCACGCGTCATCCGCAGCCCCCGCGGGCCGGAGAAGACCGCGAAGACCTGGGCCGCCGAGGCCGCCCTGCGCATGCTGATGAACAATCTGGATCCCGAGGTGGCCGAACGGCCTGAGGATCTCGTGGTCTATGGCGGCATTGGCAAGGCCGCGCGCGACTGGCCGTCCTTCGACCGCATCGTCGACCAGCTGACGCGGCTGGAGCCGGACGAGACCCTGCTGGTCCAGTCGGGCAAGCCAGTGGGCGTGTTTCGCACCCATGAGGACGCGCCGCGCGTGCTGATCGCCAACTCCAATCTGGTGCCCAAATGGGCCACGTGGGAGCACTTCAACGAACTCGATCGCAAGGGCCTGATGATGTACGGCCAGATGACCGCCGGGTCCTGGATCTACATCGGCACCCAGGGCATCGTTCAGGGCACCTACGAGACCTTCATGGAGGCGGGCCGCCAGCATTACGGCGGCGACTGGTCGGGCAAGTGGATCCTGACCGCAGGCCTCGGCGGCATGGGCGGGGCCCAGCCGCTGGCGGCCACCATGGCGGGCGCCTCGTGCCTGGCCATTGAGTGCCAGCCCAGCCGCATCGAGATGCGCCTGCGCACCCGTTACCTGGACGTGGCGGCCGACACCCTTGATGAGGCGCTCGAGCTTCTGAACCAGTCCATCCGCGACAAAAACCCTCAATCAATCGGTCTATTGGGTAATGCAGCGGATGTGCTGCCTGAACTGATCCGGCGTGGCGTACGGCCCGACCTGGTCACCGACCAGACCAGCGCCCACGACCCGGTCAACGGCTATCTGCCCTCCGGCTGGAGCGTCGCCGAGTGGGAGGCGAAGCGCCAGACCGACCCCGCCGCCGTCGAAAAAGCCGCCCGCGCGTCCATGGCGGTGCACGTGCAGGCCATGCTGGATTTCCATGGCCAGGGCGTGCCCACCACCGACTACGGCAACAACATCCGTCAGGTGGCCTTCGACGAGGGGGTGACGGACGCCTTCGCCTTCCCCGGCTTCGTGCCCGCCTATATCCGCCCCCTGTTCTGCCGGGGCATCGGGCCGTTCCGCTGGGCGGCGCTGTCGGGCAACCCCGACGACATCCACAAGACCGACGCGGCCATGAAGCGCCTGTTTCCTGACAACGCCGGGCTGCACCGCTGGCTGGACATGGCGGGCGAGCGCATCGCGTTCCAGGGCCTGCCCGCGCGCATCTGCTGGATCGGCCTGGGCGACCGGCATCGGGCGGGGCTGATGTTCAACGAGATGGTGGCGTCGGGCGAACTGTCGGCCCCCATTGTCATCGGACGGGACCATCTGGACTCCGGATCGGTGGCCAGCCCCAATCGCGAGACGGAATCAATGATGGACGGCTCCGACGCCGTGTCCGACTGGCCCCTGCTGAACGCCTTGCTGAACACGGCCTCGGGCGCCTCGTGGGTGTCGCTGCACCATGGCGGCGGGGTGGGCATGGGATACTCCCAGCACTCCGGCGTGGTCATCGTCGCCGACGGCACGCCCGAAGCGGCGAAGCGACTGGAGCGGGTCCTCTGGAACGACCCGGCCACCGGCGTCATGCGCCACGCCGACGCGGGGTATGACATCGCCAGTTACGCCGCGCGCGAGCACGGGCTGAACCTGCCCTCGCTGGAGGCCGCACGATGAGCATCACCATCGGCGCCGAGCGCCTGACGCTGGACCAACTGCGCACCCTGACGACGGAGCACACGCCCGTCGTCATCGCCCCCGCGGCCCTCGACCTGCTGGATCAGGGCGCGGCCACGGTGGCCCGGATCGTCGAGGACGGCCGTACCGTCTACGGGGTCAACACCGGTTTCGGCCTGCTGGCCAACACCCGCATCGACGACGCGGATCTGGAGACCCTGCAGAAGAACCTGGTCCTGTCCCACGCCTGCGGCGTCGGCGCTCCCCTGGCGCACCAGACCGTGCGCCTGATCATGGCGCTGAAGGTCGCGTCGCTGACGCGCGGGGTCTCGGGCGTGCGGCGCCAGACGGTCCAGCTTCTGGCCGAGATGCTGAACCGGGGGCTGGTTCCGCTGATCCCGGCCAAGGGCTCGGTGGGCGCCTCGGGCGATCTGGCCCCCCTCGCCCATCTGGCCGCCGCCATGATCGGCGAGCCACGCCAGAAGGTGTGGTTCGAGGATGCCTGGGAACCGGCCGACCTCGCGCTGGAGAAGGCGGGCCTGACACCCGTCGTCCTCGCGGCCAAGGAGGGCCTGGCCCTGCTGAACGGCACCCAGTGCTCCACGGCCCTGGCGCTGGTGGGCCTGTTCCGGACGGAAACCCTGTTCCGCTCGGCGCTGGTCACGGGCGCCATGTCCACCGACGCGCTGAAGGGGTCCGACGCGCCGTTCGACGCGCGCATCCACAAGCTGCGCGGCCAGCCGGGCCAGATCGCTGCGGCGTCCGCCCTGCGCGCCCTGATGGCCGACAGCTCTATCCGGAACAGCCACCGCGATGATTGCCTGAAGGTTCAGGACCCCTACTCCTTCCGCTGTCAGCCCCAGGTCATGGGGGCCATTCTCGACGTCATGCGCGCCGTCGCCCGGACGCTGGTGATCGAGGCCAACGCCGCCACCGACAACCCGCTGGTCTTCCCCGACAGCGGCGACGTGCTGTCGGGGGGCAATTTCCACGCCGAGCCGGTGGCCTTCGCCGCCGACCAGCTGGCCCTGTGCATCGCCGAGATCGGCAGCCTGTCCGAGCGCCGCGTGGCCATCCTTATCGATCCCAAGATGAGCGGCCTGCCCGCCTTCCTGACCAGCGATCCGGGCCTCAACTCGGGCTTCATGATCGCCCAGGTCACCGCCGCGGCGCTGGCGTCCGAGAACAAGATGCTGGCCCATCCGGCGGTGGTGGACACCATCCCCACCTCGGCCGGTCAGGAGGACCATGTCTCCATGGCCACCCACGGCGCCCGACGTCTGGGCGACATGGCCGACAATGTGGCCCACATCCTCGCGGTCGAGCTGCTGGCCGCCGCCGAGGGGATGGAGCACCACCGCCCGCTGAGGTCGTCGCCCCCGCTGGAGCAGGCGCTGGACCAGCTGCGCACGGTGGCTGCTGCCATCCCCACCGACCGCTATTTCGCCGACCACATCCAGGCCGCCGCCGAGGTGATCGAGGGCGGCGGCCTGGCGACGCTCTGCCCCGGGGCGGTGGCGCTGGGGTGAGACTCCGGAGCGAAAAAAGAGTGCAACGAGAGTCTAACGCGTCGCCGTTCACACCTCCTGGCCCGCTTCTGATCGCCCATTGTAGGGGCGTGCGGAGGCAGGGGGCGTAACTGGCGCTCTCGACGGGCGAAAAGCCTTGTTTCAGGCGGAAGTGGGCGTCGGAAATGGGGGATTTGCCGCGGGTTCGCCCGGCGGCCTACTCCCGCCGCTCGATGCTGATGACATAGGCGCCGGTGGCGTTCGGGGAATAGCTGTTGGCCCGCAGGGTGTACCAGCCCGCCTCATCGAAAGTGTGCTCGATCAGCGAATTGGTGTCCGACAGGCCGTCGTCGTCCGAGGCCAGCAGGATGAAGTCCTCGGCGAGCCCCCGGCCCAGCGCCAGGAAGGCGTCGAACTCGTTGGACACCATGGTGATCCGCAGTCGGTCGCCTTCCGCGGCCTGGAACCGGTAGTCGTCGTAGAAGCTGGAATCGCCAGCCGCCATGCTGTCGGTCTCGTCCAGGCGTCCGCGCACCGTGGCGCCGATCAGCAGGCTGCCCGCCACCGGCGCCGGACCGCGATCGGTCAGCTCCAGATCGTAAAGGCCGCGTCCACCGCCGCCGAGCGGCTGGGCCCGCACGATGTAATCGCCGGTCTCGGGAATGGTGAAGTTCAGGCGAGAGTTCAGACCTTCGCCCAGGCCGTCGTCGTCATAGGCCAGGGCCTCGAACTCCCCCCCGGCGGATCCGATCTCCAGATAGGAATCGAAGTCGCCGGACCGCATGACGATCTGCACCCGCTGACCTTCCTCACCCCGGAAGCGATAGGCGTTGAAGCGGCCGTCAGAAAGTCCCCGGGCGCTGGCGTCGTTGATCTCGCCCTGCACCGACCGGCCGAAGGCCAGCGGCGTGGGCTCCGGATCGGGCTCCACCTCGGTCACACTGAGACCATAGGCTCCCCCGCTCGAGCCGCCGAACGACCGCGCGCGCAGCTCATACTGGGCCGCCTCGGCGAAGGTATGCAGCAGCCGCGAGTTCAGACCCTCGCCCCCGTCATCATCAGACGCGATGGATTCGAACCCGCCCGCGCCGGTGCGGCCCAGTTCGAGGTAGGTGTCGAAGTCATCCGACACCATGGCGAACACCACGCGCTGACCGGCGCGCGCGCGGAAGGCGTATCCCTCGTAGAGCCGGCCCGAGTCATCTTCGGCCGCATCCTCGCCCAGCTCGCTCTCGATGGAATCGCCGATGGCCAGCCGCCGGAGGGCGGGCGCTTCCGGGGCGTCGCCCAGGGACAGGACGTAAGACCCCTCGCCGCTGGCCGACAGGGCCGCAGCGCGGATGACATAGTCTCCCGTTTCAGGGGCCGTGAAGATGAGGCGCGAGTTGAGCGTGCCGTCACCGCCGTCATCGTTGCGGCCCAGTTCCTCGAACGCACCACCGGCGCCGCGGCCCACATAGACGATCGGGTCGAAATCCTCGGCGTTGAGACGAACCTGGACCCGCTCTCCCGCCCGCGCCCGGAACACATAGACGTCGTAGAGTTCGTCGTTGGACAGTTGCGGGTCGACGCCGCGCGCCAGCTCGCCGTTGACCTCGCCTCTCGGCTGGATACGGGACGGCCTCGGCTCGGGGGGCGCCGGGGGGCGCTCGACAAGGGTCAACTGGTAGGCGCCGGCCGAGTCCGGACTGAATCCGCGAACCTGGATGCGGTACGTTCCGCTGGTATCCACCGTGTGCCACAGCAGGGCGTGCGGATAGCCCCCGCTGTCGTCATCACTGACCAGCGGCTCGCGCGTGTCCTGCGTCCCGTCCCGGTAGAGCGCCAGATAGGAATCGAAGTCCCCGGAGGTCAGTCCGATCTCAAGGCGCTGGCCGGACTCCAGGCGGATCAGATAATCGTCATGGAGGTGTTCTTCGTCGCTCCAGGATTTGACCGGGCCGTAGGCGTCGCCCTCCTCCAGCACCCCGTCAACGGTCTGGCCCAGGGTCAGCATGGGCGCGTCCTGCGCCAGAGCCGGCGCAGCCGCCATGAGGGCGATGGCGCTGACAGCGATAAGGTGGCGACGAGCGTTCAGCATGAGTGGAATCCCCCTTGAGTTCAGGCCGATCATAGACGCCGAACGGGCGCGGCTGTAAATCGCCCCCCGCACACGATTTCTGACGAGGACGATCATGGCCGAGGCAAAACGCATCGACGGCAAGGCTTTCGCCGACGGTCTGGTGGTCCGCATCACCCTCGCGGTGGCCGATCTTCAGGCTCGCCATGGCCTCAAGCCCGGTCTGGCGGTGGTCATCGTCGGCGAGGACCCCGCCAGCCAGATTTATGTGCGTAACAAGGGCGAACGCACCCTGGCCGCCGGCATGCGCTCGGACACCCACCGCCTGTCCGCGGAAACCGCCCAGGATCAGCTGCTGGACCTGATCGCGGACCTGAACGCCGATCCGGGCATCCACGGCATTCTGGTCCAGTTGCCCCTGCCCGATCACATCGACTCCGCCGCGGTGCTGGGCGCCATCGACCCGGACAAGGACGTGGACGGCTTTCACGTGGTCAATGCAGGCCGCCTGGCCGTGGGCCTGCCGGGGCTGGTGCCCTGCACCCCGCTGGGCAGCGTCATGCTGCTGAAGGATCAGCTGGGCGACCTGACGGGTCGGACCGCGGTCATCGTCGGACGCTCCAACATCGTGGGCAAGCCCATGGCCCAGCTGCTGCTGGCCGAGAGCTGCACCGTCACCGTCGCCCATTCGCGCACCCGCGACCTGCCCGCCCTCACCCGCACCGCCGACATTCTGGTGGCCGCCGTGGGTCGGCCGGAGATGATCCGGGGCGACTGGATCAAGCCGGGCGCCACGGTGATCGATGTGGGCATCAACCGTGTGCCATCCGCCGATCCCGAGAAGGCGGCCCAGGGCAAGACCCGGGTCGTGGGCGACGTGGCCTTCGCCGAGGCCGTCGAGGTCGCCGGCGCCATCACCCCGGTCCCCGGCGGCGTCGGCCCCATGACCATCGCCTGTCTGCTGCTGAACACATACACGGCCGCCTGCCGGGCTGGGGGGCTCGACCCGGCCCTGCCCGACGCTTGAACTGCCGTCATTGAGGGGGAATAGTCTCCCCAGGCAGGCGGCGGAGATTCATGATGACGGCGAAACGTTCGTGGGCGGGTTCGATCCTCGCCCTGGCCCTGATTCCGGCGCTGGCCGGATGCGGCGTCAACGCCATCCCCACCAAGGAGGAGCGCGCCCGCGCCGCCTGGGGCGACGTCCAGAGCCAGTACCAGCGCCGCGCCGATCTGGTGCCCAATCTGGTGGCCACGGTCCAGGCCTCGGCCGTGCAGGAGCGCACGGTGCTGAACGAGGTGATCGAGGCCCGCGCCCGCGCCACCTCGGTCACTGTCAGCCCCGACGACGCCGCCGCGATGCAGGAATTCCAGGCGTCCCAGTCCGAACTGGCCGGGGCCCTGTCGCGCCTGCTCCTTGTGGTCGAGGCTTATCCGGAGCTGCAGTCCAACCGCAATTTCCTCGAGCTGCAGTCCCAGCTGGAAGGCGCGGAGAACCGCATCGCCATCGCCCGGCGCGACTACAATGAGGCCGTCGCCGACTACAACACCGAGCTCCGCACCTTCCCGGGTGTGATCTGGGCCAGCACCCTCCATGGCGCCTCGGAGCCCATGCAGCCGTTCCAGGCGACCGAGGCCGCGCAGACGGCGCCCGAGGTGAACTTCAATCTGGACGCGCCGCCCGCTTCCGCGGGACAGACCACGCCTGCCCGGTGAGGGTTCATCCGTTCCTGTGGGCCATCGCCCTGACAGCCGTATGGCTGACGGCCCTGCCCGCCCTGTCCCAGACCTTCCCGGCCCTGAGCGGACGGGTGGTGGACGAGGCGCGCCTGCTGTCGGCCGACAGCGAGGCGGCTCTGACGGCCCGGCTGGAAGCGCTGGAGGCCGAGACCACCGACCAGCTGGTGGTGGTGACGGTAAACGACCTGCAAGGCTATCCCATCGAGGATTACGGCTACCGGCTGGGCCGGGCCTGGGGAATCGGGCAGGGTGAGGACGACAACGGCGTGCTGCTGATCGTCGCCCCCAACGAGCGCAAGGTGCGCATCGAGGTAGGCTATGGGCTGGAGCCGATCCTGACGGACGCCCTGTCCGCCCGCATCATTCATGAAGAGATGCTCCCGGCCTTCCGCGAGGCGGGGTTCGAGCGGGGCATCACCCAGGGCGTCGACGCCCTCATCACCCAGATGACGCTGGACGAGGCCGAAGCCCTGGCCCGCGCCCAGGCGGTCGAACGGCCAGAGCCCGGCATGATCTGGGGCGTGCTGATCATCATCGGCGTGTTCCTGCTGCTGGGGATCATCGGCGCGGTGTCCTCCGCGCGGGCGCCGGGGCGGCGGGGACGGCGGGGACGCGACGGCCTGACGCCGATCCTGATCTGGGCGGCGACCGAGGCGGCGCGGAGCCGCACCAGCGGCCGGTCGGGCGGCGGATTCGGCGGCGGCGGCGGATTCGGCGGCTTCAGCGGCGGCGGCGGCAGCTTCGGCGGCGGCGGCGCCTCGGGAGGATGGTGAGATGAAGTTCGGCCCCGAAGAACATGCCCACATCACCGCCGCCATCCATGAGGCGGAGAAAACCACCTCAGGCGAGATCTTCTGCGTCTTCGCCCATCGGGTCTCCGGCTATGGCGACGTGGTGCTGGCCTGGGCTGCGGGGCTGGCCCTGACCGTACCGCTGCTGATGATTCCGTTCGGTTTCAATCCGGCCTGGCTGCCGGGATTTTCCGCCGGATGGACGGCTGCCCATCTGGCGGCGACCGAGATCACGGTCGGCCTGAGCGTGGCCGCCTACGCCGCCGTGCAGCTGTTCGTCTTCGCCCTGGTCTGCCTGATCGGCAGCCTTCCGGCGGTGCGGCGCTGGATGACGCCCCGCACCCTGCGGGCCAGCCGGTGTCGTCGCGCCGCCATGAATCAGTTCCTGGCGCACGGCCTGCACGTCACCGAAAACCGCACCGGGGTGCTGATCTTCGCCAGTGAGTTCGATCACCATGTGGAGATCGTCGCCGACGAGGCGATCCATGGACTGGTCGGACCCGAGGTGTGGATGGACGCTGTCGCGGCGCTGGCCGGGCGCCTGAAGCAGGACCGCGCCGCCGAGGGTTATGAGGCCGCCATCGCCCTGTGCGGACAGGTTCTCGCGGCCCATTTCCCGCCCGCATCGCCGGACCCCAACGAGCTTCCTGACCGGCTGGTTGAAATCTGATCGCGCCCGGGCCGCTTTTTCGGCTCAAAAGCTTCATCATCGCCCTATAGTCCCGCGTTCATGGCCCGACTTCTCACCTACAATGTGCACCGTTGCGTCGGCGTCGACCGGCAACTGGATATCGCCCGCATCGTCGGCGTCATCGCCGAGCTGGACCCGGATATCGTCTGCCTGCAGGAACTGGACGTGGGCCGCGCCCGCACGGGCGGGGTCGATCAGGCCCACGCCATTGCCGAGCGGCTGGACATGAGCTTCCAGTTCCATCCGGCCATGCGGGTGGAGAAGGAGCTATACGGCGACGCCATCCTGACCCGCCTGCCCGAGACCCTGGTGCGCGCCGACGCCCTGCCCACCCTGTCCGGTCTGAAGGGGCTGGAGCCCCGGGGCGCTCTGTGGAGCCTGATCCAGGTGGGCGGGGTCGAGATCAACGTCTTCAACACCCATCTGGGCCTGATCCCGCGCGAGCAGCGCCTTCAGGCCGCCGCCCTGATGGGCCAGGAGTGGATCGGCTCGCCGCGGCTGGAGGGTCCCGTCATCCTCACCGGAGACTTCAACGCCACCTCGATCACACGGCCGTACCAGATTTTCACGAAAACGCTGGACGACGCCCAGCGCCGCCTGGGCCTGAAGCCCAGCCTCAAGACCTTTCCGTCAGGCTTTCCGGCCATCCGCATCGACCACTGCTTCGTCAGCGAAGCGATCCGCATCACCGGAGCGCGAACGGGCGCTTCGCCGCTGGCGCGGATGGCGTCGGATCACCTGCCGCTGGTGATCGACTTCGAGGTCTCGGCCGCCGCCGCCGCGCCCAGCCAGATCTGACGGCCACGTCGCCGCCGCAGCCACGGCCACCAGGCGTCATCCGAGCCCTGCGGGTCGCCCAGCTGCCATTCGGCCACGAACCGGTCGAAGCGGGTCGGCGGCTCCACGCCCAGCTGAACCACACGATGCCCCCCGAACGACAGGATGGTCTGGCCCACGGACGGGGACAGGGCCTCGGCCGCACCGTAGTGCCCGGCGTCGACGCCCATGAAGTGGGAGATCAGCCGGTGGCGTAGGCGCCGCACGAAGAGGCGGCCCTCGTCGGTGTCGGCCACGGTCGCCACGTCGCATTCGGTGTCGAGACCCTGCGAGCGGTTGTTCAGATTGGTCGAGCCGATGCGCAGGAACTCGTCGTCGACGATGGTCACCTTGGAATGAACGATGATGCGCTGGCCTTCCTCGGTGCGGGGACAGAGGGCGGTGAAACGGTTCTCGTGGTCCGCCGCCTCCAGCCGCATCAGCACCTCGGCCCGGGCCGTGTCCATGGTCAGGCGGTCGAACCAGCTGGGGCTCTCGGTGGTGGACATCAGCACAATCTCGGGCCCGCCCGGCTCGGCCAGCCGCTCGATCAGGGCCCGGGCGATCACCGGCGAGGTGAAGTACTGGTTCTCCAGATAGATCAGCTTTTTCGCGCGGCGAATGGCGTCCAGATGCAGGGCCAGATTCTCCTTGATCTCCGCACGCCGGCCCCAGGCGGGCTCGGTGCGGGCCACGCCGACGTCCACGTCGGTCAGGTCCGGCTCGACGCCGTCGGGCCAGGGATCAAGCCCCTCCTGCTGGATGGGCAGGACCGCCTCGCGGGTGGCGCGGAACCAGCGTCGGCGCGCCAGATCGCCCAGCGCCCTGGCGGCAGGGCCGTCCATGACGCACATCACCTCGTGCCGGGGCGGACAGATCGCGCCGGACGGCATGCACCGGCGCGGGTCGCCGTCCATGTGCTCCGCCGAATCCCAGCGGTCCGTGGCGATATCGCCGCCGCCGCAGAAGGCCACCCGGTCGTCGATCACCACCACCTTCTGGTGGTGGCAGGCGCCCAGCGGGCCGGGGCTGTCCAGACGAAAGTCGGCGGTGCGCCGACGGAACCACCGCTGGGCCCGCTGCGGGAAGAACCCTTGCGACGCCGCGATCAGCAGCGGCGATTTCCAGATCAGCAGCCGGATGTCCAGGTCCGGGTTCTGCTTGATCATCATGCGGATCTGATGGCCGATCTCGGCCTGGCGGTCTCCGGGGCGGGTCTCGGGGTTCAGCCGGGTGCGCGGATCGAACTGCCAGCCCAGCACCACCACGGATCGCTTTGCCTTGCCCAGCGCCGAAGACAGGGCGTCGAAATAGGCGGCGTTCTCAACCAGCACCGAAAACCGGTTCGCGCGCTCCACCCGCCAGCAGGTGTCGCCCGGCTTCAGCCATGTGTCGTTCTGAGTCATGCCGCCCCGATTATCGCGGTGTCGTGACGATTTCCCCCGCGAACCACGCTCACTAGACGCTTCAGCCTTGCCGGAGTTCCGTCAAGCGGCGTAATATGGTCAAGGTTGTCATCACACAGTGTTCGGCCCATACAGTAGCCCGAAGACAGGGGAGAGATCGGCGATGCAGACGCTGATCGAGTTCATCATCGGACTGGTCGCCGCCATCGCCGCCACGGCGCTGGCCCAGTTCGGCGTGGACGTGAACGCCGCCCGCACGGCCGAGCGCGAGATACGGCGCATGTCGGATTGCCCCGAACCTGCCGCCGTCGTGACCCTCAAGACTCCTACCCGCGACTGCTGAACCCTCGGGATAGATTCAAGAATCCTGACGCCGGCGCCCCGGTTCGTCTTTGCGCGGCCGCGCTGACCCGCTAGGTTCCCTCTTCGCGCGAAACCCAGGATCGTCCGGCGAACCGCGCCGCCGGACCACGAGGCCCGTTCATGACCAAACGCAGCCGGCTGTCGACGAAACCGGAAGCCCCGGCTGGCGATCCCGTCGAGGCCGCCGAGGCCGCGTCTGAAATGGCGCCGCCTGAACGGTCCCCCGAAAGGCCCATGTCCGAGCGCCAGCGTCGTCGCCTCGCCGAACAGGAGCGCAAGGCGCGCGAGGCCGAGGACGAGGAACAGCGCCTGGCCCGCGAGGCCGAGGAGGCCGCCGTCGCGGCCGCCATGGCCGACATCCGCGCCCAGATGAGCGAGGAAGCGCCGCAGCCGCCCGCAACCCTGGATGACAACATTCCGGCCCCCGCCCCGGCCGCCCTGCCCGCGCTGCGGGCCGCGCCCGCCGGCGGCCGCCACGCCTATCTGGTCGCCGCCCTGGCCGTCGTGCTCTGGATCGGCGGCATCGCCGCCTGGGCCGCGTTCCAGACCGGCGCAGGGTTCAGCGGCCTGGACCCGATCCAGATCGCCATCTACGCCCTTCTGGCCCTCGCGCCCGTGGGCCTGGCCATCCTTCTGGCCCAGGCGGTGCGCCAGGGCGCCCTGCTGTCGGCTGAAACCCGACGGGCCCGCGCCCTGGCCGACGCCATGGTCGCCCCCACCGCCCTCGCCGCCCAACAGACCGGCGTCATGGTCACGGCGCTGCGGGGCGACATCGATCAGGCCACCCTGGCGGTCGAGCGCGCGCGCACGGAGCTGGCTGCCCTGCGCCAGACCCTGGGCGAGGAGACCGAACGCCTGACCGAGGCGGCCGAGACCGCCCAACGGTCGGCTCGTCGGCTGTCCGAGCAGTTGAGCGGCGAACGGTCCAGCCTGCAGTCCCTGTCCAGCGAACTGGAGAAACAGGCCGCCGGCGTGGTGAACGCTGTGGAGCGTCAGTCCCGCATGGTGGTGGACGCCTCCGACCTGGCCCAGACCCAGCTTCGGGAGGCCGAGGCCGCCCTGGCCGCGCGCGCCGCCGACATGGCCGCCGCCGCCGGCGAGGCCCAGGACGCCGCACGCCTGGCCGCCGACGACCTGTCGCGCCAGACCCTGCGGCTGGAAAACGCCGGGTCCGGCGTCGCCGAACAGATCCAGTCCGTCGAGGAAGGCCTGAGCCAGCAGCGCGCCGCCCTGGTCACCGCCGCCTATGCGCTGCGCACGGATCAGGAAGATTTCTCGGCCCAGGTCGAGAGCCAGCGCGCCCAGCTGATCGAAACCCTGTCCGCGGCCCGGTCCGCCGGCGGCGAGCTGTCCGAGACCTCGTCGCGCAGCGTCGATGTGCTGCGGGATCTGGTGGAGGCGGCGGCCGACCAGTTCCGCGCGCTCAGCGAGCTGTCGAGCCGCGAGGCCGAGGCCTTCGACGGAGCCACCCGCAAGGCGCTGGACCGTTTCGAGGCGCTGGCCGCCGACGCCCGCGACACCGTGGCCGAGGAGTCGCGCCGGGCGATGGAGGCGCTGAACGCCGTCGCTGCGGAGTCCCGCGTCGCCGCCGCCGAGGCGGCCGACCAGGCCCAGGCCCGCGCCGACATCCTCGGCGAGGCGCTTTACGCCGCCGCCCAGAAGGCTGACCACGCCGCCGACAGCCGCATCGAGGGTGCGCGCCGCATCGTCGATGAAACCTCATCGCTGGTGGACGAGGCCGGCCAGAAGGCCGTTGAACGGCTGGAGCTGACCGTCGAGAAGCTGAACGCCGTCATGGGTCAGGTGGACGACGCCATGGGCGAGCTGGACGCCCGCGCCGCCCGCATGCCGGAAGAAGCCCGCAGCCGCATCGACGAGGTCCGCGCCACGGTCGAGGAAGGCCTGAAAGCTCTCAGCGAAGCCTCCCGCAAGGCCGCCGAGGACACCGAGGCGCTGGACGCCGCCTTCCAGGATCGGGTCAAGCGCAACTACGACATGCTGTCCGAGGCCGTTCGCCTGATGGGCGTCGTCTCCGGCGACTCGCCCGTAGCCGCCCAGCGCCGCCGCGAATCGCTGGCGGAAAAGGCGCCTGAGACGAGACAACCGTCGCCGGACCGCCCGGCTGCGCCCGAGAGCGACGACGAGTCCTCGGCAGGCTTCGGCCTGCGCGGCCGTTTGAAACTGGAGCCAACGGCTCCGGCGCGAAAGGCCGACAATGACGCTGCGCGCGGCCTCAGCTGGAAGGATCTGGTGGACGACGGCGGTCAGGAGCCGCCGCTGGCCCTGGACACTCCGGTTCCCGATGACGACTCCCTGGGCGAACGCATCACCCAGGCCATCCGCCGCATGGGCGTGGACCCCAACGCCCTGCTGCCGCGCTCCCGCGTCGAGGAAGCCGCCGCCGCCTTCCAGGATGGCGAGCCGGACCGCGCCCGCCAGATTGTTCGCCGCATCGCCCCGGCGGCGGTGCGCAGCGTGTCGCGCCGGGTGCTGAGCGACGCCGAGCTGAAGGCCGACGCCGAGCGCTATGTCCGCCAGATGGCCCGCCAGCTGACCCAGGCTGCGCGGGAGGATGGCGAGGGCTATTCCGTGCTGTCGCGCCTGTCCACCGATGCAGGCCGCGCCTTCCTGCTGCTGGACGCAGCGGTGGGCGATCTGGCGTAACAAGGACACACGGCGCATTGCCCTGATTGGTCCATCCGGCCTAGGATGGCCTCCATCGCCAATGATTTGGGGCGGCGATGATCCAGCCATTTCCTGTCGAACCGCGCCTTTCCGCGCCGGCCCCTGACGACCGACCCGGAGACCACCCATGCGTTCCGCGCTTTCCCGCCTTCTGATCGGCGTTTCCGCCGCTGCCCTGCTGTCTTCCGCCGCCCTCCCGGCCATGGCGTATCAGGAACCGGCGCCCGCCGGCGCCGCATCGGCCGCCGCGCCCGGCTGGCCCCAGGCCTCCAGCGACGTTCCCGCGGATGCCAATGTGCGCTTCGGTCAGCTGCCCAACGGCATGCGATACGCCATCATGCGCAACGCCACGCCGCCCCAGCAGGCTGCCCTGCGTCTGAACATCGATGCGGGCTCGCTGGCCGAGAACGACGACCAGCAGGGCCTGGCCCACTTCCTCGAACACATGGCCTTCAACGGCTCGACCAACATTCCCGAAGGCGAAATGACCCGGCGGCTGGAACGGCTGGGTCTGTCCTTCGGCGGCGACACCAACGCCTTCACCAGCTTTGATCAGACCGCCTATCTGCTGAACCTGCCCAACACCTCCGACGAGGTGGTGGACACCAGCCTCATGGTGATGCGCGAAACCGCCAGCGAACTGCTTTTCGACGCCGAGGCCGTGGACCGCGAGCGCGGCGTCATCGTCGGCGAGGAGCGCACCCGCAACACGCCCCAGCTGCGCGCCACCCGTGCCCTGCTTCAGTTCGTGGCCCCCGGCCAGCGCCTGGCCAACCGCCTGCCCATCGGCGACCTGGACATCATCCGCACCGCACCCCGCGACCGCTTCGTCGACTTCTACCGCGCCTACTACCGTCCCGAGCGCGCCACCCTGATCGCCGTCGGCGATTTCGACGTGGACTTGATGGAAGCCAAGATCCGCGCTGCCTTCGCGGACTGGACCAATGAGTATCCGGCCGGGCCGGACCCGGTCATCGGCGACCTGCAGCCGCGCGAGGCCGAGACCTACATCCACATCGAGCCCGGCGCCCAGTCCAGCGCCCAGCTGATCTGGACCCAGCAGCCCGACCAGCGTCCCGACAGCCTGGAGACGCGCCGCGAAGGCGTCCTGCGCAACCTGGGCCTGGCGGTCCTGAACCGGCGCATGAGCGAACTGTCGCGATCCTCCAGCCCGCCCTTCCTCGGCGGCGGCGGCGGTCATCAGGAACTGTTCGGCGCCATGGACATCGGCCTGGTGGTCGCCAATTTCGAGACCGGCGCCTGGCGGCCGGCCATCGAGGCCGCTGAACAGGAACAGCGCCGTCTGGTCCAGCACGGCGTCAGCGAGACCGAATTGCAGCGTGAGGTCACCGAGATCCGCACCGCGCTGGAGAACGCCGCCGCCGGCGCCGCCACGCGCCAGACCCCGGCCCTGGCCGGCGGCCTGCTCAACGCGGTCAACAACGAGGACGTCTTCACACACCCCGCCACCAATCTGGCCATCTTCAACGCCGTGGTCGAAAGCATGACCGTGGCGGACGTCAACGCCATCCTGCGCGCGACCTTCGACGGCAACGGCCCGCTGGCCCTGATCACCACCCCCCAGCCCATCGAGGGCGGCGCGGCCGTGGTCACCGCGGCCCTGGAAGCGTCCCAGCAGGTTCCTGTGGAGGCCCCCGCCGCCACCGAGGCGATGGAATGGCCTTACACGGATTTCGGGACGGCCGCCGCGCCCTCTCACCAGTCCGTCATCGAGGATCTGGGCGCGACCCTGGTCACCTTCCCCAACGGCGTGCGGCTGACGGTCAAGCCGACCAGCTTCAGCGACGAGCAGGTCCTGGTGTCCGTGCGCGCTGGCGGCGGCGATCTGGACCTGCCGACCGACCGGATGACACCCCTGTGGGCCATTGATCCTGTGCTCAGCGAAGGCGGCCTCGGCCAACTGACCCGCACCCAGATCGAACAGGTCCTCAGCGGCGACGTGGTCAGTGTCGGGGCGGCGACGGGTCAGGACGCCTTCACCCTCTCGGGCGCCACCCGGCCCCAGGACTTCCAGACCCAGATGCAGCTGCTGGCGGCCTATTTCACCGACGCCGCCTGGCGCCCGGAACCGTTCCAGCGGATGCAGGGCCTGATGGGCCAGTATCTGGACCAGCTGCGCGCCACCCCCGGCGGCGCCTTCGCGCTGGATGGCTCGGGCCTGATCGCCAACGGCGACAAGCGGTTCAGCTTCCCCACCGCCGAGGAGATCGCCGGCGGCTCCATCGACGAGATGCGCCAACTGTTCACCCAGTCGACCGGCGCCGGTCCCATCGAGATCCTGGTGGTCGGCGATGTGACGGTGGAGGACGCCGTCGCCGCAGTCGGCGCCACTTTCGGCGCCCTGCCGACCCGCTCCGCCGAGCCTGAGCGCCCGGCGGCGGCCCTGAGCCTGGCCTTCCCGGCTCCGGTCTCCGAGCCGGTCCGCCTGACCCATACGGGCCAGGCGGGTCAGGCCCTGGGCTATGTGGCCTGGCCGACCACGGACTCCATCGGCGATCGCCGCGACGCCCGCATCGCCAGCCTGATGGCCGAGGTGCTCCAGCTGCGCGTGACCGACGAACTGCGCGAGAATCAGGGCGTGGCCTACTCGCCGGCGGCGGGGGCCAGCTCCTCGACGGTGTTCCCGGACTACGGCTACGCCTTCATCCAGATCGAGACGCCGCCCGAGGCGCTGGACGGCTTCTTCGAGACGGCCGACCAGATCGCGGCCGGCCTGCGCGACGCCCCTGTGGACGAGGACGAACTGAACCGGGCGCGCCTGTCGGTGATCGAGTCCATCCGTCGGGCCCGTAACACCAACCCCTACTGGCTGAACGCCCTCGAAGGCTTCCACGACGACGCGACCAAGATCGAAGCCGTTCGCACGGTCCTGGACGAGCTGGGGTCCATCACGCCGGAAGATATCCAGCAGGCGGCCCAGGCCTACCTGCAACCCGACCGGGCCTGGCGCGCCACGGTCACGGCCGAGGCGGCCGCCGCCGAGTAGGGCCTGATCGGTTGAGGTGAGACGAAAAACGGCCCCGGTCGGTGAACGGGGCCGTCAAGTCGCACTCAGGAAGCGTCGATCAGATCGACCGTCCCATCATGGTCCACGCCGCATGACGCGGCGCTGAACAGCGGGTTCAGAACACCCGGCCGCCCACGCCCCCGTCCAGGGTGATGGCCGAGTTGATCACTTCCCCATAGGATTCCTCGATCACCTCCTCGCGCCAGGCGGTGAAGGTCTCCTCGCGGTACAGGGTCAGGATCTTGACGCCCGCGCCGTAGCGGCGCAGCAGCGAGCGTTCGTTGCAGTCCCGCTCGGGGCGTTGCGGGCGGCACTCGATCATGCCGCGCGAATGCCACAGGGCCTCGCCGGCGCGACACTGCAGCGTCTCGCCGCCGTCGAAATTCACCTCGTTGAGATACTCGGCCATGGTCACCTGCAGGCGCGTGCCCGCCAGGCAGCGGTACAGTTCGCCTTCGTAGCCTTCCAGCACGTCTCGGCCGGGGCGCACCTGCGCCGCAGGGTGCGGAACGGAGCGCGTGTCGATGCACACGGCCTGGATCACCACCCGGCGCATCGAGCGGCGCGTCTCGGTGTAGGGCACGCGGATCATGCGGCTCATGGCCATGCCGCCGACGTTCAGGCCCTGAATCGTCGTGGGATAGGGCTGGTCGACCTGGAAATACGCCCCGCCGCCGCCGCCGACCACGATGGTCGATCCAGCGCGGGCCGAGGCGCCGGCGCGGGCCGAGGCGTTGGCGTTGATATTGACGTTCACGTTCACATTGCCGCCGCCGCCACAGCAGGGCGGCGGGGACGGCGGGCGGCAGCAGGTGGGCGGCGGAGGCGGAGGCGGCGGGGGCGGAGGCGGGGTGCAGCAGGGCGGCTGCGGCGGCGGACAGCTCGTCGTCCCGCATTGGGCGGCGGCCTTGTCGGCCAAGCCGATCACGAACAGGCCCGCCAGGGCCGGCATCCAGTGTCTGATCCGCAACCGCATGGGCCGGGCTCCCGCATTCAAAAACCTTGCCCGGCCCTGCAAGACGCGGACCGGTTCAGGATCCCACACAATCAGCAAACCCTTGCGTTTCCGTTGCCAAACCGCGGCCCGACCCTTGCGATACTGCCGGCGATGACAGATTCGGTGTTTCATTCCGGCATTCAGCGGCTTGTGGACGCGTGGGCGGCCCTGCCCGGCGCAGCGCGCATTCCCGACCGCGCCGCCTTCGATCCCAATGCGCTGGGGCGCCTGCTGCCGCAGGTGTTCATCGCCGAGCGTCGGGACGAAGGCCTGGTGTTCCGGCTGGCCGGCGGCTGGATCGAGCGCGCCCACGGTCGCCCGCTCAAGGGCGCCTATCTGCTGGAGGTCTGGCGTCGCGACAGCCGCTTGATGGTGCACCGGGGTCTGGCCCAGGCGTTCCGCGATGGCCGCCCGATGATCTTCAGCGCCGACATGGAGATGGAGGACGGCGCCCTGTCGCCCGCCGAGATCGTCGCCGCCCCCCTGCGCGGTCCCACCGGCCTGCCCGACCGGCTTCTGGGTCTCTATCAGCCGCTCAGCCCGGAAGGGGACGAGGCGAAGGCTGTTCAGGGGCTGGTGGTGCGCGCCATGACCCCCGCCACGACGCCGGCCGCGCGCCGCGCCGCCCTGACCCTGGCCTCCATCGACGGGCGCCGTATCGCCTAATCGAGCCGGTTCAGGCCCTGCGCATACCGCTTCCAGTTCTGCACATAGTGCTCGGCCGACATCCTCAGCATATCAATCTGGGGCGCTTCCAGGGTGCGAATCACCCGACCCGGCGCCCCGACCACCAGCGAGCCGTCGGGGATCTCCTTGCCTTCGGTGATGATCGTCCCGGCCCCGATGATGCAGTTGCGGCCGATCCGGGCCCGGTTCAGCACCACCGCATTGATGCCGATCAGACTGTTGTCGCCGATCTCGCAGCCGTGGAGCATCACCTTGTGCCCCACCGTGACGCCGCGCCCGATGGTGAGCGGCACGCCCACGTCATTGTGCAGCACGGACCCGTCCTGGATGTTGCTGTCCGGGCCGATGGTGATGGGCTCGTTGTCGCCGCGCACCACCGCATTCCACCAGATGCTGGCGCCGGGGTGGAGAATCACGTCTCCTATCACCGTTGCACTCGGCGCGATCCAGTATTCGCCTTCCGGCGGGAGCTGCGGTTGCTTTGCGTCAAGACTGTAAACAGTCATCAGAACCCCTCATAACTATTATCTTTTTCAGCACTTTAAGTGTTTGGAAACCACGCTAGCATCAAAGTTGTTCTGCGATTCGAGATCGCCTCGGCGACTTCGAATCCGTAGCCGGATCAAGCCCGGTCCGGCCAGACACGAGGACGCTTGCGTGTCGCGTTTCGTTCGGCGGCGGGATTTCCCGCCGGGAGCCATGCCCCCGACCGGCCACGACGGCGCCCTGCGTCTGTTCTCCTCCCCAACGCTCTCGTTCGAGGCGGGTCCCTTCCGGGTCTCGCCTTTTTTCATGCCTCGGAGGCTACCATGACCAAGCGTTCCGCCCTCAAGCGCCAATCTCGTGACGCAGGCAGGGAGGGCGTGTTCGATACACGCCAGTTTTCCGAGGACTCCAAGGTCCGGCGCCTTCCAACCCAGCAGGGCTGGTCGCCCTACCCGTCCAATGACGACCGCGACCAGTCCTACATGAAGACCCTCAAGCCCAAGTCGGACGGCCAGGCCGAGCTGATGGAGGCCATCGACACCCACAACCTCGCCCTGGCCCTCGGGCCGGCAGGCACCGGCAAGACCTATCTGGCCGTGGCCAAGGCGGTCGAGGCGCTGGAGGCGGGCAAGGTCGGTCGCATCGTCCTGTCCCGTCCCGCGGTCGAGGCGGGCGAGTCCATCGGCTACCTGCCGGGCGACATGGAGGACAAGCTGGCCCCCTATCTGCGGCCCCTCTACGACGCCCTGTCGGACCGGCTCTCCATGAAGCGGGTCAAGGCCCTGATGGCCGAGGGCCTGATCGAGATCGCGCCGGTGGGATACATGCGCGGACGCACGCTGAACAACGCCTTCATCGTGGTAGACGAGGCGCAGAACTGCACCTACGTCCAGCTCAAGATGCTGCTGACCCGACTGGGCTGGCACTCCACCATGGTGGTCACCGGCGACCCGCAGCAGTCCGACCTGCTGCCCTCCCTGTCCGGCCTGTCCGACATCGCCGAACGCCTGGAGCCCGTCTCCGGCATCGCCGTGGTCCGCCTCGCCGAACAGGACATTGTCCGTCACCCGCTGGTGGCCAGCATGATCGGCGTGCTCTGACCACGATTCTCCCCCATCGGGGGAGGGACCGCGAAGCGGTGGAGAGGGTCCGCCCGCTCCACCGACTTCCGGTCACACCGGCGCCGCTGAACCGCCCCCTCCACCATGCTGCGCATGGTCCCCCTCCCCCGATGGGCGAGGATTTTTCCGCGCATCCACCCAGTCGGCCAGCTTGAATACGAACGGATTGACCGCGATCGACAACAGGGCTCCGGCCAGGATCAGGTCCTGGGTCTCGCGGCTCATGGCTCCCAGATAGACGCTCAGGGATGCCAGGATGAAGGTGAACTCGCCCACCTGCGCCAGGCTGGCGGCGACCGTGAAGCTGACGTGACGGTTGACCCGGAACAGGCTCGTTATGGCCAGGGCGGCCATGGACTTGCCCACCAGCACGATCATCAGCACGCCGAACACCGCCAGCGGCTCGCGCACCACGATGGTGGGGTCGAACAGCATCCCGACCGAGACAAAGAACAGCACCGCGAAGGCGTCGCGCAGGGGCAGCGCCCGTTCCGCCGCATTGTGTCCCAGCGGGGTCCCGTTCAGCACCAGCCCGGCCACGAAGGCGCCCAGCGCAAACGAGGCGCCGAACACCGCATAGGCCACCCACGCGATGCCCAGGGCGATGGCCAGAACCCCGAGGGTGAACAACTCGCGCGACCTGGTGTGGGCGATGCGGACCAGGACCCACGGCAGCACCCGCCCGCCGACCACGAACATCAGCCCGACGAAGACCGCCACCTTCAGCAGGGTCCAGCCGATGGACAGGCCCAGAGTCGCCGGGTCCGCCGCCTGACCGCCCGGCAGCACCATCAGGGGCAGCATGACCAGGGCGATGACGATGACCAGATCCTCGACGATCAGCCAGCCGATGGCTACGCGCCCGACCTCGGTCTTGATCTGCTGGCGCTCCTCAAGCGCCCGCAGCAGCACCACGGTGGAGGCCACCGACAGGGAAAAGCCCAGCAGCAGGGCCTCGCCGTCGCCCATGCCCAGCAGTCGCCCCAGCGCCCAGCCCAGCGCCGTGGCCACGGAGATTTGCGCCAGGGCGCCCGGCACGGCCACCTTGCGCACCTTCATCAGGTCGCGGGGCGAAAAGTGCAGCCCCACCCCGAACATCAGCAGGATGACCCCGATCTCGGCCAGCTGGGGGGCCAGCTCCATGTCGGCCACATAGCCCGGGGTGAACGGCCCGATCAGCACGCCCGCCAGCAGATAGCCCACCAGCGGCGACAGCCTCAGCCGGTTGGCGATCATGCCGAACACGAACGCCAGCACGAAGCCGCCGACAAGGGTGACGATCAGGCTGTCGGCGTGCGGCATCCGCGCTCCGTTTCAATGGGGTGTCCCATCTAACTGAGGCGACGCTTGTCCGAGTGCAATAGCGGTGGACAGGACGGAGCGGGAATTGCGCGCTCCAGCCCTGGCGCTGTGTTCAGGCCCGGGCCTTGGCGGTCGCGGCGTTCACGCCCAGCGCCGTCAAAGCCGCAGCGGCGATGTGCTCGGCGTTCAGACCGGCCTGGGCGTACATGGTCTCGGGCTTGTCCTGGTCCTGGAATACGTCGGGCAGATACAGGGTGCGGACCTTCAGGCCGGCGTCCAGCGCGCCCTTCCCGGCCAGCATCTGCAGCACGAAGCCGCCGAAGCCGCCCATGGCGCCCTCCTCGACCGTGATCAGGGCCTCATGCTCGCGGGCCAGACGCAGGATCATGTCCTCGTCCAGCGGCTTGGCGAAGCGGGCGTCGGCGACAGTGGCGGATACACCGCGCGCGGCCAGCGCCTCGGCCGCCTTGAGGGATTCCTGCAGCCGGGTGCCCAGCGACAGGATCGCCACCGTCGTGCCCTCACGCACGATACGGCCCTTGCCGATGGGCAGCGGGGCGGACAGTTCGGGAATCTCCACCCCCACACCGTCGCCGCGCGGATAGCGGAAGGCCGAGGGGCGGTCGTCGATGTCGAGGCTGGTGGCGATCATGGCGGCCAATTCGGCCTCGTCCGCGGGGGCCATCAACACCATGCCCGGCAAGGCGCCCATGTAGCCGATGTCGAATGAGCCCGCGTGGGTCGGTCCGTCGGCGCCCACCAGACCGGCCCGGTCCATGGCGAATCGCACCGGCAGCGACTGGATGGCTACGTCGTGCACCACCTGGTCGTAGCCGCGCTGAAGGAAGGTGGAATAGATGGCGCAGACCGGCTTCATGCCGTCCGCCGCCAGTCCGGCCGCGAAGGTCACCGCGTGCTGCTCGGCGATGCCCACGTCAAAGGTGCGGTCGGGGAAAGCCTGACCGAACAAATCTATGCCGGTGCCGCCCGGCATGGCGGCGGTGATCGCCACGATGGAGGGATCGCGCTCGGCCCGCTTGATCAGCTCGGTCCCGAACACCTTGGTGTAGCTGGGCGCGTTGGAAACGGACTTGGACTGCTTGCCCGACACCACGTCGAACTTGACCACCCCGTGGTACTTGTCGGCGCTGTTCTCGGCCGGGGCGTAGCCCTTGCCCTTCTGGGTCACCACGTGGACCAGAACCGGGCGGTCGGTGATGGCCGCGGCGTTCTTCAGCACCGGGACCAGCACGTCCATGTCGTGCCCGTCGATGGGGCCGACGTAGTAGAAGCCCAGCTCCTCGAAGAAGGTGCCGCCGGTGACCATGCCCCGGGTGTATTCCTCGGCCTTGCGCGCGGCGTCACGGAACGGGCGCGGCAGGTGCTCGGCCACCTTCTTTCCGAAGCGGCGCATGTTCTGGTAGGCGCCGCCGGAGACCAGCTTGGCCAGATAGGCGCTCATCCCGCCCACCGGCGGGGCGATGGACATGTCGTTGTCGTTCAGGATCACGGTCAGCTGGCCGGTGGTCTCGGCCGCATTGTTCATGGCCTCATAGGCCATGCCGGCGGACATGGAGCCGTCGCCGATGACAGCCACCACCTTGTTGCTCGCGTTCTTCTGATCCCGCGCCGCCGCGAAGCCCAGGGCCGCCGAGATGGAGGTGGAGGCGTGCGCCGCGCCGAACGGGTCGTATTCGCTCTCTGCCCGCTTGGTGAAACCCGACAGGCCGCCGCCCTGGCGCAGGGTGCGGATGCGGTCGCGCCGCCCGGTCAGGATCTTGTGCGGATAGCACTGGTGCCCGACGTCCCAGATCAGGATGTCTTTCGGCGTCTCGAACACATGGTGCAGGGCCACGGTCAGCTCGACCACGCCCAGGCCTGCGCCCAGATGCCCGCCGGTCACGGACACGGCGTCGATGGTTTCGGTTCGCACCTCTTCGGCCAGCTGTCGCAACTGGGCGACGCTGAAGCCACGGGTGTCAGCGGGAAAGGCGACGGTGTCGAGAAGCGGGGTGTCCGGCATAGGCCCTTCTAGTCCGTGATCGGCGCAGAGGCGATAGCCCCTGTGGCCGCATGGACATCAACGCACGGCGCGCGGTTCGGATCAGACCTTCAGCCGCGCCGCGTGGAACGCCACGTGATCGTCGATGAAACTGGCCATGAAGAAGTACGAGTGGTCGTAGCCCGGCTGCATCCGCACCGTCAGCTTCTGGCCCGCCTTGTCGGCCGCGGCCTTGAGCAGTTCGGGCTTGAGCTGGTCGGTCAGGAACTGGTCGCCGTCGCCCTGATCCACCAGAATGTCGTCATAGACCCCCGAGGCCGCGCCGGATTCCAGCAGCAGGGCCGCGTCATGCTGCGCCCACTCGGCCCGGTCGTCGCCCAGATAGGCGGTGAACGCCTTCTCGCCCCAGCCGCACCGCGTCGGCGAAGCGATGGGGGCGAAGGCCGATACGCTCTGGAACAGCTCGGGATGGCGCAGGGCCAAGGTCAGCGCCCCGTGCCCGCCCATGGAGTGGCCGAAGATGGAGCGCGTCTTCGTGGTGGGGAACTGGTCGTCGATCAGGGCGATCAGCTCGTCCGTCACATAGCTCTCCATGCGGAAGTGCGGCGCCCACGGCGCCTGGGTCGCGTCCACATAGAACCCGGCCCCCTGCCCCAGATCATAGGCGTCGTCGTCCGCCACGCCCTCGCCCCTCGGCGAGGTGTCGGGCGCCACGATGATCACCCCATGCTCGGCCGCCGCGCGGTAGGCCCCCGCCTTGGACGTGAAATTGTCCTCGGTGCAGGTCAGACCCGACAGCCAGATCAGCACCGGAAACGGCCCCTCCCCGGGCGGCGTGAACACCGACAGGGTCATGGGCGTGCCGGTGGTGGTGCTGTCATGGCGGCAGTAGCGCAGCGTGCCGCCGTGGACGATGTGGGTCTTGGTGTTTTGAAGGGTCATTTCGGCCGGTGCACCGCGCAGATCTTGTTGCCCGACGGATCGCGCAGATAGGCCAGCACCAGCGTGCCGAACGGCCCCTTGCGCTCGCCGGGCGGGTCTTCGATGGGCGCGCCGCCGGCCGCGACGCCCGCCGCGTGGAAAGCCTCCACCATCTCGGGCGTCTTCGCGTGGAAGCCGAGGGTGCCGCCGTTGGCGTGGCAGGCGGGCTCGCCGTCAAGGGGCTTGCCGACACCGAAGGCGCCCCGCTCCGTGCGCCACCAGAACCGGCCCCTGGGGTCCGGCCCCTGCGCCGCCGGAATGCCCAGCGCGCCCAGGGCGGCGTCATAGAATTGGCGCGACGCCTCGACGTCGTTGGCGCCGACGGTGATGTGCGTGAACATCAGGCTCTCCCTTCGTTCTGGAGACGGACGCTAGCTCGGCCCGTTTCTTTCAGCAACGGACTAGAACACCACCACGGACCGGATGCTCTTGCCCTCGTGCATCAGGTCAAAGGCCTTGTTGATGTCTTCCAGCGGCAGGGTGTGGGTGATCATCGGATCGATCTCGATCTTGCCGTCCATGTACCAGTCCACGATCTTCGGCGTATCAGTGCGGCCGCGCGCGCCGCCGAAGGCCGAGCCGCGCCAGACCCGGCCGGTGACCAGTTGGAACGGGCGCGTCGAGATTTCCTTGCCCGCCTCGGCCACGCCGATGACGATGCTCTCGCCCCAGCCCCGATGGCAGGCCTCCAGCGCCTGACGCATGACCGTGGTGTTGCCGGTGCAGTCGAAGGTGTAGTCGGCCCCGCCGCCGGTCAGCTCAACCAGATGGGCGACAATGTCGCCCACGTCCTTCGGATTGACGAAATGGGTCATGCCGAATTTGCGGCCCCACTCTTCCTTGTCGTTGTTGATGTCCACGCCGACGATCATGTCGGCCCCGACCATCTTCAGGCCCTGGATGACGTTCAGCCCGATCCCGCCCAGACCGAACACGACGGCGTTGGCGCCCGGCTCCACCTTGGCGGTGTTCACCACAGCGCCGACGCCCGTGGTCACGCCGCAGCCCACATAGCAGGCCTTGTCGAAGGGCGCGTCCTTGCGGATCTTCGCCAGGGCGATCTCGGGCAGCACCGTGTAGTTCGAGAAGGTCGAGCAGCCCATGTAGTGGGCGATGGCCTGGCCCTTGTAGCTGAACCGGCTGGTGCCGTCCGGCATCAGGCCCTTGCCCTGGGTGCCGCGGATGGCGGTGCACAAGTTGGTCTTGCGGCTGAGGCACGACTTACACTGGCGGCATTCCGGCGTGTACAGCGGGATGACGTGGTCGCCCACCTCCACCGAGGTCACGCCCGGCCCCACCTCGACCACCACGCCCGCGCCTTCGTGACCCAGGATCGAGGGGAAGATGCCCTCGGAGTCCAGCCCGTCCAGCGTATAGGCGTCGGTGTGGCAGATGCCCGTTGCCTTGATCTCCACCAGCACCTCGCCCGCGCGGGGCCCCTCAAGATCGACCTCAACGATTTCGAGGGGACGTTTGGCTTCGAATGCGACGGCGGCGCGGGTCTTCATGGGCAGGCTCCAGAATGATGGCCCCCTTCTAGGCCATGCCGGGGATGCTATGAAACCGCATGAGCAAACGAAATCTTGTCGTCCTGACCGGGGCCGGGATCTCGGCCGAGTCCGGCGTGCCCACCTTCCGGGCGGCGGACGGGCTGTGGCTGGGCCATCGGGTCGAGGACGTGGCGACGCCCGAGGCCTTCGAGCGCGACCCGGCGCTGGTGCAGGACTTCTACAACCAGCGGCGCCACCAACTGGCGACGGTCCACCCCAACGCCGCCCACCGGGCCCTGGCGGAGCTGGCGGCGCGGTGGGAAGGCGACTTCCTGCTGGTGACCCAGAACGTGGACGACCTGCACGACCGCGCCCATGCCGAGACGCCGCCGGGGCCCGGGTTCGCACTGATCCACATGCACGGCGAGTTGAGCAAAGCGCGCTGCACCGCTTCGGGGGAGGTCTGCGACTGTCCCGACGATCTGGCGCCGGATCACGCCTCGCCGCACCATCCGGCCGGGCGGCTGCGCCCGCACATCGTCTGGTTCGGCGAAATCCCGCTGGAGATGGACCGCATCGAGCAGGCCCTGGGCCGGTGCGACCTGTTCCTGTCCATCGGCACCTCGGGCGCGGTCTGGCCCGCGGCGGGGTTCGTGCGGGCGGCGCGGATGGCGGGCGCACGAACGGTGGAGATCAATCTGGAGCCAACGGCCGGGCGGGCCCTGTTCGACGAGGGTGTCTATGGTCCAGCGGCCCTGACCCTGCCCGCCTTTCTGAACGCGCTCTAGCCGCCCCTTTTCGTCCGCGCCGTGACAGGCCAGCTTGCCGTGATGGCGGACAGTGTGATCGCGGGGATGGGACGGCGGCTGGGCGGCGCGCGGCTGTTGCTGATCGTGCTTCCGAACCTGATTCCGGCGGGCGGGTTGCTGTCGCTGGGCTGCCTGGTCCCTAATCACTTCCGGGAGGGGGCTGAACTTCTCGGTAGGACCCAATCAGGAGCCACATCGTCGATGTCCCACCGGGACGACCGCAGCAAGCGCTGATACTGATCATCCAGAATCCAGGCGGGACGCTCTGGCACGACTTCGATGTTGAGATATCTGGCCTCGATTTCCTGCCGAGAGCGGGCATGTACAATGCCCCAGACGCCGCCGGTCTGATAATCGTGGACCACAAGGTGATCTGACTTCTCTGTCATCAAAACCACTGACCCTCGTAATCGACACTGCTGAACCACGCACTTCCGCCCAACGTGCTGAGTGGTCGCTCCCCACCATATCGCGCTCCTTGAGGGAGAAGGATGGCTACTCTCCGCGCGCCTTCTTCTCCGCCATTCTCGCCAGCAGCCGGCCGCGCCCCTTCGACAGGGCGTGGATCACGCCCCGGAAGGTGGCCACTTCCTGCTCGGTGAAGGCGGCGCGGCCCAGCATGACGCGCAGGTTCTGGCTCATGGAGCGCTTCTTCTCGGGCGGGTGGAAGAAGCCGCCGGCGTCCAGTTCGGACTCCAGATGCTCGTACATGCCCACCAGCAGGTCGCTGGACGCGGGCGGCTCGCCCTCGCGGAACTTGGGCGGCGGGGCGTCCAGCACCAGGGTGCGCCACTCATAGGCGTTGATGGCCACCGCCTGCGCCAGGTTCAGGGAGTGGTGGCGCGGATCGATGGGGATGGTGACGATGCCCGAGGTCAGGGCGATGTCGGTGGTCTCCAGCCCCGCCCGCTCGCCGCCGAACAGCAGGCCCGCCTTCAGTCCCGAAGCGGTGTCGTCATAGAGCACCCGGGACGCCTCGCGCGGGGTACGCACGGGCTGGCGCGTCTCGCGCGGCCGGGCGGTGGTGGCGAAGACGGTGTTCAGATCGGCGATGGCCTCGGCTACCGTGTCGAACACGCGCACGCCCTCCAGCACCCAGTCGGCGCCCGAGGCGGTGGCCCAGGCCCGGTCCTGGGGCCAGCCGTCGCGGGGCGCCACCAGACGCAGGTCCGTGAGGCCGAAATTGGCCATCACCCGCGCCACCGAGCCGATGTTGTCGGCCATCTGCGGCTTGTCGAGGATGACGGCGGGCGGGGTCAGCTCAGCCAAAGTCAGTCCGTCCCGATCAGGGCGTCCCAGGGATCGGCGGTCCCCGCCTCCACCTCGGCCACGGCGACCGCCGGCCAACCAATGCGGGCGCCAGCGCTCTCGCGCCACGCCAGCACGATCAGATCGCGCAGTTCGCCGGCTCCGGCGCCCAGCCGCTGCACCGCGAAGGCCCCGCCGCGCGGGTCCCCCTCGGCGAAAGCGCCGTCGCGCTCGAGCCGGTAGAAGGGCGTCACCTGGGCCACGCCCTGATCGAGATAGCGGGCCGTGCGGCGCTCGATGGCGGCTTCGCCCAGATCGGCGGCGGGCATGGCGGCCTCCACCAGATCCAGCCGCGCCACGCCACGCACATAGGCGCCTTCGAACAGGCCATGGGTGCGGCGCGAGCGGGTGAAGCCCTCCGGGTTGGGGGTATCTCCGTCCCAGCCGTTGTAGTGGATCGAGGTGTGCAGCGGCTGGCTGGCGTCGCCCACATAGTGCGACCAGACGCCCAGATCGCGGATCAGCAGCGCCTCGCGGCGGCGGCGGTCCTCGGCGTACCAGGCCCGCTTGCCCGGATCGGTCTCGCGGGCCTCGGCGGCGTTCAGCACGCGCCAGTAGGCGAAGTCGCGCACCAGCTGCTGCCAGCCGTCGATCAGGGCGTAATAGAGCCAGCCGGCCGTATCGACATTGAGCCCCGCCCGGGTCAGGGCCGCTTCGTACTCGCTGCGCAGCTCGGGCATGGCGTCGATGTGCGGGCCCTGGGGGGTCAGCACGTAGCCGTTGTCGTCGAAGTCGATGAAGTGGGCCGTGTCCCGCTCCCGGGCATGGGTCCGGGGCCCGCCCTTCCAGCGGTCGGGCTCGCGGGTCAGTTCGCCCACTTCGGTCGCAGCCTCGGTGGTGCGCAGGAAGGCGGGCACCTCGTCCGGCAGCGCCCGCATGGCCGCCACGGCGATCAGCCGGTGGCCGGTGGCGCCCCAGGCCCCCACATCGGCGGCGGGCGCGGCGATCAGGGCCACGGCGGCGAGGGCGACCAGGGTGCGTTTCATGGAGCGACTCCGATAATGATGGACGCGACTTAACGGATCGGGCGGAAAGGCTCCACCGCCCTGCCACTTTTTCGCCCGCTCGATGGGTCATTGAGCCCGCGCCGGTAATTACGCGAGCCGGTGTTACCCGAGTTTGAGTTGATGCTGTCCATCGCCGCCGCCATGGCCGCCCTGATGATGCTGTTCGCCGATCCGGCCCGGGCCGAGCCGGCGCCGGAAGGTCCCGTGGCCTACAGCGCGATCATCGCCGAGGAACAGGCCCGGGCGGAGGCGCAGGCGCTTCTGGAGGCGTCGCTGCACGAGGCCGAGCCCGACTGGCGGCTGTCGGCGCGGCTGTATCACGCGGGCGGCGGCGGGGCGACGGGGATGGATTCGCTGGGCTGCCAGCCGATCGCCATGCGCACGGTGGCGGTGGACCCCCGGGTGGTGCCGCGCCGCACCCGCCTGTACATTCGCGAAACGGTCGGCCTGCCCCTGGGCGACGGCCGCACCCATGACGGCTTCTGGTACGCGTCGGACACCGGCGGGGCCATCAAGGGCGCCAAGATCGACCTCTATACCGGCCACGGCCGCGGCTCGATGGCGCCGGCCATGCCGCTGAACATGTCGACCCTCACGGTGGTGGACGCCGGATCCTTCGACGGCTGTCCCCCGGCGGAGTAATCCGGGGGCTGGTCACGTCGTCGGTTTACCGTCTAAGTAACCCCGAGTAACGGCCCGTGAGTGCGGGCGTTGGGGGATTATCCGATATGACGACACCGGCGCCGCAGGGCATCGAGGCCTTCTATGAGGCCGTGACCAACGTCAGTGATTTCATCTGGGGCGGCACGTGGAGCGGTGAAACCGTCCTGCCGTTCCCGCCCATGGTCATCGTGCTGCTGGGCGTGGGCGCCTGGATCATGATCGGCCTGCGCTTCTATCCGATCCTGAAGCTGGGCGAGGCCTTCGCCGGCCTTTTCAAGAAGAGCCCCTCCGGCAAGGGCGAGATTTCGCCGTTTGCGGCCCTGTCCACCGCCCTGTCCGGACAGGTGGGCACCGGCAATCTGGCCGGCGTGGCCACGGCCCTGACGCTGGGCGGGCCCGGCGCCCTGTTCTGGATGTGGATCACGGCCCTGTTCGGCATGGCCCTGGCTTTCGCCGAAGGCTCGCTGGCCATCCGCTACCGCGAGGTTGGTCCGGACGGGACCTATCGCGGCGGCCCGATGAGCTACATCATGAAGGGTCTGGGGAAGAAGTGGACCTGGCTGGCCATCCTGTTCTGTCTGGGCACCCTGTTCTCGTCCATCGCCACAGGCAACATGATCCAGGCGAACTCCATCGCCTCGTCGATCACCAATCTGGCGCCGATCCCCTCCTGGGGCGCGGGCGTGATCGTGGCGGCCATCGTCTTTGTGGTCATCATCGGCGGCATCAAGTCGATCGGACGCGTGGCCGAGAAGGTCGTGCCGTTCATGGCCATCGCCTATCTGCTGATGGCCCTGCTGGCCCTGATCCTGAACATCGAGGATCTGCCCGCCTCCTTCGCGCTGATCTTCGACAGCGCCTTCAACGGCATGGCGGCCACCGGCGGCTTCCTGGGCGCGGGCGTCATGATGGCGATCCGGGCCGGTGTGGCGCGCGGCCTGTTCTCCAACGAGGCCGGTCAGGGCTCGACTCCCATGGCCCACGCCGTGGCCCGCACCGACGATCCGGCGCGTCAGGGCCGCTTCGCCATGATGGGCACCTTCATCGACACCATCATCATCTGCACCATGACCGCCCTGGTCCTGCTGACGGTGCAGGGCGCCTTCCCGGCCGGAGACGGCACGGTGGAGCACGTCTGGAACTCGGATCTGCGCGGGTTTGAGATGACCCTTGCGGCCTATTCGGCGGTGTTCCCGCACCTGCTGTTCGGCTCCACCACCATCGGCGGCTTCATCGCCTCGGTGGTGCTGATCATGTTCGTGTTCACCACCCTGCTGACCTGGAGCTACTACGGCGAGCGGGCGGCCACCCATCTGTTCGGGCCCAAGGTCGCCATTCCGTGGCGCCTGCTGTGGGTCATGATGATCATGGTCGGCGCGGTGCAAGAGATCGAGTTCGTCTGGCGCATGGGCGACATCGCCAACGCCGCCATGGCCCTGCCCAACCTGATCGCCATCGCGGCCCTGTCCGCCGTGGTCTTCGCCCTGTCGCGGGGCGAGAAGACAGCGGGCAAGGATCACGAGTGATCTGATGCGGGAGGCAGGCCGCGCTTGCCTCCCGCGCGCTCTCTGTTAAGCATAACGACGTTCTTCGGGAGGGATTCATGAAGATCGTCGCCGCCATCACATCCGCCGCAGTTCTGGCCCTGTCGGGCGCCGCCCTGGCCCAGAACGCCCCGGTTCCGTTTCAGGACCGCACCGAGCGCCTGCACCTCGAGGGCCGACGCGGGCCCAGCCTGTTCCGGCCCGGCTTCGCGGTCGGCGAATACGCCGGCATATCCAGCGCCCGCTCCTCCAGCACCCGCATCCCGTTCCGCTCGCGCGACTTCTCCCGCGCCGACTTCGAAGTGGCCACCAGCGTCGGGCAGGTCACCGGCGACTGCGCGGGCGGACAGAGCCACGTCTCCTTCGCCTGGATCACCTTCGACCGGGACGAGCTCAGCTATGTCTGCAGCTACGCCGGCGCGGCGCCCGCCAACGCCCGGCTCAGCCTGGCGGTATCGCGCGGCGGAATCCTGCAGCGCCTTCAACAACCCCAGCGCGCTGGCGAGCTGACCTGGGGCGACATCACTATCCGGGCCGAGACCCGCTATGTGGACGGCCTGCCCTGGACCGGCGGCGGCAGCGTTATCGGCTATGTCTTCACCCGCGACGGGGTCGATGTGGGGGGTCTGGCGCTGAGCGGCATGCGCCCGGCCTTCTACCTGCCCCCCCAAGGCTCGCCCGACCGCGACGCCGTGGCGGTGCTGGCCCTGAGCCTGTATTTCTTCCAGGATCCCGGCCGGGGCGGGTGAGTCACCTGCTGAGTGAGGGCTAGTCGCGGTGGAATGGCTCGCAGAACTTCTCAATAGATACGCGAACTTGGCCACTGCTGTTTCAACGGCCGCCATTGCTATCCTGACGTGGAACTTGGTTCGAGAGAATAGGGCGCTACGAGAACAAGGAGCGTCGCCAGATATTGTTGCCTATCTGGCGCCTCACAGCGAAGGAAACGGCGCAGTCGAGTTCGTTCTTTCGAACGTCGGCAATGGGCCAGCGTACGACGTTCGATTTGATTTCATCTGCGATGAAGATGACTTCGAAAAGCACGAGGTCATGCTAACGAATGACCACCAACGGATGCCAACTTCCGTCATCCCGCCGGGAGAAAAAATCGTCTCCCTGATGGGCGTTGGTTACGTTCTCTATGGCGGCAAAAAGAAAGAGAGGATCGAACCTCTCAAGCCGTTTGATGTCAGGATTTCTTACAAGAACCGTCGATCACAAGTGTTCAATTCTTCCAGAACAATCGACATACGGCAGTTTTCCGGGCTCAAAGGAATCCTTGCGAAATCGACGGGTGCAAAAACGGTCGACCACCTCGATGCGATTCAGCGTCACTTGGGAACCATTGCGAAGCGCTCCCACCAAGTGGTGGCCTTGGTGGAAACGACGGAAATGAAAAACGAGTACCGAACACGCTCGAAAGGCGAAGGCTAGAACTTCCGCTTCCCGCTGACCGTCTCGAAGAACAGGCGGAAGTCGCCCATCAGGCTCCACAGGGGGTACTTGAAGGTGGCGGGTCGGTTCTTCTCGAAGAAGAAATGCCCCACCCAGGCAAAGCCGTAACCGATCAGCGGCATGGCCAGCAGCCACCACGGGTTCAGGGTCACGACGGCCAGCGCCAGCGCCCCGAACACCAGGCCGGTGCCCACCACATGGATGCGGCGGCAGGCGCGATTGGAATGCTCGTGGATATAGTAGGGATAGAAGGCTTCGAACGAGGGATAGCGTTCGGCCGCTGCGGGCTGGGTCATGGCGTCCTCCGGGACCGGAGCTTGCGACGCCGCGGTCCTCACCGCAAGTCTGAGGCGGGCTCCGGCCCCAGCAGCCGCCGGATCAGCGGCCAGATGCGCACCACCGCCGCCACGAAGCCCACGAAGCTGGCCACCGCCTGGAACGCGCCCCAGATCAGGTTGAAGGCTCCGCCCCCGAACAGGGCCGCCGTGGCCGGATACAGCAACCGGCTGACGCCGATGCGGAAGTCGGCATAGGCGCTGGAATATTCAATGGAGCGGTCGGCGAACAAGGCGATCAGCGCCGCTGCCGACACCGGCGCCCACAACAGCGGCAGCAACAGGATCAGGGCGCCCAGCATCACGGCCAGTTTGGTGCCCAGGGTGTGCGGATAGATCAGGCTCAGCACCACCCCCGCCCCCAGCGCCAGAACCGTCAGGGCCAGCATCACCGGCAGGATCAGGTCTGCCGCGACCATCAGGTCCATCCCCAGCATGGCGATCAGGATGGCCCCGCCCGACAGCAGGAACGCTCCCAGCCACAGGGCCGCATACTGGCTGATCCGCCGCTTCAGATGGCCGCCGTGAAACATGCTCTGGCTCCGCTCAGCGGAGTGACCATGCCGCGCGGGGCCGCGCCTGTCGATTCAGATTTCGGTGTTCGACGTTTCCCTTCTCCCATTGGGACAAGGGGGACCCGCACACCGGACCCCGGACTTGTTCCGGGGGGAGGTTCTGCGCGCGGGGGATGAGGGTCGACTGCTCCACAAGGAATCGCCTGCCCCTCACCCTGCGCGCGAAGAAGCGGTCTGCTCCGCATCCCGCTGCGCGCAGCCCTCTCCCATCGGGAGAGGGATTCTACTCGGCCCGGTGCTTCTTCTTGAACGTCGGCTTGCCCGCCTTGGGACCGGGTTTGAAGCCGGGCTTGGGCTTGCCCTTGTAGGGCTTGCGCTCGAACGGACGGGCGTCGCCTTCAGCCGCGGGCGCCGCCGAGGCTGTGCGCTCGGGACGGTAGGGCGCGGGGCGGTTCTGGGCGTTGTCGTCCTCGCGGCGCTTGAACGGCTTCTTGGGACGCGGTCCGCCATAGCCCTGGTTCGGAGCCTCGGACGGGGTGATGGCCACCTCGGCGCCCTTGGCCGCCTTCACCGAGGCGAGGAACCCGGCCTGGGCCGCCAGGGAAATCTCGAAACGGGTCTCGTCGGGGAACACGCGGATCGAACCGATGTCCTTCTTGGTGATCCCGCCCAGACGGCAGATCAGCGGGATCAGCCATTTGGGGTCGGCGTTCTTCTGGCGGCCGATGTCGGCGCGGAACCAGGTCACCTCGTCGGGTTGCAGCCGGTCGGTGGGCCAGGCGGTGGCGTTCGGCGCCGCGCCGGGCTCGCGCCGTCCGCGCGGTCCCTCGCCCGGATCCACCAGATCCTCGGGGGCCGGCATCTCGGCGCGCATCAGCCGCACCAGGGCGCAGGCCAGTTCTTCCGGCGTGCGTTCGGCGGCCAGCTTCTTGGCCAGGGCGAAGTCCTCGTCGGTCACGGTCTGGTCGAAGATCGGGGTGGCCAGCAGGCGCTCTTCATCCCGGGCCAGAATTTCATCGATGCCCGGCGCGGCGCTCCAGGTCGCCTCCAGCCCGGCTGACCCCAGCAGCATCTCGGCCTTGCGGCGACGGGTGGAGGGGACCAGCAGGACGGACACGCCCTTCTTGCCCGCCCGCCCGGTGCGGCCCGAACGGTGCAGCAGGGTGGCCTTGTTGACCGGCAGTTCGGCGTGGATCACCAGACCCAGATCGGGCAGGTCCAGACCGCGCGCCGCAACGTCGGTGGCCACGCACACGCGGGCCTGACCGCTGCGCAGTGCCTGCAGCGCATCGGTGCGCTCTCGTTGGCTCAGTTCGCCCGACAGGCCCACCGAGGAGAAGCCCCGCTCGCGCAGGGCCGCCTGCAGATGCTTGACTGCTTCACGGGTCGAACAGAACACCAGGGCGCCCGGCGCCTCGAAGAAGCGCAGCACATTGACTACCGCGTGTTCGATCTGGTTCGGCGCGATGCGCATGGCGCGGTATTCGATGTCGCCGTGCGGCTGGCTGCGGTTAGTGGTGTCGATGCGCACCGCGTCGCGCTGATAGCGCTTGGCCATGGTGGCGATCTCGCGGGCGATGGTGGCCGAGAACATCAGGGTGCGGCGCTCAGCCGGCGCCTGCTCCAGGATGTACTCAAGGTCCTCGCGGAAGCCCATGTCGAGCATCTCGTCGGCTTCATCCAGAACCACGACCTTCAGGGCCGACAGGTCCAGATTGCGACGGTCGATGTGGTCCTTCAGGCGGCCGGGCGTGCCGACCACGATGTGGGCGCCGACGTTCAGCGCGCGGGCTTCCTGGCGCGCGTCCATGCCGCCCACGCTGGTGGCGATCCGCGCGCCGGTGTCGGCGTAGAGCCAGGTCAACTCGGTGGCCACCTGCATCGCCAGCTCGCGCGTCGGCGCGATCACCAGCGCCAGCGGCGCACGGGTCTGGCCGAACCGCTCGGCCTCGCCCAGCAGGGTCGGCGCCGCCGCCAGCCCGAAGGCCACGGTCTTGCCCGAGCCGGTCTGGGCCGAGACCAGCAGGTCGGCCTCGGTCAACCCCGCTTCCAGAACGGCGTCCTGGACGGCGGTGGGTTCGGCATAGCCGCGCTGGACGAGCGCGCGATCAAGCGCGGGGTGAATGGCGGGAAAGGGCATTGGAAACCTGATCTGGACTTGGGCGGCCGTGGAAACGACCGCGCCCGGCCGGTTATGCACCGGGCCGGGCGTTGGAAAGCGGGCACTATACACGAATAGCGGCGGTATTGCGTTCACTTATGGATTCACCCTGTTCCTGAACGGTCCGGTTACGTCGCCGCATCATTGTGGTGGGATCAGAGGAGACCGCCATGCAGGCCCTGTCCATCGCCGCCGCCGGAATGATGTCCGCCGCCGAACGCTTCGACGCCTCCGCGCGCCGCACCGCCGTGGAACCGCTGGACAACCTGGCGGAAGAGATGGTGGAACGGATCACCGCCAAGCACGCCTTCAAGGCCAACGCCGTGGTCATCCGCACCGCCGACGAGATGCTCGGGACCCTGCTGGACAAGACGGTTTAACCCGCCCTTCCCCACGGCTAGACTCCCGCCGATACGGGAGGAAACCATGATCCATCGCCGTCAGGCCCTGCTGGGCGTCGGCGCCGCCGCCCTGGCCGTGCCCTCAATCGCCCACGCCCGGCCGCGCCGGGCCCAGCGGGTGCTGTATCTCAGCCAGTCGGCCGGATGGCTGCACGACGTGGTGGCCCGGCCCGATGACGGCGGCCTCGCCATGTCGGAGCTGGCCATGACCGAGATCGGCCGCGCGTCCGGCGCCTTCACCACCCGTGCGACCCAGGACGCGTCGGAGATCACCTCCGCCCTGCTGGCCGAGATGGACGTGCTGGTGGTCTACACCACCGGCGCCCTGCCCATTCCGCGCCAGTCGTGGCAGGCCATTCAGGCATGGCTCGCCTCGGGTCGTGGCGGATTCGTGGGTCTGCACAGCGCCGCCGACACCGGGATGGATTTCCCGGGCGGGCGCGAGGCCTGGGTCGGCATGGTCGGCGGCGACTTCGCGGGCCATCCGTGGAATCAGGGCGACCCTATCCGCGTCCGCACCCATGGCGACCACCCCACCGTGGCCATGTGGCCCGACGCCTTCGATTATCGCGAAGAGATCTATCAGTATCGGGGCTTCGACCCGACCCGGGTCCGCGTGCTGCAGAGCCTCGACCTCGCCCGCACGCCGACGAAGCGGCCATGGGCCGTGCCGGTGACATGGGTGCGCCAGATCGGCCACGGGCGGCTGTTCTATACCAACCTGGGCCACACCCCCTCCACCTGGAGCGACCCGCGCTTCCGCGACCAGATCGTCCAGGCGGTGCAGTGGGCGGGCGGCGCCGGACGCGTCGACGCGGACCCCAATCCCGTGGATCAGGCGGTGGACGCCATCGCCGCCCTGCTCGCGTGGTCGGATGATGATCCCGCCATGGCCCAGGGACTGACCGGCCAGCGCCCGGCCTGGCTGCTGGACATGGGCCGCCGCATCAGCGCGCTGATCGAGCATGAGGGCGATGACGCCGACCTGACCGCCGCCGCCGCCCCACTGCGTCGTGAGGTGCTGGCCCGGGCCTGAGACCTAACTCCCCGCCTTCGCCGGCAGGGCGTACAGATCGATGAAGCGCTGGGCCAGTGCCTTGTCTCCAGTCAGACCAAGCGCCCCCGCCGCCTCCATCGCCGTCAGGGGCTGGTCGCCGTATACGGCGGCGGCGGTCATCTCCGGCGTGGCGGTGATGACGAAGTCCGCGCCCTCAACATCCCCGCGCGCCACGGACAGCACCCCGTGCGCCAGTTGCGCCCGATAGGTCTCGTCGCCGAACACGAAGCCGGCGTCCAGCCGCAGATCCCCTGCCTTTTCACTGTCGATCATGGTCCTGAGCGACAGCATCATGGACACCCCGCTCAGCGGCAGGGTCGGGTCGTGGCCCGGCGACCGCGCCGCCCAGCGCCCGAGGGTCATGATGATCGGTTCGGCCTCGCGGCCCCAGTCGGTCAGGTCATAGACCTGCACTGAAGCGGGCGGCGGCAGCTTCCGGCGCGTGACGATGCCGACAGCCTCCAGCCGCTCCAGCCTCTGGGTCAGCACATTGGCGCTGATGCCGGTCAGGTCCGCCTTCAGATCGCCGAACCGCTTGGGCCCCAGCATCAGTTCACGGACCACCAGCAGCGCCCAGCGCTCGCCGATCAGATCGAGCCCGTGCGCGGTGCCGCAGGCGTCGTTGTAAGCTCGCCCAACTTTGGTAGTTATTTTTTCTAACTTCATACTTGCATTACATAACACGTTGCGAGAGGGTGTCCACAACAAGGACAGCGAGGACGCCCATGCCCAGAATGATCTTCATCAACCTGCCCGTCTCCGACCTCAAGCGCTCGGTCGCCTTTTACGAAGCCGTCGGGGCCGTGAAGAACCCCATGTTCTCGGACGACACCGCCGCCTGCATGGTGGTCTCGGACGTCATCCACGTGATGCTGTTGACCCACGCCAAATGGGCCACCTTCACCGACCGGGCCATCCCGGACGCGCAGAAGAGCGCCCAGGTGTTGCTGTGCGTGTCGCAGGACAGCCGTGAGGCGGTGGACGCCGCCGTGACGGCCGCGACCGGCGCCGGCGGCCTCGCGGATCCCACCCCCACCCAGGACTTCGGCGTGATGTACGGCCGCAGCTACGCCGACCCCGACGGCCACATCTGGGAAGTCATGTGGATGGACCCGGCCGCCGCCGCGCAAGGGCCCGAGGCGTTCGAGCCGGCGGGAGCCTGATCATGCGCAAGCTCCACGTCGCCGCCTTCATCAGCCTCGACGGCGTCATCCAGGCCCCCGGCGGGCCGGAAGAGGACCCTTCGGGCGGCTTCGCCCACGGCGGGTGGGTCGTTCCCCACTTCGACGAGGGGCTGGGCGAGGAGGTCGACCGCTTCTTCGCCCCGCCCCGGGCGCTGCTGCTGGGTCGCAGGACCTACGACATCTTCGCCGCGCACTGGCCGCACCAGACCGACGCCTTCGCCGATGCGCTGAACGCCATGCCCAAATATGTGGCCACCCGCTCGCCGCGCCCGCTGGACTGGACCAACAGTCACGCCATCGGCCCGGACGCCGTCTCCGCCGTTAAAGCGCTGAAAGCCGAAGACGGCCCCGACCTGCTGACCCAGGGCTCGGCGGACCTGATCCAGTCGCTGCTGAAAGCCGATCTGGTCGACCAGTTCACCCTGCTGATCTTTCCCGTCGTGTTGGGGCGCGGAAAGCGGCTGTTCGACGGCGAGGCCGCGCCTGCGGGCCTCCAGCTGCTCGGCTCGCGCACCACCGGTCCGGGGGTCGTGGTCGCCCGCTACGAGCGCGGCGGCGAGGTCTCCAGCGGCTCCTTCGCCATGGAGACGCCGTCCGAAGAAGAAGTGAAATGCCGCGCGGAGATCAACGGAAAGCCGAAGGAAAGCCAATGACCGACAAGATCATCCCCTGCATCTGGTACGATCTGTGCCAGGCGCGAAAAGCCGCCGAGTTCTACGTCTCCCTGGGCCTGCCCGACAGCCGGATCGACGGCGTCCACGCCAGCCCCGCCGACAACCCCTCGACCCCCGAGGACGAGGAGCTGGTCGTCCAGTTCACCCTCGCCGGCCGCCAGTATATGGGCATGAACGGCGGCCCGATGTTCCCGCAGACCGAGGCCATTTCCTTCATGGTCATGACCGACGACCAGGCCGAGACCGACCGCCTGTGGGACGCCATCGTCGGAAACGGCGGCGCCGAAAGCCAGTGCGGCTGGTGCAAGGACCGCTGGGGCGTAAACTGGCAGATCACGCCGCGCCGCCTGATTGAGTTCTACGACGACCCGAATCCCGCCCGCGCCAAGGCCGCCTTCCAGGCCATGATGTCCATGAAGAAGATCGACATCGCCGCCCTGGAACGGGCCGCCGCCGACGCCTGACCCCACCCCCAAAGGAGACGACCCATGAGCTACGTTGACGGATTCCTCGCCGCCGTGCCGGACGACAGGAAGGACGCCTATCTGGAGCACGCCAAATTCGCCGCCGACGTCTTCAGGGAGTTCGGGGCGGAACGCATCGTCGAGTGCTGGGAGGACGACGTGCCGGACGGCAAGGTTACCGATTTCCGCCGCTCGGTTCAGCGTAAGGAGGGCGAAAGCGTCGTGTTCTCGTGGATCGAGTGGCCCGACAAGGCGACCCGCGACGCCGGCTGGGCGAAAATGATGGAAGACCCGCGCATGCACAACATGGAGATGCCGTTCGACGGCAAGCGCATGATCTACGGCGGCTTCAGCCCCATCCTCGACGTCTGACCGGTTGACGCGCGCCCCGCGCGTCCTGCATCCCCTGTCCGGCGACCGCGTTGAAGACGCATCACCGGACAGGGAAACGCCCATGACCTTCACCGTCACCTCCAACGACTTCAAGGACGGCGGCAAGCTGCCCGACGCCCATGTGAAGGCGCACGGCGACACCTCGCCCCACCTGACATGGTCCGGCGCGCCGGAGGGGACGAAGTCGTACGCCGTCACCTGCTATGACCCCGACGCGCCCACGGGCTCAGGCTTCTGGCACTGGACGGTGGCCAACATCCCCGCCGACGTGACCGAGCTGGTCCGGGGAGCCGGCGCCGTGGGCGGCGCGAACCTGCCCAGGGGCGCCGTTCAGGGCCGAACCGACTACGGGGACGCCGGCTTCGGCGGCGCCGCCCCGCCCCCCGGCCACGGCCCGCACCGCTACATCTTCACCGTCTTCGCGGTCGACACCGACACGCTGGACGTGACGGCCGACAACTCCGGGGCGGTGTTCGGCTTCAACCTGCACTTCCACACCCTGGCCCGGGCGCAGATCACGGCCATCTATGAGAACGAGGGCTAGCCCAGCCTGCGGATGTCGCCGTTGAAGCCCTCGCCGAAGCCCTCGGGCAGCCACGGGGCGATGCGGTCGATGTCGCCGTTGTCGAACACCAGCCCCTCCGGGCTGACCGTCCGCTTCTGGATCACCACCGAGATGTTGTAGCCGTATTGCCGGATCCAGGGCGTGCGGCAGTCGAAGCCCGCCACCACCAGATTGTAAAGCACCAGCCCGGCGTTCCACAGGGTCACGTGGCCGCCCACGATCTGGTGCTTCAGCGGCGGCACGGAGAGGGCCACGATCCCGCCCTCGCGGACGCTGGCGTGCATCGCCTTCAGAAAGGCGTTCACGTTCAACTGGTGCTCCAGCACGTGGGAGGCGATGACGCAGTCAAACGGCGTCTCGAACCGGGTGTGCAGGAAGTCGCCGATGATCACCGCGCCGCCGTCATCGCGGCTCAGGAACGAGGGGCTTTCGCCGTAATCCAGCTCGGTGACCCGCTTGCCGTGCCGGCGCAGGGCCTCGGCCTGTTCACCGGCGCCGCTGCCGATGTCCAGCGCCGTCTCGAAGGCGCGGTCGTCGATCAGGTGCTGGATCATCAGCCCGCTCTTGCGCATGGCCCGGAACTCCGGCCGGATCTGCGACAGGGTCTTCTGCTCCCGGGCGTTGTCGTCATATGCGGCTGAACCTGAAATCTGCGCCGCCCGGCTCCACAGGGTCGCGGACTCCTCGTGCCGTCCGCGCCGTGCGGCGATGAGCGCGTTCAGGGTCAGTCCGGAGACATGGTCGGGTCGCTGCCGGCGAAACCGGGCGATGTCCGCCGACGCCTGTTCCAGATCCCCCAGGCGATACCGGTTCTCGGCGCTCAGACGATCAAGGTCGATCGCCGCGCCGGCTGCCTTGTCGCCCGCCGCCGCCCGCGCCTGATCGATGACGGCCAGGGCGGCTTCGCAATCCCGCGACTTCGTCCGCCACTGCGCCAGCCGATGCAGTCCCGTCAGCCAGCCGGGCCTGGCGGTCGTGGTCTCCTCCAGCAGGGCCATGGCGGCGTCCGTCTCCCCATGGCTCCACAGGCTGGCCGCATGGGTCAGATCATCGGCGGCGCGCCGTCCGGGCGGCGGCTTGCGATAGACTTGGATCGCCGCCTCGAAACGGGGGCTGCGCGACAGGATGCGGAAGCAGAAGCCCTGCTCGGTCAGCCATTCGCACAGCGCCCGCCACTCGCCCTCGCGCCACAGGGGATAGACCCCCTCGTCCTTCCAGTCGGCCAGTTCGTCGAACACCAGCACCGCACCGTCCGCCAGTCGGTCCGTCAGGCGATCCAGCACAAATTTGGCGGCGGAGTAGAGATCCGGGTCCACGTGGACGAAGCCAACCGGCCCGGGATTGGCAGCCAGCCATGCGTCAAGGGTGTCCTCGAAGAAGCCCGCCACCAGCTCCACATTGGCGGGCATGGCCGGCAGGGCCTTCAGGGCGAAATGGCCCGCCTCATAGGTGCTGGTCTCGCTGCGGCGCCAGGCCTCCGGAAGACCCTCGAAGGAATCGAACCCGGTGAACCGCCGCCGGGGAAAGGCCAGGGCCAGGGCCCGCAGGGAGACGCCCTTGAACACCCCGAACTCCAGCGCCAGACCCTCGGGCGGCGACAGATCGAGGGCGGACTTCAGCTGCGCCAGCCGATCGATCACCAGCGGGAAATGCTGGAACGGCTCGACGGCGATGGAGCTGCCGTCATGGACCCGGTTCAGGGCGGGGCGAAGAGTCCCTGTCATCGGGCGTGTCTTTCGATCATGAAGGGCGGATACTGGCTCAAGCTCACGGTAGTTGGCGTGGCGCCTGCAGCGCAATGGCGATCACTTTGGGTGACACCGGTTGCGGCTGAGTGATCGTTGATTATCTTGCAGCGCAACAAATCCTCCAGTTCCGAGCTTGCCCGTGGCGTCACCCTCCCCCGCCCCTGCCGCTGAACGCGCGCCCAACGTCAGGCTGATCCTGCTGGCTCTGGGCATGGGCGGTTTCGCCATCGGCGCCACGGAGTTCGCGGCCATGGGCATCCTGCCGTGGTTCGCGGCCGGACTGGGGGTGGATGAGCCGACGGCGGGCCATGTGATCAGCGCCTACGCCCTGGGCGTGGTTATCGGCGCGCCGGTGCTGGCGGTGCTCGGCGCGCGCATGTCGCGGCGGGTGCTGCTGATCGTCCTGATGGGCCTGTTCGCCCTCGCCAACGGACTTAGCGCCCTGGCGCCGACCTATGAGTGGATGCTGGTATTCCGCTTCCTCTCAGGCGTACCGCACGGGGCCTATTTCGGCGTGGCCGCCCTGGTCGCCGCCTCGGTGGCGCCCCCGGGCAAGCGCGCCCAGGCGGTCTCGCGAATCCTGCTGGGGCTGGCCATCGCCACCATCGTGGGCGTGCCCTTCGCCACCCTCGTCAGCCAGACCTTCGGCTGGCGCTGGGCCTTCGTCATCGTCTCGGTGCTGGCGCTCATCACCATGACGCTGGTCTATTTCCTCGTTCCCCGCGATCCGCGCCGCCCCGAGGTCAACCCCTTGCGCGAATTGGACGCCCTGAAACGCCGTCAGGTCTGGCTGACCCTCGGCGTCGGCGCCGTGGGCTTCGGCGGCATGTTCGCGGTCTACGCCTATTTCTCGGCCACCCTGCTGGCGGTGACCGGCGTCAGCGAGCCGGTGGTGCCGATCATGCTGGCCGTGTTCGGCCTCGGCATCGCGGCAGGCAACATCGGCTGGGGTTGGGCCGCCGACAAGCTGGGCTTCAAGGCCGCCGCCGTGCTGCTGAGCTGGAGCGCCATCACCCTGGCCATCTACCCCTTCGCCACCGGCCATCTGTGGTCCATGGCCGTCCTGGCCTTCATGGTCGGCATGGGCGGCGGGCTGGGCACCATCCTTCAGACCCGCCTGATGGATGTGGCCGGCGACGCCCAGACCCTGGCCGCGGCCCTGAACCACTCGGCCTTCAACACCGCCAATGCGCTGGGGCCCTTCCTCGCCGGCGCCGCGATCAGCGCGGGCTACGGCTGGTCCGTCACCGGCTGGGTCGGCTGCGCCCTGTCCATCGGTGGCCTGATCATCTGGACCGCCGCCTGGCTGGATCAGAAGCGGACCGACGCGCGCGCCTGCCCCGTCGTATCCTGAGCCCTACTCCTCCTGGATCAGAGCGAAGACCCCGGCCGGGAAGTCCAGCACGAAGCCGCCGGCCAGGGCGTCGCGTCCCAGACGGCCGAGAACGCCTTCACGACTGATCGCCTCCTCGACCACGCTGACGTTCGGCAGCGACACGGTGACGTCGTTCACGGTCAGGTTCAGGCTGGGCAGGGTCCAGCCCTGCACCCGGGTCTCGCCACCCGCCCCGCCGAACGCGAGGCCGGCGCGGCGCGCGGTGTCCAGCAGTTCGGGACTGCGCTCGATGGCGGAGTGCCTCAGCGAGGTGGTGTTGGCGCCGGTGTCCAGAGCGAACACTGCGGTCTGACCGGCCAGCTCCAGATAGATGTGCGGCGTCAGCCCCGCGACAAACAGGTTCCGGTCATCCGGGGCGGGTCCACTGCGGCGCCACGCCAGACGCTCGCCGTCCGCCATCTGCTCGAAACTGAGGCGTTCCAGGCGGGACAGCACGGGAAAGCCGAGGATGCCGTCAATCCGGTAAGCGCCTTCGGCGAAGGTCAGCGCCTCGTCGGGCATGACCAGAAATACCACGTCGTGAAAGACCAGAGACCCCAGGGCGAGCTGGTCCGCGACGGCCAGGTTGGCGCCGGCCGAGCTGGAGGTGACGCTGCCCACCGTCACATCGCCGCCCACCCGCCTCAGGCCCAGGGCGCGGGCCTGACTTTCGGTGGCGACGGACAGGTTGGCTCCGGTATCCACCACGAAGCCGCGCATCTGCCCGTTGATCGCGACCTCGGCGATGGCAAGCCCGGCCAGATCGCGGGCTAGCGGAACCGATCCTTCCACGTAGTTCGGCAGCGTCTGGGCCGGGGTTGACGCGAGGGCGGCGCTCACCGCCAGGGATTGTTGCAGGCCAAGGCTTTGCTCCTCATCCAGCGCCTGATCGCCCAGGGCGATCTCGAACGCCGCCGACGCCTCGGCGTAGCGCCCCTGGCGCAGCAGGACCCCGCCCAGGGTGGACGCCGCGGCCTGGCCGAGAGACGAATCGCTGCGGGTGTCACGGGTCAGGGGAGCAAGCAGGCTGATCGCCGCCGCGTCATTCAGGGCGAAGGCGGCGAGCACGCCCTCCAGCAGGCTGGCTTCAGGTCCGCCGGGCGGCAGCTCGTCGCGGGCCGCTTCGGCCACATGGGGATGAGCCCAGGTCTCGGGACGCGGATCAGCCAGGCCTGCGCCCGCCGTCAGCGCCAGAATGGCGGCGCCGGTCGTCAGCGCCCGCATCAGTTGCTGCATCATCGCTGTCCTTATCGCACGACCCCCGCCCATCCATGGCACGGGCGCCGGTCCGGGTCCGATGAATAATCGGTAAGCTCATACGGTTCCCGCCGCCCCCATCCTGACAGCGGTCGCGAACCCTGCTACAGGCCCGCGCCATGAGCGCAGCCGTCATCGTATTTCCGGGTTCCAACTGTGACCGCGACTGCAAGGTCGCCGTCGAACGCTCCACCGGCGCCAAGGTGGACATGGTCTGGCACGCCGATACCGAGCTTCCCTATGGCCTGGACCTGATCGTCCTGCCGGGCGGGTTTTCCTATGGCGATTATCTGCGCTCCGGCGCCATGGCGGCGCGGGCGCCGATCATGGACGCGGTCAAGAAGGCCGCCGACGCCGGCGTGGCGGTGGTGGGCATCTGCAACGGCTTCCAGATCCTGTGCGAGGCCGGCATGCTGCCGGGCGCCCTGATGAAGAACGCCGGGCTGAAATACGTCTGCAAGCCCATCGAGCTCCAGGTCACCAACGGCCAGACCCGCTTCACCGCCGCCTATCAGGGCCAGCGCGAGGTGGTTATGACCCAGGGCAACGGCGACGGGAACTACTTCGCCGACGAAGAGACCCTGGACCGGCTGGAGGGTGAGGGCCAGGTGGTGTTCCGCTATGTTTCGAACCCAAACGGCTCGGCCCGCGACATCGCCGGCATCGTCAACGCGCAAGGCAATGTGCTGGGCATGATGCCCCACCCCGATCGCGCCTTCGAAGCCGAGCTGGGCTCAGCCGACGGCGCCGCTCTGTTCCAGAGCATCATGGCCTCGGCCTGAACCCAACCGTTGCTTCATCCGTTTGACCGGCAACGGAAAATAACGGAGCTCGCCATGTCCAGACTCGCCATCCTCTTCGGCGGATTGCTGCTCAATCGCGGCTCGCGCCGCTTCGCCGGCCGCAACGCAGGCAAACTGGCCCTGGCCACCATGGTCTGGAGGCTGTTTTCGAACAGCCGTCGCAAGCGGCGCTAATCGCGCTTTACGGCGCCGCGCGCACCGCGCCATGATGGCGGCCTGTCGAAAGGGCCTTCCATGATCATCGTCCACCACCTCGCCGATTCCCGCTCGCAGCGCGTGCTGTGGCTGCTCGAGGAGCTGGGCCTGCCCTACGAGGTCCGTCGCTACGAGCGCGATCCCCACACCATGTTGGCCCCCGCCGAACTGAAGGCGATCCATCCGCTGGGCAAGTCCCCGGTGCTGGATGACGGCGACGTCCGGGTGGCCGAGACCGGGGCGATCATTGAATACCTGCTGGACACTCACGGCGAGGGCCGCCTGCGGCCCGCCCATGGGTCGGCGGAGCGCCACCGCTTCACCTACTGGCTGCACTACGCCGAGGGCTCGGCCATGCCGCCTTTGCTGCTGAAGCTGGTGTTCAGCCAGTTGCCGAAGCGCGCGCCCGGTCTGGTCAAGCCGATCGTCAACGGCATCGTCAAGGCGGCCAACAAGAGCTTCATCGATCCGCAGCTGAAGACTCACGCCGATTACTGGAACAGCGAATTGGGCCGTCAGGGCTGGTTCGCCGGCCCCGACTTCTCCGCCGCCGACATCATGATGAGCTTCCCGCTGGAAGCCGCCGCCACCCGCATGGCCGTAACGGAGGGACGCCCGAACATCGCCGCGTTCCTGGACCGCATCCATGCCCGCCCCGCCTGGCAGGCGGCGCTGAAGCGCGGCGGCCCCTACGCCTATTCCGGCTAGGGTCGCACCGGCTCACGTTTTCGCGAAACCGCCGTACGGCCCGCATCCCCACGCAACCCTGAGGGTCCTCGGCCGTTTAGGGTTGATGCGACTTTCAGTTATTCAGTACGTCTCGCTGGCCCTGGCCGGCATCGCCCTGGTCTTTGCCTTCCTTGCCGCCGGCGTGGCGGCGGCCTCCGGTCTGGCAGCGCTTCTTGTGGGCGCAGGCCTTCTCTGGCTCGGCTGGCGGGTGGTTCGCCATCGTCTTTCGCAAACGCGAGACACGACCGCTTGAAGTCCGCCGCGACGCAACCTATCCTCTCTGGCCGGTCGAAACGCCCTCGACCGGCATTTGTTTGCGTAAACACCTTGTCTTGGGGCGAATAAGAAAACCAATCGCACATGGAAAAAGTGCCGATGACGGTCGAGGGCTACGCCGCCCTCGATAGCCAGTTGAAGCAACTCAAGTCGGTCGAGCGCCCCGCGGTGATCGCCGCGATCTCGGAAGCGCGCGAGCACGGCGACCTGTCCGAGAACGCGGAATACCACGCGGCCAAGGAGCGCCAGGGCTGGATCGAGGGCCAGATCGCCGAGATCGAGGACAAGATCAGCCGTTCCCAGGTCATCGACGTGTCCAGGCTCAGCGGCGACCAGGTGAAGTTCGGCGCCACGGTCACCGTGGTCGACGAGGACACCGAGGAAGAAGGCCGCTACCAGATCGTCGGCGAACACGAAGCAGACGTGAAGCAGGGCAAGATCTCGGTCACATCGCCCATCGCCCGCGCCATGATCTCCAAGGAGGTCGGCGACGTGGTCGAGGTGAACACCCCCGGCGGCGTGAAGGCCTACGAGATCCTCAAGGTCGAGTGGAGATAGGACCGGCTCCCGTCTGGCTTATCACCAACGGGGCGACCGGCTCCGACGTTCAGGCACGCGGCGTGGCCGAAGCCCTGGGCGTCCGCCACGAACTCTTTGACGTGACCCCGAAAGCGCCCTGGCGCTGGCTGGCGCCGTGGGGACCGGTCGCGCCCGGTGAAGTGGGTGAAAGCGCCCGCTTTGCACCGCCGTGGCCGAAGCTGCTGATTTCGGTCGGGCGGCAGGCCGCGCCCTATGCCCGGGCCATCCGAACGGTCTCCGACGGCCAGGTCTTCACCGTCGCCCTGCAGGATCCAAAGACGGGCCCCAAAGCCTTCGACTTCATCTGGGCGCCTGAGCACGATCCGGTCCGCGGGCCCAATGTGCTCAAGACCCTGACCTCGCCGCATCGGCTTAACGCCGCGCGTCTGGCCGAGGAAGGCGCCCGGGCCGAGGCGGACCTCGCCCTCCTGCCCCGCCCCTTCGTGCTGCTGATGGTGGGCGGCCCCAACGGCGTCTATCGGTTCGACGAGGCCGAACTGGACCGCCTGCTGGCCCTGACGGACCAGGCTGCGGGAAGCGGAACCGTCCTGGCCACCGCCTCGCGCCGCACCCCGCCGGTGTTCACCGAGCGCCTGCGCCAGTGGGCCGCCGCCCGCACCGCCCGCCTCCATGACGGCTCCGGCCCCAATCCCTATGCCGGTTGGGTCGCCGCAGCGGACGCCATCATCGTCACCGCCGATTCCGTGAACATGGCGGGGGAAGCGGCCTCCACCGGCAAGCCGGTGCATGTGTTCCACCCGCCCGGCGCCGAGGGCTCCAAATTCGACCGCTACCATCAGGCCCTGGCCGCCACAGGCGCCACGCGGCCTTTCGAAGGACGTCTTGACGCATGGACCTATGCGCCGGTGGACGCGACGACCTATATTGCCGATGCGCTGCGGCGGCGTCTGGCCGAACGGGGCGTGGTTCTGAACGCGGAGTAGGCCCATGGCCCTGCTGGACATCGACAAGCTGAACGCCACGCCCCTGCGGCGCGAGCCCTATGACTTTCTGGTGGTCGAGAATTTCGTGAAACCCGAGGTCTTCGGCGAGGTCAGCCGCGACTTCCCGTCCATGGACGTGCCCGGATCAGTCCCCCCCAGCGAGCTCGACATCCACGGCCGCTTCGCCGAGATGCTGGCCGAGATGGACGGTCCCGCCTTCCGTCAGGCGGTGGAGGCCAAATTTGGCATCGATCTGGGCGGCAAGCCCACCATGTTCACCGTGCGCGGCCGCTGCCGCGCCACCGACGGCAAGATCCATACGGACTCAAAATCCAAGATCATCACCGTCCTGCTCTACATGAACGACGACTGGGATTCGGACGGCGGACGCCTGCGCATCCTCAACAGCGATGATCTGAACGATGTGGCCGCCGAGGTACCGCCCAACGGCGGGACCCTGCTGATCTTCCGCCGCTCGGACACCTCCTACCACGGCCACGAGCCCTTCGAGGGCAAGCGCCGCGCCATCCAGATGAACTGGGTCACCAGCGGCGGCGTCGTGGCCTGGGAGCAGTTCCGTCACCGCCTCTCGGCCATGTCCAAGAAGCGCAAGGGCGCCGCCGTCGAGCGGATGTAGGCCGGGTCTCAGTCTCCGCCGCCGCCGTCCCCGCCGCCGCCGCCAGCATCTCCCCCGCCGTCGGAAGACTCCATTTCGTTCCGCGCCTTGCCGGACGATGTATCGGTCGCCGGAACCGACCCGTCCCCGTCCTTCGCGCGCCGGTCAGAGCGCCGGGAGGCCTCCATGCTCACGGCGAAGCTCACGCCGATCGCCACGCCTAGCGCGAGCCCCAGAGCGATGTTGTCCAGGGCCACCCCGAACGCAGTCCCCACAGCGACGCCCGTGGCGATCGCCACCGACGGACCCGTCGCGCCCATATTTTTCGATTTTTTGTCCTCAGCCATATGCATCCCCCGTGTCGCAAACCCGATGATTGCACCCTAGATTGGGAGCATGTCGAATCCCCAAGCCCCCCGCACCGCCCAGCCTCGCCTTGTCAGGGTCGCCATCATCGGCTCAGGCCCCGCCGGCTGGACCGCCGCCATCTACGCCGCTCGCGCCATGCTGGAGCCCGTGGTCATCGCGGGCCTGCAGCCCGGCGGCCAACTGACCATCACCACCGAAGTCGAGAACTATCCCGGTTTCGCCGAGGTCATCCAGGGCCCGTGGCTGATGCAGCAGATGCAGGCCCAGGCCGAGCACGTGGGAACCGAAGTGATCCACGACATCGTGGTCGAGGCGGACCTGTCCCGGCGCCCGTTCCGGCTGAAGCTGGATTCCGGCGGCGAGATGCTGGCCGAGACGGTCATCATCTCCACCGGCGCCCAGGCCAAATGGCTGGGCCTGCCGTCCGAGCAGAAATTCCAGGGCTTCGGCGTCTCCGCCTGCGCCACCTGCGACGGCTTCTTCTATCGCAACAAGGAAGTGGTCGTGGTCGGCGGCGGCAACACGGCGGTGGAGGAAGCCCTGTTCCTCACCAATTTCGCGTCGAAGGTCACCGTGGTGCACCGCCGCGACGAGTTCCGCGCCGAAAGAATCCTGCAGGAGCGCCTGTTCGCCAACCCCAAGGTCGAGGTGATCTGGAACCACGGCGTCGACGAGGTGCTGGGCACCGAAAACCCCATGGGCGTCACCGGCCTGCGGCTCAAGCACACCCAGACCGGCGAGACCCGCGAGGTGTCCTGTGACGGCTTCTTCGTCGCCATCGGCCACGCCCCGTCTTCGGAGCTGTTCAAGGGCCAGCTGGAGATGAACGACGGCGGCTATCTGAAGGTTAAGCCCGGAACCACCGCCACGGCCATCCCGGGCGTCTGGGCGGCAGGCGACGTCACCGACGACGTCTATCGTCAGGCCGTGACGGCGGCGGGCATGGGCTGCATGGCGGCGCTGGAGGCCGCGCGCTTCCTGGCCGAGGTCGACCACGCCGCAGCGGGCGACCCGATCAGCCACAAGGAAGCGGAGAAGATCGGGGCCTGGTAAAGCTCTAGGCGAACAGCCGCAACTCAGCCGGCGCGGCCGTCGCGGGCTCGCCCTTGCGGCGGCGCAGGGCGTAGTCGACGGCGGTCTGCACGGCGTACTCGCAAGCCGGCTTGGTCAGCACGCCAATGGTCCCCGCCACGCCGTCGCGCACCATGCCGGGGTTGGCGGTCATGTAAAGAACGGTGACGTTCTGTTCATTGGCCAGTTCGCGGCCCAGGTCGACACCGGTCGGGCCGTCGGACAGATGAATGTCCACCAGCGCCAGGTCCACCGAGGTTTCCAGCACGACGTTGCGGGCCGACTGGGCGTCGGCCACGGTGTCCACGACCTCATATCCGAGATCCTCCAGCACGAAGCGCAGCTCCATCGCCACGATCGCTTCGTCCTCGATGATCAGAATCCTCGGTTTCATGTCCTCAACTCAAAGCCCCCTGAGGGCCCTCCGCTGTCCGTAACGCCTGTCGGCGTTACAGGGTTTCACTCGCCTCTGCCGCCGCCCTGCGACGAGACAACGCAGTGGACGGAAGATCTGCTGTGAGGGTCAAACCTTGCGGCTCCCATCTTCGTTCCAATTTTCCGCCCAGTTGATTTTCCACCGACAGAATTGCCAGGCTTGAACCGAAACCGGAATGGCGCGGCTCGTGGCCGATGATCGGTCCGCCCTGCTCGACCCAGATCAGGACGAACCGGTCGTCCCGGTTTACCGTGGTCAGCAAGACACGGCCCCCCGGCGCGGACAGGGCCCCGTACTTGGCGGCGTTCGTGGCCAGTTCGTGGAACAGCAGCGCCACCGACGTCGCCGCCTGATCGTCGAACGCGGCGTCGTCGCCCGCCAGGATCACCCGCGGGGCGCCGTCCTCGGCCGTATAGGGGCGGAAGAGATCAGCCAGGAACGCGTGCAGGGTCATGTCGCCCACAGTCGGCCGTGATACATCCGTGTGGGGCCGCACGAACTCGTGGGCGCGGGCCAGGGCCCCGATGCGGGTGCGCAGGTCCCGCGCGAAGGGCGCAGCCTCCGGATGCTTGCGGGCCGACAGGGCGGTCAGGGACGACACCACCGCGAAGATGTTCTTGATCCGGTGGCTCAGCTCCTGGCTCAGCACCTCCTTGTGCTGCTCCATGCGCTTCAGATCGTCGATGTCCGTGCAGGTCCCGAACCAGCGGGCGATCTGGCCGTCCTCGTCCCTGAGCGGCATGGCCCGGCCCAAGGTCCAGCGATAGACGCCCGAATGGTGTCTCAGCCGATACTCCACCTCATAGGGCTCGCCGGTCTTGAGCGAATGCTCCCAGAGCGCCCGGGCGCGCGCCTGATCATCCGGGTGGAACATGCCGTTCCAGCCCTCCCCGTCGGTGGACCCGCCCGGAACGCCGGTGAACTCGTACCAGCGGGCGTTGTAATAGTCGTGGAATCCGTCGGGCCGGGTGGACCACACCATCTGGGGCATGCTGTCGGCCAGAACCATGAAGCGGGGGTCGCTGGCGGGCAGCGCCTCCTGCGTCCTGCGGCGATCATCAGCCTCATCAGCGGCGGTGGTCTCGATCGTGACGCGGTCGTTCATGACGCTCCGGCGGCGGCGCCCACGCCTGTCGCGCGGGCCTGAAAATGAATGCAGAACCTGCAACATCGTTGCAGTACAGGGGCTTGCGGCGTTCTCAGCCGCCGGGGGCGCCCACTTCCTCGACATCGAGGACCGTTACGCCCGGCGGCGGGGAGACCCGCTCCACCGCCGTCGCCGCGCGACCTTGTTCAAAGTCGGCCAGACGCGCGTTGATCGCCGCCACGTCCTCGGCGGTGGGCTGGCGACGCCCGCCGAGGCTGACGACGCCCACGACCCGAGTCGCGCCGTTGATCTCCACCGTGCGCGGCGCTGTGCCCGACGCCTCGGCCAGGCTTTCGAGATCGTCTCTGGTCGACGCCGTCTGGAAACGCGCCTGCGCGAACCTCGCCTCGTCGATCACCGGCTCACGTCCGGCGTGGGCCTGGATGAAGGCCGCCGTGTCGCCCAGGGCCCCGTTCCAGCGATAGAAGATGTGGGCGCCGATCTGGCGGATCTTGGTCACCGTCGGCGCCCACCAGGGGTGCACATAGTCGGCGTGGTAGTGGGTCGCGGTGCCCACCTCGGTCGCCACGTGGCCGGCCAGGGCCCGGTGGGCCACCGTCTCGGCCCGTCGCCAGGCCCAGTCTACCGGCGCCTGGGACAGAGCGCCGTCGCAGGTAAAGCTGAACTGACATCCGGTGGTGCGCTCGGCGCCTTCGAACACCACGCCGCAGACGGTGTTGGGATAGTTGGGATCACGAACGCGGTTCAGCACCACCTGCGCCACCGCCTCCTGCCCCAGGGTGCTTTCCAGCGCCGCCTCATAATAGACCGCCTGGGTCAGGCAGCGCTGGGCGCGGCGTCGATCATCGGCGGTGGCCGCGTTGAACACGAAGGGCCGAGCGGGACGCAGCGCACCGACTGCCGCGCCCATGGCCGCATTCAGCCGGAATGCCTCGGCGCCGGAGGCTGTGGCGTCCAGTCGGGGCCGTCCGCTCAGGGTCAGGGTCTCCCACCCCGGCGTGAGTCCGGGAATGCCCGGTCCGCCGAACGCGGGATCATGTCGCCGCGCCAGAGCCAGGCTGGCGGGGTCGAGACGGCCGGACACCGCCAGCAGCCCGGCCTCGTTCAGTTGCCCCTGGGTCAGGCGCGCCAGCCCTGCGGCCGTGTGGTCCGACTCCGGACGCACCGTCGAACTGGCCGACATGGCCAGGGCCAGGGCGCCTACGACGACAGGCGCGGCCGTGACGATGCGCCACGTCCGCTTCAGGGCCTGTCTGACGTCATGGGTCCGCATCGGCGCTCCGGGTCTGGCGCGACATCGCGCCCTCGCGTTCTCATAACCGCATTTTCCGGCGGTTTCGTGTTCCGATCTTACGACCGGTTCACCTCACTGGGTCGTGGCGCGCAGCATCCAGGCGGTCTTCTCGTGCGCCGCCAGGCGCTGGGTCAGAAGGTCGGCCGTGGCGTCGTCACCGGCGTCGTCGGCGGTCTCGATGGCCTTGCGCAGGGTGGCGATGACCGTGCCGTGGTCGCTGACCAGATCCTCGATCATGGCCTGGGCCGTCTTTTCGGGGTCGCCGTCCTTGATGCCGGTCTGGTTGCCGAAGGTAGCGAAGCCCTGGGGCGCGGTTTCGTCCAGCGAACGGATACGCTCGGCGATCTCGTCCAGCGCCGCCCACTGCTCACGGTATTGCTCTTCCAGCATGTTGTGCAGGCTGAAGAACTCCGGCCCGCGCACATTCCAGTGGTAGCCGTGGGTCTTCAGATACAGGGCGAAGCTGTCCGCCAGCACCTTCTTCAGCTCGACGGCGATGTCGGCGCGGTCAGCCTTCTTAAGGCCGGTGTCCATCTTGGCGGTCATGGTTGCTCCTTGGGGTCGACTCGGGGTGGTGTTGAGGTAGGAACGGCAGGGGCTACTGCAAGGCCTTTTCGTGCCCGGCCCACTGTTCCTTCAGCGCCGGAACGCGTTTGGCGTCAAAGCGTTGCCATGCACAACAGCCGCGCCTTCGCGAACCGACGAAGCGAGTACAGCGGCTATCGGGGGAAGAATGTCCTCAGGGGCGAGCGGCACGGTCAGACCGGAACGGACGGCGGACCGGATTTTCCGGCGCCTCGCCCTGTCGCGCGACCGTGGACCGGGTCACGCCCTGCTTATCGGCGTGGCCGGCGCGGCCGTTGGCATCCTGATCCGTCTCAGCCTGCAAGGCGTTTACGGCGGCGCCTCGGGACTGATGCTCTACCTGCCCGGCATCCTTCTCGCCGCCTTGTGGGCGGGACGGCTCGCCGGCTTCACCGCATTGATCCTGGGCATCGCCACGGCCTGGGGCCTGACCCTCCTTCCGGGCATGTTCCCCGCCGACCCCGTGCGCAATCTGGTCAATACAGCCTCTTTCTCCCTGACGGGCGTGTTCGGCGTCATCCTGGCGGCGTCCCTGCGCAAGACCCTGCGATCGCTGGACCGCTCCTTCACTGACCTGCAGGCTTCGGCCGCCGCCCTCGACGAAGGCGAGGCCCGGTTCCGGCTGGTCAGCGAGGACGCGCCGGTCATGCTGTGGATGAGCGATGAACAGGGGGCATGCGTCTACCTGAACAAGGCCCAGCGGGTGTTTTGGGGCGCACCTGAGGATCTGGCCCTGTTCGACTGGGCGTCCGCCCTGCATCCGGAAGACGCCGCGCGGGTGCATCAGGTCGCCGCCGACGCCGCCCTGGCCGGACAGGGCTTCGAGGTGGAGGCTCGCTACCGCCGCCATGACGGCCAGTGGCGCATCGTGCACACCAACGCCAGTCCGCGTCTGGATTCGGAAGGCCGCTTCTTCGGCATGATCGGCGTCAATCTGGACGTCACCGACACCCGCATGGTGGAGGAGGCCTTGCGTGAGAACGAGGCCGAATTGACCGCCATGGTCGAACAGGCGGCCGCCGGCATCGTCAAGGCCGACCTCGCCGGCCGCATCCTCAAGGTCAACGACCGCTTCTGCGAGATGCTCGGCTATTCCCGCGACGAGATCGTCGGCATGACCACCGCTGACATCACCCATCCCGACGATGTCGTGCCGACCGGGGCGGTGCTCAGGAACGCAGCCGTTCAGGCGGACGGCGTCAAGATCGAGAAGCGCTATCGTCGCAAGGACGGCCACGACTTCTGGGCCCTGACCACCGTGCGCGTCGGCCGCGAGGGCTCCGACACCAGCCCCTGGCTCATGGCGGTGATCACCGACATTTCGGACACCAAGGCGGCCGAGGCGGCGCTGCGGGAAAGCGAGTCCCGCTTCCGCCTGCTGGCTGACACCGCCCCCGCCCCGGTCTGGCTGACCAACGAAGAGGGCGAGGTCGAGTTCGTCAACGAGGCTCTGGTGGAGTTCTACGGCCGCCCGGCCGAGGACCTGCGCGGCCATATCTGGAAAGACACCCTCCACCCGGATGACCTGGCCGCCGTGGCGAAAACCCAGGCCGAGGCCCGGTCCGCCCGGCGTCCTTATGGCTTCGAGGCCCGCTTCCGCAACGCCTCGAACGACTGGTGCTGGATGCGGGTCAGCGTCAAACCGCGCTTCGACCCGGACGGCGCCTTCCGCGGCTATGTGGGCATGTCCTTCGACGTCACCGAAACCCGCAACGCCCTGGACCGCATGGCCCGGGACGAGCGCCGCCAGACCTTCCTGCTGGGCCTGACGGACAGGCTGCGCGACCTGGATGATCCCGACGAGATCATGCTCGCCGTCGAAAGCGCGCTTGGCGAAACCCTGGAGGTCCAGCGCGTGGGCTATGGCGAAGTGGACGACAACCTCGGCGTCGTCACCTTCGGCCGCGACTGGACCGATGCCGTGGCCAGCGCCGAGGGCGACTGGTCGCTGGACGCCTTCGGCGAGGCGGTGATGCAGGAGCTGGCCGCCGGCGCGATCGTCCGGGTCAGCGACGTGCGCAAGGATCCCCGCACCCGCGACGCAGCGGCGACGTTCGAGTCCATCGACACCCGCGCCCTGGTGCGCGCGCCGCTGGTGCGTGGCGGGCGTCTGCGCGCCTTCCTCTATGTCCATGACAGTCATCCCCGCCCGTGGACCGATGCCGAGGTCGAGCTGATCGAGGAGGTCGCCGACCGCACCTGGGCCGAGCTGGAACGAGCCCGCGCCGAGGCCCATCTGCGCGAAAGCGAAAGCCGCTTCCGCGACATCGCCGACACGGCCCCCGTGCTGATCTGGGTGACCCGCGCCGACCGCGTCCGGTCCTTCGTCAACCAGGCCTATGTGGAGTACATGGGCGCGGACTACGAGACGGTGCGCACCGCCGAGTGGCGCGCGTACCTGCACCCCGACGACCACGACCGGATTCTCGCCGAGTCCCTGGCGGGCGAGGCCACCGGCATGCCGTTCTCGCTGGAAGGCCGCTACCGTCACCACTCGGGCGAATATCGCTGGCTGCGCTCCTTCTCCCGCCCGCGCCTCGACGCCCAGGGCCAGGTCATCGGCTTCGTGGGGGTGGCCTTCGACATCAACGAGGCCAAGCGGGCCGAGCAGGACCTCAAGCGCATCAATGAGCTGCTGGCCGAGAAGGTCTCCGAGGCCCTTGAGGAAAAGGCCCAGGCCGAGCAGGACCTGATGCACGCCCAACGCATGGAGGCGGTGGGCCGCCTCACGGGCGGCGTGGCCCACGACTTCAACAACCTGCTGACTGTGGTCATCGGCGCCCTGGACATGATCCTCAAGTCGCCCGACGACGCCGCGCGCCGCCAGAAGATGGGCGAGGCCGCCCTCGCCGCCGCCCGGCGCGGCGAACGCCTGACCCACCAGCTGCTGGCCTTCTCGCGGCGTCAGGCCCTTCGGCCGGAGCCCTGCGACCTCAACGCCCTGATCCGCGAGAGCGAACCCCTGCTGCGCCGGGCCATGGGCGAGGCCGTGGATTTCCGCCTTGATCTCAAACAGGCGGGCGCCTTCGCCCGCGTCGACGCCGCGCAGTTCGAGGCCGCCCTGCTCAACCTCATCGTCAACGCCCGCGACGCCATGGGCGAGCAGGGACATCTGGGCATCACGACCGAAAGCTGCGACCTGCCCGGCGGTCCGGTGGGAGCGCCCCACATCTGTGTGACGGTGGAGGATTCCGGCGAGGGCATGAGCGACGAGGTGCGCAACCGCGTGTTCGAACCCTTCTTCACCACCAAGGCCGTGGGCAAGGGCACGGGCCTGGGGCTGAGTCAGGTCTACGGCTTCGCGCGCCAGAGCGGCGGCGACGTGCGCATCGAAAGCGCGCCCGGCAAGGGGACCCGGGTGCGCCTGTACCTGCCCGCTCTCGCCCGCGAGGACATGGGCGAGGTCGTCTTGCCAGAAGAGACCGCACCCGCCTCCGTCACCGGCCGACGGGTTCTGCTGGTCGAGGACGACCAGGCCGTGTCGGCGGTGGCCATGGACATGCTGGTCAGCTTCGGCCTCGACGTGGTGGCGGTGGAGAACGCCGACCAGGCGCTCACCGCGCTGGAGGCCAGCGCCTTCGACCTGATGCTGACCGACATCGTCATGCCGGGCGGCATGAGCGGGATCGAGCTTGCCCGCGAGGCCGCCGGGCGCTGGCCGGACATGCACATCGTGCTGACCTCGGGCTATGCGGGCGATGACGTGGACAAGGCCCTCAAGGATGCGCCCTGGCCCCTGTTGCCCAAGCCCTACGCCAGCGAGGAACTTCAGCGTCGCCTGGGCGAGATCCTGTCTCTCGACTGATCGATTTCCCTTGCATCGGAGCCCTGGAGTCCTACATTAAGCCCACTTATGCTCACTATCAGCATAAGTCGCCGGTCTCGACCCCTTCCGGGCCGGCGTTTTTAGGAACCTGGATTTGCTCACATCGAGCAAAACTGGAGGCGACCATGGCGGACGGACAAATGCTTATCGCGCCGGACCCTGCCCGTGACAGCGATCCGGTGTGGGACAAGGTCAAGGACCACGTCACCCCCGCCGAGTGGGCCCTGCACGCCCCCCTGATCGCCGAGATCAACGCCCTGAAAGTTCAGCGCGATGCGGTCATTCTCGCCCACAATTACATGACGCCGGAAATCTTCCACGGCGTGGGGGATTTCGTGGGCGACAGCCTCGCCCTGGCCAAGGAGGCCGCGCGCTCGGACGCGAAGGTGATCGTTCAGGCCGGCGTGCACTTCATGGCCGAGACCTCCAAGATCCTGTCCCCGGACAAGACCATCCTGATCCCCGACCCGCTGGCGGGCTGTTCGCTGGCCTCGTCCATCACCGGCGCCGACGTGCGCCTGATCAAGCAGCGCTATCCGGGCCTGCCGGTGGTCACCTATGTGAACACCACCGCCGACGTGAAGGCCGAGACCGACATCTGCTGCACCTCCGCCAACGCTGTTCAGGTGGTGGAGTGGGCGGCGAAGGCATGGGGCGTGGACCGGGTCATCCTGATCCCCGACGAATACCTGGCCCGCAACGTGGCCGCCCAGACCGATGTGAAGATCATCGCTTGGAAGGGCGCCTGCGAGGTGCACGAGCGCTTCACCGCCGCCGACATCGCCGAGATTCGCGACGCCTGGCCGGGCGCGGTGGTGCTGGCCCACCCCGAGTGCCCGGAGGACGTGCTGAACGCCGCCGACTTCGCCGGCTCCACCGCCGCCATGAACGACTATGTGATGAAGAACCGCCCCGCCCAGGTGGTGCTGATCACCGAATGCTCCATGGCCTCCAACATAGCCGGCGAGGCGCCGGAGGTGAAATTCATCGGCCCGTGCAACATGTGCCCGTACATGAAGCGCATCACCCTGGAGAAGATCCGCGACTCCCTGCGCGACATGACCTTCGAGGTCACCGTGCCCGAGGACATGGCCGAACGCGCCCGTCTGGCGGTCCAGCGCATGGTCGATCTGCCCCCGCCTGAAAAGCCCGCCCGTTACGATCTGGTCCGCGCCCGCGGCCACCAGGTCGCGGTCGAGATGATCTGATGAGCGACCTCCGCCCCGGCCCGACAAGTCCGGCAAAGGCCGGACCCTGGGGCGCCGTGGGCGACCCGGCCCCCTCCCCTGCGCGCGCCCGCACGCCTGCCCGCCGCGCCGTCGAGGACGAGAACCCCGGCCAGAACCTGATCTGGGCGCTGGTCTCCACCGCGCTTCTGGCCGGGCTGCTGTGGTGGCTGATGGGCTGGGTCTATGCGCTGGCGGGCATCGTCGGCCTGCTGGTGCACGAGTACGGCCACGTGCTGGCCATGAACCGCCTCGGCATGGGCCCGGCGCGCATCTTCATCATCCCGTTCCTGGGCGGCGCGGCCCGGGGCGCGCGGGGCGCAGCCAGCGAGTGGATCGGCGTGCTGGTGTCTCTGGCCGGTCCCGCCTTCGGCCTGATCGCCGCCATCCCGTTCTTCGCCGTCTGGGCCGTCACCGGCGATCCCGTCTGGCTGCAGGGCGCATGGTTCGTGGCCATCATCAATCTGCTCAACCTCGCCCCCGCCCCGCCGCTGGACGGCTCGAAGGCGCTGGGCCCGGTGCTGGCCCGCATCCATCCGCTGCTGGAGAAGGCCGCCCTTCTGGGCATCGGGGCCCTTGTCGTGATCTGGGGCCTTCAGAACCGCGCCTACATCCTCGCCATCTTCCTGGCGCTGGGCGTGTTCAGCCACCTGCGGCGCGGTGCCTGGCGGCCCGATACCGCCCGGCTCAGCTGGAGTCAGGCGGGCGCCAGCCTCGGCCTGTTCCTGGCCACCGGCGCGGCCTGCGCCGCCGTCGGCCTCGCCGCCATGGCGCTCTACACCGGCGCCGGCCTGCCCGCCGCCCTGACCACCTCCGGTCGCTTCCTGGGATTGTCCTCATGAGCGTCCAGCGCCTCCATCACGACGGTCCCCTGATCGTGGGCGCAGGGCTGGCAGGCCTGTCCGCCGCCCTCGCCGCCGCGCCGCGCCCGGTGCTGGTGGCCACGCCCGCACCCGTGGGTCAGGCCGCCGCCTCCGCCTGGGCGCAAGGGGGCGTCGCCGCCGCCCTGTATCCCGACGACAGCGCCGAGCTGCACGCCGCCGACACCACGGCCGCCGGGGCGGGCCTGAACGACGCCGCCGCCACCCTTGCCCTGACCCGCGCCGCGCCCGAAACCATCCAGCGCCTGTTCGATCTGGGCGCCCCGTTCGACCGCGACGCCTCGGGCCGCTTCGCCCAGAGCCTCGAGGCCGCCCACTCCCGCCCCCGCATCGTGCGCGCCGGCGGCGACGGGGCGGGCCGCGCCATCGTGCAGGCCCTCGGGGCCGCCGCCGCCGCCGCGCCCCACATCACCCTGCGGTCCGGCCTGACCCTCGCCGCCCTGATCCAGGACGCGGACGGCCGCGTTCGCGGCGCCGCCTTCCGTCAGGACGACGGGTCGCTCATCGAGATCCTGGCCCCCGCCGTGATCCTCGCCACCGGGGGCGTGGGCGGGCTCTACGCCGTCACCACCAACCCGGCCCAGCTGCGCGGCGAAGGTCTGGGGCTGGCCGCCCTGGCCGGCGCCGAGATCCTCGATCCCGAGTTCGTCCAGTTCCACCCCACGGCGCTGGACGTGGGCGCAGACCCCGCTCCTCTCGCCACCGAGGCCCTGCGCGGCGAGGGCGCGCGCCTGATCGACCGCGACGGCGCGCCCGTCGTGGAGCACCCCTTGGGCGATCTGGCCCCCCGCGACATCGTCGCCCGCAGCGTCCACGCCGCCCGCGCCGCCGGGCGGGGCGTCTTTCTGGATGCGCGAGAGGCTGTGGGCGCGGTCTTCCCCGAGCACTTCCCCGCCGTCTTCGCCGCCGCCATGGCTGCCAGGATCGACCCCCGCGTCCAGCCCATGCCCGTGGCCCCGGCGGCGCACTATCACATGGGCGGAATCGCCGCCGACACGGACGGTCGCACCAGCCTGCCTGGCCTGTTCGCCGTGGGCGAGTGCGCCGCCACCGGCGTGCACGGCGCCAACCGTCTGGCCTCCAACTCCCTGCTGGAGGCCGCGGCCTTCGGCTGGCGCTCCGGCCTGGCCGCACGCCACGAGCCGGACGCCCCGGCCGCCCCGCTCGTGCCCGTTATCGCGCCCGAGGCGCTGCCCCCCGTCGCCCTGCAGCAACTGCGCCTGGCCATGAGCCTGCACGCCGGCGTGGTGCGCGACGCCGGGGGGCTGTCCGCGCTGATAGACCTGATCGACGGCCTCGAGGCGACCCACGGCCCCGCCCCCGCCCTCGTCACCGCCTGCCTGATCGCCCAGGCCGCGCTGGAGCGCCGGGAAAGCCGGGGCGGACACTTCCGCGCCGACCATCCCGAAACCGCCGCCGACGCGCGCCACACCCGCCTGAAGCTATCACCTCTGGTTGAATCGTCTTTTCGATTTGCGGCAGAGTAGTCATATTGGCGTCGGGAGACCGATCATGACCAACCCGGGTTTCGAGGAAGCGCCACACCCTTTCCGCTTCGACTTTGATGATTTCGAGCGGATCAGCCAGGCCGGGGTCTTCGCGCGAGCGCAAAAACGGGTCGAGTTGCTGGATGGGGAAATCATCGAGATGGCGCCCATATCCGCCAGTCACGGCGACCTGACGGTTGAACTGGCCGTTCTCCTGACCAACGCCTTGAGAACGCTCGAGTTGAAAGAGCCGCTGAAAGTCAGCGGCCATGTCAGCCTGCGGATCGGCGAACACAGCGCGCCTGAGCCCGATATCCTTCTGGCCCGTCCGCCTGAGGGCCGCGTCTACTACGAAGCGGCCGACGCCGTGCTGGTCATCGAAATCTCCATCTCGACGCGAAACAACGACCTGAAGATCAAGACTCCCCTTTACGCCCGCGCGGGCATTCCCGAACTCTGGATCGTCGAGCCCGAAAACCGGCGCGTCCGGGTCTGTCGCCATCCCCGGCCGGACGGAACATGGGCGGAAGAAACGACCGTGACCGAGGGCTCCATAAGCCCGCTTTTAGCGCCGGGGATGGACATCAGCCTTTCGGACCTGTTCTGACCACCCCATGAGCCTTCCCCCCATCATGATTGAACCGGTGATCCGCGCCGCCCTGGCCGAGGATCTGGGTCGGGCCGGCGACGTCACCGCCGCCGCCTGCATCCCCGCCGCAACCCGCTGGACCGCCGTCTTCGCGGCGCGACAGGCCGGGACCGTCGCCGGACTGGACTGCGCCTGCCTGGCCATGACCATGCTCGACCCCGGGGCCCGCTTCACCGCCCGCGTGCAGGACGGTGAGACGGTCGCCGCCGGAACGGTGCTGGCCGAGGTGGAGGCCGACGCCCGCGCCATCCTGTCGGCCGAGCGCACGGCCCTGAACCTGCTCGGGCGTCTGTCGGGCATCGCCACCCTGACCCGGGCCCATGTGGACGCCGTGGCCGGGACCGGCGCCCGCATCGCCGACACGCGCAAGACCACGCCCGGCCTGCGCGCGCTGGAGAAGCACGCCGTGGCCATGGGCGGCGGGCTGAACCACCGCTTCGGTCTCGACGATGCCATCCTCATCAAGGACAACCACATCGCCGTCTGCGGCGGGGTGGGCGAGGCCATCCGCCGGGCCCGCGCCCATGCGGGGCACCTGATGAAGATCGAGGTGGAGGTGGACGGCCTGCACCAACTGGACGAAGCCCTGGCCGAACGGCCCGACGTGGTCATGCTGGACAATTTCAGCCTCGACGACCTGCGCGCAGCCGTCGCACGGGCGAAGGGGCAGGTGGTGCTGGAGGCATCGGGCGGGGTGAACCTTCAGACCGTGCGCGCCATCGCCGAAACCGGCGTCGACGTGATCTCGGTGGGCGCCCTGACCCATTCGGCCCCGTCGCTGGACGTGGGTCTGGACGCCGGCTGAACGCCGCTCTGGAACCGCAGGGTCCCGCCGTCGGTTTTCACGCCATGTTCAAGCGTAAACAACGCGCGGCGCGCCCCGCCGTTCATCAGATCGACGCCGCCCCGGTGGAAGACAGAGTCTCCCACGACACGGATGGCGGCGTAAGCATGTCAGCCCCCAAGGGAACCGACGGTGAGCCGGACGATTTCGGCACATCCCGTCTCAACGCCCCGCCTGAGTCGCTGGGGATTGCGCCCCGGCAGACGGATTAGGCGGCGTCTTCCTCGGCGGCCGGCGCCGGGGCAGCCTGCGGGCGAGCCTGCACGCGCGTGGCGGGCGTTTCCTGGGTCGCGGGCTCTGCGACCGGGCGGGCTTCACGCTCGGCCATGCTCTCCTGAGCCCACAGCACCGTATAGGCAACCGCATTGCCGGCCTGACGAACCGTCTCGGCGGGATCGAGGCTGGCCTGGATCACCTGGGTGTCGGACGCCGTAGACGGGCGCGCCGCATAGGTGAAGGCGCCCGATGCGCCGTTGCGGCCGCCGAAGCGATAGAACAGGTGGCTGCCCACCTGCCCGACCGGCACCAGCGAATGACGCCAGCGCGGCGACACCGCCGTGGTGTGGAAATGGGTGGCGTTTCCGACGGGCGCGTAGACCTGGCCCGACAGGGCGGACGACGCCACATCGTGGGCCCGGCGCCAAGCCGACTGGGTCACGCCGCGACGCATGGCGCCGTTGCAGGTGAAGCTGAACTGGCACCCGGTCGAGCGAGCCGCGCCCTGATAGACCACGCCGCAGACGCTGTTGGGGAAGGCCCCGTGGCGGGCGCGGTTCAGGACCACCTGGGCCACGGCCTGCATGCCGGCCCGGCCTTCGCCACGCGCTTCGTAATAGACGGCCTGGGTCAGGCACTCCAGATCGCGCGAGGCGTCCAGGGCGCCAGCCATGCGGAAGGGTTGGGCCGCCGAGCCGGTATCGCTGATGCGGCGCAGCCCCGCGTCCGTGCTGGAACTGGCGCGCAGGCTTTCCAGCCGCGCGGTCAGTAGTTCAGCCTGCCGGTCCCGCTGGGCCGAACCGGCCACGGTGTAGGGGTCATGCCGCCGCGCGATCGACAGCGCGCTCTCGTTCAGTCCGCCGGCCGCAGCCGACAGCGCCTCTTCGGTGAAGCCCACCGCGGTCGCGCCGGCGATGCGCTCGGCCTGAACCCGCGTGGTCGTCGCCTTGGCCACGGTGCCGCCCAGATAGGCGCAGCCGATGGCCAGGCCCACCAGTCCGCCGAGCGCCGCGGCCGCCGTTGTGGGGCGCAGCTTCGGGGCATGCGCCGACGTCGTAATATCAGACGTGGGCGTGGGCTTCCGTGAGGAATTCGACAAGGATGCAGTCCTGGGCAACAGGGGCAGGATTGCGCCCCCAGGCAGTCTGCCCCCTCGACGCAAGTTCGGCGCCGGTTACGCAGGGGCGGGTCCGCCGGTCAACTTCCCGTGACTGGCGAGGCCGCGCTTAAGCCACCGGAATATGGCGTCAATGTGGACGATTCGCAATCGCCCTTCGCGGCGCAGCAATTCGTCGCACCGGAGCAACACCGGCAAGATTATATCTGCTGACAGCGGCATGATTATCGCCACTGACCTTGCCTCTATCGTATTGGTTGATCTCGGAAGCAACTCATGGCGGGAAAATTAAATGCAGGAAAGCACCACGCGGTCGCGTAAATAGTCATTGCATTGCCGCGCCGCATAAGAACATCTTGCGACGACGCTGCGGCTGGAACCCCGACCGCGGCGACAGCGTTACTCAACGGTTAAGCTGGAGAATAGTCATGCGTCGCCTCACTCAAGTTCTGATCCTGTCCGCCGGTCTCGTGGGTCTTACCGCCTGCGGCGCCAACATGCAGCAGCGCGCCGCCACGGGCGCCATCACCGGCGCCGTGGTCGCCGGACCTGTGGGCGCGGCCGTCGGCGGCGCCGCCGGCGCGGTGGTGTCACGCAGCCAGGGCGAACCGGACTAGGTTTCCGTCCAGCACAGAGGGCGCGCCGTCAGATTTTCAGCGCGCCCTCATGCGCCAGGAGCCACGCCTTGCGCTCCAGCCCGCCCGCGTAGCCGGTCAGCTTGCCCGAGGATCCCACCACCCGGTGGCAGGGCACGATGACCCCGACCGGATTGGCCCCGTTGGCCAGCCCCACGGCCCGCACCGCCGTGGGCGAGCCGATCCGCGCCGCCAACTGGCCATAGGTCTCGGTCCGTCCGGCCGGGATTTCCGTCAGGGCCGCCCACACCCGCCGCTGGAAAGCTGTCCCGCCGGTGGCCCACGGGATGCGCTTCAGCGCCTCCACCTCGCCGCCGAAATAGTCCAGCACCGCCTCGCGCACGCCCGCCGGCGCCGCGCCGGCCTCGAGCATCACCGCCCCGTAGTGCAGCCGCAGCAGCCGCCGCATGCGCGCTTCGTAATCGGCGAAGTCGAAGGCGCGCACCACGCCCTCGCCGTCGAACACCACCAGCACCTCGCCCAGCGGCGTGGCGATCCGGTCCAGCTGAAACGTCTCAGGCCGCTTCGTCATGTCTCGTCTCCTGTTCGATCAGCGCCGCCACGCCCAGGCCCTCGGCCATGAGGTGCGCCGCGCCATACGCCCGCCACGGCCGCCAGCTTTCGGCCCGCGCCACGATCCGCTCATCATCCGTATCCAGCCGGTCGCTCAGCAGCGCGCCCGCGTCCTCCACATCCCAGTCGCCGACCAGCCGCAGGCCGGACCGCCGGCTCACCAGCGGCGCCAGCACAGGATCGGCGGACAGGTGGGCCGCGATCATGGCGGGGTCGGCGGTCAGGTCGAACACCCGCCGCACCCGCGCCAGCACGCCCGGCAGCCCCGTGATGTCCGGAATTGACACATGCACCGCCAGCCGGTCGCGCCCGGTCGGTTCCACCGTCACCGCCCCGCCGCCCTCGATCTCGCGCATCCAGCGCCCGTCATCGACCCGCTCCAGCGGCGCGGCCCGCGTCGCCAGGGCCGCAAGCATCCTGCCCCAGTCGTAGGGCGGGCGGTAGGCCAGCATCAGCCGCACCCCCTCCCCCGGCGCCGCATCGGGCGCCGTGCCCCGCCGCAGGGCCGAGGGCGGACGATGATACAGCCGCTGGAAGGTCTCGTTGAACCGCCGCACGCTGCCGAAGCCCGCCGCCATGGCGACCTCGGCCATGGGCATGCGCGTCTCCTGGATCAGCTGTTTGGCCAGCAGCACCCGCCGGGTCTGGGCCACGCTGACCGGCGCGGCGCCCAGATGCTGGCGGAACAGGCGGCGCAGCTGCCGCTCGCCGACCCCCAGCCGTCCGGCCAGCGCCTCCACGTCACCGTCATCGAGCGCGCCGGCCTCGATCAGGGCCAGCCCCCGGCTGACGGTATTGGAGGTGCCCCGCCACGCGCCCATATCGGGGGCCGTCTCGGGCCGACAGCGCAGACAGGGCCGAAACCCCGCTTCCTCCGCCTCCGCCGCCGAGCGGTAGAAGCGGATGTTCTCCCGCTTCGGCGTGCGCGCCGGACAGATGGGGCGGCAATAGATCCCGGTGGTCTTCACCCCGCCGAAAATCTTGCCGTCGAACCGGGCGTCCCGGGCGACGATGGCGCGATAACAGGCGTCCTGATCCAGTTCCATGCCGCGCAGGATGCGCCCGCGCGGCGATCGTGTCTCGCGGTTTTCGGACCCCTACCCCGCGGCGCGATCCGGCAGGGCATAGGCGATCACCTGATCCCCGGCCGGGGTCTCCATGAAGTGGTGCCCGCCGGTCATGATGACCAGATACTGCCGCCCACCCTGCTCGTAGATCATCGGATTGGACTGGCCGCCCGCCGGCAGGGCGTCCTGCCACACCGTCTCGCCGGTCTCGATGTCGATGGCCCGGATCAGGTCGTCGGTGGCCGCCGCGATGAAGATCAGGCCCGAGGCGGTGATCACCGAACCGCCGTTGTTCGGCGTGCCGATGTTGATCGGCATCATTGAGGGGATGTTGAACGGCCCGTTCTTGCGCGCCGTGCCGAAGACCCGGTCCCAGATGGTGCGCCCGGTGCGCAGGTCGATGGCCCGGATACCGCCGTAGGGCGGCTGCTTGCACAGCAGGTTGGTGAAGGGCATGCGCCAGCCCGCGTTGACGTCGATGGCGTAGGGCAGGCCCCACTGCGGATCGCCCGCCCCCTCGGCGCTCAGATTGCCGCCGCGCGGGCTGGTCTCGGCGCTGCGCGGGTCGCCGCGCGGGAACCAGCCCCGCGCGTTGGCCTCCTCGCGGGGCACCAGCCGGTTGTAATTGGGCGTGTCGTTGTAGTTGGCGATGATCACGCCCCGATAGGGGTCGATGGCGATGCCGCCCCAGTCCGAGCCGCCGTTGTAGCCCGGATACTGGATCCAGCGCCGGTCCGCCGTGGGCGGGGTATAGATGCCCTCATAGGATGCCTGACGGTACTGGATGCGGCAGATCATCTGGTCGATGGGCGACATGCCCCACATGTCCCGCTCGGTCAGGTCCGGCTTGGCCAGGCTGTGGAACAGGCTGAAGGGCTGGGTCGCGGTGCGCTGGTCCGGCTCCACCCCGCCCTGCGGCACGGCGCGCTCCTCAACCGGCGTGATCAGCTGACCCGTACGCCGGTTCAGCACATAGATGTCCCCCTGCTTGGACGGCAGGACGATGGCCGGAACCACGCCGCCGGAGGTGGGGAAGTCAATCAGCGTCGCCTGGCTGCCCAGGTCATAGTCCCACACGTCCATATAGACGGTCTGGAAACGCCACGCCGGCTGGCCGGTGTTCACATCGAGGGCCACCAGCGCCGTGGCGTATTCGTTCTCATAGTCGGCGCGATCGCTGCTGTAGTAGTCGCCCGCCGAGTTGCCCATGGGCAGATAGACCAGCCCCAGCGCCTCGTCCCCGGTGGCGATGGTCCACATGTTGGGCGTGCCCTCGGTATAGGTCTCGCCCTCCGGCGGCAGGCCGGTCTCGCCCGGCCGTCCCATGTCCCAGGCCCAGCGCAGCTCACCGGTGATGACGTCAAAGCCCTGGATCACCCCTGACGGCGCCGCGCGGTACTGGCCGTCCAGCACCTGATGGCCCGTGACGATCACGCCCTGGATCACCACCGGCGGCGAGGTGATCGACACCATGCCAGGGATGGGCTCGCCCATGCCCTGCTTGATGTCCACCTGCCCGCCATTGCCGAAGTCGGCGCAGGGCGCGCCCGTGCGCGCATCCACGGCGATCAGCCGTCCGTCCAGCGTGCCCTGGATGATCCGCGCCGCGCACGGCCGGGCCGCCGCAGCCGTGGACGGCACGGTCGACGCCCTCAACGGGGCCGCAGTCGGCGCCGTGGCGCTGGCGGGCGTCGCATCGGGGTCGGCGTAATAGACCACGCCCCGACAGGCGGCGGTGTAGGGCACGGAGTCCTCGGTCACGCCGGGGTCATAGGACCACTTCTCCAGCCCCGAGGCGGCGTCCAGGGCGAACAACTGGTTCATCGCCGAGCACAGGTACAGGGTGTCGCCCACCTTCAGGGGCGTGGTCTCGGCGCCGAATTTTTCAGGAATGTCGCCGGTGTTGAACTCCCATACCCGCTGCAGATCGCCCACATTGTCGCGGCTGATCTGGGTCAGGGGCGAGTAGCGTTGCGCGCCGTAGGTGCCGCCGTAGGCGGGCCAGTCGGCGCCGACCTGCAGGGGGTTGGCCGGATCGGCCTCGCCGAAGCCGGCCTCGGGCATCGGCCCGGCCGGATCGGGACGGTTGGCCGCCGCCACCGCCACGCCTGCCACCAGGGCGAACACCGCCGCGCCGCCGAACCCGGCCAGCATCAGCGGCTTGCCGCTGATCCGCCCGCTCCACGGCGTGACCCAGCGGTTGCGCGCCGGCGCCAGCACCGGGATCGCCGCGATGACCAGCAGCAGCAGCACGAATGGCGCGAACACCCGCGGCACCAGCGCCCAGCCGTTCAGACCGACCTCGACCAGGGCCCAGATCACGGTCAGGACGAACACCAGCAGATACAGCCAGAAGGCCTCCATCCGCCGCACGAACAGCAGCGCGCCCGTCCCGATCAGACCGAGCCCCGCCAGCAGATAGTACCAGCTGCCGCCCACCGCGATCAGCCAGCCGCCGCCGATGGTCAGAACCACCCCGATCAGGGCGAACAGCACCCCGAGCGCCATCACCGCCCAGTCGCCCGCGCCCAGTCTTTCCCGTCCAAACATGTCAAAGCCCCTTCAGCCGTTACAGGGCCAACCCCTCACGGCCGGGCTGGTTCCTGTTCCTCCCCCCCTCTGGGGAGGGGGCCCATCCGAAGGATGGTGGAGGGGGCGCGCCTCGAACTCGGTGTTCGAGGGACGAAAATCCTCACCCCCCGCCATATCCCCCGATGATCGGCAGCACCTCGCCGGTGATGTAGCTGGAGCACTGGGGCGAGGCGAAGAACACGAACGCCGGGGCGATCTCCTCCGGCTGGGCCGGGCGGCCCATGACCGTGCCCGATCCGAACTCGGCGACGCCCTCGGCGTCCCGGTCCGCCGGGTTCAGCGGCGTCCACACCGGCCCCGGCGCCACCACGTTCACACGGATGCCCTTGGGCGCCAGGTGGGCGCCCAGCGCGCGGGCGAAGGCGTGGATGCCGCCCTTGGTCAGGGAATAGTCCAGCAGCATCTCATTGCCCATGATGCCGGTGACCGAGCCGGTCATGACGATCGACCCGCCCGGCTTCATGTGCGGAACCGCCGCCTGGGCCATGTGGAAATAGCCGTACAGATTGGTCTTCATGGTCCGGTCGAACTGCTCCACCGTGATGTCGGCGAAGTCCTGCACGTGCTGCTGGAACGCCGCATTGTTGACCAGCACGTCCAGCCGCCCGAACGCCTTCAGCGTCTCGTCCACCGCCATCTTTGCAAACGCCGGATCGGCCACGTCCCCGGCCAGAATGATGGCGCGCCGGCCCTCGGCCTCCACCGCCTTCTTCGTCTCCCCGGCGTCGCGGTCCTCGTCCAGATGGCAGATGACAATGTCCGCGCCCTCGCGCGCGAAGAGCACCGCCACCGCCCGGCCGATGCCGCTGTCGGCCCCGGTGATCAGGGCCGCAAAGCCCTCCAGCTTGCCCGAGCCCTTCCAGAACGGCGCGTCATACAGGGGCGCCGGGTCCAGCCGATATTCCTCGCCGGGCTTCTTCTGATGCTGTTTGGGGAACGGCGGCACGGGATAGTCGCGCGCGCCGGCCTGCATGGCCTTGTCTGGCTTGTCGCCGCCGGAGGCCTTCGCCTCCTTCGCATCGATCGGCGCCTGAATCTCGCGCCCCTGCTCCGCGGCCTTGTCGCCCGCGCGCTCGAATTGCTCCGTGCGATCCATGTCCGGCTCCTTCTGATTGGGTCACGGGACAATCGGTTGGGGCGCGGGTTGTTCCTTATCCTCCCCCATAAGCGCAGCGGTTGGGGGAGGGGGACCGCGAAGCGGTGGAGGGGGCGACCTCAAGCGCCGGCGTCCGCCCCCCCCCTACACCATCCCTCGGATGTTCCTCCTCCCCCGCTTGCGGGGGAGGAAAATCAGAACCCCACCACCGCCGGCAGCCCCTGCCACAGGATCGAGAGCGCCGAAACCGCCCCGCCCGTGGCCGCGATGGCGTCGGTGAAGCCCGCCATCTCGTCGCCGCCGCGCCGCCAGCGCCGGGCGGCCACGACCGTCAGCCAGCCCGCCGCGACCAGGCAGACCCCGGTGAACGCCACCACCGCCGCGCGCGCCAGCGGGTGCCCCGCGTGGGCGGCCACGTCGGCCACGCTGGCGATGCCGTAGACGCCCATGAAATGGATCGTCCAGACGATCAGGCCGCCCAGCATGTAGGCCCAGTGCCTCACGCCCCGGCTCCCGGGAACAGCCGCGTCAGCAGGGCGGCCAGTCCGGCCGTCGAGGCGATGAACACATAGAACAGGGCGATCACGTCAAAGCTGGTGGCGTGCGCGTGATGCACCCGTCCCCGCATCCAGCGCATGACGATGTAGAGCGCCATCAGGCTGCAGACGATCACATAGAACCCCTGCCAGCCCAGGAAGGCGAACACCGACGCCCCCTGCCCGCTGCGGGTGGGGTCCAGCCCGGCCCCGCTCCAGCTCGACCAGTCAGTCCACCAGCTGGCCCCCATCAGCACGGCCGCCAGCACCACCATGCCCGTGGCGATCATGCCCGCGCGCGGCCGGTCCATGCGCACCACCTTGCGGACCCCCAGCATCAGGGCGATGACCAGGGCGTATCCGCCGACCACCGCGATCAGGCTCCACACCGGCGGCGGCGCGATCCACATTTCGGCCGCGCGGCTCCACAGGAAGACGTAGGAGAACATGCTCATGGCCGCGATCATGCCGGACACGAACAGCAGGCAGACCATGGCCCACCAGCCGTGGCTCAGGGTCCCCGAGGCATAGGTCGGCACCCGGATGCCCGCGCCGATGTCCACCGTCTCCTGCGGCAGGGGATCGTCCAGCTTCCAGGCCCAGCCCATCATGCACACCACGCCCGCCACGCCCGCCACCGCCGCGGCGTAATAGGCGCCGGGCACCAGCAGCATGAAGAACGCGGCCGTGAACAGCGCCGCCCAGAAGTGCCAGGGCGACGGGCGGGGGATGCGGGCCATGTACTGCGGCTCGGCGTTCAGCGGGCTGGTGATCAGGGTCTCGCGATGGCCCGTCACCGTGCCCGGCAGGAACCAGCGCCCCTCCGGCACGGTCTGCTTCAGGTCGGGCTGGTCCCACAGCGGATACAGGCTCTTCACCACCGGGATCGAGCGGGCGGAATAGGTCCCCGACGGCAGCCACTCCAGTCCCGGCGCGTCATGCACATTGCCGGCGTTCTGCTCGATGGAGGGACGGAAGTTCCTGACCATGTCGATGATCACCACCAGCACGCCCAGGGCGAAGATGAACGCCCCCACCGTCGAGATCAGGTTGATCAGGTCCAGCCCCCGGTCCGGCAGGAAGGTATAGACCCGCCGCGGCATCCCCATCATGCCCGTCAGGTGCATGGGCAGGAAGGTCACATGCATGCCGGTGAACATCAGCCAGAAGGCGGTCTTGCCCAGTCGTTCGGACAGCGCCCGCCGGCTGATCACCGGGGTCCAGAAATAGATGGCCGCAAAGATCGGGAACACCATCCCGCCGATCAGCACATAATGCAGGTGCGCGACGATGAAATAGGTGTCGTGCACCACCCAGTCGAACGGCACCATGGCCACCATCACCCCGGTCAGCCCGCCCATCACGAAGATCAGCAGCCCCCCGATGATGAACAGGCCGGGGGCCGAGAATTTCATCTTCCCCGCCGCCATGGTGGCGATCCACGAGAACACCTGCACCCCCGCCGGGATGCTGACCGCCATGGACGCGGCCGAGAAGAAGCCCACCGACATGGTCGGCATGCCGGTGGTGAACATGTGGTGCGACCACACCCCGAAGCTGATGAATCCGGTGGCAAGCATGGCCATGATCACCAGCCGGTGGCCCACCAACGGATGGCGCGCCACCACCGGGATCATGGTCGACATGGCTCCCGCCGCGGGCAGGAAGATGATGTAGACCTCAGGGTGGCCGAAGAACCAGAACAGGTGCTGCCACAGCATCGGATCCCCCCCCCTGGCCGCGTCGAAGAACGGCCAGTCGAACATCCGCTCCAGCTCCATCAGGGTGGTGGCCAGGATCACCGACGGGAAGGCGATCAGGATCATCACCGCGAAGATCAGCATGGCCCAGGCGAAGATCGGCATGCGCGCCAGGGTCATGCCCGGCGCCCGCGTGCGCATCACGCCCACCACGATCTCGATGGCCCCGGCAATGGCGGAGATCTCGATGAAGCCGATGCCCAGCAGCCAGAAGTCGGTGTTGATGCCCGGCGAGAAGGTCTTGTTGCTCAGGGGCGGGTACATGAACCAGCCGCCGTCCGGCGCCAGGCTGAAAAAGATCGAGCTGAAGAAGATCAGCCCGCCGACCACATAGGACCACAGGGCATAGGCCCCCAGCCGGGGGAAGGGCAGGTCCCGCGCCCCCAGCATCTGGGGCAGCAGCAGCACCGCCATGGCCTCCACCATGGGCACGGCGAACAGGAACATCATCACCGTGCCGTGCATGGTGAACAGCTGGTTGTAGGTGTCCACGCCCACGAAACCGGCGTCGGGCACGGCCAGCTGGGTGCGCATCACCAGCGCCAGGATTCCCGCCAGCACGAAGAACAGGAAGGCGGCCCCGACAAACAGGATGCCCACATAGCTGTTGTTGATCGCGGTGAACCAGCCCCAGCCCCTGGGCCCGCACCAGACCTCCTCCAGCGCCTTCAGCTCGCCGTCGGGCCGCGCCTCCTGCGTCGGAAACCGGTCATAGAGTTTGGGGTCGAATCCGGTCTCGGATTTCATTCCAGCCCGTCCAGATAGGCGGCCACGGCCTGCAGCTCATCGCCGGAAATGGTGGTGTAGGACGGCATGCGGTTGCCGGGCTTGATGCCCTGGCTGTCCGCGATCCATCCCGCCAGGGTGCCGCGATTGTTGGGCAGGATTCCCGCCCCGATCGTCCGTCGGCTGCCCACATGGGTCAGGTCCGGCCCCGCCAGTCCGGTGGCCCCCGGCGCGCCGCGCACCACGTGACAGGCGCCGCAGCCGTTGTCCCGGAACACCTCCAGCCCCTGCGCCGCCAGGGCGTCGGTCGGCGCCGCTGCGGCCTGGGCCTCCCGCGCCATCCAGGCGTCGAACTCCTCCCGCGGCATGGCCACCACCACCAGCCCCATCAGGGCGTGCGGCCCGCCGCAATATTCAGCGCACTGACCGCCGTAAGTTCCGGCTTCATCCGCTTGAAGTCTCAGGATATTTCTTCGTCCCGGAATCATGTCCAGCTTGGGACCAAGACGCGGAACCCAGAAACTGTGGATCACGTCGGCGGACTCCAGCTCGAAGGTCACCGGCTCGCCCACCGGGATGCGCACCTCATTGGCCGACTGGATGCCCGGACCGCCCTGTCCGTCCAGATAGGCGACGCGCCACCACCACATTTCGCCCGTCACGCGCACCCGCATCTCGCCCGGCTCGGGCTCGCCGCTCAGGGAGGAGGTCAGCGACAGGCCCCAGATCAGCAGCGCGCTCAGCACCACCACCGGAAACGCCAGCCCGCCGAACCAGATCAATCGTTGATTACCCAGCCGTTCCTTGAGCCCGGGCCGTCCGGCCAGCGCCCCCACCAGCGCCACGACCACGATCGCCAGCACCGCGAAGCCCATGAACATCACCCCCCACGACAGGGTGGTCAGCGGCTCGGCGAACGGACCCGCCGGGCTCAGCACCGGCGGGGGCCAGCCATAAAAGGGTTCAGAGGCCATAGAGATAGGCGGCGATATCACGGGCCTCCTCCTCGCTGATGGGCATGGAGGGCATGGGCGAGCCTTCGTCCACGGACGGCGCGTCGACCAGATAGGGGATCAGGGTCTCGGGCCGGTTCGGCAGGCCCGAGCCGATCAGGGCCCTGCGGCCCATCCCGTCAAGCGAGGGGCCCACCTGCCCCCGGGGCCAGTCGATCCCTGGAATGGCGTGGCACGACCCGCATCCGACCCGCGCCATGACCTCCAGCCCGTGCTCCGGATCACCGGACGGCACGGACCGCGCCGGACTGTCGACGGCGCCCGAACACGCCGCCAGCGCCAGCGTCATCACGACCATGCCCTTCGCCCCCGTTCCGTTCATCCAGACCTAACCCAGCGTGACCGCAACGGTTCCGTGTCCTCCCCCACCGGGGGAGGGGGACCGCGAAGCGGTGGAGGGGGTCTGTCCGCTTCACCATCGGTCCATCGGAACCCCCGCCCCCACCCCGCGTTCGCCAAGCGATGCCGTATCGCCGCCTCTCCGCCCTCATCGCCGCGACGACCCTGACCGCCTGCGCGCCGGGCGCGGCGGACTATGAGGACCCCTTCGTGGCCACCGGCGAGGTCATCGCCCTGTCCGGAGGACAGGCCGGGCCGGCCGCCGCCTGCCTGACCTGCCACGGCATCGACGGCGAGGGCGACGGCGCCGAAACGCCCCGCATCGCCGGTCTGGACGAGGGCTATATGATCAAGCAATTGAACGACTACGGATCGGGTCTTCGCCCCCACGATCAGATGTCGCCCATCGCCCGCCGGCTCTCCGATGAGGACCGGGCGCGGGTCGCTCGCTACTACGCCGACATGCCGGCCCGCGCCGCCGCGCCCGCCGTGGCGCCCCGCGCGGATCTGATCGCCGAGGGCCGCGCGCTCTATCATCAGGGCCTGCCCGGTCAGGCCGTCGCCACCTGCGCCGCCTGCCACGGCGCCGACGGCCAGGGCGTCGGCGCGGCGAACCCGCAGCTCACCGGCCAGTCGCCCGCCTATCTGGCGGCCCAGCTGCGTCTGTGGAAAAACCGGGACCGCCGCAACGATCCGCTGGACGCCATGGGCGCCGTCGCCCGCCCGCTCAGCGACCGCCAGATCGAGGCGGTGTCCGCTTACGCGGCGTCTCTTCCTCATCCGTCTCTGGAATGATCTCGATGGGCTCGCCCTCCAGCTCCTCCACGATCGGCAGCATGCCGGACAGCACATTGTCCTTGTCGAACAGATAGTGCTTCAGGGCCGCCGCCACGTGGCCCATGATCAGGAAGGTGATGCCCCAGACCATGAAGAAGTGGAGGCGCTCGGCCGCCCACATCATGTTCCACGCCGCCTCCCGGGACAGCTCGCCCACGGGCAGGCCCGGCACCGGCACCAGCCCGCCGATGCGCAGCGGAATCTCCGGCGCCACCGTCGACAGCATCAGCCAGCCCGACAGCGGCAGCCCGACGATGAAGATGTAGAACAGGAAGTGCGTCACCCGCGACACCTGGCTCTCCCACCCCGGCTTGTCCGCGTCGTTCACTGGCCCCGGCAGCATCAGCCGCCAGATCGCCCGCAGCGCCGCCAGCAACAGGATCAGGATGCCCGCGTCCGCGTGCAGCTGGAACGCCGCCACCTTGTCGCCGCCGACGGGAATGCCGGACATCCACCAGCCCCACACCAGCTGGAACAACACCAGCGCCGCCATGGTCCAGTGGAAGGTGATGGCCACTGGCGTCCAGCGCCCCTCGGACGTGTGGGTGTCCGCCCACGCCCTCAGCCGCCGCATCATGCCGTGCGCTCCGCCGCATCCCCGTCGTTCAGCCCGACCCGCCGCGCCAGCAGGATCAGCGCCGCCGCCAGATAGGCGCCCGCCGCCGGAGCCCACATGATCAACCCGCCCGCCTGCTGGTCCTCCAGCGGCGTCAGGCCCCACGCCAGGGTGGTGGCGAAGTGCGGCGCATACAGCGGCTCGCCCGCGAAGGTGATCAGGGCGCCCAGCGCGCCCATCTGAACCATGGTGGCGATCAGGGCCAGCAGCCCGTGCTGCACCGGCGCCAGCCGCACCCCGCGCCAGAACATCAGCGCCGCCCCGATCAGGCTCGCCTGCATGATCCAGTACGGCGCGTCGCCGGTCAGCGACCACCCATAGGCTCCCGGCGCATGCCAGAACCACAGCAGGATCGCCTGCGCCGCCGTGGCGGTCCACAACAGGCTCCGCCCGCCGAACAGGCCCTCGATCCGCCCGCGGGGAACCGCCAGCACCAGAAGCCCGGCCGCCAGCGTCATCACCGCCACATGGTGCCCCACCCGCGCCGCGAACAGGGCCGAGGTCAGGGCGCACAGGGGCGACACGAAGGCGACGAAGAACAGGCTCCAGGCGGCGCCGAACACGATCCGCTCCCGCACCGAGGCGCCGCGCCCCCAGGTCATGCCATAGGCCACGGCCACGGCGATCAGGGCGCCGATCAGCACCGGGTCCAGATTCCACGCCGCCCACACGGCTCCCGGCTGGGGCGCCGGTCCGCAATAGGGTTGGAAACTCGGAATGGTCATGACCCCCGCCTGGTCCGCATAGGGGGTTCAATCCCTCGCCCGCTCAGCGGTTCCCCGCACCCCTCCCCGGGGCGGCCATCCGGCACCGCTGCGCCGCGCCGTCCAGCGTCTGGTAGCGATAGGCCGCCACGAAGCACGCTTCCTGCACATGGCGGCACAGATCCGCCGAGCGCTGGAGGGGGAAATGGATCATGGCCGCGCGAAAACAGCCCTCCCCCTGCACATGGCGACAGAGGTCGGCGGCGCGCTCGAAACTCATGAACTGCGCGGCGGTCCCGTAGCAGACGTTGCTGTTCACCCCCGCGCACAGTTCGGCCACGCGCACCTCGCCATGGCGACGCCACAGCGACTGCACACAGGCCCCGCCCATCGGTCCCGGCTGGGCCGCCATCACCAGCAGCGCCACTGTCGTACCCAGCATCTCACCGCTCCCCGGGCGTGATCACCAGCCGGACCCGCGCTTCCCGTCGCGGCGATCCCGATCCCGCCCGCCCCGGTCCCGGTCGCGTCCCCGGCCATGATCATGCGGCGGGCGCAGGCGCGGCGGCGGCGCCACCTGGCCGTACGGCAGCGGACACAGGGTCACCCATTCCCCGCTGTTGGACAGATGCCGGTAACAGCGCGCGTCCTCGGCCATGTAGGCCGTCTCCACAGCGATATCGTCCAGGGCCATGGCCAGCCCCTCCATGAACGCAGGATCCGTCACGCATCCCGACAGCCCCACCGCCGCCGCGAGGGCCATGGCCAGTCCCCGCGTCCGCTTCATCAGTTTCGTCATCGCGACCCCTCGCCCCTGCGGGCACGGCTGGAGCGCCGCGCACATCCGGGTCACAACATGCGGTCAGGCTTCATGAACCCGGCATGAATGCAAACCGACGTTCGGCGACGACCGTCCGGCCTCAGCCGGCCGCTGTCGGGTTGCGCGGATCCAGCGGCAGGCCCGCCGCCTGGCGCGCCTTCAGCAGCCGCAGCCAGCCGTGCAGCGCCTCGCAGTCCAGCCCGTGCATCATCAGCCGGAACCCCGCCTGCAGGGTCGACAGGGACACCATCGGATGGCCGTTCTTGATGAAGGCCAGGTGATAGTCGGTGCCCAGGATGCGGGCGATGTAGATGGCCACCGTCTCGTCCAGCTGCAGCGAATGGGCCGCCCGCACGAAGTCCCGGCGCGGCAGCATCAGCGCGTACAGCGGCGTGTAGAACTCCACCGCCGTCTGCACGTCCACGAAGTTCAGCGGCCCCTTCGGAAACGCCTCGAAGGCCGGGAATTCATCCGAGATCATGGAGAAATCCACCCGCTCCGGCGGCGTCAGCTCGCGCCCCTGCTCCCTCAGCGCCGCGTTCAGCTCGATGATGAAGTTGAACACGTTCAGATCGTGCTGAAGGAACAGATTATCTTCAATGTCCTTCAACCGCGTCGGCCGCAGCGGATGGCTCGACACCGTCACTGGCCCCGCATTGACCCGCATGAAGGCCAGCAACTCGGTGCCGATGTGGAAGTGCCGCAGGATCAGGGTGTTGGTCTCCGGCGTCCCGAACTCCCGCAGGCCCCAGTGGATGGTCTTGTGCAGCAGGCCGTTCAGGTTCGGAAAGCGCGGCGATATGGCCCGCAGCACCTTCACCACGCAGAAGAACAGCAGCACCAGCGGCCGGCTCACCGGGAACAGCCAGCGCCGCGACCACGACCGCGCGCCCAGCAACAACGCCCGCTTGGCCCCGTCGTCGATGGGCAGGCTCCGGTCCAGATACAGCGCCATCCACGGGTCCGGATCCTTCGGGTCGTACCCGGCCGGATCGAACGGGTCAGGCCGGACTCGTCCGCGCGCTTCGGCGACGCCGTCCGACAGGCTCACGCCGCGACCTCCTCGATCTGCAGCGCATACAGCCGCGCCGTCACCCGCGCGCACATGACGATGCGTTCGGCTGTCTCGGCGTCCGGCAGCACCATGGCCAGCATCTCGCGGAACTCCTCCATGTGCGCGGCGTCGTTCTCCCCGTGATACAGCAGGAACCGCACCGCGTCCTCGGGCAGGTCCAGCCGATCCTTGACCATCCGCCCCCACGGCGCCGCCTTGATCGATCCCAGCCCCTCGATGATGAACATGGCCCCCAGCAGGCCGAAGGGGTTGGGCTTCGACGCCTCATGGAACATCCACGCCGACAGGGCCTCGGACCCCACGTTCTTGGATGCGCCCTGAATGGTCTCCAGCGCCCCGCCCGCGGCCACGAAATCCTGCTCCAGCAGACGGAAGTCGCGGTGCTCGGTCACCGCGTGTTGCATCAGGCTCGAGCGCAGCTCCAGATGCGCCTCGTCGATGTTGGACGCCGCCCGGCTCATCCACAGCGCCCCGTCCTTCACCTGCTGGCGCAGGTTGATGAGGAAGGCGTGATAGTCCGCCGTCTCGAACCGCCCGCGCGTCAGCTTGCGGATCAGCGGCGTCGCCTCCAGCCGCTGCTCGAAGTCGGCGAACACCACCGCCAGCTTGCGCAGGGTGTCGGCGACCATGTCATCATCCGCCATTTTTCTCTCCGCTCATCCCGGCGAAAGCCGGAACCCAGTTCTGTCCAGCTTGACGCCGGCGTTTCAGGATCGGCGAGCGACGGATGGTTTTGATCCGCTGCAACACCCAAAGCACCGGGTCCCGGCTTTCGCCGGGATGAGCGGAAACTTGGACCATCAAACGATCTCCAGCATCATGAACCCGATCATCGCCCGCCCGCTCTCCGGCACGATGCACAGCACCGTCTCGCCCGGCTTGCCGCGCCCCGACTTCAGAAAGGCGTCCAGCATCACCCAGATCGAGGCCGAGCCCACATTGCCGCTCTCGGGCAGGGTGGTGAACCATTTCGCCTCCGGGATCATGGCCGCCGTGTTTTCCAGCAGCCCCACGATCTCGGCCCGCAGCGACCGCGCGGAATAGTGACACAGCAGGTGGTCGACCTGATCCGGCGCGATCCGCCCCGCGTCCACCTTCGCCAGCCACACCCCGATCCACGCCCGGATCACGATCTTCAGCAGCTCGAAGTCCTGCAGCAGGGCCATGGCCCCCGCCCCGTGGGCCGCCGTCGGCCCGGCATGGCTCCAGGCGCTCTTCAGGTCCGCCCGGTCGGCAAAGGTCGACCCCGCCCACATGCACGGGTCGAACCGCCCGGCCAGCGACGTCATGTCGATCCAGCGCACCTTCAGGCTGCGCCCGCCCGGCCGCGGCCGGGGCTCCATCACCACCGCGCCCGCCCCGTCCGACAGGGTGAAGCGCAGGAAGTCCGCCTCCATCCGCACCCGCCCGCGCCGGTCGGTCAGGGCCGTGCCCTCATAGAACGCGGGCCGGAACCAGCGCGACGAGAACTCCCCGGCGCAGGCGGCGGCCACGTCCGCCTCCCCCGCCCGCACGGTCAGCCACGCGCCCTTGGCCGCCATCAGGGCGCTGGCGCACACCGACTGATAGCTGACCGCCTCCAGCGCCGCCGCGCCCAGTTCGGCCTGCACCGCGCTGGCGTGGCCGGGCACCAGATAATCCCCCTGCGTCGTCGCCGCGCCCAGATGCTGCAGGTCGAAAATCCCCAGCCCGGCGTCGTCCAGCGCGGCCTGCACCGCGCCGGCGCACATGGAGGCGTTGGAGTGCAGCGGCGCGCCGTCCGGCGTCAGGGCGTAGTGCCGCCCCTCGATCCCGTTCCAGCGCAACGCCCGGCGCCCCACAGCCGACGGCCGCCCGCCGACCCGACCGATGAAGTCCTCCATGCGGTCGTTTCCGACCCGCTCACCGGGCAGGACGGCGCCCGTCCCGGTGATGAAGACATCGCGCAACGCATCACTCATGCGAACAACCTGACCGCCGGATCGCGGCGGGAACAAGGCTCTACTGCGCCCGGCGCCCGGCCTCCAGGATCGGCATGCCCGCCTCGGTGGGAATGTAGATCACCTGCCGTTCCCCCCGCCCGGCGGTCTCCTGCAGCATGTTGATGTAGGACCAGCGCAGATAGTTCTCCGGCCCGCCCAGGCTGTCGGCCATGATGCGGTTGGCCTCGTTGGTGCCGCGCGCCCGGGCGATCTCGGCCTGGGCCGTCAGCTGCGCCGAGTCCAGCGCCGCCTGCGCCTCCAGCACCCGGATGCGCCGGTCCTGCACCGCCTGCTCATAGGCGGCGCGGCCCTGCATCTGCTTGCGATAGACATTGTACTGGGGCCACCCCACCAGGAAGGCCGCGATCATCGCCACGATCACCCCGGTGATGATGAAGGTCGCCGCTACGTCGCTGCGCATGGTTCGTGTCTCCCCGCTGAAAGGTCGGTGATGCCCGCCGCGCGCTGGAAAATCAAACCCGTTGTCCGCACCCGGCGCCCCCGCGGATATCAGATCAGCAGCGCCCCCTCGTGCCGCAGCAGCCAGGTCTTCATTTCCAGTCCGCCGCCGAATCCCACCAGCGCCCCGCCCGCCCCGATCACCCGGTGGCACGGCAGGATCAGGGGGATCGGATTGCGGTTAAGGGCGACGCCCGCCGCCTGGGCCGCGCCCGGCTCTCCGGCCCGGCGCGCCATCTCGCCATAGCTGATGGTCATGCCCGCCGGCGCCCGCGCCAGTTCACGCCAGACCCGGGCGTTGAAATGATGCCCCTCCACGGCCCAGCGCACCCGCGCCAGCGCCTCGCGCGCGCCGCCGAAATAGGCCGCCAGCGCGTCCGTCACCGCCGTCGGCGCCGGCCCGTCCTCCATCGCCGCGCCCGGATAGTCCCGCCGCATCACCCGCGCCGGATCGCCGCCGAACGACACGCCCCGCACCACCCCGTCCGCGTCAGCAGCCAGACCCAGCGCCCCGATCGGGCTGTCGATCCGCGACAGGGTCAGCGTCACGCCCATGTTCTCATGCTCGCGCCATGATCTCGTTCAGCTCGACCCAGCCCATGGCGCCCTGCCCCAGCGGCGCGGCGTCGCCCGTGGCCAGGAAGTCCCGCGCCCGGTCCCGCACCAGCCCCATCGCCGCCGCGCTGATCGCCGCCCCGGCGCTCAGCCGCCGCACCCCCAGCGCCGTCAGCGCCGCCGCGTCCGGCAGGCCCGGAACCGCCATCAGGTTCAGCGGCAGGTCCACGCCCGCCGCCAGCGCCCGGATGGTCTCCCCGTCCGCCAGCCCGGGCGCAAAGACCCCGTCCGCCCCCGCCTTCCGGTACAGCGCCGCCCGCGCCAGACCCTCGTCCAGCCCGCCCAGGCCTCTCAGCCACACGTCGCAACGGGCGTTGATGAACAGCCCGTCCCCGCACGCCGCGCGGATCGCCGCGATCTTCTCCGCCAGCGCCTCCGGCGTCCCGCCGCCATCCTCGATGTTGATCCCCACGGCCCCCGCGTCCCACACCGCCCGCGCCGTCGCGGCCGCGCCCTCGGGGGTGTCGGCATAGCCGCCCTCGATGTCGATGCTGACGGGAACCTCCACCGCCTCCACCACAGCCCGCGCCGTCTCCACCAGGTGCGCCACAGGCAGCACGTCTCCGTCCGGCCAGCCGTGGGCCCAGGCCATGCCGGCGCTGGTGGTCGCCACCGCCCTGGCCCCCAGGCTCTGCATCAGCCGCCCCGTGCCCGCGTCCCAGGCGTTGGGCAGGATCAGCAGGCCGTCCTCATGCAGGCGGCGAAAGGCGGCGGCGCGGTCGGACTGGCTCATGATCATCCCTCGATTGAAGACGCCACCCTGCCCGCGCCCGCGCGCCGCGTCTGGCGGTTTTCGGCCCCGGTCACCCGGCTCAGCCCTTACGCCCGTCGCGCCCCGTCACGAACCGCCCGGCCGCCCCCAGCAGGGTGAACACCTCGCCGATGAAGGCGAAGGCGGTGATCATCATGATCACGGTGGGAACCACCATCTCGCCCGTGGTCCACAGCAGCCGCACCCGGTCCACGAAGGCTTCCAGCGTGTCCACCGCGAACACCGGCGCCATGGGCGAGTACAGCCAGAACCAGCCGATGAAGCCCAGGCTCGCCGCGCTGAACGCCACATCGCCGAAGGCCGTGAACCGCACCGGCGAGCCCATCACCGCCCGCATCAGATGGAACGCCGCCCGCGCCGCGGCGAAGGCCAGCAGCGGCCACCAGATCCACGCCACCGTCTCATTGACCAGCAGGCCATAGTCGACCCCGTCCACCACCAGCTCGCCGCCGATCACGCCGGGCCGGATCTCGCGCCCGATCACCCCGGTCCACCACAGCACGAACACGCCCCAGCCCACCCCCGAGGCCACCGCCCCCGCCGTCGGCGACATGCGGCCCGGCGCCGGGTCCTTCGTCCCGTCGGCCCGCTCGCCGCCCACCATGTCCGTGGCCTTGGCCATCCAGGCGCTTGAGAACACCCCCATCTCGAACAGGCCCAGGTCCCGCGCCCGCCATTCGGTCAGGAAGGCGGGCTTGTCCTTCATGCGCTCGATGATGAAGCCCGCCACGGTGGCGACGCCCACGATCATCATGCCGCTCCACAACAGGCCGTGGATCGCCTGGCCCAACGCCTGGGCCCCGTCCACGTCGCCCACGACCACGCGCACCACCGCCCCGATCACGGTGATGATCGCCAGCACCGTCAGCGCCGTCTTCACCCCGAACAGCCACCACGGATACAGCTCCGGCCCCACCACATGGTGCGGCCCCGCCCCGAAGCGCGCGGCCACCGCCAGCGGGTGCCCCATCTCGCGCAGCACCGCCTCCTCCTCCGCCTCGGTCAGGGGCCGGCCCAGCGCGGCCTCCCGGTCCTCCATGCGGCTCATCAGGGCGTCGCGCAGCTCGGCGATCACGTCCTCGCGTCCGGCCGCCGGCAACTGCGCCGCCACCGCCTTCAGATATTTCTCCGTCAGGGTCATGCCCCGCCCTCCCGTTCCAGATTGATTGCCAAAATTCTCGAATGTCGCGCCGGTCACAGCATCCGCTCCAGCGAGGCCGAGATGCCCCGCCATTCCTCCGCCAGCCGCCCCAGCATCGTCTCGCCCAGCGGCGACAGCCGGTAGAACCGCTTCTTCCTCCGGTCCTCCTCGCGCCATTCGCTGGTCAAAAGGCCCTGGGTCTCCAGCCGCCGCAGCAGCGGATAGAGGGTGCTTTCCTCCATCTCGACCCCGTCCTGGCCCAGGGCCACCCGCAGCGAATAGCCGTATTGCTCGCTCCGCAGCCGCGCCAGAACCGCCAGCACCAGCGACCCCCGCCGCAGCTCCAGCCGCATCGCCTCAAACAGCTCACCCTCGCCCACGCGCCTGCTCCACTGACGTCACATAGTGTGTGACGCACAGTGTATGAGGCATACTGTGTGATGGAGTCAACCCTTCCCCATCCTCCACCGCCCCCTTGCAACCGGCGCGCGACATGGGCGAAGTGCGCGGCGCAGGGGGAGGACGGCTTGGATCTCGAGGCTTTCATCGGCAAATGGAGCGCGGCCCGGGGCGGGGCCGAACGCGCCAACTATCAGATGTTCCTCGGCGAGCTGTGCCAGGCCATCGGCGTGCCCTCGCCCGATCCGGCCGGCCACGACACCACCGATAACGACTACGTCTTCGAGCGCGGCGTGAAGCGGCGCGACTCCGAGGGCATGGCCTCCACCCTGCGCATCGACCTGTACAAGCGCGGCTGCTTCATCCTCGAGGCCAAACAATCCCGCGCCGAACACCGCGACGAGCATCAGCAGGCCCTGTTCCGCGAGGACGAGACCACCTCCGTGGCCGCGTCGCAGGGCAAGTGGGACGTGCTGATGCGCAACGCCCGCCGTCAGGCCGAGGACTATGTCTTCCGCCTGCCGCCCGACCACCCGGCCCCGCCCTTCATCATCGTCTGCGACGTGGGCTACGTCTTCGAGATCTACGCCGACTTCTCCGGCTCGGGCCGCGCCTACACCCACTTCCCCGACCGCAAGAGCTTCCGCATCCGACTGGAGGACCTGCGCGATGACAAGGTGCGCGACCGCCTCGTCGCCATCTGGACCGACCCGCAGGCGCTGGACCCCTCGCGCGAGGCCGCCCGCGTCACCCGCGAAATCGCCAAGCGCCTCGCCGAAGTGTCGAAGACGCTGGAGGCCAAGCACCCGCCCGAGGAGGTCGCCCACTTCCTCATGCGCTGCATCTTCACCATGTTCGCCGAGGACGTGGACCTGCTGCCCAAGGGGCAGTTCACCGCCCTGCTGGAAGACTGCCTCGACGGCCCCGCCACCTTCGCCCCGCTGCTGGAGGAGCTGTGGCGCAAGATGGACGCGCCGGACCACAAGGACCGCTTCTATTCGCTGTTCAAGGCGCACCTGCGCCACTTCAACGGCAGCCTGTTCAAGGACGCCCGCGCCTTCCCCATGGGCCGTGAGGAGATCGGCGAACTGCTGGCCGCGTCGAAACACGACTGGCGCTATGTGGAGCCCGCCATCTTCGGCACCCTCGTGGAACAGGCGCTGGACCCGTCCGAGCGGCGCAAGCTGGGCGCCCACTACACCCCGCGCTCCTATGTGGAGCGTCTGGTTCAGGTCACGGTCATGGAGCCCCTGCGTCAGGACTGGGCCGACGTTCAGCTGCGCGTCACCGACGCCAGGGGACGCGGTGAGGCCAAAGAGGCCGTCGCCGCCGTCCGCGACTTCCACCACCAGCTCTGCACCACCCGCGTGCTGGACCCCGCCTGCGGCACCGGCAACTTCCTCTATGTCTCGCTGGAGCTGATGAAGAAGCTGGAGGGCGAGGTGCTGGAGGCTCTGGCCGAGCTGGGCGAAACCGAGGGCATCGGGCTGGAGGAGGTCGACCCCCACCAGTTCCTCGGCATCGAGCTGAACGTCCGCGCCGCCGCCATCGCCGAACTGGTGCTGTGGATCGGCTACCTGCAACAGCACTACCGCAACCGCACCGAACACCCCGCCGAACCCATCCTGAAAGCCTTCGGCAACATCCAGCAGAAGGACGCGGTCCTGATGTGGGACGGCTATCCGGAGCTGCAGTTCGAGATGGTCGAGGGCAAGGCGGTGCAGGTGTTTCCGAACGCGCGGCGGCCGGACTGGCCGGAGGCCGAGTTCATTGTCGGGAATCCACCCTTTTTGGGCAAGGGTGCGGCTAAGCGAGGCCCGTTGGGCGACGCTTACGTCGATGCATTGTCTGCTGCGCATCCGCAGGTGAACGAAGCAGCTGATTTCGTAATGTACTGGTGGGATCGCGCCGCAGAGAGGCTAGCGCGGAAGAAAAGCGCCCTTAGGCGTTTCGGCTTGGTCACCACCAATTCAATTAGCCAAGTGCTGCAACGCCGAGTGATCGAGCGCCACCTGACCGCCAAGCTCCCGGTTTCGATCATCTTCGCCGTGCCCGATCATCCGTGGACCAAAGCCACCAAGGAGAGCGCAGCAGTCCGCATTGCCATGACAGCCGTTGAGGCGGGATCGAAGGACGGCTTCCTGCTCGACGTGCGTTCAGAGGCAGGTCTCGACACCGATGAGCCGGTCATCACTTTCGAGTTGCAACAAGGGAGGATCAACTCCGACCTCACCGTAGGGGTCGATGTCACAACTGCCCGCCCGCTGACAGCAAATGATGGGTTGTCCTGCAATGGGATGATGATGGCTGGGCAGGGGTTCGTGATTGATCGATCCACCGCGGAACACCTGATGGAGGTGGACGGGAACGGGAGCTTGTCGCAGCGGGTTATCCGCCGCCACATCGGCGGCAGCGAACTCACACGACACCAGTTTGATGGTTTCGTTATCGACTTTTTCGACCTCTCTGAAAGCGATGCACGCCAGTCTTTCCCTGCCGCTTTCCAGTTGCTTCTCGAGACCGTGAAGCCGGAACGTGAGACGAACCGCCGAGAGTCGTTCCGGCGGCGGTGGTGGATTTTTGGGGAGCCCCGCCGAACCTTCCGGCCCGCGCTAGAAGGTCTCGGGCGCTATATCGCGACGACGCGGACGGCAAAGCACCGCGTTTTCCAGTTCGTTGACGCGGACATCGTTCCCAATCACGAGGTTGTCGTGATGGCCAGTAACGACCCGTTCCACCTAGGGGTACTTTCGTCCCATCAACATTCGCTGTGGTCGGCGCGTGCGGGTGGCTGGATGGGTGTCGGGAATGACCCCCGCTACAATAAATCCCGCACCTTCGACCCCTTCCCCTTCCCCGACCCGGACGACGCCACCCGCGCCACCCTCCGCGCCCTCGGCGAGGAACTGGACGCCACCCGCAAGACGGTGCAGTCCGAGCATCCGGACCTGACCCTGACCGGCCTCTACAATGTGCTGGAAAAGGTCCGCGCCGGGGCCGACCTCACCGCCGCCGAGACCGACGTGAAGGGTCGCGGCCGGGTGCTGATCCTCAAGGACCTGCACGACCAGATCGACCGGGCCACCGCCGACGCCTACGGCTGGCCCCACGACCTGACCGATGAGCAGATTCTGGAAAAACTGGTCGCCCTGAACGCCGAGCGCGCGGCCGAGGAAGCGGCGGGTCACGTCCGCTGGCTGCGCCCCGACTACCAGATTCCCCGCTTCGCCAGGGGGGCCGCCGCCAAATCCGGCGAACTGGATCTGGGCGCAACCGTCGTCGCCATCGACAAGTCTCTGCCCGCCTTCCCCAAGGACAAGGGCGAACAGGTCATGGCCATCCGCGCCGTGCTTCAGGCCTCGGGCCGTCCCATGGACGCCGCCGCCGTGTCCCGCGCCTTCAAGAACGGCGGCAAGAAGATCGAGCAGCGCGTCGTCCAGGCCCTGGCCACCCTCGTCCGCTACGGCGACGCCACCCCCCTCCCCGCCGGAACCTTCGCCGCCCGCCGCGCGGCGTAATCCCCCCATTTCCCGCGCCCAATCCCTTGCCGCCCAAGGCCCCCGTCGATTTCTCCCGGCTTTTTGCACTCACGCCTAAGGCGCGGGCCTATCCTGTCCGGTCATCCCCGGCCGCACAGGAGGCGCATGAGCTTTTCCATTGGACTGATTTCCTTCTCCCGATGGGAGAAGGGGGACCCGCGCACCGGAGCGTAGCGATCCGGTGATTGCAAGGGGGTGGAGGAGGAGCGGCGGAGCCGATCCGACGACGGGGTCGTCTGCTTCAGAAGCCCGCCACCCGACCCTCACCCTGCGCGCGCAGGAGCGGGCTGCTGCGCACCCCGCTGCGCGCAGCCCTCTCCCATCGGGAGAGGGGCCGTGAGACTCCGTTGCACTGTTTTTCGCGGTCGGAGTCTCACGCCCGGCATTGGACTCCCCGGCGCCGGCGAGACTCGCCCCCGCCGCAGGTCTCGTGCAAATTCAGTTCCTTGAGCCGAACTCGCTCCGAACCGTTAGACTCTCATTGCACTGTTTTTCACCCCGGGAGTCTCACCCCCGCCTGCCCGATTTCAACATTTCGGACAATTCGGACACTGTTTTTCCTCCCCCATCGGGGGAGGGGGACCACGAAGTGGTGGAGGGGGTCGTCCCATCCGCTGACGCCTGAAATCCGCCCCCTCCACCGCCTGACCGCGGCCCCCCTCCCCCGGGCGCTGCGCTTCGGGGGAGGATCACCGGCAGAACGCCCGCCCGCCCGTCGCCTCCAGGTGCAGGTGGTCGTCGTGGAAGGCGTTGTAGTCGGGGCTCAGGACGGTGCCGAAGATGCGGCAGGCGTCGTCGCGGATGCGGCGCAGGAAGCGGGCTTCGGGGCCGTTTCCGCTCCAGTCGCCGGCCACGGTGATGCGGCGGCCGTCCCTCAGGCGCACGCCCGAGAAGTCGAGGGCGGCGGCCAGGCCGTGGGCGCTGGGGCGGTTGCCGGCCACATTGTTCACCGGGCGGCAGGCGTAGGTGCCGAAATGATCAATGGAAACAACGTCTTGCCCGAAGATTTCGCGGGCGGCGGGCTCCACCGACTGGCGCCGCCAGATGCTGATGGCCAGGGCCGTCTGGCAGGTCACCACCGGGTCGCCCGGCGTCATGCGCGCCACCGTGCCCATGTCGGCGCCCAGGGTCCCGGCGTCATACAGGCCGCAGCTGCCGGTGGTGGCCCGGTCCGGCTGGGGGCTGAAGCGGACATTGGCCGCCGACAGCTGGGCCAGGCACCGGCCCAGGTGCGCGCCCTCGGCCAGCACCGCGTCCCGGGCGGCCCCGTCCAGCGGCTTGTCGATCAGCACCTCCGAGATGGAGGCCGGGGGGGCGCCCGACGGCGTGGGCGCGGGCGCATAGGGCTGCGGGTCGGGGAGCATCCGCCCGCACCCGGCCAGGACGAGGATCAGCCCGAGGGCTGCGAACACGCGCATGGGGCCTCCGCTGCGACTCACCGGCGGAGCCTAGCACCCCCGGGGCCATGAATTCATTGACCCCGCCGCCCCCGCCCGTCAGCCTGTCCGCTCCTCCCCGGAGCCGCCCATGCAGGACATCATCCGCCGCATCCTGACCGCGCGCGTCTATGACGTGGCCGTCGAGACGCCGCTCGACCCCCTGCCCCGCCTGTCCGCCCGGCTGGGCCGCCGCGTGCTGCTCAAGCGCGAGGACCTGCAGCCGGTGTTCTCCTTCAAGATCCGCGGGGCCTACAACTTCATCTCCGCCCTGTCGCCCGAGGCCCTGGCCCGCGGCGTCCTGTGCGCCTCGGCCGGCAACCACGCCCAGGGCGTGGCCATGGCGGCGCAGCGGCGGGGGGCGAAGGCGGTCATCGTCATGCCGGTGACCACCCCGGCCATCAAGGTCTCCGCCGTCCAGGCCCTGGGCGGAGAGGTGGTGCTGCACGGCGACAGCTTCGACGAGGCCTTCGCCGAGGCCCGCCGCATCGAGGCCCGGACCGGCGCCGTCTTCATCCACCCCTTCGACGACCCCGACGTGATCGCCGGCCAGGGCACGGTGGGGCTGGAGATCCTGCGCCGCCACTCGGCCCCCATCGCGGCCATCTTCGTGCCCATCGGCGGCGGCGGCCTGGCGGCGGGGGTGGCGGCCATCGTCCGCTTCCTGCGGCCCGAGGTGCGGGTCATCGGGGTCGAGCCCGTGGACGCCCCCACCATGCATGCGGCGCTGAAGGCGGGCGAGGTGGTGACCCTGGACCAGGTGGGCCTGTTCGCCGACGGGGTCGCCGTGCGCCGGGCGGGGGACCACACCTTCCGCCTGTGCCGCGAACTGCTGGACGAGATCGTGCTGGTGGACACCGACGCCATCTGCGCGGCGGTCAAGGACGTGTTCGAGGACGCCCGCGCCGCGCCCGAGCCCTCCGGCGCCCTGGCCCTGGCCGGGCTCAAGGCCTGGGTCGCGGCCAATCCCGGCGTGGCGGCCGGGGGCGATCTGATCGCCATCAACTCCGGGGCCAATCTCAACTTCGACCGCCTGCGCCACGTGGCCGAGCGGGCCGAGCTGGGCGAAGGGACCGAGGGCCTGTTCGCCGTCACCCTGCCCGACCGGCGCGAGGACTATCTGGCCTTCCTCGGCCTGCTGGACGGCCGCTCGGTCACCGCCTTCAACTACCGCTGGTCCGGTGACGGCACAGCCCGCATCGTGGTGGGCGTGGCGCTGAAGACCGGCGCCGCCGAGCGCGCCGGGGTGGCCGCTGCCGTCCGCGCCGCCGGCTACGGCCTCGAGGACCTCAGCGACGACGAGACCGCCAAGCTGCACGTGCGCCACATGATCGGCGGCCGCGCCTCGGGCCTGCCCCACGAGCGCATCTTCCGCTTCCAGTTCCCCGAGCGGCCCGGCGCCTTCATCCGCTTCATGTCGGCGCTTCAGCCCCTGTGGAACCTGACCCTGTTCCACTACCGCAACCACGGCGACGACGTGGGCCGGGTGCTGGCCGGCGTCGACGCCCCGCCCGCTGACCACGCGGCCCTCACCGCCGCGCTGGACGCCCTCGGCTATCCCTATGTGGACGAGACCGACAACCCGGCCGCCCGCATGTTCCTGCGCGGCGGCTGACGCGCCCCCTAGCCGCGCGCGTCCCGCGTCACTACCTTGGTGTTCATGGCCCGTTCCCCTTCGAAATCCGCAAAGCCCGTCCACACTCCGGGCGTGTCCGACATGTCGGGGACCTTCGTGCACGATGCGCCGAAAAAGCGGGGCAAGGATCCCATGTTCGCGCCGATCACCGGCCCGCGCCTGACGCCGGAGGAGGCCCCCGCCCCGCCCGCCGACTGGGCGCCCCACCGCCCCTCCCGGCCCGCCGCGCGCCTCAAGACGCCGTTCCGCCTGGCGTCGCAGTTCGAGCCCGCCGGCGACCAGCCCGCCGCCATCGCCGAACTGGTGGCCACCGCCGAATCCGGCGAGCGCGATCAGGTACTGCTGGGCGTCACCGGCTCGGGCAAGACCTTCACCATGGCCAAGGTCATCGAGGCGACCCAGCGCCCCGCCCTGATCCTGGCCCCCAACAAGACCCTGGCCGCCCAGCTCTATTCCGAGTTCCGCAGCTTCTTCCCGGACAATGCAGTCGAGTATTTCGTCTCGTACTACGACTACTACCAACCAGAAGCTTATGTACCAAGAACAGACACTTACATCGAAAAGGACAGCTCGGTGAACGAGCAGATCGACCGGATGCGGCACTCGGCGACGCGGTCGATCCTGGAGCGGGACGATGTGATCGTGGTGGCCTCGGTCAGCTGCATCTACGGCATCGGGTCGGTGGAGACCTATACGGCCATGACCTTCGACCTGAAGGTCGGCGCGCGGATCGACGAGGCCAAGCTGCGGGCCGACCTGATCGCGCTGCAGTACAAGCGCAACGACGCCGCCTTCGACCGGGGCATGTTCCGCAAGCGCGGCGACACCATCGAGATCTTCCCGGTCCACCAGGAGGACCGCGCCTGGCGCGTCAGCCTGTTCGGCGACGAGATCGAGTCCATCGCCGAGTTCGACCCCCTCACCGGCAAGAAGACCGCCGACCTGACCGAGATCACCGTCTATGCGGCCAGCCACTATGTGACCCCGCGCCCCACCCTCAACCAGGCCATCACCGGCATCAAGGCCGAGCTGAAGGAGACCCTCGACTGGATGGTCGAGAACGGCAAACTCCTCGAAGCCCAGCGGCTGGAGCAACGCACCCGCTTCGACCTGGAGATGATGGAGGCCACCGGCTCCTGCGCCGGCATCGAGAACTACTCCCGTTGGCTGACCGGCCGCAGCCCCGGCGAGCCCCCGCCCACCTTCTTCGAATACATCCCCGACAACGCCCTGCTGTTCGTGGACGAGAGCCACGTCACCATCGGCCAGATCAACGGCATGTTCCGGGGCGACTACCGGCGCAAGGCGACCCTGGCCGAATACGGCTTCCGCCTGCCCTCCTGCATCGACAACCGCCCGCTCAAGTTCGAGGAATGGGACGCCATGCGGCCCCAGACCGTCCACGTCTCCGCCACCCCCGGCCCGTGGGAGATGGAGCGCACCGGCGGCGTCTTCACCGAACAGGTCATCCGCCCCACCGGCCTGATCGACCCGCCGGTGATCGTGCGCCCCGTGGCCAGGGACGGCTTCTCCCAGGTGGACGACGTCATCGCCGAGGTGAAGGACACCGCCCTGGCCGGCTACCGCTCCCTCGTCACCGTCCTGACCAAGAAGATGGCCGAGGACCTGACCGAATACATGCACGAACAGGGCGTGCGCGTGCGCTACATGCACTCCGACGTGGACACCCTGGAGCGCATCGAGATCCTGCGCGACCTTCGTCTTGGCTCATTCGACGTGCTGGTGGGCATCAACCTGCTGCGCGAGGGCCTGGACATCCCCGAGTGCGGCCTGGTCGCCATCCTCGACGCCGACAAGGAAGGCTTCCTGCGCTCGGAGACCTCCCTGATCCAGACCATCGGCCGCGCCGCCCGCAACGTGGACGGCCGCGTCATCCTGTACGCCGACCGCATCACCGGCTCCATGGAGCGCGCCATGGCCGAGACCCAGCGCCGCCGCGAGAAGCAGGAGGCCTACAACGCCGAACACGGCATCACGCCCGAGTCCGTGCGCCGCGACATCAAGGACATCATCGAGAGCCCCTACGAATCCCGCGCCCTGGACAAGCTCACCGCCCCGGGCATGAAGGAGGAGTCCCGCCCCTTCGTCGGCACCAATTTCCAGGCCGCCCTCAAGGACCTGGAATCCCGCATGCGCGAGGCCGCCGCCAACCTGGAGTTCGAACAGGCCGCGAAGCTGCGCGACGAGATCAAGCACATGAAGCTCATGGACCTGGAATTCGCCAACGAAGCCCTGACGGCGGCGGGCGAGACCGTGGACAAGGAGGCGCCGAAGCGGGACCGCGCGGCGGCGCGGGCGGCGTCGGCGGAGGCGTTCAGGAAGGGAAGGCTGTAGGGGGATAAGCTCGTTAGGTGCAGTTACACGCGTTGCAAAGCTATTAAATAGAGTGGAAGCTGACAGAGCTCCAACGCATGAAGCGAGATAGCGGGGCGTTAGGTCAAAAGAGCTGCAGCTGTCAGCTTAGCTAGAGCGCGTTCACCCTGCTGCACAAGAGGTTCGCTGCCGCGACCTCCCACCTGCCGAATGAGTTCAAGAGTACCTCGTATGCGCTCTATATGAGCTAGATGCTCATTCGGAGACATCTCCGCAGTGTGGAACCAACCTCTCGCCTTATTGAGAGTTTCTCTGGGCAAAGCGACACCTTCAGCGCCGACGACAAGCCCTGTCACTTCTCTTCTATCGTTTGGTCCCATGAATGCAGTCTTTTTGGGATTGAGAACGAAGCCCTGCACCCTGAGGGCGTCAGATATCATACCCACCGTCTCGGGCGGTATGCGGGTGCGCGAAGAGAACGTGAGGTCATCCGCATACCGAGTGTATTTCAACCCGAACTCGGCTGCGATTTGCAGCAGTGCAAGATCACACCGTTCGAAGCATAAATTTGCCAACGCCGGACTGGTCGGTGCACCTTGCGGTAAAGTACCATTAAGTGTTGTTAAGTCAGCAAGATGAGCCGCGATTTGCGCTTCATAACCCAACGACTTAAACGCTTCCGCAACTTTCGGCTCGCGCACACTGGGGAAGAAGTCTTTTATATCTACATTAAGGATGTGCGAAGCGCCGACATGAGCGCGCGCGTTATCAATGAAACTTCTACCTCTGACAAATCCAAAGATGTGATCGGCCACATCAGAGTGGGCAAGGATAGTATCCAGTATCCACCACTGAACCACTTTTAGGAACGTCCGAGGTGCATCAATCTGACGCTTCCCCCCTGACCGCTTCGTAAACTCAAATGACCGGTAGTGTTTCGATTTGTACCGCCGGATATAGCGGATCATTTCAGGAGCAACGCCTAGGTAGACTGCAATGTCGTTAATGCTCTCCAGCCGGGGCCGGTGCAATGGCACATCCGCCGGAGGAAGGTTGGCAAATATCTGCGTATGCTCATGCGTGTTCTCAATGAACCGCAAGTAGGCCGGGTGGACGATCAAGGGATAGGTGCGGAGCGACACGATTTACCAACCAATCGGTTGCTTTGAGCGCGCGGATGGGAAGTGTCCCGGTTGTGGCTGCGTCCGGAAGCGGGACACTTCCCATCCGCGAGCCCCTTTAACCCTGTCCTTAAAAACTACGATCACTGCTGCAGTGACCCATCGCGTGTGCCGCTCCGCTTGCGGAACCTATCGCGACGAGTTTCCTTCAGCAAGTAAAGACGGCGGGCGTCAATCTTTTGTTTGATTTCAACGACCGAGACGTAGTCCGTGCCTGGCTCCGTCAGCATGTAGCGCCGCCCGGCGTACAAGCACACAAGTTCTCTGTCTCGGAGAATTTCCAGCTGCCGCCTGACGTCCTCCTTTCGAATTAGGGGGTGCATCGATTCGGGCAACAGTCTCTGCAATCCTTCAACCACGTCCCCGAGCATTCCAGGCTGAATCAGCTTTAGCGACAGCAGCACCATAGTTATATCTGGCCGGTATCTAGGCTGGGAGGACAGCATAGGACACCTCCTGATCATGTATTTCGCTGAGAAATTCTTCAACCATGCGCTTTATGGGCTCAGGATCATTGTAATCCATCCAAAATAACTGAGCCCCCCTGTCCATGGCCAATTTGAACACGCCCATCTGAACGTATCCCTGCTCGTCCTTGTGCCTGATGTCCGCCACGATCAGCATCTTCCGGCATATTTTTGGGTTGCGACTCCACGCGCCAAGCTCGCTGAATGAGCCAGGGCTAGAAGGCAAAATTACGATCGCTTGGCACTGGTTCTCTACAAGATGAAACTCTGTATGAACTACCGTGGCCTTAGTGCGGAGATGCTCCTCTCCGAGTTCAATAGTGCCGCGATGCTCTCCAATTACAGGCAGGTATAGAAGCTCATTTTTTATATAATCGTGCAGAATAAGACGTAATCTTGCGGACTCGCTTTTTAAAGCGAGTTCTTCAGGCGTCCACGTGCCCTTAATGTAGGGGCCTGCAACAAACACGTGGAGCTCAACTCCTGCGCGCTGCTGCAGCAGCGAGACCGCTGCATGTTCCATCGGGCGAGTAAGCCGACGGGGGCGTTCGTTAGGCGTTCCGTCAGTCATCAGGTTTGTCGCGACACCTGCGTGGATGAGGCGTCGCGTCAAAGTGACGCTTTACCTCTGCAATGGGTATCGCGAGACGAACGTCGGTGCAACGTAAACACGCGAGTTATTGCGTCCTCTCAAGCGATTAGCCGGGCCGCGAGGTGAGGGCGACAAGAAGCATCCTCAACGCAGACTCACCGACAGAGCCGAGTTCCTCCTGACCGTGCCGCGCATCTGAATTCCCGGCACGAGGCCGGGAATGACGGGGGCTGGGGCGAGCTAACCCCGCATGTCCGAACCCGATGCGTTGCCCCACAAGGGCTGGGCGTGAAAATCGGCCGCGTTTCGTGTGACCTATCACCCGCGTAGAGCCATCTTGCATATAAGCCTCTGATATGGATCCCTTATCTCCGGTGAGAGGGAGCGAGCCATGCCGAAATTCACTGTGCTCAGTCGCGTCGATGCGTATGTGGATTACGTCGCCGAGGTAGAGGCCGACGACGCCGATGCCGCAGCCATGTTCGCCTACTATGACGGCTCCGGCTTGAAGTGGGAGCCGTATGGCACCGTCGAGTTCGACGCCCGCCGGGTTGTCACCCTCGACAAGAATGGCGACGAAATCGAAGAGACCGCCTGCGGCAAGGGCTGACCCCTGACCTGCCACCCGCTACGGTGGGAGGATGGGGCAGGACGACAATCGCTGGTGTGAGCTGGGCTTCGCCGAACCGGCCGTCGCCTTCAGGGGCCCGACCCAGACCGCCCGGTCCGTCACCGAGGCGTGGATGGCGCTGCACGGCTTCTGTCCCAACTGCGCCGCCGATCACCTGCCGCAGCTGCCGAACAACGCGCCCGTGGCCGACTTCCGCTGTGACGACTGCGGCGAGGACTATGAGCTCAAGGCCAAGCAGGGAAAGCTGGGGCGCTCCATCCCCGACGGCGCCAGGCCGAAATCGTAGATTTCGGCCCACTCAAAGAGCCGATTTCCGAGGAAATCGGCCGCACGATGACGGCCCGACTGGCGGCGGCGAACAACCCGAACCTGTTCGCCATGAGCTATGACCGCGCCGCCGGGCGCGTGACGGACCGCATCTCCTGACCTTCTCCCGATGGGAGAAGGGGGACCCGCGCACCGGAGCGCGCAGCGCGACGGTCCTTGCGCGGGGGATGAGGGGCGGGTGAGTCAGAGGGCCACCACCGGACCCTCACCCTGCGCGCGAAGAAGCGGGCCGCTCCGCGTCCCGCTGCGCGCAGCCCTCTCCCACCGGGAGAGGGGCGGTCGCTCGCGGCTGGCTGCTGGACGTGATGCGGTGCGTGGAGGACCACACCGCCAGCACCGGCCGCCCCGACTTCGTTCTGGATGACCTCTACGCCTTCGAGGCCCGGCTGTCGGCGCTGCATCCGGGAAACAGGCATGTGCGGGAGAAGATCAGGCAGCAGCTGCAGGTGTTGCGCGATCGCGGCTGGCTGACGTTCGGGGAGCGGCGCGGGACGTATCGGCGGCGGGGGTGACGCCCCTTCTCCCTCCCCGTTCGGGGAGGGGGCTGAGCCGAAGGCGAAGCGGGTGGGGGCGGCTCGGCGAGGCAGCGCGGATGGGTCGCCGAGCCCTCCCCACCCGGCCGGCGCTTCGCGCCGACCACCCTCCCCGAACGGGGAGGGAGAAGGACGTGGTGCGTCCGGTTTTGGCGGAGGGGCGCCCCACCCTGCCTCCATGGACGAGCGCAAACTGCCGAAAATCAGGTGCGAGGACACCTGGGAGGAGATCCGGCGCGGGTGGGAGTCGGGGGAGACGGGCGCGTCGCTGGCGCAGCGCTATGATGTGGGGCTGGCCAATCTGTGGCGGCGGCGGGCGTCGGAGGGGTGGCGGCGGCGGCGGCCCGAGGACCCCGCGCCGGAGCCGGTGGAGGGCTGGGAGCGGCGCGCGCGGCGGGCGCTGGACGCGTTCCTGATCCGGCGCGAGGAGACGCGGCTGCTGGCCGTGAAGCTGGCCGAGGCCATGCGGGGCGGACCTTTGCATGAAGTGCCTCTGTGGCACGCGGGCTTCGTGCTGGACTGGCGCGCGTCCCGGCTGGGGCCCGAGGTCGCGGCGCAGGACCGGGATTACATGCGCAAGCACCCCTGGACCGACGCCTTCTGGCGCGAGGACGGCGGGCTGAAACACCTGCATGCGCTGGACGAGATCACCCTGGACGCCAACCGGGACGAATGGCGGGAGGATCACGGGATCCCGAAGGGGAAGGCGGAGGAATATCCGTGAGTGTCGTTTCCTTCTCCCCTTGAGGGAGAAGGTGGCCCGCGAAGCGGGTCGGATGAGGGGTAACACCCGGTGGTCGGGATGTCGCTCAGGCCGATCCGAAGGCTCCCGCGCGACGTGGGCGAGCACCGGGATTCACCCCTCATCCGTCATGCTGCGCATGACACCTTCTCCCTCAAGGGGAGAAGGGATTGGGGGAGTCGCTTCCCACCGCTAAGCTCCCCCCATGCTCAAGCCCACGGACCGCACCCGAGCGAGCGCCAGACGGTCACGTCGCGAGCCGACGATGACCGAGGCGGCCATGTGGAGGCTGCTGCGGGGCCGGGGACTGGATGGGTTCAAGTTCCGGCGACAGATGCCGATTGGGTCCTATGTGGCCGACTTCTGCTGTCCCGCGCTCAAGCTGATCATTGAAGTCGACGGCGGCGTGCATCGGTTGCGGGAAGAGTCCGACGCGCGGCGGGATGCGTGGCTGGCGGCGCAGGGCTTCACCGTCCTGCGGTTCGGCAATGAGGCGGTCCTCAGAAACCCGAACCTGATCCTCGAGGCCGTGCGCCAGCATGCAGCGCGCCACCCTCCCTCCCCTTGAGGGAGAAGGGACGTGAGCGGTCGCGTTGGGCGCTCGACGACTCTCAAGGGGAGAAGGAAGCGGGTTGACGAAACCGGGGGGCGGGGCGGTGCGTAGATGGTGTTCAGGGCGCGCAGTGGCGCAGCCGTATTGAGGATTGCCGATGTCGCGCGTGTTTCAGACCCTTGCCCCCGCCCTCACGCGCCGCATGGGGCTGGCGGCGGTGGCAGGGGGCGTGATGCTGGCGTGTTCGCCGGCGCCGGCGGCCAACCCTGAAGATGGGGCCGAGGCGGCGCGGGCGCAGTCGGCCACGCGCGGGCTGGACGCGGCCATGGTGGAGCGGGGGCTGGTTGAGGCGCGGGGGCTGGACCGGCTGCATGCGGTGATCATCGCGCGGCACGGCGCGGTGCTGGTGGAGGAGCGGCTGCGCGGGCCGGGGCTGGACACGCCGGTGAACATCAAGTCCGCGTCCAAGAGCGTGCTGTCGGCCCTGACCGGGATCGCCATCGGCCGGGGCGTGCTGGAGGGCGTGGACCAGCCGGTGGCGCCGGTGCTGGCGGCGGACCTGCCCGTCGCGCCGGACCCGCGCCTGTCGGACCTGACCGTGGGCCACCTGCTGTCCATGCGGGCCGGGCTGGGGCGCACCTCGGGCGACCAGTACGGGCGCTGGGTGACCAGCCCCAACTGGGTGCGGCATGCGCTGGCGCGGCCGTTCGAGGATGAGCCGGGCGGGCGCATGATCTATTCCACCGGCACGTCGCACCTGATGTCGGCGGTGCTGACCCGGGCGTCGGGGCGCAGCACCCACGCCCTGGCGGTGGACTGGCTGGGCGAGCCGCTGGGCATCCGCATTCCGCCCTGGCCGCAGGATCCGCAAGGGGTCTATTTCGGCGGCAACGACATGCTGATGTCGCCGCGCGACCTGTTGCGGTTCGGCGAGCTGTACCGGCTGGACGGGGAGATCGACGGGCGCCGCATCCTGCCCGAGGGCTGGGTCGAGGAGAGCTGGCGCAGCCGGGGCGTGTCGCCGTGGAGCGGCAACGGCTACGGCTATGGCTGGTTCGCGCGGCGGTCGGGCGTGCACGACATCCACTTCGCCTGGGGCTATGGCGGGCAGATGCTGTTCATCGTGCCCAGCCTGGACCTGACGGTGGTGATGATCTCGGACCCCAATCCGCACCCCCGGGCCGAGAGCCACCTGCCCGCGCTGCACGCCCTGATGGACCGGGACATCATCCCGGCGGCGGTGCGCGGGGCCGAAGCGGGCGGCTGAGGGATCAGCCCGCCGACATGCTCTGGGGCGTCTGCTTGTCGCGCATCGTGACCAGCTCCTCGGCGGCGGAGGGGTGGACGGCGCAGGTGGCGTCCCACTGGGCCTTGGTCAGGCCGGCCTTCACGGCGATGCCCGCCAGCTGGATCATCTCGGGCGCGTCGGGGCCGACGATGTGGCAGCCCACCACCCGGCCGTCCGAGGCCTGGACCACCAGCTTCATCAGGGTGCGCTCGTCGTCGCCGTAGAAGGCGGTCTTCATGGGGCGGAAGCGGGTCAGATAGACGTCGATCTCGCCGCAGGCCTTGCGGGCCTCGGACTCGGTCAGGCCGACCACGCCCACGGGGGGCTGGCTGAACACGGCGGTGGGCACGGCCTCATAGTCGAAGGCCTGGGGATTGTTCCTGAACACCGTCTCGTGGAAGGCGACCGCCTCGCGGATGGCCACGGGGGTCAGGTTCATGCGGTCGGTGACGTCGCCGATGGCCCAGATGTTGTCGGCGGTGGTCTTCGAGTGCCCGTCCACCTTGATGGCGCCGTGCTCGGTCAGTTCGACGCCCGCCGTGTCGAGGCCGAGGCCCTTTACATGGGGGATGCGGCCGGTGGCGAACATGATCTGCTCGGTCTCCAGCGTCATGCCGTTGCCCAGATGGCTGACCAGACCGGCGTCGGTCTTCTCGATGGACTCGTGCTGGCAGCCCAGCACCACCTTGATGCCGCGCTTCTCGATCTCGCCCGCCAGATGGGCGCGCACGTCGTCGTCGAAGCCGCGCAGGATGTTGGGGCCGCGATAGACCAGGGTGGTCTCGACGCCCAGCCCGGCGAAGATGCCCGCGAACTCCACCGCGATGTAGCCGCCGCCGGCGATTATGATGCTCCTGGGCAGTTCGGGCAGGTGGAAGGCCTCCTCCGAGGTGATGACGTGCTCGACGCCCGGCAGGTCCTCGGGGACCCACGGGCGGCCGCCGGTGGCGATGAGGATCTTCTCGGCCGTGACCACGCCCTTGTCGCCCATATCGATGGTGTGGGCGTCCTTCAGCACGGCGCGGGCGTGGAAGGTATCGACCCCCGCCTTGCCCAGATTGGCGGCGTAGATGCCCGACAGGCGCGCGATCTCCACGTCCTTGGCCTCGAGGAAGGTCGGCCAGTCGAAGGTGGGGTTGTCCACGGTCCAGCCGTAGCCGCGCGCGGTCTCGAAAATATGTGAGAATTCAGAGGCGTAGACCATGAACTTCTTGGGCACGCAGCCGCGCACCACGCAGGTGCCGCCGTAGCGGTATTCCTCGGCGATCCCGACCCGCTTGCCCCCCAGCGCCGTCAGCCGCGCCGCCCGCACCCCGCCGGAGCCCGCGCCGATGACGAAGAGGTCGTAGTCGTAGGTCTCGGGCATCCGGGGCTCCTGGTTTCGGACCCCAAAAAAACAGTGTCCGAATTGTCTGAATTGTCCGAATCGCGGCCGGCGATCCGCCTGTCGGGGAGGTAGGCAGCCTAACACAGCGGGGCAAGGCGGGGACACGTCTCCATGCCCTTCTCCCCTTGAGGGAGAAGGTGTCATGCGAAGCATGACGGATGAGGGGTGCAACTCGATCTTTCCATCAACGCTTCATCGGGCCACCATCGTTGGCGCGAAGCCGGGCCGCTCGGTGTTTCACCCCTCATCCGACCGCCTCCGGCGGCCACCTTCTCCCTCAAGGGGAGAAGGAAAGTCAGGGCGTCAGGGTCTCCACCCCCTGATCCGTACCGATCAACGCCTCCTCGGCCAGGTCGAGGAACAGGCCGTGCTCCACCACGCCGGTCAGGCTCTTGAGGTCGGCGGCGAGGCGGGCGGGGTCGGCGATGACGCCGCAGGCCGCGTCATAGATGACGTTGCCGCCGTCGGTGCGGACGATGCCGCGGTCGGCGGTGCGCAGGCGGGCGGGCATGCCGATCTCGTGGTCGGCCAGCACGTCGGCGATGCGGTTGGCGGTGGTCTTGTGGCCGAAGGCGACCACCTCGATGGGCAGGGCGAACTTGCCCAGCGCCTTCACCACCTTGGCGGCGTCGGCGATGACCACGCAGCGGTCCGACGCCTCCCACACCAGCTTCTCGCGCAGCAGGGCCGCGCCGCCGCCCTTGATCAGGGCCAGGCCCGGCCCGACCTCGTCGGCGCCATCCACGGTGATGTCGATGCGGGCCACGTCCTCCAGCGTCGTCAGGGGCAGACCCAGCGACCGGGCCAGATCGGCGGTGGCCTCGGACGTGGGGACGCAGCGCAGGTCAGCCAGATTGCGGGCGGCCAGCGCCTTGACGAACCAGGCGGCGGTGGAGCCGGTGCCGAGGCCCACGGTCATGCCGGGCTCGATGCGGAGGGCGGCGGCTTCGCCGGCGCGCTGTTTCTGGAGGTCGGCGCTCATCTTCCCTCTCCCAATGGGAGAGGACTGCGCGCACGGATGCGCCAGCATCCGTCCTGCGCGCGCAGGGCGAGGGTCGAAGGCGTGAAGCGCGGCCACCCGACCCTCATCCCCCGCGCAAAGGACCGTCGCGCTGCGCGCTCCGGTGCGCGGGTTCCCCCTTCTCCCAATGGGAGAAGGATCATGGACGTCTTCATCATTTTCCCTTCGCCTTCTTCGCGCGCATCGTAGCCATGAAGCGGGCGGCCCAGCCGGGCTTGTGGGCCTGGGGCGCGCGGCCGAGGGCCAGATCGCCCGGGGCCACGTCGGCGGTGATGACCGAGCCGGAGCCGACCATGGCGCCCGCGCCGATGGTCACCGGGGCCACCAGCGAACTGTTGGAGCCGACGAAGGCCCCCTCGCCCACCGTGGTGCGGTGTTTGAAGAAGCCGTCGTAGTTACAGAAGATGGTGCCCGCGCCGATGTTGGCCTTCGCCCCCACCTCGCCGTCGCCCAGATAGGCCAGATGGTTGGCCTTGGCGCCCGCGCCCATGGTCACGTTCTTGACCTCGACGAAATTGCCCACCTTGGCCCCCTGCCCCAGCGACGCGCCGGGGCGCAGGCGGGCGTAGGGACCGACCTCGGCGCCGGAGGCCACGGTGGCCCCCTCAAGGTGGGAGAAGGCGCGGATGCGTGCGCCGGAGGCGATGCTGACGCCGGGGCCGAACACCACATTGGGCTCGATCAGCACCCCGCCCTCGACCGCGGTGTCCCAGGCGAAATGGACCGTGTGCGGGGCGGGCATGGTGACGCCCGCGGCGAGGAAGGCCTCGCGCCGGACCTGCTGGAACAGGCGCTCGGCCTCGGCCAGTTCGGCCTGGCTGTTGACGCCCATGACCGCGGCCTCGTCGGCGAAGACGGCGCGGGTGGGATGGCCAGCGCCGCGCGCCAGGGCGACGATATCGGTGAGGTAGTATTCACCCTTGGCGTTGTCGTTTCCGACCTGATCCAGCAGCTGGAACAACAGGTCGGCGTCCACGGCGATGACGCCGGAGTTGCAGGCGGTGACCGCCAACTGATCGGGTGTCGCTTCCTTGGCCTCCACGATGGCCTTGAGCGTCCCGGCCTCGTCCACGATCAGGCGGCCGTAGGCGGAGGGGTCGGCGGCTTCAAAGCCCAGCACGGTCACACCCTCGGCGCCGAACACCGGCGCGATGTGGTCAGCCTTGAGCAGCGGCACGTCGCCGTAGGTGATGACCACCTCGCCGGCGAAGCCCTTGAGCGCCTCGCGGGCGGCCAGCACGGCGTGACCGGTGCCCAGCGGCGGGTCCTGAACCGCGATGGCGGCGGCGCCGAGACGCTTTTCCACATGGGCGCGGACCTCGGGGGAATGGGTTCCCACCACCACCACGATGCGCTCGCAGTTCAAGGCCTCGGCGGCGTCGATGGCGTGGTCCAGCATGGCGCGGCCGCCCACCGGGTGCAGCACCTTGGGCAGCGGGCTCTTCATGCGCGTACCCTGCCCGGCGGCGAGGATGACGGCGGCGCGTGAGGTCATGAGGCGGTCTCGTGCTGGCGGAATCGTCTGGTCCGTCTAACCCAATCCCAAGGGCTACGCGACCTGTTCGGACGCCGTGATGACAGCCAGCACCGCGCCGTCGACGACCTGATCGCCCACCGCGACGCCCAGTTCGCCCACCACGCCGTCGAAGGGCGCGATCAGGGCGTGCTCCATCTTCATGGCTTCCAGTACGACGATGGACTGGCCTTTCGTGACGGCCTCGCCGGGCTCGGCCGAGACGGCGACGATCTTGCCGGGCATGGGGGCGCGGAGCGAGCCGTCGGAGGCGGCGGCGATGCCCTGGGCGACCGTGGACGCCGGCGTGAACGCGACCGCATGGCCTTCATCGAACAGCACGGTCTGATCCGCGCCGAACCACGCGGGCACATACCGGTCACCGATCCAGATCCCCTCGACCCCGGGTGCGACCTGATAGGTCTGTCCGTTGAGGCTGACCTCGTACCAGGACGCGTCGTCCTGTCGCTTCGGCGTCAGCAGGGCTTCTTGCGGGACGCCATTCACGCTGCCGGTGATCAGCGCCCGCTCCGGGGCGTTCAGGCGGAAACCTGTGATGGTTTCGCGTTGGCCGCTCCACGGGGACACCCCGTCGTCCGTGGGGAGCCTCGAGCGCTGGCGAGAGGCCTCGAACAGGTCGGTCAGACCCGCAGCGACGATCTCATCCTTCAACTCCTGCGCCAGCAGGGTCTCCTCCTCGGCGCCGATGAAGGCCGTGTCCACGTCGCCGGAGACGAAGCGGGGATGGTCCAGGCAGCGGGCGAGGAAGGCGGCGTTGGTCCGGACCGGCCAGACCTCCACCTCGCAGCAGGCGTCGGCCAGACGGGCGGCGGCGGCCTCGCGCGTGTCTTCATGCACGATCAGCTTGGCGATCATGGGATCGTAGTGCTGGCTGACCTCACCGCCCTGTTCGACGCCGGTGTCGATTCGGATCGCGCCTGAGGCCGCCAACCCCTCCACCGCTTCGCGGTCCCCCTCCCCACGCTGTGGGGAGGAGAAGGGCAGCTGGAAGTGATCCAGCCGGCCGATGCTGGGCAGGAAGCCGTTGTCGGGATCCTCGGCGTAGAGGCGCGCCTCCATGGCCCAGCCGTCCAGGGCGATTTCGTCCTGCTGCAGCGGCAGGGGCTCGCCCGCCGCGACGCGGAACTGCCATTCCACCAGATCGACGCCGGTGACGGCCTCGGTGACGGGGTGCTCCACCTGCAGACGGGTGTTCATCTCCATGAACCAGATGCGGTCGGGCTTGAGGCCCTCGGAGGCGTCGGCGATGAACTCGATAGTGCCGGCGCCCACATAGTTGACGGCCTTCGCCGCGCGCACCGCGGCGTCGGTGACAGCCTTGCGCGTTTCGGGGTCCATGCCGGGGGCCGGAGCCTCCTCGATCACCTTCTGGTGGCGGCGTTGCAGCGAGCAGTCGCGCTCGTACAGGTGGACGACATTGCCTTGCGAGTCCCCGAACACCTGCACCTCGATGTGGCGCGGGCGGGTGATGTATTTCTCGATCAGGACGCGGGGGTCGCCGAACGAGGCCTCGCCTTCCCGCTGGGCGCCCGCGAGACCGGCGGCGAAATCGGCGGACCGCTCGACCTTCTTCATGCCCTTGCCGCCGCCGCCGGCGACGGCCTTGATCAGCACCGGATAGCCGATGGCGTCGGCCTCCTTCTGGAGGCGTTCCAGCGACTGGTCCTCGCCCAGATAGCCGGGGGTGACGGGCACGCCCGCCTTGTCCATCAGGGTCTTGGCCGCGTCCTTCAGACCCATGGCGCGGATGGCGGCGGGCGGCGGGCCGATCCAGACCAGCCCGGAGGCCATGACCGCCTCGGCGAAGTCGGCGTTCTCGGACAGGAAGCCGTAGCCGGGGTGGATGGCCTCGGCGCCCGTTTCCCTGGCGGCGGCAAGCACCTTGGTCGCGTCCAGATAGGACTCGCGGGCGGCGGCGGGGCCGATCAGCACGGCCTCGTCGGCCTCGCGCACGTGCAGGGCGTCGGCGTCCGCCTCGGAATAGACGGCGATGGTGCGCACGCCCATGGCGCGGGCGGTGCGGAAGACGCGGCAGGCGATCTCGCCACGGTTGGCGACCAGAACGGATGTGAACATGGGGCGACCCTATCCCAGACCACGCGATCTGGCGAAAGCCCTGTCGTTATTCCGCGACCGGAACCGACAGCGCGAAGTCCGCCCGGCGCACTTCCTGAACCCCGTCGCCCTCCAGACGGCCCTCGACGATCTCGTAGCCCATCAGGGCGAAGATCCGGTCGCCGAGAAAGATCGGGCGCGCATTGCCGTACCAGTCCACGCAGGACACCCGGCAGCCGTCGTCGCGGACGCCATCATCGGACGCGTCCAGACGGCCCAGACCCGACAGCTCGCGCGCCCGGCGGCTGAGGAAGAGCATGGCGGCGTGGGGCTTCCATTCATTCCACGGCTCATCGGGCGCCTGATGGGACAGAATCGGCAGGCCGAGCAGCCCGTCCTCGCCCCCTGCGTCGGGACGGAAGAAGAAGGCGTGACTGCGCGACTCGTTCGGGCTGGCGCGGGCCTGCACGTGCCGGGGACCGATGGCGGGCGCGCCGGAAGACAGGTCAAGGGTGGTGAACACCACTTCCTCGCGGCCGCCGACCACAAGAACGTCGCCCCCCAGATGTTCGATGCGGGCCACGCCGTCCGGCATATCGAAGACGATGGGCTCGCCAGGCTCGATGGGGACCGCCGCCAGCTGAGCGGCCAGGGCGCCGGGCGGCGGCCCGTAATAGGCGCCCTGCTCTGTGGGCGTGCTGTAGAACGCCCAATCGCCCATGAACCGGTTGGCGGTGATGTAGCCGATGCCCGGGTAAGGCGTGAACTGGTAGTCCGACAGGATGGGGGGGCGGGACCCGTCGCCGAAGCGCGACATGGGAAGGCGCAGCAAGGCGATCCCGGTGGGCTGGGCGCCCCATTGGGGCGTGGAGCTGCGCGACATCATGAGCAGATCGAGGCGTCCCGCCGCCATGTTGGCGTGAAAGCTGAACTGATCCCACGGGCTTTCCCAGACCCGGGCGGCTGTCACCGGGGCGCCGTCGTGGCCGAAGCGATAGACGAAGCTGAACTCGCCGATCTCGTGGGCGACCTTATTCCAGAGATAGGCGGCGTTGTGCGACACGAAGAAGGTCGCGTAGTCGTCGCCCATGACCGTGGTCGCGGCGCAGTCCAGCTCGACCGCCGCCAGGTCACAGCGATAGACCACATGCATCATCGCGACGTATTCGGCCCCGGCGCGCTGCAGGACGCGCGGCATGTAGACATCCTGGCCGCGCGCGATGCGTCGGAACGCCGGCGCGCCCTGGCCTTCGGTCCACCGGCTGATACCCGGCAGGCTGTCCAGGACATCGTCCAGGCCGTAGCCGAAGCGCAGCGGTGAATAGACGATCAGCTGCGTCCCGATCAGGCGCGAGGCGTAGTTGCTGTACGAGAAATAGTCGCTGGCCCGCAGCTGATGGCTGTCCAAGAAGGTGAACCGGCCCTCGGGCGACAGGCGGAAGCGGTTGATCTCGGTCCCGCCGCGCGAATAGCTGAAGCCGATCACCGTCACCATGTCGCCGATGACCAGCATCTCGTCGTACCAGGTGTCGCTCGTTTCCACGCCGGGCGCGAAGGCGTCAATGGCGTCCACCGGCTCCAGCGCGCCGTCAGCCATGGAGACGCTGAACACCCGGCCCCGGCGCAGGATCACCAGATGCTCGCCGGAGACCTTGACGATGCCGCCCTCGTCGATGCCGACCAGCTGGGTGTTGGTGATGGAGGGCGCGTTCGGTGTCGCGGGCTGGGCGCCCGGCGGCGGCGGGGGCGCGGGCGGCGGCGGGGGCGCATGGGGCGCCGGCGGGCGAACCCGCAGATAGCCCTCGCTGTTGGTCAGAAAGCGCCGCAGCTCATCGTCCGACCGGAAGTTCGGCACGGACTGGGCGACGGCCGGGGCCACGACGGCGCCCGACACGATGATGAGAACAGCCGCCAAGGCGGCGTGAATAATCCGCATGATTCCCTCCCGGCCCCCGCCTGCCGATACTGTGGCGAACAGGGTTCGTTGAGACAAGCCTTCTCGTCAGCCCGCCATCTCGTTGAAGGCCAGGAACAGCCAGAGCAGCAGCATGACGCTGCCCGCGATGGTGGTGGCGGTGAACAGGATGGACATGCGCAGCAGGGTCATGGCCGGCCCGCTGGCGTAGGCCCCGCGCATGTGGATGAACAGGTGCACGGGCGAGAGCCACAGCAGATTCCACGCGACCGGCCCGATCCCCATGGCCAGCAGGAACGCCGTGGTGATCAGCAGCAGCTGGAACGACAGGGAGTGCATGGAAAAAATCAGGTGGTCGAACAGGAACACCCCGCGCCGCCAGAAGAACATGCACGCCAGGATCAGGGCCGAGACGGGCAGCATCAGCATCACCACCCGCTGGGCCCAGACCGCGAGCAGGAGGGAGAAACGGCGCGGTTCGGCCTGGACCGCCTCGAGCCGGTCGGTCAGCCAGGTTTCGAAGGCCGAGGCGCTCTCGCGATCAGCGGGGTTTTCAGCCTGTTCCTGAAAAGTCTGGTTGGCTTCCTGCACCGCCGTGACGCCGGCGACGATGCCGCCCCAGTTGCGCTCCAGCGCCGCCTCGGCGATGCGCCGCTCGCTCTCGGTCAGGCTCTCGTCCGCCGCAATCTCGGCGCGGGCCTGATCCAGGGCAGACTGTGAGTCCGCCGCCGAGGTTCCGGCCTGGCGAACCAGCTCATCGGTCGCCCCGCCGCGCAGGGCGCACTGGCCGACCACGAAGGTCAGCAGCAGGATCACCAGGAACATGCGCAGCGGCGGCACCTGGAAGGCGCGCTTGCCGTCCAGATAGTCGCGGGTCAGGCGACCCGGACGCGCGATCAGGCGCGGCAGGGTGCGGGCGAGGCGGCCGTCCAGATGGAAGAAGCTCTCCAGCGCCTCCTTGCCCAGCTTCCAGATGGACTTGTTGAAATTCTCGGCCAGCTGGCCGCAGGCGTGGCAGTAGGTCCCGGCCAGCGGCGTCTCGCAGTTGGCGCAAGGCGTGCCCGGCGGGATGTCCGCCTGTCGGCGCCGCAAGCGCAGCCAGCCGCCCGCCGAGGCCGCCGCCGCAGTCTCCAGTTCGTTGGTCATGCCCCCTGCCCCCGTGACCCCGCTATCTGGCCCAGTTCGGCTTGCGCTTGTCGAGGAAGGCGCGGACGCCTTCCTGGCCTTCGGTGCTGACCCGCGCGCGGGCGATCAGGCGGGCGGTGTCGTCGATCAGGCCGGAATCGATGCGGTGATTGGCCACCAGATGGACCAGCCGCTTGGCCTCGCCCATGGCGCCGGGCGCGCAGGCGGTCAGGGTGCCGGACAGATGATCGATGAAGCCGTGCAGGGCGTCGGCGTCGGGCACCACCGCGTCCACCAGCCCCACATGGGCGGCGTAGTCGGCGTCGAAGGCGTTGCCGGTCAGGAACAAAGCCCGGGCCCGGCGGGCGCCCACGGCCTCGACCACATAGGGGGCGATGGTGGCCGGGATCAGGCCCAGCTTCACCTCGGAGAAGGCGAAGGTGGCGCCCTTGACCGCCACCGCCATATCGCAGGCGGCGACGATGCCCGCTCCGCCGCCCATGGCCGCGCCCTCGACCAGGGCCACGGTCAGGGCCGGAATGTCGTGCAGCGCCTTGAGCATGTTGGCCAGGCCCATGGCGTCGTCGCGGTTGTCGCTCTCGGACCAGTCGGCCGCGTCGCGCATCCAGTTCAGATCCGCACCCGCGCTGAACGTGCCGCCCGCGCCGCGGATGAACACCGCCCGCACATGGTCGGCGCCGTGCAGGGTCTCGAAGGCCTCGTGCAGGGCGGCGATGGTGGCGGCGTCGAAGGCGTTCTTCTTCGCCGGGCGGTTGATGGTGATGAACACCATGCCGTCGGGGGTGGAGTCGATCACCGCCAGCTGGTCGTCCGCATCCGGGGCCGGATTGGCCACCAGCGGGTGGTTGATGCGGTTCATCTCGGCCGCCTCGGCGTCGGTGACGTCCAGGGCGTTTAGGTCGGAGTCGGTGGGGTCGGCCATGGTGGTCTCCTGAAGCTTCAACCCCTATAACGCACCGTGGGCCGAACGGAACATGGGGCTGTCGCAATGGCGCTCAGCGCGAATGACCGCATCCGCTGGATGAGTGTGGCGAGCGTCTACCCTCACTACATCGCCAAGGCCGGGAAAAAGGGCCGGACGCGCGCGGAGGTCGATCAGATCATCCTGTGGCTGACGGGCTATTCGGCGGAGGCGTTGAAGGGCCATCTGGACGCCAAGTCCACCTTCGAGACCTTCTTCGCCGAAGCCCCGGCCATGAATCCGAACCGCTTCCTGATCACCGGCGTGATCTGCGGCTATCGCGTCGAGGAGATCGAAGACCCCCTCATGCGCGAGGTGCGCCACCTCGACAAAATGGTCGACGAGCTGGCCAGGGGGAAGGCGATGGAGAAAATCCTCCGGACCCCCTGATCACATCCTGAACACGCCGAAGGTCGTGTCCGGGATCGGGGCGTTCAGGCTGGCGCTGATGGCGAGGCCGAGGACGTCGCGAGTCTGGGCCGGATCGATGACGCCGTCGTCCCACAGGCGCGCGGTGGCGTAGTAGGGGTTGCCCTCGTCCTCGTATTTCTGACGGATCGGGGCCTTGAAGGCCTCGGCCTCGTCTTCGGACCAGCTGTCGGCGTCGCGGTGAACGGTGGCCAGAACGCTGGCCGCCTGCTCGCCGCCCATCACCGAGATGCGGCTGTTGGGCCAGGTGAACAGGAAGCGGGGCGAATAGGCCCGGCCGCACATGCCGTAGTTGCCCGCGCCGAATGATCCGCCGATCAGGACGGTGAATTTGGGAACCTCCGCGCTGGCCACCGCCGTGACCAGCTTGGCGCCGTGCTTGGCGATGCCCTCGGCCTCGTATTTGCCGCCCACCATGAAGCCCGAGATGTTCTGCAGAAACACCAGCGGGATCTTCCGCTTGCAGGCCAGTTCGATGAAGTGGGCGCCCTTCTGCGCGCTTTCGCTGAACAGCACCCCGTTGTTGGCCAGGATGGCCACCGGCTGGCCCCAGATGCGGGCGAAGCCGCACACGAGGCTGGTCCCGTACAGCGCCTTGAACTCGTCGAAGCTGGAGCCGTCGACGATGCGAGCGATGACCTCGCGCACGTCATAGGGCGCGCGCACGTCGTCGGGGATGATCCCGTAGAGTTCTTCCGGATCGAAGGCGGGCGCGACCGGCTCGGCCAGGTCCAGTTCGACGCGCTTGACCGTGTTCAGATTGGCGACGATGGCGCGCACGATCTGCAGGGCGTGTTCGTCGTTCTCGGCCACATGATCCACCACCCCCGAGAGGCGGCCGTGGGTCTCGGCGCCGCCCAGTTCCTCGGCCGAGATGACCTCGCCGGTGGCGGCCTTCACCAGCGGCGGGCCGGCCAGGAAGATGGTGCCCTGATTGCGCACGATGACCGTCTCATCCGACATGGCCGGCACATAGGCGCCGCCGGCGGTGCAGGAGCCCATGACGCAGGCGATCTGGGGGATGGACCGGGCCGACATCCGGGCCTGATTGAAGAAGATGCGGCCGAAATGGTCGCGGTCGGGGAAGACCTCGGCCTGGTGCGGCAGGTTGGCCCCGCCGGAGTCCACCAGATAGACGCAGGGCAGATTGTTCTGTTCGGCGATCTCCTGGGCGCGCAGGTGCTTCTTCACCGTCATGGGGAAGTAGGCGCCGCCCTTCACGGTGGGATCGTTGGCCACGATCATGACCTCGCGGCCCGAGACCCGGCCCGCACCGCAGATCATGCCCGCGCCCGGCGCCTCGTCACCGTACATGCCGTTGGCGGCCAGCTGGCCCACCTCGAGGAATGGCGAGCCGGGATCCAGCAGTCGCTCCACCCGGTCGCGGGGCAGAAGCTTGCCGCGCGAGACGTGGCGCTCGCGGGACTTCTCCGAGCCCCCCAGCGCGGCCTTCGCCACCTTGTCGCGCAGCTCGTCGCGCAGGCGGCGGTTATGGGCGTCCAAAGTCTTGAAGGCGGGGGAATTGGCGTCGATGGCCGAGGTCAGCTTGGGCATGGCGCAGGCATAAACGGTGGCGGCTCCCGGCGAAAGGGCGCGTGTAAACCGTGACCTGTGCCAAGGCGGAACAGGGCCTGATGCAAGCTCGCCACAGTCCGGCCTCAATTGGTCCATCGCCGGTTCATCAGCCCACGGCCATGCTTCGTTTGCTGGCGATTCTGCGTCAGCATTGTCGGGAAGGAGCGACCCATGGCCGTCAAAGGCACGACCGAACCGACCCTGCGCGTGGTGAATGCCGAGTCCGAGGTCTATGACCTCATGCGCAAGCCCGAGAGCACGGGCGAGCGGGTCAAGAGGCTGCAGATGGAGGCCCGCGCCCTGGCCGTTGAACAGGTCGAGATGCTGGAGCGTCTGCTGCTGGAGGCCACCGCCCTGTCGAAAGAGATCGCCGAGGGCGGCGACGCCTATCCGGTGGGTGCGCGCGAAATCGCCTCCCGCCTGGCCGCCGACCTGCCCACCCGGGTCGAGACGATGAAGCAGATCATCGGCCGGATGCCGGTGAAGTAGGGACTTCTGTCCTTCTCCCGTTGGGAGAAGGGGGAACCCGCGCACGAAGGCGCATCGCGGCTTCGTTCTAGCGCGGGGGATGAGGGTCGTTCAGGCCTTAAGCAGATCCACCCAACCCTCACCCTGCGCGCGAAGGACGGATGCTGACGCATCCGTGCGCGCAGCCCTCTCCCAACGGGAGAGGGATTAGAGAACGATCTTCTTCGGCGACCGGAACGGTTGCTCGCCCGGTTCAAGCCGCAAGTCCTCGGGGGTGCGCAGGTTGCGGGCGTGCCAGAAGGACCACCGCTCCCAGTAGATCATCCGGTCCAGGTTGAAGCCCCCTGCCCCGAAACCGCTGTCCTTCGCTCCGGTCAGGGAGTCGGCGCGCCACGCCCCGAGGATCAGCGGCGTGCGCGAGATGGCGGCGCGGCGGGGGCCGAACAGCTGCACCAGCCGCCACCAGTATTCATTGTCGGCGCCGCTCAGCACCTGATGGAAATAGCCGGCCCGCTCCATCACCGGGGCCCGCTCGAACATCAGGGTGGACGGCGCCCAGCGGGTCAGGGGCCAGACGCCCCGGGCGTGGATATCGCCCCCGGCGTCCACCCGCAGGCTGCGGCCGGAATGGGCGGTGAGCTTGCGCGCGCGCATCTCGGCGACCTGACGGGTCAGCCGGTCGGGGTGCGCCCATTCGTCGGAGTCCTGAACCGCCACCCAGCGGCCCCGGGCCCGGGCCAGCGCCGCATTGCGGGCGGTGTAGGCCCCGCCCCGTTCGGACTGGCGGATGAGGATGAAGCGCGGATCGCCGTCGGCGGCGGCCAGGGCGCGGTCGGCGTTGTCGTCGGTGGAGGCGTCGTCGACGAACAGGAATTCCAGATTGCGCCAGCTCTGGTCCAGCACGGAGCGCACCGCCCCCGCCACCCAGCGCGAGGCGTTCCTCGAGGGCATGATGACGCTGATCAGCGGGCCGTCCACGGCCGGCGCGGCCTCGGCGCAGGCATTGGTGACGCTGACCGGCAGGGCCGGGTCGACGGGCTCGGGCGGCGACAGGCTCCACGCCCCGAAGCCCTCGCGCCAGCCGGGCGCTGCACGAGCCGCGTGATGCCGGTCCAGCGAGGCGCGCAGGAAAGCCGCCTGCGGGCCGGAGGCGCCGTCGAGAGCGCGGCGAGCCTCGTCCTCGCGCCCGGCGGCCTGCATCAGGGCCGCGCGCAGGGATGCGTCCGGTCCGGCGTATTTGGTCAGGGCCAGGGCTGGGTCGAAGGCGCTGAGGGACAGGGCCAGATCATGCTCGGGACGGGGTGCGAGGGTACGGGCGACGTCCAGCGCCTCCCCTGCCCGGCCGGTGGCGGTCAGGGACCGGATGCGCTCCACCGGAGAGGCGCGGGCGGCGGCGGGATCGCGGTCAAACGCACGGGCTGCGAGCCGGTGCAGCTCCAGCCGCGACAGGGCGACGGGATCGCGCAGGGCCCCCATGGCCAAGGCGGCGGAGCGGCGGCGCTTTCGGATCAGAAGGCGGGCGATCGGGCGGATGGACAACCGGATGAACCCTTACCGGCCGCAGATCTCGCGGGACGCGATCTCCACAAAGGAGTCCGGCCATAGTTCGACCCAGGGGCGATCATTTGTGGAGGTGTCCGCCTCACCGCCGAGATTGGGTTCGCGGTGATTATCGACGCGCAGGGGTCGCGCGCGGCCCTGATTGCAGTCGAACTCGTAAAGCGTCCGCCGGGATTCCTGGTAAAAGGATCTTTCCTCACGAATCCAGAGACGGCTTGAATGACCTTCGACGGCCTGGGTGAGCAGCATGGTGTCGCCCCCGCCATCGACGCCCACAACGGTCCAGCCCCCCGGCTGGATATGCTCCCAGTCCGGGCCATAGCTGGCGAGAGACTGCCCTTTCGGCCCGGTCAGCAACAGAATGGCGGCGATCATCTCAAGCATCGGGGGACTCCAGTCAGATGGGCGAGCCTATGCGCAAACCTCTGACCAGGCCATGGCCAGTCGACAGCAACGTCATGTGCATGTGGGAAACGACAGTGGTGACCGGAAGACACGGGCGTGCACGTCAGAACCGGAGGTCGGGGAAGGAATGGTGGATGCGACAGGGATTGAACCTGTGACCCCCTCGGTGTGAACGAGGTGCTCTCCCGCTGAGCTACGCATCCATCCGGGCCGGGGTTCGAAGGCTCGAACCGTCGGGAGGCGCGGACATAGCCCGGTCGCCGGGCGGGCGCAAGACCCGTGCGCGGTCAGGCGACGACCAGCGCCTCCAGCACCTTTCGCGCGGCCTCCGGGATGGGGACCGGGCGGCGGGTTTCGCGGTTCACATAGACATGGGTGAAGTGGCCGAAGGCTGCGGCGTCCGGCTCGTCGTTGCGGAACAGGCCGACCTCGTAGCGCACGCTGCTGGTTCCGATACGGGCCACGCGGACGCCGGCGTCGACCCGGTCGGGAAAGGTGATGGGCGCGGCGTAGCGGCAGCCGGTCTCCACCACCAGGCCGATGACGGGGCTGGTGGCGGGGTCCAGCACCCCCTGCTCGATCAGGTGCGCGTTCACCGCCGTGTCGAAGAAGCTGTAGTAGACCACATTGTTCACATGGCCGTAGACGTCGTTGTCCATCCAGCGCGTGGTGATTGAGCGCAGGACCGGAAAGTCGGCGCGACGGGGAAGCGGTTCGGTCACAGGGCTTCCTCGTACAGGGCGCGGGCGTCGGCGAGCGTCACCTCGCGCGGATTGTTGATCAACAGCCGCTGCACCTGCATCGCGTCGTGGGCCAGACGGTCCAGATGCTGGACCTCGACCCCGAGGTCGGACAGGCGCTGCTCCATGGGCATTTCGGCGGTCAGGACCGCGATCTCGTCCACGAAGGCGGCGGCGTCCGACTTGAGCCCAATGGCGGCGGCCAGTTCGGCGTAGAGCGGCCCGGCGGCGGGCAGGTTGAACCGCAGCACCGGCCCCAGCACCAGGGCGTTGGACAGGCCGTGCGGCGCGTGGAAGATGCCGCCGATGGGATAGGCCAGGGCGTGGACGGCGGCGACGGGCGCATTGGCGAAGGCCATGCCGGCCAGCAGCGAGCCCTGCAGCATCGCCCGCCGCGCGGGCAGGTCAGAGCCGTCGGCGATGACCCGGCGGATGTTGGCGTGCAGCAGCTTCAGCGCCGCGACCGCCAGACTGTCGGAAACCGGGTTCTTCCTGTGCTTCGAGGTGTAGGCCTCGATGGCATGGACCATGGCGTCGATGCCCGTCATGGCCGTGACGCGCGGCGGCAGGCCCGTGGTCAGGGTCGCGTCGAGGATGGCCGCGTCGGGATACAGCAGGGGCGAGACCACGCCCTTCTTCTGGTCGTCAGGGGTTGTCACGATGGCGATGTTGGTGACTTCCGATCCGGTGCCCGCCGTGGTCGGCACCTGCACCAGCGGCAGGCGCGGGCCCCTGGCCAGGCCGATGCCGTAGATGTCGGACAGGGCCTGATCGGTTCCGGCCAGCAGGGCGACCAGCTTGGCCGTGTCCAGCGACGAACCGCCGCCCAGACCCACCACGCCGTCGGCCCCCGCCTCGCGCGCCGCCGCCACGGCCGCCATGACCGAGGCCTCCGGCGGATCGGCCAGCACCTCGCTGAACACTGACGCAGTCACGCCCGCCGCGTTCAGGGCGTGCAGAATCGGCTGAACCACGCCCGCGCCGACCAGGCCTGCGTCGGTGACGATGAACGGGCGGCTCACGCCCATGCCGTTCAGGAACGCCGCCAGCTTCAGGGCGGCGCCGTCCTCGCAAAGAATTCTCGGCGTGGTCTCGAACGAAAAGCCGGTCATGGTCGCATCCTCCGGGACGCAGCCAAGCGCGGATGACGGACGGCCGCAAGATCACCCTGGGTCAGCTTGCGGGCTTCATATGCCGGAGGCGCGGACGGCGTCGGGGTCGTCCGCGTCCGGGTCGCCGGGCAGCCAGGCGACGCGACCATCATAGATGTCGCGGTTCAGAACGCCCTCCTCGCGCGCCACCAGCACCGGAACCAGCATCTGGCCGGTGACATTGGTGGCGGTGCGCATCATGTCGATGACGCGGTCGATGGCGATGATGTAGCCGATGCCTTCCAGCGGCAGGCCTGCGGTCGACAGAACCAGCGTCAGCATGACGATGGACGTGCCCGGCACGCCGGCGGTGCCCAGGGACCCCAGCACCGCCGTCAGGCCGATCAGCACGTACTGCGTCAGGGTCAGTTCGATGCCGAAATACTGCGCGATGAAGATGGCGGCGATGGCCGGATAGATGGCTCCGCAGCCGTCCATCTTGACGTTGGCGCCGAGAGGCACGGCGAAAGCGGCGTAGGCTTGCGGCACGCCCAGCCGCTCAACCGTCTGCCGCAGGGTGATGGGCAGGGTTCCTAGCGACGACGAGGTGGCGAAGGCCGTCTGCTGGGCGGCGAAGGCGCCGCGGAAGAAGCTGGTGACCTTCAGGCCGTGCAGCTTCAACAGGCCCGAATAGACGATCAGGATGTGGAACAGGCACGCCGCATAGACGGCGATGATGAACTTGCCGAGCGGCAGCAGGGCCTCCCAGCCGTAGCCCCCTACAACGCCGGCGATCAGGCCGAACACGCCGAAGGGCGTCAACTGGATCACCCAGCGGGTGATGCGGAAGATCAGGGCGGCGCCCTCGTCCACCAGACGCCGGACCCCCTGGGCCCGGTCGCCAAGGGCCACCAGCGCGGCGCCGATCAGCGCCGAGAAGAAGATCACCTGCAGAATACGCCCCTCGGCCATGGCGGCGAAGGGATTGGCCGGGACCACGCTGATCAGCACCTGAAGCGGCGTGGGGATGTCGCGCTCCCGAACCTCGCCCAGCGGCAGTTCAGCCAGCCCCAGGCCCGGATTGATCAGATGCCCGAAGGCGAAACCCACCAGCACCGCCAGCAGCGAGGTGATGGCGAACCAGACAATCGTGCGCACGCCCAGCCGGGCGGCGTTCGTCTCGCCCCCCAGCCGGGCGATGGAGGACGCGATGGTGAACAGGACCAGCGGCACGACCACCATGCGGATGAGGTTCAGATAGACCTCGCCCATCCACCCGAACCAGGCCGGCGCCTGCTCCCTCAGGATCAGGCCGGCCAGGATCCCGAGGCCGAAGCCGACGAAGATTCTCTGCCACAGGGGAATGGAAAAAGCGCGTCTGATCATCGGCTGTCCGTTTCAGTGTAGCCCGCCAAGATGTTGGCTGGCCTTCCCGCGTTCAACGGCAGAGTTTCTAACAGCGACGGCCATGCGCGCTAACAGGCGCCATGCCCCGCGAATCCATGGCAAGCTGTCGTCATGACTGCGCACCGCCCCCTGATCGTCTTCGCCGCCGCCAACGGGGCCATGGCCGTGATGCTGGGCGCCTTTGCCGCGCACGGCGCCGGCCCTGCGGTCAAGACGCTGCTGACCACCGGCGCGCAATACCAGATGGTGCACGCCGTGCTGGCGGTGGCCTGCGCCCTGTGGACCGGCGGCGGGCGGCTGGTGCGGATTGCCGGCTGGCTGGCGGCGGCGGGCGGACTGATCTTCTCGCTGGCCCTGTCGATGATCGTCCTGATGAGCCTGCCGGCCATGGGCATGGTGGCGCCGGTGGGCGGGGTGCTGATGATCGCGGGGTGGGCGATGCTGTTGCTCGCGGCTCTGCGGGGTGACGGCTGATGGCGCGGGACGCCTGCGCGGTGATCGGCAGCGGCGGCCATGCGAGGGTGGTCATCGCCGCCCTGCGCGCCTCGGGCGCCCGGGTCACGGCCCTGTACGACGAGCGGCCCGAGCGGCTGGGCGAAACCGTGGACGGGGCGGTGGTGTCGGGGGACTGCGCGGCGGGGCTGAACACCCCTCTGCCCGCCCATCTGGCCATCGGCGACAACAGCGTGCGGCGCGATCTGGCGGCGACCAGGCCGCCAAGCGGCTGGATGCAGGCGGTGCACCCCTCGGCGCTGGTGGATCCGGCGGCGCGGATCGGTGCGGGCAGTCTGGTGGCGCTGGGCGCGATCGTTCAGGCCGGGGCGTCCATCGGCGCCCATGTGATCGTCAACACCGGCGCCATCGTCGAGCATGACTGCGTGGTCGAGGATTTCGCCCATGTGGCGCCCGGCTCGGTGCTGGGCGGCGGCGTCCATGTGGGCGAAGGGGCCTTGATCGGTCTCGGCGCACGGGTCCTGCCCGGCGTGCGCATCGGGGGCTGGGCCGTGGTCGGCGCCGGGGCGGTGGTGATGAAGGACGTGGCCGAGGGCCAGACGGTGGCGGGTGTGCCCGCCCGGCCCACTCGATGATCCCCCTGTCGGCGCCCGAGGTCGGCGCGCGGGAGCAGGCAGCGGTGGCACAGGCCCTGGCGGCGGGCGACGTGGCCATGGGGCCGCAGGTGGCCGCGTTCGAAGCGGCCTTTGCAGACCTGACCGGACGGGCCCACGCCCTGGCCGTGTCATCGGGTACGGCGGCTCTGCATCTGGCGCTGCGCCTGCTGGACCTGAAGCCCGGCGAGGCGGTGATCTGTCCGACCCTGACCTTCATGGGCGGAGTGGCGCCGGTGATCTATCAGGGCGCGACCCCCATCTTCGCGGATGTGGACCCCGTCACCTGGGGTCTGGACCCGGCCTGTCTGCCCGAGGCGTTCGACGTGGCCCGGGCGCGGGGCCTGACTGTACGGGCGGTGGTCCCGGCGGACCTGTACGGCCAGTGCTGCGACATCGGACCGATCCTCGATATCGCGGCGGACCGGGGCGTGCCTGTGATCCTCGACTCGGCCGAAGCCGTCGGTGCAACGCTCAACAGGCGCCACGCCGGCGCCGGGGCGCTGATGGCGGCCTATTCCTTCAACGGCAACAAGATCATCACCACCGGCGGCGGCGGCATGCTGGTGAGCGATGACGCGGCCCTGATGGAGCGGGCGCGCTATCTGTCCACCGCTGCCCGCAGGCCCGCCGTCCACTATGAGCACGACGAGGTGGGCTACAACTACCGCCTCGGCGCGGTGGCGGCGGCCATCGGCCGGGCGCAGCTGGAGACGCTGGAGGCGCGGGTGGCGCGGCGCCGGGCCATCTTCGACACCTATCGCGCGGCCCTGTCGGACCTGCCGGGCGTCGCCTTCGCACCCGAAGGGCCGGGGCGGCTGCATACCCGCTGGCTCAGCGTCATGCTGCTGGGCGCTGAAGCCCCCGTCACGCCTGACACCCTGCGACTGACGCTTCACACCGAGGGGACAGAGAGCCGCCCGGTGTGGAAGCCCATGCATCTGCAGCCGGTGTTCCGGGATGCGCCCCGCGTGGGCGGCGCCGTGGCCGAATCACTCTTCGCCCAGGGACTGTGCCTGCCCTCGAGCTCCACCCTGACCGAGGCCGATCAGGCCCGGATCATCGGCGTCATCCGCGGCCGGTTGACCTGAATTTGAAGCGCTTTGCCGACGAAGCGTTGGAAATGCCTCTTAACAGGCGAATAGGTTGGATTTGCTCCACTCGCTCGCTACCCATGACTGACACCCCAAGCTTGACCATACCCAGTAAGAAAGACCTTTGTGCGCATGACGATTTTCGCGGATCAGCCGGACCGTCGCACCCTGTATCCCGAAATCGAGCCCTTCGCGTCCGGCTTCATGGCCACCGGCACGGCGCACGAAATCTACTATGAGGAGTCGGGGTCTCCGGACGGGAAGCCGGTGCTGGTGCTGCACGGCGGTCCGGGCGGCGCGGTCAATCCGACCATGCGGCGCTATTTCGATCCGGCGCGGTACCGCATCATCATGTTCGACCAGCGTGGCTGCGGCCAGTCCCGGCCCAACGCCAGCCTTGAGGACAACACCACCTGGGACCTGATCGAGGACATCGAGCGACTGCGCGAACGCTGCGGCGTCGACAAGTGGTCGGTGTTCGGCGGGTCGTGGGGCTCCACCCTGTCGCTGGCCTATGCCATCACCCATCCGGAACGCGTCGAGAGCCTGATCCTGCGCGGCATCTTCCTGCTGACGAAGAAGGAGTTGCACTGGTTCTATCAGGACGGCGCCTCGATGATCTTCCCCGATGCGTGGGAAGGGTTCCTGAAGCCGATTCCCGAGGCCGAGCGGGGCGACCTGATGGCCGCCTACCACAGGCGTCTGGTCAGCGATGATGTGGCGGTGCGCAACGAGGCGGCGGTGGCCTGGTCCAGCTGGGAAGGCGACACCGTCAGCGTCGAGGGCCCGTCCGCGCGGCCCGAGAAATTCGCCGAGCCCGAGTTCGCCGTCGCCTTCGCCCGCATCGAGTGCCACTATTTCACCAATGGCGGCTTCTTCCCCGAAGACGGCTGGATCCTCAACAATGTGGAGCGCATCCGGCACATCCCTACGTGGATCGCCCAGGGACGCTTCGACGTGGTGACGCCCATGTCCGGGGCGTGGGCCCTGCACCAGGCGTTCCCGGAAGCGAAGCTGGACGTGGTGGGCGACGCCGGCCACGCCTCCAGCGAGCCGGGCATCGTGGACTCCCTGATCCGGGCGACGGACTGGGCGGCGGGCCTTTAGGCCCCTAGCCTTTCGTGTCGCGCACCATCTCGTCGAGACGGAAGCCGATGCGGCGCGCGGGCTTTTCCGGTTCGGGCTTGGGCCTGGCGGACAGCACCACGTTGAGGCGGCTGACGTGCTGCAGCAGGGTCACCGGCTGACCTTCGGGGTCGCGCCCGAAGAACATCAACAGGTCGGGCCCCCAGAAGCCCAGGTCGTGGATCATCAGCACCCCGTCTCCGGGCATGCCTACGCCCCGCACCCCGACCTCGTCGTCCGGGTCCAGGCGCGACTCGAACTCCTTGATGAGGCGGGACAGGCGCACAAAGGCCCATTCGGCGGGATTGTCGGTCTGGTGCAGCCCCTCGGCCAGGGCGGCGGATTCCTCGGAGGTCTTTTCAGACGTGACCGGCTTCGGGCACGGGGCGAACATGGCCGGATCGGCCTTTACGGGCTGTGACATCCGTCGAGTCTAGAACATGATCGTTTCGGGCGGAACCGCAGCGGGTTCCGGCTGAAGCGTGAATCATGTTCTCGCTCTCATCTGGAGCCTGAGTCACGGCATCGGCGGAATCGCGAAGCGATTCCACCTCAAACGATCAGGCTCTAGAACAGGCCGCGGCCCTTGGGCAGCTCCAGATAGCGATGCACCCGAACGGCCTGGATCAGGCCGAAGCCCACCATCACTGTCAGCAGCACCGTGCCGCCGTAGGACAGCAGCGGCATGGGCACCCCCACCACCGGCGCCAGGCCCATGACCATGGCCCCGTTGATCAGGATGTAGAGGGCGAAGGTGGCCGTCACCCCGCCTGCCGCCAGACGGCCGAAATGGCTGTGAGACAGGGAGGCGATACGCAGGGAAATCAGGATAATGGCGGCGAATACGGCCAGTACGGTGAAGGACCCCACAAAACCGAACTCTTCAGACAGGGCGGCGAAGATGAAATCAGTGTGCTTCTCCGGCAAGAACTCAAGCTGACTCTGGCTGCCGAGACCGTACCCCTTGCCCAGAAATCCGCCCGAACCCATGGCGATTTTCGACTGCATGATATGGTAGCCGGCCCCGGACGGATCGGCTTCAGGGTTCAGGAACGTCAGAATCCGTTCGCGCTGATACTCATGAAGCACGAACATGATGAAGGGCGGAACGGCGGCGACGAAAGCCGCGCCGGCGGCAAGGATCAGCTTCCAGCTCAGGCCAGCCATGAACATGATGGCCGCGCCGGTCAGGGCGATCAGCATGGCGGTGCCGAGGTCCGGCTGGTGCGCCACCAGAAGAACCGGCGCCCCGATCATGGCTATGGGGATGAGCAGCTTCCAGGACAGCTTCGCATCCTTGGCCGAGGTCCCATGGTACCAGCGCGCCAACGCCAGAACGATGCCCACCTTCATGATTTCGGACGGCTGAAGCCGCATGAAGCCGAGGTCCAGCCAGCGCTGTGCGCCCATGGCGGTGTAGCCGAACAACTCCACGCCAATGAGCAGGACGAAGCCAGCCAGATAGACAGGATAGGCTAGGGCGAACCACAGCCTGAGATCCACCAGGGCCAGCACCAGCATCATCACCAGACAGAAGCCGACCCGGATCAGGTGATTGGCGGCCCACGGCTCCCAGGAGGTGCCCCCCAGGGAATAGAGCATCATGGCCCCGACCCCGGCGACGAGGCACAGGAGGCCGACAAGGCGCCAGTCGATTTCGGCCAGCTTGACGGGCAGGCGCTCGCGCTGGCCGGGACGGGTCAGGGCCGAGGCGGTCACTGGGCGCCGCCCTGAGGCAGATAGGGTTGGGGCCCGGACGGAGCCGGAGCCGTCTGTGGTCGGGACGCTGCGGCCGGCGCAGCGGGCGCGGGCGGCGCGATGGCGGCGGGATCTTCCTCCTCCAGCGGTCCAACGGGCTCGGGCGGCAGCGGCCGTTCGATGCGCGTGCGCATGTCCGGATCCTTCAGCAGCGTAACGCGCATGACCTCGCGCGCCTTTTCGGCCGCTACGCGCGAGCCGCCGCCGTGCTGGACAACGACCGCGATGGCGTAGCGGGGCGCATCATGGGGCGCGAAGGCGACGAACAGGCCGTGGTCGCGGCTGGCCCACTCCACGGTCGTGCCGCGACGAAGCCCCGAACGCGCCTGGGCGGTGCCGGTCTTGCCCGCCATCTGAATGTCGCCGAGACCCAGTTGGCTGACACGGTAAGCCGTGCCGGTCACGTCATTGGCCACCGCCGCCATGCCGGCGCGCACGATGTCCAGATGCTGGACCGAGAACGGCAGGTCGGGAACGGCCGCGCCGGACGGCCGATCGACGCCCCCCACGGACTTGATGATGCGCGGCTCGATCGCTTTGCGGCCGTTGGCGATGCGCGCCGTCATGACCGCCAGTTGAAGGGCGCTGACCTCGGTCGCGCCCTGCCCGATCGCCACCGACAGGGTCTCGCCCGGATACCAGTTGCGGGAGTCGGGATTGGGATTGTTGCGGAAGGCGTGCCGCTTCCATTCCGTGGAGGGCATGGTGCCTTCGCGCTGGCCGGAAAGACCGAAATCATAGGTGCGGTGGAAGCCCAGAGCCTCGGCGGTGCGCGCGATACGGTCGATGCCCGCGCGGTTGCACATGTGGTAGAAATAGACGTTGCACGAGTTCTTGATGGCGTCGTGCATGTTCTGGGCGCCGTGGCCGCTGGCCCGGTGGCAGCGGAAGGTGCGGTTGCCGAAGCGGTAGCCGCCGCCGCAGGTCACCCGCTCGGACGGATCAATGCCCGCGTCCAGAATCGCCAGGGCAGTCGTCATCTTGAAGGTCGAGCCCGGCGGGAAGGTGCCGTAGATGGTCTTATCCAGCAGAGGCCGGCGCTCATAGTCCGCCCACGCCCGGTATACGGTCCCGGGCACCCCCGAGACGAACAGGTTGGGGTCAAAGGCGGGGGCCGACATCATACACAGAACGTCGCCGTTGCGGACGTCCATGACTACGCAGCCGCCGGATTCCTCGCCGAACACCTCGAGCGCCCGGGTCTGGATGTCGGTGTCGAGCGTCAGGATCACTTCCGAGCCGGGCGTCGGCGCGACGGAGCCCTCCACGTCTTCGCCTACGACGCGGCCGCGCGCATCCACCTCCACCCGTTGACCGCCCTGCACCCCGCGCAGATCCGCATCCAACGTCTGCTCTATGCCCTGGCGTCCGATGCGGAAGCCGGGGTGATACATCAGGGTGGAAACCGTCTCGCCACGCTCGCGAACCGCCGCCACGTCCCGGTCCGACACCTTCGCCACATAGCCCACTGTGTGGGCGAAGGCGCCCCCATGCGGGTAGAAGCGGGCCTCGTTCATGTCGGCCATGACGCCCGGCAGTTCGTTGGCGTAGAGGTTGACCCGGGAGAACTCCTCCCAGGTCAGGTCGCTCTTGACCGGCACGGGAACAAAGCGGGGCGCAGCGTTGACCTCTCGCACGATGGTGCGGCGACGTTCCAGGGTGTCGGGCAGCAGACGCCCCAGAAGATCCAGCGTCTGGTCCAGATCCCGCGTCTCGTCACGCACCACCATGACCCGGAAACTGGGCCGGTTGCCGGCGATGACCACGCCGTCCCGATCAAGGATGCGGCCGCGCGGCGGCGGGATGAGACGGAAGTTGAACTGGTTGTTGACCGCCAGCGTGGCGTACTCGCCCGCCTGAACGACCTGCAACTGGCCCAGACGCCCGCCCAGCGCCAGAAGGCCGACAGCGGTGGCGCCGCCCAGCAGGAAGGTGCGTCGCAGGAACGAGCCCTGCCGCTCATTGACGTCCGAAAAGAAGATCGACGGTTCGCTGCTCATCGGAAACGCACGTCCCCGTCGTCAAAACGCTCGATCATCCAGGCCGCGACGGGGAACAGGGCCAGGGTTGGCAGCACTTGCCAGAACAGGGCCAGGAGGCTGGGCGCGTTGCCCGCCATGAGGCTGATGATCATGTAGGCCAGAATGAAGGCCAGAATGGTGCAGGCGGCATACCATGCGAACAGCATGCGCGTGTCCTGCCCCGCAAGGAGGCTGCGGGCGGCCAGAACCACGCCGTACACCGCCAGCAGCGACAGGGGCCATAGCCCGAGCGGCGCATACCAGAAAATGTCGAGAAACAGGCCGAGGCCCAGCAGAATCAGCGGCGCCAGCACCGACGGCCGGATCAGCGGCCAGGCGAAGGCCAGCGCCAGCGGCAGGATCGGTTCGGGCAGGCTGAGGCCGAACAGCTGGGCCGGCGTGGCGAGGATCACCGTCCCGGCCACCGCGATCACCGCCGGCCAGACCATCCATTGCATCGGCCCCACGACCCGCACGGCCATCGCCCGTCTCACTCCTGAGGCTCCTCTGGCGCGGGTTGGGGGGCGGCAGGGGCCGGTGCGGCCGCCTGGGCTGCGGCGTCCCGACGACGCTGGGCCTCGGCCTCGGCCACGCGGCGCACCTCTTCCTCGTCGCGCGTGCGGCGACGAGCCTCCTGATCTGCGATGCGGGCAGTGGTCGCGGCGTCGGGCGGCGGCGCGGTGTTCGCCGCAGCCAGCGGCGGTGCATTCAGGGCCTCGGGATCCGCCAGCTGGGCGAAGTCCTGGAACAGCAGCACGCGGACATAATCTATGGCGTCGCGATCGGTGAACAGCTTGACCCGCCAGGTGCCGTCGATGCCCCGGGCGGCCACGCCCACCGGCAGGCCGCGGGGAATGCCGCCTCCGTCGCCGGACGTGAGAATGCGGTCGCCTTCACGGACGGCATCCTCGCCGCGCAGATAGTCCAACCGGGGGTTGCCGCTGCCGTCTCCGGTCAGCATGGCCCGCGCGTCGGTGCGGTCGATCAGGATGGGGGTGCGGCTGGCCACATCCGTCGCCAGCAGAACACGGCTGACCCCGCCGGTGGCGCCCACCACGCGGCCCACCAGGCCATGCTCGTTGATGACGGGATTGCCGATGCGGACACCGCCGTCGCGGCCCACGTCGATCAGCCGGGCGTTGACGAACGGCCCGCGCGATTCCGACACCGACCGGGCGGTGACCATGTCCACCGCAGGCTCGACCCGAAGGCCCAGCATGGATTCGTAGCGGGCGTTCACGTTCTTCAGCGCAATGGCCTGATCGCGCCAAGGCTCCAGCTCCGCCACCTGCGCTCGCAGCCGGCGGTTTTCGGATACGGCGAAGAAATAGCCGCGCACATAGTCACTGGCCTGACCCACCCAGCGCACCGGCGCGGCGAACACGCCGCCGACGGGAGCGGCGACCGCGTCGACGCCGGAGCGGGCAAGGGCGTAGTTCGGGTCCTCCACATCGCGCCGGTCGGACAGCAGCAACACGATGGCGGCGATGACCGCGAGAATCACCGCCCCCGCCGACACCCAGGCCAGCGGAGCCTTCAGATTATCAAACGGTCCGTCGCGAAACGCCACGGCGCGCCTTCCTGGGCTTTCAGGCCCGACATCGGATTGGAATCAGCGGGACGCCCCACGCCGACACGCCAGCCTATCGCAAAATCCGGGGCGGAATGAAACGGCTGATCACGCTGTAATCATCAGTCCCCGAGGCGGCCTGGATCAGAGCGTGGCTTCCAGCACGCCCTTCATCCAGCGCGGATGCTCCAGCACCCGGCCGCAGCCGACCGCGACGCACGACAGCGGATCGTCGGCCACCGAGACGGGCAGGCCCGTCTGGTCGCGGATTTCCGTATCGAGGCCGCGCAGCAGGGCGCCGCCGCCGGTCAGCATGATGCCCTTGTCGGCGATGTCCGCCGCCAGCTCAGGCGGGGTGGCTTCCAGCGCCACCTTGACCGCCTCGATGATCTGGCTGACCGGTTCCGCGAGGGCTTCAGCAGCCTGACGTTCGGAGATGCGCACCTCGCGCGGCACGCCCTGCATCAGGTCGCGGCCCTTGACCTCGATGCCCAGGCCCTCGCCGTCCGGCGGGATGCGGGCGGTGCCGATGTCCTTCTTGATGCGCTCGGCGGTGGTCTCGCCGATCAGCAGGTTATGGTTGCGGCGCATGTAGCTGATCAGCGCCTCGTCCATCTTGTCGCCGCCCACGCGCACCGAGCGCGAATAGACGATGCCTGACAGGGACAGCACCGCTACCTCGGTGGTGCCGCCGCCGATGTCGACGACCATGGAGCCGGTGGGCTCGTGGATCGGCAGGCCGGCGCCGATGGCCGCAGCCATAGGCTCGTCGATCAGGCCGACGCGGCGGGCGCCGGCGTTCAGGCAGGAATCATTGATGGCGCGGCGCTCGACCGCGGTGGCGCCGGACGGCACGCACACGATCACCTTGGGGTTCACGAAACCCTTACGGTTGTGAACCTTGCGGATGAAGTGCTTGATCATCTCCTCGGCCACTTCGAAGTCGGCGATGACCCCGTCGCGCATGGGGCGGATCGCCTCCATGTGGCCGGGGGTGCGGCCCAGCATCTGCTTGGCCTCGATGCCCACGGCGTGGACGATCTTGCGCCCGCCGACGTTTCTCAGCGCCACCACCGAGGGCTCATTGAGCACGATGCCCTTGCCCTTCTGGTAAATCAGGGTGTTGGCGGTGCCGAGATCGATGGCGATGTCGTTGGAGATGGCGCCGAAAAGGGAAAAGCTCATGGGCGTTAGGGTACCGTGGCTGTGCGGCTTGAAAAGGGCTTGTCTGCGGTCAGTCCGCCTCAGCGAAGCCCTGGCGGAGCGCGCATCCCGTCACGCACCGCACCCTGATCGTCTTCGGCCGACCTGACGGCCCGTTTGCCCCTCAATCGGCTGGATTACAAGCCCTCATCCGAGGGCTTGTGGAAAGCTTGCGGTGGGCGACCAATGGTCAGCCGCCGACCAGCTCGATCCCCTGGGCCTTGAGGGCGCGCTGAACGGCAGGGCGCGCCTGCACGGCGTCCAGATGGGCGTTCAACTTCGGATAGGTCCTGGCGTCCAGGATGCCCGTCTGACGGCACCAGCGCGTGAAAACCGAGAGATAGCCGTCGGCCACCGTGTACTGATCACCCATGACGAACGGGCCCTTCAGCAGGTGCTGCTCGGCCAGGGCAAGCTTGTCATTCACCAGCTTCCGCGCGGCGTCCTTCGCCTCGCCCTCCAGAGGCGGACGCGAGAACATCAGACGGCTCAGCGCCGGGTGCAGCGACGCTCCCGCCCAGCCATTGAAAGCGTTCATGCGGGCCCGCTCGAAGGCGTCCGTCGGCACGAGGTTCGTCCCGGGATGTTTGTCCGCGATCCACGGCATGATGACGGCGTTCTCGGTCAGCACGCCCTGATCCGTCTCAAGCGCCGGCGTCACGCCAGCCGGATTGACCGCCAAGTATTCCGGTGTCCTCTGCTCGCCCTTCTTCAGATCGATCTTCACAGCCTCGTAGTCCGCGCCCGCCTCCTCGAAGGCGATGTGCGAAGCGAGGGCGCAGGCGCCGGGGGAATAATAGAGCTTCAGCATGGTCTGCGTCCTCGGTCAGGCTGGGTTGGAACTGCAAAGGTGAGAAGCCTGAAGGGCCGTTTCAAGCCACCCTGGCGCCGGGCGACCAGTCAATCAGGGAAATCGACCGCTCTCTCTCCCGATCAAAGGCGTCCTCGGCTTCAGCCAGATCGTGAAGAATTCGGGGGCCCCGCGGGCTGGTCAGACGGAAATAGACCGTCACCTCGCGGCCACCGAGATCGATTTCCGCCACCTTGTGCAGGACCACCCCGCCCTGGCTGCGCAGGGTCGAGGAAAATGCCGCGCTGGTCATGGCGCGTACGCCGGGTGTGGTGTCTGCACTATCCGCATTTCCTGCGCTCATGGCCTGTCTCCGCTTCAATCGAGAGACGCCAACCGATCCGGATGCGGAAGGTTCCAGCTTCGCCATATGCAAGGCCGGGCGCGCAACCGCCACGCCCGCCGCCCGTTTGGGCCGGACCCTTTCCCGACCGGAGCCCCCTGCCCCATGACCTTTTCCCTCGTGGCGCACTGCGCCCACACCGGACAGTTCGGCGTCGCCGCCGTGACGGGGGTGCCGGCCGTGGGCAAGCTACTGACCCACGCGGCGGCGGGCGTAGGCGCTGTGGCCACCCAGGCGCGGGTGAACCCCTATCTGGGCATCGACGGGCTGAAGCTGCTGGGGCTGGGCCTGTCGGCCGAGGCGGTCCGTGACGCGCTGTTGACCACCGACCCCGCCCTCCGCTTTCGCCAGTTCGCCGTGATCGACCGGGTCGGCCGCACGGCGACTTTCACCGGCGACGCGTGCCTCGACTGGTGCGGATCGCTGCAGCGGGACGGCTTCAGCGTCCAGGGCAATCGTCTGGCGGGGCCGCAGGTTCTGGAGCGCGCGGCCGACCGTTTCGAGACCTTGCGCGACCAGCCGCTGGCCGACCGGCTGCTGGAGGCCCTGGCCGAAGGCGTCGCCGCCGGCGGCGATGCACAGGGCGAGGTTTCCGCCACCATCTATGTGATGGACACGGAGGACTATCCGCTCTGGGATATCCGCGTGGACGAGCATCCCGAGCCGATCACGGAGCTGCGCCGCCTGCACGATGTGTTCAGGGATCGGGTCGTGCCCGAGATCAAGACCATGCCCACGCGGGAAAACCCGGCGGGGGGGGAGGGCGAAATCCCGATCTAGGGCTCGCCCCCCACATCGCTGAGCGCATTCATGAACATCATGCCGCCGGTGAGGCCGGCCATCATGACGTCATCGCCCGCCTGTGTGCCCCTCATCTTGTAGCTCCACGCCCCCAGGTGCTGCACGAGAACGAAGGTCACGGACGGCGCATCCCGAACCGTGACCTTGAAGACCGCGTGCGCGGGAGGCTCCTCCTGATCCGGGGGTGTGAGCAGAGGAAACCCGTCCTCATGAGCCTGCGCCTCAGGCCAGCGATGACGAATCGCGGCGATGGCGTCGTTCAGCACCTCCGCTGCGGAATAGTCATGGGCGTAGCGGGTCGCATAGACCGTCACGTCCATGTTCTGGCCACGGGTGTTGCAGCCCACATTGTCGCCCCGATCCAATCCAGGGGCCTCGGGATAGACCGTCACGGAATTGGTCGCCGCGGCCGGCGTGAAGTGACAGGTCAAGCCGCTCTGCACATGACGCAAGGTCGGGACGGTGTCGGCGGTGACATTCTCGAACACGCCCTCGGCCCCCGCGGCGGCGATGAGAGCGTCCGCTTCGGCATGCGCCGCGGCAGCCGCTCCGTCATCGTGGGCCGCCAGCCCGGCCAGAAGCACTATCCAGATCATCGCGAGCCTCCCCCTTTTCCACTGACATCAGCAGAGGACTGGCGCGGCGTCCATCGACAATCCGGACGTCAGCCCCGGCGCAAGATGAACTCGTCGTCGCGCCAGGCGCCGACCGGATACTGATACTCCCCGACCTTTTCGAAGCCATGGCCAGCGTAGAATTTCTGCGCTTTCAGATTGCCGCTCCAGACCCCGATCCACAGCGGCCCGTCGGTGTTGGCCTCCATCCACTCCAGCGCAACCTTGAGCAGGCCCTTGCCGACGCCCACGCCCTGTGCGGCTTTCGAGACGTACAGCCGGTGAAGCTCGGTATGGCTCGCACGCGCATCGGGGTGCGGCAGGCTGCAGCGGCCGGTGTTGGCGAACCCCAGAATTTCCCTGTCCCGCTCGGCTGCCCAGTAGCGGTATTCGGGATCGGTCAGGCGCGCCCGCGTGGTTTCCTCGCTGAAGGTTTGGCCCAGAAACCGCTCCAGATCCTCGGGCGGATAAGGAATGCCGAACTCGGTGACGAAGGTCTCGATGAAGGTGGCGCGGCCCAGCACCGACAGGGCCGGCGCATCGTCAGGGGTGGCGGGACGGATGGTGAAATCGGTCATGAGGCCGGCATAGCTTTCCTGGCGCGTGACGCAAACCCCGCCCACTCGCTAGAGTGCGACTCATGACCCTGTTCATCACCCACCCCGACATGCTGGCTCACGACACGGGTCAGGGGCACCCCGAACGCTCCGCGAGGCTGGCGGCCGTACTGGACGCCGTGGACGACGCGAGCCTGTCGCTGGACCGGCGTGAGGCGGTGGAGGCCGAGGTTCAGGCCCTGATCCGCGTCCATCCGGAAGCCCACGTGCAGCGAATCCTCGACGCCTCGCCCGCCGCCGGGGTCGTGGCTCTGGACCCCGACACAGTGCTGTCGCCAGGCAGCGTGCGGGCCGGGCGACTGGCGGCCGGCGCGGCGATCCAGGCGGTGCGCGCGGTGGCGGGCGGTGAGACCAACCGCGCCTTCGCCGCGGTACGCCCGCCGGGCCACCATGCGGAGCCGGACAAGGCCATGGGCTTCTGCCTGTTCTCCAACGTGGCCGTAGCGGCGCGGGAAGCCCAGGCGCTCGGCCTGGCGAAGGTGGCGGTGATCGACTTCGACGTGCACCACGGCAACGGCACGCAGGCGGCTTTCGAAAACGACGCCAGCCTGTTCCTGGGCTCCATCCACCAGATGCCGCTCTACCCCGGAACCGGAGCGGCGGATGAGACCGGGGTGGGCAACATCGTCAATACGCCGGTGCCGCCCCACGCGGCGCGCGAGGCATGGCGGGCGACCTTCGCCAGAGGTCTGATGCCGGCGCTGGACGCCTTTGATCCCGACCTTGTGATCATTTCGGCGGGGTTCGACGCGCACCGCCGCGATCCGCTGGCCCACCAGTCGCTGGAGGCCGAAGATTTCGCCTGGGCCACGCGGGCCGTGATCGAGGTCGCCCGCACCCGTTGCGGCGGCAAGGTTGTCTCTTCGCTCGAGGGCGGCTACGACCTGACCGGACTGGGCCTGTCGGCCGTCGCCCACCTGCGGGCGCTAGGGGAGGAATAGACGCGCGAACCTTTTGTCTGCAAAGGCCCGCGTCCGGTCATGACGATCCAGAACCTCTCGATAGAATCGTCTTCCCCGACGGCCGCTCCGGCGACCGGTGATCGCGCCCGCGTGGCCGCGCCCGGCGCCATCACCCTGGCGCGTCACGGGCGCCCGGCCCTGTCCCGCAAAGTCCTTCTCACCTCGCAAGGCTACCGGGACTGGTGGGCGGCCTATGAAGTGGGGGGGCTGTGCAAAAAACAGACGCCCCCGCCCGGCCTGGTGGAGACCGCCGCCCGCGCCGACGCCATCTTCGTCTCCACCCGCCCCCGTGCGCTGGAGACGGCGGGCCATGTGGCGGGCGAGCGGGATCTGACCGTCGATCCGGTGTTCATCGAAGCCCCCCTGCCCCCGCCCGCCTTCCCGGACTGGGTGAAGCTGTCGCCCCGCTGGTGGGGCGTGGTCTCGCGCATCTGGTGGTGGGCGTTTGATTTTCATGACGAGGGCGAGGAAAGCCGCGACCTCGCCCGCGCCCGGGCGGTCAAGGCCGCCGATGTCCTGATTGCTCGCGCCGAGCAGGGCGAGGAGGTTCTGGTCCTGGCTCATGGCTTCTTCAACGCCATGATCGGCCACCGCCTCAAGGCCGTGGGCTGGCGCTGCACCCGCGACCAGGGCTTCAAATACTGGTGCAGCCGCCGCTTCGAGAAGCACTGAGCCAGCGAACTCTGTCGCGCAGGTTTCACATGACGCGGCGTCGATGTTCTGCTTATGTTCAGCCTTAACCGTAAACGGAGACCGCCGTGGCCCAGGATCTGATGCTCTACACCAACCCCATGTCTCGGGGCCGCATCGCGCGCTGGATGCTGGAGGAGACGGGGGCCGACTACGCCGAGACCGTGCTCGACTACGGCACGACCATGAAGGGCGCCGACTATCTGGCGATCAATCCCATGGGCAAGGTGCCGGCCATTCGCCACGGCGATCAGGTGATCACCGAATGCGCGGCCATCTGCGCCTATCTGGCCGACGCCTTTCCCGAGGCGGGCCTCGCGCCTGCGCTGGACCGGCGCGGCGCCTACTATCGCTGGATGTTCTTCGCCGCCGGCCCCCTGGAGACCGCCGTCACCAACCAGGCGCTGCAGGTGCAGGTGCCGGCCGACAAGCAGGGCTTCGTGGGCTACGGCTCCATGGCGGCGGTGCTGGACGCCGTTTCGGGCGCGGTGAAAGCCAGCCCGTATATCGCCGGCGACCGCTTCACAGCAGCAGACGTCTATGTGGGCGCCCAGATCGGCTGGGGCCTGCAGTTCGGCACCATCGAAAAGCGCCCCGAGTTCGCCGACTACGCCCACCGGGTGATGGACCGCGACGCCTGGCGCCGCGCCACCGCCAAGGACGACGCCCTGACGCCGCCGCCGGCCGCCTGACTATTTTTTGGATTCAGGCCGTTCCGACATGGGGCGGATATGGTCTAGGGTCGGCCGACTCTCCGGATGCGCGAAAAGACCATGGCCGACGATCCCAAGACCATTGCCGCCGATCTCAGCTTCGAGGACGCCCTGGCTCAGCTTGAGCAGATCGTCTCCGAGCTCGAGTCCGGCCAGGCGCCGCTGGAGCGGTCCATCGCCATCTATGAGCGCGGCGCGGCGCTCAAGGCCCACTGCGAGGCGCGGTTGAAGGCCGCCCAGTTGCGGGTCGAGAAGATCGTGGTTGGGGCCGATGGCCAGGCCAGGGGCGTCGAAGCCGCCGAGTTCTCGTGATGAGCGGCCCGGCGGCCGACCAGATCGCCTTCGACGACTTCATGAAGGTCGACGTCCGCGTCGGCCAGGTCCTCAAGGCCGAGCCCTTCCCCGAGGCGCGCAAGCCCGCCTACCGCCTGACCATCGATTTCGGCCCGGATATCGGGGTGAAGCGCTCCTCGGCCCAGATCACGAAACACTACGCGCTGGACGAGCTGCATGGCCGCAAGGTCGCCGCCGTGGTCAATTTCCCGCCCCGCCAGATCGGGCCGATGATGTCCGAGGTCCTGACCCTGGGCTTTCCCGACGCCGACGGCGAAGTGGTGCTGGTGGGGGTCGACCGCGACGTTCCGGTCGGAGGGCGTCTGTTTTGAGCCGGTCTGATCCGTATCCCGCCGCCAATTCGCCGGAACAGGCCGTGGCCGACCGCGTGGCGGAAGTAGCCGATCTGGTCACCGTGGCGCTGGACGAGCTTCTGCCCCGCGCCGACGGTCCCGAGGCGCGCCTGACCGAGGCCATGCGCTATGCCGCCCTGGGCCCGGGCAAGCGGCTGCGGCCTTTCTTCGCCATGGAGGCAGCCCGGTTGTTCGACATCGAGGAGCGAGCGGTGCTGCGCGCGGCCTGCGCTCTGGAGTGCGTGCACGCCTATTCCCTGATCCACGACGATCTGCCGTGCATGGACGATGACGACATGCGCCGGGGCCGTCCCACCCTGCACCGGGCTTATGACGAGGCCACCGCCGTGCTGGCTGGCGACGCGCTGCAGACCGCGGCCTTCGACATCATCCTGGACGAGGACACCCACGACGATCCGGGCGTGCGCTGCGAGTTGGCGCTGCGCCTGTCCTTCGCATCGGGCGCGCGGGGCATGGCCGGCGGCCAGATGATCGATCTCATGGGCGTGCGCGACGACCTCGGCGGCGTGGCGCGCATGCAGCGGCTCAAGACCGGCGCCCTGATCTCTTACGCCTTCGAAATCCCCCTGATCATCGCCCATGCGCGCGAGGAGCACCGCAACGCCTTGCTCGCCTTCGCCCACGATCTGGGCCTTGCCTATCAGATCGTGGACGACCTGCTGGACGCCGAGGGGGACGAGGATCTTCTGGGCAAGGCGGCAGGCGGCAAGGACGCGGCCCGAGGCAAGACCAATTTCGTCACCCTGCTGGGTGTCGACGCCGCGCGCGAGCGGGTGACCCACCTGGCCCAGCAGGCGCGCGACCACCTGGCGCCGTTCGGTCCCGACGCCGAGATGCTGAAGGCCAGCGTCGATCACGTGCTGCACCGTCGAAGCTGAGCCTTAATCCCCAGAAATCCGGCCCGCATGGCTTGGGTCCGGCATCGCTTCACCTACATGAGGCGTTGAGACCGAACGATCGCCGACAAAAGGAGTCACCCCATGGCCTTCACCCTGCCCGACCTGCCCTACGCCTATGACGCGCTGGAGCCGGCGATCGACAAGGAGACGATGACCTTCCACCACGACAAGCACCACAAGACCTATGTGGACAAGCTGAACGAGGCGGTGGACGCGGACCCCAGCCTGCAGGGCAAGTCGCTGGAAGAGCTGTTCGCCGGCATCTCCAAGGCCCCCAAGGCCGTGCGCAACAACGGCGGCGGCCACTGGAACCACAGCCTGTTCTGGGAGCTGCTGGCCCCGCAGGGTGAAACCGGCGAGCCCTCGGCCGAGCTGAAGGCCCAGATCGACAAGGACCTGGGCGGCATGGACAAGTTCCAGGACGCCTTCAACGCCGCCGGCGCCGGCCAGTTCGGGTCTGGCTGGGCCTGGCTGATCTGGCAGGACGGCAAGCTGAAGGTCACCTCGACCCCCAACCAGGACAACCCCCTGATGGACGTGGCCGACGAGCGCGGCGCGGTCGTTCTCGGCGCCGATGTCTGGGAGCACGCCTACTATCTGAAGTACCAGAACCGCCGTCCCGACTACCTCAAGGCTTTCTGGTCTGTGGTGAACTGGAACAAGGTCAACGACCTGTTCGCGGCCGCCAAGGGCTGATGACAGCAGCGCCCCGCCTGGCCGGCGGGGCGTTTTTCTTTTCGGGGACAAGATCCATGACGCCTTCCATCAAAGTGGCTTCGGCCGCTCTCACCCTCGCCGTCCTGCTGGGCGCCGCCGCCTGCAGCCAGCCTGCCGAAGCGCCCGCCGGGATTGAAGCCGCTGCTGACGCCATTCCCGCCAGCGCCGACGTGCATCCCTTCGCCATAGGAGATCTGCAACTGGCGGCGTTGAGGGATGGTACCCTCACCCTGCCGCTGGACCACACTCCTTGGGGCGACGCTGCGGTGGTGGCCGCGATCCTGACCGAGGCCGGTGAGGACGGCGACGCCGTGCATCTGTCGGTCCAGCCGCTGCTGGTGCGCCAGGGCGACCGGGTGGTGCTGATCGACACCGGTGCGGGCGGCCAGATGGGCACGCAGAACGGCTTACCGGGGGCACTCGCCGCCGCCGGCGTCGATGCGGCCGAAGTCACCGACATCCTGATCTCTCACGCCCATGGCGACCACATCGGCGGTCTGCTGAACGCCGGAGGCGCCCTGGCCTTTCCCAACGCCGTCATCCGCATGAGCGCCCCGGAATGGCGCGCCCTGCAGACCGGCGCCGAAGCGCAGGGTCTGGCGGCCCTCGTCACTGCCATCACGCCGCAGGTCCGGCCGTTTGAGCATGGCGCCGCCATCACGCCGTTCCTCACGGCCGTGCCCCTGGACGGACACACAGCGGGTCATTCCGGCTTTGCGATCATATCCGGCGACGAGCGTCTGCTCTACATCGGCGACGCGCTGCACAGCGCGGTGATCTCGGTCCGGCGTCCGGAACTGGTCAACGCCTGGGACATCGACAGCGATACCGCCGTCTCCACCCGGCAGGGCTTGGTCGAACGTGGCGCCGGCGAGGGACAACGCTATTACGGCGTCCACTTCCCCTATCCCGGTCTGGGCCGCATCGAGCAGCGTGACGGCGGCTTCGTCTGGACGCCAGAGACCTGATAGCGCCGCAGATCACCGGCTTTGCGCGGGTGAAGCGGTTTGCACATCTGGAATGTTAGCGCTACCGTCTTCCTGAGAGTCCGAAGGACCGAGGGAGGATGCCTTGAAGTGGTATGGTGTGTTGGCCGCTCTGGCCGGCGCCGGCTTGATGCTGGCGCAGACCCCGTGTGCAGCCGCAGGACAGGAGACGGGCGCCGCTGGCGCCCGTGAAGTCACCGTTGACCTGAACGCCCCCGCCCGTCCCCGCGACCGGATGGCGCTGCATTCGGTGGGCGCGGATTATCCCGGCGTAACGGGACGGAGCGACGCCCTGGCCCAGCTCGGGACCGTGCGCGACGAACTCGGCTTCGACTACATCCGCTTCCACGCCATTTTCCATGACGACATGGGCGTCTATCGCGAGGTGGACGGACGACCGGTCTATGACTTCAGCCGCATCGACCGGCTGTATGACCAGTTTCTGGAGATGGGCATCCGCCCCTTCATCGAGCTGGGCTTCACGCCGCACGACATGCGGACCTCGGACCAGACCATCTTCTACTGGCAGGGCAACACTTCCCATCCTGATCCTGAGAAATGGGAAGGGCTGATCGACGCTTTCGTGCGCCACCTGATCGATCGCTACGGCGCCGAGGAGGTCAGGACCTGGTACTTCGAGTTCTGGAACGAGCCCAATCTGGACGGCTTCTGGGAAAACGCCGACCAGCCGGCCTATTTCGACCACTACGCCCGCACGGCGCGCACCATAAAGGCCGTCGATCCTGCGCTGCGGGTCGGCGGGCCGTCGACGGCGGGAGCCGCCTGGGTTCCCGAGTTCCTGGCCTATGCCGAGGCCAACGACGTGCCGGTCGATTTCATCACCACCCACACCTATGGCGTCGAGGGCGGCTTCCTCGATGAGTTCGGCCAGGACGACAACATGCTGTCCCGGTCGCCGGACTCCGTCATCGGCGACATCCGCAATGTCCGCGGCCAGATCGAGGCATCGACCCGGCCGGGCCTTCCGCTGTATTTCACGGAATGGAGCGCCAGCTACAATCCGCGCGATCCGGTCCATGACAGCCACATCAGCGCGTCCTTCATCCTGAGCAAGACGCGTCAGGCCGAGGGTCTGGTCCAGAACATGAGTTACTGGGCCTTTTCGGACCTGTTCGAGGAGCCGGGCCCCCAAACCCTGCCGTTCCAGGGCGGGTTCGGCCTGATGAACCCGCAGGGCGTGCGAAAGCCGGCCTGGTTCGCCTACAAATATCTCAACGCCCTGGGCGATCAGGAGCTTGAGGGCGGCGATAGCCAGACCATCATCACCCGCGACGCAACGGGGGTTCAGGTGCTGGCCTGGACCTATGAGCCGCCCCGCGATCAGGACGTCAGCAACCGTCCCTATTTCCGGCAGGTGCGGCCTTCCCCGCCCGCCCCGCCGCTGATGATGCGGTTTGAGGGACTGGAGCCCGGCGACCATACCGCATCGGTCCGCCGGGTCGGTTTCCGCCACAACGACGCCTACACCGCCTGGCTCGAAATGGGCTCCCCTGACACCCTGGACGAAGGCCGGCTGGCCGAACTGCACGCCCGGACCCGTGACGATCCCGAACAGATGACACTGCGCGCTGACGCCGATGGCCGCGCCGTCCTGACCCTGCCCATGGCTGTGCATGACGTGATCCTGGTGGAATTGGAGACCGAACGATGACCCGCTGCACCGCCACCGCCCTGGCCGTCGCCCTGACCGCGTTCGCCGGCGCCGCGTTCGCGCAGCCCCGAACGGTCACCGGGACGCTGGAGCTGGACAGCCCCGGCGCGGTGATCCAGCCGGAGGTGTACGGCCACTTCATGGAGCAACTGGGCAGCGGCATCACGGGCGGAATCTGGGTCGGTCCGGACTCCGACATTCCGAACACCCGCGGCTTCCGCAACGATGTGGTGGCAGCCTTGCGGGCGCTGGAGGTTCCGGTCGTGCGCTGGCCAGGCGGCTGCTACGCCGACATCTATGACTGGCGCAGCGGTATCGGGCCGCGGGGGGAGCGGCCCGTGACCCTGAACCGCTGGTGGGGCGGAACGGAGGAGGACAATGCCTTCGGCACCCACGAATTCTTCGATTTCGCCGAATTGATCGGGGCGAAGACCTATCTCAGCATCAATGTGGGCACGGGCACGCCCCAGCAGGCGGCGGACTGGATCGAGTACGTCACCTCGGACAGCCAGTCCTCGATGGCCCGCGAGCGGCGGGCCAACGGACGGGCGCAGCCCTGGCGGCTGGATTACATCGGCATCGGCAACGAGCCCTGGGGCTGCGGCGGACGCATGCGCGCGGCCTATTACACCGACCTGCTGAGGCACTATGTGGGTTTCATCGCGCCCTTCGGGCAGGAGTCGGTCATGATCGCGGCGGGGCCCAGCGGAGATGACTATGACTGGACCCGTACGCTCATGCGGGACGGCATGACCAACTTCGACCAGTTGTCAGTGCACAATTACACCCTGCCCACCGGGGACTGGTCCGCCAAGGGCGCCGCCACGGGCTTTCCGGTCCAGGAATGGACATCCACCTTCGACAACGCCTACCGCATCGAGACCATGATCGCGGGGCATTCGGCCGTGATGGACGAGTACGATCCGGAGCGTAGGCTCGGCATCGCGGTGGATGAATGGGGCACGTGGTACGACCCCACCCCGGGCTCACCCGATGGCCACCTGCAACAACAGAACAGCCTGCGCGACGCCCTGGTGGCCGCCGCCCACTTCAACATCTTCCATCGCCACGCCGGGCGGGTTCGCATGAGCAATGTGGCCCAGATGGTGAACGTGTTGCAGGCGCTGATCCTGACAGACGGCCCGGAGATGGTGCTGACGCCCACCTACCACGCCTTCATGCTCTACCAGCCGTTCCAGAGCGCGGGTGTGCTGCCGTTGACGCTGGACGATGGCGACGCGAGCGGCAGGCCCATGGTGGACGGCACGGCGGCGCGAGGGGCGGACGGAAGCATACATGTGGCGCTGATCAATCTGGACCCCGCCGCCGCGGCGACCATCGGGTTCGAGATGGACGGCGCCACCCGCATCGTGCGGGCCCGCGTCCTGACGGCTGAAGCCATGGACACACACAACACCTTTGCTCATCCTGACCGGGTCACGCCCCGCCCCTTTGATGGCGCGCGCCTGTCGAACGGTCGGCTGGCGGTCGATCTGCCCGCCCATTCGCTGGTCGTGATCACCCTGGCGCCCGCTGCGCCTTGACGTTTGGGCCCGGCACGGTCATAAGCCCCGCCTTCACGCCCCGCCCGCTAAGGCTTGGGTGTGTTCCATTACGGACGATGCGTGGACCGCCGTTGAGATCGCATTCCCATTCGGGGGGATGCCGGGCCGCATCAGCATAGAGAGTGACATATGTCCAAGCGCCACAGCGCCAAGTACAAGATCGACCGCGCCATGGGTGAAAACCTGTGGGGTCGCGCAAAGTCTCCGGTCAACAAGCGCTCCTACGGTCCCGGCCAGCACGGCCAGCGCCGCAAGAACAAGGTTTCTGACTTCGGCATCCAGCTGAAGGCCAAGCAGAAGCTGAAGGGCTACTACGGCAACATCACCGAGAAGCAGTTCGCCAAGACCTATGACGAGGCCGCCCGCCGCAAGGGCAACACCTCGGAAAACCTGATCGGTCTGCTTGAGTCGCGCCTGGACGCCATCGTCTACCGCGCCAAGTTCGTGCCCACCGTCTGGGCCGCCCGTCAGTTCGTCAGCCACGGTCACGTGACCGTCAACGGCAAGAAGGTCGATATCGCCTCTTACCGCGTGAAGGCCGGCGACGTGGTCGAGGTCAAGGAAAAGTCCCGTTCCATGGCGCTGGTGCTTGAAGCCCAGCAGTCGTCCGAGCGCGACGTTCCGGATTATCTGGAACTGGGTGATCGCGGCTTCTCGGCGCGCTACGTGCGCGTCCCCGAGCTGGCCGACGTCCCCTACGCCGTGAAGATGGAGCCGAACCTGGTGGTCGAGTTTTACTCGTCCTAAGGTTTTTCTGGACGCTCTCGGGCGCCCGGTTGTGAACAACAAGGCCCCGGAGCGATCCGGGGCCTTTCGCATTTGGCCCAATCAGGTGATCATGGGCCACGCCATTGGGAGAGCGTCTTGCTCCGCACCATCGCCGTCACCCTGACCCTCTGCGTCCTCACAGGCGGCTGTGCGATGATTGACCGCGTCCTGCCCGGCCGCGGCGAGGTGACGACGGAACGCGAGATCGTGGTGAACACAGACGGCATGCCGGGTGTGCTGGAGCCGATCCATGCCGCAGCCATCATCGCTGATCACGCCGTGTTCCGCGTCACCTCGGGCGGGTGCACCGACAGGGACGACATTCAGCCGATCATCACTCTCGTGGATGACGAGGCGGTAGTGACTCTTCGCCGGATGCATGACGACTATTGCCAGGCCTATGCCGAAGACGGCCTGGAGTTGATCTGGACGTTCGAGGAGCTGGGTCTGACCCCCGGCCAGCGGGTCAGGATCAACAACCCCTACCTCGACTCGCTTTAGGCGGTCAGGGCGCGCGGCAGCTTGAAGGTCACAGTTTCCCGGGCGCCGTCATCTTCCCGCAGCGTCACGTCAAAGCGCGCGGAAAGCGCCGCGATCAGCCCCTGGATGAGTTCCTCAGGCGCAGAGGCGCCGGCGGTCACACCCACGGTCCGCACATCTTCAAACCATGTCCAGTCAAGGCGCGATGCGTCGTCAACCAGGCGGGCGTCACGGGCGCCGGCGCGCAGCGCCACCTCCACCAGCCTTACAGAGTTGGAGGAGTTGGCCGATCCGACCACCAGAACCAGCTCTGACCCGTCCGCCAGGCGCTTCACGGCTTCCTGCCGGTTCGTGGTGGCGTAGCAAATGTCTTCCTTGTGGGGGTCGGGCAAGCCTGGAAAGCGAGCCTTGAGCGTGCGGACAATCTCGGCCGTGTCGTCCAGCGACAGGGTGGTCTGGGTCACATAGGCCAGATCGGCGTCATTCGGCGGCACGAAATCGCGAGCATCCTCGACGGTCTCCACCAGGCTGATGGCGCTGGGGGGCAGTTGCCCCATGGTGCCCACCACTTCCGGATGGCCCGCATGGCCGATCAGGATGATATGGCGACCAGCCGCGTGGTGGCTTTCAGCCTCCACATGGACCTTGGAGACCAGCGGGCAGGTGGCGTCCAGAAAGAACATGTCCCGCGAACGGGCCGCCTGGGGCACAGCCTTGGGCACGCCGTGGGCCGAAAACACGACGGGGCGGTCGTCGGGACATTCGTCAAGCTCCTTGACGAACACGGCCCCAAGGCCCCGTAGGCGCTCCACCACATGCCGGTTGTGTACGATCTCGTGGCGCACATAGACCGGCGCGCCGTACTTCTCCAGCGCCCGCTCCACGATCTGGATCGCCCGATCAACGCCCGCGCAGAAGCCGCGCGGGGTCGCCAGGCGCACGGTCAGCGGGCGACGGGGTAGATCTTGCCAGGGGACAACGGTCATGACGCTTACCTAGGCGTTCGCTTCGCCGGACGCCAGCGGTCGCCCGGCCGCGTTGCGGCGCCTCGCTTTAGCCGCTATCAGCGATGAGCCTGTCCATGCCCGCATCGCAGTCGTTGCGGGACCCATCTGGTTGTCCGGAAACTGCTCATGCGTCGCTACACCCTCGCCCTGGTCCTCGCGGCCGCCGCCGTCACCGCCGCGCCCGTGGAGAGCCTGGCCCAGGCGCGTCCCGGCGGCCAGCAGCAACCGCAACAACCAGGTCGGGAGCAGGCGCCGGACAGCAGCTGGAACGTCCCGCAGCTTCGCCTGAGCCAGCAAGCCAACGCAGGCCCCTGCCCCTTCGTGAAGATTCTCTATGACGCGGCGCGGTACGTGGAAATGCCGTTCGACCAGCCCGCCACCACGAATGTAGGCTTTACCGGCGAGATTCAGGGCGTCTCAGCGAACTGCGTATATCGGGGCGACGACCCCATCCGGGTCAATATGAACGTGCTGTTCGAGCTGGGTCGCGGGCCCCAGGCCACGGGTGACAGCCGGACCTATCGCTACTGGATCGCGGTGACGGACCGGAACACCGCTATCCTGAACAAGGAATATTTCGACTTGCCCGTAAACTTCCGGGGCCAGCAGCGCGCCACGGTCGAGGAAGAAATTCGCGAGATCGTCATTCCACGCGCCGACATCACCACCAGCGGATCGAACTTCGAGATCCTGGTCGGCTTCGAGGTCACCCCTGAAATGGCCGAGTTCAACCGCACGGGCAGCCGATTCCGCATCAACGCCGGCACGGCCCAAACGCAACAATGACCGATCTCAAGTCTGTTCTGGGCGAAGCGGTCGGGGCCGCCTTCGCCGCCGAAGGCGTGGACGCGGTGCTGGCGCGGGTCACGGCCTCGGACCGGCCCGACCTGGCCGACTTCCAGTCCAACGGCGCCCTGGCCGCCGCCAAGGCGCTGAAGGCCAACCCTCGCGAGCTGGCCGCACGCGTGGCCGAGCGGCTGACCGCTGATCCTCGGCTGGACTCCGTCGAGGTGGCCGGACCCGGCTTCATCAATCTGAAGGTGGCGGGCTCGACCCTGGCTGAGCGGGCCGAGGCGGTGGCGGGCGACATGGCCCGGGCCGGGGCAAGCGGCGTGGATGCGGCCCGCAAGGTCATTATCGACTACGCCGGCCCCAACGTCGCCAAGCCCATGCACGTGGGCCACCTGCGCTCCTCCATTATCGGCGAGAGCCTGAAGCGGCTGTTCCGCTTCCGGGGCGATCAGGTGTGGGGCGACGCCCACTTCGGCGACTGGGGCTTCCAGATGGGCCTGCTCATCGTGGCCTGCGCCGACGAGGGGCTGGCCGACGCCTTCATGGCCGAAGGCGACGGCCCCTTCCCCGTCGAGAGCCCGGTGTCGCTGGCAGACCTGGAGCGGCTGTATCCGCTGGCGGCCGGCAAGGCCAGGGAGGACGAGGCGTTCCGCGATCGCGCCCGGAAGGCGACCGCCGAGCTCCAGGCCGGCCGGGCCGGATACCGCGCGCTGTGGGCCCACTTCGTCGCCGTCAGCCGATCGGCGCTGGAGCGCGAGTTCTCGGCCCTGGGCGTGGATTTCGACCTGTGGAAGGGCGAATCCGACGCTGACGCCTTCGTGGCCCGCATGGTCGCGGATCTGGAGACGCAGGGCCTGCTGATTGAGGATCAGGGCGCGCGCATCGTTCGGGTGGCCCGTGAGGGCGACAAGCGCGACCTGCCGCCTCTGCTGGTGGTGTCGTCCGAAGGCTCGGCCATGTACGGCACCACCGACCTGGCGACCATTGTGGGGCGTCGCGAGGACCCCGGGTTCGACCTGATCCTCTATGTGGTGGACCAGCGTCAGGCCGACCATTTCGAGCAGGTGTTCCGCGCGGCGTACCTGGCTGGATACGCGAAAGACGGCGCTCTGGAGCACCTCGGCTTCGGCACCATGAATGGGCCTGACGGCAAGCCGTTCAAGACCCGCGCGGGCGGGGTGCTGAAGCTGCACGACCTGATCACCATGGCCACCGATAAGGCGCGCGAGCGCCTCAAGGAGGCCGAGCTGGGCGCCGATTTGCCGGAGGCCGAGTTCGAGGACATCGCCCGCAAGGTGGCGGTCGCCGCGCTGAAATTCGCCGACCTGTCGAACAACCGCACCACCAGCTACGTCTTCGACCTCGACCGCTTCATGAGCTTCGAGGGCAAGACCGGGCCGTACCTGCTGTATCAGGCGGTTCGCATCAAATCCCTGCTGCGCAAGGCCGCCGATCAGGGCGCCACACCCGGGGCCATCGCGGTGGCCGAACCCGCCGAGCGGGATCTGGTCCTGACGCTGGACGCCTTCGATCAGGCCGCGGCCGACGCCTATGACAAGCGCAGCCCGCACCTGATCGCCGAACACGCCTATCGCCTGGCCCAGTCGTTCTCGAAATTCTACGCAGCCTGCCCCGTGCTGGCTGCGCCGGACGAGGCGACCCGCGGCTCGCGACTGGCCCTGGCGGCCGCCGCGCTGCGACAGCTTGAGATCGCGCTGGACCTGCTGGGCATTGCGACGCCGGAGCGGATGTAATTGGCACAGATTTTCAGCTTAAGTGGGCGACTGCCGAGCGGCTTCTCCGCGACATTCTGGAGTCTGACGGTCATCGACTGAACGAACAGAGCCGCGCGTTTGTCGCGGAATGGCTGGATCACAATGAGCTAGGTCTCGCCGCCGAAACCCTGAGAGATGAACTTCCTGACGGGGCCTCAAAAATTCAGCCCGCCCTCCAAGCACTAGGCATGGCACCACCAGAGCAGATGTAGCGAACCCTTTCCTTCAGTGCTATATTTGCTAGCACTGGAGATCACACATGTCCGCCAGCCTGCATGTCCGCAACGTGGAAGAAGACATAATCCGCGCCCTCAAGAAGCGCGCGCGTGAGAACAATCGTTCCATTGAGAGCGAGCATCGAGAACTGTTGCGCCGCGCCTTGGCGCCAAGGTTGGACACCGAATGGGAAAGGCGGGCGGCAGCCTTGCGTGAAGCCACAAAGGGCAAGCTATCCACGCCATCGGAAATTCTGATCCGGGAAGATCGGGACAGCAGGTGATCGTTCTCGACGCCAGCGTGGCCATCAAGACGATCCTTTCGGAAGATGGCAGCGAGCGAGCGCTGGAGGTTCTGCGGCAAAAGCACTGCATCGCGCCGGACCTCATCATCCCCGAGTGCGCGAACATTGTCTGGAAACACCACAAACGGGGCGAGCTGACGCAGGCCCAAGTTCATGAAGCCCGCTTGCTGCTGGACGCTATGCAACTCTATATCGAGCCGTCGCGTCGGCTGCTGCATCGTGCCTTGCCGCTCGCCTCGGAATTGGGGCATCCAGCCTATGACTGCTTCTATCTTGCTCTCGCCGAACAGGAACACTCGATCCTGCTGACGGCAGACAGGAAACTTCGTGACGCCGTGGCGTCGGCGCCTGACGGCGTCGTCCAGGCCGAAGTCATCTTGCTTGCAGATTTCGATGGGATAGACGCATCATGAATCTCCACGACCTTTCTCCTTTCATCGCCGGCCTGCCCAAGGCCGAACTGCACCTGCATATCGAGGGCAGTCTGGAGCCCGAGCAGATGTTCGCGTTCGCCCGGCGCAACCGGGTCGACCTGCCGTTCGCCTCGGTGGAGGAGATCAAGGCGGCCTATGATTTCTCGAACCTGCAGGACTTCCTCGACATCTATTACGCCGGGGCCGACGTCCTGCGCACCGAGGACGACTTCCGGGAGATGGCGCTGGCCTATTTCCGGCGCGCGGCGGCTGACAGCGTGCGGCATGCGGAAATCTTCTTCGATCCCCAAACCCATACCGACCGCGGCATCCCCTTCCAGGTGGTCGCTGACGGGTTGCTGGCAGGCATGGATCAGGCCGAGCGCGAGTTGGGCGTCACCTCGAAGCTGATCCTGTGCTTCTTGCGCCATCTGGACGAGGACGCGGCCTTCGCCACCCTGAAGGCTGCCGAGCCCTGGCTGGACCGGATCGAGGGCGTGGGGCTGGATTCGTCAGAGGTCGGCCATCCCCCGTCCAAGTTCGAGCGGGTGTTCGCCGCCGCCGGGGCGCTGGGCCTCAAGCGCGTGGCCCACGCGGGCGAGGAAGGCCCGCCGGCGTATGTGTGGGAGGCGCTGGATCTGCTGAAGATCGACCGCATGGACCACGGCAACCGGTCGCTGGAAGATCCGGCGCTGATCCGTCGCCTGTCGGCCGAGGGCATGACCCTGACGGTGTGCCCCCTGTCGAACCACAAGCTGTGCGTCATCGATGATCTGACGAAGCACCCCGTGCCCGAGATGCTGAAACAGGGGCTGCACGTGACCCTGAACTCGGACGACCCGGCCTATTTCGGCGGCTATGTGAACAAGAACTACGAGGCTATGGCCGAGCATGCGGGCGTGACCCGCGCGCAGCTGGTCCAGATCGCGAAGAACAGCTTCGAGGGCTCGTTCTTGCCTGACGAGGACAAGGCCCGCCATATCGCCGAGGTGGACGCCTACGCGGCCCGGACCGCCTGATGCTGCTTCCCTTCTTCACCGCCCTGCGCGACGCGCGGGTGCCCGTGTCCCTGAAGGAATGGCTGCACCTGATGCAGGCCATGGATGCGGGCGTGGCCGACGGGAAGGTGGAGGACTTCTACCATCTGTCGCGGGCGGTTCTGGTGAAGGACGAGAAGCACTACGACCGCTTCGACCAGGTGTTCGGCAAGGTGTTCAAAGGTGTCGAGACGGTGGGGGCCGGCGACGAGATCGCCGCCGATGTGCCGGCGGACTGGCTGAAGCTGCTGAACGAGAAACACCTGACCGACGAGGAGAAGGCCCAGATCGAGGCCCTGGGCGGCTTCGACAAGCTGATGGAGACACTGAAGCAGCGGCTTGAGGAACAGACCGAACGGCATGAAGGCGGCAACCGCTGGATCGGCACGGGCGGGACCAGCCCCTTCGGTCACGGCGGCTACAACCCCGAGGGCGTGCGCATCGGCGGCCAGGGGCGTCAGGGCCGGGCGGTAAAGGTCTGGGAGAAACGGGAATACAGGAACCTGGACGACACGGTCGAGCTGGGCACCCGCAACATCAAGGTGGCCCTGCGCCGCCTGCGCCGGTTCGCCCGCGAGGGGGCGCCGGACGAGCTGGACATGGACGCCACCATCGACGGCACGGCGCGTCAGGGCTGGCTGGACATCCACATGCGGCCCGAGCGGCGCAACACCATCAAGGTGCTGCTGTTTCTGGACGTGGGCGGCTCGATGGATGCGCACGTGAAGCTGTGCGAGGAGCTGTTCTCGGCGGCGAAGACGGAGTTCCGGCATCTGGAGTTCTTCTACTTCCACAACTGCCTCTACGAGGGCGTATGGAAGGACAACCGGCGGCGTCAGTCCGAACAGACCGCCACCTGGGACCTGCTGAACAAGTATCCCGGCGACTGGCGCGCGGTGTTCGTGGGTGACGCCACCATGAGCCCCTACGAGGTCACCGTGCCCGGCGGTTCGGTGGAGCACTGGAACGAGGAGGCCGGCGCGGTCTGGCTGCAGCGGGCCCGCCAGCAATGGGAGAAGTCGGTGTGGCTGAACCCCGTGCCCGAGCGGTTCTGGGGCTACACGCCGTCGGTCAGCCTGATCCGCGAGGTAATGGAGGAGCGCATGTTCCCGCTGACGCTGGACGGGCTGGAACGGGCCATGCGGACACTGGCGCGCTAGACCGCTCGCCGGACAAGCGAAAGGGCGCGAACGAACGTCCGCGCCCTCACTTCAATCAAGCCTGAAACTAGTCTTTCAGGCTGTCCTTGATGCCGCCGACGGCGTTCTGAATCTTGCCCTCGGCCTGCTTGCCCTTGCCTTCGGCCTGCAGCTTCTGGTCGCCGGTCATTTTGCCGACGCCTTCCTTGATTTTGCCTTCGGCCTGCTTCGCGGAGCCTTCAACACGATCATGGTCAGCCATGGTGTATCCCTTCGATTGACGCCGGCCATTGCGGCGGCGCTTCAATAGGGAAACCGGCGAAACGTCTGGATTGTTCCCTCACGCTATCGGGATCACCGCCCTCGGAACCATGTGGCGACGGCCCATGCGTGCGCGTCGTGGCGCAGTTCGGCCAGCGCCCGGTGAGGGTCCAGCCAGTGTAATTCGTGGTCATCCTCAACCTTGGCGGCGGGGTCTTCCTGCTCAATCTCGGCTGTCCAGAAGCCGGCCAGATTGTTCACCGCCTTGCCGTCCGACTTCAGGAAATACTGCCCCGCCTCTCCCAACCGCTCGCTCGCCCGAACCGTCAGGCCGGTCTCTTCAATGAACTCGCGGACCAGAGCCTGTTCCTCGGTTTCGTCGCCGTCGATGGCGCCGCCGGGCAGGTCGTAATAGCTCCCCTCCCCGCGATCCACGCGTACGCAGGCGAGCAGCCCATCGCGAAACACGAGGCCGAACGCGGTCGGGCGGTCTTCATAGCTGTGGCCGGGTTCCGGCTGGCCGAATTGCAGGTTCATCTCGCGCCCTAGAGGTCGAAGACCATACGCGCCCGCACGCCGGTGTGTTCCGGATCGATCTCCAGACTGGACTTGAGCCCATGCGCCATCGCCGAGATGATCTTTCCGCCAAGGCCCGTGCCCTTGGGCTTGCCGTCGCCCATGCCCGGGCCGTCGTCCTCGACCGTCAGCACGGCGCGCGTCTCGCCCTGTCGTTCAAGCAGAACCCGGATGTCTCCGCCGCCGCCGGGTGAATAGGCGTATTTGACCGCGTTGGTGACCAGTTCGGTCACCACCACGCCGAGCGACACGGCCTGGTCCGTATCGACCCGCATGGGTTCAGCTTTCAGGCTGATGCAGGGCGCGCTTTCATCTGGGCACAGGGACTGGACCAGTTCGTCGACCAGGCCCGCCAGGTATTCATCCAAAGCCACGCTGGCCATGTCGGCCGAGGTGTAGAGCCGCCGGTGGACCTGGGCCACGGCCTCGATGCGCACCTGGGCGTCCTGCAGGGCCAGACGCCCCGCGTCATCCTTGTTCATCTGCCGCAGCTGAAGGGAGATGAAGCTGGAGACCAGTTGCAGACTGTTGCCCACGCGGTGGTTTACCTCGCGCAGCATGGCCTCGGCCCGGTCGCGGGCCAGACGAACCTCTTCCTGCGCCTCCTCGTTGGCGCGACTGAGCCGGCGGCGGTCCAGAGCGTCTTCGAGAGCGGCGCGCAGCAGGGCAGTAAAGTCTTCGGAGACGTCCTTGATGACGTAGTCCGCCGCGCCCGCGCGCAGGGCGGCGACCGCAATCCGCCCGTCCTGGGCGCCGGTCACATAGACGACGGGCGGCGCGTCCGGCACGGCAAGGAGGTCCGGCAGGACGTCCAGCCCGTCGCGGGTGGGCATGTAGTGATCCAGGGCGATGACGTCGAAGGTTCCGTCGCGCAGCCGCTCAAGCCCCACGTCCCCGTCAAGGGCGCAGGTCACGTCATAGCCATGTCGGGTGAGTTCCTTCTCGACCAGCCGGGAAAGCCCCCGGTCGTCGTCGATATAGAGCAGCCGAACTCCGTTCCCGGCCGTGCTCATCAGATCTCGGGCGCCTGCATTACAGAGAGGAACAGGCCCAACTGGCGGATCGCGCCCGCGAAGGCTTCGTAATCCACTGGCTTGGTGATGTAGACGTTACAGCCCAGGTCATAGCAACGCTGGATCTCGACCTTGTCATCGGTGGTGGTCAGAACCACCACGGGGGCGCGCTTCAGGCGGTCATCCGCCTTGATCTTCGCCAGGATGTCCGTGCCCTGCATGTCAGGAAGGTTCAGGTCCAGCAGCACCAGCATGGGGCCGTTGGCCCTCACCTCCTCGCTAAACAGATAGTCTAGCGCCGTAGATCCGTCGTCGAAATGCTTGATCTCATTCGAGATGTTGGCGCGACGGATGTTTTTCTCAATCAGCTTGGCGTGGCCATGGTCGTCCTCGACCATGACGATGGTTACGGCTGCAGTCATACTGTTTCTCCCGCCCCTACGATCAGACGTTTCGGAAATTTCAGGCGGAATGTCGAGCCTTTTCCGAGCTCTGACTCGATGTCGATCGTGCCCCCCAGACGCCGCGCGCTGTTACGCACAAAGGCCAGCCCCAGCCCCTCTCCGGTCCGGTCCTGGCGGCCCGATCGCCGGAACAGTTCGAAGATGCGTTCGTGGTCCCGGTCAGAGATGCCGCGCCCATTGTCCGCAATCTCGTATTCGACCCATCCGCCCAACAGGTCGCGCCCGCGGACTTCGATGCGGCCGGGCCGGCCGTGGTCCAGATACTTGACCGCGTTGTCGATCAGATTGCCGAAAATCTGCTCCATGGACAGGCGATCGCTCTCCACCTCCGGCAGGTCGTGGACGATGATTTCCGCGTCGGCCTCTTCAGTCTGGTGGCGCACGCTGTCGGCGATCTGCTGCGCCATGGCCGCCATGTCCAGCGGCTCGGAAACCAGCGCACGGCGCCCCTCCCGCGACAGCTTGAGAATGGCGTTGATCAGGCGGTCCATCTTGGCGGTGGAGGCACGGATGAAACCGATGGCCTCTGGCACATCCTCCTTCACGGCCTGGACCGCGTCCTGTTCGATGGGATCCGGCTCGTCCGAGCGCGTCCGCTCCATGTGGGCGGACAGGGCCTTGCCCGCCTGCTCCAGTTCTGACGTGTAGCCCATGACATTGACCAGCGGCGCGCGCAGGTCGTGGCTGACGATATAGGCGAAGCGCTGGATCTCTTCGTTGGCGCGGGTCAGGTCGGCCGTGCGCTCGGCCACAGTCGCTTCCAGGCCCTGATTGAGTTCATCCAGGCTGTCGCGGGCGGACTGCACCTCGCCCACATAGCGGCGGATCAGCATCAGACTGATGATCGCCAGGGCCACGATCAGAATTGCTGAGAAGATGTTGACCCCGATCGCAGCCCAGGTGGCGTTTCGGGCCGCGCGGTTACTCGCCTGGACCCGCTCCTCTTCCAGCTGGTCGATGGCCGCCACCTGCTCGCGCATCTCGTCCATCAGGGCCTTGCCCTCGCCGCTGCGCAGGATCTGCACCGCCTCGCCGATCCGGCCCTGGCGGGCCAGGACGATGGTCTGCTCCATGACGTCAAGCCTCTGCCGCTTGAGTTCACGCAGCGCGTCGACGCGTTCGGTCTCTTCGGCCGTAATGGCCAGCGACGACAGCAGTGCTCCCGACGCCGGCAGCCGTTCCTGCGCCGCGTCGTGAATGGCCAGATAGTCGGCGCGCCCCGTCAGCAGAAAGCCGCGCTGTCCCGTCTCCGCGTCGACCATCAGCAGCATGAACTCGCGCGCGGCCAGCTGCATCTGCTGGCTGCGCTCGGACTCCCGGGTGTGATCCGAGATGCGCTGCATCATGACGAAGGTGGCGATGTTGATCACCAGCAGGAGCAGGATCGCAAGGCTCAAAAGCCCCACGATGGTCCGGCTGATGGTCGGGGTCCTCAGGAAAACCCGAAGGCCCTGAATTGTCGAACGGAAATCTGGCGCCATACGGGGACCTTTAGCGGCCCTGCGGCCCCTGTCCAGCCTGTCACGGAACCATGGGGTGACGCGGCTCCTTTCCTTGGTTAACGTGGCCAAGCTTCGGGGGAGCGTGTGCAATGGTCTGGTGGTGGTGGATTCTTCCCGGCGCGGTGGCTGTGGCTGGTGCGCTGCTGTTGCTCTCGGGACTGGGATCCCTGTTTCGGGGCCGGTTCCTGGGCGCGTTCGGGGGCGTGCTTTTCGGCGGCGGGTTCCTCGCCGCGGGTGTCGCGACGATCCTGCTGGGCCTGAACGTCCAGAGCTATGCCCGCCTGACCCACGAACGGCCGGTGGCGACGATTACCCTCAGCCAGATCGAGACCCAGTTCTTCGAGGCGACCCTGACCCAGCCGGAAACGGCGACGACCCCGGCCTCGACGGCGATCTATCCGGTTCACGGCGACGAGTGGCGCATCGAGGCTCACGTCCTGCGCTGGAAGCCCTGGGCCAACATCCTGGGCCTCGACGCCCAGTACCGGCTTGACCGCCTGTCCGGCCGCTATCAGGACACCCGGCAGGAACTGACAGCGGTGCGCAGCGTGCATGATCTGCGCGGCGGCGACGTGGCGTCGGAGCAGCGCTGGACCGTGGATGTGTGGGACGTGTCGCGGCGCTACCGGGATTATGTGGACGCCGTGGACACGCTGTATGGCTCGGCCGCCTACATGCCGATGGCTGACGGCGCCCAGTACGAGGTCTGGATCACCCAGTCGGGCCTCATCGCCCGCCCTGTCAACGCACAGGCGCGCGACGCATCGGCCGGCGGCTGGGTTCAGGCGGACTGACGCTCAGGCCGTCGCCGGACCCGACGCGCGGCGCGGCCTATGACCAGGGCCAGAATGACGAGGAACACCGGGACCAGCACCGGCGCGAGCAAGGCGAAAAGCGCCGTGAAGAAGGCCAGCACGTCCTCAAATAGCGAGAGCACAGGATTGCCCAGACCGCCGGTGGTGGCGGTGGAGGCCAGCCTCAGCCCGCCCTGGGCTGCGGTGAACGCCAGGGCCGTCGGCGCGCCCACGATAATGCCCGCCACCGCCGCCAGCAGGGGATCGACACCGACGAACAGCGACCCGGCCGCCAACGCGGCCGCCAGCGGACGCACCACCAGACCCAGGCCGCTGAGTGCATTGTCGACAACAGGGATCTTGTCGGCCGTGAACTCGACCGCGGCGGCCACGCCCAGCGCCGCGATCGCCGCATCGGAATGAAGCCACTGCATCTGCGCGTTCAATTCGATGCCGAACCAGCCGAACCGCGCCGCCAGCGCCAGCATGAGCAAGGGCAGGAATGTACGAAGCCCGGTCGAGGCCGCGAGACCCAGGCCGAGAAGGGCCGGCACGACCCATACAGCGAAGGGCTGCCCCCATCCCTGAACCGTCGCCGTCACTCCGGCCAACGCGCCCTCGACCTGTTCCATCATGACCGTCCCCCCTCACCCGACACAGCGCGAAGGCGAAGCGCGCGTCAAGCGACGGCTACTGGTCGCTGACGACGTCTGCTGCTTCGGGATGACGGCGGAACCAGGCGACCGCATAGGCGCAGCGGGGAATCAGGCTCAGGCCCTCGTCGCGCGCGTGATCCGCCAGGCATTTCATGAAGTCGCCCGCCGCTCCCGATCCTCGCAGTTGCGGATCAGCCTCGACGTGAAGAATGACACGGCTGTCGCCGTGTTTGGCGTAGTCGGCCCATACGCGGCGCAGGTCGCCGTCGGTGTCCGTGAACCCCTGTTCAAACCGGTTTTCGGCGGCGACATCACGGAAATCGGTCATGGAAGGCTCCTCATCAGGTTATAGTCAAAAACCGTGGCGGGAGCGACGACGTTCCAGACCACATCTGACGATCGCGTGTGAAGGGGCTGATGATGGGCATGAACGTGGCGAAGGGCGTCCTCATGGGCGCCGTCATTCTGACGCTGTCGGCCTGTGGCCGCGAAGAGCCGGCGGTGTCTGGACCTGAGGGCGGCGAACCCGCCGATGCACCTGAAAGCGCCAGGGCTGCGGCCGGCGACCGCCCGGTGTTGCGCGAGGGGCTCTGGGTCATGGCCAGCGACACCGACGGCATGCGGTCGGCGATGCGGATGTGTGTGGACGCCGAGGTGCAGGCGCGCATGAGCGTGCTGGGCAGCCAGATGTCGGGCGGCGCCTGCGAGGAATCCTCGGTGACGCCGCGCCCCGACGGCGGCTGGACCGTGCGGTCGGTCTGCGACATGGGGTCGGGTGGACGCGTGGTCAGCGAAGGCGTCACCACCGGCGACCTGAACAGCGCCTATCGCACCGAGATGACCTCCACCACCACGGGCGCGGCGGTGCCGCACATGAACCGAACCGTGGCCCAGCTGGTCGAAGGTGAGCACCAGGGTGCCTGTCCCGAGGGCATGGCGCCGGGAGACCTGGAGGCCCCCGGCGGCATTCGCTTCAACATGCTGGAGATGGCCGAAATGGCCGGCCAGGCGGGCGCCCCGTAGCCTCAGGGTGTGCGGCCCTGGACCACGCCGATCAGGCCCAGCACGCTCTTCACCGTGAACCAGATGAACAACACCAGCATCGCGACCGCCGCCGCGATGACAAACGGTATGCCGATCAGGATCAGCGACAGCGGCACCGCCACGATCAGCACGATGGACAGCAGGATGAACCAGATGATCACGGACCAGAACAGGCGGATCTGATTGTCGAAATGGGCGCGGACCCAGCCTGTCGACGACCCGCGCATGGCGTAGGCCACGACCACACCGACCACCGCCAGCAGATTGGCGCTGGGAATGGCCAGCAGATAAAGCAGCCAGACGACGCCGGCGGCGGCGCGGCCTTCTTCAGGGTCGCCTGATGCGTAGCGGGGCTCGGGGGCGGCGTCGGCCATCAGATGTCTCCTAGAATAGCCATGTCCGGGGGTTGGATATGGGTTGGGCGTTCTTCAGCCGCCACAGGCCCGCCGCGCCACGCGCGATGGTCCATACCGCCAGCAGGAACAGCACGAAGATACCCAGGTTGACCACAATCAGGATCAGCCCCACCAGCGCCGCGATGGCCGCGGTCCACAGGGTGCGCTGCTGATAGACATAGTGGCTGAGCAGGAACGGCGACGCGTTCACCGTGCGCCCTGTCACGGCCAGCAGGCCCAGGACGGCGGAAAAGCCGAGAGTCGGCACCGCGAACAGGATCAGGGCGTAGATGGTCAGGGCCCAGGTCAGCCGATCCTTCGGCTCCTCGTCCAGCGCCCGGCGGCGCTCGGCGCGCGACACAAAGGCCGGGGCGGGCTCCAGCGCAGGTTGGGGCGTCGGCGCGGCCGGTTCGGGCTCGGCCACCGCTCGTTCGGGGACATGTTCGGGCTCCGACGCGAGTATGGGCTCAGGCTCGCGCTCCACGGGCCTGCCGGCCACCGACTGGGGCGAGCAGAAACCGACCTGATCGTCGAAATCGTCCTCGGGTGTCCTGGGGTCGCCCGGTTCGGCCATGGTGCTCCTCGATACGCCTTCGCGCGCTTGTCCAGACAATGGCGGCGCCCGCCGCCCGTGACAACCGGGTTACCGGCGCCAGACCACTTCACAGCCGGGAGCGATGGCAGCGGCCAGGGCGCCGGGCTTCTCCACGCGCACCCGCGCGGCCCGCACCCGCGGGTTCCCCAGACACGCAAGGGCCAGCCTGTCGGCGAAAGTTTCCACCAGACCCACGTGGCCCGCCATGACGATGGCACGTGCAGATTCGGCCACCGTCTCGTAGTTCACGGTGTCGTCCAGTCCGTCGACCTCAACCGGGCCCAACTCCAGCTCCACATCGATCATCAGGGTTTGCAAACGCCCCTGCTCGTGGTCATGCACGCCGATACCGGCCTGCACTTCCAGCCCGCGCACGAACACGGTCAGGGCTTCGCGACGGGGCTCGGGCGCTTGGAAGGGCAAAGGGCTGGGGGCCAGGGACAAGACGGCTACTCCACGATGTCGGGGGTCAGCCAGGCCAGATGCTGGCCGCCGTCCACGGCGATCATCTGGCCCGTGACCAGGGATGCGTCAACGAGATAGAGCACAGCCCGCGCCACCTCGGCCGGATCCCCGGCGCGCTGAAGCAGGGTGTTCTCCGCCTCCGCCGCGAATTCCTCGGGCGTCTGGTGGATCGAGGGCAGGGTCGGGCCGGGTCCGACCCCATTGACGCGAATGCGCGGCGCCAAGGCCTGGGCGAGGGTGCGGGTCGCCCACCACAGGCCGGCGCGCGACAGGCTGTAGGAGAAGAAGCGCGGATCCGGCTTCTGCACCCGCTGGTCCAGCAGGTTGACGATGCACGTCCCGTCCGGGGCCCGGGCGGCGAATTCCTCCGCCAGCACGATGGGCGCGCGCAGATTGATTTCGATATGCCGGTCCCAGCTGTCGCGGCTCAGCCCGCCCACCCGGTCGTCCTCGAACACCGAGGCGTTGTTGACCAGCACGGTCAGGGGGCCGAGCCCGGCGGCGGCGTCGGGGACGAGCCGGCGCGCGGCGGCCTCGTCTGTCAGATCGGCCTGAAGCGCGACCGCACGACGGCCCAGCGCCTCGATCTCGCGCACCGTGTCGGCGGCGTCAGCCTCGGAGTTGTTGTGGTGGACGGCGACGTCGAACCCGGCCCGCGCCAGCTCAAGCGCTATGGCCCGGCCGATACGGCGCGCCGCGCCGGTGACCAGCGCCGCGCCGCGCGGGGCGCCCGTGTCAGTCAATCCGGCCGAACTCGAACCAGTTGAAGGCGGCGAGGACAACGGCGAGACCCACAATGGCGGCGACGACGACCATGGAAAAACTCCTCAAGAATTCCGGCTTCATCTATAGGGCGGCGGGCGATGGTTCAAGCGCCGCCGATGGCCTATGAGGCGAGCATGACCACTTGGCGCCGTCACATCGAACCCTTCACCCGGCCGTTGTTCTTCGCCTTCTCGCGGCTGACGCGCGGCATGACCCTGGGCGTGCGGGTGGTGGCGCGGGATCGAGCGGGGCGGATCATGCTGGTCCGGCACACCTATCTGGACGGTTGGGGGCTGCCGGGCGGCGGGGTGGACCGGGGCGAAACGGTTCAGGACGCGGCGGTGCGCGAACTGCGCGAGGAGACCGGGCTTATCGCTTCGGGGGCTCCGCGCCTGCTGTCGGTGCATTCCAACCACCGCTTCTTTCCCAACGACCATGTGGTGGTGTTCGCGGTGGACGCGTTCGAGGTCGGCGAGCGGACCTCCCACGGGGAAATCTCGGACGCGGACTGGTTCGCGCCCGACGCCCTGCCGGAGGACGTGACGGCGGCCACGCAGCGGCGGCTGGATGAAATCTTCACGGGCGCCCCGCCCGATCCGTTGTGGTAGAAGCCCGGACATGAACCCCACCGTCATCGCGATCCTGGCCGTCATCATCGGCGGCGCCCTGACCGCCCTGCAGGGCCCCACCAACGCCCGGTTGTCCGCCGCCGTCGCCTCGCCGGTCAATGCGGCCCTGATCTCGTTCGCCATCGGGACGGTAGCCCTGATGATGCTGGCCGCGGTGCTGCAGACCAGGCCCGACATGGCCGCCACCCGCGCCCTGCCCCCCGCGGCCTGGCTCGGCGGGCTCTATGGCGCGGTGTTCGTGGTCGCCTCGGCCTATGCGGTGCCGCGGCTGGGCGTGGCGACCACCATCGTCCTGATGGTGGCGGGGCAGATGATGCTGAGCCTGATCCTGGACCATTTCGGCTTCATGGGGGTGCCGAAGCAGCCCGTCACCCTGACCCGTCTTGCGGGGGTGGCCATGCTGGTCGGCGGCGTTCTGCTGGTCCGCAGGGGCTGAGCCATGATCCTTCTCCCGATGGGAGAAGGGGGAACCCGCGCACCGGAGCGCTTCAGCGCGCAGGTTCTGACGCGGGGGATGAGGGTCGTGTTTCGCCGGGAACCGCCCCCCCCCCCCGGGGGGCGCCCTGGGTTGGTTTCCAGCGACCGGCCCCTCCACCACTTCGTGGTCCCCCTCCCCTGCGACGCAGGGGAGGAGAAACGGATGCTGACGCATCCGTGCGCGCAACCCTCTCCCATTGGGAGAGGGATAATCCCATATTGGCCCCGTGACCGAATCCCCTCCCATCGAGACGCCGCCGGAGACCTCGCTGGCCGCAGCCGAGCTGATCCGCGACGAGGCGCGGCGCGCGCCGGACAAGCCGGGCGTCTATCGCATGTACGGCGAGGACGGGACGTGCCTGTACGTGGGCAAGGCGCGGTCCCTGAAGAAGCGCGTGATGCAGTATGCGCAGGGGCGCTTCCACACCCAGCGCATCGCCCTGATGGTGTCCCTGACCCGGTCCATGGAGATGGTGGTCACGGCCTCGGAGACCGAGGCCCTGCTGCTGGAATCCAACTTCATCAAGAAGCTGAAGCCCCGCTTCAACGTGGTGCTGCGCGACGACAAGTCGTTCGCCGAACTGATGATCCGCCGCGACCACCGCGCACCCCAAGTCCGCAAGCACCGGGGCGCCCACACCGTACCCGGCGACTATTTCGGGCCGTTCGCCTCCACCTGGGCGGTGAACCGCACCCTGAACACCCTGCAGAAGGCCTTTCTTCTCCGATCCTGCTCCGACAGCGTTTACGAGAGCCGCACCCGCCCCTGCATGCTGCACCAGATCAAGCGCTGTTCGGCGCCCTGCACCGGCCTGATCAGTCTTGAGGACTATGGCGAGCTGGTCGCCTCGGCCGAGCAGTTCCTGCGGGGCAAGTCGCGCGAGGTGATCGGTCGGCTGTCGAGCGAGATGCAGGCGGCTTCCGACGATCTGGACTTCGAGCGCGCGGCGCGGGTGCGGGACCGCATCCGGGCCCTGTCGGCCATCACCATGGAGCAGTCCATCAACGCCGAGACCGTGGAGGAGGCCGACGTCTTCGCCCTGTTCTCCGACGGCGGCCAGGCGTGCATCCAGGCCTTCTTCTTCCGGGCGGGCCAGAACTGGGGCGGGCGGGCCTATTTCCCGCGCATCGACCGCAGCGACAGCGACCCGGAGATCCTCGGCGCGTTCCTGGGCCAGTTCTATGAGGACAAGCCGGTGCCTCGCCTGATCCTGACCAACGTCTCCCCGCACGAGATCGAGCTGCTGGCCGAGGCCTTCTCCATGAAGGCCGAGCGCCGGGTCGAGATCGCCATCCCTCGCCGGGGCGAGAAGGCTGATCTGGTCGGCCACGCCCTGACCAACGCCCGCGAGGCGCTGGGCCGCAAGCTGGCCGAGAACTCGGCCCAGACGAAGATCCTTGATGACGTCTGCGAGGCGTTCGGGCTGGAGGCCCGGCCCGAGCGGATCGAGGTCTATGACAACGCCCACATCCAGGGCTCGAACCCGGTGGGCGGCATGATCGTGGCCGGGTCCGAGGGCTTCCGGAAGAACCAGTACCGCAAGTTCAACATCCGCGACGAGGAGCTGAGCCCCGGCGACGACTACGGCATGATGCGCGAGGTGATGCGCCGACGCTTCGGGCGGCTGGTCAAGGAAGAGGAAGCCGGCGAGCCGGTGGAGCGGCCCGATCTGCTTCTGATCGACGGCGGCGCGGGACAACTGGCCGAGGTCATGGCCGTGCTGGCCGATCTGGGCGTCGACGACATTCCCGTGGTCGGCGTGGCCAAGGGGCCGGACCGGGACGCGGGCATGGAGAAGTTCTTCATGCCCGGCAAGGCGCCCTTCATGCTGCCGCTGAAGTCCCCGGCCCTCTACTATCTGCAACGGCTGCGCGACGAGGCCCACCGCTTCGCCAACGGGGCCCACGCCAGGCGCCGGTCCATGGACATCAAGCGCAATCCGCTGGACGAGATCGAGGGCGTGGGCCCGGGGCGCAAGAAGGCGTTGCTGCACGCCTTCGGTTCGGCGCGCGGCGTCTCACGGGCCTCGGTGACCGATCTGGAAAAGGTGGACGGCGTCAGCCGCGCCTTGGCGGAGCGTATTCACGCCAACTTCCGAAAAGCATAGAAGAGGCCCATGACCGACGAATCCGATCCCCTCCTTTCCGGCTATCGACGCTTCCGCGCCAACACCTGGCCAGAAAAGCGGGCCCGCTTCGAGGAACTGGCCTCCAAGGGCCAGACCCCGCAAACGCTGGTGGTGGCCTGTTCCGACAGCCGGGCTGACCCCGGCTCCATCTTCGACACCGCGCCGGGCGAACTCTTTGTTGTCCGCAACGTGGCCAACATCGTTCCGCCCTATGAGCCCGACGGCAAGCTGCACGGGGTCTCGGCCGCGCTGGAATTCGGCGTTCGCGTGCTGAAGGTCAGGCGGATCGTGGTCATGGGGCATGCCCTGTGCGGCGGCGTCTGGGCCATGATCCATGGCGCGCCGGAAGGCTGCGAGGACTTTGTCCGCCCCTGGGTCGCCCAGGCCGAGCCCATCGTGAAACGGGCGATCGAGGGCGTCGAGGAGGACGGTCGTCAGACGGTGGGCGAACACGCCGTGGTGCGTCTCTCCATCGACAATCTTCGCACCTTCCCTTGGATCGCCGAGCGGGAGGCGTCGGGGGATCTGGAACTGGTCGGCCTGCACTTCGGCATCGCCAATGGCGTGCTGTGGCGCATGCAGAAAAATGGCGTGTTCGACGCCCTGGAACCGGAGGCTTGACCCAGCGCCTTCCGCTCTCGGCCTTCGTCATCTGCCTGAACGAGGCCGGGACCATCGAGGCGTGCATCCGCTCGCTGGACCAGTGCGCGGAGATCGTCATCGTCGACTCCGGCTCCACCGACTCCACAGCTGAGGTGATCGAACGACTGACGCGGGAAGGCTTTCCCATCCGTTTCATGCATCAGGACTGGCTGGGCTTCGCCCGTCAGAAGCAGTTCGCCCTGGAGCAGGCGACCCAGCACTGGCTGCTCAGCATCGACGCCGACGAACGGCTGGACCAGGACCTGCGCGGCGCCCTGCCCGGCCTGCTGGCCGCCCCGGACGAGGTGGTCGGCTGGCGCCTGCGGCGGCGGCCCTGGCTGATGGGCTACGGCTATACGCCCAAGGGCGTGGGCGACGGGGCCAATCTGCGGCTGTTCCGGCGGGGCAAGGCCGTATTCGACATCAAGAAGACCGTGCACGAAGGCCTGATACCGGACGGGACCGTGCGCGTTGCGGAGCAAGGCGCCCTGCTGCACTACCGCCCGCTTACGGTGGGAGACGTCGTCGTCAAGGAAGAGCGCTACGCCACCCTCAAGGCCGGCATGCGCGCGGCCGGAAAAAAGCGGTTCACACCCTGGCGCATGCTGCTGAACCCGCCGGTCTATTTCCTGCGCGTGATGTACGGGCGAAAGCTGTATCGTGCGGGCTGGGCCGGTGTAATCTTCGCCATGCAGGCGGCCATCTATTCCTTCCTGACTGAAGCCAAGACCTGGGAGCATGACGCGATGACACGCCATCCTTCCGTCGATCGCGACCCGGACGTGGGCTCGCGCGTTCAGGAACCCTGACCATGCTCCAGAGAACCCCGATGACCTCCCCGCTGCGCAACATCCCCAACATCCTGACCGGCGCCCGACTGGCGGCGGGGGTGGTCATGTTCCTGATTCTGGCGGGGGCCACTGCGACGCCGATCCTGTCCGCCTATCTGAGCCCGGATGACCAGTTCGCCCTGTATCGCGCAGCCTTCTTCATTTTCGTGATCGCCGCCTCCACCGACTGGGTGGACGGTTTCCTGGCGCGGCGCTGGAAGGTGGAGAGCCGCTGGGGCGCTATTCTGGACCCGATCGCGGACAAGATCCTGGTGACCGGGGCCATTCTGGGGCTGCTGACGTCGGGCTCCCTGACCCAGATCGCTATCCCCTGCGGCCTGATCCTGTTCCGCGAATTCGCGGTCTCGGCCCTGCGCGAGACCTTGGCGGGCGAGGTCAAGCTGCCGGTCACGACCCTGGCGAAGTGGAAGACGACATTGCAACTTGTGGCGCTCGGCCTGCAACTTCTGGCCCTTAACTGGGGCGTGTTCGGCTGGGATCTGCAACTGTTGCCCAACTTCCAGACCTTCGCCGACGTGCTGCTCTGGGTCGCTGCTGGCGTCACCGTCTGGACCGGCTGGCAGTACTTCCGCGAGGCCGGCAAGCAGATGCGCTGAGGGTCTAGTCCACCCCCAGCTCCGACAGCAGGTGATCCATGCCGTAGATGTCGCGCAGGGCCTCGGTCACGGCCTGGGTCGTGACGATGACGCTGCGGTTGACGTTGATGTCATATCCATAGGCGTTGCGCTGCGTCAGGACGGTGGAGTCGAAATTGGCCCCAATGATCTCGCCCCGCGCATTGATGGCGGGCGAGCCTGACGAGCCGCCGATGGTGTCGGTGGAGACTGACATGTTCATCACCGCCTCCATGTTGATGCGGTCGCGCGCGGCGGCGATGCGTGGGGTGATGACGAAGGGATCGGCGCCGGTGGCTCGGTCGAACAGGCCTGCGAAGGTGGTCAGGGGCTCCACCGTCCGGCCGTCATAGGTCCAGCCCTCCACCTTGCCGTAGCTGAGGCGAAGGGTGCCCGTGGCGTCCGGATAGATGGCGTCGCCGTAGACGGCGAAGCGCGCGGCGGCCAGCGCCTCGGACGCGCGGGCGGTCGGGGCCTCGACCTCGGCCTCCCATTGCTCACGCACCGGGCGGTTGATGGGCTGCATGGCCAGGGTGAAACGGATCAGCGGATCGTCGCTGGCCTCGATGGCCTCAAGCCCGCCCTCCCACAGGGCGCGGCGCACGGTCGGGTCACCCAGGGTGGAACCTGCGGCCAGCCGCTCGGCCATGCCTTCGGGGGATTCATCCCCCAGCAGGGCGCGCACCCTCGGGTCATCGACGGTCAGGATTTCGCGGGTCTTGGACAGCCACCAGCTCAGTTGAAGCTCGTCCAGCTCTGGATAGACCGGCAGGTCCGCAAACAGGCGCTGCTGCGCCAGCGGCAGGCGACTGTCGGCGAATTCGGGCAGGCGCTCGCCGGAGGGTTTATCGCGCTCCTGCGCGGCGCGGACGAGGGTCTGGGCAAAGCCGAACAGACGTGAACCGCCGCCGGCGCGGGCCTCGAGGAAGCTGTAGGCCGGATAGAGCCGCGCCTGCACCGGCTGGATCTCCGCCAGTATTGACCACGGATCGCCCGCCTCGGCCGCCAGCGCCGGATCGGCGGCGACGCGGGCGCGGAACTCTTCTTCCGCTTCCTGTCGGCGTCCCATGAAGTCGCCGTCGATGAGGGCGCGCATGCGGCCCATGCCGCGCTTGTAGGTGTTCTCCGTCCCCGACAGGGCGGAGGACGCGATGAAGCGGTTTTCGTCGCTTTCCTCCGAGAACCGGATCAGGCGCCCACGAAGCTCCGAGGAGGTGAGCTGATCCATGGGCAGGACCACGTCGCGCACGGTGACCAGCTGGTCCTGGGTCAGCAAGCGCTGGGTCGCGCCGGGCGTGCCGGAGACGAACACCGCCTCGCCCGGCGTCGGCGCATTGGCGTTCCAGGTGAAGTGGGTTTCCGTCACCACCGGCCGATCATTCTCGTAAAGGCGCAGGAAGGCTGCATCGAGGGCGAAGCGGGGGAAGCTGAAATTGTCCAGGTCGCCGCCGAAGGACGACGCCCGCTCTTCCGGCGCGAAGGCCAGGCGGACGTCGGGGTATTTGCGGAACGTGTAAAGCTTGAACTGACCGCCGCGATACAGGCTGACCACCTGGCAGCGCAGGTCGTCACGACCCTCGCAGGCCTCGCTCTCGATGGCGCCCGATTCGGCGTCGCGGGCGCGGGTGAAGGCTGAGCCGTCCAGCCCCTGCCCCGCCGCGTGCATGCGCTCCGTCACGTCGGCGATATCGATCAGCACCTCGGCCTGCATGCCGGGACAGCGACGCTCCTCTTCACGGCTGGCGGGCGTGAAGCCGGTTTCGGCGTACTGGATCTCGGGCGTGGAGATGTTCTGGACGCAGGACGAGACGCAGTGGTTGTTGGTCATCACCAGCCCCTCGCCGGAAACGATGCCCGCCGAACAGCCGGTGGTCAGGCGCACCGACGACAGACGCGCATGGTCCAGCCACGACTGGTCAATGTCGGTCCCCAGCGCCGTGTTGGCCCGCTCGATCGGGAAGTTGTCGTAGGTCCACATGCCCTCCTCGGCCGAAACCGGGGACGCGGCGGCCAGGGCGAGGACGGCGGCGGAGGCGGTGAGGAACAGACGCATGGCGATCTCCATCAGGCAGGGCCCCTCTCCCGACGGGAGAGGGCTGCGCGCAGCGGGATGCGAAGCAGACCGCTTCTTGAGCGCGCAGGGTGAGGGTCGGGCGAGTCCTTGCGGAACCACCGACCCTCATCCCCCGCGCAAAGGACCTCCGCGCTGCGCGCTCCGGTGCGCGGGTCCCTCTTCTCCCACCGGGAGAAGGTCGGGTTGTTACTCCACGCCCAGCTCTTCCAGCAGGTGCTGCAGACGATAGACGTTGCGCAGGGCTTCGGTCACGGCCGCGGTGGAGACCGACACGGTGCGGTTCAGCTCTCCGTCATAGCCGAACGCGCCGCCCAGCGAATGGATGTTGCCGTCGAAGGCCGTGCCGATCACCTCGCCCCGGGCGTTGATGACGGGCGAGCCCGAGTTGCCGCCGATGATGTCGTTGGTGGAGACGAAGTCATAGACCGTCTCGCGGTTCACCCGTCCCTCGGCCTCGGCCCAGCGGGGCGCCAGATCGTAGGGCTCGGCGCCGGTGGCCCGCTCGTACAGACCGCCGATGTAGGTCATCGGGGGCACGTCCACGCCGCGATAGCTCCAGCCCTCGACCGCGCCGTAGCTCAGGCGGAGGCTGAAGGTGGCGTCGGGATACTGGCTGTCGCCATAGACGGCGAAGCGGGCCTGGGCGATGCGTTCGGCCGCCTGACCGGTGGGCGCCGACACACGTTGCTCCCACAGGGAGCGGGGCTCCCGGCCCAGGCCCTCTGCCCGCAATGCGAACTGGATCATCGGATCGGTCGACGCTTCCACGGCCTCCAGCCCCCCGTCAAACAGGGCGGTGCGTACGGCGGGGTCGGTCAGGGTCGTGCCGGTGGCCAGCCGCTGGGCCAGACCCTCAGGGCTTTCGTTGCCCAGCAGGGTCTGGACCGCCGCATTGTCGGTGGTCAGATACTCGCGGGTCTTGGACAGCCAGAAGCCCAGCAGCAGCTGCTCCAGTTCGGGCGACACCGGCGTCTCGTCCGCCAGACGGCGGCGCAGGTTGGTGAGGCCGGTTTCCGAAGCGTACTCCGGCAGACGCTGGCCCGCGGGCTTCGCACCTTCCCGTGCCGCGCGGACGATTGCGCGGGCGTAGCTGTAGAGAGTCGATCCGCCGCCCGCCGCTGATTCCAGCTGGCGATACGGCAGATACAGTTCCTCTGCTGCCGACTGGACCGTCTCCAGCTCGGTCCACGGATCGCCGATGCGTTCGACCAGGGCGGGGTCGGCGGCCACGGCGGCGCGCAGCGTGGCTTCCTGCTCGCGCTTGGTTCCCATGAAGTCGCCGTCGTTCAGCGCCAGTTGCTGGCCATAGAAAGCCTTGAAGCTGTTCTCCACGCCAAACAGGGTATCCAGAGCCACGCGCTCCTGCTCCTCCCCGCGCTCGCCGAAGGCGATCAGGCGGCCGCGCAGTTCAGAGCGCTGCAGCTGACTGATGGGGATTTGCTGGTCACGCAGGTTCTCCAATTGGGCCACGGTCAGCAGACGCGAGGTCGAGCCGGGATTGCCCGCAACAAACACCGGCTCGCCTTCGGTCGGCGGCGCGGGATTCCAGGTCAGATGGTTCGGTGTCTCGACGACCTGGCCGTTCTCGTAAAGGCGCAGGAAGGCCGCATCCAGGGCGTACCGGGGATAGTTGAAATTGTCCGGGTCACCACCGAAGAAGGCCGCCTGGAACTCCGGCGCGAAGGCCAGGCGAACGTCGGAATAGTTGCGGTACTCGTAGAGAGCGTAGCGGCCGCCCCGATAGAAGCTGATGACCTGGCAGGATCGGGTGTCGTCGTCGCCGCACGCTTCTTCCTGAATGGCGCGGGTGACGTCGTTGCGGGCCTGGACGAAGGCCGCGCCCTCGAGGCCCTCTCCGGCCGTCAGCACCTGATCGGTCACGTCGGTGATGTCGGTCAGGATCTGGGCTTCAACGCCGGGGCACTGACGCTCCTGCCCGCGGGTGGCGGGCATCCAGCCGTTCTGGACGTAGTCGTTCTCGGCGTCCGACAGGTCCTGGACGCAGGACACCACGCAGTGATGGTTCGTCAGCACCAGCCCCTGACCCGACACTACCGAGGCGGAGCAGCCGCTGGACAGGCGGACGGCCGCGCCGCGCACGCTGTCCAGCCACGCCTGATCGATATTGGTGCCGTAGGTCTCGTTCACCGTGGCGGTGGGGAAATTGTCGAACGTCCACATGCCTTCGTCGGCCTTTGCGGCGGACGAAGCGAAGGCGGCCAAGGCCAGGGCGACGGCCGAAACGGTGAGGCGAAGCGACATTGTTGAAGGCTCCCTGAGCGCACCGATCAATTGGGGCGCTTGTTGGCGCACTGACTAGCAAGGCGAGGCACAGCGCGCCAGCACTCAGCCCCGCCGCCTTTGATGGGAAAGGGAAAATCGCTCACCTTTCCGACCCTTACCCCGATTTAACTTGGCCGGACGAACGCTGACCTTCAGACAAGGAGACAACGAAGGGGGTTCGATGTCACTCGCGCTTGCAACGCTGCTCTACGAATGGCGCCGCTACATGGCCGCGGTCATGGCGTTGGCCCTGTCCGGCCTGCTGGTGCTGGCCATGACCGGTGTGTTCATCGGCATCGGCAAGGGCTTCACCGCGGCCATCGAACGCTCCCGCGCGGACGTCATCATCATGCAGCCGGGCGCGACCCAGCTGTTCGGGGGCTCCATGGGTGTGCCCCGGCGGTTCATTCCGCTGGCCTACAATCATCCCGAGGTGGTCGAGGTCCGGGCCCTGGAGGTCAACGGCGGCAGCTTCCAGAACGTGCGGGACGTGGACCCGACCATGAGCCAGGCCGAGCGCGCCCGGCAGGGCGCCTCGAGATCGCGGCAGGTGATGGTCAATGTGATCGACACCCAGCCGGGTTCGGTCACCATCCCGACCGACTATTCCGACGAACTGGTCGCGGCGCTGCGACAGCCATACACCATAGCCGTGGACGAAACGGCCCTCGGTACGCTGGGTGTGCAACTGGGCGATCGCGCCATCTACGCCGGCCAGACGGTGACGGTCGTCGGCGTGCTGCGGGGCTATCCGAACATGATGCAACCGACCATCGTCATGTCCCGCGACTCCCTGCGCATGCTCGGCCAGTCCTGGGGCAACACCATGGGCGGCCCGCTGATGATCAAGCTGCGCGACCCGGCGCTGGCGCCGATCGTAGCGGCCCAGTTGAACGAAACCGGCAACGGCCGCTGGCGCGCCTGGACGCGTCAGGAGTTGGCCGAGGCCAACGCCAGGGGCATGTTCGAGGAAGGCATCCTGGTCATCATCATCGGCGGCTGCGTGGTGCTGGGGACAATCATCGGCGTGGCTATCACTTGGCAGACCCTGCGCGGCGCCATCATGGCCAACATCAAGGAATTCGCCTCCTTGCGCGCTCTCGGCGTCAGCATGGGGTCGTTGCGGCGGATCGTGCTTGAGCTCAGCTTCTGGGTCGGGCTGGTGGGCGTGGCCGCCGCGATCCTCCTGACCTGGCTGCTGTCGCTGCTGGCCCGTATGGGCGCGGTGATCATAGCCCTGCCCATCTCGCTGCTGGTCGTGGTCGGCCTGGGACTCATCGTCATCGCCATGGGCTCCGGCCTGCTGTCGCTGGGCATCCTCAAGAAGAGCCAACCGGCGGATCTGCTGCGATGAACAAGCATACCAAAGTTCACGGCGTGCACGGTGATTACGCCATCGAGGCGAAGGGTCTGGTCAAACGCTTCAAGTCTGGCCGGACTTTTGTAGAAGTCCTGAAGGGCGTCGATTTCGACGCGCGGCACGGCGATCTGACCATGGTCATGGGGCCTTCAGGCTCGGGCAAGTCGACGCTGATCGCAGCGCTGTCAGGCCTGTTGAAGCCGGAGGAAGGGCGCGTGGACGCCCTTGACGTGGATGACCTGTGGAAGCTGTCTTCAGGCCGCATCGACCGGTTCCGACTGGAAAATTGCGGCTTCATCTTTCAGGGCTTCAATCTGTTTCCCGCCCTCAGCGCCCTGCAGCAGGTCACCACCGTGCTGAAATATCAGGGCCTGTCCAAGGGCGAGGCGCGCCGCCAGGCGACCGCGACTCTGGAGGAAGTGGGCCTTGGCCCTCGCCTGCATCAGAAGCCCTCGGCCCTTTCCGGCGGCGAGAAGCAGCGGGTGGCCATCGCCCGGGCCCTGGCCAAGAATCCCAAAATTCTGTTCGCGGACGAGCCGACCTCGGCGCTGGACGGCGAGAACGGGCAGGTGGTGATCCGTCTCTTGCGTCGGGCAGCCACCGAGCACGGCGCTGCGGTCATCTGCGTGACCCATGACCCCCGACTTGAGGCCTGGGCCGACCGGGTCATCCACATCGAAGACGGCCGTATCCTCGACGATCAGCGACGGACACCCGACGCGAATGCCGTCCTGACTTCGGCCCACTAAGGACCAGAAAAGAGCAGCCCATGTCCATTCCCGGTTTCCTCAAGAAGAAGCGCACCTGGATCGCTCTCGTGGTGGTGATCCTCCTGATCTTCGGCTTCATGTTCATGCGAGCTCAGGGGCAACAACGCCAGGCCGCCATGGAGGCGGCGGTGGCCCGGGCGCCGGAGAGCCCCTACGCTGCCGTCGCCAACGGCAAGGCGGATGTTGAAGGCGGTGTTATCCAGGTGGCCGCCCGGCGCGGCGGCGTGGTCCGCGAGGTTTATGTCAACGAGGGTGACGAGGTGACCGCCGGCCAGATCCTCGCCCGTCAGGAAGACGACGAGCCTCGCCTGGCCGTGCAGCGCGCCAGCGCCGAAGTGGCCCAGGCCCGGTCTCAGCTGGCCGCCATCGAAGTGGACCTCAACACCGCCCGGCGCGAGTTCGAACGCATGAACCGCCTGGCAGACAGCAATTTCATCGCCGCCCAGCGGCTGGATCAGGCCCGCGACGCCATCGCCATGGCGGAGGCTCGCCTGACCAGCCAGCGCGCTTCGGTCCAGACCGCCCAGGCGCGGCTCAACGAGGCTCAATACAACATGGAGCTGACCGCGATCCGCGCCCCCATGGCCGGGCGCATCGCCCGCCGCTACGCCCAGCCGGGCGCGGGCGCCTCAACCCTGAACGTCTCCAACATGTTTGATCTGGAGCCAGATACCGCCCGGATCGTCAGGGCCGAGATTGTCGAGGCCGACATCCCGAACATTACAATCGGCCAGGACGTAGAGATCACGCCCGAGGGCGACGCCACCCAGGTCTATGTGGGTCGGGTTCTGCGCCGTGCCGGCCTGTTCGGCGCTCGTCGCCTGCAGTCGGACGACCCGTCCCAGCGCGCCGACGAGCGTGTCGTGGAGGTCGTGGTCTCGGCCGACGACGCGCCGTTCCTGATCGGTCAACGGGTGCTGGTGAAGTTCATGAAGCCGGGCGAGACCGCGGGCGCCGAGCGCGAAGTCAGCGTCGGCGTCGGGCCGGATCAGGCCATGCGCACGCCGTAACGATACTTCAGCGGCCGGTGAAATCCGCCGGCCGCTTGTCCAGCACCGCCGACACCCCTTCGATGTGGTCGTCGGTCAGGTGCGCCAGGGCCTGCATGGCCGCCGACATCTCCAGCATCTGATCGAAATTCATGTCCCGCCCTTGCCGCAGAAGGCTCTTGGCCATGCGCAGGGCCTGGGGCGCATGGGCGGCCACCTGTTCCGCGGTCGCCATGGCCTCGTCCATCAGGACGTCGTGGGCGACCACGCGATTGATCAGACCCCATCGCTCGGCGGTCTCCGCATCGATGGACCGGGCGGTGAACAGCATCTCGGCGGCGCGCGCATAGCCGACGTTGCGCGGCAGCAGCCATGACCCGCCGTCGCCGGGAATGATGCCCAGCTTGAGAAACGGAACGCCGAAGCTGGCGCGGTCCGAGGCGATGCGGATGTCGGCCAGTCCGGCGATATCGCAGCCCAGCCCCATGGCCGGGCCGTTCACCGCCGCGATCAACGGGACCTCCAGTCCGAACAGCGACCGCACGATGCGGTGGACCACCCGGCGGTAGCGTTCGCGGATGTCGGCGCCGGACCCCTCGAACAGATCGCGACGGTCCTTCATGGCCTTGAGGTCACCGCCCGCCGAGAACGCCCTGCCCACCCCGGTGAGGACGACGCAGCGCACCGACGGGTCGACGTTGACCGCTTCACAGACGGCGGCGAAGGCGTCGCCGTCGCCCAGATCCGGCAGGGCGTTCAGCCGCTCGGGCCGGCTCAGGGTCATGACCAGCACAGCGCCGCGGCGCTCGGTCGAGATCAGGTCGCTCATGAACCGCCCTCCAGACAGCAAAACCCCGGCCTTTTGAGGGCCGGGGCGCGCCATCGCAAGAGATGACGTGCGGATCAGCGCCAGATGCGGCGCAGCTTCAGCGTATTGGACAGCTTTTCCAGGGGCCGGCGACGAAGCCGGTTGGAAGGAACCGTCCGGGCGTTGAACGCCGTGCCGCCGAGAAGGGCGAACTCCATGACGGCGTTCTGGAGGTTGAAGTGCTTATCGTTCATGTTGGCGTCTCCTTTCGTGAACGATGAAAGAAGACGCGGCGCGCCGGTTGGGGATTTCACCCTCTTGGTCGTGTCGCGTCGGAACCAATGTCGGACGTCAACACCCCGAATTCAAGTCGCCCGCCGTCAGGGCCGCCGCGATCCATACCAACGCCATGCGTCCAGGTCTGTGCGGTGGACGGCGAGACCGGGTTTTGCCTTGGGTGCTTCAGAACCCTGAGTGAAATCAGCGGCTGGTCACGATATTCCGATGCAGAGCGCAGCGCGATCATGTCGGACCTTCAGGACCGCCGAAGTCAGATTACCCCGGCCCTGCTACACCCGAAATCACCGTGAACAGAGTGCGCCCCGATCTGGGGTGATCGGGGCGCGCGGTCTCGCGGGATTATGACTTACGACGGAGTCGGGGCGAAGGCAGCGCACCGTCCTTGCAGTTCTGCGGCCAGTTGCCGCCGACGAACCTCGTCCGAGCGTCGAGCGCTGCGTCGCGCTTCGTCGTGATGTCGGTCACCCTCATCCCGGGCCATCGTTGACCGGCCGTGAGCGCCGGCGCGGAACGCGGCACGCCAGTTGTCAGCATTCTGGTCCAGGCCGGCCGCGAGTCCGGCGCAACGGCCCAATGCAAGGTACTCGGCGTCCGACAGACGTTCCGTTGCCGAAACCGAGCCCACGCCCGCCGCCAATGCAGCGACGAATGAAAGAGTAACGATCTTCATGGCTTTCTCCAGATTTGAGTGCACACGATTTCTATTACTCAATTTTCTACTCGCATAGTGAATTGAATTTCATGAATACAATTTTATGACGCATTCTATTTTCGACTATTTTGAGGCAAACATGTACGGGCTGTAAGAACCATAGAACAGTCGTGATCAAGGTCGAAGGCGAGCGCGAGGCCGGTTCGGGAATTGTTCACCAATCCTCTTCATCAGAACCCAATCGCTTGAGGCGACACTGAGAGCGCGGGTCAGGTTCGCCCGCACAGTCAGCTCGAGCCCATGTCGTTTTCCGATCTTCAATCCGGCGTTCCCTTCGCCCTGGCGTTGTCGATAGCGGCGGCGCTCGGATACGGCGCAAGCCAGCTTCGGGATGCGGACAGCCTGCCCTTCACGCCCGCCCTGATGGCGACCGGCGCGCCGACACCCGCTGCGAGCGCTCGGCCGGCCCAGATCAGTCGCGCCGCCGACGGCCACTACTGGGCCGAAGCCGACATCAACGGCCGGGCTGTGCGGGTTCTGGTGGACACGGGCGCGACCGTGGTCGCCCTGACCCGTGACGACGCCCTGCGTCTGGGCTTCATGCTGGAATCCGATGACTTCGACCACACGGTGGTCACCGCCAATGGCGAGGGCCGCGCAGCGCGCATCGAACTGGCGCATGTGGCTGTCGCGGGCGCACGGGTCGAGCGGGTTCAGGCGCTGGTTGTGGAGCGGGGCTTGCCCGCGTCGCTGCTGGGCATGAGCTATCTGGGCCGGCTGTCGCGCATTGAGGCGACCCCCCAAAGCCTGACGCTTCGTCCCTAGAGCGCCTTTACGACCACCGAAATCGCGGTGGCCAGCAGGTAGACGGCGAACGCCTTCTTGAGCACGCGCCGGTCCAGGCGATGGGCTAGCCGCGCGCCGATGGGCGCCGTCAGGGCGGTCAGAAGGCCCATGATCGCAGCGGCCGGAACATTGACGTAGCCCAGGGATAGCGGCGGCCGTCCCTCCGCGCCCCATCCAAACACCGCGAAACCTAGGGCCGCCGCGGCGCCGATGGCCAGACCGAAACCCGAGGCAGTGGCCACCGCCTGATGGATGGGCCGTCCGCACAGCACCATGGTCATGCCGCCCAGACTGCCGCCGCCTATGCCCATCATGGCGGACAGCCCGCCGATCAGCGTGCCTGCGCCTCGCCGGCCCCAGCCGGTGGGCAGGTCGGACCTGAGGGTGATCCGCTCCGGCAGCAGGCCCATCTGGGCCGCCACCAGCAGCAGACAGGCGCCATAGACGATGGCCAGCCCCCCCATGGAGGTCACACCCGCAATCGCCGCACCCACAAGACCACCGAAGGCCACCCAGGGCGTCCAGGTGCGCAGCACCCTCTCGTCCACCGCGCCGTGCGCCCGGTGCGTGGCCAGCGACTTCCAGGAGGTGGCGACGATGGTCAGCAGGGAGGTGCCGATGGCCACATGCAGGTTGCTCTCACCGCCCACGCCTAGCACCGAGAAGGCATAGAACAGGGCGGGCACCAGCACCGTGCCGCCGCCGACGCCGAACAGGCCGCCGATCACCCCCGCCACGGCTCCGGCCCCGGCCAGAGCCGCCGCCATCAGCAGCAGGTCGGCGACCGGAAGGCCGTTCACGCGGCCTGTTCCGCGCGGGCGTCTCGCCTGGCCTCGGCTTCGCGCACGGCCTCGACGGCCTGATCCACAACCTCGAGCCCCGCATTTGGGCGGATCGACTCCACCGTCAGGATCCGGCGGAAGGTGCGCGCGCCCGGCCGCCCGTGCATCAGGCCCAGCATGTGCCGGGTCATGGCGGGCAGGTGCACGCCCTCCTCCAGCCGCGCTGCCATGTAGGGCCGGTACCGCACGATGGCGTCGAAGGGGTCCACGTCGGGCGAGTCCGCGCCGAACAGCCGCCGGTCCGCCTGTCCCAGCAGCACCGGCTCGTGATAGGCCGCGCGCCCCACCATGACGCCGTCCAGCGCGACGCCGTGCTCGTCCGGCGCCAGATGCGACTCGGCGGCGTCCAGATCGGACACGCCCCCGTTGATGACGACGGTCAGGTGCGGCCGTTCCCGCTTCAGGCGCCGGACCAGAGCGTAGTCAAGCGGCGGCACGTCGCGGTTCTCCTTGGGCGACAGCCCCTTCAGCCAGGCCTTGCGGGCATGGACGATGAAGGTCGTGACACCGACGGCCGCGCTGGCGTCCACAGTCGCAAACAGGCTTTCGTTAGGGTCCTGGCCGTCCACGCCGATGCGGCACTTTACGGTCGCAGGAAGGGTCACCGCCTCGCGGATCGCCGCCATGCAGTCGGCGACCAGCTCGGGCTCGCGCATCAGGCATGCCCCGAAACGACCGGACTGAACCCTGTCAGACGGGCAGCCAACGTTCAGATTGATCTCGTCATAGCCGAACATCTCGCCGATCCGGGCGGCCTCGGCCAACTGGTCGGGCTCGGACCCGCCCAGTTGCAGGGCCACGGGATGCTCGACCGGATTGTACCCCAGCAGGCGCTCGCGGTCGCCGTGAACCACCGCCGGCGCCGTGACCATTTCCGTATAGAGCAGGGCATGCCGGCTCAGGACACGATGAAGCGCCCGGCAGTGCCGGTCGGTCCAGTCCATCATAGGCGCGACGGAAAAACGGTGTGCGGGAAGCGTCACTTTGTTGAGGCGATCCTGGGGCGCTGGCGCGTGGAGGAACCCTACATAACGGGAAACGTGGGCGTTTTCACGCCGGCTTGGGCCCGATTACCGCCTTAGTTGCATGGACGGCTTCCGTCGGGGTACCCTCTGGTCCTCCCACTTCCCATTGATTCAACGCCACATTCACACGGGAAGTCGTGAACCTAGTTCGCGTTTGACGGTTCTCACTGAACCGAGTGGACAATTCGAAGGACAATTCATGCGTCTCAAGCTTATCGCCGCCGTTTCCTCCGCCGCCCTTTTCGCCGGAGCCGCCATGGCTCAGGAAGCCGACACCCAGGCTGGCGTCTCGGCGCAGGCCGAAGCCGCCGCCCCGGTCGCCGCGGGTGAACCGACCGATGCCGAATTGGCTGCCTTCGCTGGCGCCATGGAGCGTATGCAGACGGTCGCCCAGCAGGTTCAGGGCGGTCAGCCGACCCCCGAGCAGCAGGCTGAAATGGCCGCCGCTGTCGAAGCCTCGGGCCTCGAGATCGACCGTTTCAACACGATCTCTCAAGCGGTCTCGACCGATCCGGTGCTTCAGGCCCGCATCGGCGTGGCGTCCACCACCCCGTCCGCGGCCGGTTCCGTCGGCGCCGGCGTGACCGACGCAGAGGCCGGCCAGTTCGCCGCCGCGATGACGGCCGTGCAACCGATCGCCCAGGCTCTGAACGGCGCAGCCCCTAGCGCTGAACAGCAAGCCCAGATGGCATCCGCCATTGAATCCTCCGGCCTGACGCTGGAACGTTTCAACGAAATCTCCGGCGCCATTGGACAAGACCAGCACCTTCAGGCCCGTGTAGGCCTGGCGGCGGCGCAATCCGGTCAGTAATCAGGATCACACCCTGCGAAGACAGAACGGCGCTCCTTCTGGGGCGCCGTTTTTCGTTGAGCCTCAGGCGGGCGAGTCCTCGTCCTCCAGCACGTCGGCGGTCTCCTCGCTGAGCGGCCTGGCCTCGCGCTTCGGCGGCACATAGGGCGCGGGCTGGGGCGTTACCGCATTGCCACGCATCAGGGACCGACCCGCCGTCAGACCGCCGGTGATCTGGGCTTCGAATCGCTGCTCGTCGCGGCGGCGCACATCGTCCAGGGTTTCCGTCACGCCGCGCTCGTCCAGGCCCATGTCGGCCAGCACCTGACCGCCGAATTTCAGGGCGGATTCGAAGGTCTCTCGCAGCTCGTAGTCCACACCCGCCTTGACCAGCCGCAGCGAATGGCCCCGGTCGAAGGCGCGGACATACAGCCGCGTCAGGGGGAATTCCGCCTTGACCAGCTCGACGATGTGATCGGCGACCTCGGGCTTGTCCACGCACACCAGAACCGCCTCGGCGGTCCCCGCCCCTGACGCGTGCAGCACGTCCAGCCGCGCCCCGTCGCCGTAGTAGACCTTGAAACCGAAATTACCCGCGGCCTGGATCATCTCCACATCGTTCTCGATGATCGACACATCCACGTCGCGGGCCAGCAGCGGCTGGCTGACCACCTGGGCGAACCGGCCGAAGCCGATGATCAGCACCCGCCCGTGCAGGTCGTCGGCCCGGTCCACGCCGTCCGCGTCATCGGGCGACAGGCCCTTTTCATCGGGCAGGAAGAACCGGGTGACGATCAGGGTGACCACGGGCGTCAGGGCCATGGACAGGATCACCACCGCCGTCATCACCGCGCTGGTGCGCCCGTCGAATACCCCGGCGGTCAGGGCCGCAGCATACAGCACGAAGGCGAACTCGCCCCCTTGAGCGAACAAGGCCGCCCGCTCCAGCGCCTCGCGGTGTCTGGCCTTGAACACGCGCGCGATGGCGTAGATCGCGACGCCCTTCACGGCCATGAAGGCGACCACCGCCCCGGCGATCAGGATCCAGTCCGACGCCACCACGGCCAGATCCAGCGCCATGCCGACGCTGAGGAAGAACAGGCCGAGCAGGATGCCCCGGAACGGCTCGATGTCCGCCTCCAGCTGATGGCGGAAGGTGGAGTCCGACAGCAGCACCCCGGCCAGGAACGCGCCCATGGCCATGGACAGCCCGCCCACCTGCATGAACAGGGCGGCCCCCAGCACCACCAGCAGGGCCGCGGCCGTCATCACCTCGCGCGCGCCGCTGTTGGCCAGGATCCGGAACAGCGGGTTCAGCAGATAGCGCCCTGCCCCCACCAGGGCCGCGATGGCCAGAAGCCCGATCAGCACCGCCTGCCAGACCGGGCGCGCCGCTTCGCCGGAGTCCGTGCCCATGGCCGCCCCCATGAAGGCGACCAGCGCCAGCAGCGGCACGATGGCCAGATCCTCCAGCAACAGGATCGAGACCGCCCTCTGCCCCTGCGGCTCCATCCGCTCGCCGCGTTCGTCCAGCATCTGCATGATGACGGCCGTGGACGACAGCACGAAGCCGCAGGCGCCGATCAGCGCCACGGCGGGCGCAAAGCCGAACGCTATGCCGACCCCCGTGAGCAGCAGGGCGCAAGCGGCCACCTGGGCCGCGCCGAGGCCGAAAATCTCCCGCCTCAAGCTCCACAACCGTGAGGGGCGCATCTCCAGGCCGATGATGAACAACAGCATCACCACACCCAGCTCAGCCACGTGCAGGATGGTCATGGGATCGTCGAACAGGCCCAGCCCGAACGGACCGATCAGAAGCCCGGCGGCCAGATATCCCAGCACCGAACCCAGACCCAGCTTGCGGAAGAGCGGCGCCGCCACCACCGCCGCGCCCAGCAGAACCACCGCGTGGCCCAGCTCCATTCCCGTCGATGCGTCCGCCATCTGATCCCCCTTGTCGCGGGGCCAATATAGGCTTCCAGCTCTGCCGCCACGAGCCTTGATCGGCGGGAAATCACCGAGCGAGGCCCTTCTTACCGAAGATCGATAACCGTGCTATATTTCATAGGGCAGGTGAACATGACCTTCATCGAACTGACTCACGCGGATGGGCATCGCATCATCCTTAGCCTGGATGAGATCGCGCAGATTGCCCCTTTGGGTGGCGATGAGCAGCGCGGCTGCGCCGTCACTCTCAAGCGCAGGGGTGCAGAACCGACGCCTCGCCACATCCGGGTGAGGGAACGGATTTCAACCTTTTCCGCTTCACTTCGGCCTCTGCGTCCCCGGACACGGGCCGAATTCAGGATCAGCTTGACCCTGCAGTTGCCCGAAGGTCGGCAATCGATCGAGAGCATCCAGGCCCCTGCTGTTCCGCGCCCGACCCGCCTGGCCGCGGTCGCACGCCCTCGGCTTTCCTCACGCGGCGAAGCGCTGGACGCGGCCAACCGATCGTAGCCATCGGATTCCATCTGGATAATTCGCCACAGTTTCGACCAATCTTGGCTTGCGTGATGGACGCACAGGGGTTGATCGGGAGCTTTCCATGTTTGGATCAAAGACGTTCAGGGCCGGGGTCAGTCTGGCCGCCAGTCTCGGGATGGTGACGATGGCTGGGGCGCAGCCGGCCCCGCAGGGGACGTCCCACCGGCCGGGGGACGGTGCGCCGACCCGGGCAGCCTGCGCCGCTCTGGGTTTTGAAATCTACAAGGAGCCGGTAAATGTCCGGTCGCGGTTTCCGACGCCGCCTGTACAAGCGACCGGGAACCAGCACCGTCACGAATACTCGGGCCCGCCCGTGGTCGCCCCAGGTTCTCCGCCTCCGCCTCCGCCTCCACCTCCGCCGCCTCCGGCGCCGCCGCCGCCCGTCGGTGCGGCTTCGCCACAGGAAGTCGTGGTCACAGGTTCTCGCATCGCACCCGGCCCGGTGATCGCCGGCACGCCCGAAACCTATCCCCAGGCCACGCCCAATGCAGTGCGCCGGACGATGGATGAGCCGGTCTCGACCTTTTCCATCGACGTGGATACGGCAAGCTATTCCAACGTCCGCCGCTTCATAAATGACGGCATGTCGCCGCCCGTCGACGCCGTGCGCGTCGAGGAGATGATCAACTATTTCGACTACGGCTACGTTCAGCCTGACAGCGCCGATGAGCCCTTCGCGGTCACCACCGCTGTGGTGGACTCGCCCTGGGCCGAGGGTCGCCGGATCGTCCATGTGGGCCTTCAAGGGTATGAACTGCCCGAGGATCAGCGCCGCCCGCTGAACCTGACCTTCCTGGTCGATGTATCCGGCTCCATGAACAGTCCGGACAAGCTGGAGCTGGCCCAGCGGTCCATGAACCTGATCATCGATCGGCTGCGGCCCCAGGACACGGTGGCCGTGACCTATTACGCCCAGGGCGCCGGCACGACGCTGCAGGCCACGCCGGGTACGGACAAGCTGCGCATCCGCTGTGCGGTTGAAAGCCTGCGCGCCTATGGCGGCACCGCCGGGGCCACGGGCATGACCAACGCCTATGATCAGGCGCGGGTGAACTACGCTGTCGACCGGGTGAACCGCATCCTCATGTTCACCGATGGCGACTTCAACGTGGGTGTCACCGACAACCGCTCCATCGAGGAGTACGTGTCACTGCAGCGCGACAGCGGCATCTATCTGTCGGTGTACGGCTTCGGACGTGGCAATTATCAGGACACCCGCATGCAGACCATTTCCCAGGCGGGCAACGGCACGGCGGCCTATGTGGACAGTCTGAACGAGGCCCGGCGCCTGTTCGGCCCGGCCTTCGACCGGGGCGCCTTCCCCATCGCCGATGACGTGAAAATCCAGGTGGAGTTCAACCCCGCCCATGTCGCCGAATGGCGGCTGATCGGCTACGAGACGCGCTTGCTGGATGAAGCCGACTTCAACAATGATGCGGTGGATGCGGGCGAGGTGGGCTCGGGGGCCTCGGTGACGGCGCTGTATGAAATCACGCCGGTCGGCGGTCCGACCCAGCTGTCGGAGCGGCGCTATGACACCCGCCAGGCGCCGCGCACAACATCCGAAGAACTGGCCTTCGTCCAGGTGCGCTACAAGCTGCCGGGTGAGGCCGAGTCGGTGCTGATGCAGACGCCGGTGTCCGGTCCGGCCTCGGCTTCCGCGCCGGAAAGCACACGGTGGGCGCTGGCCGTCGCAGCCTTCGGCCAGCGCCTGCGCCGCGATCCGTGGCTCGGCGCCGGCTACGGCTGGGACCAGGTGCTGGAGCTGGCCCAGGGCGCACGAGGCGATGATCCCTATGGCGAGCGCGCCGCGTTCGTTCAGATAATCCGGGCGGCGTCCGACCTGCCGCCGCGCGACAGGCCCTAGGACGCGGGCGTCGTTGGAACGTTAAGGGGCGGACCATGCCGGTTCGCCCCTTCCTCGCCTTGCATCCAGCCCAGTTCCACTGTGGCCCAAAGCACGACCGCCAGCCCTGCCACCCCGATCAGGCTGTCGGGGTACGGCCAGATGAAGTTGAATCCGATCACGACGCCCCCCGCCCACCAGCCGCTACGGCCCCGGTCATGCAGCCGTTTGGCCAGTACGCAGACCGCCGCGTAGACCCAGACCGGATAGACCACCCAGCCCAACGGCACATGCCACCACTGTCCCACCGCCATCAGCTGAAACAGCGCAAGCAGAGCGATCAGCATGATCACACCGACGATGAACGGCCGCCGGTCGATCCGCCCCTTCGGAGCCAGGAACAAGGTTCCAATATCTACGCCAGAGGCGAAACGGCGCACTATTCGAATTCCACCAGCTCGTCGTCGGCGGCCACGCTGTCGCCAGTGGCGGCGCTGACCGTCTTGACCGTTCCGTCGTGTTCGGCGCGCAGGATATTTTGCATCTTCATGGCCTCGATCACCGCCACGGCCTCGCCAGACTGGACCGCCTGGCCCGGCTTCACATTGATGGAAACCACCAGCCCCGGCATGGGCGACTGAATCAGTTTGGAGGTGTCGGCCGCTTGCTTCTCGGGCAGGCGAGCGTAGAGGTCGGCGATGTGGGGAGCCAGAATCCTCACCCGCGCCTTCGAGGCCCGCCAGCGGATGTCGAAGCCGTCCGGTGCGCGCTTCACCTCGGCGGTGAATGGCCGGCCTTCCTCAGGACCATTGGCGAGCACCGCCCGGAACTGGGCCAGGCCGGGACGCCAGTCGATGTCGGTCAGGGTCAGGGTGTGGTCCCCGTCCAGATCAATCACCAGGCTCTCGTCATCGTCATAACCGACCATGATCCCCTGGCGTTCGCAGCCGATCAGGACGGCCCATTCGAACCGGTCAGAGGGATCGCCCGACTGTTCGGCGAGGATTTCGTTCATGGCCGCGGCCGCCGCGATCATCACGTCGCGCCCGAAATCCGCTACCGGCAGGCCGTCGAAGCCATCGGGAAACTCGTCCTTGATGTAGCTGGTGGACAGCACGCCGGACCGGAACCGTTCCTGCTCCATCACCGCCGCCAGGAAGGGGACGTTGTGGCCGACGCCTTCCAGATGGGTGTCCTCAAGCGCCCGGCCCATGCCGTCGATGGCGCCCTCGCGGGTCGGGGCCCAGGCGCACAGCTTGGCGATCATGGGGTCGTAGAACATGCTGATCTCGTCGCCCTCGCGGACCCCGGAATCATTGCGGACCACATAGCCGTCCTGCTCACCCTCGTCGGGCTGGTCGTAGCGCACCAGCCGGCCGATGGAGGGCAGGAAGCCGCGATAGGGATCCTCGGCGTAGATGCGGCTCTCGATGGCCCAGCCGTCGATCTTCAGATCCTTCTGGGTCAGGTTGAGTTTTTCGCCCCAGGCGGAGCGGATCATCTGTTCGACCAGATCGACGCCGGTGATCAATTCCGTCACCGGATGCTCCACCTGCAGGCGGGTGTTCATCTCCAGGAAGAAGAAGCTCCTGTCCTGCCCGGCCACGAACTCCACCGTGCCGGCCGAGTCATAGTTCACCGCCCTGGCCAGGGCGACAGCCTGGGCGCCCATGGCGGCGCGGGTGGCCTCGTCCAGCAGGGGCGACGGGGCCTCCTCGATGACCTTCTGGTTGCGGCGCTGGATTGAGCATTCCCGCTCGAACAGGTGGATGACGTTGCCGTGCTTGTCGCCCAGCACCTGAATCTCGATGTGGCGCGGGTCGATGATGAACTTCTCGAGGAAAACCCGGTCGTCGCCGAAGGCGTTCTTCGCCTCGGCCTTCACGGCGGCGAAGCCCTCCGCCATGTCAGCGTCGGAGTGGGCCACGCGGATTCCCTTGCCGCCGCCCCCGGCCGAGGCCTTGATCATGATGGGATAGCCGATCTCACGGGCGATCCTGACGGCCTCTTCCGGCGTTTCGATCAGTCCCATATGGCCCGGCACAGTGGAGACCCCCGCCTCGGCGGCCAGCTTCTTGGAGCTAATCTTGTCGCCCATGGCGTCGATAGCCTCGGGGTTGGGGCCGATGAAGGCGATGCCCTCGTCGCGCAGACGCCGGGCGAAGCCCGCGTTCTCGCTCAGGAAGCCGAAGCCCGGGTGAACGGCTTCCGCGCCGGTCTGGCGCACCGCCTCCACGATCTTGTCGGCCAGCAGATAGGACTGGTTCGCCGGCGCCGGGCCGATCAGCACCGCCTCGTCCGCCATCTCCACCGCCAGCGAGCCGGCGTCCGCCTCGGAATAGACCTGCACCGTCGCGATGCCCATGCGCCGGCAGGTCTTGATAATCCGGACCGCGATCTCGCCCCGGTTGGCGATGAGGATCTTGGAGAACATGCCGTGATGACTTCCCTGACGCGGTCTGTCGCCGCTCGCCGGGCTTCGCTTACGGCCCATGCCGGTCTGTGTAAACGTCCGCGGGTGTCCGTCCGGGGGTTGGCGAGCATGGGCTGATAGGGTTTAACACCCGTCATCTGTGCTTGAACTCACTCGGAGACACCGCCGTGAAAACCCTCCTCGCCACTGCAGCATCCGCCCTGGCTCTGACGGTCTCGGCCGGTGGGGCCGGAGCCCAGGACTGGCGCGCCGCCGCCGAACAGGATTTGACCGCCGCCCGCGAGGCGCTGAGCCAGAACCACCCGGCTGCGGTCATCGAAGCGCCCTCCAGCGCCCAGTTCCGCACCTGGCTGGACGAAGGCTATGCAGAAGCCCAGGGCAATCTGGGCCGGATCAACTCGCCCAACGCCTACGCCTATCTGCTGCGGGGCTACGGTTACGGCTTCCGCGACGCCAACATCAGCCTCAGCCCGACCTGGGCCGGTCGCCAGCCGTGGGACGCGGTGGCTTGGGCCAACTTCGCCACCGCGTGGCGCGACGGCGCCTATGTGGTGAGCTGGGTCAATCCAGCCGTGCGCCGCAACGTGCCGCAGGTGGGCTGGGTTCTGGACTCCTGCGACGGAACGCCGGCCGAGGAAATCGCCCAGCGCCGCCTGGACCGGTGGGAAGGTGACTTGTCGCTTGAAGCGCATCGCATCGAGACCGCTCCCTACCTGTTCTGGGACCGGGGCAACCCCATGGCCGGCGGCATGCCCGCCACGTGCCGGTTCACGGATGGTCGTCGCAACCGCAGTGTGAACATCGTGACCGACTTTGCCACGCCCGAACACCGCGAGGCCGCCTATCGCGCCTCGGTTTATGTACCGCCGTCAGTTCCGCTGGCGGTCGAGATGGTCGATGGCCTCGCGTGGGTGAACGTCCACACCTTGGCAGACGACGCCGACTGGGACGCCTTCCTGGCCCAGGTGGACGCCCAGCAATCGGCCATCCGCGGTGCTTCCGGGGTGGTGATCGACCTGCGCGGCGCGGATGGAACCTCGGCTTCGGCCGCCAGCTACGCCCTGCGCGCCGCGGCCCGCATCTGGACGCCGGAAATGATCGGTGCGGCCCAGCCGACCGGCGTCAATCTCGGCTACCGGGCTACACCCGCCAACCGTGAATGGTTTGCCCAGGCCCTGGCCCGTATGCAGGGCGACCCCGCGTTCGTGGCCAACAACCCGGCCACCATCGCCGAGACCCAGGCTGTGGTCGAAGCCTTCGATCAAGCCATCCAGGCCGGTCAGCAAACCTTCACCCGGCCGATCCCCGCGATGGGGGAGATAGAAACCGGCGCCAATCCTGTGCGCGGTAATGTGGTGGTGCTGGTAGACGGCGGCTGCTCAGGCGGCTGCCTGGACGCGGTGGATGTGCTGAAGGACCTGCCGAATGTGCGCCTGGCGGGCCAGACCACCAGCGCCGACACCCTGTTCATCGAACCGACCATCACCGCCCTGCCCTCGGGCTTCGGCCGCGTGGTCTATGGGCACAAGGCCTGGACCAACCGCGAGCGCGCCTCCAACGAGCCGCACACTCCGGGCCAGGGCCTGTCCTACACCGGCGATCCCACGGACGAGGCCGCCGTGCGCGTCTGGGTCGCGGGCCTGTTCGGCGGCTGACGCACGACAACCGGCCCGTCGCCTCAGATCAGGGGCGACGGGTCCGGCCGCGCTTGCTAAACGAGACCGGCAACCACCAGGGAGTCGCGCGTGGTCTTTCCGGAATTCGATCCAGTCCTGTTCCAGATTGGGCCTTTGCCCATCCGCTGGTACGCACTGGCCTATGTGGCCGGCATCGTTCTGGGCTGGCGCTATGCGGTCATGCTGTCGAAGCGGGACAGCCTTTGGACGCCGCGCACCCCTCCGGTCACCGGGCCTCAGATCGATGATCTGGTGCTGTGGGTGACGCTGGGCATCATCGGGGGCGGACGTCTGGGCTACGTCCTGTTCTACCGGCCCGATCTGCTCGGCCAGATCTTCACCGGCTCGGGCATCGGGGAGCGGCTCGAAATCCTTCAGGTGTGGACCGGTGGCATGTCGTTCCATGGCGGGCTAATCGGCGTCGCCATCGCCTTGTTCTTCTTCGCGCGCAGCCAGAAAATCAATCCCCTGTCCCTGGGCGACCTGATCGCGCCGGTGGCGCCCATCGGCCTGTTCTTCGGTCGCATCGCCAACTTCATCAACGGCGAGCTGTGGGGCCGCCCGACGGATAGCCCGCTGGGCGTCGTGTTCTGCAACGACCGTATCCTGCAGCTTTACGGCTATTGCCCTGCCGGTCTTGAACCCCGGCACGCCAGCCAACTGTATGAAGCCGCACTCGAGGGCCTGGTGCTGTTCGTGCTTCTGGCCCTTGCGGTCTGGAAATGGCGCCTGCTGGCCAAGCCCGGCTACGTCACCGGCATCTTCCTGCTGGGCTACGGCCTGTCGCGGGCGGTGCTGGAGACGGTGCGGGAGCCCGACACCCACATGCCGGACGCCCTGCAGGGCATGGTGACCATGGGCATGCTGCTGTCCATTCCCATGATGCTGATCGGCGCCTGGCTGATCTGGCGGGCCTGGAGCCGACCGCCCGCGCAAGGGTGATCCCATGCCGCTGATCGACCGCCTGCGGCGCGAGATCGCCCTGACCGGACCGATGACGGTGGCGGACTATGTAGCCCGCTGCCTGCATGATCCTGAAGACGGCTACTACGCCACCCGGCCGAACCTCGGGGCGCGGGGCGACTTCATCACCGCGCCCCTGGTCAGCCAGATGTTCGGCGAGTTGATCGGCCTGTGGGCGGTGGAGGTCTGGACCCGCCTCGGGGCGCCGGACCGCTTCCGGCTGGTGGAGGTCGGGCCGGGCGACGGAACCCTGATGGACGACGCCCTGCGCGCCGCCCGCCTGGCCCCCGCCTTTCTGGAGGCCTGCGATCTGGTCCTGATCGAGCCCAGCGCGCCGCTGCGCGAGGTTCAGGCCCGGCGCTTGTCCGACCACGACCGTCAGCCGCGCTGGGTCAAATCCCTGCATGCCATCGAGACCGACGCCCCCGTCATCCTGATCGCCAATGAGGTGCTGGACTGCCTGCCCGCGCGCCAGTTCATGCGTACCGCCACCGGCTGGGCCGAGCGGCGCGTGGGGCTGGACGACGCCGACGGCCTGACCTTCGGCCTGACCGCCCCCAGCGCCGGCTTCCACAAGCCCGCCTTCGACATCGCACCCGGTCAGATCTTCGAGATATCCGAGCAACAGGCCGCCTTCGGCCGCGACCTGGGCGCCCTGACCCGCGAGGCGTCCGGCGCCGCGCTACTGATCGACTACGGCCGCGACCGGCCCGGGCCCGGCGATACGCTTCAGGCCCTGAAGCGGCACGAGAAGGTCGATCCCCTGTCCACGCCGGGCGAGGCCGACCTGACCCAGTGGGCCGACTTCCCGGTGGTTCTGGAGGCCGCCGTGCGGTCCGGCGCCGACGTCACCGGCTGTCGCGGCCAGGGCGATTTCCTGCGCGCCCTGGGGGTCGAGACCCGCGCCCAGAGGCTGATGCAGCCCCGCCCCGACGCCGCGCCCGTGATCGAGCGCCAGTTGCGCCGCCTGACCGCGCCGGACCAGATGGGCGATCTGTTCAAGGCCGCCTGCGTGTTCGGCCCGAAGAGCCTGTCCATCCCCGGCTTCGAGGGCTGACATGGCCGAGTCCCTGACCCATCCCCTGCTGGACCGGCCCGGCGTCCGCCACGCCTTCTTCACCCGCAACGGCGGCGTCTCCACCGGCATCTACGACAGCCTGAACGTGGGCCTCGGCTCCCGCGATGACCCGCCGGCCGTGCGCGAGAACCGCCGCCGCTGCGCCGCCGTGTTCGGCGCCGGGGAGGGCCGCCTGTTCACCGCCTATCAGATCCACTCGACCCTCATTCGCGTGGCCGAGGCCCCGTGGGGCGATCAGAGGCCCGAGGGCGACGGCGTGGTGACTGATCGGCCCGGCCTGGTCTGCGGGGCCCTGACCGCTGACTGCGCGCCGATCCTGCTGGCCGACCCCCACGCCCGGGTCGTGGGCGCGGTGCACGCGGGCTGGAAGGGCGCCCTCAACGGCGTGGTCCACAGCGGCGTGGCGGCCATGCAGGCCATGGGCGCCATTCCCGAGCGCATTGTAGCCGTGGTCGGCCCCTGCATAGGGCCGGACAGCTATGAGGTGGGCGCCGACTTCCAGGACCGGTTCGAGCACCATGATCCCGGCGCCGGGCGCTTCTTCCGGCCGGGCGAGGTGGCCGACAAGCGCCTGTTCAACCTGCCCGGATTCATCCTGTGGCGGCTGGCCGAGGCAGGCGTCGCTCAAGCCGCCTGGACCGGACACGACACCTGCACCGACGAGGCGCGCTTCTTCTCCAACCGCCGGGCCTTCAAACGCGGAGAGCCGGACTTCGGCCGCCTGCTGTCTGCGATCACCCTGACCGACTGAGCGGTCAGCCTGGCGTGTAATAGGTCGGCGACCCCGGTCCCACCGGCAGGCCAAAGCCGAAAACCCACAGGAAGAACAGGATGGTCCATCCGATCGTGAAGAAGATCGAATAGGGCAGCATCATCGCGATCATCGTGCCGATGCCTACATCCTTGTTGTAGCGGGTCGCCCACGCCAGGATCAGGCCGAAATAGCTCATCATCGGGGTGATGATGTTGGTGGTGGAATCCCCGATCCGGTAGGCGGTCTGGATCACCTCGGGCGAATAGCCGATCAGCATCAGCATGGGCACGAAGATCGGCGCGGTCATGGCCCATTGGGCTGAGGCGGACCCGATCATCAGGTTCACGAAACAGCAGATCAGGATGAAGCCCATGAACACCGCCGGCCCCGTCAGGCCGCTGTTCTGCAGGAAGGTTGCGCCGTTGACGGCCGTGATGGCACCCAGGTTCGACCAGCCGAAGAAGGCCACGAACTGGGCGGCGAAGAAGACGATCACCACATAGAGGCCCAGGGTAGATATGGCCGAGGCCATGCCGTCGATCACGTCCCGGTCGTTCTTCATGGTGCCGACCGTGCGGCCATAGGCGAAACCCACCACCAGGAAGAACAGCAGAATCCAGGTGACGAAGCCGCTGAAGAAGGGTGAGCGGATGCGGTCCCCGGTCACCGGATCGCGCAGCAGGCCCCAGTCCGGAATCAGCGTCAGGGCCATGACGGCGAACACGCCCAGCACCGCCAGACCGGCCACCTTCAGACCCTTCTTCTCCTTGTCGGTCAGGGCGTCCATGGAGCCCCCCTTGAGAATCTCGGGATCGGCCTTGCTCTTGTCATAGGCGCCGAGCTTGGGCTCAACGATATAGATGCTGACCAGCGAGCCGATGATGGTCACCAGGAACACGCTGACCACCATGAAGAAGTAGCTGGCCGTGGCCGTCACCGCATAGGTGGGGTCGATCAGGCGCGCGGCCTCCTCGGTGATCCCGGCCAGCAGCGGGTCGACCGTGCCGATCAGAAGGTTCGCCGAATAGCCGCCAGACACCCCGGCAAACGCCGCCGCCATGCCCGCCAGCGGATGTCGACCCAGCGAGTAATAGACCGCGCCAGCCAACGGGATCAGCACCACATAGCCCATCTCGGACGCGGTGTTGGACAGCACGCCCGCGAACACGATAGCCATCGTCACCACCTTGGGCGAGGCGCCGAGCACGATGCCGCGGACCGCCGCCGACAGCAGGCCCGAGCGTTCCGCGACCCCTACGCCCAGCATGGCCACCAGAACCACTCCGAGCGGCGCGAAGCTGGTGAAATTGTCCACCAGGCTGGTGAAGATGCGGCGCAGGCCGTCGTCGGTCATCAGGCTGACCGCGCGGATCATGCCGTCCTCGGACCGGCCGGACGCGCCCAGCGGTCGCGGATCCTCCACCGCCACGCCCATGGCCCCGAACAGGCCGGACAGCAGCACGATGGCCACGGCCAGCAGGAAGAACAGGGTGACCGGGTGCGGCAGGCAATTGCCCAGCCACTCCACCCCGTCGAGGAAGCGGGTGAAAGCGTTGCGCTTGCCTGGCGGCGGGCCGCCGGGAGGGGTTGAACCAGTGGGCGTGGCCGGCGTGGCGTCGGTCATCAGGCGTCCATGTTCTATCGGATAGGGCGGAGGCTGGCCGGCCCAAGCCCGTCCTGAAGCCCCCATGTCGAGGCGCACTTTCAGCCGACCCGGGACGGAAAGTCCAGCCGTGCGGTGGTCTTGCGGGAGCCGGGACTGTGATCGCCCGGCTCACACCTCCGTCCCCTGCGCGTCGGTGACGGAGCCCCGTGCCCGCCCTCGACACCGGGCGCGCACGGATCACCGACTAGCCGATGCTGGTCCGACGCCCTGTCGGACGGCAGGTCGATCAGGCTTCGCCGTCGTCCTTGAAGTAGGGGACCACGGGCCCCTGCAGCTTGACGGTCAGCTGGTTGCCCTTGCGGTCCACACGGTTGCCCACGGCCAGACGCACCCAGCCTTCGGACACGCAGTACTCCTCGACGTTCGTCTTCTCCTCGCCCTTGAAGCGGATGCCGACCCCGCGCGCGAGCACGGCCTCGTCATGGTGCGGACTGGCGGGATTGACGGACAGACGGTCGGGGGGCGTTTCGGACATGACGGCTCTTTCGGCGATGTACTGAGCCGCATTTAGCCGAGCCCGCACGGTATCGAAAGGGCCTTGCTCTACTGCACCGTCTGGCGTGCGGGCTCCGCCTGGCCGGCCGGCTGGTCCCCGGCCTCATACGCCTGGGGGCCCGGTGGCGGCGCGGGCGGCGTCTGGGCCTGCGCACGGGCCTGGGCGGGGCGCGCGGCGGGGCGACGTGCGGGCTGTTGGGCTGGGGGCGCCGCCTCGGCCGTCTGGGTGGGTGCGGGCGCTGTAGCAAGCGCATCCCGCCCCGCCGCCTCGGCGCGGACGGCCAGTTCCTCGGCCTCATACCGGTCGGCCAGTTTCTCGGTCAGTTCGCGAGCTTCGGCGGGCGGCATCTGGGCCATGATCGCGGCCAGGGCGCGCGGGCGCATGGCCTGGGCCACCGGCAGACGCACCGAGTCGGCCAGGGTGTTGAACACCGCTGCGGCTTCTCGCGGCCGCATGGCCTGATAGACCTGGACCAGCCGGTTGACCTCGGCCTGTTCACGCTCGTCGGCTTGCCCCAGCATGCCCTCAAGCTCAGCCTTGACGGCGTTCAGCGCGGCGATCCTTTCGTCCAGCTTCTGCTCCGCCGCAGCCATCAACGGCAACATGGTGGCGAAATCCGCGTCGCGCGCATCCAGCTCTCCGCGACGATCCGAGAGACGCTGGATGATCCGCAGTTCAGCCGGGGAGATGCCTGCCTGTTCGGCCAACTGCTCTTCAGACAGCGCGCACACGGCGGGCGCAGAGGCGATGGTCGGCAGGGCCACGTCTCCGGCCGCCACAACACCTTCCTGGGCCCAGGCCTGGGCGCCCTGGAACAGGTCGGGGGCCAGTCCCACGGCACGCACGGCGACGATACCGCCAACGGCAATGGCGATCAGGGGCAGGATGCGGGGCATCTTCATCGGAGAGGGCTTTCAGAATCAGGCGGCGAACAGGTCTTCGTCCAGCTTACGCCGGGCGCGGTTCAGGCTTTGTTGAGCAGTTTGGTTAGCGGCCAGGGCCTGGAGGATCATCGACGCCCGCTCCGCAGCCTGTTGGGGCGCCGACGCAGGGACCTCCTGAGGCTGAAGGCGCGGCTCCGAATGGGGGGCGCTGGCCACCGCCGACGGCGCGCTGACGGCCGGTTCCGGCCGCGCGGGGGCCCGCGATATCAGCGCCTCCAGTTCAGCCTTGAGTTGGCGCCCCTTGACGATACGGTCGTGCAGAAGGTCCGTGTCCTGACCAGCCGATTTGAGCGCCATCAGCGCGTTTTCGGCCTTTCCGGCGGCGGCGTTGAGCTCGCTCACAGCCCGGGCGAACTCGGCCTGACCAGTCCGCAACGCGGCCAGTTTCCGCTCGAGGCGAATGCCGAAAGCAACCGCCCCGATCAGCAGCAACATCAGGACCCCGTCCAGAATCAATCCGGTCGCGCTCATCGTTTCCCTCCGGTCAGTCGGCTTGCGGTTTCGACGCTGATGGGGCGCTCAACGCGTATGGCGATGTGCTGACCCTTGCGGCCCATGCGGCCCGTGGTGACAGGGATCGAGCCGCAGCGCACGCTGACCTCGCTGTCGGGGCCAGCGTTCAGCATCAGAGTGTCACCGACCTTCAGGTCGAGCACCTTCTGAAGCGGCATTTGCTGCTCTTCCAGCACGGCGCGCACCTCGGTCTCGGTGGTCCAGAGCTCGGTGGCCAGATGGCTTTCCCAGATGTTGTCGCGTCCGAACTTCTCGCCCATGAACTGCTGCAGCAGCATTTTCCGGATGGGCTCGAGCGTCGAATAGGGCAGCAACAGTTCAACCCGACCGCCGCGATCCTCCATGTCGATACGCAGCTTGACCAAGATGGCGGCGTTTGCCGACCGGGCGATGGCGGCGAAACGAGGATTGGTCTCCAGGCGGTCGAGATTGAAATGGACGGGTGTCAGGGGCTCGAACGCCGCCTGGGCGTCGGCCAGGACAACCTCGATCATGCGCTGAACCAGCATCCGCTCGATGGTGGTGTAGGGCCGCCCCTCAATGCGCAGGGCCGCGGTGCCGCGGCGGCCGCCAAGCAGCACGTCCACAATGGAATAGATCAGGTTCGAATCGACCGTCAGCAGGCCGTAGTTATCCAGTTCCTCAGCCCGGAACACCGCCAGGATCGCCGGCAGCGGGATGGAGTTCAGATAGTCGCCGAAACGGATCGAGCTGATGTTGTCCAGGGACACCTCGACGTTGTCCGACGTGAAGTTGCGCAGGCTCGTCGTCATCAGCCGCACCAGACGGTCGAAGACGATCTCCAGCATTGGCAGCCGTTCGTAGCTGACAAGGGCGGAGTTGATGATGGCCCGGATGCCCGATCGGTCGGAACCGTCGTCGTCTCCGAGATCAAAGCCCAGCAGGCTGTCGATCTCGTCCTGATTCAGGACGCGTTCCGACAGACCCGCTTCGCCGCCGGCCGCCGCATCGCCATCGAGGGTTTCGACGTCACTCATGGTCTACTGCACCAGCATTTCTTCGATGAGCACGGCGTCGACCTGGCCCGGTGCGGCGATCAGATTGACCCGTCGCAGCAGTTCCTGACGCAGTTGGTGGCTTCCTGCAGAGCCTGCCAGTTCCTCGGGACGCAGTTCCCGCAGATAGCCCTGGAACATGTCCTGAAGTCGCGGCGCCTCGGCCTGAAGCGTCTGGGCCAGATAGGCGTCCTCCATCTCGAGGGTCAGCTTCAGCTTGAGGAAGGTAGGACGACCACTGGCGGACTGAATGTTCACCACCATGTCGGGCATTGTGTAGAAGGTCACGCCGTCCGGACCGGCCGAGATCACGCCCGCTCCACCCTCGGCCGGCGCACCGTGGCTGTCTCCGCCCTTCTTGGCGGGAGGCGGTGGTGGGGATGCATGGACCTCATCGCCCGACGCCTCGGCCGATCCAGGCTGCATGAGGAAAAAAGCTGCAGCGCCCCCCCCCAGAACAACCACGGCGGCGGCGGCGCCGATGATCAACAGCATAGGCGGCTTCTTCTTGCCGGGCGCGCCTTCGCCCTCGACGCCGTCGGCGGGCGACTCGGTCGTGGCGGGCACGCCTGCGTCCTTCTTTTTCTTGCCGAGTTTCAGCATGTGTCCAGACGCCCCGCGGCCGCGAATCTCGACCTGTCGATTCCAGCCTCCAGATGACGCCGGTTTGGTTAACGAGGCGTTCATAACCGGCAGTTTCTGCCGGGCATCTGGCCCGGCACCTCGCTCAAAACCCTTACCCCACAAGGATTAACCCTGTTGGCCCGCCCCTTGCTGGGAGCGGGGCTGAAGGAGTTGCCCGTGGAAAACGCCGCCTATGTCGCCCTGTCCCGCCAGATGACGCTCCGTCGCGAGCTGGATATCGTGGCCAACAACATCGCAAATGCCGACACCACCGGTTTCAAGGTGGAGCAACTGATGGTTGGCACGGAGATCGGCCAACGCGCCCGTAACCACGGCATCCGACCTTCAGCCAGCTTCGTGCTGGACAACGGCGTGGGTCGCGACTTCGGCCAGGGCGCCCTTCGCCAGACCGGCCGCCCCCTGGACTTTGCGATCGAAGGCGAAGGCGCCTTCTTCACCGTCGAGACCGCCCAGGGCGAAGCCTATACCCGCGACGGGGCCTTCACCCTGGACCCCGAAGGACGCCTCACTACGGAGGCCGGGCATCCAGTGCTGGGCGACGGCGGCGAGATCATCCTCGACCCGGCGCTGGGCGCTGTCGCTGTGGCCGAGGACGGGACCATCAGCCAGGACGGCCAAGCGGTGGGCCGCCTGAACACGGTGCGCTTCGCACTGCTCTCCGTTCTCGAAAAGGGCGGCGACGGCCTCTACCGAAACACCGCCAACGAAGCCCCCCTGGAGGCCAACGACGTCCAGATCCGTCAGGGAATGCTGGAAGGCTCCAACGTCAACACCATCCTTGAGATCACCAACCTGATCGAGATCAGCCGCGCCTACGAGCGCGCCTCCAAGATGATTGAAAACCAGAACGACCTGTCCAAGCGCGCCGTCGAGCGCCTCGGCCGCCCGAACTAAGGAGAAGTTGACCATGCGCGCACTTCGCACCGCCGCCTCCGGGATGCTGGCCCAACAGCTGAACGTCGAGGTCATCTCGAACAACATCGCCAACATGAATACGGTGGGCTTCAAGCGTCAGCGCGCCGAGTTCCAGGACCTGCTCTATCAGAACGTCGAGCGCATGGGGGCCCAATCCTCGGCCCAGGGCACCGTGGTGCCCACCGGCATCCAGATCGGCGCCGGCGTGAAGGCCGGCAGCGTCTACCGCATCATGACCCAGGGCTCGCCTACCCAGACGGGCAACACCTACGACCTGGCCATCGACGGGCGCGGCTACTTCCAGGTGACCATGCCATCGGGTGAAATCGCCTACACGCGGGCCGGCAACTTCTCGGTCAATCAGGAAGGTATCCTGGTCACCGACGACGGTTACCAGGTGGAACCGGCCATCGCGATCCCCCAGGAAGCGGTGGACGTGTCCATCTCCCGCGCCGGTCAGGTGCAGGTCATCCTGGACGGGGAAGCAGAGCCCCAGATCGTTGGCCAACTCGAGATCGCCACCTTCTTCAACGAAGCGGGGCTCGAGGCCATTGGCGACAACCTGCTGCTGGAGACCGCCGCATCAGGTCCGGCCACCATCGGGGCCCCCGGCGACATCGGTTACGGGCAACTTTTGCAGGGCTACACCGAAGCCTCCAATGTCGACGCGGTGAGCGAGATCACGGCCCTTATCGTGGCCCAGCGCGCCTACGAGATGAACTCCAAGGTCATCTCCACCGCCGACGAAATGCTCAGCGTCTCCGCCCAGGTGAAGTCATGATGAGAGCCGTTTACCGCCGCCCGGCCTTCGAGGTGATGCCCCGTCGCCGTCGCGCTCGTATCGGCATGGGCGCCACCGCCCTCGCCGCCCTGATCATCGCCGTGATTGCCGCCACCCCCGCCATGTCGAGCCCCGTCAGCCTCCTGGCCAGTCCCATGGACGACGACGGCAGCATTACCTTGGGCGAACTATTCGACGGCGCCGGAGCGGCCGCCTCGGTGGTCGTCGCGCGGCGTAGCGGACCCACGGCTGTGCTGGACGCCGCCCACGTCCAGGCTGCGGCCGCCCGCGCCGGACTGCACTGGAGCAATCCGACAGGCCTGCGCCGCATCGTCGTGCGCCAAGGATCTACGGGCGGCGTCCTTACCCAGACCGCAGCGTCCGCTGGCCGTCCCGGCGCGACGGTGGAGGTCCTGACCTACGCCCGCAGCCTCGCGTCCGGCGATGTAATCCAGCCCGAGGATGTGATCTGGTCCGCAGTTCAGGCCCACCAGGCGTCCGCTGGCGGGCCACAGGACGCCGAAAGCGTCATTGGCCTTTCCGCCCGCCGGCCCCTGCGGGCCGGAACCCCGGTTCAGTCCCGCGACCTGACCACGCCCCAGGTGATCGCCCGTGGCGACATGGTCCAGGTGGCCTTCATCTCGGGCGGGGTCAGCCTCACCGTCACTGGCCGCGCTGCGCGCAATGCCGCCGTCGGCGAGGCCGTGGTCGTCACCAACATAGAATCCGGCCGCGCCATCGACGCCGTGGCGGTCGGCCCCGGCCAGGCTGTCACCGGCCCCGCCGCCCACGCCGCCCGCACCAATCCCCAACAATTCGCAGCCCTGCGCTAGAGGAATCCGTCATGCGTAAAGCCCTCGTCGCCATCGTTCCCCTGGCCCTGCTCGGCGCCTGCTCCACCGCCATGGAGGCCGTGCGGGGCCCGGAACTGGCGCCCATTGGCTATCCCGCAGCCCTGATGCCGGTGAACCAGCAAATCCTGCCGGCGCCGGAAGCACGCCCGGCCTCGGCCAACTCCATCTGGCGCTCGGGCTCGCGCACCTTCTTCGGCGATCAGCGCGCCCGCAACGTCGGCGACATCCTGACGGTGGCCATCGACATCCGCGACCGGGCCCAGACCCAGAATTCGACCCAGCGCAGCCGGTCCAACGAGATCAACTCCGGCGTTTCCAACTTCTTCGGACTCGAGGCCGAAGCCGCCAGCGCCATCGGCGGCGCCTTCGACCCATCGGCGCTCATCGGCTTCGGCGGCGGCTCCACCTCCTCGGGCTCGGGCAGCGTCAGCCGGTCCGAGAACATCAACGTCACGATCGCCGCCGTGGTCACCGCCGTCATGCCCAACGGCAACATGGTGATCCAGGGTCGGCAGGAAGTGCGCACCAACCGAGAGGTTCGCGAACTGACCGTTGCCGGCATCGTGCGGCCCGAAGACATCTCATCGGCCAACACCATTCGCCACGACCAGATCGCCGAGGCCCGCATTCACTACGGCGGACGCGGCGACATCAGCCGGGTCCAGGCCGCGCCTGCGGCCCAGTCGCTGGTGGAACGCTTCAACCCGTTCTGACTGCTAAACGGCTCAGCTTCCGTTCATGTTCGACCTGCCACGGTAAGCCATCGAACGCCGGAAGCTGAGCCGTGAACCGTTCACGGCCGTCCGCGTTCTGATCGGCGGAGGCAGTTAACAGTATGTTCAAGGTTCTCATCCCCGCCGCTGGTTTCCTGGGTCTCGTGGTCCTTGCCGCGCAGCCCGCTTCGTCCGCTTACGAAGCCCAGCAGGATGTCCAGCCCATGGGATGGCATCTGCATCACGAGGGCTCCATGGCCAAGCTGGCTTACGGCGTGGCCAATTCCGACCAGTTGGCCCTCATGATGACCTGTGATCCCGGTGATCGCAGCGCGGTGATCTACGGCGACGTCCAACCGGATTCCCCGCGGCTGATGCGCGCCTCTGTCAACTATTCCGAGCCCGACCCCCTGTCGAGCGGCGAGGCTTACGAGACCCGCATCGCGCTGGATGACACTGCCCTCACCGGTCTTGTCGAGCGTGGCTCCATGCACGTTGAGGGCGCGGGCGGCGCCTTCGTGCTGCCGGCCAACGAGTCCGAGCGCTCCACGGTTTCCCGCTTCCTCGCCTATTGCGCTTCGGGTCGCGCCTGATCACTGTCGGTTCAGGATACGGGGGCTCTGAACCATGACAGCATGGGTGCTGATGGCTGCCGCGCTGGCTGTCCAGCCGCCCGACCAGGCGCGCTGGACCTGGACCCTCTATGGCGCTGATGGCGGCGACCGGATCGTCCTGGCCAATGAAGTGCCAGACACGCCCGACCTTCGCGCCACACTCGAGTGCGAACCCGGCAGCGGGGCTGTGATGGTTTCAGTGTACGACCGACCGGGCGCTGTCATGGGCTACGTCTCCATCCGCTCGGGCCAGACCTCCACGGCGTCGCAGGGCGAATTGGCCGAAAACGGAGGTTCCACGCGCCTCACCGCCTCGCTGCGCATGGAACACCCCGTGTTCGCAGCGTTCCTGGAAACGAGTGCCCTGGCTCTGCACCAGGGACAGAACCGCTGGACGGTCCGCATCGGCGGCCAACACGGCGCTCTGCTCACCGATTTCGCCGCAGCGTGCGGCGGCTGACTCCGAAGGTCCAATGAAAGCCCTCACCCCCCTCCTCGCGACCACCTCCCTGCTGATTCTGGCCGCCTGCGCCTCGGTGGACGCCCCGAAGCCGGAGCCCTACGCGCGCACGGAAAGCCCCGCCCCGACGCCCATCGCCGGATACGACTGGCACTTCAACCGCCATGCTGACGGTTCGGCGCTGGCCTATGGCGTCGCCGAGAGTGACGACGTCCGCCTCAGCCTGCACTGCGAAACCGGAACGCCCGGCCTGATGCTCTATAAGGACGTCGAGGACGGCGTGGAGCCGGTCATCCATCTGGAATCCGGCGGTGAAACCGAACGCTTCCCCGCCGAATCCCAGCCGTCCATGCTAAGCGACGGGGTGCTCCTCGCCGCCACGGCCGATCCGTCCCATCCGGTGTTCCAGCGCTTCCGCCGCGTCGGCTGGATCGCCTCATGGGTCGGCGACCGCCGCGAAGCCTACGCCGCCCATGCCGGTTCCGAAGCCGCCGTCGAGCGCTTCTTCTCCGCCTGCGGCTAACCCACCGCCCCGACACAGCCTTCCGGCCCGCCCGGCGCTATGCGCGCGTCGGTCAGGGCCAGGGTCCAGCCGTGATGAGTGTGCAGGCCCCAGCGTCGGGCACCCGCCCCGTCTCCCGCGTCGCCGCCGGCCGACACCACCACCCGCCGTCCGCCCGGCAGGGCCGCCGGGTCTATGGGCCCCACCGCGAAGGCCGAGGGAACCTCGCCGCCGAAGCCCTCGAACACGCTCAGGTGCGCCCACTCCTTGCGCAGCCCGATCCACCAGGGCGTGTCGTTGTTCACCGCCAGCACGGCGACCCCGCCTCCCTCCGAAGCGAAGCGCAGGGCGGCCTCGGCGTCCTGCACCATGCGGATCTCCGCCGCCCGGCCGAACCGCTGGCGCGCGCCGTCGAAGGCCCGGGCCGGTTCATTGGGCGACCAGACCTGGACCTTCAGCTGGCCCTGCTGGGCCAGGCCCCAACCGACGATCTCGCGCCACAGGCCCGTGACCGCCTCCTTGTGAGGGACGGCCGCACGGCCGTGGACGTGGGCCAGCACGGCCTTTTCCCGGTCCGGTCGCAGCTTGGTGTGCGGACCGGTCGGCGCGTCCTTGGCCCGGCCCACCTGACCGGCCAGATTGAGGCGCTTCTGGAATAGCTCCAGAAGCTGGTCGTCGACGGCGTCGATCTGGGCGCGCAGGGCCGCGAGGGCCTTGTGTTCGGGAGAGTCGGCGGCCGATTCAGGCCAGACCTGATGCAGGGTCGAGTTGGACATGGGTGATTTCGCTGGAAAGAGTTTCAGGGGACAGGGATACGGTCCGCCGCTCTGGCGTTCAGAGCGGTCGCCGGCGAGGCGTCGGTTTTCAGAAAGCCCGACGCCTCAGCCGGCGTATCGAAACTCGGAGGCGAAATAGCCGAAATAGGCCGCGCGCGAACGGTCAGAGGTGGAGACGGAAAGCGCGCGCGACATGGACATGACAAGGGTCCGGCAGTTGCGGTCAGATCGACCGTGCTGCCCAGAACACGCAAAATCCTTGCGCCGTCAACCCTCTGAGACCGTCAGGAGCACAAAGCGCGTGCGGTTATCCGCTGAATCCTGAAGATCGTGGCGCAGAATCGACAATCCGTAGATTTCCGCGGCCGGAGGCGGCGCCACGGCCGCGCGGCTGCGATCCCTGGCCTCCGCCACAGCCCGCGCGGCCCCGGCCGTGTCGAAGACCTCGCGCGCTTCCAGCCCCAGCTCGGCCAGCGTCTTCACGCACTGCCTGAGGGCGGCGGGATGGCTTTCGACGGTCTTCAGGTCCGACAGGCGGGCGCCCTGCGCTGCCATCAGCGCCAACCGGATCGGCCGCCACACCTCCGTGACCACCGCCAGACCCGAGGCCGCCACCAGATCGGCGGCGGGCTGGACCACCCCGATGGTCGAGTTCTCCACCGGGATCAGGGCCAAGCCGCAATCGCCCGAGCGCACAGCATTGATCGCCTGGTCGAAGGTCTCGAACGCCACCGGCTCGTCCCACGGCCGCAGAGCCAGGCACGCCGCATGGCTGAAGGCGCCGGGCGCGCCCTGATAGGCCACCCGCGCCGGGCCCTGTGATGGATCCGATGCGTTCATGCCCTACATATCCGTCGTTTCGCGCAGGGCGCCAAGGGCCGCGGCTGGAAGGCGGCCGGCGGCTCATGGACAGGATTTCGCTGTTGCGGCCTTAAAGTGTATGTTCCTCCCATCGCGAGACAGGATCAAAGGGCTCTTGCGGCTGGAAGAGACCGGCATCGTGCGCCGCACACTCCCGCCTTCACGCAAAAAACGTTCTCGATACGCAGCCTTTCCGGCCGTCGGGGGGTTTGCGTAAGAGCGTCCTGCAAGAGCAATGGATGGAGGCCCATGCCCCGAAGCGCGCCCGTCTGGGATGAAAAACACCTTCGCCTGGGCGTCACCGCCGCAGGGATCGCCCTGTGGTCATGGCATGTGGACACCGATCGCCTGACCATGGACGAGATCGGCTACGATCTGTGGACCGTGCCCAAGGGCGCCCCGATCAATTTTGAGGATCTTTCCGCCCATATCCACCCCGCCGACCGCGACAGGGTCCGGGTGGCATTTCACGCGACGCGCGGCATCGTCGGCCCCTACGAGATCGATTTCCGGATTCTGGTCGAGGACGATGTGCGCTGGATCTCCGCCCGCGGCCGGGGCGATGACGAGGGCATCAAGGCGCGCGTCATGTACGGCGTATTTCTCGACGTCACGGGCCGCAAGCAGGCGGAAGAGGCCAATGAACTGCTGGCCGGCGAGATGAGCCATCGCGTCAAGAACCTGATGGCGGTCGCGGGCGCCCTCACCTCCATGACGTCTCGCTCGGCCAAGACCAAGGAGGACATGGCCCGCGACCTGACCCACCGGCTCGCCGCGCTGGGCCGAGCCCACGATCTGGTTCGGCCCGTGCCAGGCCAGGACAATGACGCCGCCCTGCTCGGCGACCTCCTGTCCCTGCTGCTGGTGCCCTACGACGACCTCGGCGCTTTCAGCGGACGCATCCGGGTCTCCGTGCCCCGCATGAGGATCGGCGAAGAGGCGGCCACGGCGCTGGCCCTCGTCATCCACGAACTGGCCACCAATTCGGTCAAGTACGGCGCCCTGTCGGCGGCCGAAGGCCTGCTGAACGTTTCCTGCTCGATCCAGGACGAAGACGCCGTCATCGTCTGGACCGAGCGTGGCGGCCCGCCCGTGAAGCCGCCCGCCGACACCTCGGGCTTTGGCGGCCGCCTGCTGGACCGCGTGGTGAACCGGCAACTGCGCGGGTCGATCGACTACCAGTGGCAGCCCGAGGGTCTGGTCGCGAAGGTGCGGGTGGCGTCCGACCGTCTTTCACCCTAGACGGCCGATCCAGCCCGGCTCATCTTCGTGACACCTCACGGAGCCCGCCCATGATCCTCGCCAGCAGCCGCCGCAATGTGATCGCAGGACTGGGCGGTCTGGGCACGGCGGGTCTGGCGGGATGCGCCACCACCTCCCCCGCCTCCCCGGCCCCGTCCCGTCCCGGCTTCCAGCCGCGCATCCTGGCGCCGCTGCGCATGGACATGTCCCGGCTCACCCACATGACCGTCTGCCTGCGCCCCTTCCGCGCCGCCGGGCCGCGCCTCGATGTGGAGACGGTCGGCGACAAGCGGGTGGTGCACAACTACGGCCACGGCGGCAGCGGCTGGTCACTGGCCTGGGGCTCGGCCCGCATCGCGGCGGCCAATGCGCTCGAGGGCGGGCATCGCGACATCGCCGTCATCGGCTGCGGCGCGCTGGGCCTGACCGCCGCCCTGACCCTGCAACGGGCCGGAGCCCGGGTCAGCATCTACGCCGCCGAGCGCACAGCCCAGACCCGCTCAGCCCGCGCCACCGGTGTCTGGTCGCCGGATTCCCGCATCGCCGACGTGGCCCGGGCCCCCGCCGCCTTCGGCGACGTCTGGGAGCGCATGGCCCGCGACTCCTGGGCCATGCACCAGACCTATGTGGGCCTGCCCGGCCGCCCGGTGTTCTGGAACGACAACTACATGCTGCGCGACGCCCCACGCCCCGGCGGAAGCCCGCCAGCGCCGGACCCGGACCAATCGGGCATCGAATTCGCCAACTATTCCAGCCGCGTGCGCGACCTGGGCTCGCGCTCCCGCCCGCTGGTGCCGCACGAGCACCCCTTCCCGGTCGCCCAGGCGCGCCTCGGCCTCACCATGACCTTCAATGTGGCCGCCCTGGCCGCGCGCCTCACCGACGATTTTCTGCGCGAGGGCGGCCGTATCCAGCAGATGACCTTCCACACCCCTGCCGACCTCGCGCGCCTGTCCGAACCGGTGGTTGTCAATTGCACCGGCTACGGCGCCCGCGACCTGTGGGGCGACGACACCCTCACCCCCGTGCGCGGCCAGATCGCCTGGCTCGCCCCCCAGCCGGAGGTCGATTACAGCCTCTATTACAGCGGCGTCTCGGTCGTCCCCCGCCCCGACGGCATCGTCGTCCAGGCCTTGGGCGGCAGTGACATGTACGGCTACGGGATCGAGGAGGAGGTCGCGGACCGCGCCGAGGCGGAACAGGCGATCAATACGGTGGCGCGGCTGTTCGCCTGATCGAACGCCCTCTCCCGATGGGAGAGGGATGCGCGCAGCGGAATGCGAAGCAGGCCGCTCCTTGGCGCGCAGGGTGAGGGTCCGGTGTTTCCTATGAGGCGCCCGCCCCTCATCCCCCGCGTCAGAACGAAGCCGCTTTCGCGCCTTCGTACGCGGGTTCCCCCTTCTCCCATCGGGAGAAGGTGTCACGCCGCCTCGGACGTCTCCACCCGGCCCGACTTCAGCCGCTCCGCCACCAGGAAGGCCAGCTCCAGCGCCTGGTCGGCGTTCAGGCGCGGGTCGCAGTGGGTGTGATAGCGGCTGGACAGGTCGTCCTCGGTCACCGCCTGGGCGCCGCCCAGACATTCGGTGACGTTCTGGCCGGTCATCTCCAGATGGACCCCGCCCGGGTGCACGCCCTCGGCCTCGGCCACATCGATGAAGCTGCGCACCTCGCCCAGAATGCGGTCGAAGGGCCGGGTCTTGAAGCCGGTGGACGCCTTCAGCGTATTGCCGTGCATGGGGTCGATGGACCAGATCACCCGCTTGCCCTCGGCCTTGGTGGCGGCCATCAAGGCTGGCAGGCGGTCGCCCACCTTGTCCGCGCCGAAGCGCCCTATCAGGGTCAGGCGGCCGGGGATGTTGTCCGGGTTCAGGGCGTCGATCAGGGGCAGCAGGTCGTCCGGCTCCATGGTCGGGCCGCACTTGACCCCGATGGGGTTGGAAATCCCCTTCATGAAGTCCACGTGGGCGCCGTCCAGCTGGCGCGTGCGCTCGCCGATCCACAGCATGTGGGCCGAGGTGTCGAACCACTCGCCCGTTGCGCCGTCCAGCCGCGTCATGGCGGATTCCACATTCAGCAGCAGGGCCTCGTGGCTGGTGAAGATTTCCACCCGGCTCAGATCCGGATGGGTCTCCGGCGTCACGCCCACCGCCGCCATGAAGGCCAGGGCCTCGCTGATCTTGTCGGCCAGGTCCCGGTATTTAGCGCCATAGGCGTTCTCGGCCGCGAAGCCCAGGGTCCAGCGGTGGATGTTGTAGAGGTCCGCATAGCCCCCACCCGCGAAGGCGCGCAGCAGGTTCAGGGTGGCGCTGGACTGGTGATAGGCCTTCAGCAGGCGCTGCGGATCGGGCAGGCGCTCCTCGGGCGTGAAGCCCATGCCGTTGATGATATCGCCGCGATAGCTGGGCAGCTCCACGTCGCCGACCTGCTCCACCGCCGACGAGCGGGGCTTGGCGAACTGGCCGGCGATGCGGCCCACCTTCACCACGGGCTTGCGCCCGGCGAAGGTCAGCACCACCGCCATCTGCAGGATCAGCCGCAGGGTGTCGCGGATGTTGTCGGTGGAGAATTCCTTGAAGCTCTCGGCGCAGTCCCCGCCCTGCAGCAGAAAGGCGTTGCCCGCCTCCACCTGCGCCAGTCGATCCTTCAGGTTGCGCGCCTCGCCCGCAAAGACCAGCGGCGGCATGGCGCGCAACTCGTCCTCCACCCGTTCCAGGGCGGCCATGTCGGGATAGTCCGTCGGCATGTGCCTGACGGGTTTCGATCTCCAGCTATCGGGGGTCCAGCGCGTGTTCATTTCAACAAGATAGGCAAACGGGGGCGGTGGAACAACGATTATGCGCCGATCGCCATGATCGCAGATGAGGTTTTCGCCTTACCAGGCCCCCATTTCGCGCAGCGCCTTCGCCAGATCCTGGGGCAGATCCGTCGCCTCCGCCGTGGTCAGGTCCGTCGGCGCGTCTTTCGCTTCCAGATAACGCCAGCCTTGAAACGGCCGCCGGGCCAGCGGCGCGGTGCGGATGACGCGCGGCTCCAGGGTGATCTCGCAGCGGCTGGTCTTGCCCTCGCCCAGCGTCGTGATGTCGAGGATCGGCTGGCGGCATCCCGCTACGCCCTTGATGACCCAGTACAGCGAGCCGCCGTCCTCGATCTCGGCCGCCCGCTTGGGCGTCATGCGGGTGTGCACGATCAGCGGCCGGCCCGAGGCCGCCCGCGTCTCCAGCCACTCGATCTCGGACACGCCCACGCACAGCTTGATCAGATGCAACGCCATGGGGCCGGTCTAGCATCTGCAGGGTCGCGGAAAAGGGCCGCGGATGTCGCGGCGGGGGATAAGGCGCCTCCTCGCCGACCTTGCCCCGCAAAATTGCAAAGGCCGACCCCGGACCCGGGATCGGCCTTCTCTACTTCAGGCTTGCTTATCCAGCGCGGATCAGAAGCTCATGCGCAGGCCGAGGCTCACGCGACGTCCCGACCGCTCGTACATGGTGGGGAACGAGGGATCCATGGTGTAGCCCTCGGTCGCCTCGTCGGTGATGTTGATCCCCTTGAGGCTGATCTGGGCCCAGTCGGTCAGATTGTAGCTCATGGAAATGTCGGTCTGGCCGTAGCCGGCGCGCCAGATCGGATACATCTCGTAACCGATGGCTTCGACGTAGTCGTCCTTGTAGTTGTAGGACACCCGGGCGTCGAAGCGGCTGTTCTCGTAGTAGAGCGTCAGGTTGTAGGTGGTCTCCGCCAGCCCGACCGGCGGGGTCGGGATGCCCAGATCCGATTCTCCGGTGAGAGAGCTGTCGAGCAGGGTGTAGTTGGCGTTGATGCCGAAGCCCTGCAGGCTGCTGTGCAGGACATCCAGCGGCATGACAGCCACCAGCTCAATGCCGCTGACCTCGTACGACCCCTCGGCGTTCACCGGCTGATAGACATCGAAGTCATAGACGCCGTCGATCGTGCCGTTGGCATTGTACTTGGTCACGCCCCGGACGACGCCGGTCAGTTCGTTGCGGACGACGCCCTCGATCTCTTTCCAGAAGTAGGACACCGCCAGAAGGCCGCCGTTGTCGAAGTACCGCTCCAGACCGATCTCCCACTGGGTCGCATAGGTGGGTTCCAGCGCGGGATTGCCATCGGTGAACCGGAACGAGTTCCAGCTGGCCGTGCGGCGGTAGGCCAGGTCTGTCAGGGCCGGACGCATCAGGGTCTCAGACGCCGCGCCGCGCAGCACGAGGTTGTTCGTGAGGTCGGCATGGAAGTTCAGGCTGGGCAGCACTTCGCTGTACCCGCCCTCGCTGGTGACCGGATCCGGCGTATAACCCGTCGAGCCGTCCGGATTCTGGATCTGGTGGAAGCCGGAGGACACCACCGTGGTGTCCACATAGCGGGCGCCGGCGTTGACGAAGACCGGAACGTTGCCGAGGGCGAAGTTGAAGTCGGCCATGGCGTACAGGCTGACCACCTCTTCGCCGACCTCATAATATTGGCCCGGGTCGAACGGCGTGAAGAAGCCGTCGTAGCGGAAGGTGCTGCGCGCATAGTCGTTGGAGACCTGGCTCCAGGTCAGGTCCCGGGCGCTGTAGGCGCCGCCCGGAACCAGATCGGCGATGGGCGTCAACGGACTGTCCGCGAGGGTGCGGGTGTTGACCCAGGACGAATCTCCCGGTCCGGGGCCCTGGATATTCAGCGCCCCGTACTGCCGCTCGGTGGATCGATCTGTGTAGCGCGCGCCGACCTGGACGCTGGACAGGGCGGGGAAGGCCTGAAGGTCGAAATGGCGGGTGAAGTCGATCTGGCCCGCGTACTTGTCGTCCGTGATCCTTTCGAATGTGGTCTCGTAGGCTTCGAACAGGTAGCTGTCGGGCGCGTCGTACATGTCGATGGTCGCAGGATTGGCGCTGGGGATGGTCTCCCCGCCCCGCTCGGTCCAGCGCGTGCGCGACGGCGCATAGGCAACGTGCTTCAGGTTGGCGTAGTCGCGGGTGCCCTCGGCGCCGGAGTAGCCGACGAGCGCGTTCATGTCCCAGTTGTCGCCGCTCCAGTTCATGGTCAGGCCGAACTGGGCGTAGTCGGTCTCGTTGATGATCTCCTTGCTCAGGAACTCATGCTGGGTGGCGGTGTACGACACGTCCCGCAGGATGATCATGCCGTACTCGGCCAGGGTGGTGTCGTCGTACTCGTGGATGGTCTCCAGCGTGCTTCGGCTGGAGGCTGAATAGGCCGCCGCATCGTATTCGTCCTCGACGGTGTCGAAGCCGCCCAGCATGGCGTCAAAGGTCAGGCTGAAATTGGAGGACGGACGGTATTGCAGCGACAGGGTCGCCCCCCACTTGTCCTGTTCGGTCAGATAGGCCCGGTCACCAACCTTGTCCTGGAAGATGATGCGACCCGTCTCGTCGCGATCCCGGCGATCCTGCACGATCACGCCGGCGTCCCGCTCAAGCACCGCAGCCGCCTGATCCGAGCGTGCGCCGGTCGCCTCGAGGAAGCGGAACATGGGACGGAAGTTGATGCCGGAGTTGGAGTCCGTGCGGTTGGTCCGCTGCGCCGACGAAAACGAAACCAGCGCGCCCCAGTCGCCCCAGGTATCGCTGGCCAGGAATGAGAAGCGCGGGTCGATCTCTTCCGAGATGGAGTTGTGCGCCCCCTCGACGGCGGCGACGAAGGTGCGCCCTGCATAGTCGAACGGCCGAGCGGTGGAGATGTTGACAGAGCCGGCGATGCCGCCTTCCTCATCCGAGGCGGTCGGGGACTTCTGGACGGTGACCTGCTGGATGATCTCGGAAGCGAAGATGTCGAACTCGACTTCGCGCCCGCCGCTGCCTGAGGCCGTGGCCAGATCATTGATCGAAACGTGGGTGAACTCGCTGGGCAGGCCCCGCACCATGACCCGCCCGCCCAGACCGCGGTTCCGGTCGATGGTTACGCCGGGAACGCGCTGAAGCGCCTCCGCCAAGTTTTGCTCCGGGAAATTGACCACGTCCGTCGCAACGATGGAATCGGAAAACCCGATGTTGTCACGCTTGATGTCGATGGCCTCCTCCAGGCTGCGGCGGTAGCTGCCGGTGACGATGATCTCATCGACGGTGACAGCGGCGTCAGGACCGGCCGAAGACGGGTCGGCAGACTGGGCGAAGGCGGCGAACGGCGAAACAGCCGCCACGGCCAAGGCCGTGGAAGCCAGAAATCTCTTCTTCATTTGTATATCCCCGAATGCGGCCTTCCTGCCGAAAGCCGATGCGAGGCCGATAGGGCTGCTATTTTTTCTTCTCAAGACAAGTTTTCGTAAAATTACGTCCGAATACGTCACTATTTTCCAAATAGTTCCGCTAACCAATTCGTATTCGGACGAACATTACACGCATAACCAAATAGCTTGTTTTTTGAGAGTGATCGGAATTTCTTCGGATTTACGAGAATACCAATTCTGCTATTCAGCAGCTCCTGTCATGACGGCGTGCATAACTAGGAAAACGTCTGTGTTGTCCACGTAGCCGCCGTCCCAGTCGTAGGCTTCGCCCCACAGGCGACGGGCGCCCTCGTCCCGCAGACTCATGCCCTCGAACATAGACGCCCCTACACCCATGGCGAACAGAGGCACGAGCTCGTTGGTGTGATGCGGCGACCCATAGCTGACCCCCGGAATCTGGCCCTGCCCGTTGTTGGAAGGAAGGGCATAGTCATGGAAAGTGTCGCCCTCACTCCAGACGCCGTCGCCATCCACGTCCGTCCAGGCCCCCGGTCCCCACAGCATTCCCGTCTCATGGTCTGCAGTGATGATCAGCAGGGTCTCGTCCCAGCTCGAGTAGGCCTCGACCCAGTCGACCACGGCATTGACCGCCTCGTTGAAGGCCGCGTGCTCCTCGACCATCCGACCGGCGTTGTTAGCGTGATTGGCCCAGTCGACCGCCCCCCCCTCGATCATGACGAAGAAGCCCTTCGGGCTTGCGGACAAGCGGTTCAGGGCGCCCTGGGCCATGACCGACAGGGTGGGCGTGCCGTCAATCAGGTCAGCGCCGTCGGCGCGCCTGAACTGCAGGGTTTGACGGACCTGGGTCAGACCCACCAGCGGCTCCATGCCACCGTGCTCGCTCGGACCGGCTTGCGCCAGGCGTTCGAAGTCCTCGCGGTTCTGGATCAGGGTCAGCCCCCCCGGGCTACGACCCTCGGCCAAAAGGCGCTCGACATAGTCGCGCCCGCCCGCCCATTCCCACGCTTCATCCGGAACAGCGTCCGGCGCGACTGGCCGTCCGTCATCGTCAAAGAGTGGGTGACCGGCGCCCATGACCACGTCCAGACGGCCATCCAGCATCTGGCGGGCGACCTCGTCGTAGTCATGGCGGCTCGCCGTCTGGACTCCGGCTCCGGCGGGCGTGGCGTGCGCGAACTGCACGCTGGTCACCGCGCCCGTTGCCATGCCTTGGCGTCGCGCGAGGGCCGCCACGGAGGTCAACCGGGTCTCCCCGTCCCAAGCCAACCCCAGGCGAGTATTTGTGGTGCGACGGCCCGTATGCAGCACGGTCGAGGCGGCGGCGGAATCCGTGGCCTGGCTCACCGACCCGAAATCCGCCCAGCGGGTCGTCGGGTCATAAGGCATCCGGCGCACGGATCGCGCCTCGGCGGCCACACGAGTCTCGGCGCCCGCTCCATCGAACATCTGCAATGAACCGGTCATCACGGCGCCCACGTGCGGACGTGTGCCGTCGGGCCGGGGGCGCATGTAGGGCTCCTTGCCGGCCTCCCCGTGAGAGTAGTAGTCGGTGGCCAGCCAGCCGTTGAAGCCCTGGCCATCGGCGATCATCAGGATGACGTTGCGCGGCCGCTGACCGCTGGACTCCTGAGCCAGACCGTCGGCGCCCCAGCATATGCCGACCAGGCCGACGACGGCAGCCACAGCGTAACGGGAGAAGATCATGGTTGTCCTCGCGGATAGTTTCCCAGGTGTCCAGGCGAGGGCCGCGCCGGCTCAAAGCCAGTGGCCCATCGGAGGCTAAAGCATGGTCGCGGCCGCCCTCCCATCGCAGAGGGATGACATCCGCGCGCAACTTCCAAGACGGATCGGCGTCGCTTTCGTAACGACCCCTGCCGCCGGCACACCTGTTTCGGGACCGGATCCATCCTGGGCTCGATGCCCGCCTGGCGCGTCCCGCAGCGCTTCCTGGCGGCGGCTTCATCCGATCCCGGAGCACGCCCACGCGCATGCCGCACTGCAACATTTCTTTCACTTCCGCCGTTGTCCGCGGCTCGAGGTCATGGTTAGCCTTCGGGGATGGGGATAGTTTTTGATGAAATGACGGGGAACGGCGGGCCGGGCGTCGTCCGTGAGAGCTATGAAGCGCTCGCCCGCTGGCTGGCCGAGGCGCCGCCCGATCTGCTGCAGGCCCGGTCCCGTCAGGCTGAGCTTTTTTTTCGCCGCATGGGGATCACCTTTGCCGTCTACGGCGAGGCCGCGTCCAGCGAACGCCTGATCCCCTTCGACGTCGTGCCGCGCATCATCGGAGCGGCGGAATGGGCGGGACTGGAGGCCGGCCTGGTCCAGCGCGTGGGCGCGCTGAACGCCTTCCTCAGGGACATCTACGGTCCTCAGGAGTGCCTGAAGGCCGGGATCATCCCGCCAGAGCTGGTGCTTACAAATTCCTGCTACCGCCCCGAGATGCAGGGTCGTCGCCCGCCTGGCGACATCTGGGTTCATATCGCCGGGGTAGACCTGGTCCGCACCGACGAGCAAGGTTTCTATGTGCTGGAAGACAATGTCCGCACTCCGTCCGGGGTCTCCTACATGCTGGAGAACCGCGAGATGATGATGCGGTTGTTTCCGGACCTGTTCGCCGAATACCCGGTCCGGCCGGTCGAAACCTATGCAGACATGCTGCTGGACAGCCTGCGCGCCTGCGCCCCGTCCGGCGCCGGGGCCGATCCGAACATCGTGGTCCTGACCCCGGGTCAGTACAACTCGGCCTACTACGAGCACTCGTTCCTGGCCGACAAGCTGGGCGTGGAGCTTTGCGAAGGCGCCGACCTGTTCGTGGACGACGGCTTTGTCTTCATGCGCACGACGCAGGGGCCCCAAAGGGTGGACGTGATCTATCGCCGGGTGGATGATGTCTGGCTGGACCCCCTGACATTCGAACCGGCATCCGCCCTCGGGGTCCCCGGCCTCATGACCGCCTATCAGGCCGGCACGGTCACCTTGGCCAACGCGCCCGGAACCGGCGTCGCCGACGACAAGGCGGTCTACACCTACATGCCCGAGATCATCCGCTTCTTCACCGGCGAAGAGTCGATCCTCAAGAACGTCCCCACATGGCGATGCCGCGAGCCAGAGGCGCTGAAGGAAGTTCTCGGCAGGCTGGATGAACTGGTCGTCAAGGAGGTGGGCGGCTCTGGCGGCTACGGCATGCTGGTGGGCCCCGCTTCGACCAAGGCCGAGATCGAGGATTTTCGCAAGAAACTGATCGCCGACCCGGACGACTTCATCGCCCAGCCGACCCTGTCCCTGTCCACGGCCCCGACCTTGGACCAGGGAGAACTGGCCAGCCGCCATGTGGACCTGCGCCCCTTCGTGTTGTCCTCGCCGCAGGGCATCAAGGCGGCGCCCGGCGGCCTGACCCGCGTCGCGCTCAAGGCGGGCTCGCTGGTGGTGAACTCCAGCCAGGGCGGCGGGACCAAGGACACCTGGGTGCTGGAGGACTGATGCTTTCACGCACCGCCGACAGCCTGTTCTGGACTGGCCGCTACATCGAGCGGGCCGACTATCTGGCGCGCATTCTCGAGGCCACCCTGCGCCTGGCCGCCATTCCCACCCGCGAAGGCGCCAGCGAGGGCGTCTGGGCCGGCGCGGTGGCATCCGCCGGCATGGGCGACGCGTTCGCCGCCCTCGGCGCCGCCCCCAATGAACGGTCGGTGCGCGAGTTCCTGGCCTTTGCCCCCGACAACGACTCGTCCATCACCGCATGCATCACCCGCGCCCGCACTAATGCCCGGTCGGTGCGCACCGCCCTGACGGTGGAACTTTGGGAAGCCATCAACGGCGCCTGGAACGGCCTGGCGGATCAGGGCCGTCCGGCGCGGCGCGACGAGTTCGTGAACTTCCTTGAATGGGTCAAGACCGTCACCCTCTCTGTGGAGGGAGCCTCGTCGCGGACCATGCTGAGGAACGACGCCTACTGGTTCCTGAAGCTGGGCGCAGCGGTGGAGCGGGCCGACAACACCGCCCGTCTGCTGGACGTGAAATACCACCTGCTGCTGCCCGAGGGCGAGCGGGTCGGCGGCCAGCTGGACTATTTCCAGTGGACCACCCTGTTGCGGGAGGTTTCGGCCCTGACGGCCTATCGCTGGGTCTACCGGGACAACGTCAAGCCGTGGCTGGTCGCGGATCTGCTGGTGCTGAACCGCCAGATGCCGCGTTCTCTCGCCAGCTGCCAATCCGAGATCGTCAGCTGTCTGGAGCTTCTGGCCGCCGACTACGGTCGTCGGGGCCTGTCCCAGCGCATCGCGAACACCCGGCTGATGCAGTTCGAGGAGGCCACCATCGAACGCATCTTCCAGTCCGGCCTGCACGAGTACATCCAGGCGTTTCTGGACCAGAACAACCGCCTCGGTCAGGCCATCAGCGAACAGTATCTGAGCTGACCATGCGCATCCGGATCGATCACGCCACCACCTACAGCTATGATCAGGCCGCGCGCTTCATCATCCAGGTGCTGCGCCTGACGCCCAGGTCCTGCGACGGCCAGCAGGTGGAGCGCTGGCGCATCGAGACCGACGTGGACGCCCGCCTGCGCCAGTCCGAGGACGCCTTCGGCAACATCCTGCATACCCTCTACACCGAACAGCCCGCCGACAGCCTCACCGTACGGGTGGCCGGCGAGGTCACGACCACCGACACCGGCGGGGTGATGAGCGGCTGGCCCGAGCGCCTTTCGCCGCTGGTGTTCCTGCGCAATACCCCTCTGACCACCTGCGACGCCGCTCTCATCGCCTTTGCCGAAACCTTCCGCGACCGGTGGGGGCTGGAACAACTGCACGCCATCATGGCCGCCCTGCACCAGAGGATCACCTTCGAGGTGGGCGTCACTTCGGCCACCCACACCGCCGCCCAGGCCTTCGCCGAGGGGCGCGGCGTCTGTCAGGATCACGCTCACGTCTTCATCGCCGTGGCCCGTCGCCTCGGGGTGCCGGCCCGCTACGTTTCCGGCCACATGGTGCGCATGGACGGCGAGACAGATCAGGAGGCCGCCCACGCCTGGGCCGAGGCCCATGTGGACGGTCTCGGCTGGGTGGGCTTCGACCCGGCCAACGGGGTCAGCCCATCCGAGTCCTATGTCCGGATCGCCTCGGGTCCCGACTATCTGGGCGCCGCCCCCGTGCGAGGAACCAGCTATGGCGGCGGCGGTGAGCGCCTCAGCGTCAAGCTGGACGTGCGCGACCTCCGCCAGTCCCAGAGCCAGCAGCAGGCCCAGCAGTCCGGCGGCCGTCAGACCGTCTGGCCGAAATGAGCGTCATGGATCGCATCGCCCTCGAATCGGTTATGGCTGGCTGGGGCTTCGAGTCAGGCGACTATTCATGACCTATTGCGTCGGCATGCTGGTGAACGAAGGCTTGGCCATGATGGCTGACACCCGCACCAACGCGGGCGTCGACAACATCTCGTCTTACAAGAAGCTGCATGTAGTCGAGACACCCGGCGAGCGGGTCATCGCCCTGGCCACGGCCGGCAATCTGTCGGTCACCCAGACTGCTCTGGCCATGGTCCGCGAAGGCATCCGCATGGCGGACTCCGACGAGGTCGAGACCCTGCACACCGCGCCGACCCTGTTCCGGGCCGCCCAGCTGGTCGGTCATGCGGTGAAAAGCGTGCGCGAGAACATCGCCCCCTCGCTAGAGGCCGAGGCGGTGGACATAAGCGCCACTGTGCTGATGGGCGGCCAGGTCGCGGGCGGCGCTCTGGGGCTCTATCTGATCTACAGCCAGGGTAATTTCATCGAGTGCGGGCCTGACACGCCTTATATGCAGATCGGCGAGTTCAAATACGGCAAGCCGATCCTCGACCGCGCCCTGAATACCAGAACGCCCCTGTCCGATGCGGTGAAGCTGGGCCTGATCTCGTTCGATTCCACCGTCCGCTCCAATGTGGCGGTGGGTCCCCCGTTCGACCTCATTACCCTTCCGCGCGACGCCCTGAAAAGCGATCAGCGACGGATCGAGGCGGAGGATCCCTATTTCCGGGAACTGGGCGCTCGCTGGTCCCAGGCCATCAGCGACGCCCACCAGGCGATGCCGACACCCACTTGGCTGACGACCGCGTGACCGCGCTGCAAAAGCAGGTTCAGCTTGCTGGCGCCATGCACCGATCCATCGCCTCGGCCAACTCGCTGCGGGTGTAGGGCTTGCGCAGGATCATGGTCGGATCCGTGTCGCGAAAGGCCTCGGCGTCGGCATAACCGGTTACGAAAACAACAGGAATTCCCGGGTGATGCTTGCCGATCTCACGGGCCAGTTCACGCCCGTTCATGCCGGGCATGGCGAAGTCCATGAGCACGGCCCTGGGTTCCTGCCCCTTGGCGAAATGCTCAAGCGCCGCACCCCCGCTGCCGGCCTGAACCACCTCATAGCCCAGTTCCCCGAGGTAGCCGGCGGCGACTTCGCGGACGGCGTCGTCGTCGTCCACGACTAGCACCCGGCGCTGCTCACCCCGTCGGGGCATGTGCCGGACCGGGGGCGGCTCAGAACGCCCGACTTCGGCTTGAGCTCGGGGCAGATAGACCTCAATGGTGGTCCCTTCCCCGACCGCCGAGACGATCTTCACCCCGCCTCCGGCCTGTTTGGCCAGTCCAAAGACCTGACTCAGGCCCAGTCCAGACCCCTGGCCGACCGGCTTGGTGGTGAAGAAGGGTTCGAAGGCCTTGGCCAGCACGTCTTCGCTCATGCCGGAGCCCGTATCCGTCACCGACACCACCACGAACTCGCCGGCCGGCAGGTCATCCTGGCCCCGGTCAAGCGCCACGTTACGCGTGCGGATGGTCAGGGAGCCGCCCACGTCCATCGCATCGCGGGCGTTGATCGCCAGATTCAGGATCACCAGCTCGATCTGGGTCGGATCGATCATGGCCGGCCACAGATCGTCGGCAAGGTCCGGCGGCAGGATCTGCACGCTGCCCCCGATCGAACTGGCCAGCAGGTCGCGCATACCGGTCACCGTCTCGTTGAGATCGACCGGCCGCAGCTCCAGCTTCTGGCGTCGCGAGAACGCCAGCATCTGCGCGGTCAGCGTAGCCCCCCGCCGCGAGGCCTCCGCCATCATCTCCAGCCGCCGGGTCAGCGCCGGGTCCGAGACCTTCTTCTGCATCTGCTCCACATTGCCGAGCACGACCGTGAGCAGATTGTTGAAGTCGTGGGCCACGCCTGATGTCAGCTGACCGATCGCCTCCAGACGTTGGGCCTGACGAAGCGCGGATTCCACCCTCTCCCTTTCGATGATCTGCGCGGCAAGCTGGCGGTTCGCGGATTCGAGCTCGGCGGTGCGCTCGCGCACGCGCCGCTCCAGCAGGGCCTCGGCCCGGCGGATGTCCTCCATGCGCTCGCGCGCCTCGTACTGACGCCGACGCCCGCGCAGGGCCGTCTGGACCGCGCTGACGAGGGTGGTGGGGTGGAACGGCCGCTCGAGAAAGGCGGCGTTGCCCAGCAGGGTCGAGGCGCGCTGCGCAGCGGGATTGCGCTCGATGCTGCCGCCACGAACGGTCAGCAGCAAAAACGGGAAATCGGACCAGGGCGGCTGGGCGCCGATCCAGTGCGCCAGCGGCGCGAGGTCGGCGCTGCGCAATGCCTCGTCAGCGACCACAGCTGCGCCGGCCTCCCTCTCCATTTGCGCGATCAGGTCAGGCAGATCAGCGCAAATCTCGGCTGCAATCCCCGCTTCACGCAGAATCGCCTGGGCGATATCCGCGTCACGACCCTTTGGTGCCAGGATGAGCGCCCGTTCCGACAGGGCCTGCGGGCTCATGCGGGGGCGTCCCGCATCAACGGCGACCCGGCCCCAAAGAAGTCGGGCACGCCCCGGAGAACGCCATGGAGACCAGTCAACGGCTCGCCCAGCGTCAGGCCGTCCTCGGTGATTGTGTATTCGCGGATGGCCTTCTCGTGCTGGCCCGACCGCTTCTTGATCACCGAGGCCGCGCGCCGCACCGTTCCGGCCGACTCGAAGTAGCGGAGCAGCACCACCGTATCCGCCAGATAGGTCACGTCCACCGGCGCCGACAGACTGCCCACGAGGCCATGCTGGGCGACCGTGAGGAAGGTCGAGGCGCCCTGGCGGTTCAGATACTGCAGCAGCTCGCGGATATGCAGGATCAGGAACTGCTCCTCGGGCATGGCCACCCGATAGCCGTTCAGGCTGTCGATCACGACCGTCTGGATGTTCTGCTCGCTGACGCAGCGCTTGACCCGGGTCGCGAACTCGCCGGGCGACATCTCGGCCGCATCGACCTGTTCGACGATCAGCGTCTCATCCCGCTGAAGGGCCTCCAGATCGATGCCCATGCCGCGCATGCGATCGAACAGCAAACCCAGTTCTTCATCGAACAGGAACAGGGCGGCCCGTTCTCCACGGGCGATTGCAGCGACGGCGAAATGGATGGCGAACAGCGACTTGCCGGTGCCGGCCGGGCCGAGGATCAGGGCGCTGGACCCCCGCTCGATGCCACCGCCCAGAAGCGTGTCCAGCTTGGAAATTCCGCTGGAGACGGCGATGCGGTCAAAGGCGACGCGGTGCTCGGCGGCGACGATGCGAGGAAACACCTCCAGCCCGCCGCTCCGGATGACGAAGTCGTGGTAGCCGCCCCGATACTTGCGAGCGCGATACTTGATCACACGAAGCCGCCGCCGCTCAGAGCCGTATTCCGGGGCCAGCTCCTCCAGCTGGATGACGCCATGGGCCACGCTGTGGACCGTCTTGTCGTTCACGTCGGTGGTGAGGTCGTCCAGCAGCAGCACGGTGGCGCCGTGATTGGCGAAGTAGTGCTTCAGCGCAAGGACCTGGCGACGGTACCGCAGCGAACCCTGCGCCAGAAGGCGAATCTCCGACAGGCTGTCGATAACGATCCGGGTGGGCTTCACCCGCTCCACAGCGTCCAGGATCAGTCGCGTCGTCTCTCCCAGTTCGAGATCCGAAGAATACAGCAGGCTCTGCTGCTGATCCTCGTCCAGCAGACTCTCGGGCGGCACGAGCTCGAAAATCTCCACCCCATCCAGGGACCAGTCGTGGGACCGCGCTGTGCTGCGCAGTTCCGCCTCGGTTTCCGACAGGGTGATGTAGAGGGTCGCTTCACCCCTGGCGGCGCCCTCCATGAGGAATCGCATGGCGCCTGTGGTCTTGCCCGTTCCCGGGTTGCCCTCCAGCAGGTAGACCCGGTCCCGATCCAGGCCGCCGCCCAGGATGTCGTCGAGTCCGGAGATTCCAAACTTGGCCTGTGTCGTGGAAGGGTCGGCAGGTGACGGCATGCGCTTTCTCGCTTCAGCTAGACTGTTAAACGCCGGTCTGGCTGGAACGGTTGCCTCATTGTAGGCGGCGGCGCGGGTCTCCACACACCCGCATGCCTACGTCAGGCGCTTGCGGGTTGGCGGCGCAGCACATCGGCCACCCTGGGCGCCAGCCGGCGCGCCATGAAGGCCACGCCCTCGGCGTTCGGATGAATGCGGTCCGCCAGCGCATAGGCGGGGTTCATGGCGATCCCTTCCAGCAGAAAAGGATCAAGCGCGGCCCCATGGCGGTCGGCGACGTCCCGAAAAACACCGTCGAAGCTCATGGCGTAATAGCCGAACCAGGGCGGCGCGCGCATGCCGCACACCATGGCCGGAATGGATCGCGCCTTCAGGCGCGAAAGGATGGCGTCCAGATTGGACCGGACCCGATCCGGCGCGACCATCTGCATCAGGTCGTTGGCGCCCAGCGCCACGATGCACAGTTCGGTGTCTCCCGGAACATCCCGATCCACCCGGCGCAGGCCGTCCGCCGTGGTGTCTCCGGATACACCGGCGTTCGTCACGCTGGCAGGCAGGCCCAGCACGCCAAGTTGTTCACAAAGCCGGACCGGCAACGCCTGACTCGCGCGCAGGCCATAGCCGGCTGTCAGCGAGTCCCCGAGCATTGTGATCCGGACACCGATCACGCCGCCTCGGCCTCTATGGAAAAGGGCTCCGGCGGAAAGCCCAGGGCAGGATTGGACAGGACGGTCACGCTGCGCTCGCCCGCGTAAAGCGCGATGGTCTCATAACCCGGCCATTGCGTGAGCAACCGCTTCATCGCCACTTCTGCGGCGGCGTCGTTCTCCGCAGCGAGGACTACAATATCGCGGACCGGAACACCCGGCAGGCTCACAATGCAGAAGTAGGAAATCACTGGGTACTCTCCGGGTCCGCGCCGAAACGGCGCAGGGCTCGGGCGGTTCCCCCTCTGCCGAAACCGTGAGCGGGCCGTGTCGGGGGGTGTCGCCTAGCGCAGCTGGCTGTCCTTGCTTCCCCTGCGGTTGATTCCCGTCGACACGACGCGGCTGTCACGCCCCGTCTGACAACGGACACAGGTGGTCGCCCCCGGTAAAGCCTTGCGGCGGGCGGCCGGGATCTCGTCGTCGCATTCGACACAATGGGTGGTGCCCTCGCCTGCGGGCATGCGCGCCCGGGCGCTCAGGACGCCATCGGCGATCGTATCGTCGATCTGATCCAGGATCGCTCCGTCCCGGGCCCATCCGCTCGCCATCAACGTCTCCGCCATTCTTCAGAAGACCTAGATGGGAATACGCAGTGATATCCAAGCGCTACGCTGTGAGAGGGCGAACGGCGGTCGGCGTCCTGGTCCGCCTCCCGAGTTCAGTGAACCCGGGAGTTCATCCGCCCCGGGTCAGAACCGGAAGCGGAAATCGAGCCCGGCGCTGTGGCTGTCGGTGCGGTCGCCGAACTCGGCGGAGTAGCGCAGGCGCATCGATACGCCGTTGTCGCCGACGATGGCGAAGTCGGCCCCGACGCGCAGCGCTTCGCGGTCCAGCGGTGTGCTGATCACCGCAGGATCGGACAGCGGACTGGCGCCCAGCATGCGGAACGGCGACTCAATCTCGTCCTCGGACTGGAAGACGCCTCCCACTGTGAAGCTCAGCACGCCCTGTGCCCCCGGCGTTTCAGAGAACACGAGGCCGAACTGCAGCTCCGGATTCAGGGTCGCGAGATACTGGGTATCGGCCAGGCGCTCGACACCGTTGCCCCCCAACCCCTCCTCGGCGAAGCCGTCCCCGTGCAGGGCGGTGACCGAGGCCTGAAGGGCGGGCCGGGCGAAGAACGAGCCGTGGCGCGCCAGATAGGCGAGATGGCCTGACACCTGGGCGTAGCGGCTTTCCGGCGAGGATGTCCCGCTCTCCGGCCCGAAGATGTTCATGGTCCGCTCGGTGTCCATCCACTGCACCCCGCCCGACACCGCGACACCCGCCTCGAAGCCGTTGGGCTGGGTGCGACGCAGGCCGAGGCCCAGATTCAGGGACTTGCCGTCAGTGAAGGCCCGAAGCCCGTCGATCCGCATGTGATCGACGTCGTCATAGCCGATGGCCGCAGCCACCGACCACAGGCCCCTGGCGGGCTGTTCAAAGCCGGCCCGCAGGCGGACGCCGTGGCTGGATGTGCCGAAATGCTCGAAATCCGCCACGCTCTCGCGCCGGGTGTTTTCAAGCCGGCTCCACACGCACTGCTCGCCAGACTGGACCACCACATTGGTGCAACCGAACAGTTCGTTCGAGAAGCTGTTGGCCGTGGCGAACTGGAGCTGCAGCGGCTCCAGGTGCGGGCTGGGGTCCATCTCGGTGAAGATGGCCGAGTAGATCTCCTCGTCGCCGGCGCGCAGGTTGCCCAGAAGAGCCGCCAGCCGGCCGATGCCGGATGCCCCCCCGGCGATCAGCGCCGAGTCGATGCTGCCGCCCAGAGCCTGACCGTTGTCGTTCAGGAAGGCCTGGCCAAAATCGCTCACGAAGCCGAGGTGCACGCCGTCGGCGTCGGCCCTGATGCTGTAATCCAGCGCCAGGGTGTCGGAGATCTCCAGCCCGTTGTCCGCCCCTGCCCCGTCGGTGGCGAAGAGGGTCACGTCGTCGTTATTCTCAAGCCAGATCAGGGTGATGTCCCCTGTCCCGTCAACCGTGGCGTCGCCGGTGACATTGACCCGGTCCGAAGCGTAGGGACCGAACGCAACGTCGAACTCCAGATGGCCGCCGGCGGTCTGGACGAAGTCGCCGTCCAGCCCGACCGTGTTGATCACCCGTGCGCCGTACATCAGGTTCGTCGCGGGATTCCCCGAGCCGTCGAGGTCCCCGAACACGTCGCCCGCCGCCAGATCGAGCGGGAAGGCCGGGGCGCCGAGCCCCATCAGGAAGTCGCCCTCGTTGATGAACACGCCCTCATCCGTGGGCTGGTCGCGCAGGTCGATGGTGTCGAAGGCGACGAACACGCCATTCCCCCCGTTGACGAAGACATTGTCGCCGCCGCCGAGGTCGATGTTGCCGATCACCACGCCGTCGTTTTCCACCCGCTCGTCGCCGGCGCCCGTCAGGATAGCCAAGCCGGAGACCGCCGAGATAGAGCCCGTGGTCTGGACCAGGTTCTGGTCGCCGCCCTCGAACACCACGCCGGCCCCGATGCCCGCGCCACCGCGGATCAGACCGTCAGACACCAGGGTGATGTCCCCGCCGCCGCTGGCGCCCAGGCTCTGGGCGAACACAGCGACGCCGTCCTCGCCGGCCGCGAACACCTGACCAGCCAGATCGAGATCGATGGCGCCGCCCGCGCCAACCCCACCGCCCGTGCCAGCGAACGCGCCGTCGACCCAGCCGCCGCCGCCGCCCACGCTCTGGGCGATGACGCCATGGGCCCCGGCGCCCAGCACGGTGATGTGCCCGGTCTGGGCGAACGTGATCGCGCCGCCGTCGCCGGTATTATCCGCGTTCAGGGTCACGGTCGGCGTCGTGAAGTCGCCGAACGCCGCGCCGCCGCCGCCGCCGATGGACTGCAGGAAAACACCGTGGGCCCGAGCACCGGAGGTGAACACCTCCCCGGTATTGCTCAACACGACCGCGCCGCCGTCGCCCGAAGCGTCATTGAAGCCGCCCAGGGTGATCTGGGGATCAGCAGCCCCGGACAGGCGCGCCTCGCCGCCCCCGGCGCCGATGGACTGCAGGATCAGACCGATGGCGCTGTCGCCCTCGGTGGCTATGCCGCCGCTGAACGCGGCGTCGATGTCGCCGCCGTCCAGTCCCGCCCCGCCGTTCGCGCCGAAGTCGACCAGCACGGGCACGCCCGCAAGGGCCGCTTGCGGCGCCATCGCCACCGAGGCCGTCGACACTGGAGAAGCAGCCGGGTTGTCGTCCTGCAGGATAATGCTGGCCGAGCCGCCGCCGCCGCCGATGCTTTGCAGGATCGCGCCCGGGGCGAAGGCCGCCGTCGTGACGATCGAGCCCGTATGGTCGAGGGTGATCTGGCCGCCGGACTCATTCAGCCCGTTCTTGCCGCCGAGCGTGACCCCGACCGGGCCGAGCAACGCCCCCTGCGGGATCGTGATGTCGATGACGGCCCGGCCACCACCACCTCCGATGGACTGCATCAGGGCGCCGGGGGTGTTCAGCCCGGTGGTGACGATGTCGCCGGAGTGGACGCTGTTGATGTCGCCGCCGTTGTTGTTCTCGCCGTCGACGCCGCCCAGGGTGGCCTCCACCCCGAGCGGGGCGGCCGGCTCCGTCCCCGGATGGGCCAGCACCGTCTTGAGGATCAGCGAACCGCCGCCGCCGCCGACAGCCTGGGTGAAGCTGCCGACCCCGTTGTCGCCCAAGGCGCCGAACGTGCCCGTGGTGTTCACCGTGACCGACCCTGCGTTCATGTCCGTGGCCCCGTCCGCGCCGGCGCGGGCCTCGACCAGCGGGTCGGCGGTGACCGTATCGCCATGGATGTCGACGAAGGGGATCCCCGGAAGACCGGTGATGCCGCTGAAGTCCAGCGTCAGGGTGCCGCCGCCGCCGTTGATGCTCTCGGCCTTGATGGCCATGGAGCCGTCGCCCAGCACGGTGATGTCGCCGGAGTGGTTGACCACCACCTCGCCGCCCGCGCCGCCCGTCCCACCGCCCAGGGCGCCGACCAGGGCCGACAATCTGGTTGACAAGGCCAGGGTGGAGACTTCGCCGCCGAGGCTGAAGCCCATCTGGGCGTTGCCGCCGCCGCCGCCTATGCTCTGCGCCACGATGCCGTGAGCGCCTGCGCCGCGCGTTATGATCCGGCCCGAGTTGTTGACGGTCACCAGACTGCTGTCGCCGCCGTCACCGCCGGTTCCCCCGATGGTGATCAGCGGGGTGCTCGTCGCCGCCCCGATCAGACCGGCTGCTGTGATGGCCAGACCGCCGTTGCCGCCGCCGCCGCCGATGGACTGCGCCAGGATGCCGTGGGCGCCGGCCCCGGTGGTGTCGATCAGCCCGTCGTTGCTGACGGTGACCACGCCGCCGGTGTTGCCCGTGCCGCCCGTGCCCCCCACCGTCAGGCCGGCGACGAAGCTGTCAGACCCGCTGCGCAGCCCGGTGATGGAGATGACAGACGATCCGTTGCCGCCGCCGCCGCCCAGGCTCTGGGCGAAGATGCCGTAGGCGTCCGCTCCGCGGGTGACGATCTGGCCGGTGCCGTCCACGCCCGTGGTGTGGTTGGTCACCGTCACCGCGCCGCCCACGCCGCCGTCGCCGCCCGAGCCGCCGAAGTTCATGACGACCCGGTGGCTCTGCTGGTCGGCGCCGGTGCCGCCGGCCACCACGTCGAGCACGATGCCCGCGTCGCCGCCGCCGCCGCCGATGCTGTTGGCGCTGATGCCCGCGGCCGCGCGGCCTTGAGTGTAGATCAGGCCTTCGTTCAGGACATTGACCGCTCCGCCCGCGCCGCCGGTTCCGCCCTGCCCGCCGATGTTGAGGTCGATGGAGTCGTTGCTGCGGGTGCCCTGGGCGCGGAAATTGATCGCCGCGCCGCCCACGCCGCCGCCGCCGCCGATAGACTGGGCGCGGATGCCGAACGACAGCTCACCCTCGGTGGCGATCACGCCCGTGTTGACGACGTCAACGAGATTGCCGACCGCGCCGGTTCCGCCCGTGCCGCCGACATTGACCGACGCCGTTCGGGTGGTCGTGCCGGCGGGCACGCCGCCGACCTGGATGGCGATGGTGCGGGCGCTGCCCGCCAGGCCGCCGCCGCCCCCGACCGACTGGGCCAGAATGCCGTCAGACCGGTCGCCGAGGGTCACGATTTGCGCGGCGTTATCGACATGAACCTCCCCGGAGGTCGCGCCCACGCCGCCTGCGCCGCCGACCGCTACGCTGGCCGCCCCGGCTGCGCGGAAGATCACGTTGCCGGCGCTGCCGCCCGTGCCGCCGCCGCCGCCGACGGACTGGGCGTGGATGCCGCGTGCGTCGTCACCGCGGGTGGTGATGTCGCCGTCGGCGATGACCGCGACGTCGCCGCCGGTGGCGCCGACGCCACCGTCGAGGCCCACAGCGACCGAGCCGCTGTAGGAGGCCGCATCCGCCGTGCCCGGGCTGCGGGTGCCGGTCGCCCCGACAACCACAGCGCTGCTGGCCCCGCCGCCGCCGCCGATGGACTGGGCGAAGACGGCCGTGGATTCATCGCCGGTGGTGTCGATGACGCCGTCCACATTGACGTCCACATTGCCGCTGGCGCCGCCCGTGCCGCCCTGGCGCCCGACCGTCACGCTCAGCGCATTGGCGGCCCGGAGACCCAGGGCCATGTCCAGCGAGGTATTGCCGCCGCCGCCGCCGATGCTCTGGGCCCTGACACCGTTGGAGGCCCGGCCGGCGGTGATGATCGTGCCGACATGGTCGACCGTCACGTCGCCGCCCGTGCCGCCGGCCCCGACGGCGCCGCCCACGGCCAGATTCAGGGCCGTCGTGTCCTTGAGTATGCCGAAGCCGATGTTGAAGTTGGCGTCGCCGCCCCCGCCGCCCACGGACTGCGCCACCAGACCGGCGCTGTTTACGCCGGAGGTGATGATATCGCCGTAGTGGCGGACCGAAACGTCGTCGCCGCTGCCGGCGCCGGCGCCGCCGCCGCCGACCGTGATCAGCGCCGCCAGCGAGTTGGTGGTCGGGCTGCTGGTGGTCACAGCGAAGGTGAAGTTCATGCCGGCGCGGCCGCCGCCGCCGCCGATGCTCTGGGCCACCAGGCCGTCCGAGTTGTCGCCGAAGGTCCGGATCAGGCCGGAAGCCGTGGTCTCAACGCCCCCTGCCGTCTCATAGCCGCGGACGACATCGACCGTGCCGCCGTGACCGCCGGATCCTCCCGAACCGCCCACGCCGATGGCGGCCGGTTGTCCGAAGGGCGCGACCACCCCGGTGACGCTGATGCCGCCGATGCCGCCGCCGCCGCCGATGCTCTGCGCCAGAATCCCAACAGAATCACCGGCGTATTCAATGGATTCCCACGGATCTTCGTCCGGGAGGGCGTCCGCGCGCGCCTGGGCGTTGACGAAGATGTTGCCGACGCTGTCGACCATGACGTCGCCCGCGTCCGCGCCGGCGCCGCCCGTGCCCCCGACCCCGACTGCGATGGCCACGCCATGGGTCCGGGTGTCGCTACGACCGAGGTGAACGTCCGCAGAAACGTTCAGCCCCCCCGATCCGCCGCCGCCGGCCACGCTCTGGGCCAGCAAGCCGATCGACTGGAAGCCCTGCACCAGAATCTGGCCATTATGGCGCGCACTCACGTCGCCGCTGATGTTGCCCGCGCCGCCGAAGCCGCCCAGGCCGAAGGTCAGGGAGGGCTCACGACTCGCCGGGTCGGCGCTGACGCCGCCGGAGATGTTGATGGCGCCCGCGCCGCCGCCGCCGCCGATGGACTGCACCATCATGCCGCGCGAACGCGCCCCGGTGGCGAACAGGTCCGCGTCCACATCGGCCCACACGTCACGACCGACGCCGCCGGCCCCGCCAAAGCCGCCGACTCCGGCGGTCAGAACCCCGTTCATGGCGAAGCCGCCGGAGATGTTGATGCCGCCGACGCCGCCGCCGCCGCCTACCGACTGGGCGATCACCGCCGAACGGTCATCGCCGATGGCGCTGACCTGCACCCGGTCCGCGCCCGGCGCCTGAACCGTGAGGTCGACGTTACCCGCGTCGCCGCCGGAACCGCCGAAACCGCCCACGCCGATCGACACCGACCGGGCCGCGTGGGAGCCGCCCGGAACCACCAACGAGACCTGGCCGGTGACATTCAGGCCGCCCGAGCCGCCGCCGCCGCCGATGCTCTGGGCGACGACCCCGTGAGAGCCGTCTGCGATGGACTGATAGGCCGGCCGCTCGATGGTCTCGAACGTGCCGGGCACGATCTGGTTGACGATGTCAGTGATCGCATCCGGCAGCGGGGAGGTCTGCGAAATCGCCTCCACGATGGTGACCGCACCCGCCCCGCGGGCGTGGACATTGCCGGTCACGACCGCCGTCACGTCGCCCGCGTCGCCGCCGCCGCCGCCGAAGCCGCCGAGGCCGAACCCGAGCGAGCCGGCTGCGCCGCCGGAGGACGCCGTCAGGCCGCCCGAGACATTGATCCCGCCGTTGCCGCCGCCGCCGCCCACGCTCTGGGCCATGACGCCGTCGGAGTTCTGGCCGTCAGTCGCGGTGTCGCCGGTGCGGATCAGGGATACGTCGCCCGCATCGCCGCCGACGCCGCCGAACCCGCCGATGCCGATCGACCCCGTGCCGGCGGTCCCGGTGCTGAGCGACAGGGCGCCGGTGACGTTCAGACCACCATTGCCGCCGCCGCCGCCCAGGCTCTGGGCGATCACCGCGTCGGCGTTCACGCCGGAGGTCGCATAGTCGCCGATGACCGTGGCGTCGACCGCGCTGGCGTTGCCGCCGCCGCCGGCGAAGCCGCCGATGCCGATGCCGATGGCGGCTGCGGCGCTGTTGTTGACGGCGAAGGCCACCGCCCCGGTGACATTCAGCCCGCCGTTGCCGCCCGCGCCGCCCAGACTCTGCAGCATCGCGCCATAGGACTCGTCGCCCGAAGTGGTGACGTCGCCGGTCAGCACGCCGGTGACGCTGCCCGCGTTGCCGCCGCCGCCGCCGAACCCGCCCAGGCCGAAGCCAAGCGTGCCGCTGCCGCCGGTCGAGGCGCTGAGCCCCCCGGTGATGTTGAAGCCGCCGTTGCCGCCGCCGCCGCCCACGCTCTGCAGCAGGGCGCCGTAGGATTCCCGGCCGACGGTGTCGATGTTTCCGGTCAGGTAGGCATCGACCGACCCGGCGTCCCCGCCATCGCCGCCGAAGCCGCCCACGCCGACGCCCAGATTGCCGGCCGCGCCGCTGGCGATCGACAGGCTGACGCCCCCGGTGATGTTGAAGCCGCCGTTGCCGCCGCCGCCGCCAAGGCTCTGATAAGTCGCGCCAAAAGACCGGTCGCCGAAAGTCAGGATGTCGCCCTCGACGCCGCCGGTCACCTCACCGGCGTCACCCCCCAGGCCGCCGAAACCGCCCACGCCGACCATCAGGTTGCCGGCCGCGGCCTTGGCGCCGGTGATGCCGCCGGTGATGTTGAAGCCGCCGTTGCCGCCGCCGCCGCCCACGCTCTGGACCAGCACGGCCGAGGCGTCATCGCCTCCGGTGCGGACGTCGCCGGTGATCTCGCCGGTCACTTTGCCGGAATCGCCGCCGTCGCCGCCGCCGCCGCCGATGCCCACGCCCATGTTGCCGGCCGCGCCCTTGGCCAGAGACAGTCCCGCCGTCACGGCGAAGCCGCCGTTGCCGCCGCCGCCGCCGATTGACTGCGCGACAACCGCGCGCGAGCCGTCGCCGGTGGTCTGGGCCGCGATCAGGGCGTTCGTCGGGTCGAGCACGCCGTCATTGAGCCGCAGGGTGACCGAGCCGGAGTCGCCCCCGCCACCGCCCATGCCGCCGATGCCGACGCCCAGCGTCCCCGCACCGCCAGCCGAGAAGGCCACATTGCCGGTGATCGCAAACGAGCCGTTGCCGCCGCCGCCGCCCACGCTCTGCGCCAGCACGCCGTCGCTGCCGTCGCCTGCCGTCTGGATCAGGCCGGTGATGTCCACATTGACGTCCCCGCCGGCCCCACCGTCGCCGCCGCCGCCGCCCACGCCCAGGCTGACCGAGCCGGATCCGCCGGCGCTGCCGGCGATGCCGCCCGAGACGGTGAACCCGCCGTTGCCGCCGCCGCCGCCGACCGACTGGTAGGTGACCGCCGTCGAGCGGTCCCCCAGGGTCGTGACGTCGGAGGTGACCACGCCCCGGACGTCTCCGCCTTCGCCGCCGCCGCCGCCGAAGCCTCCGACCCCGATCATCAGGTTGCCGGCGCCGCCCTTGGAGCCGGAGATGCCGCCCGCGACGCTGAAGCCGCCGTTGCCGCCGCCGCCGCCGAGGCTTTGGGCGAAGATGCCGGTGGCGTCGTCGCCGGTGGTCAGGACGTCGCCGTTGACGTCGGCGATGACCACGCCGCCGTCCCCGCCGTCGCCGCCGCCGCCGCCGACACCCACGCCCACATTGCCAGCCGCGCCCTTGGCGCCCGAGATACCGCCTGTAACGGCGAAGGCGCCGTTGCCGCCGCCGCCGCCCACGCTCTGGACCAGAATGGCGCGCGCATTGTCTCCGGCGGTGTGCGCCGCCAGCAGCGCGTTGCCTGCATCGGCCACACCCGTGTTGACGCGCAGGGTGGCGCCGCCGGCGTCGCCGCCGCCGCCGCCAAAGCCGCCGACCCCGATGCCGACGGTTCCGGCACCTGCGGCCGCGCCGGCGATGTTGCCGACCACGGCGAAGCCGCCGTTGCCGCCGCCGCCGCCGATTGACTGCGCCACGACGCCGTCGCTGTTCAGCCCTGCAGTCCGGGCCGCGCCCAGGACGTCGAGGGTGACGTCGCCCGACCGGCCGCCCACGCCGCCCGAGCCGCCCACGCCGACGCTCGCCGCGCCCGCGCCGCCGCCGCTGGCTCCGATCGAACCCGCGACCGCGAAGCTGCCGTTGCCGCCGCCGCCGCCCACGCTCTGGGCCACGATGGCGTCCGCCTCCTCGCCCAGGGTGGTGACGTCCCCGGTGACCGCAGCGTCGACCTGGCCGCCGAGGCCGCCGCCGCCGCCGGATCCGCCGATGCCCACCGACACGCCCGCGCCCACGGCGCCGCCGCCGCCGATCGAGCCTGCGATCGAGAACCCGCCGCTGCCGCCGCCGCCGCCCACGCTCTGGGCGAGGAAGCCGCCGGACTGGTCGCCGGTCGTCGTGACGCCGACCGCAGAAGCCGTCACCGCACCGCCGCCGCCGCCGCCGCCGCCCGCGCCGCCGACGCCCACCGACAGGCCTGCGCCGACCGTGCTTCCGGCGCCGATGGAGCCGGCCACGGTGAAGGCGCCCGCGCCGCCGCCGCCGCCGATACTCTGTAACGTCACGCCTGTGGACTGGTCGCCCGTGGTCTGCACCAGGCCCTCGGCGTGACCGATGACCGTGCCGCCGCCGCCGCCGCCGCCGCCGGCCCCGCCGACGCCCACCGACAACGCGGCGCCGACCCCGCCCGAGCCGCCGATGGAGCCGGCGACATTGAAGCCCCCGTCCCCGCCGCCGCCGCCCACGCTCTGCACCACCAGGCCGCCGGACTGGTGGCCCGTGGTCAGGATCGTCGAGCCGGACGAGCCGGTCACGTCGCCGCCTGCACCGCCGCCGCCGCCCGCGCCGCCGATGCCCACCGACACCGCGCCGCCCACCGCGCCGCCGCCGCCGATGGAGCCGGAGATATTGAATCCGCCAGAGCCGCCGCCGCCGCCCACCGACTGGATGGTGACGCCGGTCGACCGGTCGCCGCCGGTCTGCACCGCCCCCCCGACACGGCCCGTGACCGCGCCGCCCGCGCCGCCGTCGCCCGCCGCGCCCCCGACGCCGACCGCCGCCGCCACCCCGACCGTGCCCGAAATCGAGACCGCACCGGCGATGTTGAAGCCGCCGTTGCCGCCGCCGCCGCCCACCGACTGGATCAGCGCCGCGCGCGAATCGTCGCCGACCGTCAAAATGGTCCCGTCAAACAGCGCGTTGACCGTCCCGCCGACCCCGCCGGAGCCGCCCGAACCGCCGACGCCCACCGCCGCAGCGGCCGAGGCCACGCCGGCGCCAGAACCGGCGAACGAGACAGCGAAGCCGCCGTTGCCGCCCCCGCCGCCCACGCTCTGGGTCAGGAAGCCGGTGGAGAAGTCGCCCCGGGTTTCGATGGCCCCGCCCGAATTGATCTGGACGAGGCCGCCTTGGCCGCCCGTGCCGCCGCTGCCGCCGACGCCGACCGAGAAGGCGGCTGCCGCGGTCTCACCCGCCGCGAAGGAGAACGCCGTCGCAAAACCGCCGTTGCCGCCGCCGCCGCCCACGCTCTGCGCGAACACGCCCTGCGAAAAGTCGCCCTCGGTAAGGATGATTGCGTCGCCGTTCAGATTGACTTCCCCGCCAACGCCGCCCAAGCCGCCTGAGCCGCCGATGGCGATGCTGGCGCCGATGCCGTAGCCGGCCGAAGCCTGTGCCGCGAAGCCGCCATTGCCGCCGCCACCGCCCACGCTCTGCGCGAACACGCCGCGCGCGCGATCGCCCCGGGTGACGATCAGCGGATCGACGAGGGTCGGCGTTCCGCCCACATTGACCAGGCTCTGCGAGAGATTGACGTTGACGACGCCTCCGGCGCCGCCGGCGCCGCCGGCGCCGCCCACGGCCGCGCCCGCGAAGGCGCTGACCGAGGCGCTCGCGCCGCCATTGCCCCCACCCCCGCCCACGGCCTGGGCGAAGATGCCGTGGGAATCGTCGCCGCCGGTGAACAGCGCGCCGCTGTGCTCGACCGTGACGATGCCGGAATTCCCGCCGCCGCCGCCGCTGCCCCCGATGGTGAGAAAGACCCCGCCGGTGGTGCCGCCGTCGCCCCCGCCGCCGCCGATTGACTGGGCTTGGATAGCGCTGGACAGATTCCCGGTGGTGGTGATGGAACCGGTGTTGATCACGTCGACGTCGCCGCCATGACTGGCCGCGCCGCCGGCGCCGCCGATCGAGACGAGACCGCCGCTGTGACCGCCCGAGCCGCCGCCGCCGCCCACCGACTGGGCGAAGATGCCGCGCGAATTCAGCCCGCCGGTTTCGATCTCGCCGCCGTGGGTGACCGAGACCGCGCCGCCGGCCCCCCCGCCGCCGCCCGTCCCGCCCAGCGACACGACGCCCCCGGAGCTGGAGCCCGAGCCGCCGCCGCCGCCCACCGACTGGGCGAACACGCCGTCGCTGCCGTCGCCACTGGTGACCACCGAGCTCGACTCTGTCGCCGTCACGGTGACCGCGCCCCCCGCACCGCCCGCCGCGCCGCCGCCGCCGAGGGAGACGACCCCGCCGACCCCGCGGGCCGCGCCACCCCCGCCGCCCACCGACTGGGCGAACACGCCGCGCGAATCCAGGCCGTCAGTGGTGACGCTGCCGCCGGTGGTGATCTGGACCCCGCCGCCCGCCCCGCCCGCATCGCCGGACGCGCCCATGGTGACGAAGCCGCCCGAAGAACCGGAATCACCGCCGCCGCCGCCGACCGACTGGGCGAACAGGCCGTAGGAATAGTCGCCGCCGGTGCCGACGAAGCCGCCGGTCTCCAGCTGGATGGTCGCTGATCCGCCCGCCCCGCCCGCACCGCCGCCGGACCCGAGCGTGACCAGGCCGCCGGCGTTGCCGCCGTTGCCGCCCCCGCCGCCCACGGACTGGGCGAACAGGCCGTGAGAGCCCTCGCCGGTCGTCACGGTGCTGGAGCCGTCGCGGGCGATGATCGAGGCCGACCCGCCGTTGCCGCCCGCGTCGCCGGAGTCACCAAAGGTGACGATGCCGCCGGAATTGCCGGCGTTGCCGCCCGAGCCGCCGATGGACTGGGCGAGGACGCCATGGGCGGTGCCGCCCGAAGTCTCGATGACGCCGCTGTGGTCGACGGTGACGTTCCCGCCATTGCCGCCGGCGCTGCCCCCGCCGCCGTCGCCTATGATGCCATAGCTGTCGCCGCCGCCGCCGGCCGCGCCGCCCAGGCTCTGGGCCAGAATACCCATGGCGCCGTCGCCGGACGTGGATATCTGGCCCGAATGGGTGACGTTGACGGTCCCGCCCTGGCCGGATGTGCCGCCGCCGCCGCCGCCGCTGGCGATGTAACCCGTGCCCCCGTCCCCGCCGCGGCCGCTACGGCTTTGGGCGAAGATGCCGTGGGACTCGTCGCCGCTCGTGACGACCGTCACCGACGCGTCGAGGGTGACCGAGCCGCCTTGGCCGGCCTGGCCGCCGCGCGCGCCGGGAATGTTGATGCCGAAGCCGTCGCCGCCCTGCCCGCCGTTGCCGCCGACGCTCGAGACGACGATACCCGGCAAGCCTGCGGAAACGGTCTCGATGTCCCCCCAGCCGCTGTCGACCACCTCATTGACCGTCGGCCCGGTGGCGCCGTTGCCGCCGTTGCTGGGCGAAACGCCGATGGTGGCGCAGCCCAGAAACGGCACACAGATCCTTACGCCGCCCCCGTCGGAGCCGTCGCCGCCGTCGTCACCCCTGCGGGCCCGGTCGAAATTGTTCGAGTCGCCCGCGGCCGTCGGGAAATTGAAGTCCGAGGCGCCTGAACCGTTCGAGCCATCCGGATCGGGGGTGACACCCGCGATCTGCCCCGACTGGTCGGTCACCACACCGAGCACGGTCGCTGCGCCGCCGCTGTCCTCGACCGTGACGGTGACGGGATTGCCCAACCCGTTGAGGACGACGGCCGTCACCTCATAGGCTTCCCCCGTCTCCGGGTCGGTGAAGATGTCGCCCACAGTCGTGGCGAGCAGAATGAAATTGCCCAGGTTGGTGCGAACGACGGCCGGGCTGATGATCTCGACCACCTCCTCGTTCAACGCGGTGACGGGGTTGAACACCGGGTCGCCGACACTGAGGACAGGAATTGCGGCCTGGACCCCGGGGGGCGTCGACAGGTCCGGCGCCGCCGCCGCCGCCGCGAGCGGCGCGGACACCGCCATGCTGGTGGCCAGGATCAGGGCGATCCTGCGGAGCGCTCGCAGCAGTCGCCGGTTGCGGACTTCGTCGGACTTGCGCGCCCGCCGACGACCGTCGACCTGGGCCAGACAGCTCGAAAGCCGGCGCAGGGCGGAAGCCAGGGCGCGGGCGTCGCTGTCCTTCCGGACCGCCAGCAGCGCGACCATCTCCTCGATCTGGGCGCGGGCTGCGTCCGCCTCGTCCTTCGGAAGTCGCTCGGGAGCCAGACCCGAGGCGAGATGGTCCACCAAGACCGCGATTCGAGATAACCGCGAGCCACTGCTGACGAGCGCGTTCATGATAGGCCCCTGATTTCCAACCACATTCGGCGCAGTCGAAAACAGGCGGCAAGACATTTCGCGTCCGAGTTGAACGCACTCGCGAAATGGGCCCCAAATTCCCCCGAACGCACCCCTTAAGAAAAAGTTAATGCAGAAACCAGCTTTATGCCACCGAAAGTTTGGACGCTTCGCTGCAACGCCCGCAGCCCACTCACGCGCGCTGAGGGCGATCGACGAAGCGGATTGTTGCTCAAAGGTGATGCTGCTGCCGGCGCCGACCGGGAATTGCCGCCAGTCGATGACCATCCCTGTCGAAATGCTGGGTGACTACGACGCTGGATGACAGGATCGGACATAAGCTTGGGCAAATGCCGGCATGGCCAGCAGGGAAACGAGCGCAAGACTTGCCGTTCCAGAGCAATGCCGCACGGATGCGCGCCGTGCTGCAGTTGGTCGCTGACCGTCTCGGCTCATGGTTTCCCCGAGCATCGCTGGAGTCAGCCGGCCACGGCCAGCCTGCTTGCCATCCCGTCGGATCGAGCGACCAACAGGCGTCTTGAATAGCTTTGAAAGCGCCCACGACCGTGCCGGCCGTGTCAAATTACTAGCCCGGCGTCGCGCGGCTCGAGTGCAAGGTGCGCATCCAGTAGGCAAATCCCGGGCCGCTGATTTCACCGGCCCCGGCATCCGGCGCCGGGGCCAGAAACGCCAGATTGCGCTCGCGAGCCGCGCGAGGCGCTATACCGAACGCCTGCCGAAACGCGCGTGCGAAGCTGGCGTCATTGACGAAGCCCCAGCGTATCGCCACCTCTCCGATCCGCGCGGACCTGGTCGGATCCGAAAGCTCAAGCGCCGCGCCGCTCAGGCGCCGGCGGCGGATATAGCGGCCCACGCCGCCCGCACTCGCAAAGAGCCGGTAAAGGCTCGCGCGCGAAATGCCCAGGGCGCGTGCGATCTGGTCCGAATCGAGGTCGGGATCCTGAATATGTTGGTCGATATAGGCGCACACTTGCCGCAACGGCGACCGCCGTTCCCCCGTCGAGCGCTGTCCGGAGCTTCGATGCGCTTCGCCGGCCAGCACCGTGCTGGTCAGAGCCGCGGTCGCCAGCGCCGCCAGCAGGGCTTCGCGCGCGTTCAGCGTCGGCACACGCCGGGACAGCGAGATGATGTACTCCGCCAGTATCCCCGCCAGCGGCGTGGTGGAAGGGACGACCATCCCATGCAGCGGCGATAGATCATCGAGCGTGGAGTACAGAGCCTCTCGCGGAATCAACAAGCTGTAATTGCAGAAGCTCGTGGCGCGTGTACTGATCGTGTCGGTGAGGTCGAAAACGCAGATGTCCCCAGCGACCACCGTGACCGGCTTGCTGCCGGCCATCCCCGAAAACCCTCCTTCGGTGTAGAGCTGAACGAGGATGTGATCCAGCCCGCTGCGCGCAACCAGCGCGGGGGGACGGTTGAAATACAGGGGTGGTCCGGAGAATACGCCAAGCATGATCGTGCCGAGATGCCAGGCGACCAAGTCGATGGGGCGTCCGGTCGGAGCGGGATCGACAAGCTCGACCCCGAAGACATCCTGCACCGAGCCGCCAAAGGCCTGAAGCGCAGCAGGTGTTCCCACCTCCCGCCCGTCGATCGCAAAACTCGGCACCTCACCCAGCATCCCGCATTCCTCTGGTTAAACCAAAGGGTAGCGGCTCGAGGGCGGCCGGGCAACGTTCCAGAAAGACGCCGCGCGATGCGGAAACGCCTTATAACGAGGCTAATCTCTCGACACACCGCTTCCCGCATTCCATGGACACCCATGCTTCAGGGCAAGGGGCTCATGGGATCAAGCGACTCGCAACGCATCATCGATGCAGCAATCGAGGTGGTGGCCCTGCAGGGGTTCCGCAGATTGACCCTGCGCGACGTGGCGCAAGCCGTAGGCAAGAGCACGACCGTCATCGTCAATCTGTTCGGCAGCAAGTCCGGCCTGATTCTGGCGATCGGCGAGGCTGCGTTTGAACGGGACGCGCGCTTCCACGGTCAGTTCTTCGCGAGTGTCGCGGGTCTTGAAGCCAGCCGCGACAATCTCCTCACCATCATCATGCTTTACCTGCGTCGGCGAGCCGGAGAGGACGCCGGGTTCGTGCGGGTCTGGGAAGCGCTGTTGCTGGACGCTGAAGCGGAGGACGGGCGGCGGGAACTCATCGGCCGCTGGGAGGCGATGCGAGAGCGCACTTGGCGCGATTACCTCGCCGCTTCGGTCCACACGGCGGACCTCGCCCGGGTCCTCGCCCCCTGTCTGGTGATCGAGCAGTTCTACGCCGGCGCCCTTTCGGGACGGGCTGATTATGAGGTCGTCTGCGCCGAGGGGCTCGGGTCACTGATCGATCGTTCCCTCGGCCGGCCGGACGGATCGGCCAGCGCAACCTTCTGGTTCCGGGACAACCTCGTCATGCCCCGGGCGCCGGCCGAAGACCTCGAGGCGGACTCCATGCGGCTCAAATTGCTCGACATCGCGGCGGACCAGATCCTGACCGGCGGCGTCGCATCCGTGACCAATCGGTCGGTCAGCCTCGTCGCCGGCACCTCGACCTCGACGATCGCCTATCACTGGCCCGACATGCGCCATTTCGTCGTGGACGCGGTCTGGCACACCGTGTTCCGCGAGTTGCCGCAGTATCTCGCCGGCCGCCGTCCGGACGGTGCTCCGTCGGCGCCGACCATCGAGAGCTGGCAGCGGATCATGGCCCCCACGCTCTCGGTCAACCCCGACGGCGAAGGCTTCTACATCAAGTACGCCCGTCTTATCGCCAGCATCTGTCTGGAGGCCCGGCGAGACCCCGCGCTTCAGGACCTGGCAATGGTGCTGCGCGGGCCGGAGGGCGGCGGCACCTTCTACAACAGTTCTGGCGTCTGGCCGCCCTGTTTCAACCTCACACGACTGGCCGCCACGCGTTTCGCCCTGTGGATCAAGGGGCGCGGACTGATTGCCTCGGCGACAGGCATTCCGCTTTCGGGCGCGGATCTGAAGCACGCCGCAGGCCAACTCGTGGCCCAAACCCAGGCGTAGAACGACCGTTATCTCGCCCGATGGTGCGCTACGGGCCTTGGGATGACAGGAAGTCTTCTAACAACTGTCGCAAAAGTATTGCGCACGGGTCCTAGTAGCAGATTGCTGTCGAACAATTGTTTTTCTGGCGCGAAGAAAGCGGCACGGCCTCCTGTCCCCGGTGCTGGCGCCGCCTCGAAAAACCGCCGGATAGAGCGACTGTTCGACACCATCATCAACAGTTCGGCCCGCGCGGGAGGGGATGCCTGCGCGCGCCGTCCGCATGGATCGCGCAATGCACCGTCTGCTCATCAGCGCCTCGAGCGCCGCCCTGACCCTGGCCGTGGCGTTCCCCGCCGCCGCCCAATCGACGCCTGACGCGGGCGCCACGACCGTTCAGGAAGTCGTCGTCACCGCCCAGCGTCGCGCCCAGTCCCGCCAGGACGTCGGCATCGCGCTGAGCGTCATCGACGGCGACAACCTGGAAGAGAAGGGCGTCCAGGTCATCAACGACATCGAGAACCTGGTGCCGAACATGGAAGTCGACAGCCAATTCGGCAGTGGACAGCCCGCCTTCCGCATCCGCGGAATCGGCACGCGCGAATACTCCAGCAACAACGCCTCGACCGTCGGCATCTATGTGGACGAAGTCGCGCATCCCTATACGATCACCACCCAGGGCGCGATGTTCGACATCGCCCGCCTGGAGGTTCTGCGCGGACCGCAGGGCACGCTGTACGGCCGCAACACCACCGGCGGCGCCGTCAACATCATCACCAACGCCCCCACCGCCGACACCCGCGCCGGCTTCATGGCCGAGTACGGCTCGTATGACCGCTACAAGCTCGAGGGCTATGTCTCCGGCCAGATCGCGCCCAATCTGCTCGGCCGCCTGGCCGCCGTCACCGAACAGGGCGGCGCCTGGCAGTATCACCGGGATACGGGCGAGGAGCTGGGGGACGTGGACAAGACCGCGCTCCGCGGCCGCCTGACCTGGGCTGCCGCCGAAAACGTCACCGTCGACCTGGCGGGGACCTGGTCCATGGACCAGTCCGACGGCCTCGGCTTCCGCCTGCGCGGGCCCTACACGGTCTTCGACGGCAGCATCACCTATCCCACCGACACCGAGCGGCGGATCACCGGCTGGGAGCTGTCGCCGGAAATGTCGCTGGTTTCGGGCCGTGCGCTGGGGTCCAGGCCCGGCCGTGACAACACGGGTCTGGACCTCAGCGCCCGCATTGAGGCTGACCTGGGCTGGGCGGTGCTGAACACCGTCACCGCCTACCAGACCTTCGAGCGCTCGGAATACAACGACTGGGACGGCACACGCTTCAACGAGTCCGATGTCTACTTCTACAACGACATTGAAGCCTTCTCGCAGGAGGCCCGTCTGTCCTCCAACGACGGCGGCCGCCTGAACTGGATGGTCGGCGCCCACTATGCTGACGAAAGCATCGACGGCGGCTTCTACACCCAGTTCCGTGGCGCGAACCGGACCCTGATCAACACGCCCTACGAGCAGAGCGTGGAGGCGTTCGGCCTGTTCACCCACAACAGCTACGCCCTGACCGACCGTCTGAACCTGATCGCCGGCCTGCGCTATGAGTACGAAGAGCGCAGCCTGACCACCTCGGGCACCCGCCGCATCGACGTGCCGGAAGGCCCGGCGATCACCTATGACACCGACATGTCGGAAGTGACCGGGCGTCTGGGCCTCGAGTACGCCCTGAACGACAACGCCCTGCTCTACGCCAGCGTGGCCCGCGGCGTGAAGTCCGGCGGCTTCACCACCTACAACGCCACCTCGGCCACCCCGTTCAGGCCCGAGATCGTGATCGCCTACGAAACGGGCATCAATGCGGACCTGTTCAGCAACACCCTGCGTCTGAACGGGGCCCTGTTCTTCTACGACTATACCGACCAGCAGATTCAGGGCCTTGAGTACGACCGCGAGGCCGGCCGCCTGGGCAAGATCACCAATGTGCCCAAGTCGGAAATCTACGGCGGTGAAATCGAGCTGGTGTGGACCCCGATCCGGGGCCTGACCATCAGCCAGAACTATGGCTACAAGACCGGCGAATACACCGAGTACTTCGCCATCGACGGCGCGGCGACCGATGCGGCGAACCCGCCGAACGGTCCGTGGGACAACATCATCACCAACGACCGTTCCGGAGAGCCCCTGCAGTTCCCCGAGTTCAACTACGGCGGTTCGGTTTCCTACGACTGGTTCATGGCCGGCTGGGGCCTGCGCGCCGAGACCAACTACAACCAGCGTGACGCCGTCTACAATGCGGCCTCCAGCTCGGTGCTGTCCGGCTACTGGTTGTGGAACGCGAGCGTGAGCGCCGGTCCGGAGGACGCCAACTGGCGGCTTGGCCTGTGGGGCCGCAACATCTTCGACAAGGAATACGAAGAAACCCGCAACGGCTTCAACGGCTCGGCCCGTCCGACGTCCTCGCCGAACCAGGGCCGCACCGTCGGCGTCCGTTTGACGGTGGACTTCTAGGCGCCTGAGAAAAGGCCGGGCCGGCGCGAGCCGGTCCGGCCATCTTTTCTTTCGACAGCTCCGGAAAGCCCCGTCCATGCTTGAAACACCGTCCATGAACCGTCGCCATCTGATCGGCGGCCTGGTCGCCGCGCCGCTGGTGCTGCGTTTCAGTCAGGCGCGGGCCGACGGCGCCTATGTCTTCCCCCTGGGGGTGGCCAGCGGCGATCCGGCGCCCGACGGCTTCGTCCTGTGGACCCGGCTCGCCATCGATCCCGTGGCGCCGGACGGTCTGGGCGGCATGGGCGGCCCGGCGGCGGTCCGGTGGGAAGTGGCTGCGGACGAGGCGTTCCGACGCATCGTCGCCGCCGGCGACGTCGCTGCAGACAGGACGAGCGCCCACAGCGTCCACGTGGAGATCGAGGGCCTGACGCCCGACCGACCGTACTGGTATCGTTTCACCAGCCTGGGCCAGCAGAGCCCGGTCGGCCGCGCCCGCACCGCGCCGGCGCCGGACGCCGACATCGACCGGCTGCGTCTGGCGGTCGCCTCATGCTCGAATTGGGAGTCCGGCTATTTCAGCGCCTATGGCCACATGGCCGACGAGGCGCCGGACCTGACCCTGTTCCTGGGCGACTACATCTACGAATACACCCGCACCGCAGCCCAGTCGGCCAATGTGGTGCGGCCCTACGGTCTGGAAGAGGCCACCACACTCGCGGGCTATCGCAACCGCTACGCCCTGCACCGCACCGACGCCGATCTGCAGCGCCTGCACGCGGCCGCGCCCTGTCTGGCGGTGTGGGACGACCACGAAGTCCACGACGACTATTCCGGCGTCTGGTCCAAGACGCCCGGCGTTACGCCTAACGACTTCCTGCGTCGCCGCGCAGCCGGCTATCAGGCCTTCTACGAAGCCATGCCCATCCGCCGCACGCGCCTGGACGCCCGGCTGCAGATGCCGATCCACCGCAGCGTCCGCTACGGTCGGCTGGCGCAGTTCTTCATGCTGGACGGGCGCCAGTATCGCTCAAGGCAAGCCTGCAGCGACGGGCCCAACGGCGGCAAGGGCCAGGTGATCACCGACGCCGCCTGTCTGGACCGGCTGGATCCCGCCCGCACCTTCCTGGGCTTCGAGCAGGAGCGCTGGCTGTACGAGGGCCTGGCGCGGTCCGACGCGCGCTGGAACATCCTGGGCCAGAATCTGGTCATGGCGGGCCTGCGGTTCGGCAACGGCGATGCGGAGACCCGCTACTGGACCGACACCTGGGACGGTTTCCCCGTGGCGCGCGACCGGATGACCGAGGCGCTGGTGACCCTGCGGCCCCGCAACCCGGTGGTGCTCAGCGGCGATTATCACTCGTTCTGGACCAATGACGTGAAGCGCGTCAGCGCCGACCCGTCGTCCCAGACCGTGGCCACCGAATTCGTCGGCACCTCCATCTCGTCCTCGGGCCCGCCCCATGAGGCGCTGATGGCCCAGATGCCCGAGAATCCGCAGATCAAATTCTTCGACAGCCGGGTGCGCGGCTATGTCTCCATCGATGTGGAGCGTGACCGGATGAGCACCCGCTACCGGACCATCTCGGATGTCCGCGACCCCCGCGCCACGGTCTCGACCCTGAACAGCTGGGTGGTCGAGGACGGCCGCCCCGGCGCCGTCGCGGCCTGATCCTTCCTCGCGTGTTTCCTTCGACTGGAAGGCGGCCGACCTGGTCGCCACGTTCGCGTCGGCAAGGACTCTCACGCTGTTTGACTGAGCGGCCTGTCAGCGGGCCGCAAGGCTGGACATCCTGTTGCGGCGACATCCGCCCGCAACGCCTCCGATGATCCGGGCTGATCAAAACCCGACATGCTGGAACGATGCTGCGCCCGCAGGGTTGGCAGTCACCCACCCTACGGGAGACCCCAATGCTTGCGATGGACTACCGAGGCCCCCGGCGGGTCCGAATTCAGGAAAAGCCGATGCCGACGATTCAGCATCCACGCGACGCCGTCGTGCGGGTGACGCGCTCATGCATCTGCGGCTCGGACCTGCATCTCTATCACGGGATGGTGCCGGACACGCGGGTCGGCACGACCTTTGGCCATGAATTCTGCGGCGTGGTCGAGGAGGTCGGCGGGGACGTCGCCAATCTGAAGAGAGGCGACCGTGTGCTGGTGCCCTTCAACATCGCCTGCGGCCAGTGTCACTTCTGCAAGCAGGGCCTGTTCGGCAACTGCCATGAGTCCAACGCCCAGGCCACGGCGGTGGGCGGCATCTTCGGCTATTCCCATACGGCCGGCGGCTACGACGGCGGCCAGGCGGAGTTTGTGCGTGTCCCCTACGCGGACTTCGGCCCGACGTTGATACCGGACTGGATGGATCCGGACGACGCGGTCCTCCTGACCGATGTGGTCCCCACCGGCTACCAGGCGGCGGAGATGGGCGGAATCCAGCCGGGCGACACGGTCGTGGTGTTCGGGGCCGGCCCCATCGGTCTGCTGGCGGCCCGTTGCGCCTGGCTGTTCGGAGCCGGACGGGTGATCGTGATCGACCACCATGAATACCGCCTCGACTTCGCCCGAACCTACTGCCCCGCCGAGGTTTACGACTTTCGCGAGATCGGGGATCCCGTGGTCTTCATCAAGAAGACCACCGAGCTCGGGGCGGACGTCTGCATCGATGCCGTCGGCGCCGACGCCTCGGGAAATGCCTGGCACACCCTGTTCGGCAAGAAGCTGAAGCTGGAAGCGGGCAGCGCCGTGCCGCTTCACTGGGCGATCAATTCCGTCAAGAAGGGCGGCGTGGTGTCGATCGTCGGAGTCTACGGGCCCACGGGCAACATGGTCCCGATCGGCAATGTCGTGAACAAGGGCATCACGATCCGCGCCAACCAGGCGTCGGTCAAGCGTCTGCTGCCCCGTTTGATCGAGCATGTGCAGGCGGGCCGCATCGATCCCAAGGCGATCATCACCCACCGCGTCCCGCTGGAGGACGTGGCGGAAGCCTATCACCTGTTCTCGTCCAAGCTGGACGGCTGCATCAAGCCCGTCCTCATTCCCAATGCGGCGTGAGAGCAAGGAGCATTCCATGACCCAGTCCGACCGCGCCCTGGCCGCTGCCGACAAATCTACCACCCGCATAGACCCGAACACGGTCCCGGGCTGGGGCGTCGACGCCGATCCCGAGAACGATCCAACCTGGCCCATGCGCGACCGGTCCGGGGACGATGACAGGGGAATGAACTGGGTCCGGCCGCCGCTGCAGGATGTTGATATGGAGATCCTGCGATCCGTCGAGCACCCTCGCCTTACGGCGGTGGTCGGCACCTCGGCGCCCCCGCAAGGGCTCAGCGGCGCCATCCGTCGCACAGCCTTCCGGTTCAGCGAAAGTCAGTGGGGTCACTGGCTCCTGCTCCTGTTGGCGGATCGCGTGAACAGCGGCGAAGGACTGCTTCAGGATCTCCGTCGCGGACGCCTTCCAAACCCGCTGGTTGAGATGGGTCTGGTGAAACGGGCCCATGCCCGTGAGGCCGGCATCGCCACCGCCGCGGCGGTCAGCGTCAGCGTGCTCGCGATGATCCTTCTGGTGCGCCGCAGGCGTTAGCAAGGCCTGGACGTCAGTAGCCAGATATGGCCAGGAAGCCGGGCGGCCCCCGACGCAAGCTCTGGCGGAAGCGCCGGCAGACCGCCATGACCGCGCCAAACCCGCTGTCTGAAGCGTCGCTGGCCCTCAGGGCAGAAAGACACCTCCAAGGTTGACGGTTGCCTTCAGGAACGGCGTCTCGTTCACCACCCGCTAAGCCTACCTCCTCGCGTCATATTAAGCCTTCACGGCTAGCGTCATGTCGAACAGGAGATCAGGTTCGCCATGACCCGCTCGCTCAGCATTGTCGCCGCTCTCGCCCTGGTCGGGAGCTGTTTCGCCGTGACCGGCGCCGCCGCATCGGACAGCCAGTCCGGCACCACCTATCGCCTGACCGCGCGGGTGCCGGTGGCATGCTGGGTCCGCCCAAGCGGAGCGTTGCTCGCGAGCCCCGGCGTGTCAGGCTCGGTCGTCGAGGCCTGCAATGCGCCGGGCGGCTTCACGGTTTCAGCACAATACCGGGCTCTGGGAGAGAGCGAGACCGCCAGCCTGCGCTATGCGGGCCGCGTCATCCAGCTGTCCAGAAGCGGCGAACAAATCCTTCGTCGCTCGAACCTGGCCACCATCAGGACCGTCGACTACCAGTTCGACGATGTGGAGCTGACCGCGCCCCTGATCCTGTCCCTCACCATCCAGCCGATCTGACCGCCCCGGCTACAGGGCCGCGACCGTGAAGGTGATCACATCGGTGTACTCGCCGGCACGCCGTCCCGCGACGTCACCGATCCGCACGCTCAACGGATAGTCGTCGGCCCGGGCGCGCCGCGAAACGACCTCGAAGCCATCCGGCGACGCCAGATCCATACGGTGGCCGCCGACTTCAAGCTCGTAATCGACGTACCAGTCGGTCGCGCCCATCCGGAGTCGGCCCCCGTTTGCCGATCCGACGGACACGCGATAACCGCCCGTGCTCAGGACATAAAGGGCCGCAGACAAGGGCTTGGGGCCCGGCGTGAGTTCACCCAGGTCGATCCGCGCGACGCCGTTGCTGCGCTGAAACTCACCCTTCAGTCCCAGGACCGCCGCGGGAACCACGTCCAGCGCGAGCGTCAACGGGCGTTCGCCGACGATGACCCCTGATCCGTCCTCCAGCGCAATGCGCGCGTTCTGGACATGGAGTCCCTGGGCAGGCACCTCGCCGGGGGCGGTCACGAAGGTGAAACGCAGCAAGCTGCGCTCTCCCGGTTCGAGAGCCACCGGCTGGGCGTTGATCCGCCGCGCGTTGAGGCCCGCCCGGGGCGTCAGGTCCGCGCCGTCCCGCTCATCGATCAAGGCGTAGGGAATGCGGCCGGGCGCTCCCGCCATGCGAAGGCCGTACTCTTCGCCCGAAAGATCCACCCTGATCGTGCCGGAGCAGCGCACGTCGCCCTGGTTCACCACCGCAACGTCAAACTGGTTCTGGGTCGCGTCCTGGGCGAAGGGATCGTAGCGGATCGTCCAGCTGTCCTGCGACGGCTGCAAGGACAGGCTGCACGCCTGACCGGCGCCGGCCGTCGCCAGGCAAAGGAAGATGCCGGCGGCGCCGACGGCGAGATTCGCTCTGAAGGACATGGTGAACCTCTTGCTTATTCGACGACGTCGATGGGAACCCGGACGATCTGCAAGTCCAGCAGGCCGTCAGAATCAGACGGAACCGTAAACTCGAATCCCTGTCGAGGCGTGGTGAACAGTTCGACCCTGTAGCGCCTGCCGGGCTCGAGCGACTGGGCGGCGAAGCGTCCCACCGAATTAGTGAAGAACAGCTGGGGATCGGCATCCGGATCGTCGACCGGGATCAGATGCCCGCTGATCAGCGCCAGTGGCCTGTCGCCGTTGCCGACGAGCCGACCCAGCGCGCTGACATAGGCATTGCTCCCTACCTCGATGGCATATCCGCTCTTGTAGGCGGGATGAACGCGCAGGATGCCCTCACCGATGTCATAGCCGCGCGGCGCGTTGATGGCGTCATAGCGAACGGACTGGTTCACATAGGAGGTCAGAATGTTGGAAAGCGCGGGGCCGAAGGCGCCACTCCGGGCCGTGTAGCGTCCGCCTTCCAGGCTCTCGCCGACGATGACGTCGTGCTCCCTCAGGCTCTCATGCGGGTACACAATGGCGAAGCTGTCATAGATGTTGCGCCCGATCGCCACCTTCCCGCCTGTCGTGGCGATGGAGGCGCCGACGCGCAGGCTCGTCACCTGCTCCTCGGTGATGTTCGAGAAGTCGCTGCCAAAGGCGATGTGGCTGAGGGTCGCGTCGAACCGGTTTGAGCTGTAGTCCACCTGTCCCGAGACAGATCCTGATCCATCGTCGTAGGTGGAGGCGAGCGAATAGCCGAAGGAGTCGACGCGGTTCGCCCCCGAACGCTGGAACCGCACGCTGCCGGAATCCCGCGCGGAGTTATAGCGCGCCTCGCCCCGGTCGCGGAAATTGGGCGTCCAGATCAGGGCGACGGTCGCGCCGAAGCCGGCGTCGCTCGACCCGAACGGACCTGATCTAATGCCGAAGTCAGCGTACTCGACCCCCATCTGGACACTCCAGTCCGGGGTCACGCGATAGGTGCTGGAGGCGTTGATCGTGTAGGCGTCGTCACGCGACCCGTCCCGGCTCATGCGGTAGCTGGCGGACAGGTTGCCGATCCAGTCCGGGGAGAAACGGCGGGAGTATCCGGCGCTGAAGGACCAGGATGTGGGGTTATCGCCGAAGCGGTTGCCCAGGTTGGCGAAATCGTCCGAAACAAAATCCGCCACGAAGTTCAACGCGTCAGCCGAGTCGCCCCTGTCCAGCAGGAAGTCATAGCCCAGCGCCAGTGCATAGCCCTGCCCGGCGTCCTCACTGGTGCTCAGGGACGCATCCATCTGAATCCGGGAGCCGTTTCGCAGGATCAGCTGTCCCTGCCCGGTCAAGGTCTGCACGCGTTCCGAAGCCTGCAGCCCGAGACCGACCGAAGGGCGATCCCTGAAGGCCTTTCGATAGAACCCGGTGAAGGCCAGCTCGCCGTCAGCATAGTCAGGCTCGCCGAAAATTCCTTCGCTCGTGAGACCGAAGTAGGCCCCGTACTCGTAGTCGCCGGGTTCGAGATCGATGCTGTCCAGATAGGCGCTGTAGGAGACGCTGTCGCGGCGACCCGACTCCCCCTGGATGTCGATCTCGATATTGTTGCCGCCCGCATCCAGAGGCAGGTTGCTGACGTCGTATTGGCCCGGATCCAACCGGAATTCCCGTACGAAGACGCCGTTGCGCGACACGCGAACCACTGACGATTCCTGCAGGATCAACTGGCGCGATCCCGAGAGGACGTTGTTGCGGAAGGATTCAAACCGCCGTCTCTGGCGACTGACGCCCAGCCCGCCGAGGTCGGCGAACCCCTGCCGCCCCCGGACCTCGGGATCGAGATCGCCCAGCGTCCAGCGTCGGAAGGCTTCGGGCTGGTCATAGACAAGGCGGGCGTAGCGGCGCTCGAACGAGTAAGTGTCGGTGAAGCGGTCTTCCCGTCCCTGGACATCGGCTTCCAGGACGACACCAGCAACGCGGATCGCACCGTTCAGAAAGAGGCTCGGCCGGTCGACCTCGCCGGTCGACACGCGCCGGCTGACGGCCATGTTGGCGTTCAGATAGGCGCTGAAATTCTCCGGCCCCTGCTCCGGCGTCTCGGGTTCGCCGCCGCGAAAGAGGAACTCGGGCGTGCGTTTGCTTGGATCAATGCGCAGAACGAGCACGGCCAGCTGCTCGGGATCGTAGTCGAGCTGTATGCCCGCCGCATTGATCTCCTCCGGCGCGAACTGCGGCACCCCTTCAAGCGCCGCCCTCAATTCGGCGTTCGCCTGTTCCGTCAACAGCGGACTGATCAGGCTGACGAAGCCGGCGCTGTTCACGATGAAGCGGTCGTCCGCAGTGAGAAGCACCGGCATTTCACCCAGAACCCGCCGATTGAACTGAAGCGGCACCGTCATGGCGATGTCGCGGTCATAGGGGTTGATGTTGGGCCGCGCCGGAGTTTCCTGAGATCCAGCTGTGGGCTCCGGGGGCTCCGAAAGAGCCGCCGGATGGGCTATCCCGTGACCGGCCTCGGCTCCCGCGGCCGCCCAGTTGAGAGGCGCAGCGAGAGCCATGATCGGAGCAAGCGTCACGCCTGCCAGAGCTCTCTCCCACCGCTTCATCGCGCGAACCGCACGGTGACCGGCCGGGCCGGGTCAAGCGCTTCCCCTGTGGGGAGCTGGAACGTGCGGCGGCCTCCAGCGGGGGCGAGATAGCCGACCCCCACAGTCTCGGCGACCTCCTGACCGCTCAGGGTCAGGTTGAAGGGCTCGCCGCCCAGGGTGGTGCCCTCGATGATCCAGGTCGCGCCGCTCATCAGGGCATAGCGCCGGCCGGTGTTGGTCACGCTGATTTCCACGCCCGGCTGCGAGGGCGGCGGCGCGATCATTTCACCATTGGTCAGCGACGGATCGACTTCCGGCGCAGGCGGCGTGACCATGGCCGGCGTGACGGAGACGATCTGAACATTGGGCTGGGCGCCGTCGGGCGCGACCACGATCAGCGCCTTCATCGTGTAAAGCACCGATACGGTGACCGCTCCGCCGGCTTCCGACTGGACAGGCTCGGTGGCCACAGGCAGCTGGCGAACCCACAGATAGTAGGCGTGTGACACCTCAAGGTCGGGTTCACCGACCCATTGGACCCGCACGACCTGGCGCCCGCCGACTGGAACCAACCCTTGCGGGGGGAACACAAGGAACTCCTCGTCAGCCGGAGTCTCGACCAGTTCACCATTCTCGTCGAACTCGACCCGGGTGATCAGGGTCTCGAACGGCAGGGCGGCCGAGCCGATGTTGCCGACCTCGATGCGCGTGGTCGATCCTGCGCCTGTGGTGGTCAGTTCTGACACCATGGGCGCGACACGCATGGCCCAGGCCGCGGACAGGACCGACATGCCCATCACCAGAGTCACGGCGAACGCCAACCCTTTCCAGGTCGACTGAAACTGGCCCCGTCGAAACATGCTGCGTCTCCGAATCCGCTGCTGCGGCTCTGTGATGGTGGTTATTGAGAGAGCCAGAGGCTCCGGCCCGGAACGAGAAACAGGAGGGACTGCGCCCTCCTGCTCCCCGAACCAGGCTGTGGTTGCCTACAGGCCGGCGGAGATGGTCACGCCGAAGGTGCCCGCATAGGTGCCGGCGAGCAGCGCCCGGGCGGGGGTGGGGACGACGATGTCGAGGGACATGGCCGACTTCCAGGCGCCGTGCTGGCGCGAGGCCTGGTCGGCGTTCTCGGCGACGGTCAGGGTCTGGGCGGAGCCGGCGGCGGGCGCGCCCGTGCCCGAGGCGGTGTAGCTGGCCGCGATGGAGTACGGCAGGTTCGCCTGGAAGACGTCCGTGTCGTAGCCCGAGCCGCTGTTGTTCACCATGCCGCGCACGTCGGTCTTCTGGATGCGCACGGTGTTGGCGGTGTTGCAGCCGGCCAGGTTGGTGTCGATGCTCAGCACGGCCGGGGCGACCATGGTGAAGGCGGCGGCCGGGCCGGTGTTGTCCGAGGCGTAGATGCCGATCTGGCCGAAATCGAGCGTCTCGGTGTTGTTGTTGCCCGAGTAGTAGGCGCAGTCGGTGGACACCGAACCGGTCAGGGTGAAGGTGGCGCCGTCCGAGGTCTCGGCCGTGCCGATGTTGTCAACGGCGTTGCCGACAGCGTGCCACGAGGACACCGACGAGCCGTCGTTCTGGGCGTTGGCCAGGTTCGCATTGGCCGGGATGTTCAGCACGGGGCCCAGGAAGCCGCCGTTGTTGCCGTACATGGTCGCGGATCCGGTCAGCGACGACTGGCCCTGATGAATGTCCTGGGCCGAGACGGCCCCGGCGGTGAGCGCGACGGCGGCGACGCCGGCGAGAAGTGAAGCGATTTTCATGATGATCTCCGTAGAAAGGTTGTGATTAGGCGTGTCGAACGAATGGAATTCTCCCCCCGATCTTATCGCCCTTAAGAGCTTATTGTGGAATAGAGTCAAGAACAAAGAACCCTAATATCTCAATTGAGCCTGAGATTTACTTGATCAACTAACTAAATTACACGGCCAAATTAGCATTAATCGCCACAACTGACTTTATTTGTCTAATTTTACTCCATACCGTCAGATGGTGGATTATTTCGTCCGCCCTCAAAGACGGGAAGCAACAGTTATGGTCAGGGTCTCCGAGTAGCGGCCCGCCAGCAGTCCCGCCCCCAGCGGTGTTCCTGTGCGAATCTCTATTTGCGCGTGCCCCGCAGCGATGGCTTCGCCGCTTCCGAGCGTCTTGCGCGACATGAGCGACCGGCTCTCATACCGTCCGTGCAGCGTCGATCGGCGAGGGCCGATCACCGGCACACTGACGTCCAGGGTGTAGTCCAGCGTGCCGGAATAGGGGCCCTCCCCGGCAGGCAGCGCCGTATGGGCAAGCCCCCCCCGGGCGGACTGGAAGCTCAGGTCGAAGGGCACGTTGCAATCCAGGGCCACCCGCGCCCGAGCGGTCTGGTTGCCGACCAACTCACCGAAGTCGATATCGCCTCCGCCGGCCAGGTCGCAGCGCGCGCTGATGCTTCCCGCGAGGATGACGTCCACCCGCGAAAAGGATGAAACTCCGGGCGCGACGGGCTCGGCGGCGACAGCGCCAGCGGCGCACGCCATGACACCCAGACTGCCGGCACAGGCAATCAAACGCCCCAACCGGCGGCCAGAATTAGCCTGCAATTGCATGTTGTCCGCCGCCCTCAAGACCGGGTTTTCCGGCAGCGGCTCAAGTGGCCGCGCCCCCCGCAAAGTTAAAAGCTTAACGCTTTCTTAACGGGAACTTAGTTGTCCGCAGAAACGTGGGCGTCCCCAGTTTTGGGTAGCCGCGTTATATTCAACTGTCAGGGGAATCAGCAGGGTTAAATTGCCGTTCCAGGGGCGAACATGAGCCCCTTTCTCGTTGAAAATAATCAGCAATTTAAAATGACTGGCGCAGGAAAGCGCCTGAAGGTCACCCGATCCGGAACGAGGCGACCGCTGCGAAGAGCTGCTCTCGGCTGCTCACGCCCAGCTTGTTGTAGATGCGTCGGATGTGGGTTCTTACCGTCTCGATCGACAGTCCAAGCTGCTCGGCCACCGCAGCGGGCGTCTGGCCGTCGACAAGTCTCTTGACGATCGCGGCTTCAGATCGCGTGAGGTCGAAGTACGGGGCGAAGTCGGCCCATACGTATCGCTCGGCCGGGCTTGCGGGCTGGAAAGTGAGCGCGACGGCATTGCCGCCCGTTACGCCAGGGCATTGGCGCAGCCACTCGACATGGATGATCACAATGCTCCCGCAAACCCGTCGATAGGACCATCCTGCAGCTTCGAGACTTTCATTCGCGAGAAATGTCCGCAGGCAGCCGGTGCGCCCCTTGTCCGAAAAGCCGAACTGCCCTCCGACAGTCTGTATATCGTGATCAGCCTTGACGAGCATATCGCCTGCCAGGTTCAGGTCCAGAAGCTTCAACTCCGGCGTGACGATGAACAATGCATGAGCGCGGCGCACGCTCCAGTTAAGAAGCGGCCGCTCTAATTCGTCCTGCCAATTTCGTAAATCTGGCTCAGGAGAGCCAGTTAAGGACAATCTACTGATTTCACTCGCAGGCGATACATACATCACTAGGATTGAACTTCTGATTATAGTTAATTCAATCTAGCTGTGCAGTGCACCTCGGAAATCCCCATTTTTGGGTAGTCGCTGAGCGATTCTCGCGCAGTCCGCGAACTTGTGCGCGGGAACAACCCGGCACGGAGGCGAGTCGTCACTGATGGCGGCCGGCGCCATCGCCACCTTCGCTGCGCGATCACCATCAGCGCAGTCGCCCTCGACAGCGAGGTCCTCGTCGTCAGGGCGCTGTGTCTCCTGCCCCGGCCCGCCATGATCGGATCGCGCAATGATGTGGAGACGACCATACTGGATACCTTTATTCGCGCCGAGGATATCCGGGCGGTGCGAGGCCGTCTCCTGACAGCCGTCTCAACTTTCATGCAGAGCGTTGCAAGTTGCAGGCGGCCCGAGCTGACCTTGTCGCCTGGGGCCAGAACCCGTCATCTCAGAAGCGCAAAAACACGACGATCAACCAGAAGCGCCTGACGCAGGAACGTCCATGGTCACGCTTGAGCCGAGGCGGATGTCACAGCCGATCGGCATAAAATAGCCGCCATAGCGCCCATTCGCTGCAAAGATCGCATGAACCTCCCCGATCGCCTTTAGTATCCTCTGGGATCAAATCTGTTTGGGATAGGGCTCATGCCGCGCCTTCAACACCTCCTTCTTCTTTGCGTTCTCCTCATCGCTCCGGCGGCGTGGGCGGATGAGTCGCCGCCTCTGTCCGTCACCCTGACGCCCCGCCCCGCGGCGGACGGCGGGGTGGATCGGCTGGAGGTGCAACTGCAATTCTCCGCTCCGGAAATCGACGCTGCCGACGCCCTTCTGCGCATGCCGGTGACGCTCGTATCGACACCCACTGCGGCCTACGAAGCTGACGAAATCGAGGTTCGCGACGCGCGCGGTCGGCTGACCCTTGCCGCCGAAGATGCGGAGCCGACGCCAGAGGGGGTCTACCGCCATTATCTGGCCGACCGGGCGACGGAAGGCGAAGTGACCGTCACCTACGCCGTTACCCCGCGAGCGGTGTCGTCGGAAACCCGCAACGGGCCTCTGTTCGATCTGCGCGCCCAGGACGGCGGGCTGATGGGCGCCGGGGTCTATTTTTTCGCCTTGCCCGTGGTCGAGACCCCCTACCGGATCAGCCTGAACTGGGACCTGTCCGCCCTGCCCGAGGGCGCGCGCGGGGTGTGGAGTTTCGGCGAGGGCGAGCGCTCCGTCACCGCGCCGGCCAGCACCCTGGCCTTCTCGTTCTACGCCGTGGGCGCGGTGGCCAGCGAGCCTGAGGCCGGGGCCGACGACTTCGCCCTCTACTGGCTGTCTCACCCGCCCTTCGACATCGAAGATGTGGCCGCCGGGACGCGCGCGCTCTACACCTATATGTCGGAGTTCTTCGACGATCCCGGAGCGCCCTACCGGGTGTTCATTCGCGAGAACCCCTATCCGGCGGGTGGCGGCACCGCCCTGGCCCAGTCCTTCATGTTCGGCTACGGCGCGGGCGGCGAGACCACCAGCGACGGGCTGCAGATGCTGCTGGCCCACGAGATGGCCCACAATTGGCCCCGCCTGAACGGCGGCGATCCTCACGCCCTGACCGCGTGGTACACAGAGGGGACTGCGGAGTTCTATTCCTCGCTTCTGGCGCTTCGGGCCGGGCTTCTGGACTCCGGGGAGTTCCTCGACATCATCAACCGCCGCGCCGACGCCTACTACGCCAACCCCCACATCCGCCTGTCGAACGAGCAGGCCGGCCAGATTTTCTGGAGCGACTCCCGGGCGCAACGCATCCCCTATGGCCGCGGCTTCATCTATCTCGCCAATGTCGACGCCCAGGTCCGCGCCGCCTCCGACGGGGCGCGGTCGCTGGACGATCTGGTCGTGACCGTTCTGGCGCGTCAGAAGGCGGGCGAGACGGTCGGCCTTTCGGACTGGGTGGCGCTGCTGCAGGCCGAGATCGGCGACGAGGCGCAGGCCGGCTTTGACGGCATGATCGCGGGGCAGGCCCTGGCCCCGCACCCGGACTCCTTCGGCCCCTGCCTGAGGCCGGTGCAGGTGTCGCATCGTCCGTTCCAGCTGGGCTTCGACGAGATGCGGCTGGGCGTGGTGGCCGATCTGCTGCCCGAGTCCGCCGCCGCCCGCGCCGGGCTTGCGGAGGGGGACGAAATCCTGTCGATCACGCCGGTGCGCGAGGCGCAGGGCGATGAGGACCGCATGATGGAGATGACCATCCGCCGCGACGGCGCCACCTATGGCGTCAGCTACCTGCCCCGCGGCGAGCCCGTCAGCGGCTGGCGGTGGGAACGGGTCGACGGCGCGCCGGACAGCGCCTGCGCCCTGTGACGGATTCGGGTTGAGGAGAGGGTCATGGCGGACGAGCGGGCACAGGGACTGACGCGGCGAAGCTGGCTGGCCGCCGCCGCCGCCCTGCCCGCGGCCGCCGGCGCTGCGCCCGCCGTCGCTGGTGTCGGCGGGTCTGTTCCGGCCCTGCCCGCCACCGATCAGTTTCCCGACCTCCAGGGCGTCTATCTGGACGCGGGGTCGATCCACCCCTTCAGCGTCGGCGCGCGGGAGTCGGTGCGGCTCTATCTCGAGTCCCGCGCCATGAACGGCGGCCCCGACGGCTACGATTTCGGACCGCTGCGGCAGTCGGTGCTGGAGCGGTTCGCGGCCCTCATCAACGCCACGCCCGCCGAGGTGGCCTATGTCCAGAGCACGTCCGCGGGCGAGCAACTGGCCGTCAGCGCCCTGGGCATTCCAGAGGTCGGCGGCCGCATCGTCACCGACGCGCTGCACTTCTTCGGCTCGTTCCATCTGTATGCCGAACTGGAGCGCGCGGGCATGGAGGTGGTGATCCTGCCCATGCGCGAGAACCGCATCCTGATGTCGGACATGGAGGCGGCGGTGAACGACCGCACGCGTCTGGTCGCCCTGTCCGCCGTCTCGACCATCAACGGCTTCCAGCATGACCTGAAGGCCGTGTGCGATCTGGCCCACGCCCATGGGGCTCATGTCTATGTGGACGCGGTCCACGCCATCGGCGCCGTGCCGTTCGACGTGCGCGCCACCGGCGTCGATCTGGTGGCGTCGTCCAGCTACAAATGGCTGATGGGCGACATGGGGCTGGGCTTTCTCTACGCCCGGGCCGACCTGATTCCCCGGCTGCGCAGGCCGCAGGCCGGCTATCAGCAGCTCGCCGCCTTCTCCAGCCACGCCTATCCCTATGATCCGCCGGGTCCGCGCCTGTTCGAGACCCGCGCGCGCGATGACGCCGCCGGCCTGTTCGCCATGGGCACCTTCACCAACACCGGCCTGGCCCATCTGGACTGGTCGCTGGACTACATCCAGTCGCTGGGCGTGCAGACTATCCAGGCCTGGCGCCAGCCGGTTATCGAACGGGCCCGCGCCGAACTGCCGCGACTGGGCTTCGAGCCCCTGACGCCCGAGGACAGCACCAGCCCGCTGATCGCCTTTGCCTACAGGGACGCCCGCCAGACCTTCGCGGACCGGCTCCGGCGCGCAGGCGTGCGCGTCACCCTGGGCGCGCACCGGCTGCGCGTGTCGGCGTCGATCTTCAACACGTCGGCCGACGTGGATCGTCTGGTGGAGGCGCTGGCTTGAGCGACGCCCTGGTGGTCATGGACGCCGAGGCCGTGCGATCGCGGCTCAGCATAGCGGGGTGCATTCCCCTGATGCGTCAGGCCATGATCGACCTTTCCGACGGCCGGGTCGGGCAGGCCCTGCGCAGTTTCCTGCCCGTGGGCGAAGGGCGGACCTTCGCGCTCATGCCCGCCGTGTCCGACGCCGGGTTCGGGGCCAAGCTGGTCAGCGTCTATGGCGCGCCGGACCGCCCCGGGCGCCGACGGCATCAAGGTCTGGTCGTGATGTTCGACACGGACAACGGTCGTCCGGTCTTTGTCGGCGACGCCGAAGAGATCACCCGCATCCGCACCGCCGCAGCCACGGCGGCGGCCACGAACGCCCTGGCGCGGGATGACGCCCGCGTCCTCGCCCTGATCGGGGCCGGAGCCCAGGCCGAGGCCCATCTGGAAGCCATCGCGGCGGTGCGACCGCTGACGACCGTCCGGGTCTGGGGGCGGGATCTTGAGCGTGTCACCACGTTCACCGATGACATGCAGAACCGCTTCGGCCTTGACGTCCTGCCCTGTGCGACCGCCGCCCAGGCCGTGGAGAGCGCCGATGTGGTCTGCACCCTCACCACCGCGACCGATCCGGTGCTCGAAGGCGCTTGGGTCGCGCCGGGAACCCATGTGAATCTCGTGGGCTCCAGCGGCCCCCATGCGGCCGAGGCGGACGCCGATCTCGTGGCGCGCAGCCTGTTCATCGCCGATCATCGCGGCCACGTTCTGGCTCACGGCGGCGAATTCCTGCGCGCCCGCGAGCAGGGCCGCGTGACCGACGATCACGTGGTGGCCGAGATCGGCGAGGTCTTCTCAGGCCGACACCCGGGCCGAACCGGCACGGACCAGATCACGCTCTACAAATCCCTGGGCCACGCCGCCCAGGATCTGGCGGCGGCCGCATGGCTGCTGTCCCATGAAAGGGGAACTCTGCATGGCTGATGCGCCGCATCTGAAACAGGGCGTGGGCCTGATCTCGGTCATCGCCCTGGGGCTGGGTCTGGCCGTCGGGGTCTCGATCTTCTCGGTCATCGCGCCCGCCACGGCCCTGGCCGGACCGGCCATGCTGCTGGCCGTCGCCCTCGCAGCCGTCCCGATGTTCATCATCGCGGTGACCTACGCCTTCATGGGATCGGCCCTGCCCACGGCGGGCGCGTCCTACGAATGGCCGCGCCGGTTCCTGTCGCCCGCGACCGGATTCATGATCGCCTGGCTGCGCATCGCCGGCAGCGTGGGCGCCATGCTCATCCTTGCGCTGGTGCTGACCCGCTATGTGTCGATGCTGGTCCCGGTTCCCACCAAGGCGACCATGCTGGGCGTGTTTGTCCTGATCTTCGGGCTCAACCTGTGGGGCGTGGCCATCGCCGCGCGGGTCCAGACCGTGCTGATGGCCGGCCTGATCGTTCTGTTCTTCGTGTTCGCCGGCTGGGGCGCGCCGTCCATCCAGCCGGAGTCGTTCACTCCCTTCATGTCCGAGGGCTGGGCGGGCGTGCTGGCCGCCACCCCGGTCCTGATCGGGCTGTTCTTCGGCATCGAAGCCGCCACCGAGGTCGGCGACGAGGTCCGCAACAGCCGACGCGCCATCCCGATCGGCGTGGCCGCCTCCATCGTCTCGGCCATGATCCTGTATCTGATGGTGGCCGCCGTGGCCCTCGGCGTGTTGGGGCCCGAGGCGCTGGCCGCCAGTGAAACCCCGGTTCTGGACGCCGCTGCCGTGTTCATGGGTGACGACATCGCCCGGCCTGTCATCGTCCTCGCGGCGGTGCTCGCTATTGGCAAGTCCCTGAACGCCCTGGCCATGGTGTTCAGCCGCTATCTGTTCGCCATGGCCCGCGCGGCCGCCCTGCCCTCGTCGCTGGCCCGGGTTCATCCGCGCTTCCAGACGCCGCACATTGCGCTGGCCGTCGCTTTCGGCCTGTGCGCCCTGGGCCTTCTGGCGCCCATGAACCTGACCGCCCTGTTTCTGGCCGTGAACGTGCCGACGCTGCTGAAGTATGGGGCCACCTGTCTGTCGGCCACGCGCATCGCGCAACACCACCCCGAGATCCACGCCCAGGCCGCCTTCCGCCCCAGCCGACGCTTCGTCGCCATCTGGGGCTGGATGGGCGTCGTCGCCTCGTTCGTCGTGGTCCTGCTCGGCCTCACCGCCGACTGGCGGCCGTATGTGGCGCTCACGGTCTGGGGGTTGATCGGGGCCGCCTGGTACCTGGTGCGCGGCCGGTTCGGCGTCGGTCCAGATTCCCGGAGTGCGTCATGATCCATTCGTTCCGAAGCCTCGCGGCCGGCGTCGCCCTCACCCTGGCGCTTGCCGCGCCCGCCGCCGCACAGGACCCGCAGAGCCCCCGCTCCGTCGCCACCTCCCATGTGGGGCAACTGAAGGACGGGCCGGTCGCCTATCAGGCGGTCGTGGCCGAGACGGTGGTGCGGTCCGAAGACGGCGAAGGCTCGGGAACGGTGGTCACCACCAGCTACATCCGGACGGATGCCGTTTCCGCCGAACGACCGGTGCTGTTCATCTTCAACGGCGGCCCCGGCGCCTCCACCACCCCGCTGCATTTCGGCGCCTTCGGGCCCATGCGCCGTTTCGGCGAGGCCGATGACCAGTATCTGGCCATGAATCCCCACAGCCTGCTGGATGCGGCGGATCTGGTGTTCATCGACCCGGTGGGCACGGGGTACAGCCACCCTCATGGTGACGGCGCGCCGTTCTGGAGCCGCACGGGCGACGCGCGCTCCGTCGCCGACGTCATCCGCGACTGGCTAGCCCGCCACGACCGTTCGGACGCGCCCCGCTATCTGCTGGGCCAGAGCTACGGCACGATACGTGCGGCGGAGATCACGCGCGTGGCCCCCGACCTGAATTTCGATGGCGTGCTGCTGTTCGCTCTGGTGCCCGGTGAACGCAGCGGCCTCCTCGCCCATATGTCGGCCCTGCCCAGCTATGCGGCGGCCGCCTGGCATCATGGCCGCGCCGCCCGCGACGGCCGCACGGTCGAGCAGGTGTACGAGGACGCCGTGGTGTTCGCGCGCACGGACTATATCGCGGCGCTGATCCAGGGCGCCGCCCTGCCCGACGCGGAGCGGAACGCCATGGCCGGGCGGCTGTCGGCGATGACCGGCCTGCCCGCCGCCCTGATCGCCGAGAACGACCTGCGCATCACCAACACCCTGTTCATGTTCAACCTGCTGGCGGATCAGGGCCTGCGCACCGGCCAGCTGGACGCGCGCGCCACGGCCCGGCTCGACGCCCCGGCGCAGCGCCCGCCCTATGACGACCCCGGCATGAACTACGGCCCCGAGGCCGCCGCGCGGGCCGCCGTCGCCGAGGAGACCGTGTTCCGGCCTGCGGACGGCGTGTCCGTAGTCGACGCCTACTACGGCGATGTGCTGGATTTCCGGGCCGATGACGCCTACCAGGCGCTCAATCTGGAGGTGAACAGCGCCTGGGACCACGAAGGCTTTACAGACGCCATTCCGCATCTGGCCGAGGCCATGGCGCGGGACCCCGATCTGCGGGTGTTCTGGTCGGCCGGATACTACGACCTGTCCACCCCGGCCTACGGCGGGCGCTACACGCTGGATCAGGCGGGCATTCCCGCCGACCGGCTGACCGCAGCCTATTTCGCCTCGGGCCACTCGGTCTTCATCGAGGACACGAACCTTGAGGCCCTGGCGGACGCGGTGCGCGACTTCATGGCGGAGTAGGGGCGCCGCTCAAAAGGCGACCTCGACGCCGCCGCCGCACCGCCGCGCCTGATCCGCCAGCCATGATGCGCAGGCGAGGTCCTGAACCACGTGGCCCAGAGACTTGTATAGGGTGACCTGATCCGGGCGGGTGCGGCCTTTCAGGGTTCCGGCGAACACCTGCCCGATCTCGCCGACCACGTGGCTGTCGTCGATCAGACCGGCCTGTTTCGCCGCCAGAAACTCGGCGCCCTGCGCCAGAACGCCGGGCGCATAATCGGCGATGAAGCGGCTGCGGGCCACAAGGTCCGGCGCGATCTCCACCGGCCCGGCGTAGCTGGACCCCACGGCGTTGATGTGGGCCCCGTCGCTCACCCACTCCGAGATCAGGATCGGCTCGACCGCTGCGGTCACGGTGCAGATGATGTCGGCGTCCTGGACAGCCTCCCGCACGTCGCCCACGGCCTCGACAGGGATCGCGTCGCTGTGCAGGTCAGCGGCGAAGGCCCGGGCGCGGTCCGGAGACCGGCCCCACACGCGAACCCGGGACAGCGGCCGAACGGCGGCGATGGCGGCCACGTGCGCCTTCGCCTGTTCGCCGTAGCCGAGCACCGCCAGCCGCGTCGCGTCCAGCCGGGCCAGAACGTCGGTCGCCGCCGCGCTGGCGCAGGCCGTGCGGATGCGCGTGACCTCCCCGGCGTGCACCAGCGCCGAGGGCGCGCCGTTGGCGGGATCGAACAGGGTGATGACTCCCTGATGGGATGGACGGCCTTGCCCGAAATTCTCTGGATAGACGCTGACCAGCTTGGCCCCGAAAACGGCCTCCCCGGCCATGGCGCCGGGCATCACCCCGAAGGCGCGCCCCTCGGCCAGATGCAGCACGCTGCGCAGGGGCTGAAGGGTCTGGCCCGCTGACAGGGCGATCATCGCATCGCGCACCAGCGGAATGCACGCCTCGACCGTCAGGTGGCCTCGAACGAATTCCTGATCCAGCAGCAGCAAGACAGCCTCCCGGGCGCGTCAGTGGTGATGGTGATCCAGACCCTGGGGGCCGAACAGGACCGGCCGATCAGCGGCTTCGGCCTGTCCGCCCTCGGACGGCGTGCGCGGTGGCTGGATCTCGATCCCATCCGCGAACGGGCGGATGCCCAGCTCGGGATAGATTTCACTGGGCAGATAGACGACCCCGTCCTTCATCACCATGCGGATCGCGCGGATAGCGTTGATGTCCCGGGTGGGATCGCCCGAAACCAGAAAGAAGTCAGCCAGCATGCCGCGCGCGATGCGACCCAGCGAGTGGTCGCGGCCCATGTAGCGTTCAGGGGTCAGGGTCCCCGCCGTCAGGGCTTCGGCCGGGCTCAGGCCCGCCAGCACATAGAGTTCCAGCTCCCGATGCACGGTCAGGCCCAGGGTGTCGTCGGTGCCGGGCAGAAGCACGATGCCCGCGTTGTGCAGGCGCGCGATGGTCTGGAGGATCTTCCGGAAACCGCCCCGATAGGCGGCGTCGGCCTCCGGCGTGTCGATGTCCACGAAGGCGCGCCGACGATAGCGCTGATAGCCGATCGGCATGTTGTCGATGAAGGCCTCAGCCATGGCGGGGACCTGTCCGGCCCGGCTCATCATCAGGGTCTCGAGAGTGACGGCGGTGACGTCCAGGGCTGCGTTCTCCGCCAGCATCAGGTCGATGGTCCGCTGCACCGGCGCGCTGTTCAGGTCCAGATCCGCGCCCCGCGCCATGGCGGTGAGGCGCAGAGGCGTGCGGGAGTCCTCGCCCGGCTCGAGCAGCCAGCCCAGCATCAGCTGGTTGATGTGCGAAATCTCGTCATAGCCGGCCTCAAGCGCCTGATCCGGCGTGACGAAGGCCGGGATGTGTCCCGTCACGCCCAGCCCCAGCCGGTGCGCCTCGGCGGTCACCGGCCCGACCCATTCCGGATGCAGCGAGTTGTAGATTTTCAGCTGCCAGTAGCCGTGGTCGGCGTACCAGCGCACGGCCTCCAGCGCGTCGTCCAGAGTGTCGGCCAGGATGCCGGTGCGCACGGAATAGGGGCTGCGGCCTTCCAGCATGCCGTTGCGCACAATGCGGGGCCCCGGCAGCAGGCCCTGCTCGATCTGGTCGGTCAGGTCCAGCAGACGCTCATTGTCGTTGCCCATGTCGCGGGTCGTGGTCACACCTGCGGCCAGATAGAAAAGACCGCTCTGCAGCGAGTTGTGGGCGTGCATGTCGTGCAAGCCGGGGATCAGCGTGCCGCCCTGACCGTCGATCTCGTAGACGTCGTCGCGCGTGGGTCCGCCGCTCTCGGGCAGGATGGTGGTGATGCGATCGTCAAACACGGTCACCTCGGACGGCGACGACAGGGTCCCGGTCTCAGGATCGAAAATACGCACATTGCGGATCCGCACGGGGGCGTCGAACCGGTGCGCCAGTCGGGTCTGCAGTTCGCCGATGCGCTCGCGTTCCAGCCCGGCGTGGAGTTCCCTGAGCGCCGGCGCCGCGTCGGCCAGGTCCTCGCGGATGACGCCGCCCAGATCCCCGATCAGCGCATTGTCATCATCCAGTATCACATAGCCCGGCGCCAGGTTCAGTCCGGTCAGGCGATAGATAGTCCCCTCGACGCCGCTGTCGCCCACGGCCGCGCGCCGCACCTCGGTCAGGGTGATCTGCCCGCCCGGCGTCACGTCCAGCGCCCGCCCCGGCGCCTGACGCAGCACCCGCGCGTAGAGCGCCAGACTCCACGGGCTGGCGTCATTGGCCACATACAGCACCGGATCGGGCGCCGGCGCCTGGCCGGCGTCGGCCTGGCTGATCCAGCTCAGTCGCCCGTCGCTGCGTTCGAACCGTTCGTTGACCGCGCCGCCGAACAATGAGGTTCCGTCGATGGTCCACAGCACCGGATAGCCGTCCCGGTCCAGCGCGAGCCGCTCCTGATGCCTGGGTCCGCGCCCGTTGTTGTCCACGTGATAGTCGATCTCGACCGTTCGCCCGTCCTCATCGACCACCATCCAGCCGACGGATTCGCCCCCGGCGATGACCAGATACCGGACGGGTTCGGCCATTGCCGTGGTCGTTGCCAGCAGAACCCAGACGCTCCCGACCATGGCCAATAGCCGCAGCAGCGCCATGCCCTGGCCGCGCATCCGTCCGCCCCGGCCCGATCGGATCATGCTCTCATCCTTCGTCTCGTCTGCGGCGCAGGCTTTCGTGCAGCCGCGACAGGCCTTCATCAAGGGCGGCCGGCGACAGGCCGAAGCCCAGACGCATGTGCCCCGCATGGCCGAACATCTCGCCCGGCGCCGTCACCAGCCCGTCCTCGCGCCAGATCGTTTCGGCCAGCCTGAGGGTGTCGGGGTGGCCCACCACGCGCGGGAACGCCATGCAGCCGAACGGCGGGGTCTCGCCCTCGATCAGGCCGTCCGAGGCCATGGCCGCCATGTGCCGCGCCAGAACCGGCCGTCCCGCCGCCAGCACCCCGCGCCAATGATCTTCAAAGGGCTGGCTGTCTTCCATCACCATCGCCGCCACCGCATGGGTCAGCTTGGAGACACCGAACTCCAGCCCGCTGTTGGCCGAAGCAACCCGGGCGATTACGTCGGGATCAGCGATGATCCAGCCGCAGCGAAGGGCATAGAGGCCGAACACCTTGCTCAGGCTGTTGATGCGGATGAGGTTGGGCGCGGCCTGAAGGCGGATCGCGCCGTCGCGCGCGAAGTCCGCGTAGACCTCGTCCACCACCAGCCAGGCGCCCACCTCGGCCGCGGCCTCGGCAAGCTCCAGCACCCGCGTCTCGTCCAGCAGGCGGCCGGACGGATTGTGGAGATTGCTGATGACCACCATGCGGGTGTCCGGCCGCAGCGCCAGACGCAGATCGGCCGCCGTCAGGTCGAAGTCCGGAGCGGAACGCGCCAGATCCGTCACCTGACACCACGCCGCATGGGCGAGGCTGGACAGGACGTCGAAACCGGGCCGCTCCACCAGCACATGATCGCCCGGCGACATGAGGGTATTCAGCACCTGGGCCATGCCGTTCGACACGCCCGTGACAGCCAGAATGGAACGCTGGGCCACGCCATAGCGGGCGGCGAGCGCCGCCAGAAGATGGGGATTGCCGCGCCCGAACACGCTCTCGTAGCGATCCGGCGGGCCGCCGGCGAACGCCTGGCTGACCAGACCGGCCAGCAGGTCGACCGGCTCCTGCACGGTGCTTTCAAAGACGAGCAGCGAGCCCCGGGGCAAGGGCATCCGCCGATAGAGGTCTCGGGTCCAGGCGCTGTAGCTCGAGGGTGCGTAAAGCGCATCGTCGGGGCGGTTTGTCACAGGATCGCTCCGGGTCAGGGATGCTGGAGTGGAGGTCGCGGGCATCCTCAGCCTGGGTCATCAAAGGGCGCGACAGTCGCCCCCACGGGCCGCATGATATCCGCGATCAGCGCGAAGAATCTTTGCGTTTGCCACCATCAAACCTTCCATGCATGAATAGACAATGCGGATTTAGCGACGGTTTGTGAGTGATCAATGCCGAACGATCTGGACGCCATCGATGTACGGATTCTGGAGCAGCTTCAGCGTGACTGCTCCATCTCCACGTCTGAGCTGGCAGAGCGGGTGGGCCTGTCCCAGTCCCCCTGCTGGCGCCGCATCCAGCGGCTGAAGGACGAGGGCTACATCAAGGCCCAGGTGGCCATCCTGGACGCCGAGAAGATGGGCTTCCAGCTGCACGTCTTCGCCCAGCTCAAGATCAAGCACCTGACCGAAGACGAGCGGGACAAGTTCCTGGCCGCCATCGAAGCCACGCCCGAGATCGTCGAATGCTATTCGATCCTCGGCGAGCGGGACGCCATGATCAAGGTCATCGCGCCCGATATCCGCTGGTATCAGGAGTTCATCTTCACGCAGATCCTGAAGCTGCCGGGCGTGGTCGACATCAACTCCACCGTGGCCCTGTCCGAGATGAAGCGCTCCACCTTCCTGCCGGTCCGCGGCGCGCGCTGAAGCGCCCTCAGATGCCGCAGGCCTGCTCGGGCACATTGTTCCTCACCCAGCGATAGCCCTGCCGCGCCGGGCCCCAGGGCTCGAAGGTGATGCGCACCGCCTGCCCGTCCCGGACCAGCGCCAGCGTCGCCTCACCCGGCCCGGCGGCCTCCAGCGCCTCCAGCGCGTCGGGGTCCGCCAGACGGTCGCCGTCGCGCACGCCGGCCAGCGCCCCGTGACCCTCGGGCAGCAGACGCGTCACGCGCCCGTCGGGCTCCACCCGGAAGCCCGGTTCGAAGCGCCGCAGGGTAGCGGCCTCGCGCTCGAAACAGCGCCCCAGCAGATTGTCGGGCAGGTCCATGGGGCGGCCGGCCATCATGGTCTCGAACTCCGCGACCCCGTCCTCGCCCAGTTCTTGCCGCAGCAGCGCAACCCAGCCCGCGCGGCTGTAATCCCCGCCGTTGCGCCGGGCGTCCAGCAGAGCCAGCACCAGATCATCGACCCGCTTCTCGCCGTTCGAGGCGACGCGCATGCGGGCGTCCACCTGGGCGAAATAGATCGGCCCGCGCTGATAGGGCACCAGCTGGGCGTCGCCATCCGAGAAGAACAGCCGCGTCACCTCGTCGTTGGGCAGGTCGCTACGCGGGTTGGTGTAATAGGATCGGGCCAGGTCGTTCATGGCCGTCTGGAACTGATCGAGACTGGTCAGCCTGGCGCGATAGGACAGCACCTCGGTGTAGTAGCTGGTCGTGCCTTCGGACCACCACTGGCTGGTCTCCTCGCCCAGCCCGTTCAGCCAGTTGTGCAGGGTTTCATGGGCCAACAGCCCCAGAACCTCGCTCTCCTCGCGCGCCTGCCCCTCCACATTGCCGAACATGAAGGAATTGTACCCGCCCGATCCGCCGCCGGCGAAGGCGGGAGTGGTGCGCATGAAGACCCGGAAGGGCGCCGCCTCATCGCCGAAGAAGGTGGAGAACCGCCCATAGGCGTCCTCGATCCGACCCAGCGCGTTCTCGAGATCGAATGCGGGCGGGGTGATCCAGTAGCCGACAAAGGCGCCACGCCCGTCCGAGGGCAGGCTGTGCAGCGGCCCGGCCATGAAATAGCTGCTGGCCACGCCCTGTTGCGGCACCACGGCCTCGATCGATCCCTCGCCCAGGCTGCTCACGCCCCGCGCGCCTTCCGGCATGTCCGAAAGATCCCAGTCGATGCGCACCGGCCGGGGCCAGCCGTCCGGCGGCAAGGCGATGATCACGGCGCCGGAGCCGTGAAAGCCCTGCCCTTCGCCGCGCATGTCATAGAGCGGACCGGGCCGTGTGGCGGGGGTGATCTCGCGCGGCGTGGCCTGATAGCGCACCACCACATCGCCCAAGGTCGCCCGCTGCACCCGCCAGCGTCGATCCTGCCGGAATCCTGTGGGATCAACCGGGTCTTCCTCAACCGTCAGGGCCAGCGGTCCGAGGTCGTCCGAGGCCGACAGCGCGCGGGAGTCCTGCAAGGCCGACGGGGCCATGGCCCGGATCAGCGGCAGCTCGATCAGGACATCGCCCCCGGCGGCGCCCGGCGCTTCCAGCGTCACCCGCACGTCCACGGTGGCCACGGCGTCGGCCGCCATGCGCGGCGACAACAGCATCCTCAGCTCAGAACCCACGGCCTCGGGGTCCCCGGCATGCGCGGCGGTGAACGACAGCGCCATCGCCACGGCGAGAGATGCGATCCAGATCGATTTCAGCATGGCGCGAATTCCTTGAACGCTACGAACGAGGCCCCGCCACGAAGGCCCGCAGGTCCTCGGCCATGGCGGTGCGCGCGTCGGGATTGCTGTAGGCCATGTGCCCGCCCTCATATTCCCGCAGCACGATGCGCTCGCGCGTATAGGCGGCCTGATCGGCCAGATACCGGGCCGGCCCCAAGGTGGTCGTGGTGTCGAACACGCCGGTGCCGATCATCAGACGAAACCGGGGATTGGCCGCCATCGCCTGCTCCACGCCCCGGTCATAATTGTAGTCGTCGAAGGGGCCGCCGGCGCCGGACGACGGCGCATAGGCCCACGGTCCCGGACGCGGCGCCGAGGCGCGGTAGTCGTCCATGGGCAGGGTGACGCCCAGGGTCTCGGTCAGATGTCGCGCCAGCAGAGGCGGGATCATGGCGTTGACCTTGCCGTAGGGATCCGTCGCGGGCTCGTCCGCCGCCGGCGCCGGCCCGGCGTACCGGGCGTCGTACATGGCCAGCACCAGCCCCTGGTCGCGCAGCAGTTCGCGGCAGAAGGCGACCTTGGTGATCATCAGCCGATTGGCCAGGTAGTAATCCCGCCCGATGCCGGTCAGGGCTTCCAGCCGCGCCGCCATGGCCCGGCTTTCGGCGACCGGGAGCGCGTTCCCCCGCCGAAGCGCGTCCAGATAATCCGTCATGGCGAAGGCCCAGGATTCCTCGATCCGCGCCGAGAGACCCCCATCGCGGTTTATGCGGCCGTGATGCCAGGCGACCGCCGTCAGGGTCGGCAGGTTCGTGGCGTAGGAGAGGATGTTGCGCGTGCGCTGGCTGGTCTCGATCATGTTCAGGGCCTGCCCCAGCAGCACCAGCCCTTCCAGTGGGCGAGTCTCGCTGAGCAGTCCCGCCGTCAGCGCCGCGCGCAAGGTGCCGTAGCTCTCGCCCACCAGATGGACCGGCGAGGTCTCGCGGCCGGCCGCCCGCAACCAGACCTGGATGAACTCGGCCGTCATCAGGGAATCGGCGCGGTCCGAATAGGCCCGAAACCTGTCCGTTTCGTCTTCAAGACGGCTGAACCCCGTCTCCGGCGGATCGACGAACACCAGGTCGGCCACGTCCAGCGGACAGTCGGTGTTGTCCACCAGGGCGTAGGGCGGGGCCACATCGGCGGTCACGTCGCGCGGCGGATCGTAGCGCCGGGGGCCGAAGGCGCCGATGTGCAGATAGGACGAGGCCACGATGGGCCCGCCGTTGAACAGAAACAGCACGGGCCGCGCGGGGTCGCGGGGTTCGGCCACATAGGCGGTGGTCACGAATCGGGCGGCCGGTCGATCCGGCGCCGCGGTAATCCGGGTTTCCTCCACCGTGGTCGTGTAGCGAACTGTACGGCCGTTAAAGCGGCCTCCATGCCGGGTGACGAAGCGCACGGGCGCACCGGGCGTGGCCGCCTGCGCCCTCACCGCCCCCGCGCCGCTGGACAGGGCCAGCCCGGTGAGGACGGTTCTGCGGCTGAGCGGACTGAAGGGCATGACGAACTCCACGGCGTCGGACGACAGCGACAGGGGCGACGCGCACGCCGCCGCCCCTGCTCTATCCTAGAAGCGGGCGTTCAGTCCGACGAAGTACTGGCGGCCCAGAATGTCGCCATAGTTCCGGGTCGGATACGACGGCTCCTCATCGGTCAGGTTGGTGACCCCGGCGCGCAGGGTGACGTCGCCGAAATCATACTGCCCCGACAGATTGTGCCGCATGTTGCTGTCGATATCGGGCACCGGCGTGGACTCGATGGTGTCGAACAGGTTCACCTTGGCGTCCGGCAGATAGGACATCGAGTAGCTGAGACGCAGCGGTCCGCGCGACCAGCGCACGTCGTAGCGCGAGACCCAGTCGGGCGCCCGGGTGGTGCCGTCGGTGCGCAGATAGTCGAACCCGGTCACCGAGGTCTCCAGCAGCGCCGTGTGGGTGATCTCGGCGTTCAGTTCGACGCGGCCATAGTCAAGCCCGCCGAACCAGTCATCCAGGCCGAACACATAGTTGATGTTGTAGACCTCCCCCTCGTAGCGAACACGCCCCGCATTGAAGGTGGTGGAGTTGGCGGTGGCCACATGCCCCTGGCCGTTGAAGGTGAACTGGTCGCAGACCGCGCTCCGTTCAGCAGAGTCAAAGCAGGTGGTCAGGAAGTCCTGGGGCAGGAACGCCGACAGGCCGTCCTTCAGATCCACCTCGATCCGGTCGGCGACGATCGTCAGTCCGGGAATGAACGACGGCTGCAGGATGACGCCATAGGTGAAGGTGTCCGACAGTTCATTGCGCAGATCCGGGTTGCCCCCCGAGGTGATCATCACCGCGTTGAAGTTCTCGCCGGGGTCCTGGAAGCCGTCCAGCGGACCCCACGCGGGATTGGCCGCGAACAGACTCTCGCAGTTGGCGCGCCGTACGGCCGGGTTCGGCCCGCTGTTGATGCGGTCGGCGTCACAGGGATTGACGCCGATGGCGCCGAGCGTCGTGGACGACGGCGCGAACAGCTGGTCCAGCGTCGGGGCGCGGAAGTTGCGGCTGCGGGACACCCGCAACGTCACCCCGTCCACCACGCCCCAGCGCAGGCCGGCGCCCCAGACGTCTTCACGCCCGGCGATGGAGTTGTCCACGGTGCGGTAGGCCCCGTCGAACTCAAGGCTCTGCGCGAACGGCAGGCTGAATTCGCCGCCCAGGATGGGCACCAGCACTTCGGCCGAAAACTCGTTGGTGTTGTAGGAACCGCCGGTGGGCACGGATACCGTGCCCGACCCGGTCAAGCCCAGCTGGGCGGATTCCGCCGGAATGAAGTCGGACGACTCCCGGCGATACTCATAGGCCACCGAGAAGCTGGCCGGGCCGGCCGGAAGCTGGAACAGCGTGCCGCCCAGGGTGGCGAGGAAATTGTCCTGGCTGTTCTCGTAGGTCTGGCCCGTGCGGACCGCCACATAGTCGCGCATCTCGTCGGTGACGGTGCCCGCGCCGAACGGATTGATGGGCACGCAGGCCGGATCGTCATTGGTGGCGTCGGCGTCCGCATTGATGGCGCAGACGATGTTCCCGCCGCTCTCGACCGCGTTAACAGCGTTCTGCATGCGCTGGGTCCAGATACCCCACCCGGCGGTTTCGCCGTCCACCTCGGCCCGGCTGTAGGACAGGCTCCAGTAGAAGTTGCGGTCCGCCCAGTCGAAGTCGCCGTCCAGACCCACCTGGGCCCGCCACACATCGGTCGTGTGGACGTACTCGCGGGTCGGCACGGCGTCGGCCCACTGCTTGGACAGGAACAGCGGCGCCCCGGCCGCAAAGGCCGGGCTGGCCGCCGTCAGCTGGGCCAGGGCCTCGGCCGAGAGGAACGGATTGTTGCGCGTGAAGGTCAGGACGCCCGCGCCGGACGCCGCGTTGTTCAGGACCGTGTTGCTGCCGCCCTGGGTGCCGTAGGGATCGCGGCCCTCGGTCGAGGCGAACATCAGTTCGCCCGACAGCCGGACGCGGTCGGTCAGATCATAGTGGCCGATCAGATTGGCGTTGACGCGTTCGACGGCCGAATACAGGGCGGCGATCTCGCGATAATCCCAACCGTCACCCCCGGAAGCGAACGGGACCCCGAACACTTCGCCGGTGTCGTAGGACACGACGCTCTGGCCGTCTGCGGCGAATTGGGTCGGCGCGCCGTCGATGCGCAGCAGCAGGGCGGGTGACGGCGCCGGCGTCGTGTAGATCACGCCGTTGTAGTTGAACGGCCAGAAGCGGGCGTTGAAGATTTCGCGCAGCGCCGGGATCCCGTCCGTCTCGCTGGTGTTGGCCGGATTGCTGGTGGTCAGACGGCCCAGGTCCGAGATGGGCCGGTCGTAGCTGAGCAGGGAGTCGGTCTCCGACCACTCCAGGCTGCCCGAGACATTGGCGCGACCGTCCAGCAGATTGCGGCCGGCCGTGAGCCGCGCGCTCTGCTGGGGATAGTCGTTGCGCGACGACAACCCATACTGCACGTCGAACTCCATCCCGTCGAAGTCGTCGCGCAACACATAGTTGACCACCCCGGCGATGGCGTCCGAGCCGTAGACCGCCGCGCCCCCGGCCTGGACGATGTCCACCCGTTCCAGCAGGCCGACGGGAATGGCGTTGGTGTCCACAACCCGGTCGCCGGTGCCGGCCCCGGTGGTGACGAAGCGGCGCCCGTTCACCAGCGTCAGGGTGCGCCCGGCGCCGAGGCCGAACAGGTTGGGGTACTGCCGGCCGCTGCCCGCTGCAGCGCCGCTGCCGTCGGCCAGGGGGGCGGACGGGATCACCGAGGTGTTCTGGTTCAGCGCCTGTCCGGCCTGGATGAAGCCCCGCTCGTTCATGACCGCCTGATCGATTACGGTCACCGGCGCCGAGGTCGTCGTCTCGACCCGCCGGATGCGGGAGCCGGTGATGACGACCTCCTGGACCTCGACCGGCTCACCGATGACGTCGCTGTCCGGCGCAACGGTCTGGGCGTTGACGGGCCCCGCGGCGAGGATGAGCGACAGGGTCATCCCGCTCACAATGGTAGAGCTCAGAAGTCCGGCTCGGCTCGATAGTTTATTCATGATCTATCCCCTTCCAGGGCGGACACCCCGATGACATCCCACCGCCCGTGATTACAGTGAGCGTAAGGCCATCAAGCGAAAATGTTCTTTCGTATTCGCAGGCGCACACGCCCCTTCACGGAGCCTTCATGCAAAGATCGCAGTTTTGACGCTTAAGTCATGCGCGCAGGGAATCCCCCGGCTGACTCGCCAGAGCACAGCGTCATCGCCGTCAGCGGCGAAAGGCGAGTGTGCGTATCAAAGCCGAAAACTGGCCGACAGCGGGGTGAAACATGAGATGGCGCACCGCCAGATGTCGGCCTCATCTTCTGGCAGGAGCACGTGCTCAGTCGGAGCGGCATCGATCGTCTCAGACGACGTCGCTCATGAAGCATTCGCATTACAGCCGCCGCTGGACGGGCTTTCCGGGCGACTTGGGCTCACGACAGCCGCACGGGCGGCGCGTGCATGGTTGTGGAGTTGCCAATGACAGAGATCGCCGCCCCTGCTGCAGCTACGGGAAGTCAGGAAGCGACGGGGTGGGCGAGACTTCTGGGCCGGCGCCGGTAGGGGCGCGGGGACGGCGGCTGGGCGGCGGTGGCGCAGGTCGGATTGATCCTGACCTGCATCATCGCGACCCCACAAAGACCGTCCCCCGCCGCCTTCAGAAGCTGAAGCCGATGCCGACGCCGCCGCCCGATCCGCCGCCGCGGGCGAAGGTTGCGCTTCCGCGGAGGGTCACGCGACCGTCTCTCATCAGGTGCGAGGCTCCCAACGAAAAGGCGCTTTCGCCGCGCCAGTGACCAAGACCGGCGCCGATCATCGTCCGGCCGGGCTGAAACGCCTGGGGGATGTTTGCGGCCGCCAGGGCCGCCGCGGTCCCGGCGTCGGCGCGCTCACGCAGGTCTCCCATTCCCTCCCATACCCGCATGACTTCGGCGTCCGTGTAGGCGAAGGCGGAAGCCAGCGTGCGGGCGTCGCCTTCATCGGCATAGGTCTGGGCCGAAGCCAGCGTGGCGGCGTCACCGTCGTCGGCATGGGCGCGGCTGCGGCCCTCCGCCGCGTTCACCTCGGCGGCGGTGAAGGCGTTGGCGCTGGCCAGCGTCCCGGCGTTGGCCGTAGCCATCTGGCCAACGGTGGCCGCGTCGGACGGGGCGATCCCGTCGGCCAGATTGACGATCCGGCGCTCAGCCCCGACCGCGCCGACGGAGACGGTGTCGTCCTGATCGGCGATCGATCCGTCACCGAGGGCGACGGCGTTGGTCCCCGTGGCCTCGGAGAAGGTGCCGATCGCCGTGCTGAACTCTCCGCTCGCGGTCGCGCCGACGCCCGTGGCCGTGCTGCGTCTGCCGCTCGCGGTCGAGGAGTCGCCGGTGGCCGTGCTGAGTGCCCCGCTCGCGGTCGAGAGGCGCCCCGTGGCGGTGCTGGAAGACCCGCTGGCTGTCGATCTTTGGCCCGTGGCTGTGCTGAGGTCCCCACTCGCGGTCGAGTCGGCGCCCATGGCCGTGCTGGTAATCCCGCTCGCGGTCGATCCGGCGCCAGTCGCCGTTGCGCGTTCACCGCTCGCGACCGATCCGGCGCCCGTGGCCGTGCTGGCCACCCCGCTGGCCTCCGACAAAACGCCCGCCGCGGTGCCGGCATTCCCGGTGGCGGTGGAGCGGGCGCCCGTCGCCGTGCTTCTGAAACCGCTCGCGGTCGATCCGGCGCCCGTGGCTGTGCTGTCCATCCCGCTCGCTGTCGAGGAGCTGCCCGTTGCCGTGCTGTAAGCCTCGCTCGCTTCCGCGTCGAGGCCCGTGGCCGTGCTGCCTTCCCCGCTCGCCTCCGAGTTGGCGCCTGTGGCCGTGCTGCTTAGCCCGCTCGCGGTTGACGCGGATCCAGTGGCTGTGCTGTTTCCTTCGCTTGCAGTCGAGTCGGCGCCCGTGGCTGTGCTGCCTCCCCCGCTCGCCTCCGAGTTGGCGCCTGTGGCCGTGCTGCTTAGCCCGCTCGCGGTTGATGCGGATCCCGTGGCCGTGCTGTTTCCTTCGCTTGCAGTCGAGTCGGCGCCTGTGGCTGTGCCGTTTTCCCCGCTCGCTTCCGAGTAAGCCCCCGTGGCCGTGCTGAATGACCCGGTTGCGGTCGCGCCCGGGCCGCAAGCCAGTCTGGTTTCGCCCGGATTGGTCACACAGGTGGTCACCACGCTGCCGGGGCCGGCGTCCTGGGCGGCGGCGGCGTGGGGCAGGGCCAGGGCGGATACCCCGGCCAGCAGACCGACCGCGCCAAGGCGGCGGATACGGGCGGCAAGGATCGAAGAAGTGGGACGGGTCATGTCAGGTCCTCCAGGAGTGATTTGAGAAAGGCGGCCCACGAACAAGCGTCAGCCGTCTCGATCCACCCGCGAAGCGGGCAGTGTCGAAGGGCGCCTTGTCAGGCGCGGCTCAGGGCTTTGCGGGCCCGGGAACTGTTGCTGTTTCAGGAGTCGCAGGCCCGTCCCAGACTGGCCGCAGCGGTTTCTTCGGAGCGTCACCATGAGAAACCGACGCTGCCGCCGCTCATGACCTCTCCCCCCGTGAAGGAGACGCCGGCGTTCACGGCGACGCGGCGGCTGATAGCGCGGGCATAGCCCACCGACAGGGCGGTCTCGCTGCCGTAGTTGCCGACGCCGACGACCAGCCGGCTCGACGCTCCCGTCCCGGCGCCGGCGGTATTGCCGGACATGGCTCCGAAAGCCGCGCTCATGGCCGCGACCTGGTCCAGACGAACATCGACGTCGCGAAAGCGGGCGTTCATCGCTGTTTCAAGCCCGGACACGCGCTGGTCGGTATAGAGATTTGCGGACGACAAGGTGCGCGCGTCGCCATCGTCGGCATAGACCCGGGCCGAGGTCAGGGTCTGAACATCACCATCGTTGGCATAGGCTTGGGCCGTGGCCAGCGTCGCGGCGTCGCCGTCGTCGGCATGGGCTTGAGCCGCCGTGAGCGTTTGGGCGTCGCCGGCGTCGGCATAGGCTTGGGCCGAAGTCAGGGTCGCGGCATCACCGTCGTCGGAGTAGATCTGGGCCGCAGCCAAGGTCACTGCACCGGCTTCTCGCACCTGCCGCACGGTCGCGGCGTCCGTATCGGCCACACCGTCGGCCAGGTTGACGAGTCTTCGCTTGAGGGTCGCATTGCCGACGGACACTGTGTCGGGTTGATTGGCGAGCGAAGAAGCACCGAGGGCGACTGAGTTCGTCGCCACAGCTTCGGATAACGCTCCGAGTGCCGTGCTGTCTTCCCCGAACGCGCTAGAGTCGAAGCCCACGGCCGTGCCATTCTGCCCGTTAGCGAAAGAAGAGGCGCCCGTGACCGTGGTGTTTTCCCCTTCCGCGGTTGCGTTCCAGCCCGTGGCCGTGCTGCTTTCTCCCTGCGCGCGCGAACCGTCGCCTGTGGCGGTGCTGTTGTCACCGCTCGCGGTCGAGCTGCGACCCGTGGCCGTACTGCTGTCTCCGCTCGCGGTCGAACTGTCGCCTGTGGCCGTGCTGTTGTCTCCGCTCGCGGTCGAGCTACGGCCCGTGGCCGTGCTTTGTCTCCCACTCGCGGTCGAGCCAGGGCCTATGGCCATGCTATATTGCTCGCTCGCGGTAGAGCCGGGGCCACAGGCTAGCCGGATTAGTGCCGGGTCGGTCGCGCAGGTTGCCGCCACGCTGCCGGGGCCGGCGTCCTGGGCGGCGGCGGCCTGTGGCGTGGCTAAGACCAGGGTCGAGACGCTGGCCAGGAGGACGACGATGTGCGAGGGCTTCGCGAGGCGATGGGCAGGGGCTGCATAGGTCATGAGAGGATCCTTGACTGGATGATGTTGGAGGGTGGCCGGGGCCTCAGAACTCCCCCGACAGGCCCACGCGGAAGGCCTTCTCGCGGCCGCCGAGCGAGTATCCGGCGGTGAAGGCGAAGGGCCTGTCGGTTCTGAAGCGGTGGGCGATCGAGCCGCCGAAGGCCACTTCGCCGGCGAACTCGGCGGTGTTCACCACCCAGCTGGTTCGACCGGGCTGGGACGGCATGGGAGCGGACGACATGGCGATGGCCGCGGCGATGCCGCGCCGGGCTTCGCGACGGCTCTCCACCTGAAAGTTCGACAGGCCTTCCAGTGCGCTGCCGACGTTGTCGTAGGCGCCGTTGTGCAGGACATAGCGCGGCGCACTGACCGTGCCGCTGGCCGCGTCATAGGTCGCCCCGCCGCCCAGCGCCGCAGCCACGCCCTCGCCCACCGCCGCCGTTCGTTCGTCGGTGTAGGTCTGGGCCGACGCGAGGGTCCGGGCGTCGCCGGTGTCGGCGTAGGTACGGGCCGACGAGAGGGTCGCGGCGTCGCCGTCGTCGGCATAGGTCCGGGCCGAAGTCAGGGTCGCGGCGTCGCCGTCGTCGGCATAGGTCCGGGCCGAAGCCAGGGTCTGGGCGTCACCGTCGTCAGCATAGGTCCGGGCCGAAGCCAGGGTCTGGGCGTCACCGTTGTCGGCGTAGGTCCGGGCCGAAGCCAGGGTCTGGGCGTCACCGTTGTCGGCGTAGGTCCGGGCCGAAGCCAGGGTTGCGGCGTCACCATCGTCGGCATAGGTCTGGGCCGAGGTCAGGGTCTGTACGTCGCCGACGTCGGCATACGACTGCGCCGCGTCCAGAACAGCGGCGTCGGCAGCCTGCATCTGCCCCAGATTGGCGGCGTCGGTCGCGACCGTCCCGGCGGCCGTGTTCGTGAGCCGCCGTTGCAGCGTCGCGGACCCGATCGAAACCGTGTTGTCTTCGTCGGCGACCGAATCCCCGCCCAGAGCGACACTGTTTTGTCCCTCAGCCACCGCAAAGAAGCCAATCGCTACCGCTGACTCGCCCTGGGCAGTCGAGAACGTCCCGTAGGCCGCCGAGGACTGACCCGCAGCGGTTGAGAAATTGCCCACCGCAGTTGAGGAATTGCCGAAGGCCCTCGCGTTGCTGCCGACTGCGGTGCCGAATAGCCCGGCTGCACGCGCCGAGCCTCCGATGGCGGTGCCGTTGTCGCCCTGCACCAGAGCATCCGGACCACAGGCCAGCCGGTTGGTGGCGCCCTGCTGGCAAGGCACGGCTGCCCCGCCGGGGCCGACGTCCTGAGCGGCGCCCTTGTTGGGGGACAGCGTGACTGACGCCATCAGGACGAGCGCCAGCGGGCCCAAGATGTCCGCACCACGATGGCCGTGAGTTCGAATGTTGTCCGGCCGCGCCGGCGACGCCGTGAACAACGTCGACATATGCACCTGGCTGCAGGCCGGGGCCGCCTCCATTGCCTTGATCAGGTGCGGGCACGGCGGGCGGTCTGCTGCGGTCATTGGCGATCTCCGTTTTTTCAGGAAGGTGGGCTGGAGACCTCCGGCCACCTCACCGCCACGGATGGACGGATCGTCCGATGAGGCGGGCGTGCTCGAACCGGGTTGTTCGCGGTTGCGGTGCATGACGACGGGCTCCGGAAGAGGTCTCTGTTCAGGAGATCGCGGTCCGGGCGCGAAACCGGCCAAAGTCGTGGAAACTTTTTGAAGGGCCTGTCGACCAGCAGGCGGCGAAAGGCCCGACTGGTGCCCTATCCCGGCTTGCAGACACGCGCGCACGGGCTCGGCTCAGCAGGACAGGAACCCTGGCAGATCACGGCAGGGCGGCACGGCGCGACACGCGCGAACGCTCACGCCTCACATGCAAGTCGGTCGGCGTTGCGAAGGGTCCCGCAGGCGGTGACGCCGTTCAGCCGTCGGCGTCCAGCGGCCTCAGCGGCAGCACCAGAGACCCGTAGAGCGCAGCCAGCTCGGCCTGGCGCCCTGTGCCCGTCTTCTCGAACACGCGCAGCAGGTGGGTCCGGACGGTGCTCTCGCCCACACCGAGCGCCGCCGCCGTGGCGACCACGGTTTCACCGCGGCCTATGCCGTCGCAAACACGCTGCTCGGCTGCGGTCAGACCGAACAGCGCCGCCGCCAGCGCGGGCCGGTCGGTCGACGGCGCGCCGGCGACGCTCATGAAGACCGCCCCAACGATCTCGTTGCCTTCCAGCTGCCCGTGCCAGCGCCTGCCCAACGGCAGAACCTGCAGAACGTTGGGGACGCCGGCCGAAACCTGCAGGGGGACATCCATCCCCTTGCGATCCAGCTGGCTCTCGTCGCGGGCGCTCGCCAGCAGGGCGAGGGCGACTGCCCTGTCAGCAGCCATGGACGCAAAGCAAAGACGGCCGTCGCGCAAGCGGGCTGCGCCTTCCGCCTTGAGCACCTCGTGGGCCGCCGGGTTGGCGTGAACCAGTCTGAGATCTTCTGCGACGAGGAAAACCGGCGTGGCGAGACCATCGAGGACACGCAGGAAATCCGACGCAAGCATCCGCTCAGCGTCAAGGAGGCGCCCGATGCGCGCGGCGCGTTGAAGATGCGGGATCAACAGCTGCATGGCCTCGATCTCGCGAAGGCCGATCGGCCCTGCCGAGCGGTGACGGTTGAAGCCGATATTGCCGATAGCGGTCTCGTCCCGGCTCAGGCCGACGGCGATCGCATCAATGAAGTTCTGGGGGATATTGAACTCGCGATGGAAACGATCCGGCGAGTCGGGCGCCAGCGCCCGGGGGTTAATGCTCGACAGCACGGCCGGTCGGTCAAGCGGCAGGTCCCGGATACGCTGATCGCCACCCCAGAGCGCGACAAGGTCCGGTTCATACTGCGGCAGCCGGGCCAGCCAGGCCGGATCGAAGCCGACCGCGTCGGAGATCAGCGTGCGGCCTTCCGGGAGGCGGATCAAGCTGACGACCCCTGTCGCGAACCCCAGGGTATCGCAGATGGCCGCCATGGCTGCAGGCCAGGCCGCCGGGTCTATGGCGGCATCATAGATGCGGCCGATCAGGGCAGACAGTTCGCTGGGCGTCACGCTTTGCGACACGTCCGGGCCCTCGCTGACCATGGCTTGAGCCCCCTTACAGTCAGGACCCTCCACCAAACAGTGGATGCGGGAAACCAACGTTTTCGTCAATCTGAAGGGTGCGGCGGAGGATCGAAATGGCGGATCAGGAAGATTTGCAGACCCGACGGGACCGTCTGCGTGATATCTTTTCCGATCTCGCGGGCAAGAGCGAAAAAGCGCGGTGGGCGGTGATTTCCCGCCTGGACCTGTCGCCCGAGGACCAAAAGGAGCTCACGAGCCTGCTGTCTGCGGCGGACGGGCGCGGGCCTCTCGATCAGAAGACCGGGTGGACCAACGCAGAGGCGGTTGATTACACCTCCCTGCCGCTGGACACCGACATCGGGGCATTCCGCATCGCCGCCCTTCTCGGACGAGGGGGCGCTGGAGAAGTCTACAGGGCCGAGCGGCGAGACGGGTTCGAGCAGACGGTCGCGCTCAAGGTCCTTCGCCCCGAGGCGTCCGGCCGACCAGAGGCGTTTTTGCGCGAGCGGGACGTGCTGTCTTCTCTCGAGCATCCGGGCATCGCGCGCGTGGTGGACGGCGGACTGGCCCCGGATGGGCGGGCGTGGATGGCGATGGAGTTCGTCGAGGGCAGCGACATCACCCTCTGGACCGCCGGGAAGGGGATTGGTTTGCCCGAACGGCTGGACCTGTTTCTCCAGGTCTGTGACAGCGTCGCCTATGCGCACCGTCGACTGGTGGTTCACCGCGACCTCAAGCCGTCCAATATCCTCGTGGACGGCGATGGGCGGACGCGATTGCTGGATTTCGGGGTTGCCAGGCTCCTGGTTGACAATCCTGTCGGGCAGACGCTCACCATCCCTGTTCTCACGCCGGAGTATGCCGCGCCTGAGCAACTGGAGAACAGCCCGCCGACGACCGCGGTCGATATCTACGCCCTGGGCGCCGTCCTGTTCGAGCTCATGACAGGTCCAGGCCCATGGCGCTTCGACGATGCGCCTCTGCCAGTGGTGATGCGTCGTCTTCTGCACGACGACCCGCCTGTCCCAAGCGAGACCGCTGCCCGGAACGATGCGGCGCCTTTCGAGGGCCGCCGACTGCGAGGCGACCTCGACGCCATTATTCTGAAAGCCCTGCGTCGGCGCCCCGAGGACCGATACGAGTCGGTCGAGGCGCTCGCCGGCGACGTCCGGCGATACCTCGACCATCGCCCCGTCACCGCGCGGGATGGATCGACGCTGTACTACGCCAGCCGCCTTGCGCGGCGGTATCGGTGGCCGTTGGCCGCCTCTATCGCGGCCGTGGCGGCCATCCTCGTCGGTTCGGCGGGAATCGCCTTCCAGGCCCGGGAAACAGCGATCGAGCGCGACCTCGCACGCGCACAGGCCGCTCGCGCCGATGCGGTGAGCCAGAGCGTCGTTCTGATGTTTCGCACGGCGAGCGACAGCGGGCGCGGGGGAACGGCCACCATACGAGAACTGCTGGACACCAGTGCGTCCCAGCTCATGGCCGCAATCAATCCCGGTGACCCTGATCAGGCTGCGGTCGTGCTGGCGCTCGCCGATCTGTACACCACGGTGGATGACCTGGCGGCTGCGGAGACCTTTGTACGACGGGCGCTCAGCGCCGGGGTTGGACGGGATGACCCAGCGACGACCGCTCGGCTGAGGCTGAAACTGGCGGGCGCCTTGGTCGCAAAGAGCGAATTTGCGGAAACAGAAACCCTGCTGGCCATGGTGGAGCCCATCTGGCGCGCGGATCCTCAGCGGTTCCGTCTGGAACGGCTCGAAGCCATCGGCATGACCGCCTACATGAGACGCCTTCAGGGCGAGCGTGAGGAAGGGATCGCCTTGCTGCAGTCGATCCTGCCGGACGCCGAAGCCGTTCACGCCGACGGAAGTCGCGAACTTCTGACCCACTACAACAATCTGGTGACCCATCTCGTGGAGTCCAATCGGATCGAGGAGGCCGATACGGTTCTGCAGCGAGCCGAGGCGTCTGCACGGCGCGCAAGGACCGAAGGCATGCCCCTTGGCCTGGCCCTGATCCAGTCCCGAGGCGCCATCGAGAGCCGGAAAGGCAACCTTGAAGCCGCCGCAGCGAGCTTCGGGCGGGCGGTGGCGTTGCGTCGGGAGTTGTACGGGCCTTCTGCCGCTCTCGCGGTCGACCGCATGAACCAGGGGCGGGTGCTGCTGGCGCTCATGCGGCCTGCTGAAGCGATTGTGGCGTTTGATGAGGCCCAGCCTCTGGCCGAGGAGTATCTCGGCCCCGATACGCTGCTGACACTGATGATCGCGCTGTCGCGTATTGACGCCTTGTGCCAGCTTGAGCGCCCGGCTGAGGCCGAGCGCCTGCTGGACTTCGCCGATCGCGCATCGCTGACCTATGGGGCGGAAAGCCTGCAGCGGGGCCTGTTTCATCGCACCCGCGCCTATGTTCGCCTGCAACAACAGCGCTACGCGGACGTCCGGCGCGATCTGGCCGCCGCGGAACGGATCTATGGTTTGCAGGGGGCGGCCGGCGCGCCCTACATGGCTGACGTGGAGCGTCTCAGGAGCGAGTTGCCCTGATCGGCGTCAGGCCGCCGTCATTTCGCGATAGAGCCACGCCCGGGCGTAGCCCCAACGCCGCCGGACCGTCCGCTCGCTCCAGCCCATGATCTGGCCGGTCTCCACTTCGCTCAGCCCGGCGAAGAACCGACAATCGACCAGCTGCGCCAGCTCGGGGTCAACCGCCGACAGATCGTTGAGCGCGTCGCCCAGTCGGACCATCTGGGGATCTTCAAGCTCGTTCGCGACCCCGTCGGCCGCCTCAAGGGGCAGGCGGGCGAGGCCCGTGCCCCGCTTCTCGGCCATGCGGGCGCGGGCGGCGTCGATCAGGACCCTGCGCATCGCTGTCGCGGCGATGGCGAGGAACTCGGTACGGTCCAGCCAGGCTTCTCGCCTATGGACCCGGATGTAGGTCTCGTGGATCAACGCCGTGGTGTTCCAGGTCAGCGGGCGTCCAGCGCGTCTGCGCTCACGTCGCGCAACGGCGTGGAGGTCTTCATAGAGGTCTGTCGCGAGAGCCTGGAGCGCCTCGTGACGGTCGGCAGGGTGGATGAGGTCCTTTGAATTCTGCGGCGGCGCAACCGCATTCCCCGAGGGGGCGCAGTCTCCTGAAGCTGAGCCATTCTGCAAAGACTGCGACGCCATGCACTCACCCGCGAACCAGAGATTTCAACAATGCCCGGTTCCCCCCGCAAGTCAAACGCCGGTCCGGCCAGCACTTACGCCCGGCAGGCACAACTGCTTCCTGGCTGCTGTCCGCTCCTGCTTCAGGCGATCACCGGCGTTGGTGGCGGGATCAGCTTGGCCAGTTTGCGCAGGTTCTTTGCGGTGGCGGCGACGAGGGCCTCGTCTTTGGCGCCGTTGGGACCTCGCAGGCGCTGTCGGTCCAACTCCAGGATGCGCTCGCAGCCACCTTGACTGCGGACTGATCCGCCCTGACTGCCGCCGCTAAATTCAGGCCGAACGCAGTCGTGGTCGCGCCCGGATCTCAAACATCGGCAGGAAGATCTGAAGCAGGGGACCGTTTGTGAGGGCGTAGGCGACCGTGCCCAAGCCGATGGCGCCACCGAGCGACCAGCCGAGCACGAGCACAAGACCCTCTACCGACATCCGGACCCATCGCACCTCCCAGCCTGTGACCCGAACCCCGCCCGTGGTGAGCCCGTCGCGAGGACCGGGACCGAGCCCGGCGCCGATGTACGCCCCCGTCGCGGCGCCGTTGAGAACGATGGCCGCCACGAGCAGCGCGCTCTGTGCCGGCCATCCGACGATCGGCGGTAGAACCGCAAGGATTGCATCGGCCGCCGTTCCGATGACCAGCACATTGCAGATCGTCCCGATCCCCGGCTTCTGCCGAAGAGGGATCCAGATCAGAAGCACCAACGCCCCGACAAGGTTGACGACCAGCCCCAGGCTGAGCCCCGTTAGCTCTGACAAACCCTGATGGAAGACGCTCCACGGATTGAGGCCGAGGTTCGCCCGAACCATCAATGCGAGCGAGGCCCCATAGAGGACCAGGCCGATCTGAAGCTGGATGACGCGGCGGATGAACATTGCGACAGCCTAGGCCTACCGGCCTTGTGATCCATAGCCACTTTTCCGATGATGGCCTCATGTCCTCGGTCGTGAACCTCAACAGCCTGTGCCGCCATCTGGGCGATTGGCGTACTCTGGGCACGGAGGACGTTGCGTATCGGAGCCTCGCCGACGCGCTGAAGCGGCTCGTGCTGGACGGCCGGCTGCCCCTGGATGCACGACTTCCCGGTGAGCGACGCCTGGCCGAAGCGCTCGGCGTGAGCCGGATCACCGTCAGCGCGGCAATGGACCGGCTAAGGAGCGAGGGATTCCTGCTGAGCCGGGCGGGCGCGGGAACTTATACGGCCCTGCCGTTTCGGCGAGCCGACCGGCTGGAGGGCCTGTTCCACGTCGCGCCCGGTCCCGAAGTGCTCAACATGGCGACTGCCGTCCTGCCGGCGGGCTCCCATGTTCACGCCGCTTACGCAGCCGCCCTGGAGTCGCTGCCTCCACATCTTCCCGGCCACGGCTACGAGCCTGTCGGTCTCTTGGCGCTGCGGCGCGCGGCGGCCGAGGCTTACGAACGCGCCGGCCTTGCGACCACTGCCGATCAGATCGTCGTGACGGCCGGAGCCCAGAACGGGCTGGCGATCCTCCTGAGAGCCTTCGGTCGCCCCGGAGACGCGGTGGTCATCGATCACCCGACCTATCCGCATGCGATCGAGGCGGTCGTACGCGCAGGTATGAGACCCGCCCCGGTGGCGCTCACCGCGAATGGCTGGGACGTAGAGGGCTTGGTCTCCACGATCGAACGAGTCCGTCCACGGATCGTCTACCTTCTCGGCGCCCATCAAAACCCTACCGGTCACGTGATGTCCGCCGACGACGAGGCGACAATCGCCCGTGCCACGGCTCAACATGGCGGGCTCATGGTCATGGATGACACGCAGCGGGAGCTCTGGTTCGACAAGGCGCCGCCTGACCCGGCGGCAGCGGGCCCTCACGTCGTGAGGCTCGGCTCGATGAGCAAGACCTGGTGGGGCGGCCTGCGTATCGGCTGGATCCGCGCTTCTCCGGAAACGGCCGACGCCGCTGTGCGCGCTCGCGCATCCCTTGATCTGGGCGCCGCGGTGATCGAGCAGCTTGCGGCGGCCCATCTTCTTGCGGGCGATCAAGCGCCGGTGGTGGAACGGAGAGCAGCCCTGTCCGTGCGGCAATCCGCACTTCAGGCCAGGCTGGCTGAAAGGCTTCCAAGCTGGAGAACGACCCGCCCGACAGGGGGGCTGTCGCTGTGGGTCGGACTGCCCCGACCCGCCGCCCCGGTGATTGCCGAAGCCCAAAGCCTTGGCGTCGTCCTCGCGCCGGGAACGCGCTTCGGCGTCGACGGCGCGTTCGACCGCTTCTTGCGGCTGCCTTACTGCTTGACCGTTCCCGAGCTGGAGAAGGCGGTCGACCTCTTGGCCACCGCCTGGGACATTGTTGGCAAGCGGACGGCGAAGCGAGAGAAAGGCCCCGACGCGGACGTCTTCTAGAGACGTCTACCGCCGCGCCCGTCGTTCGGATTGGTCCAATGCCACGAGATCAAGGACTGCGAAGGCCCGCTTCGCCCTGGCCGCATTGCCTGGAAACGTCCGACGCAAGCGGCGCCGTCAAGCAAGAGCCGCCTGCGCGGCGCCGGGTGGCTGCCCGCTGCCGCGCGCGGCCAGTTCAACTGCCGGCCAGAACGCAAAATAGCCGCCTTGGCGAACCAGGGCGGCTATTTTGGTGTCTTGGGTGCGGGAGCAGGATTTGAACCTGCGACCTTCAGGTTATGAGCCTGACGAGCTACCGGGCTGCTCCATCCCGCGGCA
>NZ_JBKBPF010000003.1:0-279597 GCF_046293315.1 Brevundimonas sp.
TCCAGAAAGATGTCGACGGCCATCGGCCAAGACTTCAAACGCCCCGCCCGGCTCTCGCCAGGCGGGGCGTTTTTCTTGTTCGACTTGTGGCGGAGCGATCAGGCCGTGCGGAAAAGGCGCCGCCGGATGTCGCCCACCGCCTGGGGCGCCAGGGCCCACGGTTCGACGAAATAGCGATGGAACAGGCGCCTGGGCTCGGTGGCAAAACGCCAGAGCCACTCCACGCCCAGCCGGCCGGTCCAGCGGGGCGGCGTGGCCACCGCACCCGCTTCATAGGCCAGGGCCCCGCCCACCGGCATGACCACGCACGGGGGCAGACGCTCGCGGTTAGCCTCGATCCAGATTTCCTGCCGCGGCATCCCCATGCCGACCAGAAGAATGTCGGGCTCATGCTCACGGATGGCCGCCAGCACGGCGTCGTTCTCGGGCCCCGTCACGTCGAAGAATCCGTTGAGAGTGGACAGCTTCAGTCGCGGATGGCGTTCCGTGATCGCGACGACCGCCTTCTCGCCGACGCCGGGGGCGCAGCCCAGGTGGAACACGCGCCAGCCCTCACCGGCGGCGCGAGCCCAGAACGCCTCGCGCCAGTCCAGATAGGTCAGGCGGTGCGCTCGGCTCACCTCATGGCCCATCAGCCGGCCCCATGCGATCAGTGGCGCGGAATCGATCTCGATACGGTCGGCGCGGGCGTACAGGGCCGCCATGGCGGGGCTCCGCCGCCACAGATGCAGGCTGTGCAGGTTGTGATTGGCGATGAGGGCTGAGGCTCGGGTCGCGACCCGGGCCGCGATGAAATCCAGTAACTGGTTCGTGGTCATCGCGTCCACTTGGCCGCCCAGAAGGCGGATGCGGCGCGGTGCTGCGGCCGGGTCAGACGGGTCGACGGTGTCCCTCATGGACAGAGCTTCGCACACACGGGTTTCCCGCCCCTCAGCGAGCAGGGTTAACGAACCATGATCGTTCCATGACGCGACCACTTGCGGGGTGGCGCAAGCAGCCCGGCCCGGCTATGCCGCCGACAGGATTTCTCCGCACAAGGACAGGCCCATGCGCGTGGCGATGATCGGAACCGGCTATGTGGGCCTCGTCTCGGGCGCCTGCTTCGCCGACTTCGGCCACCGCGTGGTGTGCATCGACAAGGACGAAGCGAAGATCGCCCGTCTGCATGGGGGCGGCATTCCCATCTACGAGCCCGGCCTGGATGCCCTGGTCGCCAACAATGTGCGCGACGGCCGTCTGAGTTTCGCGACCGATCCCGCAGCTGCCATCGCCGAGGCCGACGCCGTGTTCATCGCCGTGGGCACCCCTTCTCGCCGTGGCGACGGCCATGCGGATCTGTCCTACGTCCACGCCGCAGCCGTCGAGATCGCGGATCTGATGCAGGGCTTCACTGTGGTGGTGACCAAGTCCACCGTGCCGGTGGGCACGGGGGACGAGATCGAACGCATCATTCGCGAGCGCCGGCCGGACGCGGAGTTCGCCGTGGTCTCCAACCCCGAGTTCCTGCGCGAGGGCGCGGCCATCGAGGACTTCAAGCGCCCCGACCGCGTGGTTGTCGGAACCGACGATGAGCGGGCCCGCGAGGTGATGCGCGAGCTGTACCGGCCGCTGAAGCTGAACGAGACGCCGATCCTGTTCACCGGACGGCGCACGTCCGAGCTGATCAAATATGCGGCGAACGCCTTCCTGGCCATGAAGATCACCTTCATCAACGAGATCGCGGACCTGTGCGAAACGCTGGGCGCCGACGTGCAGCAGGTGGCCCGGGGCATCGGTCTGGACAACCGCATCGGGTCCAAATTCCTGAACGCCGGGCCGGGGTACGGCGGCAGCTGCTTCCCCAAGGACACCCTGGCGCTGGTGCGGACCGCCGACGATGCGGGCTCGCCCGTACGGCTGGTGAAGACCACGGTGGAAGTCAACGACGCGCGCAAGAAGGCCATGGCCGGGCGGGTCTCGCAGGCTGCGGGCGACCTGCAGGGCAAAACCGTCGCCATCCTGGGCCTGACGTTCAAGCCGAATACGGACGACATGCGCGACGCGCCTTCTCTGGACGTGGTGCCGGCCCTGCTGGCCATGGGCGCGACCGTGCGCGCCTTCGATCCCGAAGGCATGGAAGAAGCGGCCAAGGTGCTGCAGGGCGACGTGACCTTCGTGGACGGGCCCTATGCGGCGGTCGAGGGCGCGGACGTGGCGGTGATCCTGACGGAGTGGGACCAATTCCGGGCGCTGGATCTGGACCGGGTCAAGCTGTTGATGACGGCCCCTGTCGTGGTGGACCTGCGCAACGTCTATCGGCCCGAGGACATGCGGGTGCGGGGCTTCAAATACAGCTCCATCGGCCGGATCTGACGCTCAGGTGAGCTTGTCGGCCTTGCGCAGGTCAGGAAACAGCTTCGCCCAGATCCCGGTGGACGCCAGCGCGCCGAAGCCACCGAACACGGCCGCCCCCACCGGTCCCAGGAACCGTACGGCGACGCCGGAATAGGCCTCGCCCAGTTCGTTGGACGCGCCGATGAACAGCATGGAGACCGAGCTGACCCGACCGCGCATGTGATCGGGCGTGGCCAGCTGGATCAGGGTCTGGCGGATGTTGACGCTGATCATGTCCGCCGCGCCGCCCAGGAACAGCACCATCACGGACAGCCAGAACCACTGGGACAGGCCGAAGGTCAGGGTGCAGACGCCGAACACCGCCACGGCGCCGAACATCCACCATCCCCCGCGCCGCCGAATGGGAAAGCGCGACAGCCACACCGCCACGGTCAGGGCCCCGACGCCGAACGAGGCGCGCAACAGGCCGAAGCCCTCGGGCCCCACATGCAGGATGTCGCGGGCGAAGATGGGCGTCAGCAGGGCCACGCCCGCCAGCAGCACCACGATCAGATCCAGCGAGATGGCGCCCAGCACCATCTTGGTCTTCCAGACATAGGCCAGACCCTCCTGCACGGCGGCGAAGCGCGACGGACCGCCGGGCATGATCTCGGGCTTGCCGCTGGTGCGGATCAGGGCGATCGCGGCGGCCGCCGCGATGAACATGGACAAGGCCACGGCATAGGCCAGCGGCACGGAGACGCCGACGATCACACCGCCCAGGGCCGGGCCGGCGATGGCCCCGGTCTGGAAGGCGATGGACTGGGCCGCGATGGCCGGCGGCAGGGCGCGGCGGCCCACCACCATGGGCAGGAAAGCCTGGGATGCGGGGGCGAGAAAGGCCCGGCAGGCGCCGAACAGCGCCGCCACGGCCAGCAGGCCCCACAGGGGCGGCGAGCCGTGGATGGCCATGGCCAGAAAGCCCACGGCGCAGAACCCCTCGACGATCACCGAGATGATCACCGTCAGCTTGCGGTCGCGGCGGTCGGCCATCTCGCCGGCGGGCAGGGTGAAGGCCAGAAGCGGCAGGAACTGCACCAGCCCCACCAGCCCCAGATAGAGACTGGCCTGTTCGATGGGGTGGTCGCGCCGGGCGATCTCATAGACCTGCCACAACAGGGCCGAGGACTGGGTCTGGATGGCCAGCACCGCCAGCACCCGCCCGATCCACAGATAGCGGAAGTCGCGGATCGCCCACGGACACTCGTGCCCGCCGCCGGGACTGTCCGGCTCGCGGGCGGACGGATTCGGATTTTCGGGGGTCTCTACGCTCACGATCGCCGGGGATACTTCGGATAGGGCGTCCCGTCGCGGTGGAAATAGCGGTCCGCGCCCTTCGGCAGGACCATGTCGATGTCGGGATAGTCGCAGCCGTCGCCGCCGGGCGTGCGGGTTCCCACCTCCAGCAAAACGGCCAGCGCGTCGGAGCGGTTCTCGATCTTGTGGCCGTTGGGCACGCCCGCCCGGAAGCCCGCGCAGTCACCCGCGTTCAGGAGTGTCTCGCCGTCCTCCTCGACCAGCACCACCTGGCCCTGCATGACCCAGACGAACTCGTCCTCGCCCTCGTGCCAGTGGCGCTGGCTGGACCAGTCGCCGGGCGACAGGTGCAGCAGGTTGACCCCGAACTGGCTGAGGCCCGCCGCGTCGCCCAGACGCCAGCGGCGGCGGCCCAGACACGGCCCGGCGTGCTCGTCGGGATAGGTGGTCCCGTGGCCGGCGGGGGCGGTTTCCAGATCGATCCTGGGCATGACGGTCTTCTCCCGGGCGGCGGCCCGTCCTAAAGCTGGGCCATGACCGCATCTGTCGATCCCGTGCGCCTGACGCAAGACCTGATCCGCATTCCGTCCATCACCCCCGCCGACGAGGGGGCCATGGACCTCGTGCAGGCCCAGCTGGAGCGGCTGGGCTTCACCTGCCGCCGCATGCCCTTTGAAGGCATCGAGAACCTGTACGCCCGGCGCGGAACGGAGGGGCCGAACCTGTGCTTCGCGGGGCATACGGACGTGGTGGCCACCGGGCCGCTGGAGGCCTGGCGGCATCCGCCATTCGAGGCGGTGATCGAGGACGGGGTGCTGTACGGGCGCGGGGCCGCGGACATGAAGGGCTGCATCGCCGCCTGGATCGCGGCCGTGGACTCCGTGCTGGCAAAGGGTCAGCCGCAAGGCTCGCTGTCCCTGCTGATCACCGGCGACGAGGAAGGCCGCGCCATTCACGGCACCAAGGTTGTGGTCCAGGCCCTGATGGACGAGGGCGAGGTCATCGACGCCTGCGTGGTGGGCGAGCCGTCCTCGGCCCGCGAGCTGGGCGACACCATCAAGATCGGGCGGCGCGGCTCGCTGAACGCCTGGATCACGGTGAAGGGCCGGCAGGGCCACGTGGCCTATCCGGAGCGTGCGGCCAATCCGGCCCCGGTGCTGGCGCGGCTGCTGGCCGAGCTGGACGCCCATGTGCTGGACGAGGGCTATCCGTCGTTCCCACCCTCCAATCTCGAGATCACCACCATCGACATCGCCAATCCGGCCATGAACGTGATCCCGGACACGGCGACGGGGCGGCTGAACATCCGCTTCAACCCGGCCCACACGGGCGAGAGCCTGATGGCCTGGATCCGCGAGCGGGTCGAGGCGGCGCAAGGGTCGAGCGGCTGCGGCGTGGGGGTGGATTTCCTGCACTCGGGCGACGCCTTCCTGACCGAACAGGGGCCGTTCGTGGCGGCGGTTCAGGACGCCGTGGAGGCGGTGACGGGCCGCCGCCCCGAGCCGTCCACCAGCGGCGGCACCTCGGACGCCCGCTTCATCACCCGCATGGCGCCGGTGCTGGAGCTGGGACTGGTGGGCCAGACCATCCACCAGATCGACGAGCGCGTGCCGGTGCAGGAAATCATCGACCTGACGCGGGTCTATGAGCGCGTGATCGAGGGCTATTTCGCGCGGGTGTGAGGTCTCGATGGCGCGCCGCCGCTCGCCTCGCGCAGGCTCGCCGCCCGGGGTGCGGGGCGACCCTCTCGGCACCGTCCGGGCCTGACAGTCGGACAGGCTGAAGCGCCCGTCGGTGCGGGTTGATGGGAAGGGTGCGGGGCGCCGGGCCATCGCCCGGTTCAAGGATAGACAAATACCGTTTCGACGAAGGCTGACGCCCCGCGCGATCGTTCTGCCAGAGCCCCCGGTGGGCACGCGTCTTAGGCGCTAGCCGGTGTTTAGGCCCCGGACGGGCGGGCATGGACAGCGCTCCATGTCCCGGACCCGGCGAGTAATCCGCCCCGCCGCTCAGTCCCGCTCGATCACAGCCCATCGCCGCAAGGTCGCCGGCCGAGCGCCCTTCCCGTGCGACGGGATGGGACAAGCATACCGGGGTGGGGAACGCGGTCGGAAAAGTGGGCGAAGATTTTTACGGAAGCCTTGTGCGCCAATGCATTGGCGCCGAAAAATGCGGGGATCTGGGCGGGATTCGTCCCGCATTTTCCTTCTCCCGTTGAGGGAGGAGGTGGCCCGCGAAGCGGGTCGGATAAGGGGTGAAACGCCGATCTCTGCCGAGTGGCGCTTTTACGGATGCTGCGGACTGATGTGAGGCCGCGTGACGCGAAACCATCCGACACCGGGATTCACCCCTCATCCGTCATGCTGCGCATGACACCTTCTCCCTCAAGGGGAGAAGGGATGCGGTCACGCCACCCTGCCCGCCCGGGGAGGGAGACGGCGGTATGGTGGATGCCGGACGCCCGAATTGAGCGAGGGGACGACAGCCCGGTTGAACCGTTGCTCTCGTCCCCTCGCCAAGTCCGGGTTGGGACTTGACCTTAGGGTCAGGAACCTGACCGTTTCCCCGGCGGGCGAACCCGAAGACGAAACGCGGCCTCCTGGCGGCTCCTGGTCTTCGGCGTACCGTCAGGGTCTCCCCTGTCGTCGTCCGTCGATCCCGGCCCGGTTCTCCGTGAACCTCCGCCCGAGGGCGTCTGGTTCGGGAGCCTTGGCCCTGTCCGGTCAATCGAGCCGTCCGAAGACGCCTGAGAGCCTGGATCAGAGAGCCGGACCGACCCGCTTGAAGTCCCCGGTCTCCCGGGATTTCCGCGCCGCCGTGTCCCTCGGCCCGTTGACGTTCCCGCGAAATCGTCTATTGGGCAAGCGCCCGAATTTCTCGTGCTGTGCATGAGGGGCCGCCGTCCGGTGCATAAGCCTGTGAAAGACTGTGGACGGATCGGATTCACAAAACTGAATCAATCGGGTGGGTTTTCCACAGTTTGATGACACCGCGTCGCGGACCCATGGCCGGCCGCCCTGGCGTGCTTTCGATCACGCCGGGGTGATGCGTTCGCAGCGAAAGCCCTATATGACGCCTGTCTCCCTTCCCTAAACGCGTTTGCGAACTGACATGGCGACCCTGAACCAGATCCGATCGACCTTCCTCGACTCCTTCGCGGCCTCGGGCCACGAGAAGGTGCAGTCGGCGCCGCTGGTGCCGCAGAACGATCCGACCCTGCTGTTCGTCAACGCGGGCATGGTGCCGTTCAAGAACGTCTTCACCGGCCAGGAGAAGCGTCCCTACAACCGCGCGGTCAGCGCCCAGAAATGCGTGCGCGCCGGCGGCAAGCACAACGATCTGGACAACGTCGGCTATACGGCGCGGCACCACACCTTCTTCGAGATGATGGGGAATTTCTCCTTCGGCGACTACTTCAAGGCCGAGGCCATCGAGTTCGCCTGGAACCTGATCACGAAGGAATTCGGCATTCCGAAAGACCGTCTGATGACCACGGTCTATGTGGACGATGACGAGGCGGTGGAGCTGTGGAAGAAGATCGCCGGCCTGCCGGAAAGCCGCATCGGCCGCATCGCGGGCAGCGACAATTTCTGGTCCATGGGCGACACCGGCCCATGCGGCCCGTGCACCGAAATCTTCTACGACCACGGCGACCATATCTGGGGCGGCCCTCCCGGCTCGCCGGAAGAGGACGGGGACCGCTGGGTCGAGATCTGGAACCTGGTGTTCATGCAGTACGAGCAGGCGGCGGACGGAACCCGCACCAACCTGCCCAAGCCTTCCATCGACACCGGCATGGGGCTGGAGCGCGTGGCGGCGGTGCTGCAGGGCGTCCACTCCAACTATGAAACCGACCTGTTCCGGAACCTGATCGCGGCGTCCGAGGCCGAGACGAAGACGAAGGCCGAGGGCGACCAGGCCCCGAGCCACCGGGTGATCGCGGACCACCTGCGCAGCTCCTGCTTCCTGATCGCCGACGGGGTGACGCCGTCCAATGAAGGGCGCGGCTATGTGCTGCGCCGGATCATGCGCCGGGCCATGCGCCACGCGCACCTGCTGGGCGCCGCGGACCCGCTGATGCACCGGCTGGTGCCGGCGCTGGTGGCGGGCATGGGCGACGCCTATCCCGAGCTGGGCCGCGCCCAGGCCACCATCACGGAGACCCTGCGTCAGGAGGAGGAGCGGTTCCGCACCACCCTGGGCCGGGGCATGGCCCTGTTCGAGGACGCCACCGCCAACCTCAAGGAAGGCGACATGCTGGAGGGCGAAACCGCCTTCACCCTGTACGACACCTACGGCTTCCCGCTGGACCTCACCCAGGACGAGGCGCGTCGGCGCGGCCTGTCGGTCAATGTGGCGGCGTTCGAAACGGCCATGGCCGAGCAGCGCGCGCGCAGCCGCGAGCACTGGACCGGATCGGGCCAGACGGCCACGGCGGGCGAATGGCTGGCCATCCGCGACCGCATGGGGCCCACGGTCTTCACAGGTTATGACGGCGTGGAGGAGTCCGGCGAGGTTCTCGCCATCCTCAAGGACGGCCAGGCGGTGGACGCGGCCGGGCCGGGCGAGACGGTTCAGGTGCTGTTCGACCGCACCGCCTTCTATGGCGAGAGCGGCGGTCAGGCGGGCGACCACGGGACCATCGAATGGCCCGGCGGCGAGGCCCGCGTCACCGATGTGAAGAAGCAGGCCGGGGACCTTCACGTGCATGACGTGGAGGTTGTGTCCGGCGGTCTGGCCATCGGCCAGCGCTGCGCCCTGCTGGTGGACGCCGACAAGCGCCGCACCACGCGCGCCAACCACTCGGCCGCGCACCTGCTGCATTCGGCGCTGAAGAACGTGCTGGGCGCCCATGTGGCCCAGAAGGGCCAGCTGGTGGACGCCGAGCGGGCGCGCTTCGACTTCAGCCACGGGGCGCCGCTGACCGACGCCGAGATCGAGGCCATCGAGGCCGAGGTCAATGCGGTGATCCGTCAGAACGCGCCGGCCGAGATGCGCCTGATGACCCCGGACGCCGCCATCGAGGCGGGCGCCATCGCCCTGTTCGGCGAGAAATACGGCGACGAGGTGCGGGTGCTGACCCTCGGCCGCTCGCTGGTCAGCGACAATGCGGCCTATTCCATGGAGCTGTGCGGCGGCACCCACGTCGCGCGCACCGGCGACATCGGCCTGTTCAAGATCGTGTCCGAAGGCGGCATCGCTGCGGGCGTGCGCCGCATCGAGGTGCTGACCGGCGAGGCGGCCCGCCAGTATCTGGAGGGCCAGGCGAAGGTGGCGCGTGGTCTGGCCCGCGACTTCAAGATGCAGCCCGCCGACGTGCCCGCCCGGGTCGAGGCCATGGCCGCCTCGGTCAAGGCGCTGGAGAAGCAGGTGGCCGAGCTGAAGAAGCAGGTCGCGCTGGGCGGCGGGGGCGGCGCTGAGGCTACGCCGGAAGAGATCGGCGGCATCAAGCTGATCGCCCGGGTGCTGGACGGCGTGGACGGCAAGGGCCTGCGTGGCGTGGCCGAGGACTTCCGCAAACAGGTGGGCTCGGGCGTCGTGGCCCTGATCGGCGTGGTCGACGGCAAGGCCGCGGTGACCGTGGCGACGACCGCCGACATGGCCGGCCGTGTGAATGCGGCTGACCTGGCCCGCGCTGCGGTGCTGGCCATGGGCGGCCAGGGCGCGGGCGGCAAGCCCGACTTCGCCCAGGGCGGCGCCCCGGACGGCGACAAGGCCGACGCCGGACTGGACGCGGTGCGGGCGGCGCTGAAGGGCTGAGGGGTACCCATAAATACCGGCTTGTGGTATTCGTGGGTCATGAGCAAAAATACCTCCGTCACCCTCGGCGAGCATTTCGGCGCCTTCGTGGACCAGCAGGTCACCGGGGGTCGATACGGCTCGGCCAGTGAAGTAATCCGGGCGGGCCTGCGCCTGCTGGAAGATCATGAAGCCCGGAGCCGGGTTCTCCGCGACGCCCTCATCGCGGGCGAAGAGAGCGGACCGTCGACTTCTTTCGACTTTGACGCTTTCATTGCGGGCAAGCGAACAGAAGCGCCCTGATGACACGGTTTGTCCTGTCACCTGCCGCGCAGGCGGATCTGGAGGACATCTGGCGGTATTCAGCGGCGTGGTCTTCGGCACAGGCGGAACGCTACGTGCTGGCCATCCGCGACGCCTGTGACGATCTCGCCACCGGAGTTCAGGCCGGACAGGACGCGGGCGACATCCGCGCCGGCTACCGCAGGCTCAGGGTGGGCTCACACGTGCTGTTCTTCCGACAATCCGGGGATGTCATCGACGTGGTGCGCATCCTGCATCAGCGCATGGACCTGCCGAACCGGCTGTGATCACTCCCTCGGCAGCCGCACCTGGGCCAGTTTCCAGCTGAACACGCCCCGGCGTTCCATGATCAGGTCGATGCGCTGATGGGGGCGGTCGCGGTCGGTGAGGGTGCCGGCGAAGCGGTTCAGGCCGCGATAGCCGTAGCCGATGCGGATGTCCTTATCGCGCCCCTCTGGCGGCTCCAGCGCCACCTCGCCACGGTCGCCGATGATGTCGGGCGCCTCGGCGGTCTGGACCATGGCGGCGATGGCCTCGGGCGTCACGAAGGCGTCCACGACGCCGGAAATCAGCGACGGCGCCAGAACCAGGCCGAGGCCGGCGAGAGGATTGTCGCGCATTTCCGGGTCCTCGCGCAGACGCCGGACCAGTTGGGCGTTGAGCTGCGCCTTCAGGTCGTCGCGCACGGCGGGGAAGTCCACGAGTCGTTCCAGCCGCGCCTCGTCGCCGGTGCGCGCCGCATTGATCAGCGAGCGCACCGCAAAGACCGGCGAAGCGAAATAAGCCACCAGAAACGCGCCGATCAGAACGATGATCAGCCGCGTCAGCAATCGTCGGCTCAAGAGCCGCCCTCCCCTTGCATCCCCGGGTCTTAATCGAGCGTGCGTCGCTCGCCGGGTCAAGCGAACTCGGACGAACCGCGGTCTGTGATCAACGGGGCATTGACGCGGCTGTTCCCGGCGGGCCCCATGCGCGCCGTTATTGATTTGAGGGGGGCTTCCTTCCATGACCCGATCCATCGCCCTGATGGGCGCCGCCGTCCTGGCCCTGAGCGCCGCCGCGCCGTTATCGCAGCCGGCCCAGGCCCAGCCCGTTCCCGCCGAGGCCCAGGCGCAGGACCCGGCTCTGGCGGCGATTCTGGCGGACTATGAGGCTTTCGACCGGGCCAATGATCCGATCGGCGCCGGACGCGAGGGCGATGAGGCGGCTCTTGCGCGCTTGCCAGACACCTCACGCGAGGCTGAACTGACTCGAGCCGAGACCCTGCGGGGGTTCGCCGCGCGGCTGGACGCCATCGACCCGGCCGCCCTGACCGAGGAAGACCGGCTGAACCGCGCCTTCATCTCGTGGATCATCGCCATGGGCCTTGAGCGCATCGAGTTCGATGGCGGACGACTGGCCTTTGATTCCGAGGGCGGGCCGGGCCAGTGGATCGGCTATCTGTCCGGCGCCACCCGCATCACTACCCGCGCCCAGGGCGAGGCGTGGCTTTCGCGCATGGCCGGACTGGGCGCCTTCTATGACGAGGCGCAGGCCGACGCGCGGCGGGGTCTGGAAACCGGTCTGGTCCAGACCCGGTCGGTGGTCGAGAACGCCCTGATGCTGGCCGAGACTGATGTGGCCTTCACAGCCGAAAGCGATCCCCTGATGCGGCCTCTGGCCAATCTTCCGGCCTCGATCCCGGCGGATGTGCAGGAGGGCTGGCGCGCCCGGGCCCGCGACATCCTCGCCGCCGAGATCGCGCCGCGCCGCGCCGCCTGGGCGGCATTCCTGCGCGAGGACTATCTGCCCGCTGCGCCCGAGAGCCTCGGCCTGGCCCACCGGCCGGGCGGGCGCGACTACTATGCGTTTCTGACGCGCAGCTACACCACCACCGACATGACCCCGGACGAGATCCACGCCCTGGGCCAGTCCGAGGTGGCCCGCATCCGCGCCCGCATGGATGAGGAGATGGCGGCGGCGGGATGGGAGGGCGACTTCGCCTCGTTCCTGACCTTCCTGCGCACCGATCCGCAGTTCTATGCGACCAGCCGCGAGGACCTGCTCAAGGAAGCGTCCGAGATGTCCAAGCGGGCTGACGGCGGCCTGCCCGCCCTGTTCGGCACCCTGCCCCGCCTGCCCTATGATGTGCGGCCGGTGCCGCAAGAGATCGAGGCCAACTACACCACCGGCCGTTACTTCTCCGGCTCCATGGAGAACGGCACGCCCGGCGGCTACATCGTCAACACCGGGCGACTGGACCAGCGGCCGCTGTACGAACTGCCCGCCCTGACCCTGCACGAGGCGGTGCCGGGCCACCACCTGCAGATCGCCCTTCAACAGGAAGCCGAGGCCGGGCCCTATTTCCGCCGCGGGGCCAATGTGACCGCCTTCACCGAGGGCTGGGGCCTGTACGCCGAGTATCTGGGCGAGGAGATGGGCTTCTACCGCACGCCCTACGAGCGGTTCGGGCGCCTGTCCTACGAGATGTGGCGCGCCTGCCGTCTGGTGGCGGACACCGGCATCCACTGGCTGGGCTGGGAGATCGAGCAGGCGCGCGCCTGTTTCGCCGAGAACTCGGCCTTGGCCACCCACAATATCGAGACGGAGCTGCAACGCTACATCGGCTGGCCCGGTCAGGCCCTGGCCTACAAGATCGGCGAGATCCGTCTGCGCGACATCCGCGTCCGCGCCGAGGCCGCACTCGGTGAGGGCTTCAACGTTCGCGCCTTCCACGACGCCCTGCTGGTGGACGGCCCCCTGCCGCTGGACCTGCTGGACCAGCGCATGGACGCCTGGATCACGGAACAGGCGGCGGAGAACTAGAGCCCCAGCCCGGTTCGCGCCTTCTTCGTCAGCTTCGCGGCGATGAGGGCGTGGGCAGTCGTCAGGTGGTCCGTCAGCTCGTCGTCAGGCCAGTCGGCGGGGTCGGCCAGGTTCACCCATTTCGCCCGGGCCAGATAGGGCGCCGGGCGGGCATGGCCCGTTTCCGTCAGAACCTCATAGGCGATGTCGCTGACCTTGAACGAGACGCCGCCTTGCGCCCCCGCCATGCAGAACATCTTGCCGCCGACCCGATAGGCGTCGTGATGATCCCCGAACGGGTGATCCAGCGTGGCCGCCGGCAGGGACAGGCAGAACCGCTTGACCCCCGCCCGGTCCATGATCAGGCGTCCAAGCCGATGCCGACGGGGCAGGCCACACCTGTGCCGCCGATGCCGCAATAGCCCTCGGGGTTCTTGGCCAGATAGCCCTGGTGATAGCCCTCGGCGAAATAGTACGTCGGGCGCGGAGCGATCTCGGTGGTGATGGGACCCATGCCGACCCGCTTCAGCGCCGCCGCATAGGCGTCGCGTGAGGCCTCGGCCGCCGCCTTCTGGGCCTCGTCGGCGTAATAGATGGCCGAGCGATACTGGGTGCCCGTGTCGCCGCCCTGACGCATGCCCTGGGTCGGGTCGTGGTTCTCCCAGAACGCCTTGAGCAGGTCGTCATAGGTGATCTCTTCGGGATTGAAGACCACCTCTACCGCCTCGGTGTGCCCCGTGCGCCCGGTGCAAACCTCCTCATAGGTGGGATTGGGCGTGATCCCGCCCGAATAGCCCACGGACGTCACCCACACGCCCGGCAGTTGCCAGAACACCCGCTCCACGCCCCAGAAACAGCCCATGCCGAACACGGCGCTCTGGAAGCCTTCGGGGTGCGGCCCCTTCAGGGGGCGGCCCGAGACGAAATGCACCTCGTCGGTGGTCAGCGGCTGATCGCGCCCCGGCAGGGCGGTGTCGGCGGTGGGCAGGGCGGATTTGGAAAACAGCATGGGTCGCCTCTTAAATGGGTCCAGCCGCATATGGGAAGCCCGACGACGCTTGCCCAGACGCTCCGCCTGTTCTATCAGCCTCGCTCCGCCGGATGGACCGTCCGGCGGAGCACGCACGGCGTGGAACGGACAGGTGGCGGAGTGGTCGATCGCGCACGCTTGGAAAGCGTGTGTACGTGAAAGCGTACCGAGGGTTCGAATCCCTCTCTGTCCGCCATGCCGCCGCCTTAGCGATTTGAAATGTTTTGATTATTTTCAAACGACAGAGCACTTACCCCAACAGATACCCTAACAAAGCCTCGTGCATGAACGGGTTCAGGTCGCGTGCGCGCGCGAGAAAACTGGATTAGCATGCGCTTCTCATAGCGGCGCCGGTGTCCAGGCGCGACGCGCGGGAGGCGGCATCGCCCCCCCCTCATGTTTCCAATCGTGGACGGGCGCGCAAACGGTGGTGGCCGGTGTCCAGCGGCAAAGGGTGTAGAATTTCGCCCTCCCCCCTCCCCGGCTGGACACGCCGTAAAGCGGAGCAATATGGTTAAGGTTCAACCGCCTGAGCCATGCAAGGCGACCGCCTGTTTTGCTACGGTGGCGAAGGGGGGTAACGTCGGGGCCATGAAAAACACGATCCTGACAGCAGTCGCCCTTTCTGCGCTGGCCGTAGCGCCCTCGGCGAAGGCGGATTGGCAGAACACCCGCTGGGGTATGACCCCACAGGAGGTAATAGAGGCCACCGGCGCGCGGCCGGAAACCGGTCGCTCCATTCGAGGGGGTTCCCTAGAAGCCGCAGGCGAGTATTCGGCAGCAGGTTTTGACTTTCGGAGCCGGTTCTTTTTCGCGTCTGGCGGACTACGAGTGGTGGCGTTGACCCTTTTGGACCCTTCGGACTGCCCCCTGCTCAACCGTGCATTGTCAGGCATCTACGGCGAACCGATGGAAAGCCGGGACAGTGCGACACGATGGGCGAGCACATCGGACAACTTCTACGTCTTAATAAACGAGCCTTGGGAACCGTATTCGAGTGAGTGCGTGGTATATTACGAGCCAATCTCGGCAGGGTCGGTTTCCGGTCTGTAGCGCCACGCGCCCGACGCGCTCCGACAGACAATTGCGCGGGGACAGTCGTGCGAGCATGCCCGATGGCGGTTGAAACTACCTGAAACCTAGAACTGGATTCCAAACCGGCGGCTGGCCTCCGCTGCAAAGGTGGCCAGATAGTCTTCCTCCAGATCAGACCACCGCTCGACTAGCCGTTCCCGGTTCTCGCCACGCGGGCGGGGCCTTCCGTCCGTTCCCAAGGCCCGCGCCTCCGCTTTGTCCTTCGCCCGTTGCAGCCGGTCGAGCGGGGTTTCCGATTGAGACGAATAGGTCAGGCGGTGGTGTTGGCGCGACGCGAACTCGCCGCCGACGCAACACAAGAGCTCACACCGCCGCCCAGTGCGGGGACACCGAAAATAGAAGCGCCGACCACCGTAGCGGCATGGCGCCGCGTCGAGACTGACCACCCGCAATCGGCGCTCGCCATTGGTGGTGTAGTCGAGCTCGACAAAGCCGTTGGCAGGGTCCGTCAGGTCAATGGTGAAGCCAATAGCACCCGTTCGCACCCCGGCCCGGCTCCAGCTCCAGGTTCCTGACACCCGGGCCCCCGGTCGGATAAATTCAGAGCGTCGGAGCCGTCGGATATCGAACCGTAGGGATTGCTCCACCGCGCCCCTGTTTCGGATCCGATAACGCCCGCTCGAATAGCCGCCCATGCCTTTCGGCCCTCGCCAGATTTTCCGTAATCGCTTGGCGAAGCTTACCACCTTTTATGCGGCTTCCCCGCTCCGTTGCCCTAAAGCCTGGCTTCGCACCGGCTTCAGCCTTGCCGCCCGGTTGCGTGTTCGGGATGAATGACACAGTCTCCCGCCTCTAGCCCTGAAGGGGCAACTCTTGTGAGGGTGGGGATGACCGTTCCGAAGCTAAAATGGTGGGTTTGGGCCATCATTGTGCTGGGCGTGCTGGGCGTCATCAGCGCGCTGATGGGGGGAGAGGCCGACGAAGCCAGGACTTCTCCCGAGGGCCCCTTAGCGGCGGCGGCAAGGCTGCATGACAGTCGGACAATTGCCGGACAAGGAACGCTTCGAACCTTTGCGGTCAGGGTTACGGTGGGAACCGATGCGGAGGCGCTGGAAGGTCAGGCACGCGACTTGTGTTCTCGCATGACCCACTGTCTCGTCATGGGCTGGATAGACCGCGACTTGATAGCCTCGGCCATGCCAATGACCGACCGTGAGGCCGAAGGGCTAGCGTTCCACTACACCCTGAACCGATCTAGCGGGATGGATAGGGCTTTGTGGGACTGTGCCGTCTTCAGCGATATTCCAGCAGACCGTTGCTTGAGTTCTTGATCCAACCTGAATGTTGGCGAGAGCACTTTTCGCAAGCTAGCTCACGACCTTACCAAAGGTGCTTCGCCCGCCGCGCTCCCGGGCCTATATTCTGCGACACTCCGCACCGCTTACCGATAATCTCGCCGCCCGCCTCGCATCGCCGCACGCCCAGACGCGACCGCGCCCGGTGGTCCGCGCCCTTCAAGACGTAATCCAGCGTCTCGCCCAGGTTCGTCTGATAGTCGCCACCACCGGCCACGCCATGACGCAGGGACCGGCCGATGGGGCGCGACAGGAGAACACCTTTCCGGCTTTGGGCTCCGCAAGCCTTCAACCAGCCGCGTTGTCGCCCGTTGAAGGCCCGCGCCAGATCGGGCGGAAGGTGCAACAGGATATGGACGTGCGCGCCCTTCCGGGGGCCGTTCTCCCTCACCCAGACATAGGCCAATCGCCCGCCACGGGACCGAACCCAATCGCCCGCCAGCTTCAGAAACTGCGCGAGCGCGCCCAGGTCATCGGCAACCCGCGCCTCTTGCCAATGGACGGTGGTGAAGCGGTTGAGCGGAATACCTGCCCGTTTTGCATACCGGGCCGCCTCGATCAGATTGCGGGCCGCCCCCTCGCTTATGGCTTCGCTCCGCCGGTCAGCGCGGTTGCGCGCACCGCCTCGCCCCGGCAACGGAACGAACCCGCCAACATGGGCTGCAACTATATAAGGGGAAGGGCCGTCATGGCAGATGCGCGCCTGAACCGGGTTCTCTAGCGTTTTTTCAATGGCTTGGCCCAGCCCGACAAAGGCCGGTCGGGGCTGCTTTCTCGCTAGTTTCAAATTTGGACAACGCGGGACCGCCTCGCACCTTAAACGGCGTTCAGTCTCCCCTGAAGCATTAGCAGCGGGTGCACGGTTGAGGGGACGGTGGGTCATGCGAAGGCGCGCGGACGGCCCAGGGAAGCCCAAGGGCGGCGAAGAAGCGACGGCGGGGAGCAATCCCCGCCGAAACCCCGCCACCGCCCTCAACGGCGTCCTATTCCGTTTCCGCGCCCCCTTCCGCCAACGTCACTGGCCCGGCGAGGGTGTAGCGAGCGACTCTCGCGCCGTCGGGCGTTGCCTCGCGCGCGGTGGCGATGGGCAGGCCCAGGCGACGGAGCTTGAAAATGTAAGCCGACGTTCGCCGTGCCCAGCCGAGCGGCGACGCCTCGCCCGACGTGAATCCGCGCGGGCCGGTGGTCAGCAGCAGGGCGAGGGTTTGTGCCTCGCGCCCTTCAACTGTCAGGGGCTCGCCGTCGGGCAGCAGTCGGAATGTCAGACGGGGGCCGCTCATATCCCTGCCTCCGGCTCACAGTCGGCGTCGAGCTCATCGTCCGGGTCGGCGTCCAGGGCGTCGAGAACCCCTATTGCTTCCTCGATTGCGGTTTCCAGACGCTCGCGCGCGGTGGTAGGTTCGGAAGGTCCGCCGACAAGCGAAGCCTTCCGAACCCCGTCCGCCCTCTCACCGGCGGCGGGGTTCATCGTTTGATGGTTCATGGCGCTACGCCGCCTCTGCCAGCTTGGCGAAAAAGGCGTCGAGCGCGTCGCGCCGGATCATGCGCCGCCCACCGACTTGGAGCGACGGAAGCTCCCCAGTCTGAATCAGCGTGTAGAGGCGCGAACGCGACAGGCCCGAATAGGCCACTGCGTCGTGGATGGTGAAGGCGAGGGGGTGAATAGGCTCTACGGCCATTAGGCGTCTCCTGTGCTTCCCGGCACGGCCCATGCCGTCCGGTTGTTGCGATAGGACACCGCCAGCTAGGGAAGGTGCTTAGCTGCTTCCCGACTTTTCAATGCGTCTCGTCACCGTGTCAGCACGTTCGGTCAGCGTGAGCTTTGAACGGACCAATCTGGCTACGGCGGTTTTCGTCAGCGCCGGACGATCCATCCATATTTGGTCTGCACAAGCTTGCCACCGTCGCCATGCGCGTTCTCGTTCCGCCTTGGTTTTTGCCGCCGTTATGTTCCCGCCGCTTCTTCGCCCCTCAATCTGGCCTTTCGTCGGCGCGATGAGGTCCCCTAGCGTGAACTCTTCCCGATATCCGCCGACCGCTTGCGCTATGTTCACGCCGCTGGCGAATAATGTCACCGCCAACCAGTTCTCCGTTCTTTCTGCCGCATTCAGATAATCGCGCGCAGCCTCGATGCTCTCCATTATCGATACGGCAAATCCTACTTGAGAATCCGCCGGAAATTCCTGCTTGGCGATATCAACCAGGCGAGCGTGACGCCATGCCGGGTCCGAAGCCTCTTTCAATGAAAACTTTTGGACGTATTCCCAGTCGCCGCCCTTGGCCGGACGCCGATATCGACCGTTGATTGTCGGCAATCCAAACTTGCCAAAAACTCTAAGCGTGGTGATTTCTAGCCCGTCGAGGTGCGCTCGCGCTCGCTTCAACTTGCTTTCTATCGATTGGCTATTAACCCACGTTCTCATCGACTCCGCGTCCGCAGGGACTAACGGCTCAGTTTCCGGCTTCCGCAGTAGATGAGAACGCTGACCTGTTTTTCCCCGCGCCACTGCCTAGCCTCCCCGCCGTATTGGTACCACCGTCGCGCTTCGGTTCGGGTCACAGTAACCCGCCCAGGCGTTCATGAGCTTGCGGCGCTTTTCCAGCGCGTCGCCGCGCCGATAGGCTCGCTCCGTGGCGTCGCCGACGACGTGCGCCAACGCTTCCTCCGCCAGTTCCCGGGGGAAGGTGGAAACTTCGCCAGCCCAGTCGCGGAACGAAGAACGGAAGCCGTGCGGCGTGAACTGGCCGTTCCGCTCCATGCGGATAAGCAGGGCTTGAAACGCCGCGTCGGAGAGCGGCTTCCCTTTGGCCGATGGAAACACCACCGCCCCGGCCTCGCCGTTGGCGAGCGGCTGCACGGCCTCCAGTATCTGGACCGCTCGCGCCGACAGGGGAACGCGGTGCTCACGCCCGGCTTTCATCCGCATCGCCGGAACCGTCCAGACCTTCGCCTTCAAGTCCATTTCCGCCCAGGTTGCGCCCCTCACCTCGCCAGAGCGGGCGGCGGTGAAGATAAGAAACTCCAAGGCAAGAGCGGCGACCGCCTCCCGCTGGCGAAGGTCGCCGACAAAGGCGGGAACGTCGCCGAACGGCAGGGCTGCGTGGTGGCCGCGCGTAAGTTTCTGGCGCTTGGGCAGCAGGTGGTCGAGGTGTCCGCGCCACCGGGCCGGGTTCTCGCCCGTGCGGTGCCCCTTGGCCTTGGCCGCGTCCAGAACCCGTTCAATACGCCCGCGAAGGCGCGAGGCGGTTTCAGGCTTTGTCGCCCAGATGGGTTTCAGCGTGGCGAGCACGTCGGCTGTTTCGATGCAGTCAACGCGAAGCGGGCGAAGTTGCGCGGCGTCGGTGGTCAGGGTGTTCGTCCATTGCGCCCGGTGTTTGGGATTGCGCCACTGCGGCGACAAATCGGCCACCACCGCGTCGGCGAAGTCTCCGAACGTCGGGACAGCCTCTTGCTCGCGCTTGGCTTCAATCGGATTCACGCCGTCCGCGACAAGCGCGCGAGCCGCCTCCGCCTTCGCTCGCGCCTTCGCCAAGCTGACACCCGCCAGGCCGCCCAAGCCCATTTCCTTCAACCGGCCATGCCAGCGGAAAAGGAAAATCCAGCTACGCGCCGCGCCCGGCCCCACAACCAGATACAGGCCACCGCCGTCAGCGTGGCGCCCGGGCGTGGCGAGCGTCGCCACCGCGCGAGGGCTCAACCGGTTCAACTGCCTAGCCATATCTACCCCAACTCCTACCCCAACAACGTGCGGGGATTGTAGCGGACGGTTTGGGATAACGCCAGACGGTGAGCGCGTCTAACGACTGATTTATAAGCTATTTTCTAGATGCCTTGGGACAGGGAGAAATGGGGGTTTAGGGGACTCTCTGTCCGCCACGGCGTCGGTCCTTCGTCAGAAGTCCGGAGCGTCGATCCCGGCGGGGTGATGTCCCGGCAGTGCCCCCAGCACCGGGGCGAGAGCCGGGCGAGGCCCTGTATGGGCGGGGCTCACGCATCAGTGAAGCCCGTGAGGTTCAGGCGCTGAGCGCGTCGGCGCCAGTCTGTCGGGGCCAGGCGACCGGGGACAGGCCCTCGATCATGGGCCGGGCGAACAGATACCCCTGCATCAGCGACACGCCCATGTCCCGCAGCACATCGTGCTCGTCGAGGGTCTCGACACCCTCGCAGACGGGGTCGATGCCCAGGTCGCGCAGCATGTTCAGCGTGTGTCGCACGATCGCCCGCTTCACCGGGTCGGTATCGATTCCCCGGATGAGGGCCATGTCCAGCTTGACGATGTCCGGCTGGAACTTGCTCAGCAGTCCCAGACCGGCGAAGCCGGCCCCGAAATCGTCGATCGCCGTCTTGAAACCCATCGCGCGATAGGTCCGGAGGATGTTGAGGAGGTGCACGGTGTCCACGGCCTCGTCCTCGGTAAACTCGAAGATGATCCGGGACACCGGAAAGCAGGTGCGCATGGCGGCCGCCAGCGTGGTCCTGATGCAGGCGCGCGGCTCATAGACGGCGTTGGGCAGGAAGTTGATGGACAGGCTCGCGCCGTCGCCGGTCAGATCGAGTCTGGACGCCCATTCTATGGCGGTCGTCCGGCAGAGCTGGTCGAAGGCGTAGCGATTGTCCGCCGACACCTGCGCCAACACGTCGCCCGCACCGGCGCCGTCCTGGCCCCGGATCAGCGCCTCATAGGCAAAGGTCGTCCCGGCGCCCACATCCACGATGGGCTGGAACGCCATGGTGATTGGAAGATCGAACCCGACGCCGTCTCTACAACCTGCACAAGTCATCCGGGGACTCCTTTCACCGGACATCGTGCGCCCAAAGGCGTTAAGATTCTCGAATATCGACCTTCAGCTCGCCCGGCCTGGCCTCAGCGCCGGCGCCCCAGGTACAGGGTGCACTGCGACGGTTCACCCGTCAGCGGGTTCTCGAAGCGAACATCCTCGGCCCGGACATCGGCGAATACCCCCCTCAGAGTGTGGATGAAGCCGTCCTCGGCTGGGTCGTCCGACCACATGGCGAACACCCCGTCAGGGCGCATGCCGAGCGCCAGATCCGCCAGGCCCCTAGCGGTGTAGAAGGCGGCATGGTCCGGGGCCAGCAGGCGCGTCGGCGAGTGGTCGATGTCCAGCAGCACCAGATCATAGGTCTCGTCGCTGTGCCGGGGGCTGCCGGGCGAGAACCAGGTGAAGAAATCGGCCAGGCGCAGGGCGCAGCGCGGATCGTCCCGCAAGGGCGGCGTCAGCGGGACCAGCCCCTCGTCGTGCCATTCGATCACCGGCTGAAGCGCATCCAGCACCGTCAGGCGCGCGACCCGCTGATCCTCCAGCGCGGCGCGGGCCGTGTAGCCGAGGCCCAGTCCGCCCACCAGCACCGACAGGGGCCGATCCGGCGCCACGGCCAGCGCCCGACGCGCCAGTTCGGACTCGCCCTCGATGAACAGATCCGACATCAGGTGCTCGTCGCCGAGCAGGATCTCCACCACATGCCGGTCCACCGCCGGAACCCACCGCCGACGCAGGATGGCGGGCCCCTTGGCGGTTGGGCGATAGTCGAGCTCTTCGAAACGTTTCATGGGCGGTTCGGCCATCAGGTGATCGTGGACGGAGCGGTGCGGTCCAGGCGGTCGGCGATGCCCGCCGCTTCCACAGCCGTCGCAGAGAGAGCCGCCAGGGCCTCGGTAACGGGGGCGTCGATCGCGCCCGTGGGCGCCTCATACCGCTCCACATAGACCCGCAGGGTCGCGCCGCGCGCGCCGGTGCCGGACAGGCGATAGGTGATGCGGGCGTCGGGGGTCAGCCACAGCCGCACGCCTTGCTGTTCCGCCACCGCGCCGTCCACGGGGTCCACATAGCGGAACTCCTCGGCAGCCCGCACGGTGAAGTCGCCCACCGCGCGGCCCGCCATCGGGTCCAGATCGGCGCGAAGGTCGCGCATGAAATCCGCTGCACGGGCCGCGTCCAGATCCTCGAAATCCAGCCGCTGGAAATAGTCGCGGCCGTAAAGCCGCCAGTGGTCCCGCACGATCTCTGGCAAGGGCCGGCCGTCGACCGCCAGCAGGTTCAGCCACATTAGAACGGCCCACAAGCCGTCTTTCTCGCGCACATGGTCGGCGCCGGTGCCGAAGCTCTCCTCGCCGCAGAAGGTGATGCGGCCGTCGTCCAGCAGGTTGGTGAAATACTTCCAGCCCGTCGGGGTCTCATAGAGCGGCAGGCCCAGCCGTTCGGCGACCCGGTCCACGGCCCGGCTGGTGGGGGCCGAACGGGCCACGCCCTTCAGGGGCCGGGCGCGATAGGCGCCGATGCGCGCAGCGTTGGCGGTCAGGATCGCCAGGCTGTCTCCGGGCGACACGATCATACCGGGGCCCAGGATCATGTTGCGGTCCCCGTCCCCGTCCGAGGCGGCGCCGAACGACGGCGGCTGATCGCCGAACAGGGCCGCGGCCAGCTCGGGCGCGTGATCGGGGTGGGGATCGGGATGTCCGCCGCCGAAATCGGGCGACGGCGCGCCGTTCATCACCACTCCGCCGGCGCCCAGCCGGGTCTCGAATATCTCGCGGGCGTAGGGGCCGGTCACCGCATGCATGGCGTCGAACGTCATGGAGAAGTCGGGCCGGGCGATCAGGGCGCGGATCTGGTCGAAGTCGACCAGGGTCTCCATCAGGTCCGCATAGGCCGTCACCGGGTCGATGACCTCCACCGCCATGCCGTCCAGATCGAAGGCGCCCGGCTGGCCCAGCGGCGGCGAAGGTTGGTCCGACAGGCTGTAGCGCCGCAGGGCCGAGGCCCGATCACGCACCGCGTCGGTCAGGGACGCCGGGGCGGGACCGCCTGAGGCGCCGTTGAACTTCACGCCGAAGTCGCCGTCCGGTCCGCCCGGATTGTGGCTGGCCGACAGGATCACGGCGCCGAACGCCTCATGCCGCCGCACCAGGTGGGACGCCGCCGGGGTGGACAGCAGCCCGTCACGCCCCACCAGCACCCGGCCAAACCCGTGGGCCGCCGCCATGCGGATCACCGTCGCCGCCGCCTGATCCGAAAAGAACCGCCCGTCGCCGCCGACGATCAGGGTTACGCCTTTCGGCGGCGCGGCCACCTCGAACAGGGCCTGGATGAAGGTCTCCAGGTAGTGGGGCTCCATGAACCGGCGCGTCGGGCGGCGCAGGCCGGATGTTCCCGGCGCCTGGTCTTCGAAGCCGGGCGTCTCATGGTGTTCGGTGGTCATTCAGGTCCCTGATATAGCAGTTTCACGCCGCCCCCGCGCGGTGCTGCGCTCGCGAAACGGGCGGATCGAAGCGTTGGTGGTGCATACCAGTTCATATGCCCCGTCACGACCTCCCGGCATGGAACGCACGAAACTCAGGTTTCGCCCACGCTTGAGCTTGTTATTCCGAGAGCCCCGGCTGGATGCTTCGATGAACTGGCGGGACGCGCAAGGATCGGCGGGACGCGCGGGACTGCATCTCCGGATTGTTGCGGCGCGACGATTGCCATAGGGTCGTCGGCCATCGGCGCGCAGGACGGGCGTGGTCCCGCAGGGATGGCGCAGTGACCAGCAATGAAGGCCCGGGACGACTAGCCGACGTGTTCAACCTGCTTCCCACATCGCCCGGGGCGGAGCCCCTGAGACAGGCTGTGCTCGCCTGTCGGACGCACCTGATCGGGGCGGCGGTGTTCAGCGCTCTTGTGAACCTGCTGTATCTGACGCCGACCCTGTACATGCTTCAGGTCTATGACCGGGTGGTGCCGACCGGCGGGCTGGCCACCCTGGTTCTGATCAGCGTCGCGGCCCTGTTCGCCCTCGCCGCTCTGGCGGCGCTGGACTGGCTGAGAATCCGCATCCTGCTGAGAGCTGGCCTGAAGCTCGATCAGGCGCTGACCAGCCGCATTCTGGCGCGCGCGGTGGATCTGCGCGGCCAGGCCCCGAACGCCCATGTGCTGCGCGAGTTCGACCATGTGCGCACAGCCCTGAGCGGTCAGGGGACCCTGGCGGTTCTGGACGCCCCGTGGACGCCCATCTTCCTGCTGTGCTGCTTCATGCTCCACTGGTCCATCGGCATGCTGACCCTGTTCGGCGGTCTGGTGCTGTTCCTCCTGGCCTGGCTCAACGAACGGGACACGCGGCCCAGGATCGGCCAGGCGATGGACGCCGCCAACAGCGCCTATGCCGCGCAGGAAAGCATCGCCGCCCAGGCCGAGGTCGTGCGGGCGCTGGGCATGCGCGCCAACAGCATCGCCCGGCAGACCCACGAGCGGCGCCGGGCGGTGCAACAGCAAGCGGACGCCAATCTGGCGGGCGGGCGCTACTCCGGCGCCATCAAGTTCGTGCGCCTGACGCTGCAGTCCGCAGCCCTGGGTCTCGCCGGCTTTCTGGTCATCCGGGGGCAGATGACGCCCGGCGCCATCATCGCCTCGTCGGTGCTTCTCAGCCGCGCCGTGGCGCCCATCGAGCAGCTGGTCGGGGCCTGGCCCGGGCTGGTCAAGGCCCACGCCGGATGGCGGCGGCTGATCGATCTGTTCGAGCGCACCGCCGAGGCCGACCGCGCCCGCACCGCCCTGCCCGCCCCGAAGGGACGGTTGAGCGTCGAAAGCGTCACGGTGCGCCTGGACGAGACCGGCCCGCCGCAACTGAAGGGGGCGGTGGTGGCGCTGGAGCCCGGCCAGACCCTGGGGGTGATCGGTCCCAGCGGATCGGGCAAGACCACCCTGGCGCGGGTCATGGCAGGGGCGTTGATTCCGTCTGCCGGCGCAGTGCGTCTGGACGGCGCGGAATACGCCGCATGGGACAGCGACGCCTTGGCCCGTCACATCGGCTATCTGCCGCAGACGCCCAGCCTGTTCGCCGGAACCGTGCGAGACAACATTTCCCGCTTCGCGGCAGCCACGGGCGCGCCTTCCGACGAGATCGACGCCGCCGTAATCAAGGCCTCCCAGGCCGCCGGGGCCCACGACATGATCCTGCGGCTGTCCCGGGGCTATGACACCGAGCTGGGCGCGTTCGGCGCCGGGCTATCCGCCGGACAGGCCCAGCGCGTGGCGCTCGCCCGGGCGCTCTATGGCGACCCGGTGCTGCTGGTGCTGGACGAGCCGAACTCGAATCTGGATCAGGAAGGCGAAGCCGCCCTGATGACGGCGCTGCTGGCTGCGGCGAAGCGCGGTGCGGCGGTGGTCATCGTCGCGCACAGGGCCGGGGTCCTGTCCCGGGTCGATCGCCTGCTCGTGCTCAAGGACGGCGGCGTCCAGGCGCAGGGCCCTCGCGAGGAGGTGCTAATGCAGCTCAGAAGCGGACCCCGGAACGCGGCGCAGGAAGCGACAGCCCGATGACGTCGACCAGCCCGTCCGTATCTGGAAACACGCCTGACCTGAGCCCCTCGCCCCGGTTCGAGCTCTGGCTGGGCGGCGCGATCATCGTGCTGTTCTTCGGGCTGTTCCTGGGGTGGGCTGCGTTCGCGCCGCTCGACGCCGGCGCCTATGCGTCAGGCCAGGTGATGGTCTCCGGCAACCGGCAGGCGGTGCAGCATCCGGACGGCGGGGTCGTCAGCGTCCTGCACGTGGCCGAGGCTGACCGGGTCGAACGGGGTCAGGTTCTGGTGGAGATCAGCGCCGGGAATCTGCGCGCCGTGGAGCGCGGCGTGGCGGGGCAGGTGTATGCGCTGCTGGCCCAGAGGGCGCGCATGATCGCCGAGCGCGACCGGCTGTCGGGGGTGCCGAGGCCGGAGGCCTATGCGGGTCTGTCCGGCGAGGATCTGGCCCTGGCCGAAGAGGCCCTGACCCTGCAACGCCGTCAGTTCGCGGCGCGTGGCGCGGGGCGCTCGACCGAGAGCGGCGTGCTGCGTCAGCGCATCAGCCAGCTCGAGGACCGGATGGGCGGGCATGAGCGGCAGCTGGACTCCAACCGCGAGCAGCAGCGCCTGATCCAGGAAGAGCTGACCGGTATGCGCTCGCTGGCGGACCAGGGCTATGCGCCGGTCAACCGGGTTCGGGCGCTGGAGCGCACCGCCGCCTCGCTGGAGGGCGAGGAAGGTTCGCTGATCGCCCAGATCGCGGCGGCCCGCGAGCAGATCGGCGAAACGCGTCTGCAGATGCTGGGCGTGACCACCCGTCTGGACGAGGACGTGGCCGACCAGTTGCGTCAGGTGGAGGTGGAGCTGAACGAGCTTCAGCCCCGCCTGTCCGAGTTGCAGGCCCAGATCGGCCGGACCCAGGTGCGGAGCCCGGCCAGCGGACAGGTGGTGGGGCTGAGCGTGTTCACCGCCGGCGGGGTGGTGCAGCCGGGTCAGGTGTTGATGGAGATCGTCCCGGACGACGCCTCGCAGGTGCTGGTGGCCCAGGTCGATCCCGCCGACATCGACAATGTGCGGGTGGGGCTGCAGACCGAGATCCGTTTCCCCGGCTTGCGCGAGGAAATTCCGCCCATCGTGCGCGGCGAGGTCACCCGCGTGTCGGCCGACAGCTTCGCGAACGAGCAGACCGGCCAGAGCCATTTCCGGGTCGAGGTGGTGGTGCCGCCGGAAGAGCTTGAAGCGCTCGGGGCGGCGGCCCGGGGCATCCGGCCGGGCATGCCCGTGGAGGTGGTCATCCTGCTGAGGCGGCGGACGGCGTTGTCCTATCTGGTGGAGCCGCTGACCCGCAATCTGTGGCGCTCAGGCAGCCAGCAGTAGCGGGCGTCAGGCCGCGTCCTTGGGGGCCAGCACGTCGCCGACCGTGGGGCGGTCCGCGCTGAGCACGAGCGACAGGTCGCGCGGCCGCACCACCTCGCCGCAGCAGCCGCAGGCGATGCGCGGCTCCAGCGAATGGCCGCAGGTCTTGTGGACCATGTCGACGCCGGAATCGCTGTCGCCATACAGATGCTTCGCGCCCCAGGCGTGCAGGGTGACCAGCACCGAATACAGATCCTTGCCGCGCGCGGTCAGGATGTACTCATTGCGCGGCGGGCGCTCGGAATACAGGTGCGGCTCCAGCACCCCGTGGGCCACGAGGGTCTTGAGACGCGCGGCCAGCACGTTGCGGGCCACGCCGAGACGCTCCTGCCACTGCTCGAAGCGGGTCACGCCCTGAAAGGCGTCTCGGATCACCAGCAGCGTCCACGGATCGCCGATCACCTCGAGGGTGGCGGCGATGGAGCAACTCTGGCGGGAGTAGTCGGCTGTGCGTCCCATAGGTCACAAGGTGACGTTGCGGCAGGCTTTTGACAAGTGGGTTGCGATTCAACACCCATTGAGTCAGTCTCCTTTGGCAACGGACGACGCAGCGCCTGGGCGCCGCGGCGTTCCTGCGTCCCTCGACTTGCGGGCGGAGGCCCTTCCGCCGGTCTCCGCCCGTCTTTCTGATAAGCCGTCTCCCATGACCGATTCTGCTGACCACCCTCTCCTCCGCGCCCTGACCCTGACGCCCGGGGGCGAGGCCCTGACCGCCGAGCTGTCCGGCGAGTTCTCCAACGGCCCCGTCGCCGCGCCGCCGGAGGCCGGATTCCCCTTCGGCGGCCTCCTTGCGGCCCTGTGCGCCGGCGCCATGCGGCAGGGGCTGGAGATCACCGGGCCGCTGCGGACCCTGAGCGTGCAGTATCTGGCGGCGGCGAAGTTCGGGCAGTCCCTGACCTTCCGGCCCCGTCTGCTGCGCGGCGGGCGCAACGTGGCCTTTTCGGCGCTGGAGGCCGGACAGGGCGAGCGGCTGACCCATCACGCCACGGCCACCTGGGGACAGGACGCCGCCGACGCGGTGGCGCTGACGCCCCTCCGTGCGCCGCCGCCGCCGCTGGCCAATCTCGATCCGGCCGCGACGCTGAAGGGGCCCATGCGGCCCCGCTTCAGCCAGCACGTGGAGTTCCGCTTCGATGGCGGCCCGAACATTCTCGGCGGCAACGAGGGCCGCCCCGTGGTGGAGCGGGTGTGGATGCGCACCAATGACGGCGCGCCGATGGACGAGCTGCGGCTGTGCTACCTGCTGGACGCCCTGTATCCGCCGTCGTGGACCGCCATGAAGGCGCCGCCGATGATGACCACGGTGGACCTGCGCTACGACATCCTGGCCACGCCGTCCCCCGAAACGGCGCCGGACGGCTGGGCCTTTTTCGAGTTCCGCATGCTGGATCTGGGTCTGGGCTGGACCGTGGACGACGCCACATGCTGGGGCGCGGAAGGGACGCCGCTGGCCCTGTCGCGACAGCGGCGCAAGCTGCTGTGAACCATGCGCCCGCCTTTCGCGGAAGCCGCCGCGTGAATATATGAGCCGCAACAAACACGCCCAGGAACCCGCCATGTCCGATCCCGTCGTCATCTGCTCGTTCGCCCGCACCCCCATGGGGGGCTTCCAGGGCGTGTTCACGGGCGTGAAGGCCACCGAACTGGGCGCGACCGCGGTCAAGGCGGCGGTGGAGCGCGCCGGGGTCGAGGCCGCGCGCGTCGAGCAGATTCTGATGGGCTGCGTTCTGCCCGCCGGTCTGGGCCAGGCCCCGGCGCGTCAGGCGGCCATCGGCGCGGGGCTGGGCCGCCATGTGGAGGCGACCACGGTCAACAAGATGTGCGGCTCGGGCCTGCAGGCGGCCATGATGGCCCACGATGCGCTTAAGGCCGGCAGCGCCGGGATCATCGTGGCGGGCGGCATGGAGTCCATGACCGGCGCCCCCTATGTCATGGCCAAGCACCGGGGCGGGGCGCGCATCGGCCACGATGTAATCTCCGACACCATGTATCTGGACGGGCTGGAGGACGCCTACACCCCCGGCAAGCTGATGGGCGCCTTCGCCGAGGAGGCGGCGCAGCAGTACCAGTTCACCCGCGAGGACCAGGACGCCTACGCCATCGAGAGCCTGAGCCGGGCGAACGCCGCCATCGCCTCGGGCGCCTTCGAGGCCGAGATCACCCCGGTGGAGGTGACCAGCCGCAAGGGGACCGAGACGGTCTCGGTGGACGAACAGCCCGGCAAGGCGCGGCCCGACAAGATCCCGACCCTGAAGCCCGCCTTTGCGAAGGACGGCACCATCACGGCGGCTAACGCCAGCTCGATCTCGGACGGCGCGGCGGCGCTGGTGATGACCCGCGAGAGCGTGGCGCGGGCGCTGAACCTGCCCATCGTGGCCCGGATCGCCGCCCACGCCGCCCACGCCCATGAGCCGGGCCTGTTCACCACCGCCCCGGTCCCGGCCATGAACAAAGCGCTGGAGCGGGCCGGCTGGAGCGCGTCGGACGTGGACCTGTGGGAGGTCAACGAGGCCTTCGCCGTGGTGGCCATGATCGCCATGCGCGAACTGGACATCGACCACGCCCGGCTGAACGTTAACGGCGGCGCCTGCGCCCTGGGCCATCCCATCGGCGCGTCGGGCGCCCGGGTCCTGTCCACCCTGCTGTCGGCGCTGCAGGCGCGCGGCGGCGGCAAGGGCATGGCGTCCCTGTGCATCGGCGGCGGCGAGGCCGTGGCCATGGCCGTGGAGATGGCCTGACATCAGGGTCTGGCCACCGGTGTCATAGGGGCTATGGTGAGGGCATGACCCTTGACCGCCGCACCCTCATCACCGCCGCCGGGCTGGGCCTCGCGGCCGCGCCCGCCCATGCCGCAATGACCCAGGCGCCCTGGAGCGAGGCGGTGCGCGCCGCCGCCGTGACGCCGGAGCAGGCCCCCGCCGATCCGACCGAGACGGTGCGGCTGTGGCCCGACGGGGCGCCGGGGGGCGAGAATGTCACCGTGGTCGCCGAGGTGAACGAGCGGTCCGAGGACCCCGCCTTTCACGACCGTTTCGCGGTCTACACCACCGACCCGATCATGACCGTGTTCCGGCCGGAGCGGCCCAACGGCGCGGCCCTGCTGCTGATCCCTGGCGGCGGCTATCGCCGGGCGGTGGTGGACAAGGAAGGCTACGACTGCGCCCGCGTATTCGCGGCGGCGGGGGTGACCTGTTTCGTGCTGCGCTACCGGTTGCCGGGCGACAACTGGGCGGCGGGGCCGAACGCGCCGCTGCAGGACGCCCAGCGGGCCATGCGCCTGATCCGCGCCAACGCGGCGGACTACGGCGTCGACCCGGACCGCATCGGAGCGCTGGGCGCCTCGGCCGGCGGCCACCTGGGCGGCGCCCTGGCGGCCCGGCACGGGGACACGATCTATGAGGCCGTGGACGCGGCGGATGCGGTGTCGGCCCGGCCCGACCTGTCCATCCTGCTGTATCCGGTGGTGACCCTGACCGACCCGCATGCGCACGCCGGATCCCGCAGCCATCTGCTGGGTGAAAACCCGAGCCCGGATCAGATCCGCGACTGGTCGCTGGAGACCATGCCCCGCCGCGACACCCCGCCCACCTTCATCGTCCACGCCATGGACGACGAGTCCGTGCCGCCCGAGAACGCGATGATGCTGACCACGGCCCTGCGCGCGGCCGACGTGCCGGTGGAGACCCACCTGTTCGAGGAGGGCGGCCACGGCTTCGGCATCCGCCTGATCGAGGGCCGTCCCGCCGCCGTCTGGCCGGAACTGGCCCTCACCTGGGCCGCGCGGCGCGGGTGGCTGGGCGGGGGCCCGGTCAGCTAGAGCGGCTCATCGTCAGAGCGCGGGCGTGGCGGGGGCGAAAACTGCCGCCGGGCCCACCAGTCGTCGATGTACTCATGCAAACGTTCCAGACGCTCGCGCCTCTGGAGGATGTTCATCTGGGCCTCAGCCTCAGCGATCCGTTGATTCAGAGGATCGAGGGGCGCGGGACGGGGCGGTCGCGGTCGGGCCATGGCTCTGTTCCTGTATGCCGGACAGGCTGAAGCGCCCGTCGTTGCGGGTTAGCGGGAAGGGAGCGGGGCGCCGGGCCATCGCCCGGTGTAGGGATAGACAAATACCGTTTCGACGAAGGCTGACGCCCCGCGTAACCGTTCTTCCAGAGCCCCCGGTGGGCACGCGTCTTAGGCGCTAGCCGGTGTTTAGGCCCTGAACGGGCGGGCATGGACAGCGCTCCATGTCCCGGACCCGGCGAGTAATCCGCCCCGCCGCTCAGTCCCGCTCGATCACAGCCCATCGCCGCAAGGTCGCCGGCCGAGCGCCCTTCCCGTGCGACGGGATGGGACAAGCATACCGGGGTGGGGAACGCGGTCGGAAAAGTGGGCGAAGATTTTTACGGAAGCCTTGTGCGCCAATGCATTGGCGCCGAAAAATGCGGGGATCTGGGCGGGATTCGTCCCGCATTTTCCTTCTCCCGTTGAGGGAGGAGGTGGCCCGCGAAGCGGGTCGGATAAGGGGTGAAGCGCCAATCGTTCCGGCCAGTCCTTGTCAAATGCTCCGGGGGACAGGAGGAATGGCCGCCGTGCAGAGTGAAACCACCTGACACCGGGATTCACCCCTCATCCGTCATGCTGCGCATGACACCTTCTCCCTCAAGGGGAGAAGGAAGGTCACGCGCGGCCTGTCGTGCGGGGCGGCTTCGGGGGCGGCGCGTCAGTCCGCGGCGCGGGGCGCGGGCGATCCGCCTGCATCAGGCGCGCGAGGCTGTGGGCGCCGGTGGCGAGCACGATCATGGGCCGGACTCCTTGACTGCGATATTGAGAATGCATCGCAATAGTGAGTCTGGCAAGCCTCCTGACGCGGACCCCGCGACCCTGTAGCGTCGCGCCATGATCGCGCCCTCCGACGCCCCTGCCCCGCCCCGCGCCTGCGGCGACTGCGGCCTGTGCTGCAAGATCATGGGGGTGGAGGCCATCGCCAAGCCGCCGCGCAAATGGTGCGGCCATTTCCGCAAGGGGCGCGGCTGTTCGATCTATGAACGGCGACCCAACGCCTGCGGGGCGTTCAACTGCACCTGGCTGCTGGCGCCGAATCTGGGCGAGGACTGGCGCCCGGACCGGGCGGGGTTCGTGCTGCACTCGGAGAACGGCGGACAGCGCCTGATCGTCGAGGCGGACGGCGCAGACCCGCAGGCGTGGCGGCGCGAGCCCTATCAGACCACCCTGCGCCACTGGGCGCGGGCCGGGGCGGCGCAGGGGCTGGAGGTGCTGGTGTTCGTGGGCGACCGGGGCGTTCGGCTGCTGCCTGACGGCGGAGAGCGTCCGGTCACGCGCGCCACCGCCTGATCAGTGCACCGTCGCGCTTTCGGGCCGACTCCGCCCGTGCAGCCTGTCGCCGATCATGTTGCCCCAGCGGACGGCGGAGCCCATGGGCGAGGCCATGAAGCCGGCGCGGGAATCGATCTTGCTGGCCTGATGGGCGAAGGCGGCGGCCATGCCGGCGCTCATCATGGCGGCGACCATCTGGCCCGCCATGCTGCGGGGGCGCGAGGCCATCCAGAAGGCGCTGACCGCCTGGGACACGCCCCACAGACGAAGCGCGCTGTTGCGGTCCGGCCCCGGGGGCGCGTTCCAGACGCGCAGCCCGGCCAAGGTCGCGGCCGACATCAGGGCGGGCAGGAGGACGCTGTAACCGTTGCGCGGCTTCTGGACGACGGGGCGGCCGTCATGCCCGGGCGCGGTCTCGCGGGGGTCGGCGGTGAGGGCCACCAGGGCCGAGGCCACCAGACCGACACCCACTGTCACCGCCAGACCCGTCGCCACATGCCGTCCGCTGCGGCCCTTGCTGTTCAGGAACCGGTCGACGGGGCGGGGGCGAGGCATGGCGGTGGTCTCCCTGTTGAAGTCTACAGGGAACGGAACAGGTCAGGCCGGATGGGGTTCCGGGCGGTGGACCCCAGCCCCCTCCACCATGCTTCGCATGGTCCCGTCGTCGGATCGGCTCCGCCGATCCTTCCTCCACCCCCAATGGGGGAGGATCAGTTGCCGGTGGCGGCGCCGTCGGGCTCGATGTCCTTCATGGCGCTCTGCAGCCAGTTCTGCTCGCCCAGCAGCTTGATCAGGTTCAGCTGGTTCTCGAGGAAGTCGATGTGCTCCTCGGTGTCCGACAGGATCTCGGTCAGGATCTGGCGGCTGATGAAGTCGGCCGCGACCTCGCACTGCTTGATGGCCTCGATCTGGTCGCGGCGGCCGTCCAGTTCGAGCTGCAGGTCGGCGCCCATGCATTCCGGCGCGGTCTCGCCGATCTTGAGCTTGTGCAGGTCCTGCAGGTTGGGCAGGCCGTCCAGGAACAGGATGCGCTTGATCAGCTTGTCGGCGTGTTTCATCTCGCCGATGGATTCTTCGTAGATGACCTTGCCCAGATGGCTGAGACCCCAGCTCTCGAACATGCGCGCATGCAGGAAATACTGGTTCACCGCGGTCAGTTCGTTGGTGAGGACGCCGTTCAGCGTCCGGATGATCGCGGGATCGCCCTTCATGGTCTCAAGCCTTTTCGTTCCGGGACCGGCTCACACGACGGCCGCGCCCTTGGTGCATGGCATAGCACGCTTCGCAGGCGATTGTTCACCTGCGAATACTTATCAGCTTATTGTAATTGCGAGTAAATCTCGCCTGGAGCCTGATCGGCTGAAGTGGAATCGCTTCGCGATTCCGCTGATGCCGTGAATCAGGCTCCAGATAAAGCGAGAGCATGATTCACGCTTCAGCCGGACCGCGAAGCGGTCCGTCCAAAACGATCATGCTCCAGATAAAGCGAGAGCATGATTCACGCTTGAGCCGGACCGCGAAGCGGTCCGTCCAAAACGATCATGCTCCAGGTTACTCGGCGGCGAGGGCGAAGGCCTGGCGGGATTCCTGGATCATCTCGCGCATCTCGCACACGCATTTGGCGCACTGGGCCTGACAGCCGTTGTGGGTGAACACGTCGCGCGGACGCCGGGCGCCCGCCTCGATGGCGCGGGCCACGTCCCGTTCGCGAATGCCATTGCAGTTGCAGATGTACACGGTGGTCGCTCGACCCGATACGTTGAGAACGACTCTCCATAGCAGGAGTCCAGGCGGATGCAAATCGTTCGCATGCGCAGAGCATGATCGTTTCGGACGGAACCGCTGTGCGGTTCCGACAGAAGCGTGAATCATGCTCTCGCTTTTATCTGGAGCCTGATTCACGGCATCAGCGGAATCGCGAAGCGATTCCACTCAAGCCGATCAGGCTCGCGATGCTTGACCGCTGAGGCAAGTCGGCGCACCCCCCGGGCATGACCCAGACCGTCCGCTGCCGCCTGTATCTGATCACCCCGCCGGCCCTGCCCGACCTGAACGCCTTCGCCGCCGAGCTCGAGGCCGCGCTGGGCGCCGGGGACGTGGCGGCGCTGCAGATCCGGCTGAAGCCCGCCGATGACGATCAGGTGCGCGCGGCGGTGCGGCGACTCCTGCCCATCGCCCAGGCCCATGGCGTGGCGGTGATCCTGAACGACCGCCCCGACCTGGCCGCCGAGCTGGGCTGCGACGGGGTCCACGTGGGGGACGAGGACCCGGGCGTGGACGCCGCGCGGCGCATCATGGGCCCCGACGCCATGATCGGCGCCACCTGCAGGGACAGCCGCCACGCGGCCATGGAAGCGGCGGAAGCGGGGGCGGACTATGTGGCCTTCGGCGCCTTCTTTCCCACCGATACCAAGGAAACGACCGCCCGGCCCGAGCCGGACATCCTGACCATCTGGCAGGAGACCATGGCCATTCCCTGCGTGGCCATCGGCGGGATCACCGTGGACAACGCCAAGCCCCTGATCGACGCCGGCGCGGACTTCCTGGCGGTGAGCGCCGGGGTGTGGCGCCACCCCGACGGCCCGGCCGAGGCGGTGCGGCGCTTCAACGCCCTGACGGGCTGAACCCGGGCTATCGCAAGGTATATTTAGCAAAGCCGTGGTTGACTGGGCGTTCAGCATCCCAGCCTACAGAAGCCGTCGTCATGATCCTGAGCCGCGCGCTCGCCGACCTGGACCACCCCGCCGTCGTTGCAGCCGAGGCGCGCGCGGGCTCGTGGCGGCGTGGCCACGACCTCATGAGCCAGCCCCACGCGCCGGTGTTCCTGGCCGTGATCCTTGCGGTGCTGGTGGTTCTGGCGGTGTCCACCAGCCGCTCGGCGGGACTGGTGGCGGCCCTGTGGGGCGCCGGGGGCGTCGCGGTGACGGCCTGGCTGCGGGCGGGCAAGGGCAAGGCCTATGAGTCCGCCTACATCGGTCTGATCGCGGCCGGCTTCGCGGGCGGCAATCTGCTGGCTGGCAATCCGCCCGACCTCGCCTTCATGTTCACCATCGCCAACATGATCGAGGTGGTTCTGGCCGTGGTGCTGATCCGGCGGTTCCTGCCGGATCTCAATATCGCCACCGTGCCGGGGGCCGCGAAATTCCTGATCCTGGCGGCGGTGATCCCGCCCCTGCCGGCGGCTCTGTTCGCCTCGGGCATGTTGTATCTGATGAACGGCCAGGATTTCCTGAGCACGGTGCAGACATGGTGGTTCGGCCACGCCCTCGGCATCGCCGTTGTCGGCCCCTTCGGCCTGGCGGTGACCAAGCGCCATTTCGCGCGGCTGGCCCGGCCCTGGCACGTGGCGGAGGCGGTGCTGCTGCTGGGCGGGCTCGCCGCCCTGGTGGCGGTGCTGTTCACCCAGGCCGTGGCGCCGATCCCCTTCATCATCGTGCCCGTGCTGCTGGTGATCGCGGTGCGGCTGAGGATCGTGGGGGTCACCGCCGCCATCCTGATCACCTCGGTGATCGCCGTCGGCGCGACCTTGCAGGGCTATGGGCCCATGACCCTGATGGCAGAGGCCGCGCCGGCCGAGCGAGTGATGATGGCCCAGCTGTTCACCGCCGCCACGGGGCTGCCCATGCTGCTGGTGGCCGCCATGCTGGAGGAGCGCGACCTGTTCGCCGCCCGCGCCGCGGCCGACAAGCAGGGCGCGGAACAGGCCAGCGCGGGCAAGTCCCGATTGCTGGCCAATGTGGCCCATGAGATCAAGAGCCCCATCGGCGGGATCATCGGCATCGGCGATCTGTGGTCTTCGGGCCAGTTGGGTCCGGTGACCCCGACCCAGGGGGAAATGGCCGGCATGCTGGTCAAGACCGCGCGCCAGATCGAGACCCTGACCCACGACCTCCTGGACGTGGCGCGCGCGGAGTCCGGCGCCGTGCAGATGGATCTGCGTCCGGTGGACGTGGCGGCGGTGGTGGAGGATGTGCGCCGCACCGTCGCCCTGCAGAAGGACGCCGAGGGTCTGACCCTCACGGCCGAGCGGGACAACGACGACCTGGTGGCCGTGGCGGACTCCGTCCGGCTCAGCCAGGTGGTCGGCAATCTGGTCACCAATGCCGTCAAGTACGGCGCGTCAGGCGGCGTGGTGATCCTGCGCACCCGCCGCGCGGGCCGCAACGTCCGGGTCGAGGTGGTGGACAAGGGACCGGGTCTTTCGGCCGACAAGCAGGCCCAGCTGTTCGAGCCCTTCAACAGGCTCGGTCTTGAGCGCTCGGCCATCGAGGGCCACGGTATCGGCCTGACCCTCGCCAAGCGCCTGACCGAACTGCAGGGCGGCCAGATCGGCGTCATCAGCGCCCCGGGCGAAGGCGCCGTCTTCTGGATCGAATTGCCGGCGGCCTGACGCTGCGACCCACCGCCGCGCGACAGGGCGGTGCTGGACTTCGACGGCCTATGGGCGCACCACCTTGTCACGGACAGGGCTATTCAGGGGCTGCTCATGGATTTCGACGCACTCTTGCTGTCGCGGATGCAGTTCGCCTTCACGGTGGCGTTCCACATCCTGTTTCCCGCCTTCACCATCGGCCTGGCGGCTTTTCTGGCTGTGCTGGAGGGCCTGTGGCTGTGGACCAAACGGGACGTGTTCCAGACCCTGTATCTGTTCTGGGTGAAAATCTTCGCCCTCAGCTTCGGCATGGGCGTCGTGTCCGGCGTGGTGCTGAGCTACCAGTTCGGCACCAACTGGTCCGAGTTCATCCGCCTGACGGGCGGGGTGATCGGGCCCTTGCTGGCCTATGAGGTGCTGACGGCCTTCTTCCTTGAGGCCTCGTTCCTCGGCGTCATGCTGTTCGGCTGGAAGAAGGTGGGGCCCAGGCTGCACTTCCTCGCCACCGTGCTGGTGGCCATCGGCACCAGCGTCTCGGCGTTCTGGATCCTGTCGGCCAACAGCTGGATGCAGACGCCGCAGGGCTACGAGATCCTCGCCAACGGCGTGTTCCAGGCCACCAATTTCTGGGAGGTGGTGTTCAACCCCAGCTTCCCCTCGCGGCTGGTGCACATGCTGCTGGCGGCCTTCCTGACCACGGCGCTGGCGGTGGGCGCGGCCTCGGCCTTCCAGGTGCTGAAGCTGCGCAACACGGCCGATGAGCCAAAGGGCTGGACCGCCAGCCGCGTGGCGCTGGCCATGGCCGTGGGCATGGTCGCCATCACTGCGCCGCTGCAACTGCTGGCCGGGCACTGGTCCGGCGAAGTGGCGCACCACTATCAACCGTCCAAGCTGGCCGCCATCGAGGGCTACTGGGAGACCCGCGCCGACCAGCCGCTGCACCTGTTCGCCATCCCCGACCGCTCGACCCAGTCCAACCACTTCGAGGTGTCGATCCCCGGCGTCGGCAACATGGTCCAGAACCTTCCGCGCGACGAGGTGATCCAGGGTCTGGACCAGCTGGCCCCCGAGGACCAGCCGCCGGTGTTCATGGTGTTCTGGGCCTTCCGCATCATGGTGGGTCTGGGCATGCTGATGATCGGTCTGGGCCTGTGGGGCGCCTTCCTGCTGTGGCGCAAAAAGCTGTTCGACAGCCCCTGGTTCCTGCGCTTCGCCGTGGTCATGGGCCCGTCCGGCTTCATCGCCGTTCTGGCCGGCTGGATGGTCACCGAGATCGGGCGTCAGCCGTGGGTCGTGTACGGCGTCCTGCGCACCGCCGACGCCGTCTCGCCGGTCACCACCGGAGAGGTGCTCACCTCCCTGCTGGTCTACATCACCGTCTATTCCATCGTCTTCACCGCAGGGGCCCTGTTCATCCTGCGGCTGATCGTGGAAGGACCCAAGGCCGTGATCACCGCCCGCGCCGCCGAGGAGCGCCGCGCCCCCGGCTCGGCCCTGGCCAAGGCGCCCGAGGATGTGGACGGCGATGTTCCGGGAGATCCGTCATGACCCTCGACCTCGCCCTGATCTGGGCCGGACTGATCGCCGTCGCCGTGCTGCTGTATGTGGTGCTGGACGGGTTTGATCTGGGGCTCGGCATCCTGTTCCCCTTCGCGCGCTCGCCACAGGACAGGGATGTGATGATGAACACCGTCGCCCCCGTCTGGGACGGCAACGAAACCTGGCTGGTGCTGGGGGGCGGCGGACTGCTGGCCGCCTTCCCCCTCGCCTATTCGATCCTCATGCCGGCGCTGTATCTGCCCGTCCTGATGATGCTGGCGGGCCTGATCCTGCGGGGCGTGGCGTTCGAGTTTCGGTTCCGGGCGCGCAACCGGGGGCGGCGGTTCTGGACCCAGATGTTCGCCTTCGGCTCGGTCCTCGCGGCCTTTGCCCAGGGGCTGATCCTGGGCGGCTTCATCCAGGGCGTGCGGGTGGTGGATGACCGGTTCGCGGGCGGGCCGTTCGACTGGTTCACCCCCTACACCCTGCTGGTGGCCTGCGGGCTTGTCGCGGGCTACGCCCTGCTGGGCGCGACCTGGCTGATGCTCAAGACCACCGACGACCTGCACGGCGACGCCCGCAAATGGACCGGCATCGCCGCCCTGGTCACCGCCGCCCTGCTGGCCGCGGTCAGCCTGGCGACCCTGGTGGCCCATCCGGTGATCGGCCTGCGCTGGGGCTGGCCCGACGGCCTCATGGGCGGGATCGACTGGGCCATGTTCGCCCCGCGCGTGCTCATCCCGCTGGTCGGCGTCGCGGGTCTGGCGATGATCTTCCTCGGCTCGCGCAAGGGATCACACGGCTGGCCTTTCGTGGGCGCCCTGACGGTGTTCCTGTCCGGCTATCTGGGGCTGGCGATCAGCTTCGCCCCCTATGTGGTGCCCTATGCGGTCAACTTCCGCCAGGGCGCGGCGCCGGACAATGCGCTGGCGCTCATGCTGTGGGGCACGGCCTTCATCCTGCCGACCATCCTCGGCTACACCGCCTGGGTCTACTGGGTGTTCCGCGGCAAGATGACAGCGGAGACCGGCTATCATTAGACCCGTTCCCCCGCCCGGCCCCGACGATCCGTTGCCGCCCCTGTGGAAGCGGCTGATGTGGTTCGCCCTGCTGTCGATCGCCGGGCTCGTCCTGGTGGCGGCGGTCGCCTACACGCTTCGGGCCTTGCCGTTCATGGGATGAGGCGCGACAGTCGCCCCATGATGTTCCGCAAGACGCTGATCGCCGCCGCCCTGACCGCCCTCGCCGCCCCCGTGGCGGCGCAGGACGCCGGGGACTTCACCGCGCGCCTGAACCGTCTGCCGGGCCAGGCGGCCGCGCCGACGCCAGAGCCTGAGCCGCAGCCCACGGTCGCGCCGGAGGCCGGGGCCACACCCGAAGCCGCCGCCCCTCCGGCCGAGGACATCACCTCGCGCCTGAACCGCCTGCCGGGGCAGACGGCCCAGCCGACGCCCGAGCCCGAGCCTGAGCCTGAGCCCGTGCCCATGCCCGAACCGGAGCCCGCCCCGCCGGAATCGGAGCCAGAGCCGGAACCCGAGGCGGTCCTGGACGCCGAAATCCAGCCCATGCCCCAACCCGACGCCGCCCCCGAACCTGCGACGGAACCGCCCCCGCCGCCGGTGCTGGAGATCCTGAACTCGCAGGCGGACCTGGCCTTCCGGGTGGACGTGCCCGAGGCGTTCGATCTGGTGGAACGGCCCTCGGGTCCCGACTTCGATGTCTATCAGGTGTCGCGCGGCGATACGGCGTTCGTGGGCGTCTATGTGGGCTGCTGCTCGCTGTTCCCCATCTACGACGGCCGACAGACCGAGACGGCCGGCCGGATCTCGGTGGTGGTCAACGAGGGCGGCGCCAACCGCGCGGTGGAGCACCTGTTCGTGCGCGAAAGCGACGGCCGCCAGATCCACGTCTGGCTGCACGGCGTCACCGGCGAGGACCGCGCCCTGGCCGAGCGCATCGCCCAGACGGTGGACCCGAGGTAGCTTTCCTTCTCCCGTGGGGAGAAGGGGGACCCGCGCACCGGAGCGCAAGGCGCGAAGGTACTGGCGCGGGGGATGAGGCGGTTCGGAGCCGGCCCCGTTCGCACCGTAACCCCTCTCCCTCCGCGCAAGGGGCGATCTGCTTCGCATCCCGCCGCGCGGAGCCGGCCCTCTCCCGCCGGGAGAGGGATGCAGGCTAACCCTCGAGATCCAGCGCATAGCCCGCCGAGCGCACCGTGCGGACGGGGTCGCGCAGGCCTTCGGAAACGGTCAGGGCCTTGCGCAGGCGGCCCACGTGGACGTCCACCGTGCGGACCTCAACATAGACGTCGGAGCCCCACACCGCGTCGAGCAGCTGTTCGCGGCTGAACACCCGGCCGGGGTGCTGCATCAGATAGTCCAGCAGACGGAACTCGGTGGGGCCCAGGTGGACCTCCTTGCCGTCGCGCTTCACCCGGTGGGCGACGCGGTCGATGATGATGTCGCCGTGGCTGACCCGGTCGTCGGCGAGGCCCGGACGGATGCGGCGCAGCACCGCGCGGATGCGGGCGTTCAGCTCCACCATGGAGACCGGCTTGGTCAGATAGTCGTCAGCGCCCGTGTCCAGACCGCGGACCCGGTCGGATTCCTCGCCGCGCGCGGTCAGCATGATGATCGGCACATTGCGGGTCTCGGCGCGGCCGCGCAGGCGGCGGCAGACCTCGATGCCCGACACCTTGGGCAGCATCCAGTCCAGCAGGACGAGATCGGGTGTCTCCTCCTCGGCCTGCATCAGGCCTTCCTCGCCGTCGGAGGCGACGCTGACCTTGTAGCCTTCCTTTTCCAGATTGTACTGGAGCAGGGTCGCCAGGGCGTCCTCGTCCTCGAAAACCAGAATATGGGGCGTCATACGCTCTGCTCCGGCGAGCCGATTTCACTGGGGGTGGGCACGGCGGTGGCGCGCGGGCGCTCGCCCGTCAGTTCGTCGCCGGTAATCTGATAGTGGATGGTCTCGGCGATGTTGGTGGCGTGGTCGCCGATGCGCTCAAGGTTCTTGGCCATGAACAGCAGGTGGGTGCAGGCCGTGATCGTGCGCGCGTCGCCCATCATGTAGGTCAGAAGTTCGCGGAACAGGGCGTTGTAGTGCTCGTCCACCTCGTCGTCGGTGCTCCACACGGCGACGGCGCGATCCACATCACCCGAGGTGTAGGCGTCCAGAACCTGCTTCAGGCGCTGGTTCACCAGCCGGCCCATGCGCTCGATGGAGCGGGTCAGCGGGGCCATCGGCTCGGTCTCGGCCAGGCTGAGGCCGCGCTTGGCGATGTTCTTGGCCAGGTCGCCGGTGCGTTCCAGATCCATGGCCAGCTTCATGGCCGCCAGGGTCTTGCGCAGATCGGTGGCCACCGGCTGACGCAGGGCGATCAGGCGGATCGCCTTCTTGTCGATCTCGATATGCATGGCGTCCAGCTTCGCGTCGCGCTCGACGACCTGACGGGCCAGGGCCACGTCGCGACGCACCACCGAGGCCACGGCGTCGATGATCTGGGCCTCGGCGAGACCGCCCATGCGGGCGACCTCGGCGGTGAGGGCGTTCAGCTCCTCTCCATAGGCGCGGACGGTGTGTTCATTCATGGCCATGGTGATGGTCCTCAGCCGAAGCGGCCGGTGATGTAGTCGAGGGTGCGCTTGTCACGCGGGTTCTGGAAGATGGTTTCGGTGTCGCCGAACTCCACCAGCTCGCCCATGTGGAAGAAGGCGGTGCGCTGGCTGACCCGCGCGGCCTGGGCCATGGAGTGGGTGACGATGACGATGCAGAACTGCTCGCGCAGCTCATCGATCAGCTCCTCCACCTTGGCGGTGGCGATGGGGTCCAGGGCCGAGCAGGGCTCGTCCATCAGGATCACCTCGGGCTGGACCGCGATGGCGCGGGCGATGACCAGACGCTGCTGCTGGCCGCCCGACAGGCCGGTGGCCGGGGCGTCGAGACGGTCGGCCACCTCGGCCCACAGTCCCGCGCGCTTCAGGGATTCCTCGACCCGGTCGGCCAGCTCGGCCTTGCCTTCGGTCAGGCCGTGGATGCGCGGGCCATAGGCCACGTTCTCGAAGATCGACTTGGGGAAGGGGTTCGGCTTCTGGAACACCATGCCGACGCGCGCGCGCAGCAGCACCGGGTCCAGACCCTTGTCGTAGATGTCCTCGCCGTCCATGCGGATGGAGCCCTTCACCCGCGCGATGGAGATGGTGTCGTTCATCCGGTTCAGGCAGCGCAGGAAGCTGGACTTGCCGCAGCCGGACGGGCCGATGAAGGCGGTCACGGCCTTGTCGGGAATATCCAGGCTGACGTCGTAAAGAGCCTGCTTGTCGCCGTAGAAGACCGAGACGTCGCGGGCCTTGATCTTGATGACGCCGGTGGGATCCGGGTGCGCGGCGTGGGGCGGGGTCAGCAGCGGCGAATCCGCCGCGCTGCCGCCGCTTTCGGCGCCGTCCAGCTGTCGGAAAAGATTGAAGCGCATGGGGACTACCACCGACGTTCGAAACGGCGCCGCAGATAGATGGCGGCGGCGTTCATGATGATCATGAAGACCAGGAGAACCATGATGGCCGCAGCGGTGCGCTCATGGAACGCGCGCTCGGACGCATTCTCCCAGATGAAGACCAGCACCGGCAGGGCGCTGGAAGGCGAGGTGATGGCCTCGGGCACGCCCGGCACGAAACTGACCATGCCGATCAGCAGCAGCGGGGCGGTCTCGCCGAGGGCGTGCGCCATGGCGATGATGGCGCCGGTCATGACGCCCGGCATGGCCAGGGGCAGGACATGGTGGAACACGGCCTGGGTCCTGGAGGCGCCCATGGCCAGGGCGGCTTCGCGGATCGAGGGCGGCACGGCCTTGAGCGCGCTGCGGGTGGCGATGATCACCGTGGGCAGGGCCATCAGGGCCAGCACCAGACCGCCCACCAGCGGCGAGGATCGCGGCAGATGCATCCAGTTGATGAACACCGCCAGACCCAGCAGGCCGTAGACGATGGAGGGCACCGCCGCCAGATTGTTGATGTTCACCTCGATGATGTCGGTGATGCGGCCCTTGGGTGCGAACTCCTCCAGATAGATGGCGGCGCCCACCCCGATGGGCAGGGCCAGCGACGCGGTCACCAGCAGCATCAGGGCCGAGCCCACCACCGCGCCCAGAACGCCGGCCAGCTCCGGCTGGGTGGAGTCCGACCGGGTGAACAGGCCGGTGTTGAACTGGCCCTGGATCCGGCCCTGCTCGCGCATCTGGTCCAGCCAGAAGATCTGGCGGTCGTTGAGGCGGCGGAACTGCTCCTCGCCCTCTCCGTCCAGCTCGCCCTTGTAATAGAGGTCCGCGTCCGCCCCGATGGGCAGGGTGACCGTGATCCGTTCGCCGATGCGGTCGGGGTTCTCGCGCACCACACGCTGCATCTCGAAGGCGACGCCCGCGGACATCAGCTGACGCATGTCGCGCGAGGCGGTCATGGCCACATCATCCTGCATTCCCAGGCGCACCAGTTGCTGTTCGGCCACCAGCTGGTCGAAATTGGTCCCTTCGGGGTAGGCCGGGTCAATGCGCGCGGGGTCCAGATAGACCTCGGTCTGCACGGTGTGGGTCCAGAACGCGGTGTGGCCCTGCTCGATGATCCGGCCCAGCAGCAGGGCCAGGAAGCCGATGGCGATGGCAATGGCCAGCACGCCGTAGAGCTTGAACCGCCGTTCGCGCGCATGACGGCGCTTGAGGCTCTTCCTCAGCTGGGCGGTGCTGCGACCGGAGGCGCCGGCGCGGGTCAGGGTCGCGTCAGTCATATTGTTCCCGGTAGGTCTGGACGATGCGCTGGGCCGCGAAGTTCAGGATCAGGGTCACCACGAACAGGGTCAGGCCGAGACCGAACGCGGCCAGGGTCTTGGCGCTGTCGAACTCCTGGTCGCCGGTCAGAAGGGTGACGATCTGGACCGTGACCGTGGTCACGGTATCGAGCGGGTTCAGGGTGGTGCGCGCGGCCAGGCCGGCGGCCATGGTCACGATCATGGTCTCGCCGATGGCCCGCGACACCGCCAGCAGGAAGGCGCCGGCGATGCCCGGCAGGGCGGCGGGTAGCACCACCCGCTTGATGGTTTCGGACCGGGTCGCGCCCATGGCGTAGGAGCCGTCGCGCAGCGACTGGGGCACCGCGTTGATGATGTCGTCCGACAGGGACGAGACGAACGGGATCAGCATGATCCCCATGACCGCCCCGGCCACCAGCGCCATCTGGTTCTGCACCAGCAGCAGGTGCTGGCCCACGCCGTCCAGCGGACCGCCGACCAGCTGGGCGCCGATCCCGTTGAAGAAAGCCCGGAACGACGGCCCCACGGTGAGGGCGGCGAAGAACCCGTACACCACCGTCGGCACCCCGGCGAGAATCTCGAGCACCGGCTTGATCACCGCGCGGCGCTTCGGCCCGGCGTACTCCGCCAGATAAATGGCCGAGAACAGGCCGATCGGACCGGCCACGATCATGGCGATGATCATGATCAGGAAGGTGCCCGCAAACAGCGGCACCGCCCCGAACGCGCCGGTCGACCCGACCTGATCGGCGCGGATGGCGATCTGCGGCGACCACTGGGTGCCGAACAGGAACTCGGTGATGGGCACCATCTGGAAGAACCGCAGGCTCTCGAACAGAAGCGAGGCGACGATGCCGATGGTGGTGAGGATGGCCACGGCCGAACAGGTGAACAGGGCGACGGCCACGAAGGCCTCAACCCGGTTGCGGGCGCGCGTATCCGGCGTCAGTCGCCGCCACGCCAGGCCCGCGCCGATCAGGGCGGCCAGAACAACCGCGATCATGCCGCTCCAGGCGAGGGCGGCGTCAACGCGCGCGGCCCGGGCAGCCTCTTCCTGAAGCGCGGTCGCCAGATCGCCGGTCCAGATCTGGCGCGGCATGCCGCCGGCGCCGACAATGCGGGCGTCCTCGATGAAGACATTCCGGCGGGGCGCGTCCAGCGACTGCACCGCCTCGGGTGCGGAGGCGGCCAGCACCGTCCGCTCGACACGGGCGTCGAATACCGAGGCCATAATCAGGATCAGCAGGGCCGGGACCGCCGCCCAGATCAGGGCCAGGGCGCCGTGATAGCTGGCGCCGCTATGGGCGCGCACGCCCGCCGCACGCCGACGCGCTGCGCGCCGGGCGAAAACGAACACCGCCGTCGAAAACACGGCGAGCACCAGGAGAGAGAGAAAAAACATTCACCGTCCAGACGCACGAGAGGGCGAATCGACAAACAGATCGCCTCGCCGGGTCCGTATGCCGACGACCCGACGCCGCATTACGACGGTTCAGCGACAGTTTTATAACATCGTCCGGGCGCTGACGGATTGTCACACGACGGGAGGACGACGCAGCGGCAGATAGACGCCGAACGCCGCCCCCTGGCCCAGCACGCTTTCCACCGTCATGCCGCCCCGGTGGCGATTGACGATGTGCTTGACGATGGCCAGCCCCAGCCCCGTGCCCATGCGCTCGCCGCTCTTCTGGCCTTCGACCCGGTAGAACCGCTCGGTCAGGCGCGGCATGGTCTCGCGCGCCAGCCCCGGGCCGTGATCGCGCACCGTGATCAGCACATAGCGCGCGCCCGGATCCCGGTCCGGCGTCAGCAGCGGCAGGCCGGAGGCGTCGATCATGCGGGCCCGGCTCGCCTCATCGGCGCTGACGTCCACGGACAGGGTGATGTCCACCTCGGTGTCGTCCGGCGAATATTTGATGGCGTTGTCCGTCAGGTTCTGGATCACCTGGATAAGCTGGTCCCGGTCGCCGGTCACGCTGGCGGAGCTGTCGCCCTCGCGCGTCACATTCAGCTTGATGCCCCGCCTCGCGGCGAGGGGTCCGGTGGCGTCCACCACATCGGACACCGCCCCGGCCAGATCCACTTTTCCGGACGGCGGAATGTGCTCGTTGAGCTCGATCCGACTGAGCGACAGCAGATCGGCCACCAGTCGCGTCATGCGTTCGGCCTGCACCGCCATGATGGTGAGAAACTTCTCCCGCGCCACGGCGTCGTCCCGCGCATGGCCCCGCAGGGTCTCGATGAAGCCGGAGAGGGAGGCCAGCGGCGTGCGCAGCTCGTGGCTGGCGTTGGCCAGGAAGTCCACCCGCATCAGTTCGGCCCGCTTGGAGTCGGTCTCATCACGCAGGCGCAGAATGGCCAGATGTCCCTCCCCCGCACCGCGACCGGGCAGGGGCGCCACCCAGCCGCTCCAGTGCCGGTCCTGGGTTCCGCCCGGCTGGTAGTCGATCACCTGGGTGCGCCCGCCGAACAGCGCCTCGTCCACCGCCTCCAGCAGATTCGGATCGCGAATGGACGCGTGCAGGGGGTGGTCCAGAACCCCGGACGGGAGGCGCAACAGCGCGGCGGCGGCGGCGTTGGCGCGCACGATGGTGCGGTCGCCCACGTCGTAGGCGTCGTCGCCCGCAATCACCAGCAGGGGATCGGGCAGCGCCTCCATCGCCGCGGCGGCCAGGGCCTCGTCGCGGCCGTCAGGTTCCGCCTCGGGCTCCTGGACGTTCACCGCCCTGACGGGACGCTCCCGCACGATCAGCAACGCCAGAAGGGTCACCGTCGCGCCCGTAAGGAGGGCCGGCGCTGCGGACGGATGCGCGGCGGCAGTCAGTCCCATGACCCCCATGGCCACCAGACCCGGCGCCCAGCGTCTCAGGGTGTTCGCGTCGAGAAAGGCGTTGGACGTTGTTTCGGTCATGGGCGTTCCAGCAGGCGAACGGATGTGATCGCCCTGCCGCCAGTGTGGCGACTCCGAACGGCGGTTTCAGCCCTTTTTCACACCTTCACCGTAGAAAGGCACGAACTTCGGGGGAACCGTGCGCGAAACGCTCACCTGTCTGGCGACCGAGCATGACTGGCGGCTGCTGATCGCGGCCGTCTTCGTGTGTCTGGTGGGCACCGCGACCTGTATGCGCCTGTTCAACCAGGCGCAGAACCGCAAGCGCGGCGAACGGGACCTGGTGCTGCTGATCGCCGGCCTGGTGGGCGGCGTGACCGTATGGACCACCCATTTCGTGGGGATGCTGGCGTACCAGTCCGTCACCCGGCTCGACTATGATCTGTTCACCACCATGGGGTCCCTGATCATCGCCGCCTCGGGCGTCGCGGCGGGTCTGCTGGTGGCGGCGCACATTCGCTGGCCGGCGGGCCGCCTGGTTGCCGGGGTTCTGATCGGCAGCACGGTCGCGGCCATGCACTACACCGGAATGGCGGCGGTGAGCCTGCAGGGCGTCCTCGCCTGGGACGCCGGCCTGGTGATCGGCGGCATCATCACCTCCAGCATCCTGTGGGCTGCGGCCTTGCTGGTGCTGGGTCAGGGCTGGCGCCGCACGGCAGGCGCCTCCCTGCTGGCGGTGCTGGGCATCTGCAGTCTGCACTTCAGCGGCATGGCCGCTGCAGAGATCACCTTCGATCCGGGCCTCCCGGCGGTTGAGGCGAACGCAGGGTCGCGCATGGCCATCAGCGCGGCGATCCTCACCGCCTTTCTGATCACCGCCGCCGCCGTGGTCGAAGCCCTGAATTTCTGGTCGAGAAGCAGCATGTTGACCCAGCTGCGCGAGGCCATCGACGCCATGCCCGACGGTCTCGCCTTCTACGACTCCGAGGACCGGCTGGTGATCTGGAACGCCCGCTATGCCGAGATCAATCCCGAGATCGCCGACATTCTCAAACAGGGCGCCACCTTCCGCGAAATCGTCCAGACTGGCCTCGACAAGGGCCACTATCCCGAAGCCGAAGGGCGCGAGGTGGAATGGCTTGACGAGCGCATGACCGCACGGAGCCATCTGTCCTGCGCCATGGAGCAGAGAACCTCCGACGACCGCTGGCTGAAGGTCCAGGATCGCCGCACCGCCGATGGCGGCGTGGTTACCCTGGTCAACGACATCACCGATCTGAAAAGGGACGCCGAGGTCCTCGCCGCCGCCCGCGACGCCGCCGAGGCGGCCAACCGCGCCAAGTCGGAATTCCTGGCCAATATGAGCCACGAGATCCGCACGCCGCTGAACGGCGTCATCGGCGTGGCCCAGGCCCTGTCCGGCACGCCCATGAACGACCGCCAGCAGGAGATGCTGGCGCTGATCCGCTCCTCGGGCGTGACGCTGCAGCACCTGCTCTCGGACATCCTTGATCTGGCCCGGGTGGAATCGGGACGGTTGGAGCTACGCCCCGAGCCCTTCGACCTGCACAAGGCTGTCAACGAAGCGGCCCAGCTCTATTCCGCCCAGGCCGAGGACAAGGGTCTGCGCTTCTTCGTGGATTCGCCGGCGGAAACCCGGGTCTGGGTCGACGGCGACGTGGTGCGTCTCAAGCAGATCCTGACCAATCTGGTCTCGAACGCCGTCAAATTCACCAGCCAGGGCTTCGTCAGTCTGACCGTGTCGCGCGGTCAGGGCGCCGACGGCGCCCCGGTGTTCCGGTTCATGATCGAGGACACCGGCATCGGCTTCGACTCCGCCGCCCGCGCCCGGCTGTTCAGCCGGTTCGAACAGGCGGACGGCGCCATCACCCGCAAGTTCGGCGGCACCGGTCTGGGACTGGCCATCTGCCGCGAACTGGCCGGCATGATGGACGGACATCTGGATTGCGAGAGCGAGCCCGGCGGCGGCTCCACCTTCATCCTGACCCTGCCCCTGCGCGTGGTCGCGGCGACGGTTCAGGAGGCCGCGCCGGACAGAAACGCCGACGCGGCCACGGGGCGCCCTCTCCGCGTTCTGGTCGCCGACGATCACCCCACCAACCGCAAGGTGGTGGAGCTGGTGCTGTCCCAGATCGACGTGGAACTGGTCATGGTCGAGGACGGGGCCCAGGCCCTGGCCACCTTCCGCGACGGCGAGTTCGACGTGGTGCTGATGGACATGCAGATGCCGGTCATGGACGGTCTGACCGCCACGCGCGAGATCCGTCTGCACGAGGCGGCCATGGGCGCCCCGCGCACCCCGGTGTTGATGCTGACCGCCAACGCCCTGCCCGAACACATGGACGCGGCGCGCGAGGCGGGCGCCGACCGGCACCTGTCCAAGCCTTTCGGCGCCGAGGCCCTGATCGAGCTGGTGACCGACCTGGCCGCCGGCTGCGACGCTCTGTTTGAGGGCGCCGCCTAGCTTTCCAGCCGCGCGTAGGCCGGCAGGGTCAGGAATTCCTCGCAGGTCTCGGCCAGGCACAGGTCGGTGAACAGGCGCACCGCCTCTTCCAGATGCGGCAGGTCCCTGGGCATGCGCCGGATCTCGTCCTCGATCAGGGCCCGCACCAGCGCCTCGTCCACCACCCGGCCGTCGTCCAGATGGGCTGACAGCGTGCGCCACTGCCACACCTGGGTGCGGCTGATCTCGGCGGTGGCGGCGTCTTCCATCAGGTTGAACAGCGGCACCGCCCCGCGCCCGCCCAGCCAGGCCTCGGTGTAGAGAATGCCCACGCGGATGTTCTCGCGCAGGCCCGCCTCTGTGCGCGGTCCCTGATGGATTTCCAACAGCCGGTCGCGGCCGATGTCCTGGCCTGACAGCGGCCGGTCAAGCTGGTTCGGGCCGGGCATCAGGCGGTCGAACACCTCCATGGCCACGGGCACCAGATCGGGGTGCGCCACCCAGGTGCCGTCGTGGCCGTTGCCGGCCTCGCGCTCCTTGTCGGCCCTGACCTTGGCGAAGGCGGCGGTGTTGGCGGCCTCGTCGTTCTTGACCGGAATCTGCGCCGCCATGCCGCCCATGGCGAACGCCCCGCGCCGGTGGCAGGCATCGATCAGCTTGAGGGAATAGGCGTTCAGGAACGCGTTCCCCATGGTCATGGCCGAGCGGTCCGGGGTCAGGAAATCGGCATTGCCGCCCAGCCGCTTGATGGTCGAGAAGATGTAGTCCCAGCGGCCGCAGTTCAGACCGACGATGTGGTCCTTCAGGGCGTGCAGGATCTCGTCCATCTCGAAGGCGGCGGTGATGGTCTCGATCAGGATGGTGGCCTTGAAGCTGCCCGCCGGCAGGCCAAGCGCGTCCTGGGCCCGCCGGAACACGGCGTCCCACAGGGCCGCCTCCTCCATGGTCTCCAGCTTGGGCAGATAGAACCACAGGCCCGACCCGGCCGTGGTCGCCGCTTGCGCGTTGTGGAAGGCGTACAGGCCGAAGTCGAACAGGGCGCCCGACACCGGCTTGCCGTCCACGGTCATGTGCCGCTCCGGCAGGTGCCAGCCGCGCGGGCGCACCTTCAGCACCGCGCGCTGGTCCTTCAGGCGATAGGCCTTGCCGGTCTTCGGATCATCGAACGACAGGGTTCCCGCCCACAGGTCCTTGAGATTGATCTGCCCCTCCACCTGATTGGTCCATGTGGGGCTGGTGGCGTCCTCGAAATCGGCCATGAACACCCTGGCCCCGGAGTTCAGGGCGTTGATGACCATCTTGCGGTCCACCGGGCCGGTGATCTCCACCCGCCGGTCGCGCAGCTCGGCCGGGATCGATCCGACGCGCCAGTCCCCCGCGCGGATGGCGGCGGTGTCGGGCCGGAAGTCCGGCGTCTCGCCCGCGTCGAAGCGCGCCTGCCGCGCCGCCCGCTCAGCCAGCAGGTCCAGCCGCCGGGCGTCAAAGCGCCGGTGCAGGTCGGCCACGAACCCGAGCGCCTCCGGCGTCAGGATCTCGCCCGCGCGGCCGTCGATCGGGCCGGTGACGCGGATGGCGGGGTCGGTCAGGGAATCCAGCGGCATTGCATCTCCTTCTCCCTCCCCGTCCGGGGAGGGCGGTCGTCGCGAAGCGGCGGCCGGGTGGGGAGGGCCCGGCGAAACAGACACGCTGCATCGCCTCGCCGCCCCCGCCCGCTTCGCCTTCGGCTCAGCCACCTCCCCGGGACGGGGAGGGAGACTGACGTCATCTACTCATACCCGTGCGCGGCTTCATTGATGACCAGCGGCGGCATGGCGTTGAAATCCACGGCCACCGGCTGGGGGATGCGCGCCTGATAGGTCTTGATGACATGGGCCATGCGGTGGCGCACCTCCCGCTCGGCCGCGCCGCCCCCGTCCAGCCCCAGCGGGGCCAGACAGAAGTCGATGATGGCGTCGGCGCTTCTGATCTCGGTCATGGCAGTGCTCCTTATTCCGCCGCCACGAACTGGGCGGTCTCGGTGGAATCCTTCAGGGCGGTGGTGGACGAGTTCCCCGACGAGATGGTCATGGCCACCTGGTCGAAATAGCCGGTGCCCACTTCCCGCTGGTGCCGGGTGGCGGTGTAGCCGGAGGCCTCATTGGCGAACTCGCGCTGCTGCAGCTCGGAATAGGCCGCCATGCCGCGGGCGCGGTAGCCGGAGGCCAGCTCGAACATGCCGTTGTTCAGGCTGTGGAACCCGGCCAGGGTCACGAACTGGAACTTGTAGCCCATGGCCCCCAGCTCGCGCTGGAACTTCGCAATGGTCGGCTTGTCCAGCTTCGCTTCCCAGTTGAACGACGGCGAGCAGTTGTAGGCCATCAGCTTGCCGGGGTGTTCCTTCTGGATCGCCTCGGCGAACCGCTTCGCATCGTCCAGATCCGGGTGCGAGGTCTCCCACCACAGCAGGTCGGCGTATTTCGCATAGGCCATCCCCCGCGCGATGCAGTGGTCCAGACCTGTGCCGGCCTTGAGACGGAAGAAGCCCTCGGGCGTGCGATCCTCGCGGTCGATGAAGGGATGGTCCCGCTCGTCCACGTCCGAGGTGATCAACTGGGCCGACTCGGCGTCGGTGCGGGCCACGGTCAGGGTCGGAACCCCCATCACGTCGGCGGCCAGGCGCGCGGCGATCAGGTTGCGCTCATGGGCCTGGGTCGGGATCAGCACCTTGCCGCCCAGATGGCCGCACTTCTTCTCCGAGGCCAGCTGGTCCTCGAAGTGCACGCCCGCGGCGCCCGCCTCGATGAAGGCTTTCATGATCTCGAAGCTGTTCAGCGGCCCGCCGAAGCCGGCCTCGGCGTCGGCCACGATGGGGGCGAACCAGTCGCGCTTCGCCCCGCCCTCGCCGTGCTCGATCTGGTCGGCGCGCTGCAGGGTGCGGTTGATGCGGCGGCACAGCTCCGGCGCCGCATTGGCCGGGTACAGCGACTGGTCCGGGTACATGGCCGAGGCGGTGTTGGCGTCCGCCGCCACCTGCCAGCCGGACAGATAGATGGCCTTCAGGCCCGCGCGGACCATCTGCATGGCCTGATTGCCGGTCACGGCGCCCAGGGCGTTGATGAAGGGCTCGGTGTGCAGCAGCGCCCACAGGCGGTTGGCGCCGCGCTCGGCCAGGGTGTGCTGGATGGGGAAGGAGCCGCGCAGGCGCTCCACCTCTTCGGGGCCATAGGGACGCTCGATCCCGTCGAACCGCCCCTCGGGGGCGCCCGGAACCAGTTCCGCGAAAGTGGTCATGATGTGTCTCCGACAACCGATCCAGCGGCCTCGTCGCCGCGTCGATGGCCAAGAAACACGGCAGCGCCCGGATTGCACCGGCTGCACGCCCGCCTTTCGCGCTTATTGGTCACATAATGACTAGCTTTCGACAGTCACTTCATGACATCATGACAGAATGAGCGATGATGCCGACCGCAAACTGTTTCTGGGCGGACGCCTCAAGCGGCTGCGGCGCGAACTGGCCCTGTCCCAGACCGCCATGGCGGCGGATCTGGGGGTCTCGCCCAGCTATCTGAACCATATCGAGCGCAACCAGCGCCCCGTCTCGGCGCAACTGCTGCTCCGACTGGCGGAAACCTATGACGTGGACCTGCGGGCCTTCGGCGGCCAGACCGGCCCCGGCGGCGAGGCGGCCCTGGCCGAGGTCTTCGCCGACCCCCTGTTCCAGGGCATCCCCATCCCGCGACACGAGATCCTGCAGCTGGCCGAGGACCTGCCCGGCGCCGCCGACGCGGTGGTGCGCCTGTACCGCGCCCTGGCTCAGGGCCGCCCCGCCGCCCCGGCCGCCGAGACCGCCAGCCCCGCCGACTGGGTCCGCGACCACATCCAGGCCCGCCGCAACCACTTCCCCGAGCTGGACCTGATGGGCGAGGCGCTCAGCCATGATCTTGCGCCCGACCCCGCCACGCTGCAGACCGCCGGCCCCGAGGCCCTGATCCGCGAGCGCCTGAAATCCCGCCACGACATGGGCGTGCGCGTCATGCCCGCCGATGTGATGGTGGAATGGACCCGCCGCTTCGACCCGCACCGCAAGCGGCTGCTGATCTCCGAGGTGCTGTCCCCCGCCTCGCGCGCCTTCGCCCTGGCCTATCAGCTGGGCCTGATGGAGCACGGCGGCGAGCTTCAGGCGCTGGTGGATCAGGCCGCCCCGCCCGACGCCGCGTCGGCGCGCCTGCTCAAGGTGTCGCTGGCCAACACCCTGGCCGGCGCCATCCTCATGCCCTACGGCGCCTTCCAGGCCCTGGCCGAACAGAGCGGCTATGACCTCGACCGCCTGTGCGCCCGCTTCGGCGTCTCGTTCGAACAGGCGGCCCACCGCCTGACCACCCTGTCGCGGCCCACGGCGCGCGGCGTGCCCTTTTTCTTCATCCGCGTGGACCGGGCGGGCAATGTCTCCAAGCGCTACGCCTCGTCCACCTTCCCCTTCGCCCGGTTCGGCGGCGGCTGCCCCCGCTGGCGCCTGCACGACGCCTTCGGCTCGCCCGGCCGCGTCCTGACCCAGATCGTGGAGACCCCCGACGGCCAGCGCTGGTTCACTTTGGCCCGCACCGTCCCGCGACAGGGAACCCACGACCACGACCTGGCCGTGGGCCTCGGCTGCGAGCTCAAGCACGCCCACCACCTGATCCACGCCCGCGGCCTCACCCTCGACGCCCCCGAAGTCACCGGCATCGGCCCCGCCTGCCGCCTGTGCGACCGCCACCCCTGCCCCCAACGCGCCGAACCCCCGCAAGGCCGCCCCCTCACCGTCGACGACTGGGCCAAATCGGTCAGCCCGTATCCGTTCGCGGCGGGGTAACCCCTTCAGGTGCTGAGATGATCTACAGCCTGTTCGACCTGCTCAACGACAAGACCTTTTCGCACCCGAGCACGGTTGCCGCAGCCGAGCTCAGCGGCGGCGCTCTGCGATTGACAGTTCGCGGTTATGGTTGGTGGAAAGAGCAGCCAACCTGGTCCAATGGCGACGCCGTTCTGGTCTTCTCTGGCATCTCTAGCGGCGCGTTAGATGGTGAGGCCCTGCTCGATCTGGAAGACGACGAGGCGCTTGGAAACTTCGAGGTCGTTTACTCAGACAGTCTCGACTGGGCGCAGCCAGCGACGTTCTCGCTGTATTGCAGCGAGCCCCTGCCGGAGCCCCTAGCCGTATACGATATCGTTGAACGCTGGGTGGAGCAGTCCAAAGGGATCAAGGCTGTGCCGGATTTCCTTCATGGCTCGGCACGACTTTCCACATTCCTCGATTTTTCGAACTCGCCCTTCTTCATGCTGGCCCACGGACCCGATAGCCTGCGCTCACTCCTTGAAAGCGAACTCAAGCGGCAGAACGTGAGACATCAATTCGAACTCTCGCAGGGTCATCCAGAAAGCCGGTATCTTGTTCGGCTGGCGGGGGACACATGGTTCTTCTGCGAGTCAGCCACGCTTGAAGAAATCTAGACTCGAAGGGTCGCACTCGGTCGGAGCCGTCGTTCGTCCGCTTCCAGAACCCCGACTTCCTGAGGATTGCCTGGAACTGACCCGTCGGGTGTCCGCACGGGGTGGAAAGCGGACTCAGGGTACGTGTACCGACCAGACTTCAATGCGCCCGCTCGGACCGTCGAAGAGCCTGGCATGAAGAACCAGGTCGCTGACGGGCTCCCGGTCGGTGCTGAGATCGATAAGGAACTCCCAATGGCCGTCCATCCAGCGATATGCCGACCGCTGCCAGACCTCGTCCCGTAGTGATGCCAGATTGTCCCCGTAGGCGGCGACCTGCTCCCTGATGAACCGGGCGGTATCCCCGTCCAACGGCGAAACACCGTCGAGCACAGGCCTCGACAGCTGAAAATCGCCGGTGACGAAAGCGCCTATCACCTCCCGAAATCTGGGCCGCACCTCCTCCGGCACGGGGTGTTCATCGTCGTCCTGTGCGAGCATGAGCGTGACTATGCCGACGCTCCACAGCGTCCGCTAGGGGCCGGCAGCAGTCTCCTTCTCCCCTTGAGGGAGAAGGTGTCATGCGGAGCATGACGGATGAGGGGTGAATCCCGGTGTCAGCCGGTTTCGCTCCGGGTCGCCCTCAGGCGGGGAGCCGCGCGTTGTTGGACAGAGCGGTGTCTCACCCCTCATCCGACCCGCTTCGCGGGCCACCTTCTCCCTCAAGGGGAGAAGGAAACTGTCCCCTTAATCCCGCATTTTCCGAAGCCAATCCCTTTCCCCACAAGGGTTTCACCCCTCAAACACCCTGTTTTTCACCGCACTGTTCCGGGGCGCCGGATAATGGCGGCATGAGCACCACCCCCATTCCCCCCGCGCCGCCCCGCCGCCCAACCGGAGACGCGCGCCGCTGGTCTGCCGCCAGAACCGAATACCTGGCCGGGGCCGAGGCCGAGGCGGTCTGTCGCCGTCACGACATCCGCACCGCCACCTTCCTGCGCCTCGCCGGCGAGCAAGGCTGGCGCCGCCCGGAGCCTACTCCCGCACCAGCGGTGCAGAACCAGCCCCTTGTCATCCCGGAAGCGCCGCCAGGCGCTATCCGGGACGGGATGGAAGCAGCGACACCCCTCACCGCCGCGCAGATGGCCGACAAGGCCTGGGCCATGCTTCAGGCCGCCGTGGCCGCCGGTCGCCTGATCGAGGCCCGGGGCTGGATGCGCCTGCACAAGGACCTGCAACCCTGCATCCGCGAGGAAGCCGCCGCCGAACGCCGCGCCCGCATGGACCGCGAGGCCGCCGCCCTGCGCGAGGCCGAACCGGCGCAAGTGGACGCCGTTAGACTCCAATTGCACTGTTTTTCGCCCTCGGAGTCCAACACCGCATCCCCGGCCCAGGCCCCCTCCCCGTCACCCTCCGGCTTGACCGGAGGGTCCAGACACGCCGAAGGGGCCGAGTCCGCGCCGCACCCGCCCGCGTCTCTGGATTCCCCGGTCAAGCCGGGGAATGACGGGCGGGCAGGGGCCGACGCCATTAGACTCCAATTGCACTGTTTTTCGCGTCCGGAGTCCAACAACGGAGGCCCCGCCCCATGACCCCCTTGTCATCCCGGAAGCGCCAACGGCGCTATCCGGGACGGGACGGGACGCCAACCCTCCAGAACCGGCCCGGACGGCGCCCCGCGACGATCCGGGCCACCGCTTCCACCACGCCAGCCGTCGCCCTTCGCCCGGCCCAGCCTTTCGGCTGTCCGGGCGGCAGGATCATTGCGCCCGCCCGTCCCGGCTCTCCGCTTCGCTCCGGCCGGGATGACAAGGACGCGGGCTCTCCCCCCGGAACAAGTCCGGGGTCCGGCCGGGATGACAAGGTGGCTGCGCCTAAAGCAGCACCACCCGTCCGTCGCGCACCTCATGGGCCACGCCCGCGCGCTGGAACAGGGAGGCGATCATCGCCACGGGGTCCGCCGTCCCCGCCTCCAGCATCACCGCCATGTCAGCGGCCATGGACGGGTCGCCGCTCAGCCGGGTCAGCTCAGCCAGCCATTCGCCGCCGTCCAGCAGCCCGTCGTCGCGATTGGCGTCGATCAGGCCGCGCACGAAGGTGAAGGCGTCGCCGCCGCGCTCCCGGGCCGCGGCTTCGGCCAGCATGCCGAACACCGCCCCGCAGGCGTAATAGGCCCGGTTCTCGTTGCGCGCGGCCGCCGTGTGGATGGGCTGGTCCGCCAGTTCGGCGCAGTCGTCCACGGCGGACTGCAGCATGGCGTCTGCATCAAACGCCGGGTCCAGCGCCTGAGCCGCACGCAGGGCGAGCAGGTCGGCCCCGCCCTCGGTGATCCACATGTCCCGGCCCGAGGCGTAGCTGACGGTGTGGCCCAGCCAGAAGTGGACGCTTTCGTGGGCGATGAACCAGTTGAACATGTCGGCTACCCCCCCGCTCGGCTCCAGCACGCCCTCGCCCTCGAAGGCCACGGCGATCAGGCCAGGCAGGACGCTGCCGCCCATGCTGGTCATGCCCGGGGGGGGGGCCTTCCAGCTGGCCATGACGGCGGGACGGCCCTCCGGTCCTTCCCCCAGACGGTCGGCATAGAAGGCGGCGTAGCGCGGGGCCGTGTCGGCGATGGCGCGCCCGATCCAGTCCGGCAGGGCCGGGTCGATGACCGTGGCCAGATGCGGGCTTTCGCTCGCCTCCAGCGGGCCGAACAGGACATAGGTGTTCACGTCCGTCGCCACGGGCGCGGTCTGGCGCAGGCCCTGAAACAGCACCGGCCCGGCGGCGTCGACCCAGGTCATGGCCACCGGTCCGCCCGGCAGGTCGAGCCCCGTCAGATCGGGCGGCAGGGCGGCGGCGGCCTCCACGTCGTCCAGCGGGAACAGCTCATACTGCTCGGTGTGCAGCGCCACCGAGCCGTCGGAGAACAGCAGGGCCGGGGCGTAGGACGCTTCCATGGCCGTGGGAACGGGGCTGATGGCGATGCGCACCTGACGGGGCACAGGCCCGCCGTCCGTGGCGCGCAGCACGTCCCGGTGCCCAGCGCGCTCCAGCACCACGCCGGGCGTCTCCACCCGCCACTGTCCCGGTCGCCAGGGACCCCGGTTGTTCTGCTGCACGGCCGAGTGATCGAAGGCCCAGACGGCGGCGTCCCGGTCCAGCTCAAAGGTCACGGTCCAGCGGTTCCCGTCCCGCTCGATCCGCGCCGAGGGGCCGGTCTCAGTCTCCGTCGACGGCGCGGGCGAGGATGCCGCAAGGGCGATGGCGGACAGCAGGACGGCGATGGTCATGGGCGGCCTCCGGACGACATCGACCGATACCGGCCGGGCCGCCCATCGTCATCTTAAGCTTGTGTCATTTGCGCGACCGGATCAGCCCTTCAGCGACCGCAGCATCAGCTCATGGCGCCATGCCGCCACGTCCGCCAGCGCCCGGTCCAGTTCGTTGCGCACCCGGCCCAGCCCGGCGCCCTCCCCGGCCTCCGCCTCGGCGCAGGCGCGGGCCAGGTCGCCGGCCCCGATGCCCCCCGCCGCCCCGCGCAAGGTGTGGGCCGCGTCCCGCCAGCCGTCGGTGCCCGGCTCCAGCATGGGGGCCCAGATCGCCGCCTGTTCCGCGAACAGGGCCAGCACCTCCTCGGACACGCCGTCGTCCCCGCCGGTGGTCCGCTCCAGCACCGAGAAATCCACCGCCCCGCTCAGATCCCGCCTCGCCATCACGCCCTCCATTCCCGTCCGGCATCATGACCCACGCAAAAGCCTTGCGAAAGCATCCGCGACCTAGTAGGTGGTCCGCCCTTCGCCGGACATGTCCAGCGAGGCGCACGATGGTTCGGGTGATTAGCTCAGTTGGTAGAGCAGCTGACTCTTAATCAGCGGGTCCACGGTTCGAGCCCGTGATCACCCACCATCGGCCCCTCCTTCAAAGACAACGGCGCAGGAAAGCGCGGCTTCGCCCCCCGGGCGCTGTGCGTCCATGCTCCAGCCCGCTATGAACGCCTTGACGAGATCAAATGGTCGCCCGACCGACGCCATATGTCGGGTTTTCCGCCCGTGAACGTCTGGTGAGTAAGGCAGGTACCCATGGCGACGCTCGCGGACATTCTCAGGAAGGCACGGCGCGCCGTCATACGGCAGGGTATCGCCGATCACGATGCGGATGATCTGGTGCACGAGGCGTTTCTGAAAGTGGAGCAATATCAGCGCGCCCACGCGGTCCGCAGTCAGGAGGCGCTTCTGGTCCGGGCGGCTGTGAACCTGTCGATCGACCGCCAGCGCCATCGCGGGCGCATGCCGATGGCCGACGGCGCCGATCTGCACGAGATCGCCGACACTGCGCCGGACCCGGCCCGGATCCTGGAAGCCCGGGCGCGGCTGCAGCAGGTGGCCGCCGATCTGGCCCAGTTGCCCGAGCGCACGCGCCGGATCCTGTTGAAGCGGCGGCTCGAGAACATGAGCTACGCCGAGATCGCCGCGTCGGAAGAGATGACGGTCGCCGCCGTGGAGAAGGCGGTGGCCCGCGCCACCCTGCACCTCATGAACGGGAGGATGTCGTCGTGAGCCGCGCCCCCTCCCCGCGCGCTGTGGAGGCCGAGGCCGCCGCATGGCTGGCCCGGGTCCATGGCGACCAGGAAGACGCCGCGCGCGACGCCCTGGACGCCTGGCTGGCCGAGGACCCCGCCCATGCGGCGGCGTTCGAGCGCGCCAGTGAAATCTGGGCCATCCTGCCCCGCGCCGCCCGCAGCAGCGAGGACGAAGCCCGCCTGCGCGCCGCGCCCGAGCCGCAGCCGCGACTTCGGGCGGCGATGGCCATGGCCGCGTCGCTGGTGCTGGGTCTCGGCGCCCTGTGGTGGGCGCTGGACCGTCCCGGCGACTATGTGACCCGCCCCGGCGAGCAGCAGGTGGCCACCCTCGGGGACGGCAGCCGCATCGCCCTGAACACCGACACCCGCGTCGCCGTCCAGTACAACGCGGATCGGCGCCACATCACCCTCGACCGGGGCGAGGCCATGTTCGAGGTCGCCCATGACGCGGATCGCCCCTTCGTGGTGATCGCTGGCGACACCCGGATAGAGGCGCTGGGGACGGTCTTCACGGTCCGACGAACCCGGGACGAGGTGGTCGTCACCCTCATCAAGGGCGAGGTGGCGGTCACCCTGGCGGATGCGCGGGCGAGCGGCGCGCCGCAGACGCCGATGCTGCTGCAGCCCGGCGAGCGCCTGACCGAGCCGGTGGCCGGCCCCACCCGGATCGAGTCGGCCTCGGTGGAAGCGGCGACCGCGTGGCGACGCGGTCAGACCGTTTTCCGGGACACGCCCCTGGGCGAGGCGGTCACCGAGCTCAATCGGTACGGGGGGCCGCAGGTGATAATCGACGACCCGCGGGTGGCGGCCTTGCCCATATCCGGCGTGTTCACGACCAATGCGCCAGACTTCGCCGAGGCCGTCGCAGATCTGCACGGCCTCGATGTTCAACGCGAGGGCGATACCCTGCATCTGCAGCGGTGATGAAGAGCCGGTGATTTTTTTGTGTCGCAACCGTGTCGGGTTTGCGGCCAAACGTCGTCTACCTAGTGGGAGCCAAGCATCGCGCTCCCCAAGGGGGACATATGTATTCACGGACTCTCGCGGCCCTGGCCGTCAGCGCCAGCACGCTCGTTCTGTCAGCCCAGGCGCAGGCCCAGGCCCTCTACGTTTTTGATCTGCCCGCGCAGCCGCTTGAGGTTTCGCTCCGGGCCATAGCCGCCCAGACCAACACCAATGTCGTGTTCGCCAGCGAACAGGTGGGCGGCAAGACCGCGCCGGCCCTGCAGGGCAGCTACTCCCCCGAAGCCGCCTATCGCGCGATGCTGAGCGGGTCGGGCCTGCGGCTGGGCGTGACCAGCGGCGGATCGTTCGTGGTAAGCGCGGCTGCGGGGGGGCAAGGCGCCGGGCAGGGCGGGCTGGTCGGCCAGGTCGCGATCGCCGACGCCGCCCGTAGCCCCGACGGCGCCCTGGTGCGCATCGTCGAGACCGGCCAGACCACCAGCGTCGATCAGTCCGGCAGCTTTCGTTTTTCCTCGCTTCCCGCGGGCGATTACACCGTCGAGATCTCGTTTCTGGGCTACCCCCCTCTGGTCGAGACGGTGACCGTCGCGTCCGGCGGCTCGAACCTGCAGAACTTCACGCTTGGCCAGGGCTACGCCACGGCGGTCGATGAGTTGGTCATTTTCGGCTCGCGCAGCGCCCGCGCCAACGCCCTCAATCTCCAGCGCACAGCCGAGAACAGCGCGGATGTGATCTCGGCGGACGAGCTGGGCAATTTTACCGGCACCACCTTTTCCGAGGCGCTTCGCCGCGCCCCCGGCATCTCGTTCCAGCGCAATTCGGTGACCGGCGACGGCACCAATGTGATCGTGCGAGGGCTGGAACCCGACATGAACGCCATCCAGTTCAACGGCCTCAACCTGCCGGTCGGCAACGGCGTGGGCCGCTCGGCCGACCTGTCGAACCTGCTGGCGGATTCCGTCAGCCAGATCACCATCAACAAGTCCCTGCTGCCCAGCCATGACAGCGCCGGCACCGGCGGACTGATCGAGATCGAGACCATGTCGCCGCTGGATCGGCCGCGCCGCTATGCGAACTTCCTGGTGGAAGGGGACCGCACCCCCGATGACTTCGGCGACGACTTCCTCGTCTCGGGCACGGTCGCCCGCACGTTCGGCGACAATTTCGGCGTCAGCGCCTCGGTCCAGTACCGCACCCAGAGCACGCGCTCGATCGCTTATGACGCGGGCAGCAACGGGGGCCGGATGAACTTCGGTCGCTATCTGCCGCTCGACGCCCTGGCGCTCGACGGCGGTGGAAATCCTGCCCTCAACTTCAACGCCATCGACCCGCTGTTGAACTTCCCGTTCCTGTCGGGTGAGGACCAGGCCTATCCAAGCGGGCTGGTCACCAGCTTCTATCACGACGAGACCGACACCCTGGCCGGCACGCTCTCGGCCGAATGGCGGATCGGTGGCCACACCAGCCTGAAGTTCGATTATCAGCACGCCGAGACGCGCACCGACTTCTTCTCCCTGTCGGACACCTTCTCCACCGCAGCCGAGTATGTGGTCGTCCCCGGCGAGACGAACCCGCAGCTGGTGCTGGACCTGAGCCCCGGAAACGAGAGCATCTCGCGCTCGCAGAACTACAGCTACGACCGCGACATCCGGAAGATCACCGACACCTTCAGCCTCAACGGCCGGACCAACCTCGGCGCGTTCGAGTTCAACTATCTGGTTGGCTATGCGCACGGCACGGAGCGGCGTCCCGCCAGCTTCGGCATGCAGCTACGCATGCCCGATACCGACGCCAGCGCGGGCCTGTTCCTGCCTGAAGCCGTCGATCCCCAGACCGGCGTGATCCATACCGGCTTCGGCCCGCGCAGCGGCAGCGGAATCCCTTTGCCCCTGCTGAGCAGCCAGGGCTGGGCCCTGGTAAACGACCCGTCCGGCTTCGTCATCGAAAACGCCAGCGGCCAGATCGACAACTCCGAAGGCAGCAATGACCGCTACACCGCCCGCGGCAGCGCGCGCTGGACCTCGGGCCGTGGCGGCTGGCTGAACTATGTGGAGCTGGGCGGCTTCTACGAGCGCGCCGAGTTCCAGAACAACCTGACGCGCAGTCAGATCGGCGGCGGCGTTCCGGTTTCCGCGCTGGGCCTGGAGTTCGTGCCGTCGGACCTGACGCGGATCGGCCTGTCCGAGCCGGGCTTCTCGACCCTCAGTGAAAACGCCCTCCGGGGCTTCGTCGACAATCTGGGCACGCTGGCGGGCGGTCCGTCGGGCCTCACGCTCACGCCGATCACGCCCCATCCCGACCAGGGCAACGAGAACACCGAGGAGACCAATTTCGCCGCCTACCTGCAGGCGCGGATTGACATCGGCAAGCTGGAGATCATCGGCGGCGTCCGCTTCAATCACACCCGGCTGGAGGCGACCAACCTCAACTTCCCGGTCTACACAGGTCCCATCCTGCCCGAGAACGGCGGCGGCTTCGGAGTGGACTTCATTTTCCAGAACGAGTTCACCCGGCTGGTCACCGAGGAGGCCGTATCGGAAGATTTCCTGCCGCGGGTGCTGTTCAACTACCGCCACAGCGACGACCTGATTTTCCGGGGCGGCTACTTCCTGTCGGTGGCGCGGCCCGCGATCAGCCAGCTGTCCAGCGAGACGCGGATTTCCTTCATCAACTTCCCCATCCCGGGACCTGAAGGCGTCAAGCCGATCCTGCAGATCAACAGCGGCAACCCCAACCTGCAGCCGGCGACCACTGACAATTTCGACCTCAGCGCCGAGTACTATTCCGGCATCGGCATCTTCAAGATCAGCGCCTTCTACAAGCGCATCGACAACCTGCTGCAGAACAACATCACCAATGGTCCCGCCACCCTGGCGGCCGTGACCCTGCCGGATCATCCCTATTTCAACGGGGCGCCCTACTTTGATCCGGCCAATCCGTCCTCGGCCTTCATCACCGGCGGCAGCCCGGTGAACAGCGACGAGGTGGCCGAGTTGTGGGGCATCGAATTCCAGGCCGAGCGCCGGTTCGACTTCCTCCCGGGAATCTGGGGCGGGTTGGGGGTGTTTCTGAACCACACCTGGACCGACAGCAGGCGCGCCGACCGCTACAACTGGAGCTACGGGACGGCGCCCGACAACGTCTACACCTTCACGGACCTGCCGTTCGTACAGCAGCCGTCCCACTCGGGCACGGCGGCGCTGACCTACAACAAGTACGATATCGATGCGACGCTGGCCTACGGCTACCAGTCGCGGGCGCTGTCCCTGTTCCAGCCGCGCGGCGTCAGCGTCTACACCGAAGGCGTGGAGACGCTCGACTTCCGGGCCGAGTACTATCTGCGCCCGAGCTACGGCAGCTTCCGCGTCTATGTGGAGGCCAACGACCTGCTCGACGGCACGTCGGACCCCAATCTGGAGCAGACCTTCGGCGGCGAGCTGGGGGCTCCGACCTTCTTCACCCGCGCCACCTATCTCGGCGGCCGCAGCCTGCGCATCGGCCTGTCGGCGACGTTCTGATCGTCGTTCGGGTCCAACGGCCAGTGCGTCCCGACGCGCTGGCCGTATTCTTCTCCACGTCAGGAAACACCATGAAGACGATGATGCTCGTGCTGGTCGCATCGGCCGCGGCGCTACTCGGTTCGCCCGCCACAGCTCAGTCGGCGGAACAGGCGCTGCTGCCCTACGAGCAGTTCACCCTGCCCAACGGGCTGCGGGTCGTCGTGCATGAGGATCATTCCGCGCCCAAGGTGGCGGTGACCGTCTGGTACCACGTGGGGTCCATGAACGAGCCGGCGGGCCAGACCGGTTTCGCCCACCTGTTCGAGCACCTGATGTTCAACGGGTCGGAGCACCGCGACGACGAGTACATGCCGCCGCTTCAGGAAATCGGCGCGTCGGCGGTCAACGGCGCCACGACGCTGGACCAGACCTACTACTATGCGGTGGTGCCCACCGGCGGTCTGGAGCGGGTGCTGTGGCTTGAGTCGGACCGCATGGGCTATCTGCTCGGCGCCGTGACCCAGGAGAAGCTCGATGAGCAGCGCGGCGTCGTCCAGAACGAGAAGCGCACCCGCGACAACCAGCCCTATTCGATGATGCCGGAGCTGCGGGCCGAGGCGATCTTTCCGTCCGACCACCCCTATCATCACCCCATCATCGGCTCGATGGAGGATCTGGACGCCGCCTCGCTGGAGGACGTGCACGCCTGGTTCCACCAGTACTACGGCGCGTCCAACGCCGTGGTGGCCCTGGCCGGCGACGTGACGGTGGAGCAGGCGCGCGAGCTGATGACCCGCTATTTCGCCAGCGTCCAGCCGGGTCCCCCCATCGGGCGCATGACCGAATGGACGCCGCTGCTGGACCGGGTCAGGACCGAGGTGGTGGCCGACAATGTGCCGCAGACAGCGATCTCTTGGAGCTGGCCCGTTCCCGGCAACGACGCCGGGGACCGACAGGCCCTGCGCATGGCCTCGTCAATTCTGGGTCGCGGGCGGCTGTCGCGCCTGAACCAGGCGCTGGTGATCGACCGGCAACTGGCGAACAGCGTCTCGGCCAATTACGAAGGCGCCGCCATTTCGGGCCTGTTCAATATCGAGATCCGGCTCCAGCCGGGCGTCGATCCGGTCGAGGCCGAGGCGGCCCTGCAGGCCGTACTGGACGAATTCATGGCCGAGGGCCCCACCGCTGAGGAGCTGGAGCGGGTCAAGATCACCACCTATGGCGACACGGTGCGCATGCTGGAGTCGCTGTATCTGCGCGCCATGATGCTGGCGGGCGGCGCCATCGGGGAGGGCAATCCCGGCCAGTTCGAGCTTGACCAGGCGGCGTTCGACGCGGTTCAGGCCGATGAGGTGCGGGCCGCCGTGAATGAGTGGCTGGGCCGCCCCAACTACCGGCTGACCGTCGTACCCCAGACCCAGTACGCGGCCGGGCCGGACGGTGCGGACCGCAGCCAGCTTCCGCCCATGGGCCCCGAGTCAGAACTGGTGCTGCCGCCCGTGCGGGAGGGGCGCCTGTCCAACGGCATCCGCGTCCTCCACGCCCGGCGCGACGGTACGCCGACCGTGGACATGGTCATGGCCTTTGACGCGGGCGGCGCCGCCGACCAGGGCATGAAGCCCGGTCTGCAGGGCTTCACCGTCGGCCTGATGGACGATGGGACGGACACCCTCACCGGCCAGGAATTCGCCCAGGCGCAGGAAATGCTGGGCGCCCGCATCTATGCCTGGGCCGACTCCGACACCACCAGCTTCTCGGTCTCCGCCCTGACCCGCTCGCTGGACGACACCGTCGGCCTGTGGGCGCAGTACATCCGCGATCCCGGCTTCCGGGAGAGCGATCTGGAGCGCGAGCGGGGCATGGCGGTCGCCGGCGTGCAGCAGGCGCTGGCCGATCCCGGCAGCATTGCGGGGCGGGTGTTCAACTATCTGATGTTCGGCGCCGACCACGCCTATGGCGCCCCGCTGGCGGGCCGGGCGGATGTGATCCGGTCCTACAGTCGCGACGATCTCATCGCCTTCCACGAGCGTTTCATCCGGCCGGACAATGCGGTGATCTTCGCCGCGGGCGACGCCGAATTCGACGCCCTGATGGCCACGCTGGAGGACGCCTTCGGAGACTGGACGGCGCCCGCCGCGTCCCGGGGCGAGACCACCATCGCCGGGGTCGCCGACCAGACGGCGCCGCGCGTGGTGCTGGTCGACCGGCCCGGTTCGGTCCAGTCGGTGATCCGGGTCGGCCATGTGGCGCCGAACGGGCTGGATCCGCGCAACTTCGACCTGGACGTGCTGAACGGCATTCTGGGCGGCGGCTTCACGTCCCGGCTCAACATGAACCTGCGTGAGGAGAAGGGCTGGACCTACGGCGCCGGCAGCAATGTCAGCGACGCCCTGGGCCCGCAGGTGTTCTCGGTCTCCACCAGCGTCCAGACCGACCGCACGGCTGACGCCCTGTCCGAGATCGCCCGCGAGCTGAACGAGATCGGCGGAGCCCGGCCCCCCGGCAGCGAAGAGCTCGACCTGTACCGTCGCGGTCAGGTGCTGACCCTGTCGGACCGCTTCGAGACCAACAATGCGATGGTGGGCTATCTCAGCTACGTCACGCGCTTCGAGCATCCGTACGAGTGGATCACGACGCTGCCGGGCCGCTACGCCGCCCTCACGCCCGAGACCGTGGGTGCGGCCGCCGCCATGCTGCGCCCGGACGCCATGACCTGGGTGATCGTCGGCGACCTGAGCCAGATCGAGGCCGGCGTGCGCGCCCTGGGTCTGGGCGAGGTCGAGGTCTGGGACGCCGAGGGCACCCGGCTGCGTTGACCAGCCGCGGCCCGGATCAACCCGGCTCGTCCAGAGCCCTGGCCACGGCCCCGGCGCGGTTCCCGAGGATCAGGTGAACGCCCTCGGCGGTCACCGCCACGCTCCGCACGCCAAGACGCCTCAGGGCCGACACATCGGCGCCGGACGCGGCCTTCAGGCGCACCAGAACCCGGCTCTCACGGTGTTCCGTTGAAAGGACGTTGCCGCGCCCCCCCAGCGCCGCAAGCCAGCCCGGGCCGTCGACGGTGTCCGCGGCGGGACCGGGGTCTGACGCACCGGCCATGGCGCCGCGGATCTCGCTGGCCACCTGATCGGCGATGGGCCCCAGCACCACCTGCAAGGCCCGGTCCGAGGGGCGCACCAGCCCGCGCGCCCCCAACGCTTTCAGCCCGGCCTCGTCCACGGCGCCCTGATCCTTCAGGATGAGGCGCAGGCGGGTAGTGCAGGCGTCCACGCTCTCCACATTGGCCGCGCCGCCGAGGGCCGCCAGATAGCCCGCGCCGCGCCCGCCTGACGACGCCGCCTGCACGGCGCCGGACGGCGCCGCCGGCTCGTCCTCGCGCCCCGGCGTCTTCAGGTCCATGCGATGGATCACCAGCCGGAACAGGCCGTAGTAGAGCGCGAAATAGGCCAGTCCCACCGGGATCAGCATCAGCGGCCGCGTCGACTGGTTGAAGTTCAGCACATAGTCGAACAGGCCCGCCGAAAAGCCGAAGCCCAGCTTCACGTCCAGCAGACTCATGATCACCATGGCCGCGCCGGTCAGCACCGTGTGCACGGCGTACAGCACCGGGGCCAGGAACATGAAGGTGAACTCGATGGGCTCGGTCACGCCCGTCAGGAACGCCGTCAGGGCCAGGGACATGAGCATCCCGCCCACGGCCTTTTTCCGCTCCGGTTTCGCCGCGTGGTACATGGCCAGGCAGGCGGCGGGCAGGCCGAACATCATCACCGGGAAGAAGCCGGACATGAAGGCGCCGGCCTCGGGGTCTCCGGCGAAGAACCGGCGCAGGTCGCCGGTGACGCCCTGATAGTCCCCGATCACGAACCAGGCGATGTTGTTGAGGATGTGGTGCAGGCCCGTGACGATCAGCAGCCGGTTCAGTACCCCGTAGAGGAACAGACCCACCTCGCCCGAACCGACGATGGCGCGGCTGAATCCGTCCATGGCCCCGCTGATGCCGGAAAAGCCGAAGCCGATGATGGCCGCCAGCGCCAGTCCCGCCACGCCGCTGACGATGGGCACGAAGCGCCGCCCGGCGAAGAAGGCCAGATACTCGGGCAGCTTCAGGGTCGAGAACCGGTTGTAGAAGTCGCCCGCGATCAGGCCGGAGAGGATGCCGATGGGCACGCTGAGCCGCGCCAGCGCCCCATCGCGCCACGCCGCCTCGGCGAGAGCGACGGAGGTTTCGGGCAGTCCCGCCACCACTTCGGGCGGCACGACCAGCAGGGCCTTGGCCCCCTCGGTGGCGATCAGGAAACAGACCACCCCCGCCAGCCCCGCCGCGCCGTTGCCGTCGCGCGCGAAGCCCACCGCCACGCCGATGGCGAACAGCAGGCCAAGGTTCGAGAACACCGCATCCCCCGCCGCCGACATAAAGGCGATGTCCAGCAGGTCCGGCTGGCCCAGCCGCAACAGCAGGGCCGCGGCGGGCAGCACCGCGATGGGCAGCATCAGGGCCCGGCCCAGAGGCTGCAGGCGTTCGAGCAGGGCCTTCATCGGTCGGCTCCCCTTCGGAAATCATCAGCCAGGGCGCGCACCTCGTCCACGGACGAGCAGGCCAGCGCCCGCGCCGCCAGATCGCGGCACGCCTCCAGCGTCAGGCCGCGCAGCAACGCCTTCAGGTCCGGCAACACGGCGGGGGCCGCCGACAGCTCGGTCACGCCCAGCCCCACCAGAATCGGCGCAGCGGCCATGTCCCCGGCCAGCCCGCCGCACACCCCCACCCAGCGGCCTTTCGCCTGACCCGCCTCGCAGGTCTGGCGGATCAGGCGCAGCACGGCGGGGTGCAGGCCGTCGATGTCGGCGGCCACCGCCGGATTGCCCCGATCGCGGGCCAGCACATATTGCGTCAGGTCATTGGTGCCGATGGACAGGAAGTCCGCCTGTTCGGCGATCAGGTCGGCGGTGACGGCGGCGGCGGGCGTCTCGATCATCACCCCCAGCTGGACCGGCGTCGTCACCCCCATGTCGCGCCGCGCCTCCTCCAGCATGCGGCGCACGGCCGCCAGTTCATCGGGGCTGGCCACCATGGGGACCATGATGCGGCACTGGCCGGTGGGCGTCACCCGCAGGATGGCCCGCAGCTGGGTCATCAGCAACTGCGGCCGCCACAGCCCCACCCGCACGCCGCGCAGTCCCAGCGCCGGGTTCTCCTCGTGGGGAATGGGCAGATAGGGCATGGGCTTGTCGCCGCCCGCGTCCAGCGTCCGCACGATCAGCGGCCGTCCGCCCAGCCCGTCGGCGATGGCCTGATACTGGGCCGCCTGTTCGTCCTCGTCGGGCGCCGTCTCGCGCTCGAGGAACAGGAATTCGGTGCGCAGCAGGCCGCAGCCCTCGGCGCCGTTGGCCACCGCCCGCCCGGCCTCGCCCACCGCGCCCAGATTGGCGAACACCTCGATGCGGGCGCCGTCCGACAGACGACAGTCCTCGCCCGCGGTCTCGAGGGCGGCGGCGTGGCGCTGGTGACGCCGGGCCAGCGCGGTCTGCGCGGCCCCCAGCGCCGCCGCGTCGGGCGACACCCGCAGGGTGCCGGCGTCGGCGTCCAGGATCAGGGCGGCCCCGTCCATCACGTCCATCAGATCCTCGCCCAGCGCCACCAGACACGGCAGGCCCATGGACGCGGCGAGGATGGCCACATGGGACGTGGGCCCGCCCCGCGCGATGCACAGGCCGCCGATCCGCGACGGGTCCAGCGCCATCACCTGCGACGGCGCCAGCTCCTCGGCGATGATCACGGCGCCCAGCGGCGCATCCGTCCCGCTCTCGCCCTCCCCCGTCAGCACGGCCAGCACCTGACGCTCCAGATCCTTGAGGTCGTCGACGCGCTCGGCCATGCGCCGGTCGCCCAGGGCGTTCAGCGCCTGCACGAAACCGTCGATGGCGGTGCGCCAGGCATGGCCCGCGCTGCGCCCTTCGTTGATGCCCCGCTGGGCCGAGGCGAGCAGTTCGGGATCGTCCAGAAAAGCCAGGTGCGCCCCGGCGATGGCGCCGCGGGTGGCGTCGCCGCCGGTCAGGGCCTGCAGCCTTTCACGCACCGTCTCCAGCGCCCCGTTCAGGGCGGCGTGCTCGACGCGGGCGCCCCGCCCGTCGACGGCAACCTCGATCTCGGTGCGGATCAGCCGCGCGGCCTGGCCAATGGCCACCCCCGGCGCCGCCGTCACCCCACGCAGCACCCCGGTGTGCAGGGCCCGCCGGGGCCGGGGGGTCGGCGCCGGCGTCGTCTTCGGCACGGGGGCGGCGCCCGCCTCGCCCATGCCGCCCTCGATCAGTTCGGCCAGGGCCTGCACCGCCCGCGCCGCGTCCGGCCCGCTGGCCGACAGGGTGATCGCGTCGCCGTGCCGGATGGCAAGGGCCATGACGCCCACCGGGCTCTTCGCGCTGGACCTGCGGTTGAAGGCCGCCACGGTCACCTCGGCGTCGAACCCTTTCGCCAGTGCCGCGATGCGCGCCGCCGGGCGGGCATGGATGCCGTGCGCCAGCGGCGTCACCACCTGCCGTTCGGCGGCGGGCCCCGCCGTCTGCGTCGTTTCCGCTGCCGCCCCCAGAGCCCGCAGGGTCATCAGCGGATCGCCCGCCTTCACTTCCCGGTCCGTGACGCGGGTCGCCACCTCGAAGGCGTCGCCGTTGGTGATGATGATCGGCGTGATCAGGCTCTTCGCTCGCCCCGCGATCCGGTCCAGATCGAACTCGATCAGCGGATCGCCCGCCTTGACCGCCTGGCCTTCCGTGACGCGGGCGGTGAAACCCTCGCCCTTCAGGGCCACGGTCTCCAGACCGATATGCATCAGCACCTCGACCCCGCTCTCGCCGCGGATGGTCACCGCGTGGAGCGCGGGCGCCAGGATCGTCACCACTCCGTCGCAGGGCGCACGCAGCACGCCCTCGATGGGGTCCACCGCCACGCCGTCCCCCATCATCCGCTCGGCGAAGACCGGGTCCGGCGCCTCGGAAAGCGGCGTGGCCCAACCGGCGACCGGGGCGACGAGAACGATGTCGGTCATGGGCGCTCCCGGCCGCCGAGCGTAATCCGTTCGACCGCCCAGATCGGGTCGACCGAGTCCCGCGTGAAGCGCAGGCACAGGTCATGACGCCCGTCCTGCGGCGTGATCTCGCCGGTCAGGACGGTGATGCCGTCATTGTCCACGGCGGGCGCCAGCGACAGGGCGCCGATGAGCGGCCCCTCGCAGCTGTCCAGCCGGATCTCCAGCTCGCCGTGCGGTGTGGCCATGGGATGCAGCGGCACCGAGTCCCGCGCCGCGCCCACCTGATAGTTGAAGGGATGCTGGCCCACGTGCGCCGTCACCATGGTCACCCCGTCCAGCGGCGCCGCCTCATAGACCCAGCACGGGTTGAGAATGTCGGTCACCAGCACGGCGCGCTCGTCCGTGTCCGGCCCGCGCGGCGCGTCGTCCTCCAGCGCCAGAACCAGCCCGCCCACGCACTGGCCCAGCTGATGGCTGGTGCGCGTCACCGCGTCGCGGGCGGACACGGTCCATTCCCGCGCGCGGCCGATGGGTTCGCCATTCAGCCAGCTCTGCGCCCGAAAGGTCGCGCCCGGCTGGACCGTCAACGCGTCGGTGAACACCGCTGCGTCAGGCGACAGCGCGTTGCCGTCGGTGGTGTAGCGGATCTCGCCCGCGTCCAGCTCATTGGACAGCGACACCGCGATCCCGTCGTCGGCCAGGTCCAGCGACAGCATCGGCTCCAGCCAGATGGTCGCGTGGGTCACGCCCAGCGCCTCGTAGCGATCCAGCTGGTCGGGCAGGCGCGCCGCAAAGCTCGCCCAGTCGTTGGCGTGGGGCGGCGACCAGGCCAGCTCGGCGACCGCCGCCATGCGCGGGAACAGCTTGTCCCACAGCCGCTCCTCGGTGCGGATGTGCTCGGTCCAGACATTGCCCTGCACGCCCAGGATATGATCCAGCTGATCCTCGGTGAGAGCGTCCGGCGCCGGGTCGAAGGCGTAGACGTCGCGGGTGCTGATCACCGCGCCGCGCCCGGGGGACTCATCGGGGCTGTTGCTCTGGCGATGGTCGAAATACAGGACCGGCGCGGGCGTCAGGACCGTGTCATGCCCCATCCGCGCCGCCTCGATGGCGCCGTCGATGCCGCGCCAGGACATGACGGTGGCGTTGGGCGCCAGGCCGCCTTCGAGGATCTCGTCCCAGCCGATCAGGCGCCGGCCGTTGGCGTTCAGGTGGCGCTCGATGCGGCGCACGAACCAGCTCTGGAGCTCGCTTTCGTCCGCAACGCCCAGCTCGACCATGCGCGCCTGGATGCGGGCGTTGGCTTCCCACTGATCCTTGACCGCCTCGTCGCCGCCGATGTGGATGTATTCGCTCGGGAACAGGGCCATGACCTCGTCCAGCACCGTCTCCAGGAACGCGAACGTCCCGTCCTCGATGTTGAACAGCCAGGGAAAGACGCCCCAGTCGGTGAAGACGGCGTCCGGCAGATCCTCGACCGATCCCAGTTCCGGATAGGCCACGACCGCCGCCAGGGCATGGCCCGGCATCTCGATCTCGGGCACCACGGTGATGTTCAGCGCGGCGGCATAGGCCACGACCTCGCGCACCTGATCCTGGGTATAGAACCCGCCGTAGAGCAGGGGTTCGCCCTGCTCGTCGAAGCCTGCCGCCCCGGCCTGCTGGCGCCACGCGCCCACCTCGGTCAGGCGCGGATAAGCGTTGATCTCCAGTCTCCAGGCCTGATCGTCGGTCAGGTGCCAGTGCAGCACATTCAGCTTGTGCGTGGCCATGACGTCGATCAGGTCGCGGACCATGTCGATGCTCTGGAAGTGGCGCGCCGAGTCCAGCATCAGCCCGCGCCAGCCGAAGCGCGGCGCATCCTCGATGGTCGTCGCGGCGATCTCGACCGCGCCCTGCCCCGCCCCGGCGGTGGCCAGCTGCCACAGGCTCACCCCGCCATACAGCAGGCCGCCGAAGTCCGAGGCGGCGATGGTCGCTCCGCGCGGTCCGACCGCCAGCCCATAGGCGTCCTCGGCGCCGCCCTCGTTGCGTTCGAAGACGATCCCCGCCCCCGGCTCGGCCGACACGGCCAGTTCGAGCCCCCGGGTGCGTCGGATCAGGTCAGTGAAATAGGCGGCCGCCCGGGCCGCCTCTTCATCACCGGGCGGTATCCGCACCACGGTGGCGGCGTCCAGGCGGAACACGCCCTCGGCGGGCGTCGCCGCGGCCGGCGCCGGAATCAGCGAGGGAGCCTGCGCCCACGAGGGGGCCGCAACCGTCATCAGTCCGGCGACGGACAGGACAATGGCGGATGAAATGGTCTTGAACATGGAAGGCCCCTCGCACTCGGGAAGACTGTCCGGCGAAAGAGGGGGCGGCGCAATGCGGCCGCCCCAGTTCGCTCAGGGGATAGGCTGACGAAGGCGGCGCGGAGCGGCGGGATCGCCCGCCCCGCGCCCCTGCGTCAGAAGTTGACGGCGAGCGTCGCCATCAGCTTTCGGCCGGTCCGGTACACGCCGCGCGGCAGCGCCACGGTATCGGCATAGCTGTAGTACTCGCTGTCCAGCAGGTTCTGGCCCGCGAGGGTCATGCTGACCTGATCACTGAAGGCCCAGCTGACCGTGGCGTCCAGATTTTCATGGTCGTCCACGTACATGTCGTTGGCCCGGTCCACACCCGTGAAGTACTCCGAACGCCAGCTGTAGCCGAGACGGGCCGAGAACTGTCCGCTCTCGTAGAACGGGCTGATGTTCAGCTGGTGGTTCGAGTTGTACGGCAGGGGCGAACCGTCGGCCGCCTCGGCGTCCACATAGGTGTAGTTGGCCAGCAGGCCGAACCCGTAGGCGAAGGTCTGCTGGTAGGCCAGGGCCACCCCGCGCACCTCGGCCGATCCGGCGTTCACCGGGCGGCTGATCTGGTAGGTGGTGACCGCCTGCTGGGCCTGGTTGAAGTGATCCTCGGGCGCTGTCGCCTGCAGAATGTAGTTGTCGATGTCCTTGTAGAAGAACTCGGCGCCGAGGATGGCTTCAGGCTGGAAGTACCACTCAAGCGAGGCGTGCAGATTCAGCGATTCATACGGGTCCAGGTCCGGGTTGCCGCCGCCGCCGGTCAGGATCTGGTCCGACAGCCAGAAGTAGTTGGACATGTCCGCGAAGTTCGGCCGCGCGATCACCTGGGCCGCCGACAGGCGCAGGATCAGGTCGTCGCTGAGGTCGAAGGCCACGTTCGCGCTGGGCAGCCAGTTGTCATAGTCCTTGGTTGCCACCACCCATTCCCAGTCGGCCTCGGTGGTGCCGCAGCCGGACGCCGTCTGGTTGATGCAGGTGTAGCCGCCGCTCTCGGATTCGGTGCGCACATAGCGCAGGCCGAAATTGCCCCGCATCCGGCCGGTCTCGAAGTCGGCCTGCACATAGGCGGCGTGGGCGGCCTCCTGGATGTTCCAGTTCTGCGAGGTGAACTCGGCGTTGCCGAACACCGTCACTTCCGGCGCGTCCTGCCAGGGCTGGAGATAGTCGCCCGAGGCCAGGTAGTCGGCCAGGGCGGCCCCGTCGATGACGAAACGGGTGCGCATCTGGTCGTTGACGTCAAAGCCCTCCAGATAGTTGGACGGCACCTGGCGCGGATTGAACATGGAGGTGTCGCCGACATAGCCGTAGATCGGGATCGACACGCCCGACATGCGCTGGTCCGTCTCGTGGTCGCGGTACTTGTAGCCGAACTGGACACGGTTGATGGCGCCGGCCAGCTCGTAGCCCAGGTCGATCTGGGCGTACTGCTCCTCGTCCGTGGTGGGCTTGGAGACGATGTTGCCGCCCCAGCCCGAGTTCCAGCCCGTCGGGCCCTGGGTCGGATCGCCTGCGCCCCAGCCGCCGTCGAAGGCGAAGGCCGTGGGATCGTCCATGATGTTGTCTTCATAGGTGACCACGCCCGGCCGCCCGGGAGCGCCCGAGATGTCCACCGTATAGTTCGACCAGTTCAGGAACTCGCCGAACAGCTGGCGCTGGGTCCCGCCCTCGGCAGAAGTGTAGCCCGCCACCCCCGACACGTCCCAGCGCTCGCCGGACCATTCCAGATTCAGGCGGTAGCTGTCCGAGGTCATGGACGCCTCGCGGTACTGCACGTCCAGCACCGACAGGGCGTTGTCGAACGTCGCTTGGGTGATGATCCCGTCCTCGACCGTGATGTCGGTGAGGCGGTCCAGCGCGTTCCACGTGTTGCCCTGGAAGGCGAACATGGACTGGTTGGTGTTGTCGTAGCTAGCGTCGATGCGCAGCCAGTCGAAATTGATCTCCAGGTTCGGGGTGGGCCGCCACTGCAGGGCCGCCATGTAGCTGTCCCGGTCACGCTGCTGCTCGAAGTAGGACGCGGCCAGGGCGTTCAGGCCGATGGCGTCGGGGTTGGCCGCCAGGGTGTCCGCGCACTGGCCGACGCAGGTGGGCGATCCGGGTTTCCACGACGGCTGGGTCGACGGCAGATAGTCGGCCGCCGTCACCGTGCCATAGGACTGCACCCCGTCGCGTCGCAGGAAGTCGCTGGCCCGTTGGGCGGCGAGCAGGACGCCGAAGGTGCGTTCCGGATTGGTCCAGTTTCCCATGATCGAATACTGGAAGTCGCCCTCCTCGGAGCGGTCGTTCCACAGATAGGTCACCGCCCCCGAGATCGGGTCGATGCCTGCGTCCAGCGGACGGCGCGTGTTGACGATCACCGTGCCGCCGATCGAGCCCTCGTCGATGCGCGGCTCGGGCGTCTTGTAGACCTCGACGCTGCCGACGATCTGCGGCGCCAGCAGCGCATAGTTGAAGGTCCGGCCCGGCTGATCGAGGATGAACCAGTCCGCCGAGGCCACCGTCTGGCCGTTCAGCAGGGTGCGGTTCAGGGCGGGGTCGGTGCCCAGGATCGAGACCTTCTCGCCCTGGCCGAACTCGCGGTCGATGGTCACGCCCGGAATGATGGTGATGGCCTCGGCCACATTGGAGGACGGGAAGCGACCCACATCCTCGGCCGTCACCACGTCGATGATGGAGTTGGAGCTGCGCTTGGTCTCCAGCGATTGCTGAAGCGCGGCGCGGATGCCGGTGACGACGACCTCGTCCACCTCCGTCACATCCGGTCCGGTTTGAGCCATTGCGGCGCCGGCGGCCATCAGGGCCAGACCGCTGACAGACGCTGCGATGAGCGATTTATGAACTCTGGTCACCCGGCACTCTCCCCTCAAAGATGGGGACCCCCGTCCCCAAGCCGATTGAAGCCCAATGTAATACCAATGATCCTGCTTTCTCTTTGCAGGAGCACGGGCTCGCCGGGCCAATGAACCGAACACTGCCCCATTACGGAAAAATGACAAGCCCAAAATGAGCCCAATTCCGAACAAATTTCATATTGGTATCTCATTGGTCCGGTGTTACCGTCACCGACGACGCGGGATGATCGGCCCGCAAGGAAGAGGTTTCGTCCATGTTTTCTGAACGGATCGGCGCGCTGGACCAGGGCGACCACGCGCCCCTTTACAAGCAGCTTCAGAAGGCCCTGCGCGACGCCATCAACGCCAAGGTGCTGGGGCCCGATGACGCCCTGCCTGCGGAACGGGATCTGGCGGCAGAGTACAAGATTTCACGCATCACCGTGCGCAAGGCGCTGGACGGCCTGGTGGGCGAAGGCCTGCTGACCCGTCGCCAGGGCGCAGGCACTTTCGTCGCCGCGCGCGTGGAGAAGAACTTCTCCAAGCTGTCGTCCTTCACCGAGGACATGATCTCGCGCGGCCGCACCCCGCACAGCGCCTGGCTGACCAAGTCGCGCGGCGCTGTGACGCCGGAAGAGTCCATGACCCTGGGCCTGTCGCCGGGCACCCCGGTCTACCGCTTCAGCCGCATCCGCTACGCCGACGGCGCGGTCATGGCGCTGGAGTTTGCGACCGTTCCCGGGTTCTGCCTGGCCTCGCCCAATGACGTGGACCACTCCCTCTATGCGGCGCTTGAGAAGACCGGCCACCGCCCGGCGCGCGCGCTGCAGCGCTTGCGCGCGGTGCTTCTGGGCGCCGAACATGCCGAGCTGATGGGCCTGCGTCCCACCGATCCCGCCCTGTTGATCGAGCGGCGTGGCATCCTGGCGGATGGTCGGGCCGTTGAGGTGACGCAGTCCTATTATCGCGGCGACGCCTATGACTTCGTCGCCGAACTGAACGCCCTGTCGTGAGAGCCGCCGCCGTGACCGCCCCGTCCGCCGAATCCACCCGCATGTTCGCCGAAGCCGCCGAAGCCTCGACCGCCGTGGCGCGCCAGCTGGCGGCCAACGAGGACATCGTGCGCGAGCTGGCCCAGACCCTGCGCCGCGAACCGCCCCGCGCGGTCGTCACCTTCGGCCGCGGCAGCTCGGACCACGCAGGCACCTACGGCCGCTATCTCATGGGCACGCGGCTGGGGGTCCTTACCTCGGCCGCCGGCCTGTCGGTCAGCTCGGTCTATCAGACCCACCAGACCCTGGACGGCGTACTGGGTCTGGCCATCTCCCAGTCGGGACAGAGCCCGGATCTTCTGTCCGCCGTGCGCGCGGCGAAGGACGCAGGCGCCCGCATGGTCGCCCTCGTGAACGATGCCGACTCGCCGCTGGCAGAGGCCGCCGACATTGTCATCCCGCTGCACGCCGGGGCCGAACGCAGCGTGGCGGCCACCAAATCCTACATCGCCTCGCTGAGCGCCCTGGCGCATCTGACGGCGGCATGGAGCGATGACGCCGGCCTGCGGGCCGGTCTTTCCGCGCTGCCTGCCCAGCTGACCCAGGCCTGGACGCTGGACTGGTCGCAGGGGATCGAGGCCCTCAGAAACGCGCGCAATCTCTACGTGCTGGGACGCGGCGTCGGCTACGGCATAGCCCTGGAGGCGGCGCTCAAGTTCAAGGAGACGTGCGGCTTGCACGCCGAGGCGTTCTCGACTGCCGAGGTGCTGCACGGCCCGATGGCCCTGGTCGAGCCCGGCTTTCCCGCGTTCGTCTTCGCCCAGAATGATGAAACCCGCGACGGAGTGCGGGCCATGGCAGCCGACATGGCCGCGCGCGGCGCCCACGTGCTGACGGCCGCGTCCGGGGAGCCCGGCGACCTGCCTGCCCTGGCCGCCGATCCGGGGCTGGAGCCGATCCTGATGATCCAGAGTTTCTACCGCATGGCCAACGCCCTGTCGGTGGCCCGGGGCTATGACCCCGATCGCCCGCCCCATCTGAACAAGGTCACTGAAACGGTCTGATGCGCACGGTTCTGATCAATGGCCAGGTGCTGACCGGCGAAGTCCTGCGCGAGGACGTGGCGGTGGTTCTGGACGGCGACCGCATCGCCGACGTGGTCGCCGACGACGCCGCGCCCGACGGCGCGCGCGTGGATCTGGACGGCGGAACCCTGCTGCCCGGCTTCATCGACACCCAGGTCAACGGCGGCGGCGGGGTCCTGTTCAACGACGAGCCGACCGTAGAGGGCATCGCGGCCATCGCCGCCGCCCACCGCCGCTTCGGCACCACCGGCTTCCTGCCCACCCTGATCAGCGACGATCTGAACGTCATCGATCGCGCGATGCGCGCGGTGGAGGCGGCCATCGAACAGGGCGTGCCGGGCGTTCTGGGCATCCATATCGAAGGCCCCTATCTCAGCGCTCGCCGCCGCGGCATCCACAGTCTGGATCACCTGCGCGATTTGGACGAGGAGGGCCTGGCCCTGCTCACCTCGCTGACGCGCGGCCGCACACTGGTCACCGTGGCTCCAGAGGCGGCCACGCCGGCGATGATCGGCCGTCTGGCCGCCGCCGGAGTGGTCGTCGCCATCGGCCACACCAACGCCGGCTATGACGAGGCCCGCCGCGCGCTGGACGCCGGCGCCAGCGGCGTCACCCACCTGTTCAACGCCATGAGCCAGCTGGGCAACCGCGAGCCCGGGGTGGTCGGCGCCGTCCTGGACGACCCGAACTGCTGGTGCGGCCTGATCGTGGACGGCCGCCACGTCCATGACGCCACCCTGAAGATCGCCCTGCGCGCCCGCCCCCTTGACCGCTTCATGCTGGTGACTGACGCCATGCCCTCGGTGGGCATGACCGACAAGGTTTTCGAGCTGAACGGCCGCCGCATCACGGTTGAGGACGGCGTCTGCATGGACGAGCACGGCACCTTGGCCGGCGCCGATCTGGACATGGCTTCGGCCGTCCGCAACGCCGTCGCGCGCCTCGGCCTCACCCTGCCCCAGGCTGCCTTCATGGCCGCCACGGCCCCCGCCGCCTTCATGGGCCTGTCCGACCAGCGCGGCGGCATCGTCCCCGGCCTGATGGCCGATCTGGTCCTGCTGGACCACGAGGGTCAGGCGATCCGCACCTGGATCGGCGGCCGCACTCAGTCGCCGGACTAGCTTCAGGTCGGCGGCGGTGTGTCGGGCTGGCCGATGAAGCGCTGGTCGCGGGCGGTTTCGTAGGCCTCGCGCACACCCTGGCGGGGCTGGTCGGCGCCCAGCTGGCTGATCTGGCCGGTCCAGACGTCGGCCAGTTGCTGGACCGTTGCGGTGATCCAGCCCGGCTCCTGCTGGCGGGACCAGGACTGGATCGAGACGCTGTTGAACACCAGCAGGAACAGGGCGGCGAAAATCACCGTGCGGCTGGTCCAGCGGCGGTCCCGGGCCGCCTCCCCCTCCTCGTCCAGCGGCGGCTCGGGCGGGAAGGCGTAGCGGCCCAGGGTCTTCAGACGGGGCTCGCGCGTGGGAAGGTCGTGCGCGTCCGCCGACTGGATCCAGTCGTTGCGATCATCCGGCTCCGGGGCAGGCGTCCGCGCAGACGTCAGACTGTCCGGCGTCAGCTCCTCACCGCGCGGCGGAAAGGGATCGTGCTCGCCGGCCGGGAAGGGGGCGGGCTCGTCGGGGGCTTTCGGCTCGTTCGGGTCCATGGGTTCCGCCAACGCCTAGAACTGGAAATAGATGAAGGGAGCCACGCCCTCGGGACGCACGGCCTCGACCAGCAGGATCAGGATCCCCACCAGCACGCCCATGGTGATGGCCGGGGCCTCCTTGACCCGCACGGCCAGCCCCTCCACGGCGCGCGGCGGCAGCCAGTGCATGGCGACCCCGCCGACGATCAGGGCCAGCAGGAACGGCGTCAGCACCATGACCGGCGCCATGCGGGCGAGGCCATGAAGCATCTGCATGGCCAGGTCGAAGCTCTCGGCCCGGAACAGGATCCAGCCCAGGCAGACGATATGGAAGGTCACGATGACCCCCAGCCAGTGCGGCAGCCCGGCCCAAGAACGTTTTTGGCCTTCGCGGAAGTGCCGCCACACCCGCTCCACCGCCTGCACCGCGCCATGCAGGGCGCCCCAGGCGATAAAGGTCCAGGCCGCCCCGTGCCACAGCCCGCCCAGCAGCATGGTGATCATGATGTTGATGCAGGACGACACCAGCCCCTTACGGCCGCCCCCCAGCGGCACGTACAGATAGTCTCTCAGCCAGCTGGACAGGCTGATGTGCCAGCGCCGCCAGAACTGTTGCAGGGACCCGGCGCGGTAAGGCTGGTCGAAATTGCGCGGGAAGGAATAGCCCAGCAGCGCCGCCAACCCGATGGCCATGTCTGAATAGGCAGAGAAATCGCAGTAGATCTGCACTGCATAGCCGTAGGTCGCCGCGGCGATGTCCAGCGCTCCGTAGGCCGACGGATCGAAGAACACCGGGTCCACCAGCCGCACGGCCAGCTCCGAGGCGATCACGGTCTTCTTGAACAGGCCCCAGGCGATCAGCAGCAGGCCCAGGGCCGCCATTTCGCGGGTCAGGCGCGGCACCCGGTCGAACTGGGGCAGCAGGTCCGAGGCCCGCACGATGGGTCCTGCCACCAGATGGGGGAAGAAGGACATCAGCAGCATGACGTCCACCAGCGAGCGCGCCGGCGGCGTCTTGCCCCGGTGCACGTCCACCACATAGCTGATGCCCTGGAAGGTGAAGAACGAGATGCCGATGGGCAAGACGATCTGCAGCAAGGGCGCGTCCCGCTCCCAGCCGAACTGGTTCAGCAGCTCGATCGCCTGCTCGACGAAGAAGCCGTAGTATTTGAACACGCCCAGAATGATCAGATTGAGTGTGACGCCCAGCGCCACCAGCCATTTTCGTCGGCCCGGGCTGTCGCTGGCCGCGATCATGGCCGCCACGCCCCAGTTCAGAATGGCCGAGGCGATCAGCAGGCCGACGAAGCGCCAGTCCCACTGGGCGTAGAAGAACCAGCTGGCCAGCAGCAGGAAGATCTTGCGCCGCCCGTTCTCGCGATCCAGCGACCAGGCGGTGAAATAGACGAACAGGAAGAAGATCCCGAAGCCCAGGGTAGGGAACAGCATCGGCTATTCCTCCGCGGCGGCCGGGACGGCCCTCGCGCGCCACGCAGCGGTCAGATCCCCGGACAGCATCTGCCCGATCCAGTCGCCCCCGGCGGAGTTGAAATGCACATGGTCGCCCCGCATCAGGGGCTCCCAGGCCGTGGCCAGCCGGTGCGCTGAACAGTCCCCGCCCATGCGTGCATGCCAGTCCCAGAACGCCACACCCATGTCGGCGGCGACCCGGCGCTGCACATCCCGGACCAGCGGCAGTTCGCGCGGGATGCGCCACAGGGTCTCTTCGTCGCCGCAGGTCCCGCCGCCCTCCGGCCGCTGGGCGTCCGGCGCGCCGAGAATCAGGATGTCGGCGTCTGGCGCCAGCGACCTCAGCCGCGCGATCTGGCCTCGCAGCAGGGGCTCATAAGCGCCGGGGTCCAGGAACGGGTCGAAGCCCTCGTTGGTGCCGAAGGCCAGCACGATGAGATCGGGCCCCCAGGCTTCGAGCTCGGCGCGCACCACCGCCGGGTCGCGCACGGCCAGATCTCTCAGGGTCGCCCCGATGACGCCCAGCGCCGACACCGCCACCCCGGGTCCCTCAGCGAACGTCGCCACCGAGTGCAGGTCCACCGCCCCGGTCCCGCCGATGAGGGTCGCTGACCGCGCCGGTTCCCCCAGCCGCACCTCGCGGCAGGCGGCGCCGGCGGCCGCGTCGGCGAAGCTGACCACCGTCTCGCTGAAACCCGCGCGCACCGTCAGGGTCCCGGCGGCGGGGCCCGACGCACCGCACAGGACAATGCGGCTGAAGGCGGCGGAACCCTCGGCTTCCATGCGCAGGGACGACCCCTCGCCCCAGATCAGCACCCGCGATCCGCTCAGCCCCACGCCGGACATGGCGGCTGAACCCGGCCCCGGCGTCACCGCCGTCCAGGCCTGTTCGAACAGTTCCACCTGCCGGGGCTGGTACAGCGCATAGGGCTTGCCCGGCGGCAGCGCACCGCGCCCGCCGCGCCCGATGCTGTTCTGCAGCCGCGAGCGCACCGAGGCGGTGATCAGGTCACCCACCGTGTGGCTGTCGCCCAGTTGCAGGATGTGCACCGGCCGCTCGCCCTCGCCGGCGGCGGCCGCGTCCAGGGCGTCGAAGAAGCGCGTCAGGGTTTCAGGGCGTTCGAGCGCGCTCATGGGGTCCTGGGCCTGTGCGGGCGTCATGACTGTCGTAAGCGCCGCGACCAGTCCGGCCAGCCGCGTGCGGCTCACCCCCCGGCCCCGTCCGCCGTCACGTTCCCCGGGCGGTTCAGCCCGGCGTCGGCCCGCAGGCGCTCGGTCACCGGCTCGGTCAGGCGCAGGTAGCCGGCCATGGACATGTGGATGCCGTCATGGGCTCGCATCAGCCGCCGCCGTCCGTCCGTGGCAGTCAGATAGGCGTCATAGGCGCCGCCGTCGCTGGAGGTCAGGGCCACGGTGTCGATATAGGCCACATCCAGCGCCGCCATGCGCTCGGCCACAAGTCCATTGATGAGGCTCATGCGCGCGTCGCAGGACTCGCGCTTCATGCGCGGCAGGCCGACCCAGTAGACCGCCACGTCGTTGTCGCGCAGCAGGGCCACCAGATCATCCACCCGCCGGGCGTAGATCTCGCGCCAGCCGGGCGTGCCGAACGCGTGGATGACCCCGTCGTCCTCGATGGCCTGGGCGTCGTTGGTGCCGAACATGACCACCGCCGCGTCGATAGGTTGTTCGCGCAGCTGTCGGGCGGTCTTGTCGTGGACGTTGACATAGTCATAGCGCGAGAGGCCGGTGGAGACCTCTGCCATGCGCACCACACGCACCCCGTCCACGTCGCGGAGATCCCGATAGACGCCGGTCCACAGCCCGTCGGCCATGGAGTCGCCGATCACCCCGACCACCAGTTCGCCTTCCGCCACACGCCGGCTCAGCGGCGTGACGCGCGGCGCGGTGGGAAGGACAGGCTCGGGCCGGGCGACCGTCGCCATGACCTGGGGCGGGGGCGGGCTTGCAGAAGCATTGGCCGAACCCAGCATGAGAGTCGGGTTGCGCAGCCAGCCGCGACCGTCCGGCGTCAGGGCCAGGCCCACGATCACCCCCACGATCAATGCCGCCGTCAGTGCGTTGATGCTGGCGCGCAACCCTCTCGCCCCCCGGAACCTGAGCGGTTCACCGGAGCCCTGTTAACCCGACAAGGGATTGTCAGACCAGCCCGAACCCGTCTCAGGCGAGGAAAAAGGTTAACGCAGGCTGCGCGGCGCGAGGATCAGCCCCAGCGTCCCTCGGCCCAGCTGGCGGCGAAATAGCCCGCCGTGGCCGCGCTGGCGGTCAGGACCGTGCCCCAGATGATGTCGATGATCGTCATTTTCGTGGACCAGAGGCTCAGGGTCGCCTGATTAGTCAGGTCATAGGTGGCGTAGGCCACCAGCCCCAGCACCGCCCCGGTGATCAGGGCACGGGTCCACTGACCCTCCTTCAGGGCCGGAGCGATGGCCAGGAAGACGATCCCGAACAGATAGATCAGATAGAAGGCCACCGCCGCGACCATGTTCGGCTTGTCGGCCAGGATCGGGCCGATGATCGGACGATACAGCCGGTCGGTCATGGTGGTCAGCCAGACCGCGTCGATGACGGCGAAGGCCACGCCTGCCCCCAGATAGGCGGCCACATATTTGATCATCGGTCGTCTCCCATTATTCCATCAAACGAACGGCTTGAGCCGATAGTGGCTGACACCCCAGGTGCGCCCGCCGTCGTCGCCGAACAGTCCTGCGGTGGCCATGAAGAATCGTCGCCAGCGCCGCGCCCACAATTTGGCGTCCGGGCCATAGGTCTGGCGCATCAGCGCCATGATCTCGGCACTGTTGACGTCGAAATTCTCCAGCCAGTGGTCTGCGGTGCGCTGATAGTGCTCGCCGGACCAGCGCCATTCCTCCTCCACCTCGAACAGGTCGGGAAACTGGCGGATCAGGCGGTGGCTGGGCATCACCCCGCCGGTGAAGAAATGCTGGGCGATGAAGTCGCTGCTGTCGCCGTGGTCGAAGCGGTAGGGCGCGTCCTTGTGGGTGAACACATGGACGAACAGCCGCCCCTCGGGCTTCAGCCAACCGCGCGCCCGGGTCAGCAGCTCGCGCCAGTTGGCCATGTGCTCGAACATCTCGACTGAGACGATGCGGTCGAAACGTTCGTCGGTCTGGAAGTCGTTCATGTCGCGGGTGATGACGGTCAGGTTCTTCAGCCCCATGGCCGTGGCCGCCGCCTCGATGTGGCCGCGCTGACCGCTGGAGTTGGACACCACCGTGATCTCAGCATTCGGATAGCGCTCGGCCATCCACAGGCTCAGCGAGCCCCAGCCGCAGCCCAGCTCCAGGATCGACTGCCCATCCTTCAAATCCGCGTGGTGGCAGGTTTCCGCCAGGGCGAACTCTTCGGCCTCGGCCAAAGTCTCGCCGCTGGTGGGGTACAGGCAGCTGGAGTATTTCAGCCGCGGCCCCAGGCAAAGACGGAAGAACTGCGGCGGCAGCTCGTAGTGCTGCTCATTGGCCGCATCGGCATGCTCTGCCACGGGCCGCGCCGCCATCTGGCAGGCGAAATCGAACTCGGTGTGGGGCGGGTCCCTGGCCAGCCGCTTCCTGGCCTCGGCCACCAGACTGGCCACCGCCGGACGCGCCACGAAGTCGGGAAAGGGGGCGTCCTGCAGACGACGGATGGCGACATTGGCCAGGTTCATGCGGAACGGCTCCTCCAGCGCGGCATTCAAATCAGATACGGCGCAGGTTCGCATCCGGATGTCATCCGGCGGGCGCTACGGGCCGTAGTTGTCCGTGAAACCCGTTCGGACCCGGAGGTTCCCCTTGCCGCCCCATCTCGTCGCCTCCACACAGGCCGGTTCCGGCGAACGCAAGCGCATCGCGGTGGTGGGATCGGGCGTGGCGGGCCTGTCCGCCGCCTGGCTGCTGGGCAAGGCGCACGCGGTGACGCTGTATGAGGCCGAAGACCGCATCGGCGGCCACTCCAACACCGTGGACGCCCCCTCGCCCCACGGGCCGGTGGCGGTGGACACCGGCTTCATCGTCTACAACGAAGCCAACTATCCCAATCTGACCGCCCTGTTCGCGCACCTGAACGTGCCCCACAAGGCCGCCTACATGTCCTTCGCCGTGTCGCTGGACGGCGGGGCGCTGGAGTATTCCAGCCACGGGGTCGGCGCCCTGTTCGCCCAGAAGCGCAATTACGCCAGTCCCCGCTTCTGGCGCATGATCGGCGACGTGCTGCGTTTCCAGAAGGAGGCGCCCGCTGACCTGGCCGAGCTGGAGGCCAGCGGAGAAACCCTGGACGCCTATCTGGATCGGCGCGGCTACAGCCCCCTGTTCCGCGACGCCCACCTGCTGCCCCAGGCGGCGGCGATCTGGTCCTCTTCCATGAGCCAGATGAGCGAATACCCGGCCGCGTCCTTTGTGCGGTTCTACATGAACCACAACCTGCTGACCTATGACACGCGGCCCACCTGGCGCACTGTGGACGGCGGCAGCCGCGCGTATGTCCAGCGCATCCTGGCCGACTTTTCCGGCGAGGTCCGCCACGCGCGGGTGACCGGCGTGGCGCGCGGGCGAGACGCGGCGGCGGTGCGGCTGGCGGACGGGTCGCTGGAACGGTTCGACGCCGTGGTGCTGGCGGTCCACTCGGATCAGGCGCTGGCCCTGCTGGAAGCCCCCACCGCCGAGGAGCGCCGCCTCATCGGCGCCATTCCTTACCAGAAGAACCGCGCCGTCCTGCACCGGGACGCCTCGCTGATGCCCAGACGCCGCAAGGCCTGGGCCGCGTGGAACCACCTGGGTCACAGCGACCGCTGCGGCGAGGGCGGCGTCACCTACTGGATGAACGATCTGCAGTCCCTGCCGGGCCCCAACCTGTTCGTCAGCCTGAACCCGGCGCGCGAGCCGGACCCCGCTACGGTGCTGGGCGAATGGGACTATGAGCATCCCGTCTTCAATCGCGCCGCCGTGGCTGCCCAGAGCGAGCTCTGGTCCTTGCAGGGTGCGCGCAATGTCTGGTTCTGCGGGGCGTGGTTCGGCTCGGGCTTCCACGAGGACGGCCTGCAGTCCGGCCTCGCCGTGGCCGAGCAGCTGGGCGGCGTGCGCCGGCCCTGGACCGTCGACAATGAGAGCGGCCGCATCCACGTGAGCGCGCCCGCAACCGCTGCGTCCCACGGCCCCTCCATGAGCCGGCCGGTGGAGCAGGTGGCCTGATCCCATGCTGATGGCCGCCCCGCCCGACGCCAGCGCGCTCTACGTGGGCCGGGTGACCCATGAACGCATGCACGGCATCCGCCACCGGCTGGCCTACCGGGTCTATATGCTGCTGCTGGATCTGGATCACATCGAGGATCGGCGGCCAGGCCTGCTGGGTCGGGGACGGTTCGGCGTGCTGAGCTGGCGCGCGGCCGACCACGGCGACCGGTCGGGCCGCGCCCTGCGCGAACAGGTGGAGGCCCATCTGGCCGGGGCGGGCATCGACATCGCGGGCGGACCGATCCGCCTGCTGACCATGCCGCGCATCCTCGGCTATGGCTTCAATCCGCTCAGCGTCTTCTTCTGCCACCACCCGGACGGGGCGCTGGCGGCGATCCTTTATGAGGTCACCAACACCTTCCACGAGCGTCACAGCTATCTGATCGCCACGCCCCGCGTTCAGACCGACGGCCCGGTGCGCCAGAGCGCCGACAAGGTGTTCTTCGTCTCGCCCCTGATGGACATGGACCTGACCTATGACTTCACCGTGCGCCCGCCCGGCGAGGCGGTGGGCGTCACCATCGCCGTGCGCCGGGGCCAGACGCCGATCCTGACCGCCAGCTTCTCCGGCGCGCGTCGGCCCCTGACCAACGGCGCGCTGCTCCGCGCCTTCGTCACCCACCCGCTTCTGACCTGGAAGGTCATGTGGGGCATTCACTGGGAGGCGGCGGTCAGCATGATCAAGGGTGCAAGATACCGCTCGCGCGGCGCGCCCCCCGTCCATCCCGTGACCTTGGGTTCTGCGCGCTGACCGGCTAGAGACGTGGTCTTGCCCGCGCGGCCGCCTCCGGCTACGAAGCGCGCAGGCCGCGTTATTCATTAGTCGGTGAAAATCAGGAACGCAGGGACGCACTCATGGGGAAAATCTATCCTGACGCGAAGGCCGCGCTTGAGGGCCTCACCTTCGACGGCATGACCGTCATGGCAGGCGGCTTCGGCCTGTGCGGCATTCCCGAAAATCTGATCGCCGGCCTGAAGGCTTCGGGCGTGAAGGACCTGACCGTCATCTCCAACAATGCGGGCGTGGACGGCTTCGGCCTGGGTCAGCTGCTGGAGACGCACCAGATCAGGAAGATGATCTCGTCCTATGTGGGCGAAAACAAGGAGTTCGAGCGCCAGTACCTGGCCGGCGAGCTGGAGCTGGAATTCAATCCCCAGGGCACCCTGGCCGAGCGCATCCGCGCGGGCGGGGCGGGCATCCCCGCCTTCTTCACCGCAACCGGCGTCGGCACCCTGGTGGCCGAAGGCAAGGAAGTCCGAAACTTCGACGGCCGCGACTATGTAATGGAGACTGGCCTGGTCGCCGACCTGTCCATCGTCAAGGCTTGGAAGGCCGACGAGCGCGGCAATCTGGTGTTCCGCAAGACCGCCCGCAATTTCAACCCGATGATGGCCACCGCCGGCAAGGTCTGTCTGGTGGAAGTGGAGGAGATCGTCCCCACCGGGTCGCTCGACCCCGACCACATCCACACCCCGGGCATCTATGTGGACCGCCTGATTCAAGGGACCTTCGAAAAGCGCATTGAGCAGCGCACGGTGCGGCAACGGGAGGCGGTCTGATGAGCGAACAGAAAGACCCCCTGAAAGAGATCAACCTCAAGCTGAACGTCGTCCTGGCGTTGCTTTCCGCCCTGATCCTTCTCGCCATCGCGTCACTCGCGGGCTTTGGTGTCCGCGTCGAATTTCCACCCGCCCAGACCGTTGAGGAGACCGCGTAATGGCCCGCACCCGCGAACAACTGGCCGAACGCGCCGCGAAGGAACTGCAGGACGGCTTCTATGTGAACCTGGGCATCGGCATCCCGACCCTGGTGGCCAACCACATCCCCGAGGGGATGGAGGTCACGCTGCAGTCCGAGAACGGCATGCTGGGCATGGGTCCGTTCCCCCATGAGGATCAGGTGGACCCCGATCTGATCAATGCGGGCAAGCAGACCATCACCGAAATCCCCGAGAGCGCCTATTTCAGCTCTGCGGACTCCTTCGCCATGATCCGGGGCGGGCACATCGATCTGTCGATCCTGGGCGCCATGGAAGTGGCCCAGAACGGCGACATCGCCAACTGGATGATCCCCGGCAAGCTGGTGAAGGGCATGGGCGGCGCCATGGATCTGGTGGCCGGCGTCAAGCGCGTGGTGGTGGTCATGGATCACGCCAACAAGCACGGCCAGTCCAAGGTATTGAAAGAATGTAGTCTGCCCCTGACCGGAACGGCCGTCGTCAGCCGCATCATCACCGACCTGGCCGTGTTCGACGTCAAGCCGGACGGCTCGGGGCTGGAGCTGATGGAACTGGCCGACGGCGTCTCCCTGGACGAGGTGCGCGAGAAGACCGAGGCTGACTTCACGGTTTCCGAAAAGGTTAATTCGCTGGCATAGTGCTGTTCGGCCGGGCGAAATACCCCGGATGTTCAGACATGGAGGCGCCAGTGTCAGACGTTCAAACCGAGGAAAGGCCCGTGGACGCGGCGGAGCCGGTCGTCGCGGAAACAGAGCACACCGTCGCCGCCGCGCCCAACTCGGAGGAGACGGCAGAGGCTGAACCGGCTGACGATGACAGCGCCGAGCCTGCTGTCCAGGTGGCCGCCGAAGAGCCGCCCGCCGCCGAGGGCGCCCCCGCCGACCCCGGCCCGCTGGAGGGCCTGCGCGCGGCCGTGATCGCGGGCTGCGAGAGCCTGCACCAGACCTGTCAGGGCGCCGACGCCGACTTCATCCGGGGCCAATTGGCGGATTTGCGCGCACGGATCGCCAGCGTGCGCCCCGCCGAGCTGACGCCACGCACCGGTCTGGGCGGGCTGTTTGACAGCCGCACGAAGCGCCTCGCCCGTTTCCGGGACCATGTGACCGATCTGGCGCCGTCCATCTCCACCGCCGCGGTCAAGCTGCGCGACGCCGCCGCCGGACTGGCCCGCCGCAACGGCGCCCTGAACGAGCACCACCACGGCCTGCTGACCGCCATCACCGCGCTGGACGAGGCCCTGATGACCTTTCCCGAGCGCGCCGATCCGGCCCGCGACGGGGGGCTGAAACACCTGCCCCTGACCCGCATGGTCCAGAACGTGGACGCCCGTCTGGCCGAGACCGCCAAGCAGGCCGCCGAGGCGGCCATGGACTGGCGCGACGATTTGCTGAAGGCCCTGGGCGCCGACGGCAAGAAGCTGACGCCGCTGCGACGGGTGAATCCGGATCAGGGCGTCCTTAATCAGGCCTGCGAGGCCCTGCTGTCCGTCATCGACCGGGCCGAGACCGCCCTGTCCGCCGCCCAGGCCCGCCGTGACGAAGTCATGGCCCGTTTGAACCGCACCCTGATCGCGACGCGAAGCGACGAAGCCTAACCGACGAACCCGGCGGCGCGCTTCAGCCGGTCGTTGACCGCCTCCCCCAGACCGTGAGCCGGAATGGGAGCGACAGCGATGGCGCGGGGCTTTTCCCGATCCGCCTCGCGCAGCATGCGGAACAGGTTGGCCGCCGCCTCGCGCAGATCGCCGGCCGACGAAAGGCTCCAGCGCCCCGGCCCCACCGGGCCGAAGCCCAGCAGGATCTCGTCCGCCTCCGCCCGCTCTGCATTCAGCCGCACCGGCGCATCGGGCGCATAATGCAGGGCCAAGCGCCCCGGCGAGCGATGGCCGTCCCCGCCGCCGTCCGACAGGGCGCCGGCCACCGCCTCGATGTCGTCGCGGGTCACCGAGCCGGGGCGCAGCAGGCGGATCGCGCCGTCCAGCACCGCCACCACCGTGCTCTCCACCCCCACCGCGCAGGGCCCGCCGTCGAGGGCCGCGCCGGCGTGGTCGCCGGTCTCCTCCACCGCATCCTCGAAAGTGGTCGGGCTGGGCCGTCCCGAGCGATTGGCGGAGGGCGCCACCACCGCCCCGCCGAAGGCGGCGATCACCGCCCGCGCCCGCGTATGGCCGGGCACGCGCACCGCCACAGTGTCCAGACCCGCCCGCGCCAGATCACAGACCGCCGCCCGGTCCCGCACCGGCGCCACGATGGTCAGGGGGCCAGGCCAGAAGGCGTCGGCCAGGGCGCGCGCCCGGTTATCCAGCACCGCGATCCGCTCCGCCTGGGCTGCGTCGGCCACATGGGCGATCAGGGGATTGAAGCGCGGCCGCCCCTTGGCCTCGAAGATGCGCGCCACCGCCTCGCCATTGGCCGCGTCGGCGGCCAGCCCGTAGACCGTCTCGGTCGGCAGGATCACCAGTTCGCCCCGCTTCAGGGCGACGGCGGCGTGCTGGATTTCGGCCTCGGGCGTCATGCCCGCCAGCTTACGCCCTCTGGCGCAGGAAGGGCAGCATGCGCTGCAGCACATTGTCCTTGTCGATGAAGTAGTGCTTCAGCGCGCCGGCGATGTGCAGGGCGATGAGGATGTAGAGCGACTTCACCACCGCGCCGTGAATGGCCATCATCAGCCCGGCCGTCTCGCGCCCGCCGCCCACCGGCAGCAGGGGCCAGTTGAACAGGCCGTACCAGTCGAACGCCCGGCCCGCAGCCGAGGAGGCCAGCCAGCCGGTCAGGGGCATCGCCAGCAGCACCACATAGAACAGGATATGGGTGGTGCGCGCCGCCAGCCTCTGCCAGCGCGGCGTCCCTTCAGGCAGCGGGATCGCCGGATGCTTCCACCGCCAGCCGAGCCGGAACAGCGTCAGCAGCAGGATCGACATGCCGTTGGCCTTGTGGGTGGCGATCCACAGGGCCCGGTTCGGCCCTTCCTGATCCGCCGCCGAGATCAGCAGCACCTGACCGATCACCAGCGCGGCGATGACCCAGTGCAGGGCCATGGACACGGCGGAATAGCGGCTGCGGGTCTGGATCATCGGTCCCTCCTGAATCGTGACGGCTACAGTGACCCGACCTGCGCCGTTCGCCAAGATGTGCGTTGCCTGCTCACCGGCTTGACCCTGGGTGATCTTGCGTATGGGGCGCGCATCGCCCAATCAGAGGCGAAAGAAAACGCACCGCTTCAGGAACGCCCCATGACCTTCCGCGCCCCCGTTCGTGACCTGGCCTTCGCCCTCGAGGCCGTCGCCGGCATCGACCAGGTCGCCGCCACCGGCGCCTTTCCCGACTATGACGCTGACCTGATGAGCGCTGTGCTGGACGCCGCGGGCCAGTTCTCGGAGCAGGTGCTGGCGCCCCTGAACCGGGTCGGCGACCAGAAGGGCTCGATCTACGCCAACGGATCGGTCACCGCCGCGCCCGGCTTCGCCGACGCCTATCGCCAGTTCGCGGCCGGTGGGTGGACCGGGCTGGCCGCAGACCCGGCCCATGGTGGTCAGGGCCTGCCCAAGGCGCTGGAACTGGCGGCCTTCGAGACGGTCCACGCGGCCAACATGGCCTTCGGCCTGTGCCCCATGCTGTCGCAGGCGGCCATCGAGGCGCTGCAGGAACACGGCACCGACGCCCAGAAGACGACCTATCTGGGCAAGCTGGTGTCTGGCGAATGGACCGGGGCCATGGTGCTGACGGAGCCCCAGGCGGGCACAGACCTGGGCGCCCTGACCGCCACCGCCACGCCCAACGGCGACGGGACCTACGCCCTGAACGGCCAGAAGATCTACATCACCTGGGGCGACCACGACGCCACCGACAACATCGTGCATCTGGTGCTGGCCCGCCTGCCGGGCGCCCCCGCCGGGCCCAAGGGCATCAGCCTGTTCCTGGCCTCCAAATATCTGCTCAAGGACGACGGCTCGCTGGGCGAGCGCAACGGCTTCCGCCCCGTGGGCATAGAGCACAAGCTGGGCATCCACGCCTCGCCCACCTGCGTCATGAGCTATGAGGGCGCCACCGCCGAGCTGGTGGGCCAGCCCAATCAGGGCCTGTCGCACATGTTCACCATGATGAACGCCGCGCGGCTGGCCGTCGGGGTCGAGGGCGTCGGCATCGCCGAGCGCGCGTATCAGGCCGCCCTGGCCTATGCCCTGGACCGCCGTCAGGGACGCAGCGTCTGGACGGGTGAAAACAACGCCCCGATCTTCGACCATCCCGACGTGCGCCGCATGCTGTCTGTCATGAAGGCCCGGATCGAGGCGGCGCGCGGCATCTGTCTGTCCACCGGCGTCGCCGCGGATCTGGCCCGCCACGCCGGGACCGAGGAAGAGCGCCGCCAGTGGAAGGCGCGCGAGGATCTGTTCACCCCCATCGCCAAGGCCTGGTCCACCGACATGGGGGTCGAGGTCGCCTCCACGGGCGTGCAGGTCCACGGGGGCATGGGCTTCATCGAGGACACCGGCGCGGCCCAGCACTACCGCGACGCCCGCATCGCCCCGATCTATGAGGGGACCAACGGGGTCCAGGCCATGGATCTGGTGGGCCGCAAGCTGTCCATGGACGGAGGCGAGGCGGCCCGCGCGGTGATCGCCGACATGCGCGAAACCCTGCTCGCCCTTCACGGGATTCTTGAAGGCAAGCCCGTCGAGCGGTTCACCGCCGCCATCCAGGCGGTGGAAGACGCGACCCTGTGGCTGATCGACCGCAAGGCCGACCCCGAGGCCGCCGCCGATGTGCTGGCGGCGGCGGACGCCTATCTGCGCCTGATGGGCGACGTCATCGGCGGCTGGATGCTGGCAAGGGGCGCACTCGCCGCCAAAGCGCGGCTGGACGCCGGAGAAGGCGATCCCGCGTGGCTGAACGGCAAGATCATTCTTTACGAGGTCTATGCCGCCAATGTGCTTGGCCACGCGTCCAGCCGACTGGCGGCCGTGGGCCAGGGCGGTGATCTACTGCAGCGCATGACGCCGGAAGCGCTGGGCGCCTAGCCTCCGAAGGGACTGTCCGGCACAGGCGCATTGACCGCCGCGGCGTCCGTCCACTCGACGATCTGGGCGCTGAGATCGGCGGTCGCGGTGTCGAAGGCGGCGACGATGGCTGAAACCCGGTTGTCCGCCGCCGGAAGAGCCACGGTGAACACGCGTTCGTCCACTACGTCCCGGTCGGGGAACGCCAGAATGCGCGCACGGGCCGTGATGTGGGCCACGGGCACGGCGCCTTCGTAGGCGTAGCGCGCCTCGAACGACCGCACGTCAATGTCCAGGGACAGGGTCGACCGTGTGAACTCGCGCGGACCGATCAGGCGGGTGTTTCGGCTCTGGTCCGAAAAGGCGCCGACGAGGGCCTCTGTGAACAATTCGTCAGCCGGGCTGACCCAGCGCGCGCCCGACACATAGGCGGCCTGTGTCCCCGTGATCGCCAGAATGCGGTCGCCGCGCGCAGCTTCGGAAAACTGGATGCGGCGCATGGAGACCGGGCGCAGCGCGCCCGCCGGCGCGGGCGGGGCCGCTTGCATGGAGGTCTCGGAAGACCCGAAGCGGTACATCTGGACCGGATCGGGCGTGGACAGCAGGGCGCAACCGCCCGTCAGGCCCGCTACCGCGGCGACCACGACCAGACGTTTCAGAATGAGGGCTCGGCTCATTGTTCGACCTCGAGTTCGATGGATTCCGGACGGCCGATGAAGTCGCGCGGGCTGGAGCGGACATCGTTCACCAGGCGATCCAGCGATTCTGCCGCCTCCTCCAGGCTCTGGATGGCGTTGGCGAAGCGCGGCAGGCCGTTGGTGGCGAAGTCGCTGACCGGCCCCTGCAGGCCCTCGGTCGTGTCGTTCAGGGTGCCCATGGCCTGCTCGGCCTGGGCGGCGGCGCGCTCGATGCTGGCGATGGCGCGGGCCCCGTCGCCTTCCACGAGCTGTCGGGCGCTGGCCCCGAGGGCTTCGTACTCGCCGATAGCGCGGTTGGCGCCCGCCAGCGCCTCTTCCAGTTCGCGCAGCATGCCGCGCCGGGCTTCCAGCTCGGTGGTGACCTGCTCCACATTGTTCAGACTGGTGGAGAACGAGCGGATATTGTCGTCCGAGAGCACCCTGTTGATGCGATTGAGCGCGTCCACCGCCTCGGCCAGCACGGTCCCGCCGCCCTGCAGCAGCTCGGCGATGGGGCTGGGCTGGCTCTGGATCACGGGAATGACGTCGTCGTCGTACTGGGACTTCAGCAGCGCGCTTTCCGCGTCCCCGGCCGTGACCTGGATGTAGTTCAGGCCGGTGATGCCCTGGGGCTCAAGCTGGGCGCGCGAGCTGACGCGGATGGGCGTGCCGCCGTCCAGGCGGACGCGGGCCACCACCTGATCCGGCTGGTTGGGGTCCAGGTTCAGATCCGACACCTCGCCGACGCGAATACCGTTGAAGTGGACCTCTCCGCCCTCCTGAAGGCCGCGCACCGGTCCGTAGAACACGATGTCATAGACGTCATACTCATTGGCGAACTGGAACCGGGCCAGCCAGATGACGAACACCGCCAGCGCCGCGACGATCGCGACGGTGGCCATGCCGACGGCGGCGTAATGGGCGTCTCTTTCCATGGTTATCCCGCGCTCCTGTCGGGTTTGTCTGTCGTGCTGGCCTTGGCGGCCCTGCCGCGCGGGCCGAGGAAGTATTCCTTGATCCACGGATGATCGGAACGCTCCAGATCCTGAACCGGCGCCTTCACCACCACCTTTTTGTCAGCCAGCACCGCGACCTTGTCGCATACCGCATACAGGCTATCGAGATCGTGGGTGATCATGAAGATGCTCAGGTGCAGGTCGTCCGACAGGGTGCGGATCAGCGTGTCGAAGGCCGCGGCGCCGATGGGATCAAGCCCCGCCGTCGGTTCGTCCAGAAACAGAAGCTCGGGGTCCAGCGCCAGGGCGCGGGCCAGACCGGCGCGCTTGCGCATGCCGCCGGACAACTCGGCCGGCTTCAGGTGATGGCTTTCCGGCCCCAGCCCCACCATCGCGATCTTCAGCTCGGCCAGCTCGCGGATCGTGTCCCGCGACAGCCTGGTGTGCTCGATCATGGGTGACGAGACGTTCTCGATCACGGTGAGCGCCGAGAACAGGGCGCCCTGCTGGAACAGCACGCCCGAGCGACGCTCGGCGTCGGCGTGCTCCGCCCTCGACATTTCGGCGACATCCGTGCCGAACAGGCGCACGCGGCCACCGTCCGGCTTCTTCAGGCCCAGGATGGAGTTCAGCAGCACGGTCTTGCCGGTGCCCGAGCCCCCCACCACGCCCAGGACTTCTCCGCGTTCCAGCGTCAGGTCCAGATCCTGATGGATCACGAGGTCGCCGAAGGCGGTGACCATGCCCTCGACCTCGATAACGGGCTCGGCGCGCTCGGTCATACGCCCATCTCCAGGAAGACCAGGGCGAACACGGCGTCCAGGAAGATGATGGCGAAGATGGCCTGGACCACCGCGGCCGTGACCCGGCGGCCGAGGGACTCCACGTCGCCGGACACCGCCATGCCCTGACGGCAGCCGATGGCCGCCACCACGATGGCGAAGACCGGCGCCTTGGACAGCCCCACCCAGAGATGCTCGATGCCGACGTTCTGTTCGATGCGCTGGATGAAGAAGGAGGGGCCCAGACCCAGCTGCGCCCAGGCGACCAGCAGGCCGCCGAACATGCCCGCGATCACCGCGATGAAAGTCAGCAGGGGCAGCATGATCAGAAGCGCCGCCAGACGCGGGATCACCAGGGCCTGGAACGGGTCGACGCCCATCACCCGCATGGCGTCGATTTCCTGGTTCATCTTCATGGAGCCGATCTCGGCGGCGAAGGCGGAGGATGACCGGCCCGCCAGCAGCACGGCGGTGATCACCACCGCGAATTCGCGAAAGACGGAAATGCCGATCAGCTCGACCGCAAAGACCTGGGCCCCGAACTGCTGCAGCAGGTCCGCCCCGATGAAAGCGATCACGGCCCCGATGAAGAAGTTGGTGGCGATGACGATGGGGATGGCGTCCAGCCCCGCGCGCTCCACATGGCTGACCCAGGCGGGCCAGCGGATGCGGCCCGGATGCATCAGGGCGCTGCCGACGGCCAGGATCAACTGGCCCAGGAAGACCATGCTGAGCATCATCTCGGCCATCACATCGTAAAAGCCGTGGCCGATCCTGGCGAAGATGCGGGTGATGGCGTCGGGTCGCTGGGGCGGGGCGGCGGTGCCGCGCTCCAGCTTTTCGACCAGGGCGTAGATACGCCCGGCTTCGGGCCGGCTTTTCCAGGCCGAGGCGGGCAAGGCCTTGGCGGTGGCCTGAACCAGAACAAGGGCGCCGGCGGTGTCGAAGCCATCCAGCTCGCCGATGTCCAGCTGGTCCACGTGCACCCCGTCCAGGGCGCGGTTCAGCTTCTCGGGGGTGCGGCGCAGGCCCGTTGTGGTCCAGTCGCCGGACAGGCGCAGGACCGCGCCCTTCGCGCCCGAATCAATCTGGAATTCCGCAGCCTTCATGCGCGCATCATACCTCGCCCCCGCGCGTCGCCTAATGGCTGTGCCGCGTTTGGCCCTAACGTATCGCAAGCTGTTTCCGTTCAGTCACAGAAGAACAAGCCCCCCGCGTTCTTGCGATTTATTCTCAATGCCGCTAGGACCACGGCGAACCGAACGAGGAGTTCCCCATGCGTCTTCGCCTGTCCCTGATCGCCGCCGTCGCCGGCGCCGCCGCCCTGGCCGCCTGCGGCCAGAACAATCAGGCTGCAGAGAGCGGCTCCGGCGAAGTGAACCTCTACACCGCGCGCCATTATGATGCGGACCTGGCGCTGTACGACCGCTTCACCGAAGAGACGGGCATCCGCGTCAACCGCATCGAGGGCAACGCCGACCAGTTGATCGCCCGCATGCAGAGCGAGGGCGCCAACAGCCCCGCCGACGTGTTCGTCACCGCCGACGCGGGCGCCCTGTGGCGGGCCCAGAACGCAGGCCTGTTCCAGGCCGCCAATTCGGAAACCCTGAACGACGCCATCCCCGAGAACCTGCGCGCGCCGGGCGGCGAGTGGTTCGGCTTCTCCCGCCGGGCCCGCGTCGTGGCCTACGATTCCGCCCGGGTTCGTCCTGAAGAGGTGGCGACCTACGAACAGCTGGCCTCGCCCCGCTTCCGGGGACGGCTGTGCGTCCGGTCCGGCGACAACGTCTACAACCTGTCCCTCGTGGGCGCCCTGATCGAGGCCTGGGGCGTGGAACGGACCCGCGAATGGGTCGAGGGCATCGTGGCCAACATGGCGCGCCAGCCCGAAGGCGGCGATCGCGACCAGATCCGCGCCATCGCAGCGGGGGTCTGCGACGTGGCCCTGACCAACAGCTACTACTATATCCGGCTGGCCAGCGGCGATGACGCGGGGGACCGGGCGATCACCGAGACCGTCAAGCTGGCCTTCCCCAGCCTGGACGGCCAGGGCAGCCATGTGAACGTGTCCGGCGGCGGGGTGGCGGCCAATGCGCCCAACCGCGACAATGCCGTGCGCCTGCTGGAATTCCTGGCCTCCGCCCCCTCCCAGACCCTCGTGTCGCAGTACAACAACGAGTTCCCGGCCAGCCCGAACGTGCCGGCGCCCGCCCCGGTGGACGCCTATGCGGACTTTGAGGCGCACCCGATGCCCGTGTCCGCCTACGGCCCGCGCCAGGCGGAAGCGCAAAGCCTGATCAGCGCGGCGGGCTGGCGATAAGCCCCGTCGCCGCACCGACGGCCGACACCGCCCGCCCCGTCGCAAGACGGGGCGGGTTTTCGCCTTTCCGGCTCAGCCCGCTGCGCCTGCTGGCCCTGCTCGCGGCGCTCACGGCGATCCTGCCGCTGATCGGGGTGGTGATGGCCGCCCTGTCAGGGGAAACGGCCGATATCGCCGCCCGCGACCTGACGCGGTACGCCCTGACCTCGGCGGCTCTGGCGGTGATGGTGGCGGTGCTGACGGGCGTGACAGGCTCCATCGCCGCTTGGCTGGTGGTGATGCACCGGTTTCCCGGCCGCAACCTGTTCGCCTGGGCCCTGGCCCTGCCGCTGGCGGCGCCGGCCTTCGCGGTGGCTTACGCCTATGCGGATCTGTTCGACGTGGCCGGCCCGCTGCGCATGTGGATGCGGCCGACGCTGGGTTTCGACATGCCGCTCGAGATGCGCACCCTTTACGGCGCGGCCTTCATCCTCAGCTGCGCCTTCTACCCGTACGTCTATCTGGCCATGCGCGCGGCCTTCGTGAACCAGTCGGTGCATGCGCTGGAGGCCGCCCGAACCCTCGGCTGCACCCCGCGTCAGGCGTTCCTGCGCGCCGCCCTGCCGCTGGCTCGTCCGGCGCTGGCGGCCGGCGTCGCCCTGGCGGTGATGGAGACCCTGGCCGACTACGGCGCGGTGCAGTTTCTGGCGGTCCAGACCCTGACCACCGGCGTGGTGCGAGCCTGGTCGGTCTATGGCTCCACAGCCAGCGCGGCCCAGTTCGCCCTGCCGCTGCTGGGGGCCGCAGCGCTGTTGATGTGGCTGGAGCGCTGGGGCCGGCGCGGACGCGGGTTCGAGAGCCCCAGCGCCCGCTGGCGACCGTTGCCAACCACGACCCTGAGCGGCGTCAAGGCATGGGTCGCCACCCTGTTCTGTCTGGCGCTTCTGACCTTCGGCCTGCTGCTGCCCGCCAGCTGGCTGGCGTGGTCGTCGCTGGATGTCACGCCCGAGTGGCCCCGTATCGGGCGGGCGGCCTTGCACACCCTGACCATGGGCGCCGCCGGGGCCGTGGTCACCGTCGGCCTCGCCACCGCCCTCGCGCTCGGCGCCCGCAGCATGCCCCTCGCCGCGAGGATCGCCAGCCTCGGCTACGCCACGCCGGGCGCAGTCATGGCCATCGGCCTTCTGGTCCCGGCCGCTTTCGTCTGGCAGACCTTCCCCGGCGCGGCCTCGGGCTTCGGCATGGGGCTGGCGCTGTTGATCTACGCCTATGCCGCGCGGCTGATGGCGGCGGCGCTGGAGCCCATCGACGCGGGCCTGTCGCGGGTGACGCCCAACATGATCTGGGCCGCGCGCAATCTGGGGCGCACCGAGGGCGGCGCCGCCCGTGCGGTGCAACTGCCCGTCGCCTGGGGCTCGCTGCTGACCGCGGCGCTCGTGGTGTTCATCGACGTCCTGAAAGAGCTGCCCGCGACCCTGATCCTGCGGCCGTTCAATTTCGACACCCTGGCGGTGCTGGCGAGCAACTACGCCCTAGACGAGCGCCTGCCCCAGGCGGGCTGGCCATCCCTGATCATCGTTCTCATGGCCCTGCCGGCGGTGGTATGGCTGACGCGAAAGGTCGCCGCTTCGCGCCCCGGCGCCCCTGCCTGATCGGATCCGCCCCTTGGACATGCCTGTGACCGCCAGTTCCACCCTCGCCCAGCCCGCCGTTTCCGCGCGCGGCGTCTCCCGGCGCTATGGGGCCAAGACGGCGGTGCAGGCCGCAGACCTCGATCTGCGGCCGGGCCGCATCACTTGCCTGTTGGGCCCCTCGGGCTGCGGCAAGTCCACCTTGCTGCGCCTGATCGCAGGGCTGGAGCCTGCGGACGAAGGAGAGATCACGGCCGGCGGCCAGAGGGTGTCCGGCCCCGGCGTCCATGTGCCGCCCGAACAGCGCGGCGTGGGGCTGGTGTTTCAGGACTACGCCCTGTTCCCGCATCTGAGCGTGCTGGCCAATGTCGCGTTCGGCCTGAGGCATCTGCCGCGCAAGTCGCGCGAGGCGCGCGCCCTGGCCCTGCTGGAGAAGGTCAGGCTGGCCGCCCGCGCCGACGCCTGGCCGCACATGCTGTCGGGGGGAGAGCAGCAGCGGGTGGCCCTGGCCCGCGCCCTGGCCCGCGAGCCCGCCGCCGTACTTCTGGACGAGCCGTTCTCGGGACTGGACAGCCATCTCAAGGCCGAGGTGCGCCAGACCCTGCTGTCGGCCCTGCGCGCGGCGGGCGCGGCGGTTCTGATCGTGACCCATGACGCCGAGGAAGCCCTGCTCATGGCCGACGATCTGGCCTTGATGAGCGAGGGCCGCATCCTGCAGGTCGGCGACCCGCGAGACTGCTATCTGAACCCCGTCAGCATGGCGGCGGCGCGCCTTCTCGGCGAAGCCAACGCCCTGCCCGCGCGCATTGCGGGCGGGGTCGCCGAGACGGTTTTCGGCGACGTGCCTGCGCCGGGCCTGCCCGACGGTGCGGGAACCGTCATGGTTCGGCCGGAGGGCCTGCGCCTGTGGCTGGAGGGCGCCCGCGCCCAGATCGGGTCGGTGGCTTTCGGCGGCGGCTTCCACGAAGTCACCGTGATCGCCGGCGGCCAGACGGCGCGCCTGCGCCTGCATGGCGGAGTCCCGGCCGTCGGGGAAGACGTGTCCGTGATGATCGACGCGGACCGGGCGCGGGTCTTCGCCGCCTAAAGCCTGAGCAGGTTGAGCAGCGACGTGGACTGAAGCTGGCTGATCACCTGGGCCGAGGCCTGGATCGAAATCTGCGACATCTGCAGGTCGGTGACGGCCTGGGCCATGTTGGCGTCGGTCCGACCCCCGATCAGTTCCTGCAGCGCCAGTTGCTGATTGTCGTGAGACGTCAGCAGCGAGTCCACCCGCGCCTGCATCGAGCCGGAGCGCGCCGCCACATCCGTGATGTTGCTGTGGGCGTCCCGGAACCGGCCCAGCTGGGTGGTCAGGAAATCGCGCGTGTCGTCGTTCAGCAGGCCGTCGATCGGCCCGTTGGGGCCCGTGTGGTACTCCTGAATATCGCGAAAGATCTGGAACAGTTCGCTCCCCACGTCGTCGGCCAGAAAGCCGGTCTGAAGGGTTGCGTTCTCGTCCAGCCTGGACACCGTCGCCAACCGGTCGTTGACGAACACCGAGGCCACGCTCGGCGCCGCCGCCAGATCCGCCAGGGTGGAAACCGTCACCGGCGGCGTCTCGGTGTCGCCGCCCGCGAATAGCTGGCGGCCCTGGTGCTTGGCGTTGAGCCCTTCCTGGGCGATCTGGAAGTAGGACTGAAGCTCCTGCATCAGCCCGTCCACGCGTCCGGCCGCCAGCCCCTCCGCGATCGCCTGGCGCGCGCCGCTCGCCCCCTCGGCGATGCGGTCGAACGCCAGGGCCTGGGTCGTCATGCGGCCCGCCACCGCCTTGCCGGTTTCGATGAAGCCCTGGATGCGGCTCTGCGCGGACTTCAGGGCGGTGAGGGTCTCCGCGCCTCGGCCATAGCCGGCAAAATCGTCCGCCACCTTCTCGGTGGAGATGCGCTTCTGGGCCTCCAGCCCACGCGACTGGGCCGACATCAGGTTGAGCAGGGCGCTCTGGTAGTTGCCCATTGTCGAGACACGGTTCATCGCAGCATTCCAATCAGGGTGTCGTACATGTCGCTGGCCGCCTGGATCATTCGCGCCGACGCGTTAAAGGCCTGTTGATAGGTGGTCAGCAGGACCAGTTCCTCGTCCATGTTCACGCCCTCCTCGGACATCTGGCGCGATCTGGCTTCCTGGTGCAGCGTCGTCGCGGCGTCCCGGCGATCCTTGGCGATGGACGCCCGCGCCCCGATGTCGCCCGCCATTTCAGAGGCGTAACGGGAGATCGATATGGCCCCGCCCTGGGCGCCGCCCGCCGCCTGAAAGGCCGCCGCCCGCTGTCCCGCGTCGGCCAGCAGCAGGGCGCCGCGACCGTCGCCCGACGAGAGAGCCTGGGTTCCCGGTGCAGCGTTGAGGTCCAGTTGGGCAAGGGCAAGGCGCGATGGGTTCGCATCGATGTCGGCCCGGATCGAGAAGCCGTCGGCCCGCGACGACCTGACTCCGCCGCCGATGCCGAAGAGCTCCGTCAGGGACACGCCCGACGGGACCTGGGTTGTCCGGTCCTCCAGAACCGACAACTGGGGAGCAGGCATTCTGCTTGGGGTGAAGGTCAGGGCGCCCGACCCGTCCAGGGCGAAGGTTCCATAGTAGCCCAGCCCGGTGCTGGGGTCATTCATGGTGGCCAGCAGGTCGTCCACGGCGCCCCCCGGCGGAATGGTCACCTCGATGTCGCGCAAGCGCGCGCCCGTGTCGCCCGTGAAGCGGAACTTGATGGTCTCGCCCGGCGTGAAGCCATGGGCCGACAGTCCGGTCAGGCCGGTCTCGTACAGCGCCATGCGGTCGGTGGAGACCAGGTCGTTCAGGCCGAAGAAGTGCGAGAAGCCGCGCCCGGTCTTGCTGGTCGGATCGTCCGGGTCGTCCGCGATGACGACGCCGTTCGCCCCGCCCGTGCTCAGACTCAACACGCCGTTGGCGAAGGTGGCCGTCGCCTGGCCGCCCAGCTCTGCGTTCAGCACCGCCAAGAAGGTGGCCGGGGTAGCGGCCGTGCCGTTGACGGTCATGGCCCCACCCGAGAAGACGATCTCCACCTGGGCCTGCACCACACCCTGCGGATTGACCACGGCGATATTGGTAGTCCCGGTGAAGCCGGCGATGGCGTTCTCGAACGACTGTCCCACATTGCGTCCGGTCAGGGTGGACGAGGCCGGCACCGCGCTGTTGGCGTTGTGGGCGCGGTTCAGTTCGTCGGCGACGCGGGTGACCAGCTCGGCCAGCCGCTCGGCCGCGGCCGGCGCCTCCACATTGCGCAGTTCCAGCAGGCCCTTGATCTCGCCCGAGGTGATGCTTTCCGCCAGAGCCCGTTTGGTGCCGCGCGGCTCGGTGACCCAGACGTCGGAGAAGGCGCTCTCGGAATTGACCGTGCCTGCGCGCTGGTACTCCAGGGTGGCGTGACCATCGCCGGCCAGCATGACCCCCGCGTTGGTGCGTACCGTCACACCGCCCTGAGTGCGCGCCGAAACCCGCACGTCCATGATCTGGGACAGTTCGCCGATCAGCCGGGCCTGGGCGCTTTCGGCCCCGGAGGCGTCGGAGCCGGTCACGGTGGCGCGCGAGATCTCGATGTTGAGGGCCTCGATCTGCTCCAGCAGCATGTTGGCGCCATCCACCGCACTCTTCAGCCGACCGTCTGCGTCCTCCCGCACGGCCTGAATCTGCGTCTGGATCCGGGCCGCTTCGTCGAACAGGGTCTGGGCGCGGAAAAGGGCCTCCTGCCGGCGCGGCGATGAGACGGGGTCCTCCGCCGCCACGGCGAAGGCCGAGAACATCGTCTCGACCTGGCTGAAGAAGTCGGTCCCGCCGCTGGGATTGCCGAACAGGGACTGGATGCGGTCGTAGAGTTCATAGCGCACGCCCTGGCGCGCCGCTTCGGCCCCGGCGTTGAAGCTGGCGGCCTGCAGGAAGCGGTCTGTTGCCAGGCGCACCCGCGTCAGCTCGACGCCCGCCCCCACACCCTGGGTGGTCATCGCCTGCTGCTCGCCGATCTTGCGCACGTAACCGGGCGTGTTGACGTTGGCGACGTTGTCCGAAATCACCCGCAACTGCCCCTGGGCGGTCATCATGCCCGAGGTTGCGGTGTTCATGATCATGTTCAGGGACATGTGCGTACGCCTTCCGGCTGACGACCCGGCAAAGCCTGCTGGCGCCGTGGCGATTTTTGCCCGGCGAGTCCGCAGATCGATTTGCTCAAGTCATTGATATTCATGATGGTCTCTGTGTGCGGCCGTAAGTCCGCGTCCCCCACGGCGCAAATGGCGGGCCAAACGGGCGCGCGACGTGACGCCGGGCAAAAACCGGCCGCCAGCGCGGCAAAAAACACCCCTTGCGCTGCGAGCCGTCCTTTGACGAGACTGAATTTATTCCACGTAATCAATCGGCTGACTGTCATCCTCTGACTGGCGCGGGGGTTGCTTGACCCATGATGAAGCACCGGGCGCAGCAGGCGCCGCCCCATCCCCCTGTTCGCAAGGCTCCCCCGCGCCATGTCCGCGCTTGATCTTCTCACGGTCCTGTCCGCCCCCGCCTCAAATGGCGGTGGGATCGGCGCGCCTGCGGCGGCCAATGCGGACGCGGCGGAGGTCTTCGCAGGCTTTCTGGCCCTGCAAACGCCGGCCACTGCAAAGTCGGGCCCGCAGGCGGGTCTCGACCCCGGGGCCGACACGACGACGGATGGCCCCGAGGGCGAGCCGCAGGTCTTCGGTGTGCCTTCGCCGCCCTTCGCGCCCACGCCGACAAGCACGGATGTCGCCGCAGGGCCCTTGCTTGCGATCCAGGGGCAGTTGCTGAACTCTGGCCAGACGCCCGCCGAAGCGCCTGCCGGGGACCTTCCCGCACCCGGGGACGACATGGGAGCCGAGGCCGGCGACGACGGCCACAAGTCGGCGGCTTCGCCTGTGCATGCGAATGGAGCCGCCCCCGCGGCGGCGGCGCAGACAGGCGCACCGGTTCTGGACCCGGCGACCGCCCCGTCGACCGCCACGGCCAACGCCGCTCCTGCGCCCCCGGCAAACGGTCAGAATGCCCCGTCCTTCTCTGCTGCGGCCGCCACGCCCGCGTTGGCGTCTGCGGACCCTGACGCCGGGCTGAACGCGGCGTCGGCGACCGGGCCCTTGACCCGTCAGGGCGGAGCGCCCGCGACGTCCGCCGCTGGCCCGTCCGCCACGACGCCCGCAGGCTCCGCCTTCGGCGCCCCCCCCTCCGGGGCGCCGCCTCTCGTCCCCGCGTCCAGCCCCGCCGTGCCTGATGAGCCCGCGGGGCAACCGGCGGCGTCCGGGACGGTGATGACTGCGGAGACGACGGAAACGCCGGCTTTGCAAAAGCCCTCGTCCGGCGCCGTTGAGGCGATGCAGGCGGCGGTGCGAGGCGGCGGCGCTGTTGCTCCGGGCGAAGCGGGGCGGATGATGCAGGCCCAGCGGGATGTCCCGGACGACACCGGGCGACGCAGCGATCGCCGCGAGCCGTTCATGAACCCGCTTCTGGCCACAGCCTCGGAAACGGCAGACGCCGCGCGCCCCGCAGCCAGCGCCCAGATTCCGTCGGCGTTCTCCGCCATCCTCCAGCCGGGCGGCCTGAACATGGCTCAGGCCCAGGCTGGACAGCCGGGCCCGACCAAGATCGAGGTTGCGCCGCCCCCCGTGGACGCCGCCCTGCCGCAGGGTGAAGGCGAGGCTGCCCGCACCCTGGACACCGTCGCGTCCACGCCCCTCTCGGCCCGTGACGGCCTGCCCACGGGCCTGTCACGCGCCACCATCGAGACCACGGCCCTGATGGCTGCCCAGATCGTGCGCCGCCTGGAGGGCCGTTCCACCCGCTTCGAGATGGCGCTCACCCCCGAGGGTCTGGGCCGTGTGGACGTCAGCATGGAGATCGACTCCGACGGCCAGTTGTCTGCCCGTCTGGCCTTCGACAATCCAGCTGCGGCCGCCGAGCTGCGCGGCCGGGTGGACGATCTTCGCCGTCAGCTGGAGGCGTCCGGCTTCCGGATGAGCGAGGACGCCCTGGAATTTACGGACCGCGAGGCCCCCCGGGACCACGGCGCTGACAATCCCTTTGACCGTCGGCCCGGCCGCGCCTTCGCCGGGGCCGGACAGCTGATCGACGACGCTCCTGCACCTCCCCCGCCGTCCCGATGGGCGGCCCTGGCTCTCACGCCCGAGGGCGTGGACATGAAAGTCTGACCATGGTTGACGCCATTTCGACCACCCAGGCCGGGAGCCGGCTGAACTCCGGCAGCCAGATGCTGGCCTCGAACTTCGAGACCTTCCTTCTTCTGCTGACAGCCCAGTTGAAGAATCAGGATCCCCTTTCGCCGGTCGACTCCAACCAGTTCACATCACAACTGACCCAGATGGCGGGGGTCGAGCAGCAACTGCTGACCAACGATCTCCTCACCGCCCTGCTGGAGCAGAGCGGCGGGGGCGGCATGGCCAACGCGGCCAACTACATCGGCCGCGAAGCCACCGCAGCCTGGGAAGCCGTCAAGTTCCAGGATGGCCAGGCCACCTGGAGCTACGAGCTCGCCTCCAACGCCGCCTCGGCGACCGTCCAGGTCCTGAACGGCAACGGCGACGTGATCTGGACCGGCCAGGCCAGCCAGACGTCCGAGGGCATTCACGACTTCACCTGGAACGGCCAGACCACCGGCGGCGGTCAGGTCCAGGAGGGCGGCGTCTACACCCTGCGCGTGACCGCCGCCTCGGCGGGCGGCTCGAGAGTGGATTCCCAGGTGCTGATCCGCGGCCGGGTCAGCGGCGTCGAGATGTACAACGGCCAGCCCTACCTGACCATCGGCCGCTCGGTCGTGCCCCTGACCCACGTCATCGCCCTGGAGGAGCAGGCCCAGGCCCAACTTCCGCCCGACGAGGACGAGGAGAGCCTGCTGGCCTCCATCGCCTCGGCCCTGAACCCTTTCAACTGAACCCAGTCACCTCTCTCTTCGCAGGAGTCTCACCATGAGCATCAATAGCGCGCTTCTCGCCGGCGTCTCGGGCCTCGCCGCCAACTCGGCCGCCCTGTCCGCCATCTCCCAGAACATCGCCAATGTGAACACCATCGGGTACAAGCGCACCCAGGGCGAGTTCCAGACCATGGTCAACAACCAGAGCCACGGCTCCGGTTATTCCGCGGGCGGAGTCATGGCCTCCACCCGGAACTTCATCAGCCAGTCCGGCCAGCTGCAGCGCACAAGTTCATCCACCGATCTGGGCATCTCGGGCGCGGGCTTCTTCGTGGTGGCCGAGCGGTCCGAAAACCTGACCCCGGCGGACACCCGGCTGTTCACCCGCGCCGGCGCCTTCCGCGTCGATGAGATGGGCTACCTCAAGAACACGGCCGGGCTCTACCTGCAGGGCTGGCCGGTGGACACCGAGGGCAACATCAACACCGATCCGTCGGACCTGAACCGCCTGCGCTCCATCAATGTGGGCACGGTCGGCGGCACGGCCGAGGCTACCACCCGGGTACAGCTGAACGCCAATCTGCGCTCCAGCCAGGTCGTGTCGGCCGAGGCCCTGGCCGTCACAACAGCAGGGCCCAACGCCTATGATCCGGCCACCAACTCCATGGCCATGTGGGATCCCGAGACGGGCACCGGCGTGCGGCCCGATTTTGAGCTGACCATCCCGGTGTCGGACTCCAAGGGCGGCCAGCGCAGCCTGGCGGTGTCCTTCCTCAAGAGCGACACGCCCAACCAGTGGTACGCCGAGATCCGCGCCATCCCCGCCGACGACGTGGAAACCGGGGCCGGCCTGACCAACGGCCAGCTGCGCTCCGGCCTCATCGCCTTCACCCAGGACGGCCGTCTGGACGTGGCGGCCATGCAGGCCCTGGGCGCCGCCGCCCTGTTCGACGACCCGGAGAACGCCAGCCTGACCTTCGGCGCCTCGGACAGCGGGCCCCCGGCGGCGGGAGAGTTCCGCTGGGCCGACGGCCTGGGCATCCAGAACCAGACCGTCAGCTTCGATCTGAACGCCTCAGCCGGCGGCTTGACCCAGTACGACAGCGCCTCGGTGGTGCAGGCGACCCTGACCAACGGCACCGCCTTCGGCAATCTGACGGACATCCAGATCGACGACATGGGCTTTGTCACCGCCATCTTCGACAACGGGGTGATGCGCAAGATCGCCCAGGTCGCCCTGGCCACCTTCCCCAGCCCGGACAGCCTCAGCCCGGTCAACGGCAACGCCTATCGCGTGACCCAGGGCAGCGGCACCTTCAACCTGAAGGCGCCGGGCACGGGCGGCGCCGGATTCGTCGGCGCGTCCCAGCTGGAAGCCTCGACCGTGGACCTGTCCACCGAGTTCACAGGCCTGATCACCACCCAGCGCGCCTACTCCGCCTCCTCGAAAATCATCACCACAGCGGACGAGATGCTTGAGGAGCTTCTGCGGATCAAACGCTGATACGCGGGCAAGTAATCGTTAGAGTCGATGAATCATTACCTAAGCAATACCCGTGGAATCCGTTGGGAGAGGGCGGATTTTATCTTTCCGTTCACCACGGCGCTTAAGCGGCCTTTTAGGGCGTCGGCCTATGCTCCTGACTGTGATGGTGACGTACGAGGCTCAAGCCCATGCTGAAAGAACAGCGCCTAAATAACCGCGGCGAGAAGTATGTGGTGGGCCCGACGGGCACCCCGCTGACCCTCGCCGACCTGCCGCCGCCCAACACCGACCGTTGGGTCATCCGCCGCAAGGCGGAGGTGGTCGCCGCCGTGCGCGGCGGTCTGATCTCGCTCGAGGACGCCCTTGAGCGCTATCGTCTGACCGCCGAGGAATTCATCGCCTGGCAAAAGGCGATCGACAAATGGGGCATGCAGGGCCTGCGCACCACGCGCATCCAGCATTACCGCCAGTAGTCGCGGTTTTCTCCGAAGGTTTGGGGGCCGTGTCCGCAAGGACGCGGCCCTTTCCTTTGGCCGCAGCCTCGAATTCTCCGTCTTTAGCCCCTAAATGGCGCCCATGACCCTGATGGAGCCCCTCTGCCCTGTCCCCGACATCGCGCGCACCGACATGGACGCAGCGATCGAGTCCGCGCGCGCGGCGGTCGGCCTGCCCATGGGCGCGCGGGTGGTGGCGGCCATGTCGGGCGGGGTGGACTCCACCGTGGTGGCGGCCCTGCTGGCGAAGGCCGGCTATGACGTGGTGGGCGTGACGCTGCAGCTTTACGACCACGGCGCGGCGCTGAAGAAGAAGGGCGCCTGCTGCGCCGGTCAGGACATTCACGACGCCCGGCTGGCGGCCGAGATGATCGGCATCCCACACTATGTGCTGGATTATGAAAGCCGCTTCCGCGACGCGGTGATCGACCAGTTCGCCGACAGCTATCTGCGCGGCCAGACCCCGGTGCCCTGCATCCGCTGCAATCAGACGGTGAAGTTCCGCGACCTGCTGAATGTGGCCCGCGATCTGGGCGCCGAGGCCATGGCCACCGGCCACTACGTCCGCCGGGCCGCCGTCGGCAATCGCGCGCAGATGCGCAAGGCCGTCGATCACTCGCGCGACCAGTCCTATTTCCTGTTCGCCACCACGGCGGATCAGCTCGATTACCTGCGCTTTCCCCTGGCCGATCTGGAGAAGCCACAGGTGCGCGGCGTGGCGGCCGAACTGGGCCTGAAGATCGCGGCCAAGCCGGACAGCCAGGACATCTGTTTCGTGCCCACCGGCGACTACCGCACCCTGATCGACCGGCTGCGGCCGCAGGGGCGGGAAGCCGGCGAGATCGTGCACATGGACGGCCGCGTGCTGGGTACGCACTCCGGCATCACCGACTACACCATCGGCCAGCGCCGGGGTCTGAACGTGGCGGTGGGCGAGCCCCTGTTTGTCATCAAGCTGGAACCCGAGGCCCGCCGAGTCATCGTCGGCCCCCGCGAGGCGCTGCTGACCGCGTCACTGACGCTGGAGGAAACCAACTGGCTGGGCGATCAGGCGTCCATCGAGGAAGCGGCCCGAGACGGCGCGGCCGTGCTGGCGCGCGTGCGTTCCACCCGCGATCCGTCCCCCGCCCGCCTGGCCATTCAGGACGGGGCGGTGGCCGTGGTGTTCGACGACGGCGAGGAAGGCGTGGCGCCGGGCCAGGCCTGCGTCCTCTATGACCCCGCCGATCCCGACCGCCTGCTGGGCGGCGGCTTCATTCGGGACACGACGGCGGTGGTTCCGGCATGACGGCGGCGGGCGCCAGGACGATTTATCCTTTCACGCCCGCCTCGCTAACCGCCCTGGATTCCAACCTCAACGCCCGTTTTCGAGGCCTCGACGGCCACGACTGGAACGAGTGGTTCGAGATTCAGTGTGACAACGCATCCACAGTTCCCCCTGGGGCGGAGCGCGCTTGGCTGAACCGCAAGAAAGCCTCTCACAAGGGCATCAGAGAGCGCCTCTCTCTCACGCATTTGATCGCAGGTGCGGCAGATCAGTCGTATCTCGCCGAAATCGGCACACTGGTGAACCTTGAACGGCTTGAGCTGGAACACCCTGTCACCGCGCACGACCTGAGCCCGTTGCACGCCCTGAAAAAACTGAAGCATCTCCGCCTCGTCAGCCCAAGGCGCATCACGGATTTCAAGCCGCTGCTCGAACTATCTTCGCTCAAGACCCTATTCATCGAAAACCTAGGACACATGACCGAGATCGATTGGCTGCGGGGCGCCGATCACATTGAAGTTCTGGGCATCGAAGGCAGCATCTGGAAGCCACACGTCATTCCCAGCCTGGCGCCCTTAAGCGGGCTGAAGAGTCTCAAGGCGTTCTTCGCCACGTCGGTCCGACTGAAAGATCAGGACCTGTCGGCCCTTGGGAGCTGCCCCCGGCTGGAATACCTCTCATGTGCGCGCTTCGCGCCGAGGGCGTCTTTTGAACGTCTGCACGCCCTGAACTCCCGATTGGTATGCCGCTGGTTCGGCCCTGAAGGTTGGGACGATGCAAACCTCCTTCGGGATTGAATGCTCAGGTCAACGCGCCGCCGCGATCTGGTCCAGCACCGGCATGAGTTCATCCCGGAGCATCGGCGCCAGCGAGCGGGCGTAGGTCGATCCGAAATGGTGGGTGTCGTGATAGACCATGACATTGCCCACCACCGCCGGACAGGTGGTCTCGTCACAGAAGAAGCGCGAGAAATCGAGCGGATAGAGACGGTCGATCCCGGTCACCTGAAGCGTCGGGTTTTCCGGCGACAGCAGGTCCGCCCGCGCCCGTGAGCACCGAGCCGCATCGCGGCCGAAGCGCTCCACACACTCCGCCACATCGAACTGGAACCACGGGGTGTCGCGCATGCCGACGATGGGGATGCCCAGCACCTCCAGCTCGCGCCAGCGTTCGACGTATCCCGGAGCCACCTCATCGGCCGAATACTCACCGCGCGTGGTGGTGGTGAAGACCGCGTCGGGACGGATGCGCTCCAGCTCGGCCATGACATTGCGGTTCCATTCCGCACATGACGGGGGCTCGTGCGGCTCTGGCGTCTCGCGGAACAAACAGGCGCTCTTGGTGAAGATCATCAGCTTCCAGTCCGATCCTTCCACCGCCCCGACCAAGGCCGGGAACCACTGGGTCACGTGGGAGCCGCCCACCACCGCCAGGGTGTAGGGCGCATCCGGGTCGCCATAGACGCAGTTGGGTGTGGCGGTCCCGGTCTCGGATTGGTGGCAGCCGTTGTCGTAGAGTTCGGGCCGGTCGGCGCGCACGGTGAACGGGCCGGGCGTCACCGGCGCCTCGGGGATGTCCCGTCCGAAGGCACCGGCGCCGGGGTACACATCCGCATCCGCCAGCCGCGCCCACTCGGCGCGGGCCTGGAATTTGGTGTAGCCGATCCAGCCCACGGCGACCCCGCCGGCGACCGCCACGGCGGCGGCTCCGGCGATCAGGATGCGCCAGGGTTTCGCCTCGCTGAGATACCGCGTCGGTCCCTCGATGAAGCGCAGGGTCAGGTCCGCCGCAAGGATGGACGCGCCCATGATGACCAGACCCGCCAGCGGGGTGGCCACGGTCCGTTCGCTGATCGCCAGATAGGCCAGCAGGATCGGCCAGTGCCACAGATACAGCCCATAGGACCGGTCCCCCAGCCAGGTGAATGGACGGCTGCCCAGCAGCCGCGCCACGCCGAAGCGGCTGACGCCCAGACCGCCGATCAGCACCATGGCCGCGCCGAGCGTCGGCCACAGGGCCGCATAGCCGGGAAACACGGTGGAGACCTGCAGCAGGAAGCCGCACGACAGGATCAGGGCCAGGCCCAGCCAGCCGACGATCAGCCGCATCCCCTCGCCCAGCTTCAGTCGCGGCAGGATCAGGGCGACGATGCCGCCCAGGGCGAACTCCCACAGCCGGGCGAAGGTGTCGAAATAGGCGGCGGGCTGGTCGCGCGCCGTATGGATCACCGACCACGCCAGCGAGCCCACGAACATCAGGATCAGGAACCCGGTCACGGCCTTTGTGCGGTCGATAGCCGTCTTGCCCAGCGCCCACGCCAGACCCCACATGGCCACGCCGAAGAACACCAGCGCCTGCACCTGTACCGCCATGGCCCAGTAGTGCTGGACCGGCGGGGTGGCCGCGTCGCGGGTCAGATAGTCGGTGGAGAACCGGATCAGATACCAGTTCTCCAGATAGGCTGCAGAGGCGATCACATGCTTGGCGTAGGGCTCCCACCGCACCCCCGGCGCCCACAGCGGGGCGGTCAGGACGATCACCACCAGCACGAACAGGGACGCGGGCAACAACCGCTTGGCCAGCTTGGCGGCATAGCGGATCAGGTCCACCGAGCCCTTGGCAACCGTCTCCCGGCCCAGCGAGCCGATCAGCAGAAAGCCGGACACCACGAAGAACACGTCCACCCCGCCCGACACCCGGGCGAACCAGATGTGGAACACGGCGACCAGCAGGGCGCCCACGGCCCTCAGGCCCTGGATGTCTCCCCGGCGGTCAGTGCGCGCTGGCGCGACGGACATGGGCGTTCCCCGACAGTTAAGCGCCCTCCCTGCCACGGCGCCGGTTACCGTCGGCTCAACGACCGGCGATTATTTCGGCGACAGTCTGCATCCGTCGTGATGGATTGCCGCCTCTAGAGGTCATCATCGATAGAGGGGTTCTCCATGCGTAAGCTCGCCTGCCTGGTCTCGGCCCTCGCCCTGACCGCCGCCGTCCCCGCCCTGCTCGCGCCCGTCCCGGCGCTGGCCCAGACCGCTGCATCGGCCGAAGCGCCGCGCACCTACACCGCCGCCCAGTTCTTCGAGACCACCAGCTACAGCATGGCCAGCCCTGCCGGGGCGGCCTTCTCGCCGGACGGATCCTCGATCCTGATCTCCAGCGACCGCACGGGCGTGTTCAACGCCTGGGCCCTGCCCCTCAACGGCGGCGATCCCGTGCCGCTCACGGCCTCAACCGACGTGGCCACCTTCGCCGAGAGCTATTTTCCGAACGACGGCAGGGTGCTGCTGACCGCTGATTCCGGCGGCGGGGGCAGCGAGCTGACTCATGTCTATGTGCGCGAGGAGGACGGATCGGTCCGCGACCTGACGCCCGGCGACAATGTGAAGGCCGACCTGCTGGGCTGGAGCGCCGACGGGTCGACATTCTGGGTCACCTCCAACGCCCGCGACCCGCAGGTGTTCGACCTCTACGCCTATGACGCAGCCACCTACGAGAGCCGGCTGGTCTACGAGAACCCCGGCATGTTCATCTCGGCGATCTCGCGTGACGGGCGCTGGCTGGCCATGGACAAGCCCATCACCTCGGCCAATTCCGACGTCTATCTGGTGGACCTGCAGACCGGCGGCGAGCCGGTGCTCATCACCGAGCATGAGGGCAATGTCGCCCACGGGACCTACGACTTCACCCCGGACGGCGGCGCCCTGATCTACGCCACCAACGCGCACGGCGAGTTCAATCAGGCGTGGCGCCACGACCTGTCCACCGGCGAGAAGACGCCCTACCTCGCGGCCGACTGGGACGTGATGTACGTCGCCTTCTCGCCGTCCGGCCGCTACCGCGTGTCCGCCGTCAACGCCGACGCCTCCACCCAACTGACCCTGCTGGACACCACCACAAACCAGCCCGTGGCCCTCACCGGCGTGCCCGACGGCGACATCGGCCAGGTGCGCTTCAACGCCGACGAAAGCGCCATCGCCTTCACCGTCGCATCCGACACCTCGCCGTCGGACGTGTTCGTGGCGGATCTGGGAACGGGACAGGCGCGGCGCCTGACCACGGCCCTGAACCCGGCCATCGCCGAAAGCGATCTGGTGGAGGCTGTCATCGTCCGCTACCGCGCCTCGGACGGCGTTGAGGTTCCGGCGGTGCTGTATCGCCCCCGCGGCGCCTCGGCCGAAAATCCGGTCCCCGCGCTGGTGCTGGTGCACGGCGGGCCGGGCGGCCAGACCCGGCGCGGCTATTCGGCCATGGTCCAGCATCTGGTCAATCACGGCTATGCGGTGCTGGGCGCCAACAACCGGGGCTCGTCCGGCTACGGCAAGACCTTCTTCCACATGGACGACCGCGCCCATGGCGAGGCGGACCTTCAGGACATCGTCGACGGCGGCCAGTGGCTACGCGATCAGGACTGGGTGGCCGACGACCAGGTGGCGGTGATGGGCGGCTCCTATGGCGGCTACATCACCGCGGCGGCCCTGGCCTTCCACCCGGAAGCCTTCGAGGCGGGGGTCAACATCTTCGGCGTCACCAACTGGGTGCGCACGCTTGAGTCCATCCCGCCGTGGTGGGGCGCCCAGCGCGACGCCCTCTATGACGAGATGGGCGACCCGGCCACCGACGCCGAGCGCCACCGCCGCATCTCGCCGCTGTTCCACGCCTCCAACATCGTCCGGCCCATGCTGGTGGTGCAGGGCGCCAACGACCCGCGCGTGCTGCAGGTGGAGAGCGACGAACTGGTCGCCGCCATCCGCGCCAACGACGTGCCGGTGGAATACGTCCTGTTCCCCGACGAGGGCCACGGCTTCCTGCGCCGCGAGAACCGCATCACCGCACAGGAAGCCTACCTGGCCTTCCTGAATGCGCACGTGCGGGGGGACTAGCGTCGACCCGTGATCCTGGCTGACTGGCCGTTCCTCTGGTCAGTCCGCCAGGAATCCGGAAGCCAGGCATTTGAAGGCCTCGACGGCTTTTGGAAGGGTCTTCTGCGGCTCCTCGCTGGCCGCAACCCAAAGCGCCGAGTTCAACGCGGCCCCGTTCAACAACCGCGCTGCGGCCTCTATATCCACCGGCTTGAGCGCCCCCGCCCTCATCAGGTCGGTCACGGCGTCGCGCGTGGCTTCAAGGCAGGCGCTCTGGCTGGGCCATTGCGAGGGGTCGCCAAGAAAGGCTGGGCCATCCAGCAGGACGATGCGCTGGATCTCCGGATCGAGCGCCAGCTCGATATAGGCCGCCCCTTCCGCGAGCAGCGCCGCCCAGGCGCCGTCAGCCTGCCGGCCCGCCTCTCGAGCCGTCGCCGCCATCTCGCCGTCGACCTGCGCGACCACAGCCGCCAGCAGGCCCTTCTTGTCACCGAAATTGTGATAGAGCGCGCCGCGGGTCAGGCCCGCAGCCGCCGTCAGATCATCCATGGACGCGGCGGCGAACCCTTTCTCCGCAAAGGCCTGTCGCCCGGCCGCAATCAGTTTGGCGCGGGTTTCCTCCATCATGTCCGCTCGGGTCTTTTCGGCCATCACGCGCCTCGTGGATCAGGATCATCAACCGAGCCGGCTCATTGACATACGTTTCGTATGCGACCAACTGACATACGAAGCGTATGCCATGCCGCCCGCGCCCTGTGAAGCGCGGCGATCACCCGACAAAGGACCCGAACATGACCAGGCCAGAACCCGTCTATCCCGCCGAGCGCCACGCCCTCTATGACGCCCATGGCTATGCCGCCGCCATCCGCTCGGGGGATCTGCTTTTTGTCTCGGGCCAGGTGGGAAGCCGCGCGGATGGCAGCCCGGAACCCGACTACAAGGATCAGGTGCGGCAGGCGTTCGCCAACCTCAGGGCGACGCTTCAGGCGGGCGGCTGCACGCTGGAGGACATTGTCGACGTCACCACTTTTCACACCGATCCTGAGCGCCAGTTCGAGGCCTTCATGGCTGTGAAGACCGAGGTGTTTCCCCGGCCCCCCTATCCGAACTGGACCGCCGTGGGTGTGACCTGGCTCGCCGGATTTGATTTCGAGATCAAGGTCATCGCCCGCATTCCTGACGCCGCCTGAGCGAACCGGCGTCGGGCGCGCCCTTTCGCCTGCCGGACCGCTAGCTCGCGGACGGCAGGCGGATCTCCTCGACCATGGCCTGGACCTCGGCCGGCGGTGCGGGCGTAGCCAGGGTGACGACGATCGAGACGGCGAAGCTGATCAGCATGCCCACGGCGCCGAAGCCCTCGGGCGAGATGGACAGGAACCAGGCCTCGGGCGTGCCCACGGGCGCGCCGGGGAACAGGCCGAACAGGCCGGCCAGCCCGATCAGGACCAGCACGCCCGACGCCGCCGCGAAGGGGGTGAAGCGCCGTCCGCTGTCCTGGGACGCGCCCAGATGCAGCACGAAAACCGCCAAAGCCAGCACAAGGGCGGTGACGCCGATGACCATGGGCGAGAACCCGACCTTGAAGTGGATCAGATAGGCGCCGGTGATCGTCAGCCCCGAGATCATGCCCCAGATGGCGCCGTGCTTGTTCATGCGCTTCCAGAAGATGCCGAGGAAGATCGCCGGGAAGAAGCTGGCCGCCGCCAGGCCGAAGGCGAAGGCCACCACCGCCGCGACGAAGCCGGGCGGATAGATGCCCGCCAGAATGGCGATCAGCACCGCAACCACCGCCGCCAGCCGCGCCACCAGCAGTTCGCGCGCATCGCTCATGCCCTTGAACAGCACCTTCTTGCACAGGTCGTGGGACACCGCCGAGGAGATGACCATCAGCAGGCCCGCCGCCGTGGACAGGGCCGCCGCCAGACCGCCCGCCACCACCAGCCCGATGACCCAGGCAGGCAGGCCGCCGATCTCCGGATTGGCCAGCACGAAGATGTCCTGGTCCAGCCTGGTCACCTCATTGACCTCGGGGTCGGCGGCGTAGCGGATGCGGCCGTCGCCGTCCTTGTCGGTGAACTCCAGAAGCCCGGTGCGCTCCCAGTTGTAGAACCACTGGGGCGTGGCGCCCTCGCCCTGCTCCGCCGCCGTGGCCTCGCCCCGCCGCACGTCCACTGAGTACTCCGACTGGTGAACCGTATCGATGAAGTTGGTACGGGCGAACACGGCCACGGCCGGGGCAGTGGTGTAGAGAATGGCGATGAAGGCCAGGGCGTAGCCGGCTGACTTCCGCGCATCCGAGGCCTTGGGCACGGTGAAGAAGCGGATGATCACGTGGGGCAGACCCGCTGTTCCCACCATCAGGGCCAGGGTAATGGCGAACACGTCGATGCGCGCCTTGGTCCCTTCGGTGTAGGCGGAAAACCCGAGGTCCGTCAGGGTCCGGTCCAGACTGAGCAGAAGCGGCGTCCCGTCCTGGGCGTTGCCTACGAAACCCAGTTGCGGAATGGGCGAACCGGTGATCTGCAGCGACAGGAAGATGGCCGGCGCCATGAAGGCGAAGATCAGCACGCAGTACTGCGCCACCTGGGTGTAGGTGATGCCCTTCATGCCCCCCAGCACGGCGTAGAACATCACCACGATCGCGCCCACGATCACGCCGATCTCGATGGGCACATTCAGGAAGTTGGAGAAGGCGATGCCCACCCCGCGCATCTGGCCGGCGATGTAGGTGAAGGAGATGAACAGGGCGCAGATCACCGCCACGATCCGGGCGGTCTGGGAATAGTACCGGTCGCCGATGAAGTCCGGCACCGTGAACTTGCCGAACTTCCTCAGATACGGCGCCAGCAACAGCGCCAGCAGCACATAGCCGCCGGTCCAGCCCATCAGATAGACCGAGCCGTCATAGCCGGAGAAGGCGATGATTCCGGCCATGGACAGGAAGCTGGCCGCGCTCATCCAGTCGGCGGCGGTGGCCATGCCGTTGAACACCGGATGCACGTCGTGCCCGGCCACATAGAAATCGTTGGTGCTGGCGGCCCGGGCCCACACGGCGATGCCGATGTAGAGTCCGAAGGTGGTTATGACGAACAGGCCGGTCCAGAACAGGGTCGGCGACAGGCCGAAGATGGTGTCCATGTGCGCCCCTCAGTCCTGCTCTTCAGCGGCGTAGCGCCGCTCGATGCGGTCCATCACCGCCGCATAGACGAAGATCAGCACAACGAAGACATAGATCGATCCCTGCTGGGCAAACCAGAAGCCCAGCGGCGCCCCGCCGATGCTGAACTGATCCAGCCAGTCGCGGAACAGAATTCCAGCCCCGAACGACACCAGGAACCAGATTGCCAGCAGCGCCCCCATCAGGGTCAGGTTCTTCTTCCAGTAGGCCCTGTGCTCGGCCCGGCGGATCTCGACGCGGCTGGTGTCTGTCATGCATCGCCTCCCTGCATCTTGGGAGAGTGAAACGATGACGGCGCGGGGCGCAACAAATTTTGCCGGCCACGCGTCTGCGGGCCTGTGGCGGTGGCGCCGCGGATCCCGTATTTCAGCCGCCCCGGATCAAGCGTCACGTTTCCGTGGCCGACCTGTCGCGCGAGCTACATGAACGGCGATTACGGGTCTCGAACCATTTGGGGGAACTGTCATGTCGCGCACCACATCCTATCGCATCGGCCTCATGAGCGCCGCAGCCGCCTGCGCCCTGGCCGCCGGGGCCGCCCAGGCCCAGGAGGCCACCCAGGTCGACGAGATCATCGTCACGGCGCAGCTGCGCGCCCAGAACCCCATCGACGTCCCCTTCGCCCTGACCGCCTATGACGGCGACTTCCTGCGCGACCTGGGCGTCCAGGAATTCGAGGAAATGTCGGCCTTCGTGCCCGGCTTCCTGGTTCAGAACCAGTCGCCCAACAACCCCGGCTTCGTGATGCGGGGCATCACCTCGGACTCCGGCGCCGCGACGGCCGAGCCGCGCGTGTCGGTCTATCAGGACGGTGTGTCCATCTCGAAGTCGCGCGGCTCCTACGTTGAACTGTTCGACATCGAGCGCATGGAGATCGCCAAGGGTCCGCAGTCGACCCTGTACGGACGCGGCGCTCTCATCGGCGCGGTCAACATCGTCCAGCGCCGGGCCGAACCGGGCGTGTTCGACGCCGAGGCCCGGGTCGGCATGGGCGACCTGGGCTATCGCCTGGCCGAAGGCATGATCAACATGCCGCTGGGCGAGACCTCCGCCATCCGCTTCTCTACCCGCCTGAAGAGCCGCGACGGCTATGTGGAAAACCTGTCGGGTGGTGATGACTACAACAGCATCGACACCGAGGCCTTCCGCCTGTCGGCCGCGTTTGAACCCGCGTCGGGCTTCAGCATCGACGTCATCGCCAACTACCAGACCGATCGCGCTTCGGGCACGCCGTTCACCTCCATGGCCTACGCGCCCGCCAATCCGGTGACTGGCGCCCCGCTCGGCCCGATCGACCCGTGGGCGGGCGCGGCGCTGACGCCGGGCGCCGACTTCGACGGCGGACAGTCCCTCGGGCTGGACCGCGACGTGTGGGGCGTGACCGGCCTCCTGGCCTGGGAGCTGTCGCCCATGCTGACCCTGAACAGCATCACGGCCTACCGCGAGTTCGACTCCTACGAGACCTTCGACGCCGACGGCGTGTCCCTGCCCATCCTGACCGCGGCCGAGGAAGCCTACGGCGAGCAGTTCAGTCAGGAGCTGCGCCTGAACTTCGAGGCCGGGCCCCGCGTGACCGGCTTCTTCGGCGCCGGCTATTTCCATGAGGAAGGCTACCAACGCACCCCCACCCAGTTCGACGAACGCATGGCACTGGCCCAGCTTTCTGGTTTCCTGGACGGCGGACTTGGCGGCGGAACGCTGCCCGCCGCGGCCTATCCGGGCCTGTCCCAGCTGATCCTGAGCCAACTGCTGGCGCCGCTCGGCGCCGGTGGGCTCGCCCCGGCGATCGCCGCGAACCTGAAGCCGGCGCACATCGAGACGCCCACCAACGCTTCGGAGCTGACCTCCTGGGACGTGTTCGGCGACATGACCTTCCAGGCCACCGATCGACTGGAGCTGTCGGCCGGCCTTCGCTACACTACGGACGAGAAGACCACCGGCTACGCGGCCCAGGTGGACAATGGCCGCTCCACACTCGGCGGCATCCTGGGCGCCCAAGCGATCGCTACCCAGATCCAGCAGTTGGTCGCCATCGGCACCCCCGAGGCCCTGACGCAGGCGGCTGCCTTGAACGCCCAGTTGACCGGCCTGATCGGGGCCCTCGCCACGCCGGGCTTCGCCACCCTGCCCGGCCTGCCCCTGTTCGGCCTGACGTCCCAGCCGACCGCCAACAACGGCGACATGATCACCCAGGACCATGAGGACGACGGCTTTACCTGGCGCCTGACCGCCCGCTATGCGGTGTCGGACGACGTCAACGTCTACGCCAACTACGCCCGCGGCCGTCGCCCTGAGGTGCTGTCTGTCGGCCCCCCCTCGGCGCCCGGTGGCGCGCCGGCGTTCAACGTGATCGAGGCCGAGACGGTCGACAGCTTCGAAATCGGGGCCAAGATGGCGCTGATGGACCGGCGTCTGCGCCTGGACGGCGCGGTCTATTTCTACGACTATCAAAACTTCCAGACGACCGTGCAGGAAGGCACCCAGTTCATCACGACCAACGCCGGCGAAGCGGAATCCTATGGCTTTGAAGGCCAGGTGTTCTACGCCGCCTCGGACGCCCTGGACCTGTTCGCCACCTACGGCTTCAACCACTCGCGCTTCGGCAACGGCATCTATGAGGGCAACAGCTTCCGCCTGTCGCCGGACCACATGGCGTCGGTGGGCGCAGTGTGGCGGGTTCGGGCCGGCGCCGGCGCCTTCGAGATCCAGCCCACCTACACCTGGCAGTCCGAGGTCTTCTTCGACGATGACAACGACCTTCCGGCTTTGCAGGCGAACAACCTGGTCCCCGACCTGATCCAGGACGAGTTCCAGGACAGCTACGGCCTGCTCAGCCTGCGTCTGCGCTATGCGCCTGACAGCGCCAACTGGGGCGTCGAGCTGTTCGGCGACAATCTGCTGGACGAAGAGTTCATCAAGGATGCGGGCAACACCGGCGACGCCCTGGGCATGCCCACCTTCATCCCCGGCCGTCCCCGCACCTGGGGTATCAACCTGAGCCTGCGTTACTAGGGAGCCGCTGTCATGCGCATCGACCGTCGCCGCGTTCTGGGCCTGATCGGAGCGGGGGCCGCCGCCCCCGCCGCCTCCGCACAGGCCCGCCAGGCCGCTGCGGCGGTCGCGTTCCGCCATGGCGTCGCCTCTGGCGATCCGCTCAATGACCGGGTCATCCTGTGGACCCGGGTGAGCCCGGATCGCATCGACGCGGCGGTCTCGGTGGACTGGCGCATCCGGCCGCTGGACGCCGACACCGTGGTCGCCTCCGGCACGGTCGAGACCGGCCCGGAGCGCGACCACACGGTCAAGGTTGATGTGGGCGGTCTGCAACCCGGCGCCGACTACCGCTTCGACTTCGCGGTCGGCGACGTGCGCTCGCCCGAGGGCCGCACCCGCACCCTGCCCGCGGGCGGGACCGGGGACGTGGTGCTGGCCGTGGCCTCATGCCAGCTGCACCCCGGCGGCCTGTTCAACGCCTATGAGGCCATGGCCGGGCTGGAGCGCCTGGACGCGGTCGTGCACCTGGGCGACTACATCTATGAGTACGGCGCCGAGGCGGACGACTACGGCATGGTCACCGGCACGCCGCTGAACCGCATCCCCGAGCCGGCCCACGAGATCGTCAGCCTGGACGACTATCGCCGCCGTCACGCCCAGTACAAGACCGACGCCGACCTGCAGGCCGCCCACGCGCGCGCGCCGTTCATCTGCGTCTGGGACGACCACGAACTCGCCAACGACAGCTGGACCGAGGGCGCCCAGAACCATCAGCCCCGCGACGAGGGTGACTACGGCGTGCGCAAGGCTGCGGCCCTGCGCGCCTATTACGAATGGATGCCCATCCGCGAACCCCGCGACGGCCTGTCGATGGAGGCCATCAACCGCACCTTCCACTTCGGCGATCTGGCCACCCTGGTGATGGTCGAGACGCGGCTGACCGCCCGCGACGAGCCCATCGGCTACGCCACCCACCTGCCCATGACCACGGACGCGGCGGGCAATCCGATCCCCGACGTGGCCGGCTTCGAGGCCATCCGTCACGATCCCGCGCGCGAACTGATGGGCACCGACCAGATCGCCTGGCTGAAGGGCGAGCTGGAGGCGTCGCGTCTGGCGGGCCGTCCGTGGCAGATCATCGGCAATCAGGTGGTCATGGCCCGCGTGGCCGGGCCCAATATTGCCGATACGCTGCCGGCGGCCATGATCGAGGGCCTGCTGTCGCAACTTCCCGACGACATCCGGGCCCAGGTGCAACAGTCGATCCAGCTGTTCCGCTTCGGCCTGCCATTCAATCTGGACAGCTGGGACGGCTATCCCGCCGAGCGCGAGCGCCTGTACGCCGCCTTCGCCGAGGCGGGCGTTTCCCCGATCGTCCTGGCCGGCGACAGCCACGCCTTCTGGGTCAACGAGCTGAAGGATGCCGCCGGTGAGCGCCGCGCTGTCGAGTTCGGAACCAGCTCGATCTCGAGCCCGTCGGTGGGCGACGCGGTTCCCGGACTGCCGCTGGGAGCCGCCCTGGCGCAGACCAATGAGGAGGTTGTGTTCTGCGACCAGTCCTCCAAGGGCTTCGTGCTGCTGACCCTGACACGGGATCAGGCCACCGCCGAGCTGAAGGCGGTGTCCACCATCCTGGCCAAGCCCTTCGAGGTCCGCGACGCCGCGCGCTTCACCGTGGCGCGCGGCCCGGCCGGCGCCGGCGAGCTGACCCAGGGCTAGAGCGTATCAGCACCCTGACGCGGGTCTTGAGGACCCCGGCATCGAGCAGGGCCGGGCGCTTCACGGTCCGCCGCTGCCTGATGTGACGCGGTCCTCCCCTGGCAAAACCGCCGGTTCCTTCGTGTTCGAGCGTTCGACAAACGCTTGCCTAGATGATTACGGCTGTGTCATGTAAACGATTACACGCTGAACGCCGGACCGCCGCCAAGGCCGCCGGGGCGGTTCGGACGTGGCCAGGGAGACAGCACCAGGATGACGGCGAAAGCCCTCGCATCAGAGCCTGAGGCGCGGTCATGAAGGCCGCGACCATCAAGGACGTGGCCGCACGCGCGGGCGTTTCCGTGGCCTCGGTCTCGCGCGTGCTCAACGGCCAGGGCGTGGTCGCCGAGGAGACCCGCGCCCGCGTCAGGGAGGCGGTCGAGGCCCTGTCCTATGTGCCCCATTCCGGCGCCCGCAGTCTCATCACCCGCAGAACCGACACCGTGGGCGTCATCCTGCCCGACCTGTTCGGCGAGTTCTTCTCGGAACTGATCCGCGGCATGGATCGGGCGGCGCGCGAGAAGCGCCTGCACCTGATCGTGTCCAGCTCCCATGACGACGCCGACGAGGCGTCCTTCGCCATCAAGTCCATGCGTGGCCGCGTCGACGGGCTGATCATCCTGTCACCCCATCTGGACGCCGCGGCGCTGGCCGCCAGCATGCCCAGATCCCTGCCAGTCCTGCTGATGAACGGCGGCGCGCGCGATATCGGCCGGCCGTCCATCACCGTGGACAACCACGGCGGGGCGGAGGCCATGACCCGTCACCTGCTGGATCAGGGCCGCCGCCGCGTGGCGCATGTGGCTGGACCCGGGGGCAATCTGGAAGCCGAGGCGCGGCGCGCCGGGTATATGGCCGCCATGGCGGAGGCCGGAATCGACCCGGTGGTGCTGGACGGCGACTTCAACCAGGCATCGGGCTATCGGGCCGGGGCCGCCATCGCGGCCATGGACATTCGTCCCGACGCCGTGTTCGCAGGCAACGACATGATGGCGGTGGGCGTTCTACTGGCATTGCAGGAAGCAGGCCTGCGCTGTCCCGAGGATGTTGCTGTCGGCGGCTTCGACGACGTGCCCATCGCGTCGCTGGTCCGGCCTGCCCTGAGCACCATGAGAATCGACATCGCCGAGACGGGCCGCCGCGCGCTGGAGCGCCTGGTGGGCCTGATCGACGCCGCGGGGGACGCCTCCCCCGACCACGAGATCGTGCGGCCCCGACTGGTCGCGCGCGAATCCAGTAGCAGCAACAGCGGGATAAGCGGGTCCAAATCTGCGCTCGCTCAGGGAGGTTAAGACCATGATCCGGAACACCAGACGTCACCGAAGCCTGATGGGCGCATCGGCCGCCGCCATCGCGACCTCGCTGCTCCTCGCGGGAGGCGCCATGGCGCAGACCTCGACCGCCACCGTGCGCGGCGCCGTGTCCGAGCCGGGAGCGACGATCACCGCCACGGACGTCAACACCGGCTTCGTCACACGCGCAACCGCGGGCTCAGACGGGAACTACGCCCTGTCCGGACTGCGGCCGGGCACCTATCGCTTCGACGTCACAGGTCCCAGCGGCGCCACGACGAGCCAGACATCGACCCTGCAGGTGGGCCAGCAGGCCTACATCCCGTTCGAACTCGCCGGCGACGCGGCGGACGCGACGACGGTCGAGGGCCTGGTCGTCACCCTGTCGCGGCTGCCGGAAGTGCGCACGTCCGAAGTCGCCACCAATGTCACCTCGCAGCAGATCAGCACCCTGCCGCAGAACAATCGCAACTTCCTGAATTTCGCCGCCCTTGCCCCCGGTGTGCGGCTGAACACCGACGAGTTCCGTCGGGATTTCTCGGCCGGCGGCAACGCCTCGACCGACGGCCTGAGCTCCAGCCAGGTCAACGTCTTCGTCGATGGCGTCAGCCTGAAGTCCAACGTCAATCCAGGCGGCGTGATCGGCCAGGATTCCAGCCGCGGCAATCCATTCAGCCAGCTGGCGGTGCAGGAATTCCGCGTCGCCACCTCGAACTTCAAGGCGGAGTACGAACAGGCGGGCACGGCGGTCATCACCGCCATTACCCGCTCGGGCGGCAATGAGTTCACCGGCGAGGTCTTCGGGTTCTACCAGGACGACTCCATGGTCGAGCCGGACTTCTTCCAGCGCCGGGACGGTTTGGACACGCCGGAACTGAGCCGCGAGCAGTATGGTGTCTCGCTGGGCGGGCCGATCATTCAGGACCGTCTGAACTTCTTTGCGGCCTGGGAGGTCAACGACCAGGTCCGCTCCAGTCAGGTGACCGCCGGCGGCACGCCCGAGCAGCAGGCGCTCCTCCCGTTCGACGTGGCTGACTACGAAGGCGCCTTCGCCAGCCCGTTCCGGCAGGACATCTATTTCGGCAAGCTGACGTGGCGGCCGTCAGACAACCAGACCCTGGAGCTGTCGGTCAGCCATCGCGACGAGGAAGACCTGCGCGGCTTCGGCGGCGCGACCTCGGTGGAGGCGGGCGAACTGGTCAACAACACCGTGACCAGCGTCAAGGCCCAGTGGGACTATGACGCCGCCAACTTCCTGAACGAAGCCAGCGTCGACTACCGCGAGAGCAGCTTCAATCCCACGATCGTCAATCCCGACCAGGTGGGGCTGGACTACGCCGGCGTCATCCGCATCGGCGGGCGCAGCACGGCTCAGGAGGTCGAGGAGCGCAATCTCACCTTCCGCAATAACGTGACCTTCCAGCCGCTCGACTGGCGCGGCTCACACCTGTTCAAGATTGGCGGGAAGATTTCGTTCAACGAGTACAGCGTGTTTAGCGGACAGAACACCAATCCCACCTTCTTTTTCCAGAATGATCCGGATCAGAATCTCAATTTCAGCTTTCCCGCGGAAGCGCTCTACGGCGTCGGACAGCCTACGGTAACTGCAGAGAACGTTCAGATCGGGCTGTTTATCCAGGACGACTGGGAGATCAACGAGCACCTGACCCTGAATCTGGGCGTGCGCTGGGACGTGGAGACCAACGCCAACAACAAGGACTACGTCACCCCCGACGACGCGGTGGCCGCGCTGCGCTTTCTGGAAGAAGAGTTGCGTGATCAACCCGGTAACCGCTTCTTCGCCGACGACTACATCTCCACCGGCGACAACCGCGATCCGTTCATGGGCGCCATCGCCCCGCGCTTCGGATTCTCCTACGATGTGTTCGCCGACCAGCGGACGGTAGTCTTCGGCGGCTTTGGCCGCTTCTACGACCGCACCCTGTTCCGCAACGCGGCGGAGGAAAGCCTTTTCCGCCAGTTCACCAACCGCACCTTCCGCTTCTCGGCAGACGGCGCGGACCGCAACGGCCAGCCCACCATCGAATGGGATCCCAGCTACCTGAGCCGCGAGGGGCTGGACGGGCTCATCGCCTCGGGCGAAGCGCCGAACGGAGAGCTGCGCATCGTGCGCAACGACACGGAGCCGCCGTTCACCGATCAGTTCAGCATCGGCCTGCGCCAGCGCTTGGGCGAATGGCAGACCTCCATCTCGGTGGTGCACCAGGTCGGCAAGAACGAGATCGCCTACTTCCCCGCGAACCGCACCACCGAGCGCAACGCCTCAGGCTTCTACGACAATATCGTGGTGCCGGGCTTCGGCACTGTGGTCGCGTCCAACAACGAGCGTGAGACGCGATACACGGCGCTGTATCTGACGGCGGACAAACCCTACACCGCCGATTCGGGATGGGGCGTCAGCTTCGCGTACACGGGCGTGGATTCGGAGCAGCGGGGCTATCTGTTCAACTTCGACTTCCCCGATGTGGCGGCCCAGCCGTTCTATCCGAACGCCGCCGACGTGGATCACCAGATCGTCGCATCCGGCATCGTCGACCTCCCCTGGGCATTCCAGCTGTCTACCCTGATCACCCTCAGCTCCGGCACGCCCTTCAGCGTCACCGACGCGTCCAACGGCTTCGGCGAGAACCTTGTCATCGGCAACTTCGGACGCCCGGTGCGCGAGCAGTTTCTGCTGCCTGACGCCTTCGCCTTCCGCCAGATGGACCTGCGCCTGAGCCGCGAGTTCGAAGTGTTCGGGGGGCACCAGCTGCAGCTGATCGGCGAGGTCTTCAACGTCTTCGATTTCGACAACTTCGGTTGCTACGATGGCTTCATTCCGCCGGAAGGCAATCCGAACTTCGGCAATCCGGGCTGCGTGTCCGGTCCGCCGCGCAGCTTCCAGGTGGGCATGCGCTACCGTTGGTGATGATTTTCTCCTGAGCCTCGGCCGCCCCCAATTCTCCCCGGGGGCGGCCGATTTTTTGATACAGTAACGCGTAAGGAGGTTCCTCTTGGACCGCCGTCGATTTCTTCTGACTTCATGCGCCGCCGCGGGCGGCCTCTCCCTGGCGTCGCTGGGCGCCTGCGCCACCGGCGTCGCGCCGGGCCGGCTCGATCCCGAGATCGCCGAACTGCAAGAGCGCACCTTCCGCTGGTTCTGGGACGTGACGCCCCATGAAACCGGCCTGACGCCGGACCGCGCCCCCAGCCTGAGCTTCTGCTCCGTGGCCGCAGTAGGCGACGCCCTGACGTGCTGGCCCATCGGCATCGAGAACGGCTGGATCACCCGCGAGCAGGGACGCCAGCGGACCCTGAACACCATGCGCTTCTTCTACAACGCGCCGCAGGGACCCGAGGCGCGCGGCGTGACCGGCTACAAGGGCTTCTTCTACCACTTCTTGGAGATGGACACCGGCCACCGCTTCGGGACCACCGAACTGTCCACCGTGGACACGGCCCTGCTGGTGGCCGGCATGCTGTTCGCCGCCCGCTATTTCGATCAGGACCACCCCGAGGAAGTCGAGATCCGGCAGCTGGCCGAGGCGGTCTATGCCCGGGTCGAGTGGCCCTGGGCCCAGCCCTACGGGGACGCCTACATCACCATGGGCTGGCATCCCGAGACCGGCTTCATCGAGCACCGGTGGGAAGGCTACAACGAGGCCATGCTGGTGATCCTGATGGCCCTGGGCAGCCCGACTCATCCGGTCAGCCCGCAGGCGTGGACCACCTGGTGCTCCACCTATGACACCCTCAGCTGGACCGACCGCCGGGGCCAGCCCCACCTGCATTTCGCGCCGATGTTCGGCCATCAGTACAGCCACAAGTGGGTCGATTTCCGGGGCATCCTGGACCCCTACATGCGCGACAAGGGCTTCGACTATTTCGAGAACAGCCGCCGCGCCGCCTATGCCCAGCAAGCCTACGCACGGGACAACCCCGGCGGCTGGACGGGCTATTCGGACGAGGTCTGGGGCCTGACCGCCTGCGACGGGCCGGGCGACTTCTTCCTCGAATTCGGCGGACGCGAGCGGGAATTTTTCAGCTACTCCGCGCGCGGGCCGGGCGAACGGGACGACGGCACCATCGCCCCGACGGCGGCGGCGGCGTCCATCGCCTTCGCGCCGGAAATCGTCATCCCCTGCGTCAAGGCCATCAAGGCCCGCTATCCCGAGACCTACACCCGGTACGGTTTCCTCGACGCCTTCAACCCGAGCCTGACCGACACCGGCGGGAACACCCTGCTTCACGGCTCGGTCGACCCCGAGCGGGGCTGGGTGGCCGACGAGCATCTGGGTATTGATCAGGGGCCCATCGTCATCATGATCGAGAACTACAGGTCCGATCTGATCTGGCGGCTGATGCGCACCGACCCGCACCTGCGCCGGGGCCTCGAGCGCGCCGGCTTCAGCGGAGGATGGCTGAGCGCATGACTGGGTCCGGCCTTCATCGACGCGCGGCGCTCGGCCTGATGGCCGGGGGTCTGGCCGCGTCGGCGGGGGCCTGCGCGCGACCGGACGACGGCGTCACGCGCCTGACCCTGTGGGCCATGGGCAATGAGGGGGCCGCGACCCCCGCCCTGCTGGAGGAATTCCACCGCCTGAATACGGACGTGCGCGTCTCGGTTCAGGCCCTGCCCTGGACCGCCGCGCACGAGAAGCTGCTGACCGCCTATGCGGGGGACTCGCTGCCGGACGTGAGCCAGGTGGGCAACACCTGGATCGCCGAGATGACCGCCATCGGCGCGGCCACGCCGGTGCCCGCCGACGCCGACGACATCGTGGCCGGCGGCTTCGACAGCGTCATGGAGACCAACCGCATCGGCGGCCGGATGATGGGTACGCCCTGGTACGTGGACACCCGGCTGGTGTTCTATCGCACCGACCTTCTGGCGCGCGCGGGCTATGACGCCGTGCCCCAGGACTGGGCGGGCTGGAAGCGCGCGATGCATGCGGTCAAGCGCACGGCCGGCGACGGCGCCTACGCCATCCTGATGCCGGTCAACGAGTTCGAGCAGTTGCTGACCTTCGGTCTCCAGACCGGCGAGCCCCTGCTCCGCGACAACGACAGCCGCGGCAATTTCTCGAGTCCCGCCTTCGTCTCGGCCCTGGCCTTCTACAAGAGCCTGTTCGACGAGGGGCTGGCGCCCACCATGTCGGCCACGCAGATCTCCAACGTCTGGGACGAGTTCAGCCGGGGCTTCTTCAGCTTCTATTTCTCCGGCCCATGGAGCGTCGGGGACTTCCGCAACCGGTTGTCCGACGCGATGCAGGCGAACTGGGCCACCGTCGGCGTGCCGGGCCCGGACGGGCCGGGCGCCTCGGCGCCGGGGGGCTCCAGCCTTATCGTGTTCGACAGTTCGCCGCGCAAGGATGCCGCCTGGCGGCTGGTGCGCTATCTGTCCCAGGTGGACACCCAGGCGCGCTTCAACGCCCTGACCGGCAACCTGCCCGCCAAGGTGGAGGCCTGGGCGGCCGCGGGCATCCGCAGCGACGACAAGCTGGCGCCTTTCGAGGCCCAGCTGGAGCGGGCCGTGCCGGTGCCCAAGGCGCCCGAGTGGGAGCGGGTGGTCACCGAGATGCAGGTGGTGGCCGAGCGCATGGTGCGCGGGGAGTACACCCCCGAGACCGCCGGCGCCGAGATCGACCGCCGCGCCGACCGGCTGCTGGAGAAGCGCCGCTGGATGCTGGATCAGGGGCGAGCGGTATGAGCGCGGCGCGGACCGAACGGGCGGCCTGGGGCTTCGTGTCGCCGGCGCTGGCGGCGGTGGGCCTGTTTCTGGTCATTCCGGTGTTCGGCGCCCTGCTGCTGAGCCTGACCGATTTCGACATCTACGCCCTGGCCGACATCCGCAACATGCGCTTCGTGGGGCTGGACAACTACGTCAACCTGCTGGGCAATCCGCTGTTCTGGACGGCCATGCGCAACACGGCCTGGTTCGCCGTTCTGGGCGTGCCGGCCACCATCGTCGCCTCGCTGCTGGCGGCGGTGCTGCTGAACTCGAAGATGGTCAAGTGGCGGCCCATCTGGCGGGTGGCGTTCTTCGCGCCGTATGTGACGACGCTGGTGGCCACGGCGGTGGTGTGGCGCTACCTGCTGCACACCCGCTACGGCGTCATCAACTGGGTGCTGGACGGGTTCGGCATTCCGCCGGTGGACTGGCTCGGCCAGCCCGGGACGGCCATCCCCGCCATCCTGATCTTCGCGGTGTGGAAGCTGTTCGGCTACTCGATGCTGATCTTCCTGGCCGTGCTGCAGACCGTGCCGGAGGAGCTCTATGAAGCCGCCCGCATCGACGGCGCCGGGCCGGTCAAGCAGTTCCGGCACGTGACCCTGCCGGCCATCGCGCCGACCGTCCTGCTGGTCAGCATCATCTCGGTGGCCACCTTCTTCCAGTTGTTCGCCGAGCCCTATGTGATGACCCAGGGCGGACCCGCCCAGAGCACGGTGACGGTGCTCTACTTCATGTACGAAGAGGGCTTCAAATGGTGGAACCTGGGCTCCGCCAGCGCCGTGGCCTTCATCCTGTTCCTGTGCATCTTCGCCATCACCCTGGTGCAGCTGTGGGTCTCGCGCCGCCTGGGGAGCGAGACATGAAGCACGCCCTGCCCAAGGTTCTGCTCAACATCGCGGTGGCCCTGATCGGCCTGATCGTGCTGTTCCCGCTGGCGTGGATGGTGTCGGTGTCGTTCATGAGCGCGGGCGAGGCGGCGACCTTCCCGCCGCCGCTGCTGCCGGCCCAGCCGACGCTGGAGCACTACCGCGACCTGTTCGCCAACCAGGGCATGGGGCGCTATCTGTGGAACAGCGTCGCCCTGGCCGGACTGGCGACGGGGCTGTGCCTGCTGGTCACCGTCCCGGCGGGCTACGCTTTCGCCAAGCTGAGATTCACCGGTCGCGACCGGCTGTTCCAGATGCTGGTGGGCGCGCTGGTGATCCCGGCCCAGATCGGCACCCTGCCCCTGTTCCTGATGCTCAAGCAGGTGGGGCTGGTGAACACCTACGCCGGGGCGCTGGTCCCGTGGCTGACCTCCATCTTCGGCCTGTTCCTGGTGCGCCAGTACGCCCTGTCGATCCCCGACGAGATGCTGGAAGCCGCGCGGGTGGACGGCGCCTCGGAGCGCCAGATCTTCACCCGCGTGGTGCTGCCGACGCTGCAGCCGATTCTGGTGACCCTGGCCCTGTTCATTTTCGTGGGGTCCTGGAACGACTTCCTCTGGCCCCTGATCATCCTGACCGACCAGTCCAACTACACCCTGCCCGTGGCGCTGGCGACGCTGTCGCGCGAGCACGTGCAGGACATCGAGATGATGATGGCCGGATCGGTCATCACCGTCCTGCCGGTGCTGATCCTCTTCCTCGCCCTGCAACGCTACTACATCCGCGGCATGCTCGCGGGCAGCGTGAAGGGCTGAACCCGTGAGTGCCTGACCCATGCTGACCCGTCTTCTGATCGCCCTGTTCGTCCTCGCCCTTCCCGGCGCCGCCCTGGCGCAGGAGACCGTGCTGGACGATTTCGAGGACATCTCGGCCTGGAGCGCCGACGCCTCCACCGACATCAGCGCCCAGGTCAGCCAGGTGGACGGCCACGAGGGACAGGCCCTGCGGCTGGACTATGACTTCAACGACGTGTCGGGCTACGCCTTCGCCGCCCGGCCGCTCGTCATCGACCCGCCCGCCAACTACGAGATCAGCTTCTGGGTGCGCGGCGCGGGGCCGGCCAACACCTTCGAGGTCAAATTCACCGACGTCTCGGTGGACAATGTCCACTGGCGTCAGGTCACCCGTTGGGAAGCGCCGGACGACTGGACCCTGGTCACCATCCGCCGCCGTCACATCGTCAAGGCGTGGGGCCCGAACCCGGACCCGGTCTATCGCGGATCGGAGCGCATCGAATTCGTCATCGCCGCGGGCGAAGGCGGCGTGGGCTTCATCGAGGTGGACCAACTGACCCTTCGCGAGCTGCCGCCCGAGCCGTCGTCGCCGCCCCGTCCCATCGTCGCCGCCACCTCGGAGGCCGGCGTGTTCGCCGCCGCACAGGCGGTGGACGGCGACCTCGAAACCCCGTGGCGCAGCGCGGCGGGCGGGGCCCAGAGCCTGACGCTGGATCTGGGCTATGAGCGCGAGTTCGGCGGCGTGACCCTGCGCTGGGCCGAGGACGAGCAGGCGACCCGCTACACGCTGTCGACGTCGTCGGACGGGCAGGTCTGGACCCGCCAGCGTGAGGTGACCGGGGGCAACGGCGGCGCTGATCCGATCCTGCTGACCGAGACCGCCGCGCGCTGGCTGCGGCTGGACCTGATGGACGGGCCGGGCGACGCCTACGCCCTGAACGAGATCGAGATCGAGCCGCTGAGCTTCGGCGAGGACCCCACCGCCTTCATCACGGCGGTGGCCGAGGAGGCGCGACGGGGCCTGTATCCGCGCGGCTTCCACGGCGAGCAGCCCTACTGGACCCTGGTGGGCGTGGACGGCGGCGGCGACAGCGGCCTGATGGGCGAGGACGGCGCCATCGAGCTGGGCCGCGGCGGGCCGTCGGTGGAGCCGTTCGTGGTGGAGAACGGGCGGCTGGTCACCTGGGCCGACGTGGGCGTGACCCAGAGCCTGCTTGACGACGATCTGCCCATTCCGTCGGTGCGCTGGGCGGCCGAGGACTGGACGCTGGACGTCACCGCCATGGCCGAGGGCGAGCCGGAGCAGGCCGCCCTGTATGGCCGCTATGTGCTGACCAACACCTCGAACCGGACGCTGGACCTGACTTTGGCGCTGGCGGCGCGGCCGCTGCAGGTCAACGGCCCGGTGCAGTTCCTGTCGACGCCGGGCGGGGTCAGCCCCGTGACGCGCATAGACTGGGACGGGCGGCGCCTCAGCCTCGGCGAGGCCTTCGCCGTGACGCCCCTGTCCGCGCCGGACGCGGTGACGGCCTCGACCTTTGACGCAGGATCTGACCCGCAGAGCCTGATCGCCTCGGGCCGCGACGCCTCCCACTCGGTGCAGGACGGCACGGGCCTGGCCGCCGCCGCCATGATCTGGCGCGTGACGCTTGCGCCCGGCGAAAGCCGCGTGGTCGGCTGGGCCGCGCCGCTGGAAGGCGCCCTGCCCGCCCTGACTGGCGCGCCCGAGGCCTTGCTGGCGGGCGTCGAGCAGCGCACCGCCGCGGTCTGGCGCGAGAAGCTGGACCGGTTCGACATCACCGTCCCGGACGAGGGACAGCGCATCGTCGACGTCATGCGGTCGTCGCTGGCCCACATCCTGATGTCGCGCGACGGGCCAAACCTGAAGCCGGGCACCCGCTCCTACAATCGCTCGTGGATCCGGGACGGCGCCATGATCGCTGAAGGGCTGAACCGGCTGGGCTGGGTCGATGTGTCGGCGGACTATCTGCGCTGGTTCACGCCCTACATCTTCAGCGACGGCAAGGTGCCGTGCTGCGTGGATGCGCGCGGCGCCGATCCGGTGCCGGAGAACGACAGCCACGGGGAGTTCATCTTCCTGGCCGCCGAGACGTATCGCTACAACGGCGATCTCGACCTGCTGCGGTCGGTGTGGCCGCAGGTGCAGGGCGCCATCACCTACATGGACCAGCTGCGCGCCTCGGAGCGGACGGCGGAGAACCAGACGCCGGAGCGGCGGCATCTGTACGGCCTGCTGCCTCCGACCATCAGCCACGAGGGCTATTCGGACCAGCCGGCCTATTCCTACTGGGACGATTTCTGGGGGCTGCTGGGCTACAAGGACGCGATGTTCGTCGCCGAGGCGCTGGGCGAGACCGAGGCGGCGGCCCGCATCGCCGCGGCGCGCGATGAGTTCGCGGCGGACCTCCACGCCTCCATCCGCGCGACGGCGGAACACCACGGCATCGACTTCATCGCCGGGGCGGCGGACCGGGGGGACTTCGACCCCACCTCCACCACCATCGGCCTGTCGCCGGGCGGAGAGCAGGCGCGGTTGGACCCCGACCTGCTGGCCAACACCTTCGAGCGGTACTGGAGCGAGTTCGAGCAGCGGATCGAGAACCGCCGCGACTGGGACGACTACACACCCTACGAGCTTCGCAACGTCGGCGCGTTCGTGCGGCTGGGCCAGCGCGAGCGGGCGCTGGCAGCGCTGGACTTCTTCTTCGGCGACGTGCGGCCCCGGGCCTGGAACGGCTGGGCCGAGGTGGTGGTGCGCGACAAACGCGAGCCCCGCTTCATCGGCGACATGCCCCACGCCTGGATCAGCTCGGACTACATCCGCTCGGCGCTGGACCTGTTCGTGCACGACCGGGGCGAGGCCCTGGTGCTGGCGGCGGGGGTGCCCGGCCGCTGGCTAGGTGATCCGGCCGGCGTGGGGGTGAGCGATGTGCGCACGGCCTGGGGCGCCGTGACCTGGGACCTGACGCCGTCGCAGAGCGGCTGGACCCTGACGCTGGACGGCGACGCGGCGCCGCCCGCGGGCTTCATCCTGTCGTGGCCGTCGGACGCTGCCGCGCCGGGCCGCACGGTCATCGATGGGCGGCCCGCCACGTGGGACGGGCTGAACCTGACCATCCCCGCCGACGCGCGGCAGGTGACGATCGCGGACCGGACCGGGGGCTGAAGCCGCCCGGCCCGGCCGCCGGTCAGGCTGCGTCGACCAGAACGATCTCGGCGTCATTGATGGCCGTCACCGTGATCACGTCTTCACCGGTGATGGCCGCGCCGTCGCGGGCGTTCAGCCGCACGCCGTTGACCTCGACCTCGCCCTTTGCGGGCACAAGGTAGCCCCGCCGGGTCGCGCCCAGCGCATAGTCAGCGCTCTCGCCCGCCTTCAGGGTCGCGCCCACCACCCGCGCATCGGTGCGGATGGGAAGGGCGTCCGTGTCATCGTCGAAGCCCGAAGCCAGCACCACGAACTGGCCCGCGCGGTCGCCCTTGGGGAACGGCTTGGCGCCCCAGGCGGGCTTCTCGCCCTGACGGGTAGGCAGGATCCAGATCTGGAAGATGCGCGTGGTCTCCGGCTCCGCATTGTACTCGGCGTGGCGGATGCCGGTGCCCGCGCTCATCACCTGAACGTCGCCCGCCTCGGTGCGGCCCTTGTTGCCCAGGCTGTCCTCGTGGGTGATGGCGCCGTCGCGGACATAGGTGATGATCTCCATGTCCGCGTGGGGGTGGGGCGGAAAGCCCGAGCCGGCCGCGATCTCGTCATCGTTCCAGACCCGCAGGTTGCCCCACTGGGTCCGGTTCGGGTCGAAGTAGCTGGCGAACGAGAAATGGTGTTTGGCCTTGAGCCAGCCGTGGTCGGCGCCGCCCAGGCTGTCGAACGGTCTGCGCTCGATCATGATGGTGTCTCCCGTCGAAGGGTGGATGTTGATGTGGAGATAGGCGCGGGCGTGGCCGGGGAAAGGGTTAACTGGCACACATATTGTTACTGATAACCTCCAGGGTGCGGGCTGGAAACCATGGATAGGAGTTTCGAAGCTCGGAGCCTGAAAAAACAGTGTCCGAATTGTCCGAATTGTCCGAAATCGCCCCTCGGCCCACGACGGTCGCATCATAACCCGGCGGCAAAAGCAGGGGCGGAAAAGGCGCTGATCTTTGCGGCGAAGGCTTGCGCGCCAAGGCATTGGAGCCGCGAAAAGCGGGATGAACTCCGCAAATCCTCCCCCATCGGGGGAGGTAGCGCGGGCGCGACAGCGTCCGTGACGGAGGGGGCTGAAGCCGGGCTGCGGCGGGTCTGGGTGAGGCTGGATCGCCGATGGGCGCGGCGAGCGGGCAGCCAGCCTCCCGGCCAGCCCCCTCCACCGCTACGCGGTCCCCCTCCCCCGATGGGGGAGGATTGGGTCTAGGCCGCCGCTTCGGCGCGGGCCGCGTCGGCCCACGGCGGCAGGGGCAGCCCCCTGGATTTCAGGAAATCGGTGTTGAACAGCTTGGAGGCATAGCGCGTGCCCGGGTCGCACAGGGGGGTGACGATGGTCTTGCCGGGACCGATCTCGCGCGCCAGACGCAGGGCCCCGGCGATGTTGACGCCGCTGGAGCCGCCCAGCGACAGCCCCTCCTCGCGGATCAGATCGAACACGATGGGCAGGAATTCCTCGTCGGGGATCTGATAGCTGTGGTCGGGAGTGAAGCCTTCCAGATTGCCGGTGATGCGCGCCACGCCAATGCCCTCGGTGATGGACGAGCCCGTCCCCTGCATGACGCCATTGGTGAACCAGCTGTAGAGCGCCGCGCCCATGGGGTCGGCCAGGGCGATGCGGATGTCGGGGTTGCGCTCCTTGAGAAAGGCCGAGACGCCGGTGATGGTGCCGCCAGAGCCCACCGCACTGACGAAGGCGTCGACCTTGCCCTCGGTCTGCGCCCAGATTTCGGGGGCGGTGCCGGTGTAGTGGGCGTTGCGATTGGCAGTGTTGTCGAACTGGTTGGACCAGAAGGCGCCGTTGGGTTCGGTCTCGTTCAGCTCCTTCGCCAGCCGCCCCGAATAGTGGACGAAGTGGTTGGGGCTGGAGAAGGGCGCCGCGTCCACCTCAACCAGCCGGGCGCCAAGGGCGCGGATGGCGGCCTTCTTTTCCTCGGTCTGGGTGCGGGGGATGACGATGACCACCGGGTGGCCCAGCGCCGCGCCGACCAGGGCCAGGCCGATGCCGGTGTTGCCCGCCGTGCCCTCGACGATCGTCCCGCCGGGACGCAGCTCGCCCGAGGCGCGCGCGGCGGTGACGATGCCCAGCGCGGCCCGGTCCTTGATGGACTGGCCGGGGTTCAGGAACTCGGCCTTGCCAAGGATGGTGCAGCCCGTCAGCTCGGACGCCTTCTTCAGCTTGATCAAGGGCGTGTTGCCGATCAGGTCGGCGACGGACTGGGTGATGGGCATGGCGATCATTCGGGCGGGTGGGAGACCAGACATATAGGACGCTGCGGGCGGCCGCGCGACCCGGTCAGGCGGCGCGGGCGCCCATGTGGATGCCGCACTCCACCTTGTCCGTGCCGGACCAGCGGCCGGCGCGGGCGTCCTCGCCCGAGCGCACCGCGCGGGTGCAGGGCCAGCAGCCGATGGAGGCGTAGCCCTGATCCGCCAGCGGATGGGCCGGCAGGTCGTGGGCCTCGAAGCGGGCCTCCACCTCGTCCGCGTCCAGATTCGCCAGCGGATTGATCCGCACCTGGCCGTCCAGCACCTCGAACACCGCCAGCCGTTCGCGGGTCGTCGCCTGATAGCGCTTGCGGCCGGTGATCAGGGCGTCATAGGCCGCCGCCGCGCGGGCCAGCGGGCGGACCTTGCGCAGGTCGCAGCAGGCGTCCGGGTCCGTGCGCCACAAGTTGTCCTTGGGATCCTCGCCCGCGCGCTCGGCGGCGTCCGGCAGGACAATCTTCACACTGGTCAGACCGAGGCGGTCCGCCAGTTGGTCGCGATAGGACAGGGTCTGGAGGAAATGCTGGCCGGTATCGAGGAACAGCACAGGGGTGGCGGGGTCGGTCTGGGCCAGCAGATGCAGGCTGACCGCAGCCTCCGCGCCGAAGGACGACAGCTGGGCGATGCGGCCGGGGAATTCGCGGTGGGCGGCGGCGAGGATGTCCTCCGGCTCGGCGTCCCGATACTGTGCATCCAGCCGGGCGGCCTTCTGCTCCAGCGTCTCCACCGCGGCGCGGCGGCGCCAGATCGGAACGGCGGCGTCGGCGGCGGGCTGATAGACCGTGTCGATCACCGCCAGCATGGCGCGCCATTCCTTCGGGTCGGCGCCCGGATTCAGGCGCACCGCGTCAAAGCCCGAACGCTTCAGGTGCCGGGCCTGATCGGGCAGCAGGTCGCCCACAGCGATCAGCTCGCCGTTGTAGCCCCGCTCGCGCAGGATCGAGGCCAGCGAGAAGCCGCGCCCGTCGCGAAAGGCGCCGAAGCGGATGGTCAGACGGTTGGCGCCGACAGCCGCCGCCGCGACCTCGGCCAGCGGCGTGTCGCCCGGGATGGCGCCGTCCGGCTCTTCGGTTTCGGGCAGGGGATCAAGCAGCCTCATAGATGGCCTCGCGGAAGGGTTCGGCGCCGGTGCGGCGCACGGTGTCGATAAAGCGTTCGCCGTCATGGCGGATGGCCAGATAGCGGTTCAGGGCCCGCTCGATGGCGGGGGCGACGTCCTCTGCGGGCAGGCTCTTGCCCACGATCTCGCCCAGGGCCGCCTGTTCGTCGGGCGAGCCGCCGACCGTGATCTGGTAGAATTCCTCCCCCTTCCGATCGACGCCCAGCACCCCGATGTGGCCCACATGGTGGTGGCCGCAGGCGTTGATGCAGCCGCTCATGTTGACGCGAATCGGACCCAGCCTCTCCTGAAAGTCCAGATCGGCCAGCCGCTTGGACAGGGCCTGGGCCACCGGGATGGAGCGGGCGTTGGCGAGGCTGCAGTAGTCCAGCCCCGGGCAGGCGATGACGTCGGTGACCAGATCGGCGTTGGCGGTGGCCAGACCGTTGGCGTGCAGGGTGCGCCAGACCTCGGGCAGGTCGTCCAGCTTCACATGGGGCAGGACCAGATTCTGCTCATAGGCCGCGCGCACCTCGTCGAACGAGAACCGTTCGGCCAGATCGGCGACCACATCCATCTGGTCCGCCGTCATGTCGCCGGGCACCCCGCCCACGGGCTTGAGCGAGATGATCGCGCTGGCGTAGCCCGGCGCGCGGTGGCGGCGGACGTTGTTGCGGCTCCAGCGGGCGAAGTCAGGATCCGCCAGCAGGGCCCGGTCGAAGGGGCCGGAGTGCTTCGGCAGGGTCTCGAAGGGCGGCGGAGCGAAATAGGCGCGGATGCGGGCCAGCTCGTCATCGGGGATGCGCAGGTCTTCGCGGCGCAGGGTCTGGAACTGGCGCTCAACCTCCTCGCGGAAGGCGTCGATGCCCAGGGCGGCCACCAGAATCTTGATGCGCGCCTTGTGGATGTTGTCGCGCCGGCCCAGCAGATTGTAGGCGCGCAGGATGGCGGTCAGATAGGCCAGCAACTCGCGTCCCGGCACGGCTGGGGCGATCTCCTGGGCGATGTGGGGCAGGCGCCCCTGCCCGCCGCCGACAAAGACGCGGAAGGCGGTCTCGCCATCACCATTTTCGTTTTCTGGGCCCCGCACAATCTGCAGCCCCACGTCGTGGGTGCGGATGGCGGCGCGGTCGGTCTCGGAGGCGATGACAGCGATCTTGAACTTGCGCGGCAGGAACGAGAATTCCGGGTGGATGGTCGACCATTGCCGGAGGATCTCGCACCACGGGCGCGGGTCCTCGATCTCCTCGTCCGCAGCCCCGGCGAAGACGTCGGTGGTGACGTTGCGGATGCAGTTGCCGGAGGTCTGGATGGCGTGCATCTCGACCTCGGCCAGCTCGGTCAGGATGGCGGGCAGGTCCGACAGGGCGGGCCAGTTGTACTGGATGTTGGTGCGGGTGGTGAAATGGCCGTAGCCCTTGTCATAGACCCGCGCGATGTGGCCCAGCTTCCTCAGCTGGGCGCTGTTCATGGTCCCGTAGGGCACCGCCACCCGCAGCATGTAGGCGTGCAGCTGCAGATAGACCCCGTTCATCAACCGCAGCGGCTTGAACTGGTCCTCGGTCAGGCGACCGTCGACGCGGCGGCGGACCTGATCGGTGAACTCGGCGATCCGCTCGCTGACCAGCGCATGGTCGAACTCGTCATAGCGATACATCAGGCGGCCCCTTCGACGTCGGGGCGGCTGTGGCCGACCGTGGGGCCGGTAGAGCGGATGAACTCCTTGAAGCGATCGCGGCCCGAGGGCTCGCCGGCGTTCACCTCCACGAGATAGGGGTTCACGAACAGGTCGGGCCGGGCGGCGGCCGACGCCAGGGCGCTCTCGGCTTCGGTGTCGTCCAGCCACAGGGCCTCGGCCAGGCGTTCGGTGGCCATACCCTGCAAGCCCCAATACAGGACGCGGCCGTCGGACAGGCGGTTGGCGGTCAGGACCTTCATGCCGCGACCTCCCGCAACTGACGGAGCGGCTCGACGGAGGCTTCGGCAAAGGCCGCCACCTCACCCACGAACAGCATGGCCGGGCCGGTGACGGCGTGACGGGCGACCAGCCCGCCCAGATCGTCCAGCCGTCCGGTCAGCACCCGCTCGTCGGGCCGCGTGCCGTTCTCGACGATGGCGACAGGGGTGGCAGGGCTGCGGCCTGCTGCGATCAGGTTTTCGCTGACCTGATCCGCCAGGCCGGCGCCCATGTAGATGGCGGCGGTGTGATTAGCCGTGGCCAGCGAGGCCCAGTGCGCCGCCTCCCCGCCCGGCTTCGGCTGGGCGGTGACGAAGCTGACCGCCTGAGCGTGCTCGCGGTGGGTCAGGGGAATGCCCGCAGAGGCGGCGCAGGCCAGGGCGGCGGTGATGCCGGGGATCACGTGGGCCTGAACCCCCGCCGCCTGCATGGCCGCCAGTTCCTCGCCGCCGCGCCCGAACACGAAGGGGTCGCCGCCCTTCAGACGGACCACCCGGTGGCCCGACCGGGCCTCGGCGATCATCAGGGCCTCGATATCGCGCTGGGGCACGGAATGGTCGCCCTTGGCCTTGCCCACATAGATGCGTCTGGCGTCGCGCCGGGCGCGTTCCAGAACGGCGTCCGAAACCAGCCGGTCGTGGATGATGACGTCCGCGTCCTGCAGCACGCGCAGGGCCTTGAGGGTCAGCAACTCGGGATCGCCCGGTCCGGCCCCGACGATGTGCACCACGCCGTGCTCGGGCGCGGCCACGTTCAGCAGGCGCAGCATCTCGCGGCGCGCCTCGGCCTCGCGGCCATGGGCCACCAGATCGGCGGCGGGGCCCCGGAAGGCCCGCTCCCAGAACCGGCGCCGCGCCATGAAATCGGGCACCGACGCCTTGACCGTCTCGCGCAGTTCACCGGCCAGCCGGGCCAGCGGGCCCAGCGCGGCGGGCAGCACCGCCTCGATGCGCGAGCGCAGATCCCGCGCCAGGATGGGCCCCAGCCCGCCGGTGGCCACGCCCACCACCACCTGGTCGCGGTCGATCAGGGCCGGGGTCTGGAAGTCGCTCAGGTGCGGGCGGTCCACCACATTGACCTGGGCCCCCGTGGTGCGCGCCATGGCGGCCAGGCGGGCCGCATCGCCCGCGTCCTCCACCGCGATGAACACCAGCCGGGCGCCGGCCAGATGCTCGGCGGTGGGCTCGGCATAGACCGGCTCGGGCGCGCCATTGGGCCATTCGCGGCGGTCGGCCACCTCGCCCACAGCGAACCACGACAGGGCGGCGGGCGAGCCGACGAACAGGCGCAGCTTGGCCAGCGCCGCTTCGCCGCCGCCGATCACGGCGACGCGGACGTCGGTCAGGGGGATGGAGGCCAGGAAGACGCGCATGGGGCGGAACTCTTGAAACGAGCCGCGATCCAACACCCGGCGCGGGGCGCCTCACAAACCATTATGCCTTGCGTTGCGTGTTAGGAAATCTAATGACGGAGCATGGCCCGTCCTCTCCTGCCCCTCAACGCCCTGCGCGCTTTCGAAGCCTCCGCCCGGCACCTGAACTTCAGCCGCGCCGCCGACGAGCTGTCGGTGACGCCCGGCGCCGTCAGCCAGCAGATCCGCCTGCTGGAGGACATTGTCGGCGCGCCCCTGTTCAAGCGTGAGCCCAAGGGCCTGGCCCTGACCGATCTGGGCCGCGCCTCCATCCCGCTGCTGCGCGAAGGCATGGAGCGTCTGATGGACGCCTCGGCCCTGCTGCGCGAGCCGCCCCGCAAGAAACAGATCAGCGTCAGCGTGGCGCCGTCCTTTGCCGCCAAATGGCTCATGCCGCGCATGGACCGCTTCCACGCCGAGCACCCGGAGGTGGAGGTGTGGATCTCGGCCGACATGGAGCCGGCGGACCTGTCGGACGGCACCGTGGACGTGGCGGTGCGCTACGGCCCCGGCGGCTACGCCAACGCCCATGTGGACCTGCTGATGACCGAACAGGTGCTGCCGGTGTGCGCGCCGGGGCTTATGGGCGGCGATAAGCCCATCCGAAAGCCTGTCGATCTGGTCCACCACGCCCTGCTGCACGACGTGTCCTCGGACGCCGATCCGGGGCGGCCGGACTGGGCCATGTGGCTGAAGGCGCGCAAGGTGCGCCATCCCGATCCGCGCCGGGGATCGCGCTTCTCGCAGTCCAGCCTGCTGATCGAGGCGGCGGTGGCCGGACGCGGCGTGGCCCTGGCCAAGCGCACCCTGGCCCAGGCCGACCTGAGCGCGGGGCGGCTGATGGCGCCCTTCCCCGACGGCAGCCAGACGGTGGGCTTCGCCTATCACATCGTCACCCCCCGCGACCGCCCGGCCTCGCCCAGCGCCATGGCCTTCGCCGAGTGGCTCAAGCGCGAGGCGGTGGACCACGAAAACAACATGGATCAGCTCTGACGCAGAAAGGGCGGCCCCGGCTGGTACCGCCCTTTCCGTGTTCGTGCCTCAGCCGATCAGGGCTTAGTGGACCCCGGCGGCCTGCCGCTGGTCGGTGTCGGCCAGGATCAGCTCTTCCTCGATCAACAGGCCGGACTCGTCGATCTGGATGACGATGGCCGTGTAGCCCAGCCGCAGCAGTTCGCCGAGGCGGTCCACATTGTTGACCAGGATGGCCGGGCGCTGGCCTTCGCCTTCGCCGGCCGGGCTGACCAGTCCCAGAGCCAGACCGACGGGCAGCTGGATCACGCCGGTTGGACCGACCACGCCGCCGACCGGGATGATGAAGCCGTCGATCAGGACCTGGCGAGCGTCCGCATTCCCCCTGCCCACCACGGCCTGGCCGTTGATGACGAAGGTGCCGCGCGCGTCCGTGGTGATCTGGTTGAACACCCCGCCGATCACGCCGCCGGGCGCATTTACCTGAACCACGCCGCCATTCACCACGACATTGATGGTCTGGCCGGCGTTCAGGACGATGGTCCCGCCGCTGGCGTACGACCCGGTGATCGTTCCGGCGCTGTTGATGGTGACCGGTCCGGCGGCCTGTACCGAGCCGCGCACCGAGCCGCCGGTGGAGGTCAGCATGACCGCGCCGCCCGAGGTGATGGCGCGGTTGGTGTCGCCGCCAGAGGTGATGGTCACAGGACCGCCGGCCCTGATCACCCCGTTGGAAGAGCCCCCCACGTTGAGGGTGACCGAGCCGCCCGCATTGATCGGCCCTCTTTCGTTGCCGGCCACGGTGGCGTTGACGTTGCCCAGGGTGTCCAGGGTGTCGTCGCTGAAGACCTGGTCACCGCTGAGGGTCGAGGTGAAATCTCCGGCCAGCAGGACCGTCTCGGCCGTGAAGTCCCCGCCGGTGGCGGTCATCAGACCCAGGCGCAAGCCTTCGACGCCGGCGTCGCCCAGGGTGATGTCGCCATCGCCCGCCGAGCCGCCCGTCCCCGCCAGGAAAACCACGCCCTGCTGGCCGTCGGTCGTGCCGATCAGGTGCGGCGCGATGGAGATCGCCCCGGCCTGGTTCGCCGACTGGACGGTGTTGAAGGTGGTCAGCAGCGCGGTCAGGCGCACCGTGGCGTCCGCGCCGGCGCCCATGAAGGACAGGCTGTTCGCCGCGTAGGCATCGCCCGTCAGCACGGTCTTGTTGGCGCGGACCACGGTGGCGCCCAGGCGCGCCATGGCGCCCAGAGAGCCGAGTTCGACCGAACCGGCGCCGGCGTTCACGCTGAACGCCTGCCCGCCCGCGACAGAGCCGTTCACCGAACCCAGCACCGCGTCACCGCCCGAGGTGGCGATGGTCGTGGCCCCGTTCAGGGTCGCGGGGCCGGACACCGTGAAGTCGCCGCCGGCCGTGGAGAAGGCGCCCGACAGACGGACCTGATCGCCGCTCCAGGACTGCGCGCCGGTGCTGGCCGCACCGGCTATGGTGACGACGCCGCCTGAAACGATCAGATCGTCAACCGCGACGCGGGAGCCCACGGGGCCCAACGCCACATCGCCTGCCCCCGCAGAGATGGTCAGGCTGTGGGCCCCGTCAATCAGGCCCAGCATGACGTCGCCGCCCTGGGTCACGATCTGCACGTCGCCGCCCAGCGTGGTCGCGCCATTGACGCTGAAGGCGCCGCCCGAAGCGTAATCGCCGTTCAGGGTCAGGTCGCCGGCATAGGACTGAGCGCCCGTGGTGGCCGCTCCGGCCGTGGTGATCGAAGCGCCGCTGGCGGTGAGCGAGGTCAGGGCCTGGCTCGCGCCGACTGCGCCGAGGCTCACCGCGCCGTCGGCGGTCAGGCCCAGGGCGTGCGCCCCGTTCACCGCGCCCAGTGCGATGGAAGCCGCATCCACATCGACGTCGCCGCCCAGCGTGGTCGCGCCGTTGACGCTGAAGGCGCCGCCCGCCGTGTAATCGCCGTTCAGGGTCAGGGCGCCGGCATAGGACTGCCCGCCCGTGGTCGACGCTCCGTTGGTGGCGATGGAGGCGCCGCTGGCCGTCAGCGAGGCCAGGGCCTCCCCCGCACCAACCGCGCCAAGGCTCACGGCGCCGTCGGCGGTCAGGCTCAGGTCATGCGTCCCGTTCACCGCACCCAGCGCGATGGAGGCCGCATCCACATCGACGGCGCCCCCCAGCGTGGTCGCGCCGTTGACGCTGAACGCGCCGCCGGCCGCATAATCGCCGTTCAGGGTCAGGGCGCCCGCATAGGACTGCCCGCCTGCGGTGGTCGCGCCGACCGTGGTGATGGTGGAGGCGACAACATCCAGCGACGCCAGGGCGTCCACCGCTCCCGCCTCGCCCAGGATCGCCGAGCCCGCATTGATCGACAGGGCGTGAGCGCCGTCGATCGCGCCCATGACCAGCGATCCGTCCACGTCGATCGACACCTCGGTGGCCAGGGTGGTGGATCCGGTCACCAGCAGGCCGGCGGCGTTGTAGGCGGCCCCGGTGAGGGTCGCGTCGCCGAACAGCAGCAGGCTGTCGAGGGCGGTCGCCGCCCCCGCTGAGCCGACGCTGATGACGTTCGCCCCGATGCTGAGGGTCTGGCCGTTGACGCTGGAGCCCTCGACCCCGGCCAGGGAGACCCCGGCGCCGGTCAGGCTCAGATTATCGATCAGAACGATGCCGCCCTGGATGTTAATGTCGCCGCTGGCCGTGACCCGTCCGCCGAGGCCCGAACCGGCCGCGCCGGCGGTGAGGGTCAGATCCGCAAGCCCCACCCCGGCTTCATCGAAGAGGACCGTGCGTGTCGCGCCCAGGATGGCGGACTGACCGTAATCGCCCGCGCCGATGTTGATCGTGTCGCCGTCGCCGGAGGCGTTGAAGGCCGTCTGGATGGACAGCGCCCCTCGCCCGCCGCCGACCAGATCGCCGAAGCCCACGTACAGGTTGCCGTCCGCGCCCGTGCCGGTCCATCCGCCGACGAGGCTTTCCGACGCATTGGCCAGGTTTACCCCGCGATCGATCGCATCCTGCAGCGACCGGTCGAAGAACAGATAGCTGCTGACCCCGCCGTCCAGGGCGTCGTTGCCGACCACGAAGTCGAAGCCCCCGACGGTGAGGTCCCCCACCTCGTGCAGGGCGCTGTTGTAGACCTGCAGATAGACCGCCGTATTCTCGCCGAAGCTGTTGCTCGCCTCGACCGTGATATCGGTCAGCCGCTGGTCGCTGTGGTTGTTGCGCTGGTAGAGCGCCAGCCCGCCCCAGGCGTTGCCCGAGGTGGTTGTGTTGCGGATGGTGACGCCCGCGCTGTCGGTGATGGCGATGCCGTTGCCGGCGATCACGCCATTGACGGTGACGCCGTCGATCAGCACGTCGAGCACGCTGTTCAGATCAAGGCCGGTCTTGCGTGATCCGTTGATGGCCACGTCGGTGATGCTGAAGCCGGTGTTGCGGCCCGACGCCCCGGAACCGGAGGCGGCCTCGACCTTGACGCCATAGGTCGCATTGGTCGCGGCCGCAGAGCCGTTGAGCGTGAAGCCGCTCAGGGACACGTCGTCGCCGTGCACCCGGATGCCGTAGCTGCTGTGGCCCGACGCGTCGATGATCGTCTGACCTTGCCCCTGCCCCACCACGGAGATGCTGTCATCCTGGATGAACAGGGTGTTGGTCAGGATGTGCGTGCCCGCCGACAGGTTCAGGGTTTCTCCCGCATCCGCCAGCGCCAGGGCGCGAAGCGCGGCGTTCACACCCGACCCTTCGGTCACGAACAGATGCCCGTCCACCACGCGGACGAGACCGACGCCGGACTGGTCGATACCGTGATGAATGCGGTCCTCCAGAGCGAAGAGCTCCGCAGCGCTCATGGCTGAACCCAGCGCGCCGTTGAACATGACGCCGGTCATGTCCAGCCCGCTCGCGCCGACCCAGGTGAGGTGCGCCACGGTGTCGGCGCCGCTGATGAAGTTGTTGCCCGCGCCGAAGTTGATCACGCCCCCGGTGCTGGCGGGCAGGAAGATGTCATAGGCGTTGTTGTCGAAGGTGTTGCCGGTGATGTTGATCACGGTCGGCAAGGCGTTGCCCGCCCCCACCAGGAAGGCCTGCTGGTTGTCGGTGAAGATGTTGTCGGTGATGTTCAGCGTCCCGACCCCGCGAACGATCAGGGCGGCGCCGTCGTTGACCCCGGCGGTGAACCGTGTCGGGCTGGCCCCGATGCCGCTGATGTCGTTGTCGACGAAATCGACCCTCGCCGCACCGAACACCTTGAAGACGCCGCTGGACAGATCGGTGGTGTCGCCGACGTTGCGCACGGTGTTGCCGCTGATCAGGACATTGGCCGTCGGCGTGGCCTGGCGGAAGGTGACGTGTCCGACCGTGCCGTCCAGCAGGTTGTCGGCAAACACCACGCTGGTGATCGCCGTGGCGGTTCCGCCCGTGCTGGTGTCGAAGGCCGAGAAGCCCCGGATGCCGAGGAACTCGGAGTTGGTGATCGAGATGGCGCCGCCGAACTGGCCGCCGGCGAAGCCGTGGCGCCCGGCCACGTTTCCACCGTCAAAGCGCACGTCGTCGACTGTCAGATTGGTGACGCGGCCGTTGCGGACCAGGGCGTTTCCGCCGCCGTCGCCGCTCAGGGTGAAGCCCCGCAGCGTCAGGTTCGAGAAGGCTGTATTGGACAGGGCGATCCCGCCCGTCAGGAAGGTCTCGTCCATGCCCGCGCCGGCCAGGGTCATCCCGTGGCGGATCGTCACCGTCTCGTTGTAGGTGGCCGCGCCGGCGTCGACCAGGCCCCCCGCGCCGGCCAGATCCACCGCGCCCTGCAGGCCGCCGCCCTCGATGCTGACGGTGTTGTCGGACGCGCCCAGGCCGGCGAAGGTGGCCGAGCCGTAGTAGTTCAGGGCGTCGGCTCCGGCGGCGATGGTGAAGGTGTTGCCGTTGAAGCTGTTGGCGCCCTGAAGCAGGCCGACGCCCTCGACCGCGGCGTTGACGGTGTTGCCCGACACGGTGTTGCCCGTGTTCTGCAGGCTGACGCCGTAGTCGGCAGAGATGGTGTTGCCGGTGATGGTCGCATTGCCGGCGGCGTACTGGGTGGTGGTCTGGACGCCGGTCAGCACATTGTCGATGACGTTGCCGGCGACCGTCACGCCCCGGCCCGAGATCGACACGCCCACGCCGCCGCCGTCGCCCTGGATGGTGAAGCCGGACAGGGTGGTCCCGTCGGCGCGCAGGTCGATGATGCGGCCGGTCACGCCCGCGCCATTGATGATCGCGCCGTCCGCGCCGGTGATCGTCAGATTCGCCGGACCGCCGAACGCCGTGCCGAATCCGCCATAGGTCCCGGCGCCGACATTGATGAAGCCGCCGGCGCGCACGTCACGGATGGCCGCGCCGAGGGTCAGGCCGTCCACCACGGTGAAGGCGTTGGTGTAGTCCGTGCCGCTCCAGCCTTCGATGGAGCTGGTGTTCGCGGCGCCGATGTTCAGAGCGAAGGCGGTGGCGTCGTTCAGATCGGTGCGGAAGAAGGTGAACTGGTCGCCGTTGGCGCGGTGCCCGGTGTTGCGCACCGCATAGTCGAACCCGGTCAGGTTCAGCTGGCCGATCTCGGGATGAAGGGTGGAATAGCTCTGGACGAAAACGCCCAGCATTTCGCTGAAGCTGTTCTCGCCCGCGTCGATGTTGATGTTGTTGGTCAGGCCGTTATAGGCGCCCGCCACATTGCTCTGATAAATCGCCACCGAGCCCCAGGCGTTGCCCCGGGTCGTGACCCCGGTCAGGGTGATGTCGGCGCTGTCCGTGATCTGCACGCCCGCGCCGCCGGACTCATGGCTGTCATCGCTCACGCGGCGGCCGTCGGCGGTGAAGTTGGTGATGGTGGCGCCGACCACGCCGTTCAGGTCCAGTTCGGCCCGGGTCGAGCCCCGCACGGTCACATCGCTGATCGCGAAATTATAGAGGCGCTGGTCGCGATTGTAGCCCGTCGAATTCGGCTGGACCTTGATGCCGTAGTTGTTTGCGCCGCTGTCGGCCCCGTACAGGGTGAAATTCGACAGGCTGACATTGTCGGCCGAAACCAGGATCGTGCCGAGTCCGGAGCCGACGCTGCGGCCGTCCAGGATCACGCCGCCTTCGGACTCCCCGGTCAGGGTCAGCGACTTGTTGATGATCAGGCGGGAGCCGGCGAAGTTGTACACGCCGTCCGCGACAAAGACCTGGCCGCCGTTGACCACCGCCGCGACGCCGCCGTGCACCGTGCTGATCGGCGTGGGCGCCGCGCCCTGGCTGGTCGGCGAACCGGCTGTGTCCACATAGACATGGGTGCGGTTCGAGGCGGAGTAGGCCTGGTTGTAGACCGACATGCCGCTGTTGGCGTTGCTGAGATTCAGCAGGTGCAGCTGGGCCGCAGCCGACGGATTGGCGCCGAGCGCACCTCCGCTGGCTGAAATGGCGGAGCCGTTCCACACACCGTTCAGGTGGACATTGATGCCCCACTCATTGCCGAACTGGCCCTGCGCGTTGCCGGTCAGGGTCAGGTTCGAGCCATCGGTGTACTGAACCGAGATGGCGCTCTTGGTGTTGTCGATGATGTTGTCGGTGATGATCGAGCCGGTGTTGCGGCCGTCGATCAGGATGCCGTTGCGGACTCCGGTGATGACGTTGTCCGTGACCGTGACGTTTTCGGCCCCGTTGCGCAGCACCACGCCACGCGTGATGGTCGAGCCCCAGGCGAAGCCGTCGTAAGCGCTGTCGGCCTGGCCGATGAAGTGCAGACCCTGGATGACGGCGCCGTCGCCGCTTGCGTTGACGGTCAGGCCGTCCTGGCCGTTCTGGTTGGCGATGATGCGGGCCGCGCCGCCGCCGTCCACCGTCACATTGGCCGCATTGATGACCGCCCCCGCCGCATAGTCGCCCGCACCGAGGTTGAGCGTCGTGCCGCCGTCGACCACGCCGATGACGCCGAGGGCGTCGGCGATCAGGGTCTCGGCGGTTGTGTCGGCGCCGTTCGGGTCGATGTTGAGCGTCAGGGCGCCGTCGTCGACGTGCACGTCGCCCGCGCCGAAGACGCGGCGGGCGTTGAACGCAATGTCGCCTTCGACGGCGAGATTGGCCGAGACCTCGATGGCGTTGCCGGCGGCCTCCAGCACGATGACGCCGTCGTCGGAACTGGCCGAAGCCACCGACAGGACGCCCGAGGTGTTGATGACCGCGCCGACAAGGGCCGAGGCGGCGGCGGCGCTCATCTGGATGCGTCCGCCCGCCGCGAAGATGTCGCCGTGGTTCTGGACCAGCGGACTGGCGGTCGGCACCGTCAGCTCCAGCAGGCCGTCGTTGGCGAGATCAAGGGTGAAGCCCTCGGCGCCGCCCAGGAACACATGGCCGCCGGTGGCGGTGATGATCCCGCCGTTGGCCACGCTGGGGGCCACGAAGGCCGCCAGACCGGCGTCCGCCACCGTGATGCTGGCTCCGGCGGCGATGGTCACCGCGCCGGACGCGCCGGTGAAGCTGAGCTGGTTGCCCAGGGGATTGGACAGGCTGGCGCTGGAGGCGACCAGGCTGCCCACATTGACGTTGGCGCCCGAACCGAACAGCACGCCGTTCGGGTTCAGGATCATGATCATGCCGTCGCCGGACAGGGCGCCGTAGATCCGCGAGGGGTCGCCGCCCTGATCGCGGTTCACCGCGATGTCGCTGGCGGCCATGTCGAAATGGACCGAGGCGTCCGATCCGATGTCGAAATTCGACCAGTTGATGACCAGCCGGTCGCTGTTCTGGGTGATCGTGAGGTTGTTGGGCCCGCTCGATCCGATGCTGGCGCTGCCGTTGATGACATTGGCCCCCGTCGGCAGGGCCCCGGGCGCGGGCGCGACCTGCGCCAGCGCCGGTTGGGCGCAGACCAGGGCCAGCGTGCCCGCCGACAGCATCAGGGCGCGGCGTCCGCCACGGATGGCGCGGCGGCGGGACGTCATCGTTCCGGTGTTCTGCTGCTTGATCATGTCCACTCTCCCAAACCCTCTCGGCGGCCGCTGCGGGCCGCCCAAGTCCCTGTTGTCGTCAGAACGCCGCGCTCAGCGTGAAGAAGAAGCGCCCGTCGTCATTGCCCTCGGCCGCCACGTCGCGGCCCAGCGGCACGGCGTATTCGATGGAGGCGCCGAAGCGATCGTTGAAGCCGAGCCGAACGCCGACCCCGGCGGATTCCAGCGAGGCGCGCCGGGGCTCGCCCGGCAGCGGATCGTTCTGCGACACCTCGCCGCCCTCGTAGAAGGCATAGGGTTCGAGGGTCGCGAAGCCTTGCGGCGGCAGGGTGTAGAACAGCTCCACCTTGCCCGCGACGCCCTCGTCGCCAGTGATCTCGGAGGGGTCGTAGGCGCGGCCGTACTGGGTCCCGCCCAGGCCGAATTCCTCCGACGCCAGCAGACTGTCGCCGGTCACCTGGGCCACAACGCCGGCGCGCAGGTAGAGCCCGCCGGTCACCGGCTGGATGCGGCTGAGCTCGATGTTGAAGCGGGTGAACTCGCCCGACGCCGTGGCCCGCGACTTGTTCGGGTCGCCCATGCGTGTGGCGTCAAGGATGTTGATCCCCCGCGTCGCCGAGGCGCGCAGCGAACTCAGGCCGCCCCAGCGGTCAGCGTGGTTGGCCATCACCTCGGCCGACAGGGTGCGGATGCTGTCCTCGAAGACCGGATCGATGAAGTCGTTGCCGGAGTCGGCGTCGCGCGCCGTGAAGGTCAGGCGCCCCAGAACATTGGTCTCGCGGCTGCGCAGGAAGGGATACTGAAATCCCATGCCCCAGGTGGTGCTCTCGCCGGTCAGACCCAGCAGCGCCAGTTCGTCGCCCGGCTCCGTGTTCGCATAGCTGGCGAAGGCGTTGAAGCGCAGCCCGGACCAGCCGAGCGGCTGGTCATAGCTGGCGGAAATGAACCCCAGTTCGGAATCTTCGGGCGCGCTCACCGCCGTCAGGGACAGCCGCTCGCCCATGCCCAGCATGTCGTTGAGGGTGACGCCGCCATAGACCTGGATCGGACCCAGCCAGCGCGAGCCGCGGTTGTCCACGGCCACGAAGGCCTCGAACGGATCGCGCTCGACCACCAGGCTGATGTCGGCCGCCCCCTGCTGCGTGGCGGAGGGGCTGACGACGGCGCGGACGTCCACGCCGCCCAGATCGCGCGCCAGCAGCAGGGCGCGGGCCAGGGCGTCGCCCGAAGTGGGCCGCCCGTCGCGCACCGGGTCCATGTAGCGGGTCAGGAAGGGGGCATAGCCGCCGGCGTCGCCCTCGATGGTGATCCGGTCCACATAGCCTTCCAGCACCTGGATGGTCAGGACCCCATCCTCGATGCGCTGGGGCCCCACCACCGCGCGCGACAGGACATAGCCGCGCGAGCGGTATTCGGCGGTCACCGCCTCGGCCAGGGCGAACACCCCCGCCAAGGGCATGGGACGACCCAGATAGGGGGCGGCCAACGCTTCAAGAGCCGCGACCGGCACGGCCTGGGCGCCCTCGAAGCGGACGTCGGTCAGGGTGACGGAGAGATCGCTTTCGGGCGCGCTTTCCTGGCGGGGCAGCTCGGGAACGTCCACGGCGCGCACATCCGGCGCCTCAGGCTGCTGACGGAAGCGTTCATCCAGCCGGCCCGGATCCACTGGCGGCTGCTGCGCATGGGCGACGCCCCCCATCATCACCATGGCGGCGGCCAGCCACGTCCATCTTTTCCCGAAAGCCATCCACTTCCCCCAAATTCACGCCACACACCGTGTCCGCAAACACGAATACCGACGTTCCCCGGGAAGCCCATATAACAACACTATTTTTCTGGCCAGAAGATTCTCGCAGCGTTAACCAACATTCTCTTAGAATTTTTGATTCCCCATCGAAGCGATCCGTGCACAGACACCGATGTATGGGCCTCGAATACTTCAGATTATCTTCACATTATCAAATACAGATGAGATTTGGACTTTACGCTCCTCTGCAACGTCGAAGTTATTTTTAACCCTTATGATTGGTTTATAGCGAATACATCTGTTATCTTTATTTTAAGCATTCTTGTAGGCGGCAGTCTTAAGGGGCGCCGGTGCAGGATTCGGGTCGAACAGACCGGAGTCCTCGACCCCAATGCGCCTTTCAAGAACACTGTCCACTTACGCCGCCGCCGCCGTGCTGAGCCTGGCCGGTGCGTCCACGGTGCAAGCGTCCAGCCTGGACGGCGTGTTCGACGTCGCGGGGCTGCGGCCGGTCATGCAGACCAGCCAGACGCCGCAGTGGAGCCGCGTCATCGCGCGGTCTTCGATCCAGCAGGCCGAGATCGCCTCGGCTGACTGCGACACCTTCGAACAGGTCAAGTCCGCGCCCTGCCGGCTGGCCGCATGGGACCGCAAGCTGGCGGGGTGGGCTGCGCGCCCGGCGCACGAGCGGATCGACCGCATCCACCGGGCGGTGAACCGCCTGGCCTATGTGACAGACGCGGAGAACTGGGGCCGCGCCGACCATTGGGAGACTCCGCTGGAAATGTTCGAGCGTGGGGGCGACTGCGAAGGCTTCGCCCTGACCAAATATTTCGCCCTGCGCGCCACGGGCCATGCCGACGCGGACATGCGCATCGCCGTGGTGTGGGACAACCAGGATCAGGAGGAGCACGCCGTGCTGCTCGTGCGCGTCGACGGCGCCGTCTGGATGCTGGACAACAAGATGGAAGCGCCGGAGCGCGCCGCAGACCACGCGGCGCGCTACCGCCTGATCTACTATTTGAACGAGGGCGGCGTGCGGCTTCCCGAGCCGGCCTCGATCCGCGCCTCGGCGACGCCGCGGGTGCGGCTCACCAACGGCGGACGCACCCTGGTGATGCAGGTGCGGCCCCGCAATGTGCGCCAGCTGCAGAGCGACCGCGGGCGGGTCCTCGCCGCCGTCGACCGCATCCAGCCCGCCGGGGACTGAGCCCCGCTCAGCGTCCGGCCTCGAGCCGCGACAGGGCCCAGCCGGCCGCGTCGCGCACCACAGGGTCCGGATCGTCCAGCAACCGCTCCGCCGACGGGACCAGATCCGGATCGCCGCTGTTGCCGATGGCGTACAGCACATTCCGCACAAACCGGTCCCGGCCGATCCGCTTGACCGCACTCTTGGTGAACAGGGCCCGGAAGGCCGCGTCGTCCAGCGCCGCCAGATCGGCCAGACGGGGCGCGCTCAGACTGTCGCGGGCGTGCAGCCGCGCCTCTTGCGCGCCCCGGGCGAACTTGTTCCACGGACAGACCGCCAGACAGTCGTCGCAGCCGTAGATGCGGGCGCCCGCCGCCACGCGGAATTCTTCCGGCCACGGCCCGGCGAACTCGATGGTCAGGTAGGACAGGCAGCGTCGCGCATCCAGCTGGAACGGGGCGGGAAAGGCATTGGTCGGACAGGCGTCCAGACACGCCCGGCACGAGCCGCAGTGCTCGTCCTCGGCCGGGTCGGGCTCATAGTCCGCCGCCGACAGGATCACCCCCAGAAACAGCCAGTTGCCATGTGTGCGGCTGAGCAGATTGGTGTGCTTGCCCTGCCAGCCCAGACCGGCGCGCTGGGCCAGCGGCTTCTCCATCAGGGGGGCGGTGTCCACGAACACCTTCACCTCCGCGCCGGACCGGGCGGCCACGATCCCGGCCAGCTGCTTCAGCCGTCCCTTGATCAGCTCGTGATAGTCGTCGCCCCGCGCATAGACCGAGATATAGCCCGCCGAGCGGTCCTCCATCTCCGGCAGGGGATCCTGCTCGGGGCCATAGTTCAGGCCCAGCACGACGGCGGTGCGGGCGTGCTCCCACATGGCCGTGGGATGGGCCCGGCGCGCCAGCGTCGTCTCCATCCAGCCCATCTCGCCGTGGCGGCCCTGCTCCACGAAGTGGGCCAGCCGCTCGCCCGCGCTCCACGGCGCCGAGGCCGAGGCGAAGCGGCAGACGTCGAAGCCCAGGTCCGCGGCCCGGCGTCGGATCTCGTCTCGAGGGTCCCTGGCCATGGGGCGCGATAGCGCGCGCGGCGGCGGAAAGCTAGAAATCCAGATCCGCGTAGTGCACCGGCGGCGCCACGCCGGGGAAGCGGTCGCCCAGCAGCGGCCGGAACGAGGGTCGCGACTTGATCGGCACATACCAGGCCTTGAGCGCCGGGAACGAGGCCCACGGCATCTCGCTGAAATAGTCCATCACCGAGAAATGCGCGGCGGCGACCAGATCGGCCTGGGTCATGCGCCGCCCGGCCAGCCAGTCGCGGCCCTTCAGCAGGTCTTCCAGCTCGGCCAGATGCTGGCGCAGGGCCTCGCGCCCGTGACGCAGGCCGCGCGCGTCCGGCGGCCCCAGCTTCAGGATCGCCTTCTCCAGCCGCTCGTGCAGCAGCACGGCGTTGACCTCGTCATTGAAGCGGCGCTCGAACCAGGCGGTCAGGCGGCGAGTTTCAGCCCGCTCCACGGGATCCACCGGCATCAGCAGCGGCCCGCGCGCGCTGTCCTCGATCCAGCCCAGGATCGCCCCCAGCTCGCACAGGGTCAGGGTGCGGCCGTCCAGCATGGTGCGCACCACCGGCGGCATGCCGGTGGGATTGACCTGGCTCAGGATGCAGTCCGGCTCCCATGGCTTGACCGGGCTTTCGCTGAACTCCACCCGCGCTTCGCCCAGCGCCAGGCGCGCGGCGCGCGAGGCCGGATCGAACGGATAATGCAAAAGGGCGGCGACAGGCGAAGACATGGCGCACCCATGCGCCCGCCGTCCTTAATCCCGCGTTTACTCCGTCACCGGGACGCCCGTGGAGGGCTCGGCATCGCCCTTGATCCCGCCATGGGCGCGGGTGCGGCCGCGCGGGTCGGGATGGATCAGGATGTCGGCGCCGGGGAAGGCCTTCAGGATGCGGGCCTCGGCCTCCACCACCACGGCGTGGGCGGCCTCCAGCGTCTGGTCTGGCTCCAGATCCACATGCATCTGCATCATCAGCATTGGCCCGGCCATGCGGGTGCGCAGCTGGTGCACCCCGCCGATGCGCGGATCGGCCAGCACGGCGGCGACGATGCGGGCGCGGGTCTCGTCGTCCACGCCCTTGTCCATCAGATGGTCGGCCGAGCCCCTGAGCATGCCGATCGCGCCCCAGAACAGCCAGACGGCGACCACGAGGCCGGCCGCCGCGTCCAGTCCGGCGGCGCCGAGGAAAGCGCCGGACGCGACCCCGATCAGAACCACGATGTTGGCGCCCAGATCGGCGGCGTAGTGGGCGCGGTCGCCCCGCACCGCCAGCGATCCCGTGGCGCGGATGGTCCGGCTCTGCAGCCACACCAGACCCATGGTCACGGCGATGGAGACGATCATCACCCCCACGGCCCAGCCGCCCGCCGTGATGGGACGCGGGTCGACCATGCGCTGGATCGATTCCCAGGCGATGAAGACGGCCGAGGCGAACACCAGCCCGGCCTGCACCAGGAAGGCGAGCGCCTCGGCCTTGCCGTGGCCATAGCGGTGCTCGTGGTCGGCCGGGATGGCGGCCCAGCGCACGGCGAAGAACACCGACAGCGAGGCGATCAGATCCAGCGCCGAGTCGGCCAGCGACGCCAGGATCGACACCGACCCCGAGGCCCCGAGAGCGAACGCCTTGATGGCGATCAGGAACACCGCCACCCCGACCGACAGGGTCGTGATGCGGCGGTTGGCGGCGTGGGCGTCGAGGGGCGTGGCGGTGTCGGTCATCGGTCAACTTGTGGCGCAACAGCGGGGTCGGAAGCAAACCGAACCCCCGCCGGGGATCGAGAATTGCCGCGCCTGTCACGAAATCGCCGTTTCCGGGGAACAGTTTGTCAATGTTGATCGCGCTACAGCATCGACCACACGAAGATCGCAGGACAAGGGAGCCGTCATGGAGACCGCCCAGCGACACTGGATCGGCCGCACCGAGGCCCTGGACCGCCTGGGCGTGAAAACCCAGACGCTCTACGCCTATGTCAGCCGTGGACGGATCACCGCCCGCCCGGATCCTGAAAACCCCCGCCGCAGCCTGTACGCCGCCGACGACGTGGCGCGCCTGTGCGATGGCTCGCCCGCGCCCGCCGCCCCGGCTGTGATCGGCGGCTCGCCCGTGCGCGGCGAGGCCACGGTGCAGTCCTCGGTCACCGCCATCATCGGCGGCCGCCTGTTCTACCGGGGCCGCGACGCCGTCCAGCTGGCCGAGCACGCCACCCTCGAGGACGCCGCCCGGGTGCTGTGGAACGCCCGCGACGGCAATCCCTTCGCCCCCCTGAAGCCGCGCATCGACGTGGCCTACGCCGGCCCTTCGCGCTCGCGCCTGCTGCAGTTCATCGCCCGACGCGTGGACGAGGATCCGCCCGCCGCCGGCCGGGCCCAGCGTGACCTGACCATCGAATGCGCCGGGGTGCTGAGCGAGATGGTGGACGCCATCGTCGGCATGGGCCCGCGCCTGCACCTGCATCAGCGGCTGGCCCGGGCGTGGAAGATCTCCGAACTGGATTCCGGCATCCTGCGCCGGGCCCTCGTCCTGTCCGCCGACCACGAGCTGAATGGCGCGGTGCTGGCCACGCGGGCCGTGGCCGGCACCGGCGCCAGCCCCGCCGCCGCCGCCATGGCGGGCCTCGCCGCCCTGACCGGCCCGGACGTCAGCCGCCAGCTGGCGGCCGCCAGCGCCCTGGTGCTGGACGCCCGGCGCGATCCCGAGGACACCGTGCGCCGCCGCATGGATCAGGACGGCCGCCTGCCCGGCTTCGGCCACGAGCTCTATCCCGACGGCGACCCCCGCGCCGCCGCCCTGCTGGCCGCCGCCGACCTGCCCCGCGATCTGGTCGCTCTGGTGGAGGCGGGCGAGCGGGCCACGGGGCTGAAGCCGTCCTTCGATCTGGCTCTTGCCCTGATCGTGCGGCGCTTCAACCTGCCCCGCGACGGCGCCTTCGACCTGTTCGCCATCGGGCGGTCGGCGGGACTTCTGGCCCATGCGCTGGATCAATTGCTGGAGGGGGCGCCCATCCGCGCGCGCCTGCGCTATGTGGGCGTCGAACCGGGCGCGCACTGAGGGGCGCCGGGCCATCTGACCAAGACGGGGGATTCGCCGCATGGGCGACTGGTTGATTGCGCTGCTGCTCGGCATCGTCGAGGGGCTGACCGAATTCATTCCCGTCTCGTCCACCGGCCACCTGCTGCTGCTGGGCCACTTCCTCGGCTTCGAGAGCACCGGCAAGACCTTCGAGGTGGTGATCCAGCTGGGCGCCCTGCTGGCGATCGTGACCGTCTATCTGCGCCGCCTGTTCGAGCTGGCCACCCGGTGGCCCCATGACCCCCAGGCGCGGCACTTCCTGATCGGCCTGCTGGTGGCCTTCCTGCCGGCCATGGTGATCGGGGTGTTCATGTACGACATCATCAAGACGGTGTTCTTCGAGACGCCGGTGATCATCTGCGTCTCGCTGATCGTCGGCGGCTTCGTCCTGCTGTGGCTGGACCGCCGCCCCATGACGCCGGTGCATCTGGACGCGGCGAAATACCCCATGCGCATGTATCTGATCATCGGCGTGGTGCAGTGCCTGGCCATGGTCCCCGGCGTGTCGCGCTCCGGCGCCACCATCGCGGGCGGACTGCTGCTGGGGGCGGACAAGCGCTCGGCGGCGGAGTTCTCGTTCTTCCTCGCCTTGCCCACCATGGGCGCGGCGGTGGCCTACGACCTGTTCCAGAACCGCGCCGTGCTGGACTTCTCGGACTTCGGCCTGATCGCGGTGGGCTTCATCGCCGCCACCATCACCGCCTTCCTGACCGTCAAGGCCGTGCTGGCCTTCGTGACGCGGCATGGCTTCGCGGTGTTCGCCTGGTGGCGCATCGCCGTGGGCACGGTGGGCCTGGCCGGGCTTTGGCTGACCGGGGCCCTTTAGGTCCGCACGAACTCAAGGAACAGCGGCGGGGTGTCGCCCAGCTGCTTTTCCTCATAGCGGGTGGTGACATGGTCGGCGGGCGCGGTGCGCCAGTCGTCGGCGCGCTCGGCCTGCCACGCCAGCCCCTCGGTGCGCAGGAAGCGTTCGTGGGCCCAGCCGGCGTAGTCCTTCCAGTCGGTGACGAAGCGCAGACGGCCGCCGGGCTTCAGCACCCGGGCGATCTCGGCCGCCGTCTCGTCCTGGATCAGGCGGCGCTTGTTGTGCCGGGCCTTGGGCCAGGGGTCGGGGAACAGGATCATGACCCGGTCCAGACTGGCGTCCGGCAGGGCCTCCATCACCGCCCGCGCGTCGCCGGCATGCAGGCGCACGTTCTTCAGGCCCATCTCCTCCACATGGCGCAGGGCCGAGCCGACGCCGTTCAGGAAGGGCTCGCAGCCGATCATCAGGGCGTGGGGATGACGCCGCGCCTGTTCGGCCAGATGCTCGCCGCCGCCGAAGCCGATCTCGATCCAGACCTCCGTCGCCTCGGGCATCAGCGCCTTGGGGTCAATCGGCCCGGCCTCGGGATCGGGCAGGGCGATGGTCGGCAGCAGGGTGTCGAACAGGGCCGCCTGACGCGGCTTGAGCGTGCGTGAACGGATGCGCCCGAACGAGCGCATGGGGCCCCAGTCGGTGGCGGCCTCGGTCTTGTCTTCAGGTCCGGCCATCAGTCCCGCAGCAGTTCGTTGACGCCGGTCTTGGCGCGGGTCTGGGCGTCCACGCGCTTGACGATGACGGCGCAGTACAGGGACGGCCCCCCGTTCGGATCAGGCAGGGCGCCGGGCACCACGACGGAATAGGCAGGCACCTCGCCCCGGAACACCTCGCCGGTGGCCCGGTCCACGATCCTGGTGGAGGCCGACAGATAGACGCCCATGGCCAGCACCGCGCCCTCGCGCACGATGACGCCCTCGGCCACCTCGGCGCGGGCGCCGATGAAACAGCCGTCCTCGATGATGGTGGGGTTGGCCTGCAGGGGCTCCAGCACCCCGCCGATGCCCGCGCCGCCGGACAGGTGCACATTCTTGCCGATCTGGGCGCACGAGCCGACGGTGGCCCAGGCGTCGACCATGGCGCCCTCGTCCACATAGGCGCCGATATTCACGAAACTGGGCATCAGCACCACGTTCCTGCCGATGAAGGCGCCCTGACGCACGAAGCTGCCCGGCACGGCGCGGAAGCCCGCCGCGCGGAATTGTTCAGCGTGCCAGGCGCCGAACTTGTTGGGGACCTTGTCCCACCACGGGCCGTGACCGGCATGGGGCGCGGCGAACCCCTTGCCCGAGGTGGACATGATGCCGTTGTCGTTGAGGCGGAAGGACAGCAGCACCGCCTTCTTCAGCCACTGGTGGGTGGTCCAGACGCCGTCCTCGCCGCGCGAGGCCACCCGGGCCTGGCCGGAATCCAGCAGGTCCAGAGCCTCCACCACCGCGTCGCGCGCCTCGCCGGTGGTGGACGGCGACAGCTCGGCCCGGGCCTCCCAGGCGGCTTCGATCACGGATTCCAGGGGATGGGTCATGCGGCGTCTCTCAGGGACAGGCGGTTCAGGAAGGGCGGCAGGGTTTCGGTGCGGTGATCCACGAAGGCGGCGGTGGAGGCCGGGGCGTGGGCGCCCACCAGCACTGTGGCCATGCCCATGTCGGCGGCGGGCTTCAGGTTCTTCTCGGTGTCCTCGAAGAAGGCGGCGCGGCGGGGATCGACCCCGTGCCGCTCGATCATGCGGGTGAAGGCGCGCGGGTCCGGCTTGGGGATCAGGTCCGAGGCCTCGATGTGGAACACGTCATCGAACAGGTCGGCGATCTTCAGCGCGTCCAGCACCCGCTCCGCATGGGCCGCCGCCCCGTTGGTGAAGATCAGGCGCCGCCCGGGCAGGCGCGACAGGCCGTCGCGCAGCACCGGGTCCGGCGTCAGGCAGTCCAGCTCGACCCGGTGCACCTCGTCCAGAAAGGCGCGGGGGTCCACCCGGTGGTTCAGCATCAGCCCGCTCAGCGAGGTGCCGTGATCGCGCAGATATTTCAGCTGCAGCTGGCGCGCCTCGGCCGGGCCCATGCCCACAGTACGCACGAAGAAGGCGTTGATGCGGTCCTGCACCCGCCCCATCAGTCCGCTCTCGGCCGGGTACAGGGTGTTGTCCATGTCGAACACCCAGTGCTCGACGTGATCGAGCGACGGGCTCACGCCTTCACCAGGGTTCCGGCGCCGTGCTCGGTGAACAGCTCCACCAGCATGGCGTGGCTGCGCCGTCCGTCGAGGATCACCACCGCCTCGACCCCGGCCTTCACCGCCGCCATGGCGGTTTCCAGCTTGGGGATCATGCCGCCGGTGGCGACGCCGTCGGCGATCAGCCGTTCCGCCTCGGCCACCGTCATCTGGCGGATCACCTGTCCATTCTGGTCCAGCACGCCCTTCACGTCGGTCAGCAGGAGCATTCTTTTGGCCTGCAGCGACCCGGCCACCGCGCCCGCCACCGTGTCGGCGTTGACGTTGTAGGTCTTGCCGTCTTCCGCGACTCCAATGGGCGCGATCACCGGCACCCAGTCCTCGGACTCCGAGGCGATCAGGCCCCGGATCAGCTTGGGATCCACCTTGGTGGGTTCGCCCACGAAGCCCAGGTCCACCTCGTGCTCGATCATGCTGTCGGGGTCGCGGCGGGTGCGCAGGGTCTTCTCCACCGTCAGCAGGCCCGCGTCCTTGCCCGACAGGCCCACGCCGCGCACGTCGGCCTGTTTCCCGGCCTCGGTGATCCAGCTGGCGATCTCCTTGTTGACCGCGCCGGACAGGACCATCTCGGCGATCTGCATGGTGGCCGCGTCGGTCACGCGCAGGCCATCCACGAACTCGGACTTGACCCCGGCCCGGTCCAGCATGGCGCTGATCTGCGGGCCGCCGCCGTGGACCACCACGGGGTTCACGCCCATCAGCTTCAGCAGCACCACGTCGGCGGCGAACTGCTTCGCCACAGCCTCGTCGCCCATGGCGTGGCCGCCGTATTTGATGACCACGGTCTGGCGGTCATAGACCTGGATATAGGGCAGCGCCTCGGCCAGGGTCCTGGCGGTGGCCCAGCTGCGGTCTTCGGACTGCCGCTCGTCTTCGGTGATGGGAACCTGGTTCATCGCCCCGGCGCGATAGCGGACATGGGCGTCGCTGTCACCTCATCCTTCTCCCTTTGGGAGAAGGGGGCCCCGCGCACGAGGGCGCGAAGCGGCTTCGTGCGCGGGGGTGGAGGAAGGAGCGGCGGAGCCGATCCGACGACGGGGTCGGGTGGACCAGAACGCACAACCGACCCTCACCCTGCGCGCGAAACACGGATGCTCACGCACCCGTGCGCGCAGCCCTCTCCCAGCGGGAGAGGGGGCTTCATCACTCCGCGGCCAGGGCCGTCGGGTTCGAGGAGGCGTTGGCCAGCTTGGTCAGGTCCAGGTCGGTTTTCGACTCTTCCTGCAGGGTCTGGTCCAGCAGGCGCACGGCCTCGGGCAGCTCCAGCATTTCGGCCCAGCGCTTCAGGGTGCCGTAGCGGGTGATCTCGTAGTGCTCCACCGCCTGGGCGGCCGAGATCAGACCGGCGTCCAGCGCCGCCGCGCCCTCGTATTCCTCGAGGATTTCCTCGCCCTCGGCGAGGATGCCCTCGATGGCTTCACAGGTCTTGCCCATGGCGCGCTTGCCGATGATGTCGAACACCTGCTGCAGGCGCTCGATCTGGCCCTCGGTCTCCTCGAGGTGCTTCTCGAAGGCGGCCTTCAGCTCCGGCGACTGGGCGCCGCGAGCCATCTTGGGCAGCGATTTGGCGATCTTGCGCTCGGCGTAATAGATGTCCTTGAGCGTGTCGTAGAACAGGTTTTCGAGGTTTTTCTCGGTCATGGTCGCGTGCCTTCAATTGGAGTGACGGCTGACAACCGGGACGCGGCGGCGAAGTTCCCGAAATCCGGAACCGATGGCGAACACGGCCGGTTCACTGGGCATGGATGGCCAGCGCACAGACCCGGGACCGCCGACGCTGGACGCCGAACTGGCCCGGCAACTGCTCGAGCGCGGCTTCTATCTGTTCGAAGCGCCGTCGCCCCCGCCGACCGGGCCGCAGCCGGTTCAGCCGCCCGCCGCCTCCGCGAAGATCGCATAGGACTTCACCCGCGCGGCGTGGTCGAAGATCTGGCTGGTGACCATCAGTTCGTCAGGCCTGTGGCGGTCGATGAAGGCGCCCAGCTGCGCCTTCACCGTTTCCGGCGATCCCACCGCCGAACAGGACAGGGCCTGATCGATCATCGACCGCGCGCCCGCATCCAGCGCCTGCGCATAGCCCGGGCGCGGCGGCGGCAGCTTGCCGGCCTTGCCCGTGCGCAGGTTGACGAACGCCTGCTGCACCGAGGTGAACAGGTCTCGCGCCTCTTCATCGGTGTCGGCGGCGAAGGCGTTGTAGCCCAGCATGACATAGGGCTCGGACAGGCGTTTCGACGGCTGGAACGATGAGCGATAGATGGCCAGCGCCCGCTCCAGCTCGGCCGGGGCGAAATGGCTGGCGAAGGCGTAGGGCAGGCCCAGATGGGCGGCCAGTTGCGCCCCGTAGGTGGACGAGCCCAGCATCCAGACCTGCACCTCCTGGCCCTCGCCCGGCGTGGCGCGGATGCGCTGGCCCTCCTCGGCCGGCTCGAACCAGCTCATCAGCTCCATCACGTCGCGGGGGAAGTCGTCGACGCTCCCGTCCAGCGTCCTCCGCAGCGCCCGCGAGGTCGCCTGATCGGTGCCGGGCGCGCGGCCCAGCCCCAGATCGATGCGGCCCGGATGCAGCGCCGCCAGGGTGCCGAACTGCTCGGCGATCACATAGGGCGCGTGGTTGGGCAGCATGATGCCCCCGGCGCCCACGCGGATGGTGCTGGTCCCCGCCGCCACATGGCCGATGACCACCGACGTCGCCGCGCTGGCGATGCCGGGCATGTTGTGGTGCTCGGCCAGCCAGTAGCGATGATAGCCCAGCCGCTCGGCGTGGCGGGCCAGATCCAGGGTGTTGGCGAGGGATCGGGAAACGTCGGACCCTTCGGGCACCGGCGACAGGTCGAGTACGGAAAGTCTGGGCATGACGCCCATATGGGGTGGCTGGACGGCGGACCAAGGCCGGCTTGCCTCAACCCCCGTCCTGCGCCACTCACAAATGATGACTGGGGGCAGAGAATGATCGGATTGGCGATACTGGGGGCGCTGCTGTTCGGGGGTGTCGCCGCCCTTGAAGTTCGGTCAGGCCGACGGGCGGAAGCCCTGGGCTGGGTCATCAGCGGCCTGTTGCTGGGGTTCTTCATGATCGCCGCTGATCAGGGCGTGCCTCGCTGGGTGCTGACTCTCGCGCTCCTGTCCGCCGCCGCCATCAGCCTGATTCTCGGGTGGCGTTCCGTCCTTCGTCGGTGGCGCGGCGGCTAGCGCCTTCGCCTAGAGCACCACCCCGGTCGTGCGCATGATCTCGGCGCGCAGTTCGGGGATGCCGTGGCCCTTCTCCGCCGAGGTCACGGCCACGAAGGGATAGGCGGCGGGGCGCTTGGAGACGGCCTTCAGGGTCTTTTCGCCCATGGCCTCGGCCTCGCCCTTCTTCAGCTTGTCGGCCTTGGTCAGGACGATCTGATAGCTGACCGCGGCCTCGTCCAGCGCGTCCAGCGCCTCGTCGTCCACCTTCTTCAGGCCATGGCGGCTGTCGATCAGCAGATAGACCCGCTTCAGCGTCACCCGGCCGCGCAGATAGTCCCGGCCCAGGTTCTGGAACCGCTTCACCTCGCCCTTGGACGCCTTGGCCCACCCATAGCCGGGCAGGTCCACCAGACGCATCTTGCCGTCCAGGTCGAAGAAGTTCACCTCGCGCGTCCGCCCCGGCTCATTGGAGGCGCGGGCCAGCTTGTGCATGCCCACCAGCCCGTTGATCAGGCTGGACTTGCCCACGTTCGAGCGCCCGGCGAAGGCCACCTCGGGCAGGTCCGGCTCGGGCAGCTGCTCGATCTTGGCGCAGCCCATGATGAAGGTGGCCGGGCGGGCGAACAGCACCCGCGCCGCCTCGACCTCCTCCTCGGTGAACATGTCCGTCATGGCGTCGCTCCGCTCATCCCGGCGAAAGCCGGGATCACGTGGCCTTCTTCCTTATGTACCGGTCGATGAAGGTGTCGATCGGGTTCTCGGCCTTGAAGCGGTGCATGATCACGTACTGCTGCAGGATCGACAGGATGTTGTTCCACGCCCAGTAGATCAGCAGGCCGGCCGCGAACGGGGCCATGATGAAGGTGAACACGAACGGCATGAAGGCGAAGATCTTGCGCTGCACCGGGTCCGGCGGCGGCGGGTTCATGGACATCTGCAGCCACATGGTCAGGCCGTAGACGATCGCCAGCACGCTGAGGGACAGGGTGAACCCGCCCATGCCCGTGTTGGACACGCCGATCAGGCCGCCGATGAGGGGCACCGAAGCGGGGTCCCACGGGATCAGGCCGAACAGGTTCCAGACGTTCGTGGGGTCGCGGGCGGAGAGGTCCTGGATCCAGCCGAAGAACGGCGCGTGCCGCATCTCGATGGTGACGAACAGCACCTTGTACAGGGCGTAGAACACCGGGATCTGCAGCAGGATGGGCAGACAGCCGGCCAGAGGATTGATCTTCTCGCGCTGGTACAGCGCCATCATTTCCTGCTGCTGCTTCTGCGGGTCCGAGCCGTGCTTCTTCTTGATCTCCTCCATCTTGGGCGCGAGCATCTTCATCTTGGAGAGGCTCTCGTAGCTCTTGTTGGCCAGGGGGAAGAGCAGCAGCTTGATGACCACGGTCAGCAGCAGGATGGCGACGCCGAAATTGCCCACCAGGCCGTAGAAGAACTCCACCGTCAGGAAGATCGGACGGGTCAGGAACCAGAACATGCCCCAGTCGATGGCCTGGTCGAAGCGCGGGATGCCCAGGCTGCGCTCATAGCCGCGCAGGATCTCGGCCCGCTTGGCGCCGGCGAACAGGCGCTGGGTCTCGGTGATCTGGCGGCCGGGATTGATGACCCGCGCCGTGCCCAGGATGTTGGCTTCGTGGATGTTGACCTCGCCGACCCGGCGCACGCGCAGCTCGGCGTCGATGGCCTCGGTCTGATCGGGCAGCAGGGCCGCCAGCCAGTATTTGTCGGTGATGCCCAGCCAGCCGCCGGTGGACTGATAGGCGATGCGGGGCTCGTCCTCCCAGTCGCGGTATTTCTCCAGCCGCAGGCGCTCGCCCAGAACGCCGATGGCGCCCTCGTGCAGGATGAACTGGCGGCCCAGGTCGTCGGGCACGCCGTGCCGCTGCACCGAGCCGTAGGGCGCAAGCGTGATCGCCTGCGACCCCAGATTGGCCACGGTGTCGGTCAGGGTGAAGACGTACTGCTCGTCCACCTCGATCCGGCGGGTGAAGCGCAGACCCTGCCCGTTGTCATAGGTCAGGGTGACCGGCGCGCCGGGCGCCAGGGTCGTGCCCTCGGTCAGGGTCCATTCGGTATTGGGGCCGGGCACGCCCGGAACGTTCTGACCCAGCCAGCCGAACTGGGCGAAATAGGCGTGTTCGGTGCCCTGTGGGCGGAACAGCTCCACCGGATCGTCCCCGTCCAGGGTCTCGCGGTAGTTGGTCAGGAACAGGTCGTCGATGCGCGCGCCCTGCAGCGACAGCGAGCCGGCCATGGTCGGGGTGCTGATCGGCACGCGCGGACCGGTGGCCAAGGCCGTGCGCCGGTCGGAGAACACCGCCGTGTCGGGCCGGAAGGCCGTGGCCGGGCCGTCGGCCGCCGTTTCGGCGGTCGCCTGTTGCTGGGCCCGCTGACGCTCGGTGGAGGGCTGCAGCACGAACAGCTGATAGATGAGCAGGATCGCCACGGTGCACACGATGAACAGGATCGTGTTGCGGGTGCTCTCATTCTGCATGGGTCAGCGGTCCTGGCCGGAAAGGTCGCGGGTCGGCGTTGAAGAAGCGTCGGAGATCGACGGAGCGGCCGCAGGCGCGGGCGCCGGGCCGGGATTGGGCGCGAGCCTTATCAGCGCGCTTTTCACATCGTCAAGCAATCGGTCCCAGGGGCGGTCGGGCGTTCCCTGACGGGCCACCAGAACATAGTCGTATCCGGCGTGGGCGTGCAGCGGCAAAAGCGCCCGGGCGGCCTCGCGCAGGCGGCGCTTGGCGCGGTTGCGGATCACCGCCCCGCCCACCTTGCGGGTGGCGGTGAAGCCGACCCCCACTGTGGCGCGGCCGTCGTCCCGGTCCAGCGCCTGCACCACCACGGCGCCGCTGGCCTTTGAAACGCCTTTCGCGGCCGCCAGAAACTGGGGCCGCGAAGTCAGGCGTTCGATTTTGAACGGATGGTCCGTCATGCGCTCTTGCTGGAAAAGCGCAGCGGGCGCTTACGCCGTCAGGCGCTTGCGGCCCTTGGCGCGGCGACGCGCAACGATCTTCTGACCGTTCTTGGTGGCCATCCGCGAACGGAAGCCGTGACGGCGCTTGCGCACGAGTCGGGACGGCTGATAGGTCCGCTTCACGATAAGGCTCCGGCAATCAGGGTTGTGCGGCGAGCAAGGTTGTCCGCTGCAGGAAGGGCGGGCGTATAAGTCGGGCTGGCCCGGGAGTCAACGGCGAACGGGCTTTCCGGGCGCCCACAGGAGAATAAGACAGCCCATGGGCGAACGCACGGTCAGACAGTGGGTCGTCCGCCTTCTCCCGCTCATGGGGGTCGTGGCGCTCGCCGCCCTCATCATCGGCATGGGCTGGAATCGCTATCTGTCGCTGGACACCCTCAAGGATCACGGCGAGGCGCTGCACGCCTTTGTGGCCGACCATTATCTGCTGACCCTGCTGGGCCTGACCCTGCTGTTCGCGCTTCTGACCGCGAGCATCATTCCGGGCGTGGTCTTCGTCACCGTGGCGGCGGGCTATCTGTACGGCACCTGGGTGGGCGGCGTGGCCACAACCCTGGGCGCGACGCTGGGGGCCCTGGCGGTCTATGCAGCCGGACGCTCGGCCCTGGGGGAGGCCTTGAGGGCGCGGGCCCAGGCGAAGCCGGGGCTGATGAAGCGGATCTGCGAGGGCGTCGACCAGAACACCTTCCGCTATGTGCTGGTGTCCCGGCTGGTGGTGACGGTGCCGTTCCACCTGATCAATGTGGCGGCGGGAATCGTCTCGGCGCCGCTCAAGCCCTACGCCCTGGCCACCTTCATCGGCTTGCTGCCCGCCCATTTCATCTATTGCTGGATCGGAGACGGGCTGAACGACATTCTGTCGGTCAATGAGGATCCGGATCTTCGCGCCCTGTTCAACGAGTTCGCATGGCCCCTGATGGGAGTCGCCTTCCTGGCCCTGGTGCTGCCGCTGATCATGCGGCGGCTGCGGCGGCCCACGCCGGAAACGGCCGCATGACGCGGGCCCGGCTGCCCCGCCTGCGCGGGCCGGACGGCCTGTCCGCGCGACTGCTGTTGCTGACGGGCGTCTTCACCCTGGCGGTGGTGGGGCTGATCCTGGCCCCCAGCGCCGCCTCCTTCCACGAGCGCTGGCTGCTGGACCGCATCCGCGCCGCCGAACTGGCCTCGGTGGGCGTCGAGGCCCTGCCCTATTCGCTGGTGGAGGACGACACCGCCCGCCAGTTGCTGCAGATCAGCGGCGTGACCGCCGTGGCGGTGCAGGATGAAGGGGTGCGCCGTCTGCTGCTGCAGGCCCCCGCCCTGCCCCGCACGCCCGAACTGATCGACCTGCGCCAATCCGACCCCGGGGCCCGCCTGACCGACCCCTGGCGCACCCTGGCGGGCCATCCCGAGCGGTCGGTGCGGGTCATGGCGCGACCCCGCTATCGCTCCGGCGACTTCATCGAGGTGGTGGCCCCCGCCGAGCCCCTGAAACAGGAGCTGCGCGCCTATCTGGTCAACAGCCTGCTGCTGTCGCTGGTGGTGGCCGGGGCCGCCGGCGGCCTGCTCTACGCCGCCCTGGCGTTCCTGGTGCTCAGCCCCATGCGGCGGGTCACCATTTCCATCGAGCGTTTCCGCGCCGACCCCGAGGCCCCGTCCGAGCCGCCCCAGGGCCGCCGCGACGAGATCGGCCGGGTCGAGGACGAACTGGCGCGCATGCAGGAAGAGGTGCGTCAGGCCCTGCGCTCCCGCGCCCGTCTGGCCGCCCTGGGCGAGGCCGTGGCGCGCATCAATCACGACCTCAGGAACATGCTGACCTCGGCCCAGATGGCCTCGGACCGTCTGGCCGCCAGCCCCGACCCGCAGGTGGCCAAGGCCCTGCCCCGGCTGGAGCGGGCGCTGGACCGCGCCGCGACCCTGGCCACCCACGTGCTGGACTACGGCAAGACCGCCGAGCCGGAGCCGGAGCGTCAGTCCCTGCCCCTCAAGACCGTCGTGGCCGCCGCGGCCGAGGACGCCGGGCTGGAGCCGCGCGGGGTGCGGCTGGTGCGCAGGATCCCGGCCGGCGCCGTGATCCAGGCGGACCCCGACCAACTTCACCGCATCCTGGTCAATCTGATGCGCAACGCCCGCCACGCCATCCAGGGCGCGCGCGGCGATGACGCGCGGGGCAAGGTGACGGTGCAGGCCCTCGCCGCCGACGACGTGGTCATCCTCACCATCGCCGACGACGGGCCCGGCATACCCCCGCGCGTGGTCGAGCGGCTGTTCCAGCCCTTCGTGGCGGGATCGGCGGGAGGCACCGGACTGGGCCTGGCCATCGCCCGCGAACTGGCCGCCAACCACGGCGGCGAACTGACCCTGGCCTCAACCGGGCCGGCAGGCACGACCTTCCGGCTGGTGATCCCGAAGGGCCCGGGCGTGTCCTCATAAGATCGCCGACGCCACAGGTCCGCTTGTCGGCAGCGTGGAAACTGCGGGCGGGTGGGGCTGACAGGTAATCCGCTTCCCGCCCTCGACTCCCGGTCAGCGGGTGGCCCCCGTCAGGACACCCGCCTCCCTAGTCGGGAAGCGTCCGCGCAACACGAAGGCCCGTCCAGTTCTCCCTGCTGTTCGGCCAGCCATAGGAGCGCTGGGCGGAACGCAGCTGGTCCGGGCCACTGTTCCAGGCGCCCCCCCGGGCGACACGGTCGGGACAGTCATCACTCGTGCGCGCCGAGCCGTCAGCGGGCGCGTCTTCATAGCTGTCGGAATAACAGTCCTCGACCAGCTCCCACACATTGCCGTGCATGTCATGAAGGCCAAAGGCGTTGGGGAGCTTGCGGCCGACGGGATGCGTATTGCCGTAGGGGCGGAAGCGGTCGCGGCTATACCAGGCGTGGTCAACCAGCTGGCCGTCATCATCGCCAAAGCTGTAATCGGTGTCCGCGCCGGCCCTTGCGGCGTATTCCCATTCCGCCTCGCTCAGCAGACGGTAGCGGTCCGCACGGTTTGTGTAGCCCGTCTTGTGGTTCAGCCAGTCCACATAGGCTTTCGCATCATGCCATGAGACGCAGGTCACCGGCTGATCGCCGGACTGCTCGAACCCGGGTGACAGCCAGCTCGTTCCGGGCATCGCGCGCACTTGACCGCTGAACCACTGCAGGCAGAGCTCGTCCGGACTCCAGCCCGTCTCTTCCGCGAAGGCGCTGAACTCGTCCACGCTCACTTCGTAGCGGCCGACGGCCAGGCGATATCCGATCTGAACCGTGCGCTGGGGGCCTTCATCACCAAATCCCCTGAACTCCGATGCCGGCGAGCCCATCGTGAAACGCCCTGCGGGCAGAACCACCATCTCCGGGCCCTGGCCAGGCCCGGATATGAACGGGTCACGGAACGAGTCGCCTGTCCGGTTCTGGGCTTCGGCGGCCGTATCGGCCAGAGCGAGCACGCCAAGCGCACACAGGAGTGCGGCCCACGACTTCAGCCCTGCTGGCGATGGGATGGCGACTGCCATGGCATCCAGTACCCCTAAATATTCCCCGTGCTCAGGGGGATCGCCCCGGCTCGGCGGCCTGATCGACCGATGGTATGCATTTCGATCAAAACCCAAAGTCGAAAATCGGCGATCAGCGGACCTGTCAGATGCCGTCAGCCCCCGTGAGCGGGGTCTGCGCCTCCGAAATCCCGCATTTCCGAAGGCCACTCCCGCACGCCACAAGGCTTTGCGCCTCCCGCACCCGGTATTTCGTCCGCCGTCTTTCCCCATGCCCTAGACTGGCCTCAGCAAGACCCGCGCGCGGACTCGGGCGGTTATGGCGTCACGATCAAGGAGGGGATTTCGGACAATTCGGACACTGTTTTTTGGCCACGAAGTCCGAAATCCGGGCGAGGGCGTTGCACCCCGTTGCACTGTTTTTTTCGGGTGCGCCGTCTCATCCAACGGCCCGATTTCGGACAATTCGGACAATTCGGACACTGTTTTTTCGGGCCGGAGTCCGAAACCAGACCCGCCTACCGGGTCAGCACCACGCCCTCGCGGCGCGGATCGGCCCCGGCGTCCCAGCGGCCGTCGCGCCACAGCACCCCGTGCAGGCCCGAGTTCTCGGAAGCGTTGGGCCGCAACTCGATGCCCGCCGCCGCCAGCTCGGCCTGCAGCGCGGGGCTGAACATCTCCGTGTCCGCGCCGAAGCCGTCGCCCCGCGCCACCAGATTGGGCAGGTCGATGGCCTCCTGCATGGACAGGTCCCAGGCCAGGGTCCCGATCAGGGCCTTGGCCACATAGGCGAGGATGGACGTGCCGCCCGGAGAGCCCACCGCGCCCACGAAGCGGCCCTCCCGGTCGAGGATGATCACCGGGCTCATGGACGAGCGCGGCCGCTTGCCCGGGGCCACGGCGTTGGCAACTGGAACACCCGCCGCGTCGGTCGACGAAAAGGAGAAGTCGGTCAGTTGATTGTTGAGAAAGAAGCCCGCCGCCATGCGGCCCGAGCCGAAGATGCTCTCCACCGTGGTGGTCATGCTGACCGCATCGCCCTCGGCGTCCACCACCACGAAGTGGGAGGTGCCGGCGGGCTCGGCGGTGGCGCCGGCGGCGCGGGGCTGGAAGCCCGGCGGCAGGCCCGGCTCGGCCGCCCTGTCCAGCGTCGGCGCCAGGGCCGCGCGCCGGGCCACATAGGCGGGGTCCAGCAGGCCCGCGACCGGAACCTCGACAAAGTCCGCGTCGCCCACATAGCGGTCGCGGTCGGCGTACATCAGGCGCTGAAGCCGGGCGAAGGCGGCCCAGGCGTCCGCCTCGGCGGGCCCCTCGTCCAGGGCCGGGACGTGCTCGGCCATGGCCAGCAGTTGCAGCACCGCCAGCCCGCTGGACGGCGGCGGCGGCACGCAGACCACATACAGCCGCCATTCGCGACAGATGGCCTCGCGCGCCACCGGGCGATAGGCGGCCAGATCCTCGAGGCTGAGGGCGCCGGGTCGCTCGCCGGCCTGCACCGTCTGGATGATCTCGCGGGCGATGGGCCCGCTATAAAGGGCGTCCGGACCGTCCTCGGCGAGGGCCCGCACCGTGGCGGCGTAGGCCGGATTGCGCAGGGTGTCCCCGGCCTCCAGCCGTTCGCCGTCGGCGCCGCTGAAATAGGCCCGCGCCCAGTCGGTGGAGGCTTGGGGCGCCGACGAAGCGATCATGCCCGCCAGACGGGGGCTGACGGTGAAACCGTCCTGCGCCAGCCGCTCCGCATCCCCGAACAGCCCGGACCACGCCAGCCGCCCGTGCCGCTCGTGGGCCATGGCCAGCATGGCCACCGCCCCCGGCGCCCCGGTGGAGCGCCCGCTCAGCACCGCCTCGCGGAACCCCAGCGGCTGGCCGTCCTCGAAGAACAGCTCCGGCGTCGCGGCGGCCTGCGCCGTCTCGCGCCCGTCGAAGGCCGTCACCGCCCCCGTGGCGGCGTCGTAGTGCATCAGGAAAGCCCCGCCCCCCAGACCCGAGCTCTGCGGCTCCACGAGGCCCAGAACAGCCTGGATGGCCACCGCCGCATCCACCGCCGACCCGCCCCGCCGCAGCACCGCCATGCCCGCCTCCCCCGCCAGCGGATTGGCCACGCTGACGATGGGCCCGCGCGCGGCGCTCGCCGGGGCCGTGGAAACGGCGGGCGCCGCCTCGGACGCGACGCTCATCGACCCGGCGCAGCCCGCCAGGATCAGGGCGCTGGACAGGACCGGCGCCAGCAGGCGCGCCGCGCGGCGACGGAAGAAATGGGCATGGGTCATATCCATTCCCTAAGGCGGAACGCGCCCCCTGAAAACCGGCCCACCGATTTCATGCCGCTCATGCGCATTGCGGGCTTGCATCGCCGCCCCGACGCGTCTAGGTGTCCGGCCCTTCGCGGTTCCCACCGCCATGCGCGCCCGTAGCTCAGCTGGATAGAGCACCAGACTACGAATCTGGGGGTCGGACGTTCGAATCGTTCCGGGCGCGCCATCGCGGTTCAAAACTGCGAACTCCGCCAAAGGCGGCGTAATTCCCACCATCACTGGACGCCAGGGCCCCCGCAACAGCTGGGTTCGCGAGCCGATGATGCGCGCCTCGGTTTTGCTGATGACCTCCACCGGCCGGGTCAGGCGCGGAGGTGGTCGCGCCGGTAGCCGCTGGTGCAGTCGCGAGCTTGCGGCGCGTGGCGATGGTCTTCAGGTCCATCGGGCCGTGTTCCCGTCGCCGGTGAGCGCCACCGGTAGATGGTGCGGACGGTTTGGGCCTGAAGCGGATCGATCTCCAGCTTCTTCTTGATCCTGGACCCGCGCTGCTCGACCGCGACGATGCGATAGCCGATGGGCGGCAGGGCGCCGTTCCAGAAGCCTTGGCTGGCGGTCTTTGCCAGCTTGCGGACATAGAACTCACCCTGGAACTGGTCGCGGAAGAGCAGCCATCGAGTCTGGCTCGGTGGCGGGCAAGCCAGTCGCACTGTACAATCGGCGTAATGTACAGGTTCCTGGCAATCTTGGCCCTCTGTGTGGGCTGCTCTCCCACTACGCCTGAGCGCGCGGCAATGTTCGCGTCCGGGGGCCGTGCTTACGTGACGCAGACCAGCGCGCCCGCGCCCGACTATCGCGCCTTGCTCGATCAAGCCGACACAACGGCCGGCCAGGGGCAGATCCGAGAGGCCACCTCATCTCCGCCGCGTGACGGCACACGGATCGGCCGCGAATGGATCGAGCGCCTTGAGCAGCACAGCGCTCTTCTTGGGTATGGCCTGGCAGACGGCGATGAAAATGCTGCAATCAGCGTAATCGACACCGGCCTGACCGAGAGCGAATTTGATCGCTGGGTCGTCAGCAATGGCTGGACAGCGCCCGGATACATCCGCTGGAGCTTCGTGTCCGCGATGACCGTCCCAGCAGTGAGCGAAGCCGCACGGGCCGCCATTCGATATTGGCCCGCCTCGACAGTGCGCACGGGCGTTCAACTCCAGGCGCTTCATGGCGGGCGGGTCGAGCTACGTGACGGATGTTTCTTTGTCGGCGAGCGCGGCCAGGCCGCGAATAAACTGGCCTGGTTTCACGCCGAGGTGGGACTCGATATCGACGAAGCCGGCTTTCTTATACTGCGTGACCGGGTGGACGGTGCGACGCGAGCGCGCATTGGCGAAGAGATGAGCTGGGCCGGTCCAGCAAGCGCAAAGATCGACGACGATGCTCGGCGAGCACTGCAAGAAGCATGTGGTCCAGGGGACGTCCTGGTTGTCGGGTCGCCGGAATCCAGCGAGCGGTTTCAAATGCGCGTTGCGGATGTTCGAAATCGCGGCGGCCCTCGATAGAAAAAAAGCGGCGTGAGTGGTCGTTCTGGACAGGTCCGAAGGACCCCCGGGATTAGGGCGCGCGGCTCCCTGTGAGCTATCATCCATTAGATGGCCGGAGAGGGTCCATCGCGGCCATGGCTTCGGCCGAATACAGACCTTCCACATGTCAGGCCGCCCATTCGAGCATCGCTGGATAGTGCTCCGTGTCATCCGTCTCGGCGCAGCATTCTTTCCCTGGTCCGGGCGCTCTGCGCCGGATCCTCAAAACTCCTCCCACTCCGAGATCGCTGCGGCGGCCCCGCCGACCGTGGCCAGGCGCGGCCTGGCCGCAGCCAAGGCGGGTGCTGACGCCCGGGGCTTGAAGCGCTCGATCTCTGACCCGCCCCGTTGAGCGAACGGCGCCTCCGCCTCCTGGACCCCGCCATCAGCGCTGATCTGGAAGCGCCCCACCAGTTGCGCCATCTCCGAGGCGTCGCGGCTGAGCGCCACGCTGGCGGCGGTGGATTCCTCCACCATGGCGGCGTTCTGTTGTGTGACCTGGTCCATGGCGTTGACGGCGGTGTTGACCTCCGCCAGTCCCACCGCCTGTTCCTGGGTGGACGCCCGGATCTCGGTCATGAGCGTGGTCACGGTGTGGACCCCTTCCGAAATGCCTGTCAGGGCCTCGCCGGTCTGCCGCACGAGGCCGACGCCGTTCTTGACCTGCGCCCCGCTGGTGGAGATCAGCGCCTTGATCTGCCGCGCCGAGTCCGCCGAGCGTTGTGCCAGGGCGCGCACTTCCGACGCGACCACGGCGAAGCCTCTGCCGGCGTCGCCGGCGCGAGCGGCCTCGACGCCCGCGTTGAGGGCCAGCAGATTGGTCTGGAAGGCGATCTCGTCGATCACGCCCAGAATCTCGCCGATCTGATCCGAGGATCGCTCGATCTCTACCATGGCGGCGATGGCGCGCTGGACCACCTCGCCGCCGTTCTCGGCCTGGGCGCGAGTCGCGCCGACAACGGCGTCGGTGGCCTTGGCGTTCTCCGCCGTTTTCTGAACAGTCGCCGTGATCTGGTCCAGGGCCGCCGCGGTCTCCTCCAGCGCCGCGGCCTGGCGTTCGGTGCGGCTCGACAGCTCCTCGGCGGCGCTGCTGATTTCGCTGGCCCCCGACTGGATGGTTCCGGCGTTGCCCCGGATGACGCCGAGGGCCTCGTCCAGCGCGGTCATGGCCTGGTTGAAGTCGTCGCGAAGGCTGGCGTAGTCGCCCGGGAACGCCTCCGCAATGCGATAGGACAGGTCCCCGTCCGCCATGGCAGACAGCCCCCGGCGCAGACCCGCGACCACGGCGGTCTGGGTTTCGGCCGCCTCGCGATCGGCCTGCTCGCGCCGCTCGCGCTCGTCCTCGATGGCCGTGACGTCGGTGGCGAACTTGACCACCTTGTAGGGAGCGCCGGCCGCGTCCAGCATCGGGTTGTACGAGGCCTCGATCACCACGCGGCGACCGTTCTTGCCGTAGCGGACGAACTTGTCGACGAAGAACTCCCCCGCGTTCAGACGGCGCCAGAAGGCGGCGTACTCGGGCGAGGCGGCCTCGGTGGGGTCCACGAACAGGCTGTGGTGACGGCCCTGGATGTCGGCGAGCTCGTAGCCCAGCACAGCGAGGAAATTGGCGTTGGCGTCCCGCACCGTGCCGTCGAGGTCAAACTCGATCACGCCCTGGGAGCGATGGAAGGCAGCGACGAGACTGCGCAGCTCGGCGGTGGCGGCGACGTCGGCGGAAGGGGTGGATCGAACCTTGAACATCGTCGTCTCCGAACGGTCGGGAAGAGCGGGACCGACGCCCTTCGTGTGCGAAGAATATTAAGATTCAATATATCGATCATGATATAAACGAAATTCATTATGTTAATGTTTGCGGTTCAATAGGGTGATCATGAGCGTAGCGTCCAAGCCCCGAAGCGAACCTGCAGATTTCACGGAATTGCATGTGGATCAGCAGCTGTGTCTGGCCCTGCAGACCAGCAGCAGCCTGATCACCCGGCTCTATCGACGGCTTCTGACGCCGCTGGGCCTCACCCATTCGCAGTATCTGGTGCTGATCGCCCTGTGGGAGGTCGAGCGCCCGCTCACCATGGGCGACCTGGGTGAGCGCCTGTCGCTGGATACCGGCTCCCTGACGCCGCTGATCAAGCGCATGGAGGCCAGCGGGCTGCTGTCGCGCACGCGCGACAAGCGCGACGAGCGCAAGGTCTGGGTGGCCCCGACCGCCAGAGGCGCCGATCTGCGCGACGAGCTTCTGGCCGTGCGCAGGGAGGTGGTGCGGCAGATCCCGATCACAGATGAGCAGATCGTCGACCTGCGCCGCATCCTGCAGGACATGAATGACGCCATCAGCCGCGCTGACTCGCTGCGCTAGCTGAAGTCGATCAGCGGGCCCCTGGGCACTACGCCGGAGGGGTTAATCTGGCGATGGCTTTCGTAATAGTGCCGCTTGATGTGCTGCACGTTGACGGTCTCGGCCACGCCCGCCAGGCCGTGAAAGGCGCGCACATACCGCCACAGGGCCGGATAGTCGACGATGCGGCGCAGGTTGCATTTGAAGTGGCCGTGGTAGACCAGATCGAAGCGCACAAGAGTGGTGAAGAGACGGATATCGGCCTCGGTCAGGCGGTCGCCGGTCAGCCATTCTGAACCCGTCAGCAGCCCTTCCAACCAGTCCAGCGTGTCGAACAGCGGCCCGACCGCCTCCTCATAGGCGTCCTGGTTGGCGGCGAAGCCGGCGCGATAGACGCCATTGTTGAGCGTCGAATAGATGCGGTCGTTCAGGGCGTCAATTTCGGGCCGCAGGCGATCGGGATAGTAGTCGCCATCCGCAGCGCCGACCCCGTCGAAAGCGGTGTTGAACATGCGGATGATGTCGGCGGACTCATTGGAGACGATGGTCTCGCGCGTCCTGTCCCACAGCACCGGAACGGTGACCTTGCCGGTGTAGGCGGGATCGGCCGCCGTATAGACCTGATGCAGATAGTCGGCGCCGTGCAGCGGATCGCCGGTCACGGCGGGGCCCGAAGCGAAGGTCCAGCCCTTGTCCCGCATCAGCCAGTGCACCGTCGAGACGTCGATCATGCTCTCCAGCCCCTTGAAGCGGCGCATGATGAGGGTGCGGTGGGCCCAGGGGCAGGCCAGGCTGACGTACAGGTGATAGCGCCCTGACTCAGCCCTGAAGCCGCCCTCACCGGACGGCCCCGGTTCGCCGCCGGCCGTGACCCAGTTGCGGAACTGGCTATCCTTGCGCTTGAAGCGGCCGTCCGTTTTGTCAGCGAAAGCGTCGTCGGCTTGCCACTTTCCATCGACCAGTTGGCCCAAGGCGTTTCTCCTTCGTGCGGATGGGGATGCAGGGCCAACGGCTCAGGCCGCCGTCGGTTCGCCGATCACTGCCTTCACATACGCTCGCCGGGCAGCCGGCTGGCCTGTTTCACCCAGTCGGCAAACTGCGCCTCGTCGACCGCCTCATCCTCGTGGATGTGAAAATAGCGGACGTGCTTCTGTTTCGAGCTCACCGGGGGCGGCGGGTCGAGATCGGCGCCGTTGAAGAACGACACCTTCAGATACCGGTCGAAAACGTGGACGCCCAGGAACCAGCGCCCCTCCTCGACGCCGTAGAGCGGCGAGTTCCACTTCACCGCCTTGCGCACATCAGGAACCGTCTGCGCAATCAGGGCGTCCAGACGCCGCCAGGCGTCGCTTTTCCAGCCCGGCGCGGCGGCGATCCAGGCCTGCACAGGCGCGTCCCCATAGCCCTTGGCGATCTGCGGATTGCCGCCGGACAGCAGGACCGGCTTGTCTGAGGAGGCCATGGTTTACTCCGGGACGGCGCGGCGGCGAACGTAAGGCAGAGCGAACATGTAGAGCCCTGTGATCATCAGCACGAATAACGGAGCCAGCGGCAGATAAAAGATCGGACTCTGCGTGCTCTGTCCCGTCGCCGCCGCGATGGTGGCGGCGATCACAGTGGCGATGAACAGGATCGACACCCAGCGGTGGAAGAACCGCGTCCACTTGCTCAGAGCCATCTGGCCCTCCCGTTTGAATGATTGCGTCGCGTCAGTCAGTCCGGACCAGCAGCGCGTCCAGCCTGGTCAGGAACTGGTTCCAGCCCGCATGGGCGCCGCCGAAGGCCTGCTTCTGGTCGGGCCTGAACCCGGCCTGCTCCATACGCAGATGAGTCCCATCCGGCGTCGGGGTGAGCGTGAAAGTCACCACGCTCTTCAGCGCATAGGCAGGGTCGTCATGGGCATAGTCCCAGCGATAGGACAGCGTCCGGTGCGGTTCGATGGTCAGCACCTCGCAGTCCAGCACCCCGCCCCAGTCCCCAGACAGGTTGAACCGGTGGCCCACCACCGGCTGGAAGTCGTTCTTCATCAGCCATTCCTGGATCAGGTGAGGCTGGGTCAGGGCGCGCCACAGCCGCTCGGGCGGAAAGGCGAAGGCGCGCTCGACGACAACGGATCTGGTTTCGCTCATTGGTCCATCCTGGCCAGCAGGGTTTCCAGATCATCGAACCGCGACTCCCAGAACCCGGCCATCTGGCGTGTCCAGTCCACCAGCGGCCCGAGGGCGGCCAGGTCAGCGCTGTAGTGGGTCTGACGTCCGGCCGGGCGGTCGCGGACCAGCCCCGCCTGTTTCAGGGCTCCCAGATGTTTTGACACCGCCGGCTGGGACACGCCCGATCCGGGGGTGAGCGCGCCGACCGTCTGTTCCCCCTCACGGCACAGGCGCTCGAATAGCGCCCGCCGCGTGGGGTCAGCCAGGGTTTTGAACAGGACGTCATGCGCTGCGGTCATGCGAGATCGATAACCTTATGGTTATTGATTGTCACATAACCTCAGCGTTATGGATGAGTCAAGCGGCTCCTAACGGAGGGCGGCCGCCACACCCGACAGGGTTTGCGCCAGGGCCTGCCCGCGTTCCTGGTCCGCCGCATCGCCCTCAATGGCCAATCCGGACGCGAGGCTCTCAAGCGTGGCCGCCAGTTGAGCATCCCCGCCCTGCGCGTTCATGCGCGCCGCAGCCTGATCCAGCGCCGCGGTCAAGCCTGACACGGCGTCAGCCGACAGGGCGCCGGAGCGCGCCAGCTGATCCACATAGGCGCGCGCCACCACCGGGTGGGCCGGCCATGTCACCGGGAACTGCTGCTGCGGGTTGAAGGTCCCGCCCTGGTCGGCCAGACCGGCCGCCGCGATCTCGGCTGCGGACAGATGCTCGCTGGGCTGCAGGGTCAGCACGTCCAGGCCACGCACGATTTCCGTGCCGTAGATGCGGCCGTCATACCAGTAGGTGGACCAGTAGCCGCCCAGGATCGCATGCTCGCCGTCCACGGGGCCGCGGTCGAACGAGGCGATCTCCACCGGGTTGGCGGAATCGGTGAAGTCGATCACCGAGACGCCGCCCTGGTACCAGGCCTGAACGAAGATATCGCGGCCCGGCACCGGCACGATGGAGCCGTTGTGGGCGACGCAATTCTCCTGCTCGGTCTGGGGCGCGGGCAGCTTGAAATAGCCGCGCTGCTCCAGCTGGCCGTCGACGATGTCGTAGAAGGCGTTGGCGCCCCAGGTCACCGGGTCCTGCACACGACAACGCGGACGGGCGCCGCCGCCCCACTCGTCCGTGAAGAGCACCTTGGTGCCGTCGTTGTTGAAGGTGGCCGAGTGCCAGTAGGCGAAGCCCGGATCATTGACCGCGTCGATGCGCCGGGGCGCACGCGGATCGCTGATGTCCAGCAGGATGCCGTTGCCCGAACAGGCGCCCGCCGCCAGGTTCGCCGACGGGAAGACGGTGATGTCGTGGCACTGGTCGGTGCGGCTGGTGCGCTGGGTGCCCTCGCCATGATCGCCGCCCTGCCACAGGCCGGCCACCACGCCGGTCTCGTCGTCGGCGAAGACGCGCGGGCTGTCGATGATCCGGGACCGGGACGGATCGGCGACCGGAATCTCGATCACGTCGATGCTGAACAGGGCGGTGCGCGGATCGCCCGGCAGGCCGACGACGCAGCCGGCCAGCTCTTCCTCATGGCGCACCGACGAGGTGCCCGAGTTGTAGACGATGATCGATCGCTCGTAGGAGGAGACCACCGAATGGGTGTGCGACCCGCGGCAGGTCTGGACCTGTCCAACCTGCACAGGACGCACCGGATCGCTGATGTCGAAGATGCGCAGGCCGCGGAAGCGGTCGGGACTGACGTCCTCGCTGATGCCCTCGCGGCCGCAGTCGACGCGGGCGGTGGCCTGCTCCACTGACATGAGCAGGAGGTCGCCGACGATGGAGACGTCGCCCTGCCCGCCGGGGCAGACCAGCGAACTGATCAGTTGCGGCTCGGCCTCGCCGATGCGGTAAAGGTTGACGCCGTGGTAGTTGCCCACGGCCATCAGGTCGCCCGAGAAGGCCAGGTCGGTGTTGGCGAAGTTGAGGAACGGCCCGCGCTGGCCGAACCGCCCGGGTGTCTCTTCACCGCGCTCGCCCTCGACGGCGGCGTCCTGGGACGGGATCGGCGGCGGCAGGCCGGCGGGGTTGGCGGGATCATAGAAGCCGGCAGGCTTGGGAAGGCTGGCGACCAGAGCCATGTTGCTGGCGGCCTCGCCCGCGTCGCGGAAGCCCGGGGTCAGGCTGGAGCGCGGATCATCGGTCAGGCCGCGCGCCAGCGTGGTCATGCGGGTGATCTCGGCCTGCTGTTCGTTGGTGATATCGGTCGCGAACTCGAACAGCACCGGATCATAGGCCGAGCCCGACCGGCCCAGAAGGTCGTCCACCATCTCGATGGCGCCCGCGTGGTGCGCGATCATGAGCTCAAGGAACAGGCGGTCGAAGGCCGGGCCGCTGGCGGCCGCCAGTTGGGCCTTCTGCTGGGGCGTGGCCATGCCCGCCATGGCCATGTGGGCGTGGGCCGCGCCATGGGCGGCGTGGTGGCTGTGATCCGCCATGGCCGCAGGATCGGGCGCGTCCTGTCCGCGCTGGCGCAGCCAGTCTTGCATGAAGGCGATCTCGTCGGCCTGTGACGCGGTGATGCGTCCGGCGATGTCGACGATGTCCCGCGTATTGGTGCGATCCGCCACCAGGGCCGCCATCTCGGTGGCCTGATGATGGTGGTGGATCATGTCCTGCATGAAGCGCACGTCGTCGGCCGAGTAGCGGTTGTCGGCGATGCGGGCCGCCTCCTCCGCCGTCAGGGCGCGCGGGGCCTGGCCCGGCGCACCCGGCTGAATGATGGGCGCGTTCTGGGCCACGGCGACGCCGGCGGCCATCAGGCTGAAGACGGAACATCCCACAAGAAGACGGGCGACGGTTGCGGATTTCACGGACAAAGGCAGGCTCCCCACTAACTGAGGCAGAGACCGTAGCCCAATTTTGCGGCAGGTCGACTCGGGGCGAGCCTTAATAATCGGCAAGACAGGGCTGGTTCGCCGGAGTTTCGCGCTCTTGTTCCGGCTCGGCGCATGGGGCAAAGCGCGGGCATGCGCATCGCCTTCATAGGAACCCCCGACTTCGCCGTGCCGTCCCTGGCCGAGTTGATCGCCGCCGGGCACGAGGTCGTGGCGGTCTACTCGCAGCCGCCACGGCCCAGGGGACGCGGCCAGAAGCTGACCCCCTCCCCCGTTCAGGCCTTCGCCGAGAGCATGGGGCTGCCGGTGTTCACGCCCGACAGCATGAAGGCGGCCGAGGCCATCGAGACCTTCCGCTCGCTGGATCTGGATACGGCGGCGGTGGTGGCCTACGGCCAGATCCTCAAGACCGGCGTGCTGGAGGCGCCGCGTCTGGGCTGTCTCAACCTGCATGGCAGCCTGCTGCCCCGCTGGCGCGGCGCCGCCCCGATCCAGCGCGCCATCATGGCCGGGGATCGTCAGACCGGCGTACAGATCATGCGCATGTCCGAAGGTCTTGACGAGGGCCCGATCCTGCTGTCCGAGGTGCTGGACATCCGCGACGACGACACCGCCGCCACCCTGTCGGACCGTATGGCCCATGTGGGCGCCGGGCTGTGGCCGCGCGCGCTGGCGGCCATCGAGCGCGGCGGGGCGACGCCTGTCGAGCAGGCGGGCGAGCCGACCTATGCGAAGAAGATCACGCCCGCCGAGGCGCGTATCGACTGGTCCCGGCCAGCGACGGAGCTGGACTGCCACATCCGCGGCCTGTCGCCCTTCCCCGGGGCCTGGTTCGAGGGACCGGATGGAACGCGGATCAAGGCGCTGATGTCGCGGGTCGAGGACGGTTCGGGCGCGGCCGGTGAGGCGCTGGAAGACCAGCTTCTGATCGCCTGCGGCAGCGGCGCGGTGCGCCTGACGCGGGTGCAGCGCGAGGGCAAGGGCGCGCAGGGCGTCGAAGAGTTCGTGCGCGGCTACCCCATCGCGGCCGGGACGGTGCTGGCCTGATGCCGCGCTATCGCCTGACGCTGGAGTACGACGGTTCGGTCTTCAACGGCTACCAGGCCCAGGACAACCTGCCGACGGTGCAGGGGGTGGTGGAAGCGGCGATCCGGTCTTTCTGCGGTCAGGCCATCCGGCTGCAGGCCGCCGGGCGCACCGACACTGGTGTCCACGCCACAGGTCAGGTGGTCCATGCGGATCTGGACAAGGACTGGCCCGCCCAGACCGTCATGAATGCGCTCAACGCCCACATGATCGCGGCGCCGGTCTCGGTTCTGGCCTGCGAGATCGGCGGGCTTGATGACCGGGGCGAGGCGTGGCACGCCCGGTTCTCGGCGCGCGAGCGGCGCTATCTGTACCGCATCCTCAATCGCCCGGCCCCGCCCGCGCTGGACAAGGGCCGGGTCTGGCATGTGAAGAAGCCGCTGGACGTGGACGCCATGCATGCTGCGGCGCAGGTCTTCGTGGGCCACCACGACTTCACCACCTTCCGAGATGTGAACTGCCAGTCCAAGTCGCCGGAAAAGACTCTGGACGTGGCGCGGGTCACCCGCACGGGCGAGGAGGTTCACCTGACCTTTACGGCCCGGTCGTTCCTGCACCGGCAGGTGCGCTCCATGACCGGCACCCTGACCGAGGTGGGCGCCGGCCGCTGGACGGTCGAGGATGTGCAGAAGGCGATGGACGCGCGCGACCGCGCCGCCTGCGGGCCGGTGGCGCCATCCTGCGGCCTGTATCTGACCGGCGTCGGCTACTAAGGGATCAGCAGCTGCCCTGAACGGTGCACTGCACGCCTTCGCCCGCGGCTTCCAGATCCTGACCCAAGCCGCGCACGGTGTTGCAGGCGGCCACGGTCAGGGTGAGGGCGGCGATGGCGAGAACGGCGATCTTGCGCATGGGGAAACTCCAGGAAAATTCGATAGCGGAATGTCCAGCTTCGCCGCGGGTTCCGCAAGTGGAATAGGCGCCGCGGCGCGCGATCTGCTACTCACCGTGGCCATGACGCACGCCCGCTCCCAGCCGCAAGGCACCGCCGCCCGCCGCCTCGTCGAGACCCTGGTCATCAACGGCATCGACACCGTCTTCTGCGTGCCGGGCGAAAGCTATCTGGCTGTTCTTGACGCCCTGGCCGATGTGAAGGACCAGATCCGGGTCGTCACCTGCCGCCACGAGGCGGGCGCAGCCAACATGGCCGAGGCCTATGGCAAGCTGACCGGAAAGCCGGGCGTCTGCATGGTCACGCGCGGGCCGGGCGCCACCCACGCCGCCATCGGCGTGCACACGGCCCATCAGGACTCCACCCCCATGATCCTGTTCGTGGGCCAGATCGCCCTGACCGACCGGGGCCGCGGCGCCTTTCAGGAAGTGGACTACCGCGAGGTGTTCGGGGGGCTGGCCAAGTGGGCCACCGAGATCGAGACCCCCGCCCGCACGGTGGAGATCGTGGAGCGCGCCCTCGCCACAGCGCTTCAGGGCCGCATGGGTCCGGTGGTCGTGGCCCTGCCCGAGGACATCCTGCACGACGATGGCGGCCCCGCTCCGGTGCGCGCTGTGACACCCGCCCGCTCGGCCCTGTCCCCCGCCTTCGTGGCGCAGGTGCACGAAGCGCTGGCGAAGGCCGAACGGCCTCTGCTTGTGCTGGGCGGTTCGGGCTGGACGCAGGAGGCGTCGGACGCGGTGGCGGCGTGGTGCGAACGCATCGGCCTGCCGGTCAGCCTGTCGTTCCGCCGCAAGGACATTCTGAAAAACGACCATCCCTGCTACGTCGGCGACCTGGGTCTGGGCTGCAATCCCAAGCTGATGACGCGGGCCAAGACGGCGGACCTGATCATCGCCGTCGGCGCGCGACTGGGCGAGAACCCGACCCAGGGCTACACCCTGTTCGAGCGTGACGATCTGGCCGGCCGGCTGATCCACATTCACCCAGGGCCCGAGGAACTGGGCCGGGTCTGGCCGACCCTGCTGTCGGCGGCGGCGGACAATTCCCTCGCTGGGCTGGCTCTGTCCGGGATCGATCCGGGCCGCACCTGGCATGACGAGGCCGCCACGGGCCATGCGGACTATCAGGCGTTCTCCACCCCGGTGGCCGTCACCGGCGCGGTGAACATGAGCGAGTGCATGGCGCACCTGAGCGAAGCCCTGCCGCCCGACGCGGTGGTCACCAACGGGGCGGGCAATTTCGCGGCCTGGCTGCATCGCTTCTACCGCCACAAGGCGTGCCGCACCCAGCTAGCGCCCACGTCCGGAGCTATGGGCTACGGCTTTCCCGCCGCGATAGGGGCCAAGGCGGTACATCCGGACCGCGAGGTCATCTGCATCGCCGGGGATGGCGACTTCATGATGCTGGCGCAGGAGCTGGCTACGGCGGTCCAGCACGACCTCAACATCATCACGGTGGTGGTGGACAACGGAACCTACGGCACCATCCGCATGCACCAGGAAGGGCATTATCCGGGCCGGGTCATCGCCACCGATCTGAAGAACCCGGACTTCGTGAAGTATGCGGAAGCGTTCGGAGCCTTCGGTGTGCGCTGTGACCGGACCGAGGACTTCCCCTCGGCCCTGACGGCGGCGCGCGCGGCGTCCAAGACCCGGCCCGCCCTGATCCACCTGATCACCGACGCCGAGGACATCGCCCCCAACCGCACCATCAGCGGGCTGCGGAAGGGATGACCCCTGATTCTTCTCCCCCACGGGAGAAGCAGGCTCACGTCACTCCGCCGGCAACGGCTGTTCCTGCTCCAGGGGAACCTCGTCCTCCGGCTTGCGGCCCATCCTGCGCCGCACGAAGCGCGCGAAGTCATCGACGATTGTGAAAATTGCCGGGATGTACAGCAGCGACAGGAAGGTGGACGAAATCAGCCCGCCCACTACTGCAATGGCCATCGGCGAGCGGAATTCCACGTCTGCGCCCCAGCCGATAGCCACCGGCAGCATGCCGGCGCCCATGGCGAAGGTCGTCATGATGATCGGACGCGCGCGCTTGTGCGCCGAGTCCATGATCGCGTCATAGCGGCTCATGCCGTTCTGTTCAGCGATGATGACGTAATCCACCAGCAGGATCGAGTTCTTGGCCGCGATGCCCATCAGCATCAGGATGCCGATCAGCGACGAGATCGAGAAGCTGGAGCCGGCGATCAGCAGGGCCGCAAAGGCGCCAGCGATGGCCAGCGGCAGGGCCGTCATGATGGTGATCGGATAGGCGAAGCTCTTAAACAGCAGGACCAGAACCGCGTACATCAGCAGCAGGCCAGTCGCGAAGGCGATGGTGAAGCCGGTCAGCATCTCCTGGATGAACTCGGCGTCGCCGGCCGGCGTCTGGCGTACACCTGCAGGCAGGTTCTGCACGGACGCCAGTTGCTGAACCCGTTGAGCGGCCTCGCCGGTCCGGATGCCGTCCAGCTCGGCGGTGATGGTTGCGACACGGGCGCGGTCCTGTCGCGTGATCTGTGAGGGACCAGCGCCGAAACGGATGTCGGCCACGGACGACAGGGGCACGCTGGCCCCCGTGCTGGTCGGCACCTGCAGAGTCTCCAGAACCGACAAATCCTCTCGCGCGTCAGCAGTCAGGAGCATCCGGATCGGAATCTGGCGGTCACCGAGATTGTATTTCGGCAGGTTCTGATCGACGTCGCCGAGGGTCGCCACCCGCACGGTCTGCGAGATGGCGCTGGTGGAGACCCCCATCATGGCGGCCTGATCAGTGCGGGGGGTGACCAGAATTTCTGGCCGAGCGATGGCGGCGGTGTTCACCACATTGGCCAGTCCTGGTACACCGCGCATGTCGGCCTCGATCTGGCGGGCGGCCGCCTGCAAGGCTTCGCCATCGTCGCTGAGGATCGAGAAAGTGTAGCTGGTGCCGTCGCTCGGGCCGCCGCCCTGCTGGGCGATGCCGGCGCCGATGCGGGCGCCGGCCACTGTGTCCCACTCGTCCACCATTTCACGGGCGAACTCCTGCTGGGTCATGGCCCTGCGGCCGGGCTGCACCAGATCGGCGTAGATATAGGCCTGACGCGGCTCCGATCCCCCAATGGAGGCGTAAACCGAAAGGACTTCGGGTCGCTCGCGCAGGTCGCGGGTCATGCGTTGAACCACGGCGTCCGTCTGAAGCAGCGTCGATCCCGGCGGCAGCTCGGCCGAGAACGAGGCGCGCGAGCGATCTCCCGACGGCTGGAACTCGAACGGCAGCATCGGGATCAGGAACAGAGAACCGATGAACAGCCCCGTCCCCATGCCGAACGCCTTCCAGCGGTTACCCAGCACCCAGGCCAGCGCCAGGATGTAACGCCGCATCCAGAACGGATCCTTGTCCACATGATTGGCGTCGCGCTTCAGCATGTAGGCGGCCATCAGCGGCGTCAGGGTCCGCGCCACGAGCAGAGAGAAGCCAACAGAGACGCAAGAAGCAATCGCGAATGCCTTGAAGAACTGGCCCACGATCCCGGGCATGAAGCCGGTGGGGGCGAACACGGCGATGATGGTGGCGGTGGTGGCCACGACCGCCAGGCCGATCTCGTCCGCCGCCTCCATAGCCGCTTCATAGGGCTTCTTGCCCCCGCGCATGTGTCGGACGATGTTCTCGATCTCGACGATGGCGTCGTCCACCAGGATGCCGATGGTCAGCGACAGGGCCAGCAGGGTCACCCCGTTCAGCGACTGGCCGGTCAGCTCGAGGATGGCCATGGTCGGGATGATCGACATGGGCATGGCGGTCGCAGCGATCAGGGTGGCGCGCCAGTCCCTCAGGAAGACGAACACCACCACAACGGCCAGAACGGCGCCCAGCAGAAGGGCTTCAATGGAGGCCAGATAACTTTCCTCGATGTACTCAACCTCGGCGCTGATCTGCTCGATCGAGACATCGTCATTCTGCGCGTCCAGCTGGGCCACCGCCTCGCGCACCCGTTCGGCGGTTCGGACCTCCGAGGCGTCGCGCGAGCGCAAGAAGTTAAAGGTCACAACCTCCTGGCCGTTGAAGCGGGCCATGCGGCGCGGTTCGGTCCAGTTGTCTTCGACCGCACCCAGGTCGCGCAGCCGCACAGTGCCGCCGCCCGAGAGCGGGATCAGGGTCTCGCGCAACTGTTCGATGGATCCGGCGGACCCAAGGGTGCGGATGGCTCGCTCGGCCCCGGCCACGGTGATGCGGCCACCCGGCAGATCGGAATTGACGCTGGTCAAAGCCTGGCTGACTGCCGCGGCGGTCACGCCGTATGAGGCCAGCCGGTCGGGGTCCAGCTCGACCCGAATTTCGCGGTCTACGCCGCCCTGACGATTGACCTCGCCGACGCCGGCCACTGCCAGCAAGGCGCGACTGACCGTGTTGTCCACGTACCAGCTGAGCTGCTCCGGCGTCATGGTCGGCGAGCGGACCACATAGGTGATCAGGGCGTCGCCGGTGATGTCGATACGCTGGACCGTCGGCTCCTGCATGTCCTGGGGCAGGTCACCGCGCAGGCCAGACATGGCGTTTCGCACGTCATTGGTGGCGCGCTCGGTGTCGGTGCCCAGCTCGAACTCGATGGTCGTGGACGAATAGCCGTCGCCCACGTTCGAATAGATGCGTCGGACGCCGGACAGGGACGTGATCGAATCCTCGATCAGGCGCGTGACCTGAACCTCCATCTCCGCCGGCGCGGCGCCTGGCCGCGCGGCCGATACGGCCACCAACGGAAAGTCGATGTCCGGGTTATTGTTGATCCGCATCGACATGAAGCTGAGCGTTCCCGCCACCGTCAGGATAATGAACAGCAGGATGATCGGGATCGGATTCTTGATCGACCAGGAGGAGATCTGGTTCATGGCGGCGCCCTATTCCGCCGTCTGGGCGGGAGCAGCGGGGGCGGGGGCGGCCTCAGGTCGGGCTGGCTGCGCCACCGTGACCCGGTCGCCGTCGCCCAGGAAGCCAGCGCCGTCGACGACCACGCGCGCGCCCTCGGCTACGCCCTCCACGGAGGTCAGTTGATCGGTGCGCGACAGGATCTCGATGGGCTGGAAGCTCACGCGGTTCTCCGCGCCCAGCACGAACACGCCCGGCCGGTTCTCGCGGTAAAGCACCGAGGGCGTCGGCACGGCGACGGCGGGCTGGGCCCCCACGTCGATGGCGGCGCGAGCGAACATGCCGGGCTGAAGCCCGCTGTTGCCGGTCAGAGCGATGCGCGCGACGCCCAGGCGGGTCTGGGAATCCACTTCCGGGGTCACAATGCGCACCCGGCCGGTGGCCGAGCCCACACCATCGGAGGTCACCGTCGCGCTCTGCCCGGCGCGGATGAGGCCGAGCTCGGTTTCCGGCACCCGGGCGTCAAGCTCGAGCCGGCCGTCGCGAACGATGCGGAACAGCTCGGTCCCCGTCGAGACGATCTGGCCGCGCGTGACGTTGCGGCTGATCACCAGGCCCGCCACCGGCGCGCGGATGGTACTCTGGTTCAGGCGAGTCCGGATCTCCGACAGCGACGCCCGGGCAGACGCCAGTTGGGCGTCGGCTGCGCGCTGCTCGGAAATGGCCAGGTCAAGGGACGCCTGGGCCAGGAAGCCCCGCTCGCGCAGTTCGCGGGCGCGGCCCAGTTCGGTGTTCTCGCGTTCGGCGTTGGCCTCGGCCGACGATACCGCCGCCTCCTGCTGAGCCAGCTGGGCGCGCAGGAGAGCGTCGTTCAGTTGCACGAGGGGCTGGCCCTGACGCACATAGGCGCCCTCGTCCACATAGACGGCCGTTGCGGTCAGCCCGCCAGCCTCGGCGCCTACCGGCACCTCTTCCCAGGCGTTAACGGTGCCCGAGGCGGTGATAGTGCGCACCAGGTCCTGGGTGGTGGCCACGGCCACGGTCACGGTCTGGGATGACGCCCCGCCGCCCGCTTCCGCCGCCTCATCGTCACCTCCGTGCCCGCCGCACGCGGCCACAGCCAGCAGGGCGCACAGGCCCAAGGCCACCGCTCCGCCGCGCAGTGTCTTCGTTAGGCGATCGCCGGTTCCGGCCGCGGTCGTCTGTGCCACGCCATGGTTCCTTCGTCTGGCCGCACGGCCGCTGGGGGGAGGCGAGCGCGCGCAAAGGCCGAAGCCACACGCTCCGACAGACCGGCTGGATAGACGGTTTGGCGGCGCCCCTCAAACGATCTTAGGCTGCATTACGACATCTTAATTCTCGGGCGCTCTTCAGCGGCGGGCCGAGGGCGTCGCCGCGCCGCGCTTGGCGCTGCATCGGGGGCGTGATACCGGCGCGGCATGAGCCAGACGCCCCTCGAACGCATTCGCAATTTTTCCATCGTTGCGCACATTGATCATGGCAAGTCGACGCTGTCGGATCGGCTGATCCAGGTGACCGGCGGCCTGACCGTGCGCGAGATGCGCGAGCAGGTGCTCGACAACATGGAGATCGAGCAGGAACGGGGCATCACCATCAAGGCCCAGACCGTGCGCCTGACCTACAGGGCGAAGGACGGGCTGGATTATGTCCTGAACCTGATGGACACCCCGGGCCACGTGGACTTCGCCTATGAGGTCAGCCGCAGCCTGGCCGCGTGCGAGGGCTCGATCCTCGTGGTGGACGCGTCGCAGGGGGTGGAGGCCCAGACCCTGGCCAATGTCTATCAGGCCATCGACAACAACCACGAGATCGTCCCGGTCCTCAACAAGATCGACCTGCCCGCGGCCGAGCCCGAGCGCGTGCGCCAGCAGATCGAGGACGTCATCGGCATCGACGCCTCCGACGCCGTCCTCTGCAGCGCCAAGTCCGGCATCGGCATCGAGGACGTGCTGGAAGCCATCGTCACCCGCCTGCCCGCCCCCAAGGGCGACCCCGATGCGCCGCTGAAGGCGCTGCTTGTGGACGCCTGGTACGACCCCTATCTGGGCGTCGTGGTCCTGGTCCGCGTGTTCGACGGAACCCTCAAGACCGGCCAGCGGGTCCAGATGATGCAGAACGGCTCGACCCACCTGATCGACCGGGTCGGCGTCTTCCTGCCCAAGAACACCCCGGTGGACCAGTTGGGCCCCGGCGAGGTCGGCTTCATCACCGCCCAGATCAAGGAAGTGGCCCACGCCGCCGTCGGCGACACCATCACCGACGAGAAGAAGCCCACCGCCGAACCGCTGAAGGGGTTCAAGGAAGTCCAGTCGGTGGTCTTCTGCGGCCTGTTCCCCGTGGACGCCGCCGATTTCGAGGACCTGCGCGCCGCCATCGGCCGCCTGCGCCTGAACGACGCCAGCTTCACCTATGAGATGGAATCCAGCGCCGCCCTCGGCTTCGGCTTCCGCTGCGGCTTCCTCGGCCTGCTGCATCTGGAGATCATCCAGGAGCGCCTGAGCCGCGAGTTCAATCTCGACCTGATCGCGACCGCCCCCAGCGTGGTCTACAAGATCGCCATGCGCGACGGGTCCGAGATCGACCTGCACAACCCCGCCGACCTGCCCGACGTGATGCAGATCCTCGAGATCAGCGAACCCTGGATCAAGGCCACCATCCTGACCCCGGACGAGTATCTGGGCGGGGTCATCAAGCTGTGTCAGGACCGCCGCGGCAGCCAGGTCGAACTCAGCTACGTCGGCAGCCGCGCCCTGGTGGTCTACGAACTGCCCCTGAACGAGGTGGTGTTCGACTTCTACGACCGGCTGAAATCCATCTCCAAGGGCTACGCCAGCTTCGATTACGAGCTGTCGGGCTACAAGCCCGGCGATCTGGTCAAGATGAACATCCTCGTCAACGCCGAGCCGGTGGACGCCCTGTCCATGCTGGTCCACCGCAACCGCGCCGAGACCCGCGGCCGCGGCATGGTGGAGAAGATGAAGGAGCTGATCCCGCCCCACATGTTCGTCATCCCCATCCAGGCGGCCATCGGCGGCAAGATCATCGCCCGCGAGACCGTCCGCGCCCTGCGCAAGGACGTGACCTCCAAGTGCTACGGCGGCGACGCCACCCGCAAGAAGAAGCTGCTGGAGAAGCAGAAGGCCGGCAAGAAGCGCATGCGCCAGTTCGGCAAGGTGGAGATCCCGCAGGAAGCCTTCATCGCCGCCCTGAAGATGGACGACGACTGATGCGCGGCCTCGACCTCAGTTCATGGTCGGGGGCGCTGACCACCGTGATCGGCATCGCCCTGTTCGCCCTGATCGGGGTCAGCATCCGGCTGATGCTGATGATGTCGTTCCAGCAGCGGCGCGAGCGCGCCAACCGCCAGATCAGCGAGCGGCTGAAAACGCTGATGGCCGCCTACAAGGTGCTGGGCGGCTCGTTCACCGGAACCCTGTCGGTGGACCCGCGCCACATGCGCGACCTGCGCCGGGCTGAGGCCGAGGGCGCAGAGGGCGGCGCGGCGGCGCCGACGGCAGGGGCGGACGAGGGCTCGGACCGCGCCCGGCGCATCCGCGATGCGGTGGAGGCGGCCCTGTCGGACATCATCCTGCTGGGCACCGACGAGCAGGTGCGGCTGGCCCAGCGCGCCGCCACGGCCCTGGTCGAGGGCCGCCCGGTGCACACCGACGAACTGGTGGTGTCGCTGCGCGACTTCATCCGCGCCTCGCTGGACCTGGCCCCCATTCCCCCCGGACTGGCCATCCCCCGTCAGGGCCCCACCCGGCCCGGCGGCTCGGCGCGCGGCGGCGGCGGTGACAAGGGCGGTCGCGGCGGCGGTGGTGGCGGCATGGGCGGTGGAGGCGGCGGCGGCATGGGCGGCGGCGGCGAGGGCGGGGATACGCCGGCGCGGTAGGTGGGGCTCAGGTTGCGACGCCGCGAAGAAGCCGCTGCTGATGCGGCATCTGACCATTTCGGTGACATCACGCACATAGTCAGATGAGCCGACTGAGAACGTGCCTTTCATCCCGGCGGCGGACTGAACTCGGTGTGGTCTGCATCGAGGTGACCGGCCGCTCGAAGCTTTTCTGCCTCGCGCTCCGTTCGCGGCGTAAAGCTGATGAACTCATCTGAAAGCAGCGGCGGTAGGCCGAGGGCGGCGATCAGGGCGCGGTCGTTCTGCCCCCAGAGGATCACGATCCCTTCAGGACGCAAGATGTCGCGCGCACCGCCGTTCGCTCGCACACGTTTCAGCGGGTCCAGTTGGGCCGCGATCGCGGCGATCGCGGTCCTCGGTATGGGGCGGCCCTGGAGGTTGCGGAACAGTTCCGCGATGCGGGCGGCGCCGCCGCGATGCGCACTGATCACAGCCAGAAGTTCCGGATCGAAACCCTGCCAGATATTCGCAGGATAGGGCTCATTCCTTGCGAGCCATAGGGCCTGTTCACGCCCATAGGCCGACACCTGCAACTTCTGATCCCGGTTCCCACCGGCCGTCAGATTTTCGGGACGGCAGATGATCAAGCCCAGATTAAAGCGCGCCGTCTCTTCGTTCTCAGAGATCAGCACGCAGGGCTTGTGAAGCGCCTCGCGCGGAATCATCCAAGCCGTACCGATGGAATGCTTGATGTCTGTATCCACACCCCCGAGATTCAGATCGAGGTACTCACCTTTCGGTTGCCCGATGGCATCCCGAAAGAGGATTTCCACTTTGGTGCCGAGGTAGGTTTTCTCGGTCTTCTCGCACTCCGACAGAACGAGCCGCTTCGTCCGAGGCGCATCGATCACTTCATCGATTGCGCGACGGATCAGCTGTGCCGTAGCGCCGATGACTCCGTCGGGATCATCAATGGCGGCACGCAGACGGGCAGCCAGATAGGCCAGAAGCTCCTGATCATCGGCGAAGGAAGGTGGCGGCATACCTCCATCTGGCGAGCAGAGCCGTTTGCACCGAGTTAACTACGCCGCCATTTGCTTCCCGATGAGAATGTCATGAACCATCTTCGCCAGCGCGCCAGCCAGATGCGGCGGTACGGCATTGCCGATCTGTCGGGCCACTTCGACCTTCGTGCCGTAGAATTGGAAATTGTCCGGGAAGCCCATCAGGCGCGCCGCCTCGCGATGGGTGATGGGGCGATCCTCCGCAGGGTGCAGGTAGCGGCCCTTTTCCGGCTTGTAGAATTCGGTGCGGATAGTGACGGAGGGGCGATCCCACCACAGTCGCCCGAACAGGTCTGTGCCGCCGCTGGTTTTTCGTATCCAGCAGTCTGGGGTTATGTCGGGACGATTGGCCTGTAGGTCAAAGCGATTTCCGCCCGGCGGAACGGCTGCGTACCGCGCCAAACTCTTGTCCGTAGGCGTCCTGCCGAAGTGAAGGTTCAGCGGCGCGCGTGTACCGATCTCGGTTCCGATGGCGTTATTCGGCAAGTCACCGATAACATCGCGCACCGTTCGCCAGCGTGGGAGATTTCGCTTCAGCTTAGGGTCGGCATGAGAAGGCATGGGGGGGAACGTCGGCAGATCGCAGGCCTCCCGCCATCCGAGAATGATCGTCCGCTTTCTGGTCTGGGGGGCACCATAATCGGCTGCATTGACGATGGTCGCCTGCGTCTTAAAGCCGTGTCGTTGAGCTTTGGCTTCGATTAGTTGTCGTTCAGGCGAGCGGAACAGCTCGGCGACGTTCTCCATTACGAAGACGCGCGCGCCGGAGCGTTCAGCAATCTCAATGAACGGCTCCCACAGGGCGCGGCGCGCGTCACCGTCGCGCTTCTTATTCAACAAGCTGAATCCCTGACAGGGCGGGCCACCGATCACCACGTCAGCTTGAGGCACGTCGTTGTTGAGAAGCCACTCTTCGATATTGGCCTGAACCGCACGCCCGCCGAAATTCAGCTTATGGGTCTTCAGGGCGGCGGCGTCGTTGTCGAGAGCCAAAACCGTTTCAAAGCCGCCGCAGAAATTGGGGTCGCAGAACCCGAGGCTCATGCCTCCGGCGCCGCTGAAAAGATCGATAAGGCGCAGGGTCATGGCTTCCCCATTGGGTCGACGAACAACGTGAAACAAAATGCGAACAAGACGCCGCTGTCAACCATGCGATAACTAGTTCTTGTGGGTGAAGGCAAGGTTACCTACCGCAGGTAGGAGGTGAGCCTGTTTTTCAAACCGACTGTATCTTTCGTCTCGCATTCCCACACGGTCAGCACACGCAGCCCTCGTGACCGAATCGCTGCCTCGGCTGCCGCATCTCTCGCCTTGTTCCGGGCGAACTTTGCCATCCATGCTTGGTGGTTGTGCGCAGGCACCGTCGCTCTCTTGCAGTCGTGCTGATGCCAGAAGCAACCGTGAACTTGGATCACCCAACCCCGTGCCTGATTGGCGAAATCCGGTGAGCCCGGCAGGGTCTTGACGTTGCGGCGATAGCGAACCCCCAACTCTCTCAGCACAGCGGCGACACGATCCTCCGGCGTCGTTCGCTTTTGTCCGACCCGCGACATGGCATGTGATGTGCGGTGATTGAGAGGCTTCATACTCATTGCGGAATGTACCATTGTGGGGAGCGAAAATGTCCAAAGGAGGCAGCAATGGACAGAGCGCAGTGGACGGCGACAGTAGATCAGTTGATGCGCAGGGACTGGCGCATCGGCATTGATGACGCCGGCATCGGTGAACAGCAGTTGGCCGACCATTGGGGCCAGGGGGATACACCTGCCGCGTTCGTCGATTGGTTCGCCGAAAAATACGATCTGATCCGGTTCGAACCCGGATTTTGCGTATCGAGGGCTCAGCCCTTGAAGTAGGTCTCCCGATGATGCGCCAAGAATGCCGGATGAGGCCAGTAGGCCCTATCAGTCGGCAGGTTCAGGCGCCCATTGGCGTTGATCAAGCGCTCCATTTCGGCGGGCAGTTTCCCTTCGGCCTTCATGATCGTCATATCATCGGCAACCGAGAGCAGGCCGCGGTCAAACAGCCAATGAATCGTGCCGGAAAGGGCGAGACCATTTCGTACTGAGTCTGGGCCATGGTCAGCGACCGGTCGGATGTGGGCAGCCTGAACCTCCGGTCGACCGCCACCATTTATGAGGCGCAAACCCGTTACGGCACATCGATTGTCATAGGCTGCGCGGACGGAGCGTCGAAACGCGAGGTCTCTAAAGGGACGAATGGTTGTCAGCTCGACCATGGGGCGTTCGAAGGGAACACTCAGTTCTTCGACCCCCATGTAGGGGCCTTCAGGGGCCGCCACGGGGGCTTGCAGCGGAGGACCACTGAGCCCGGCGGCTAGGATCGCCTCAAACTCTTCATCAGGCATGAGCCGTACCGAGTGACCGAAAGCCCCCTTATTTGTCTGCCCATCGTCGCGTCGGAGAGCGCTTTCGCGATACTCGTCGCCGTCGCGGAAATGCACAGGGCCATCAAAATCCAGATAGTCCCGAACGTCGCAGTAAAAGTGGTCTGGTCTGACCGGATCATCGCGAATCGCGTGCGGGCGCGCGATGGCGAAATAGGACTGCCGTCCACCCCGGCTGCTCAGTTCGGCAGTGCCCCGTCTCGGCTCGTAATAGACGATCGAGTCACCGAGCGTTTGCTCGACCCGCCGAAGGTAGACGCGGGGAAAATGATAATAGAGTTCCGGAAGATCGTCATAGCCGGGGCTCAGCTTGGTGGTGAAGACCGCTTTGACCATCTGCTGATGCTGGCCCATGTCGCGTCAGCGCTCAAGGCTCAGCTTCGTCGCATCGGGCGGGTCAGCGCCGCCGGACTCCGCTGCGTTCGGAAGCCTAACGCCTTGATCCGAAAGGACCGGGCCTCCGTATGGGGGCGACTTGTCCGCACGCCTTGGGGGCGGCCGTATCATGGCCCCATGACACGCAAGATCGAAGAGGCGCAGCCGACCTGGTTTCGGCTGAGCGACGAGAGCTGGGCCGAGATCGGGGAGGCGTACCGCAACGGGGCGACGGCCAAGGAGCTGGCGATCCGGTGGAAGGTGTCGCCCAGCTCCATCTATCGCCACGCCTGGGAGGGCGGCTGGACCAAGAAGCGCAGCGCCGACGCCGATGCGCGGGCGAACGCGGAAGGGATCGGGGCGGAAGAGCGGGCGGACCAGACGCGGCCGGACATGGAGGTCGGCCTGTTCGCGCCGCCCGGCCCGGAGGACGCGGGGCTGGGTGATCCGGCGGCTCTGGCGGAGCAGGCCATGGCGGCCTCGGTGCGGGCCATGCGGGCGCGGCTGTTCGCGGAGGCGGAGAAGCTGGCCCGGCTGTCGGAGACCTATGGCCGCATGGCGGAGAAACGGGGCGGGCCGGCGGTGACCATCGAGACCATCGACCTCGAGACCCTGTGCGACATCGTCATGAACAAGGACGGGCGGGTCGGCGAGCGGTTCCGGGTGGACCCCGACGATCCGGGGCCGCGCGACCCGGTTCTGGTGCGCTACTGGATGCACCGGTACGCCGAGCGCGAGGCCTTCAAGGAACAGGTGCGCAGGGTGCGCGCCAATGCCAGAAAGGCGGCCTGCAGGGCGGTCGGGCTGGACCCGGACGCGCCGCTGCCGGGGTTTTAGGGGGGCTCATGTTAGTGCGCTAACGCTCGGCGCGCGGCGCCGCGCTGCTTGAGCGCGTTTTTTGTGCGCTAACGCTCGGCGCGCGGAGCCTCGCGGCTTGAGCGCAGCGGGGCGGCGGGGTGGCCGCCGCCCCGTGGGGATCAGCCCTTGAGCACGTCCATCAGGGTCGAGCCGAGGCGCGCGGGGGACGGCGAGACGCGGATGCCCGCCGCCTCCATGGCCTCGATCTTGGAGCCGGCGTCGCCCTTGCCGCCCGAGACGACCGCGCCGGCGTGGCCCATGGTGCGGCCTTCGGGGGCGGTGCGGCCGGCGATGAAGCCGACCATGGGCTTGGAGCGGCCCTTTCTGGCTTCGTCGATCAGGAACTGGGCGGCGTCTTCCTCGGCGCTGCCGCCGATCTCGCCGATCATGACGATGGATTTGGTCTCGTCGTCGGCCAGGAACATCTCCAGCACGTCGATGAACTCGGTGCCCTTGACCGGGTCGCCGCCGATGCCGACGGCCGTGGTCTGGCCGAGGCCCTCGTTGGTGGTCTGGAACACCGCCTCATAGGTCAGGGTGCCCGAGCGGGAGACGATGCCCACATTGCCCTTCTTGAAGATGGAGCCCGGCATGATGCCGATCTTGCACTCTTCGGGGGTCAGGACGCCGGGGCAGTTGGGGCCCAGCAGGCGCGACGAGGAGCGGTCCAGCCGCGCCTTGACCCGCACCATGTCCATGACCGGGATGCCCTCGGTGATGCAGGTGATGAAGGGGATCTCGGCGTCGATGGCCTCGATGATGGCGTCCGCGGCGCCGGCCGGCGGCACATAGATGACCGAGGCGTCGGCGCCGGTGCGCGCCTTGCCCTCGGCCACGGAGGCGAAGATGGGCAGGCTCTCGCCGTTGGCGCCGGCCCAGGTCTGGCCGCCCTTGGTGGGGTGGATGCCGCCGACCATTTGCGTGCCGTGGTAGGCCAGGGCCTGTTCGGTGTGGAAGCTGCCGGTTTTGCCGGTCAGCCCCTGGACGAGGATTTTCGTGGTCTTGTCGACGAGGATGGACATGGTGTGTGCTCTGAAATCTGAAGGTCTGGGGCGGCTGTGACGGCGCTCAGGCGACCGCGGCGACGATCTTCTGGGCGGCGTCGTCCAGATCATCGGCGGCGGTGATGGCCAGGCCGGACTCGTTCAGGATTGTCTTGCCCTTTTCGACATTGGTGCCTTCCAGGCGCACCACCAGCGGCACCTTGAGGCCCACTTCCTTGACCGCCGCGACCACGCCCTCGGCGATCACGTCGCACTTCATGATGCCGCCGAAGATGTTGACCAGGATGCCCTCGACCCGGGGGTCGGCGGTGATGATCTTGAAGGCCGCCGCGACCTTTTCCTTGGAGGCGCCGCCACCGACGTCGCAGAAGTTGGCGGGCTCTTTGCCGTACAGTTTGATGATGTCCATGGTGGCCATGGCCAGGCCGGCGCCGTTGACCATGCAGCCGATGTTGCCGTCCAGGGCGACGTAGGCGAGGTCCCACTTGGAGGCCTCGATCTCCTTGGCGTCCTCTTCGCTTTCGTCGCGCAGGGCCTTGATGTCGTCGTGACGGAACAGGGCGTTGCCGTCGAAGCTGACCTTGGCGTCCAGAACGCGCAGGTGGCCGTCGGTCATGACGATCAGCGGGTTGATCTCCAGCATGGCCATGTCCTTGTCGACGAAGGCCTTGTAGAGCGCCGGGAACAGGCTCTTCGCATCCTCGGCGGCGTCGCCGGTCAGCTCGAGGGCCTTTGAAATCTTCGCCACGTCATCGGCGGTGACGCCGGCTTCGGGGGCGATGGCGATGGTCTGGATCTTTTCCGGGGTGTCGTGGGCGACGGTTTCGATGTCCATGCCGCCTTCGGTGGAGACCACGAAGGCCACCTGACCCACGGTGCGGTCCACCAGCAGGGAGCAGTACAGCTCGCGGTCGATGTCGGCGCCGTCCTCGATGTAGAGGCGGTTGACCTGCTTGCCGGCGTCGCCGGTCTGGGCGGTCACCAGGGTGTTGCCCAGCATGTCCTTCGCGTGGGCGACCACTTCCTCGATGGACTTGGCCAGACGCACGCCGCCCTTGGCGTCAGGACCCAGTTCCTTGAACTTGCCCTTGCCGCGCCCGCCGGCGTGGATCTGGGACTTCACGACATACAGGGGCCCGGGAAGCTGCTTGGCGGCCGCTTCAGCCTCGTCGACCGAGGTGATGGCGACGCCCGACGCTACGGGAGCGCCGAAGCCCTTCAGAACCTGTTTGGCCTGGTATTCGTGAATGTTCATGGAGAAAGACCGCTGTCGTGGGGAGGAGGGTTCAGGCGCGCTTATAGGGTCCGCCCCTCCGCCGACGCAACCGGCTAAGTCCGTGCGGCGACCCTCGAGGGGCCGCCGCACGGCGCGATCAGTCGACCCAGTCGCGCTTGAGGGTGCGCGAGGCCGCGATCAGCAGCACCGAGGCCAGCAGGTAGAAGCCCATGCCGGTGTAGATGGCCCAGCGCAGGCTCTCGTCCCCGAAGCGGGGCGCCAGCAGGTCGCTCATCCAGCCGAAATAGTAGAAGCCCACGGCGATGCCGAGCAGGTTGTTGATCAGCAGGAACAGGGCCGAGGCGGTGGAGCGCATGGCCGCCGGGACCAGATGCTGGATCGAGGCCGTGATCGGTCCCAGCCAGGCCAGGTTCAGCCCGGTGGGGATCAGGAAGATCAGGAAGGCCAGGGTCAGCTGCTGCACCTGGCTGCCGCCGCCGGGCAGCACCAGGCCGATGATCCACGGCGAGTTCATGGCGGCGATGAACAGCGGCGCGGAGATGAGGAAGGCGATGGCGGGCGTCAGGGGATAGGCGCCCTTGCCGCGCTTGGCCAGCTTGTCGGCGATGGCGCCGCCCATCCAGATGCCCAGGGTGCCGCCGATCAGGGCGATGCCGGCATAGTACCAGCTGGTCTGCAGCAGGGTCAGGTCGAAGCTGCGCATGAAGAACAGCGGCAGCCAGCCGGCCACGCCATAGCCGCACACCGACGACGAGGCCGCGCCCAGGGCCAGCAGCCAGAAGCTCTTCTTGGGAATGACACGCGAGGCGGTGATGCGGGCGATCCACACCGAGACGCCGATCACCACGGCGAGGCCGCCGGCGAAGGCGATGACCAGCGGGTTGCCGATGGCGAGGCCCGCGAACTGCGCCAGCGCCGCCAGGCCCAGGGCGCCCGCCCCGATGCCCAGCATGATTCGGGCGGCGATGAGACCTACGCGGGCCGAGGCGGGGGGAACGGCCTGGATCGGCGCGCCCTCGACCGGGACCGGACGGGCGATGTCGGTGGCGCCGCGTTTGGGGTCGCGCACGGTCAGGCGCAGCACGGGCGCCACCAGCACACCGAGCAGGCCCACCACGATGAAGGCCGTGCGCCAGCCGTACTGGGCCGCCAGCACGCCGCCCACCAGGGTGCCCGCCGCGGTGCCCAGCGGAATGCCGAAGGCGAACACGGCCAGGGCGCGCGCCCGCTGGTGGGGCGGGAAATAGTCCGCCACGAGGGAATAGGCCGGGGCGACCCCGCCCGCCTCGCCGACGCCCACGCCCATGCGGAACAGGAACAACTGGCTGAACGACCCGGCCACGCCGCACAGGGCGGTGAAGCCGGACCAGACCGTCAGGGCGCCGGTCATGATCCAGACCCGGCTGTAGCGGTCGGCCAGCCAGGCCAGAGGGATGGCCAGGGTCGAATAGACCGAGGCGAAGGCGATGCCGCCCAGCAGGCCGAACTGGCTGTCGGACAGGCCGAACTCGGCCTTCAGCGGCGCGGCGAGGATGCCGATGATCTGCCGGTCCAGGAAGTTCAGCATGTAGACCAGGACCAGGATCGCCAGAACGTAGTAGCGATACCCGGGCTTCTCGATGCGCGCTTCGGCCTGTGCGGTCATCGGCGTCTCCCTCGACTCTTGTGGTTGACCGGAACGGTAGCGTCGTCGCCGCCCCATGCAAAAGAAAAAGGCGGCGAACCGGAGCCCGCCGCCTGTTTCGTGCGACCGCCGCGATCAGTAGCGCGCGGTGAAGTTGATGCTCCAGGTGCGCGGCGCGCCGTAGTAGGCGGTGCGGATGCCGCCCACGGCCGAGAACTCCTGGGCGTCGGTCTTGTAGACCTCGTCGCCGAGGTTGCGGCCGAACACGCCCAGCGAATAGCGGCCGTCCACCGTCTCCCACACCGCGCGGGCGTCATAGAGCCAGTAGCTGTCCTGGAACATGGACCGGTATTCTTCGCGGGTGAGGATGTTGGCGTTGTCCACCGACAGGGCCATTTCCGAACGGTAGCGGGCGTTGGCGCCCACCGTGATCATGCCGTTGGAGCCCAGGTCGAAGCCGTAGGAGCCGCCCAGACGAATGGTCCACTCCGGCGAGAAGGCCGGGGTCTGCCAGCTGCGGTCGATCACGACCTGCTCGCCTGAGCCAACCGGAATTTCTCGCGTCTCATTGAACTCACCGTATTCGGCGTCCAGATAGCCGATCTGGGCGTCCAACTGCAGGTTCGGGGTCGGGTTGGCGTACAACTCCAGCTCGACGCCGCGGATGTCCAGCTGGCCGGCGTTCAGCACCGTCAGGGCGATGGTGCAGGCGCCGCCGGGGATGGTCGGGTCGGCCACGCAGTCCGACACCCGGGCCTGGAAGTCCTCGTAGTCGTTGTAGAAGGCGGCGAAGTTGGCGCGCAGGCGGCGGTCGAACCACTCGGTCTTGGCGCCGATCTCGAAGCTGGTGACGGTTTCCGGATCATAGGGCTGCTGCTCGCCCGGATTGTTGGCCCGGCCGTTGAAGCCGCCCGACTTGAAGCCGCGCGAGATGCGGCCGTAGATCATGGCGTCGGGCGTGACCTGATAGTCCGCCGAGATCATGGGCGAGACGTCGTCCCATTCCTCCGACACCTCGAAAGCGAAGGTTGAACCCGCCAGGGCCCCGGACCAGTCAATGGTGGTGGTGCGCCAGTAGTCCTTCTTCTCCTGGGTGTAGCGGATGCCGGCCGACAGACGCAGGGCTTCCGTGGCCTGCCAGCTGGCATTGGCGTAGGCGGCCCAGCTGGTTGTGTCCAGGTCGTCGTCGATGGTGCGCAGGAAGTCGAGCGGGGCGCCGCCAAAGGTGAAAAGGTCATCGCCGTAGGCTTCCTGGTGGGAGACGATATCTTCCTGCAGGTAGTACAGACCCGCAACGGCGGTGATCGGTCCACCGTTGTCGAAGTTCAGCTGGAACTCCTGGCTGAACTGGTTCTGGTCCACCGCGACCAGCACGTCGCCCATCTCCAGCTCGGTTGCGTCGATGTCGATGTAGTCGTCATACGACAGGTCGCGATAGGCGGTGATCGACTTCAGGGTCAGGGCGTCAGACAGGGTCCATTCGGCGATAGCCGAGACGCCCCAGTGATCCAGCGGCGTTTCGTTGGGCAGGCCCGGCGTGGTGCGGGTCTGGTAGTCGAACTCGCTGCCGGCGGCCGGCGCCGGCTGGCGAATGGTTACGCCTCCCAGAAAATCCGTCGTGATGAGCGCCGCCTCGGCCCGGCCCACGGTCATGGCGGCGCGCTGGCGGGTGTAGTCAGCGGTCAGGTCCAGGCGGAAGTTCGCCCCGGGCGTCCAGGCGGCGGTCACGCGGCCCGACAGGGTATCCTCATCGTTGTACTCGGCGCCGGTGACCGGATCGGTCACATAGCCGTCGCGCTGGGCGTACAGGACCGCGCCGCCCACGGCGAAGGTATCGGTCAGCGGCGTGGCGCCGGACAGGCGGACCCGTTGCTCGTTGTAGTCGCCGTAGGTGACGCTGGCGGTGCCGTACGGGCCGGAGTCGGGGCGGCGGCTGATCAGCTTGAGCGCGCCGCCGATGGTGTTCTTGCCGTACAGGGTGCCTTGGGGCCCGCGCAGCACCTCGATGCGCTGCAGGTCCAGCAGGTCCAGCTGGGTGCCCCGGATGCGGCTGTAATAGACGTCATCCACATAGACGCCGACGGCCGGGTCGAAGGTCTGCAGGGCGTCGGGCTGGCCCACGCCGCGGATGTAGATGTTGGTGGCGTCCGACGAGCCGCGTCCCTGCACCAGATTGAGGTTCGGCACCGCACCCTGCAGGTCGGTCACGTCCTGGGCGCCCAGGCGCTCCAGAGTCTCTTCAGAGAAGGCCGAGACCGACAGCGGCGTGCGCTGCAACGATTCCTCGGTGCGGCGTGCGGTGACGATGATCTCTTCGACCTGGGTGGCGCCGGACGGTTCGGAAACCTGGGCCACGGCGGCCGGGGCGATGAGCGCGCTGACGGCGGCTCCGGCCAGAAGAGCGGATTTGACGAGCGTGTTCATGGGATGACCCAACCTGTGTGTTTCCGGTGACGACGCCATTTATTCAGCGTTCAATGATTTTCCGGGAACCTGATCGGGTTTTCGCTTTCTGTCAAATGGTCAGACGTCGCCGGGGCGGGGGAAAGCCTGACCGTGTGGCGCCGGCGCCATGCTCGCCGATTGCCCGACGCCCCCGCGCGCACTAGCGTCCGCCCATGACCAGCGCCCCCGTCTCCACCCCCCCGGCCAAGGCCGCGCCCGCGCGCCGGGGCCGTCCGTCCAAGGATCAGAAGGCCGGGGAGACCCGCGAGGCGATTCTCGACGCCGCCGAGGACCTGTTCTCCAAGCACGGCTTCTATGGCGTTACCATCCGCGAGGTGGCGCGCGAGGCCGGCGTGGATACGGCGCTGGTGCACTATTATTTCGGGGCCAAGCGGGGGCTGTTCGACGCGGTCTTCATCCGCCGGGCCGAGGTCTGGAACAACGAGCGGGTCGACGCCATCGACCGCTATGTGGCGGAGGCCGGCGATCAGGCGACGCTGGAAGGCATACTCGAAGCCTTCCTGCGCCCGCCGTTCGAATGGTCGCTGAAGGGCGGGCCGGGGTGGAAGCACTATGCGGCGCTGGTGGCCCAGACCAACGCCAACCCGGCCTTCGGCGGCGAGACCATGGCGCGGTATTTCGACCCGGCCATCCACCGCCTGATCGAGGCGGTGCGGCTGGTCCTGCCCGAGGCGCGGGACGTGGATCTTTACTGGGCCTGGCACAATCTGTCGGGGGCCCTGACCCTGACCCTGGGCGAGACCGGGCGCATCGACCGGCTGTCGGGCGGCCAGTGCCGGTCCGGCGATCTGGACACCGCGTGCGACTACATGGTGCGCTTCGCCTCGGCCGGCTTCCGGGCGGTGTGCGGCCGCTGAGGTTGATCGGATGGCGGGGCGGCTCTGTGAAAAAGTCATGCCAGACTGTCGAAATGTCATGTTGACCTGACATCGAGCCCGTGTCATGTAGACCTTACATCTGGTCAGGAGAACATGACATGACGGACACCGTCGCCGCGCACAAACGCTATCTGTTTCGAACCTTCGCCTTCATGGGCGGCTATGTGGCCATCAATGTCGCGGCCATCTTCGACGCCTTCGACGACGCTGCTGGATGGGGGGCCTATGCGCTCGGGCTGGCGGTGGCCGCGCCGGTGGCGGGGCAGATCTGGGCCACCCTGATGCTGATGCGCGAGTCCGACGAGTTCGTGCGCGGCCTGACCGCCAAGCGGTTCATCATCTCGGCGGGCCTGGCCATGGCCCTGTTCACCGGCTGGGGCTTCATGGAGACCTATGGCGACGCGCCCCATGCGCCCGGCTGGATCATCTATCCGCTGTTCTGGGGCCTGTACGGCCTGGTCACCCCCTTCGTTCGGGACTCGCACTGATGAAGAACCGACTTCGGGTGCTGCGCGCTGAAAAGGGCTGGACCCAGGCCGAGCTGGCGGAGCGGCTGGGCGTCTCGCGACAGGCCGTCAATGCGCTGGAGACCGAGAAGCACGATCCGTCCCTCGATCTCGCCTACCGCATCGCCGCCCAGTTCGGGGCCGCGGTGGAAGACATCTTCGACAATCCGCACGGCTGAGGCCGGCGGCTCAAACCCAGGGAGACACCTTATGTTCAACGTACGCTCATGGAGCGGGCGGCTGGCCGCCTGCGCGCTGGTCGCCCTTGCTGTCGGCGCCGTGGCCGCCTTGCCGGAACGGGCCGAGGCCCAGATCGCCGCCCCGGCGCCCGGGTTCGCCTCGGACCGCATCAGCGTGGAGGTGACGGGCGTCGGCCCCGACGTGGTGCTGATCCCAGGCATGGCCTCCTCGCGCGAGGTGTGGCGGGCGACCACCGAGGCGCTGGCCGTCGATCACCGGGTGCATCTGGTGCAATTGTCCGGCTTCGCCGGTCAGCCGTGGGCGCATGGCGAGAGTGACTTTTTGCGGCCCGCCGTCGCCGAGATCGCGCGGTACATCGAGACGGCGCAGTTGGAGCGGCCCGCGATCATCGGCCACTCCATGGGCGGCGCCTCGGGCGTCCTGCTGGCGCAGGCGCGGCCGGACCTGATCGGCCGGGTGATGAGCGTGGACTCCCTGCCCTTCTTCAGCGTGCTGTACGGCTCCGACATGACCGTCGAGCGCGCCCGCCCCTTCGCCCAACAGGCGGTCCGCGCCGGACTCGGCATGGATGACGCGGCGTTCCGCGCCGGGCAGCAGGCCCTCGCCCAGGGCATGAGCCGGGATGAAGCGACCCGCGCGGCCATGGTGGACTGGTCCATGGCGTCGGACCGGCTGGCGCTGGGTCTGGCCATGCGCGACGTGGCGACCACGGACCTGCGCCCGGGTCTGGCGGCCATGACCACCCCGGTGTGGGCGGTCTATGCGGCTGACGCCGACGGCGGCGCCCCGGCCGCCATGGCCGACGCCATGTGGGCGCGGGAGTACGCCGATCTGCCCGGCGTACGGCTGGAGCGGGTGGACGGCGCGCGCCACTTCATCATGGCCGACCAGCCGGAGGCGTTCATGGCGCTGGTGCGGGCGTTCCTGGACGAGTGATCCGGGGCTGCCGGTCCCGGTCCTAGCGGGGCTTGATCTCGCTGGGCATGCGGATGCGGCGCCAGCGGGCCTCGACGAGGGCGAAGGCGCCGAAGGCCATGATGCCGAGACCCGTTCCGCCCAGGATCCAAGCGCCGTAGGGCTGGGACTGCAGCACATCCAGCGAGGCGCCGAAGCTGCGCGCTTCCTCGGCACGGGTGTTGAGGCCCGCCAGCACGACGAACACGCCCATGGGCAGATAGACCACGCCGCGCGCCGCATAGCCCGCCCGCGCCAGAGGCACCACGCGCTCGCAGGTCTTGCGGTCGCACGCCAGCCAGGACGCGAAGTCGCCGCGCAGCCCCTTGATGATGTTGCCCACGCCCATGCCGAGAATGAAAAGCCCGGCCCCGATCAGCAGCCAGTCGCCGTAAGGCAGGCTCATGACCGTGCTGGCCTGCTGTTGCGCCTCGGCGCCGCCGTCGTCGGCCTGGATTTCGCCCGCCTCGTCCAGCAGTTCGAACACGGAGGCGGCCAGCACGCCGTAGAACACGCCGCTCATGGCCTGGCCGCCGCGCTGCAGCAGCGCCTTCCAGGAGCGGCCTTCGTGGTCCACATCGGCGATCGACTGCAGGGCGCGCCAGAGGACGAAACTCCAGAGCCCAAGTCCCAGAAGCGTCAGCCAGACACGCCCGAAGGGCTGCTGGGCGGTCAACGCCAGAACCCCGCCCGCGCCCACGCTGTCGCCCATCAGCCCCATGGCCGTCAGGAGGGCCACCAGCCCCACGTTCACATAGACAAAACCGCGCGCGCCGTAGCCGATGCGCGCGGCCCATTCCAGCAGGGTCTGGATCGACGGCAGGGGTCGCCCTGTCAGGCGCTCGATGCGGCGGCCGGCGCGCTGTCCGAAGCGGCGGCTCTCTGCGATCGCCTGGGTCAGGGTCATGGGTGTTCATCCTCCGTGCGCGGAGGCAAACGCCCGAGCCCTGCAAACGGCTCCGCCTATTCGGCGGCCTGAAGGGCGGCGGGGCGGGCGGCCTCGAGCTCGGCCGCCTTGGCCTCGACCAGCGCGACGATGTGCTCGACCATGCCGGCGTTGTCCTGTTTGTGGGTCATCTTGCCGGCCAGATAGACCATGCCCGCCCCCTTGCCGCCGCCGGTGAAGCCCACGTCGGTGTAGAGCGCCTCGCCCGGTCCGTTCACGACGCAGCCGATGATGGACAGGCTCATGGGGGTGGTGATGTGGGCCAGCCGCTCTTCCAGCACGCCCACGGTCTCGATGACATTGAAGCCCTGACGGGCGCACGACGGGCAGGCGATGATGTTGACGCCGCGGTGGCGCAGGCCCAGCGACTTCAGGATGTCGAAGCCGACCTTGATCTCCTCGACCGGGTCGGCGGCCAGACTGACCCGGATGGTATCGCCGATGCCGGCCCACAGCATCGACCCCAGACCGATGGCGGACTTGATCGTGCCGGTGCGCAAGGGGCCCGCCTCGGTCACGCCCAGATGCAGCGGGCAGTCGATGGCGTCGGCCAGCTGCTGATAGGCGGCCACGGTCAGGAAGGGGTCGGACGCCTTCACCGAGATCTTGAACTCGTGGAAGTCCTCGTCCTGCAGGATGCGGGCGTGGTTCAGCGCGCTTTCCACCATCGCATCGGGGCAGGGCTCGCCGTATTTCTCGAGCAGGTCGCGTTCCAGCGAGCCGGCGTTGACCCCGATGCGCATGGAGCAGCCGTGGTCGCGCGCCGCCTGGATCACCTCGCGCACCCGGTCACGCGAGCCGATGTTGCCGGGATTGATGCGCAGGCACGCGGCGCCGGCCTCGGCCGCCTCGATGCCCCGGCGGTAGTGGAAATGGATGTCGGCCACCAGCGGCACGCGGGACTCCCGCGCGATGGTGCGGAAGGCGGCGGTGGACTCCTCGTCCGGGCAGGACACCCGCACGATGTCGGCCCCGGCCTCCTCCAGCTGGCGGATCTGGTCCAGCGTCCCCGCCGCGTCGACGGTGGGCGTGTTGGTCATGGACTGGACGCTGATGGGCGCGTCGCCGCCTACGGCCACGGAGCCCACGTGGATCTGGCGGCTCTTGCGGCGCTCGATGTGGCGCCAGGGGCGGATGTGGCCCAGCTGGTCGGCGGCGTTTGACATGATGTCCCCTAGATAGGGGATCAGGCGGCGCTATTCCACGACGGAAAGATGTCAGCCGGCGGGCGGCGGCGGACCGGTCCGCTGGGCCAGATCGGCGGCGGTCTGGCGGGCGGCTGCCTGGGCGCGGGCATTCAGGCCCGCCAAGGGCGTCACGGCGGCAGCCAGGGGCCCCTCGTACTCGCCATTCAGATAGACGGTGAAGGCGGACGGTTCGGACACGTCGATGACGGCCGTCACATCGCGCGGCGCGCGCCAGGATTCTCCAGCAGCCAGCTGGCGGGCGAACAGGACCCGGTTGTCGGCCATGCGCACCACAATGCTGGCCGGGCGCTGGGCCTGGATGACCACATTGGAGGCGGTGGGCGAGGCGCCATAGCTGGCGCCACGGGGATTGAAGGCGCGCTGCACCGGGGCGGCGGGCGCCGCCGCGGCGACCTCTCCACCGGCCGCCATCTCGGCGTCCACTCCGCTCAGTTCGGCCTCAAGGCCGGGCGTGATGTAGAGGACCGGGACGGTCTGGTCCGGCGGCGCGGCGCGCGGCGCGCCCAGGCGCACGACGCCGGGGGCGGAGCCCAGCGACCAGGTTTCAGGCGTCTCGGCGATCGCGGGCGGGCTCGGCGCCTGCATCAGGCTGACCCGCTGGAACACGTTCCAGCCGATCACGGCGAACACGAGAGCGGCGGCGGCCGCGATGAGACGCGGCGAGCGGCGGCGGGCTTCGCGCACATCGACCCCGGTCGGCGGCTGCAGCCCCACGGGCGCGTGGGGGCTTTCGCGCTTGAAGCGCTCGCCCGCCAGCTGTTCATCCAGCCCGAGGGCGGCGGCGTAGGCGCGCACATAACCCAGCGCAAAGGCCTGGGACGGCAGGGCGGTGAAGTCACCCTGCTCCAGCGCCCGAAGGTAGCGGACGTGGACACGGGTCGCGGCGGACATATCCTCGATGGAGCGGGACGAATGGTCACGCGCCCGGCGCAGGGCGTCGCCCAGGGTGGCGGACTCCGTCAGAATGCGGTGGGGATCGCTCCACTCCGCCTCGTCGTGTCGCACGTCAGGGTGAACCCCTGCATCCAGCGGCATGTCGCCCGCCCCCATACTCGCACTGTCGATCGATGGATGATCGAAACGCCACGTCCCCCGCGGCGCCCGACCCTGACCTCCCCCCGGAAGTCCCCCGAACTCGTCCTGTGGATAACCCATTGACAGCCCCGGATCAATGTCTGGTTAACCGATTCGCGCCCGGCGCGAGCGGCTTTCTCACAGAGCGACGTTCAACTTCCGGGCCAGGGCCTCCACCTCGTTGCGAACCGAGGCGGACGAGGCGCCGAGCAAGCCCGTCACCCCGCGCCGCGCCGCCGCCAGATCCAGCGACAGGATCATGCGCTTGACCGGCCCCACCCCGCCCGCGGGCGCCGAAAGCCGTGTGTATCCAAGGGCCAGCAGAACCATGGCTTCCAGCGGCCGCCCGGCCAGTTCGCCGCAGACGGAGACGGGGGTCTCGCTCTCCGCGCACTGGCGCTGGATGTCCTGCAGGGCGCGCAGGGTCGGGGGCGAGAGCGGATCGTACCGATCCGAGACCAGCGGATTGGTCCGGTCGGCCGCGTACATGTACTGAAACAGGTCATTGGTGCCGACGGAGACGAAATCGGTCAGCGGCAGCAAGGCGTCCAGATGCCACAGCAGGCTGGGCGCCTCGATCATGGCCCCGACCCGCAGCGACTCCGGCAGGGTCTTGCCGCGCCGCTCGGCCCATTCGCATTCGGCGTCCATCAGGGCGCGGGCGGCGCGGAACTCGTCCACCGTGGCGATCATGGGGAACATGACGCGCAGCTCACGCCCGGCGGCGGCGCTGAGCAGGGCGCGCAGCTGCAGCCGCAGCAGGCCGGGCCGGTCCAGCCCCAGGCGGATGGCGCGGCGGCCCAGCGCCGGGTTCTCCTCGCGCTCCACCTCCAGATAGGGCAGCACCTTGTCGCCGCCGACATCCAGGGTGCGGAAGGTGACCGGGCGGTCGCCGGCCACGTCAAGCACCCGGCGATAGAGATCGGTCTGGGCCTGAAGGCGCGGCAGTTCCTCGGAGACCATGAACTGGAACTCGGTGCGGAACAGGCCGATGCCCTCGGCGCCCGTCTCGTCCAGGGTGTCCAGATCCACCACCAGGCCGGCGTTGGCCAGAACCGTCACGCGCACCCCGTCGCGGGTGACGGCCGGGGTGTCGCGCAGGGCCACGAATTCGGCCCGGCGCTGGGCGCGCAGTTGCATACGCGCCTGCACCGCGTCCAGCATCTCGGGCCGGGGGCGCAGGAAAGCCTCGCCCGACTCGCCGTCGGCGATGACCAGATCGCCTTCGGACAGGCGGTCACGCAGGCCGGCGAGGCGCCCGACGCACGGAATCTGGAGCGCGCGGGCGACGATGCCCGCATGGCTGGCGGCGGAGCCTTCTTCCAGCAGCAGGCCCCGCAGCTTGTCGCGCGGATACTCCAGCAGGTCGGCCGGACCCAGGTTGCGGGCCACCAGAATGGTGTCGTCCGGCAGGTCGCGCTGGCCGGGCTGATCGCCCGCCAGCACCCGCAGCAGGCGGTTGGCCAGATCCTCGAGGTCGTGGAGGCGTTCGCGGATGTAGGGGTCGCGGGCCTTGGCGAAGCGGGCGCGGTGCTCGTTCCTGACCCGGTCCACCGCCGCCTCGGCGGTCAGGCCGCCGCGCACCGCCTCCTCCAGCGACCGGTTCCAGCCCCGGTCCTCGGCGAACATGCGGTAGGTCTCCAGCACCTCGTAGGACGGGCCGGCGAGGCCCTGCCCCCCCTCGAGCATGGAGTCGATATTGGCCTTGAGCGCCGTCAGGCCAAGCTTCAGCCGGCCCTCCTCGGCCACGGGATCGTCGGCCAGCAGCCGTTCGGGCGCCACCGGGGCCTCGTGCAGAACCGCATGGCCGATGGCCAGACCCTCGGCGAAGCGCTGGCCCTTGATGCGCTCGGGACGGTGGGGGGCGACCTCCACGTCGCGCAGCTCGTCCAGCCCCAGCAGTTCGCCAGACGCGACGGTCTCGGCCAGCACCATGGCGATGGTCTGGATGTCCTCGACCTCGTCCTCGTCATAGCGGCGGGCGGCCTGGTTCTGGACCACCAGCACGCCGATGGAGCGGCCGCCGCGCAGCAGGGGGGCGCCGAGGAAGGCGTGGTAGGGGTCCTCGCCGGTCTCCGGGCGGTACGAGAAGCTGGGATGGCTGGGGGCGTCGGACAGGCTGATGGGCTCGTTCAGCCGCGCCACCTCGCCCACCAGACCCTCGCCGGGGCGCAGGCGGGTGGTGTGGACGGCCTCCGGGTTCAGGCCCTCGGTGGCGAACAGCTCCAGCTCGCCCGTGGAGCGGCGCAAGTAGATGGAGCACACCTCGGCCACCATGGACGAGGCGATGGTCCTGACCACCTTGTCCAGCCGCTCCTGGGCCGGGCCGCCGCCGGCCATGGCCTCGCGGATCTGGCGCAGGAGGTTTCTGGGCCCCCTCGTCGTCAATCCGCCGCCCATGGGCATCACGCGCCTGCTCCCGCCATCCGATTCCGCCATAGCTTATACAGAAGGTTCCCCGTCGCGCACCCCGGCTAGTCCGGGACGGATGACCTCGGGGGCACTGGATCGTACCCCGAGCCGCCGAAAGGATGGCAGCGGCAGACCCTTTTCATGGCCAGCCAGCCGCCGCGCGCGGGGCCGTGGGTGATCAGGGCCTCCGCCGCATAGTCCGAACAGGTGGGCAGGAAGCGGCACTGCTGTCCGGTCAGGGGCGACAGCGCAACCTTGTAGCCCCGGTGCGCCAGACGCACGCCGCGCTCGTAGAGGCTGGCCGCCACCGTCAGGCCGCGCCCGAAAGTCGGGCGCGCTCGGCCGCACGCACGGCATCCAGCGCCGCCTCCACCGCCACCAGGGTCGAGGCGTGGCGGGCGGGATAGTCGGCCACCTGTTGCAGCACGCGCAGCTCGGCGAAGCGGCCCTGCGGCCCCTCGCCGCCGGACTTCAGCATGGCCCGCAGGGCGTCGCGGGCCTGTTCGATCTCGTCGCCGGTGGCGCCGATCACATGCTCGCCCAGCACCCCGGCGGCGGCCTGACCGAGGGCGCAGGCCTTCACCGTCTGGGCGTAGTCCCCCACGCGGCCGATTTCATCCAGACTGACATCGACGGTCGCGGTCGAGCCGCACAGTCTGGCGACCCTGTGGCCCGTCCCCTGTGGCGCGGCCAGACGCCCCGTGCGCGGCATGTTGGCCGCCAGGGTCAGGATGCGCGCGCTGTAGAGGTCGTCGATCATGGCTGACAGATAGGCGCTAGGGCGTCCAGCCGAAAGGCTCAGTAGCCGCCGAACCCGCCCGCCGCGCCGGGGAAGACCACGGGGCTTTCGGCGCCGTTTTCGGCCACCGCCGCCACGCCGAAGAAATAATTGTCGATGACCACGTTCTCCAGGGTGAATTCGGTGACGTCCCCGACCCAGCGGCTGTGGGTCCATTGGGGCTCGGTGGTCAGGCGCCAGTAGAGGCGGTAGCCGGCCAGATCGGGGGCCTGGGCGTCGGTCGGACGGGTCCAGCGCAGGGTGGTGTCCGGGCTGACCGCGCCCTCGATCTGGACCCCGGCGGGCGGCGGCGGGCCCCAGGCCATGCCGGCCAGCGCCACCGCGTTCAGCCCGGTCAGCTTGGCCGCATAGTCGAAGTCCACATACTCGATGGTGTCGCCGTAGTGGCGGCCGTCCTCGTTCCTGAGGTCCTGGTGCTGGCGGTCATAGTGCTCGTTGGTCTCCATGATCCGCACGCCGGGGTAGCCCAGATCATTGAACGGTCGGTGGTGCCCGCCGCGCCCGAACCGGTCCAGGCGATAGACCATCATCACGTTCAGGTTCGGCACGTACTGCTCGCCCATCCGCGCGATGTAGCGGGCCAGATTGCGCGAGGGGCTGTCGACCTCGCCGCCGGTGAAGCGACGCTGGGTCGCTTCCTGATCGGTCTCGGTCATGCGCGTGCCTTCGGCGAAGACCCGGGCGGTGACGTTGTCCACCACCCCGTTGATGCCCGCCGAATTGCCGATCATGTCGTTGTTCAGCACCGCCTGGAGCCGCCAGCCCTCGCGCTGGGCGTGGGCCGCCAGGATCTGGCCGCCGAACAGGCCCTGCTCCTCCCCGGCCAGCGCGGCATAGACGATGGTGGCGGGGAACCGGTGTCGGGTCAGCACCCGCGCGGCCTCCAGCGTGCCCGCCACGCCCGAGGCGTTGTCGTTGGCGCCGGGGGAGTCGTCGGTCGCGTTCATCACATCGGTGACGCGGCTGTCGATGTCCCCGCTCATCAGCACATAGCGGTTCGGGTCGGTGGTCCCGCGCTGGATGGCGATGACGCTGACCACCTCGGCGGGTTGGGGGATGCGCGCGCCCGTGACGGTGTCCGAGACATACATCACCTCGAGACAGCCCCCGCAGGCCGCCGAGATGCGCTCGAACTCCGCATGGATCCAGCGGCGGGCCGCGCCGATGCCGCGCGTCTCCGACTCCGTTTCCGACAGGGTGTGGCGGGTGCCGAAGCTGACCAGGGTCGCGATGTCGGCCTCGATGCGGGCGGCGGAAGGCGCCGTGGCGATGTCGTGGAGGGCAGGAACCTCGCCGGGCGGCGGCGGCGTCTGGGCCAGGCCCGCGGCGGGCAGGCTCGCCATGATCAAGGCGGACATCAGGGCGCGCATGGAGGACTCCGTCACTTGAGCCGGCCGACGATGCGGCGGCAATGCTGTGGGGCGCACTTAACAGCGGCTCGCGCGCTCGCGAAAGCCACTGGCGTCGAGAAAACGACGGCTGGGCGCGCGCGGGAGCGGTGCGCCACAGCCGTCATAGCGGTTCGATCGGCGCCAGACAGTGCGCCGACCAACGCGCTTCCCTTGTGTGTCCCTGCCCTAGAACCTCCAGTTCAGCGTCGCCGCCAGCGCATTGGCGTTGAGGTCGGAGGCGAGCTGGGCGGACCAGTCGACGGTGAGGCTGAGGCGGTCCTTCAGGTCCAGATCGAGGCCCAGTTGGGCGACCACGGCATCCTGCGTCACCGGCAGGCCGTGGACGGTGAAGGCGCCGGCGGGGGTGGGGCTGGCGGCGAAGGCGTGGCGGCCGTCGCCGGCGGCAGCGTCCCAGGCGTGACGCCAGCCGAGGCGGCCCGACAGGACGGCGGTGCGGCCGTCGCCCTGATCGTAAGACCGGCTCATGCCCAGCCCGATCGTGGCCAGACTGGCGGTCTGAACCCGGCCCTGCACGGCCAGCGCCGCGTCGCCGCCGGTCTCGGTGAAGGCGTCGCTTTCGGTGCGCACCCGGGCGATGTTGACGAAGGGCTCCAGCGTGGCGCCCGGGCCCATGTCCACCCGCCACGACGCTTCCACGAACGCATGGACCGTCTCGGCGTCATAGTCGGCGATCAGCACCTCGGCGAAGCCCGGGAAGGCGGCCAGACGCTCCGTCTCCACCTCGTGCCAGGTCCCGGACACGGCGCCCCTCAGACCCAGCGCGCCCCATTGACCCGAGCCGTAAGCGGCCAGGCTGAGGCTGGTTCCCTCCGCCGAGCCCGAGCGGGCATGGCTGTCGTAGTCGTGGGCCGAGGCTCCGCCCGCGACGCCCAGACGCACCGCGCCGAAGCCGGCGTCCGCGCCCATCATCAGGCCGGTGGCCCCGTGGGTCAGGGAGGCGGCGTTGCCGTCGGCAGCCATGCGGGTGCGCGAGCCGGTGGCCTGGGCCCAGAAGGCCGCGCCGGTGTCGATGGACCGGGCCGCGTCCATGCGGCCGGTGAGGGTTCCAGCCAGGATCTGGGCGGCCTCGGACTGGGCCGTGCGGATCGAGCCGTGCAGCTCGCCCGACAGCATGTCGAAGGCCAGTCGCGCGTTCCCGGCGTTGAGGCCGACCACGGCGTCGTACAGGGCCGCGCCCGGCTGGGTCGCCTCGACGGCGGCGGCGGTGGACCGCTGGTTGAAGGTCTCGCCCACGGCCGGGAACGGGATGGCGTTGCGCTCCAGCGTCATCAGCACCGCATTGGTCTGATAGGTCAGGCCAGCGTCGAGGAAGGCGAAGTCGGTCTCGATGGCGTCGAAGGCCCCGGTGACCCCGCCGGCGGCGGTCAGGATGGTGTAGGTGGACGAGGGCCGGTACGCCCCGGTCAGGCCGATGTGACGCACCGTCCCGCCGTTGAGGGTGGCGGTTCCGCCCGCCACGATGCGGTCCGAGGCGTCGGAGGCGGGATCCACCTCCACCTCATAGATCGAGCCCGTCTCGAACACGACGTCGCCGGTGATGGTGAGCGTACCGATGGAGTTGCCCGGCGCGATCACCGATCCGGCGCCCGCCGTCAGCTGACCCAGCGCGCCCGAGCCCCCCAGCATGGCCCCGTCGAACAGGCGCAGCTGGCCGCCCAAGGCCCCGTTCACCAGCAGCAGGCCGTCCCGGATCTCGGTGATCCCGGCGAAGGCCGAGGAGTTCCCGGTCAGGGCCAGGCCGCCCGCCCCGGTCTTGGCGAAGGTTCCGTCGCCGCTCAGCACCCCCGAGAAGACCGCGTTCTGGCTGGCGTTGAGGGTGAAGTCCGCGCCCGAGGCGATCTCCACGTCGCCCGAGAAGGCCCCGGCCTGGGCCAGCAGCCCGCCGGTCTCAACGACCCAGTCCATGGCGTTGGCGCCCAGCAGGCTGAGCACCCCGTCGCCCCGCTTGATGGTCTCGCCGTCGCCGGTGATGGCGCCGGCGAAGTCTGCGTCGGTGATCTGGTCGAACACCAGCACGGCGTCGTTGTCGATGTCGCCGATCAGGGAGTCCACATCGCCGATCAGCACGCCGCCGCGCACGACGGTTCCGCCCTGATAGCTGTTGGTCCCGGTCAGGATCAGCGTGCCCAGATCGGTCTTCACCAGCCCGCCCGCGCCGGTCAGGCTGGACGCGATGGTCGCGGTCATGGCCGCCCCCGCCGTCGTGCCGTCGCCCACGCGAACGAGGGTCTGGTCTTCAGTCAGGGCGATCCCGTCGCCGGTGATCGCATAACCGTCCACGGCGAACTGCATGCCGGTGACGCCGATGCCGGCCCCGTCCACGCTCACCGTCCCGCCGGTCCCCATGAACACCGCAAAGGCCGGGTTGTCATAGGCCCCGTTCACCGCCCCGTCCGCCCCGGTCCAGCCGCGGCCGGACGTGCTCCAAACGCCGGACCCGCCCTGGATCGCGCCGTCGTCGGCCGCCCCCCCGCCGTCCCAGAAGCGCAGGTCCACCTCATAGGTGGAGACCAGATTGACCTGATTGCTGACCGAGGTCTGGACGAACAGGTCGTCCGCGCTGACCCCGTCCGGCGTGGCGCCGATGTCCAGACCCAGATCGGTCAGGGTCCCGCCGTAGTCGAACAGGCGGTAAACCCCGGCCCCGAAGCCGCCCACGTCCGTGACCTCGAGCTCGCCATCCAGCGTCAGGTCGCCCGCCACATCGAACAGGGCCGTGTCGCCCGCCGCACCCAGCGCCGCCGACACCACCGAACCGCTGGACAACACCAGCGCGCCCAGCCCCAGCGTCTGCCCCTGCACGCCCGACAGCACCCCGCCCTCGGCGATGGTGGTCAGACCGCCGACAGAGCCCGCGCCGGTCAGGGCGGCGCCGTCGTTGATGGTCAGGCTTCCGCCGAAGGCCGAGGAGTCGCCGCCGAGGCTCAGGGCCCCGCTGGACAGGGTCAGGTCCCCGGTCCCGGCGAAGTCGCCGCCGAACACAGTGTCACCGAGGGCCAGCTCCAGCGCGCCAGCGCCCAGATCCACCTGGCCGAAGCCCGACAGACCCACCAGCCGCTGATCCGTATCGTTCAGGTCGAACCGCCCCCCGGAAGCCACCGCCAGCGCCAGATCGCCCGTCAGGGCGGCGGTCGACGCCAGAACGACACCGCCGTTCACGATGGTCAGGTCGCCGTCGTAGGACACGTCGCCCGCCAGGGTGAAGTCGTCCGCGCCATCCTTGATCAGTGCGCCAGACCCCGTGATGGCGCCGTGGAACTGCGTCCGTCCGTCGCTGAGGGTCAGCACGCCGCCGTCGCCCAGATCCAGAGCCCCGGGCTGGGTAAGGTCTTCCAGCGTCTCGATCAGCAGGGCGTTTCCGTCCAGATCCAGCAGGCCGCCGGACATCTGCACCACGGGGCCGTCGGTTCCGGTCAGATCGCTCCACCCCCCCGCGCCGATACGCACCGTGTTGGAGATGCGCAGGGTGTCCACCGCGTGCGCGCCCGACAGCGTGAGAGTCCCGGTTCCCGACAGGTTCACCGCCGACACCAGCAAGCTGCCCGAGAAGATCGTGTTGTGGTGGTTCAGGCCGGCGCTGAGCGTTCCGCTCGCGCCCGAGATCACGCCATCGCCCGCGAACGAGCCCACGTTCTGGACCGTGGCGCCCAGCGCGAAGGTGGCCCCCTCGGCCACGCTCAGCGCCGTCAGGCTGCCCAGACGATCATCTGCGGAGGATACGTCCAGCGTCCCCGCCTCGACCCGGGTGGCCCCGGTGAAAGTGCTGGCCCCGGTCAGGCTCAGCACGCCGCCGCCGGCCTGAACCACCGCGCCCGTCCCGCTGATGACGCCGCCGAAGCTGACGTCGTCCGCGCGGTCGAAGGCCAGCACGCCCGCATTGAGCACGTCCCCGGCCAGCGATCCGGTCGTCCCGCCGTCGCCGATGCGAAGCGCGCCATGGGCGATCTCCGTGCCGCCGGTGTGGGCGGCGTTCCCCGTCAGGACCAGCGTCCCCAGATCGCTCTTGCGCAGCCGCACTGCACCGGTCAGGTCCGAAGCGATGGTTGCGACCCAGCCCGCGCCCGCCGCCGTGCCGTCGCCCACGCGCAGGTTGACGCCCGAACCGGGAGTCTCCTCCACCAGCGCCAGCCCATCGCCGGTCAGGACATAGCCGTTCGCCGCGAACTGCAGGCCGGTCGCCGACAGGGCCCCGGCGCTGTCGTCCAGCGTGACCGTTCCGCCCATCCCCATGAACACGGCCAGACCGGGGGTCGGGTTCATGGCGCCGTTGGCCGCCCCGTCCACGTCGGTCCAGGTGGCGCCGGTCAGGGTCCAGACCCCGTCGCCGCCGTCGATTGCGCCGTTGTCCGCATTCAGCGGATCGCCGCCGTCCCAGAACAGCAGGTCGGCTAGGCTGGTGTTGACCAGATTGACCTGGCCCGCCACCGAGGTCTGCACCGCGAACCGCCCGGCGCTGTAGCCGATGGGCAGATCGCCCATCTCGAGGCCGTTGTCGGTCAGGGCGCCGCCATAGGTCATCAGGCCATAGACTCCGGCCCCGAAGGCGCCGCCGTCGGTGATGTCCAGCACCCCGTCCAGGGTCAGGTCGCCGGTGACAGCGAACAGGGCGTCAGCGGCCGGCGCGCCCAGCGTCACGTCGATGATCGCCCCGTCGCTGAGCGTCAGCGCATTCATCGTCAGGACCGATCCGGCCGCGCCCACCAGGGTTCCGCCGTTCTGGATGATGGTCAGGCCGCCGATGGAACCCGCGCCCGCCAGCATCCCGCCGCTCTGAACGGTCAGGCCGCCGCCGTTGGTGAGCGATCCGGCGACGTCCAGCACCCCCCCGCTGACCGTCGTGGCGCCGCTGTAGGTGTTGGCGCCCGTCAGCGTCAGCGAACCGGCGCCCGTCTTGGTCAGCGCGCCGCCGCCCGAGATGACGCCGCTGAACGAATCGTTCATGCCCGCGCTGCCCACCGTGAGCACGGCGCTGCCGAGTTCGATCGCTCCAGTGCCATCGATGCGACCGATGGCTGTGCTGAAGCCGGCCAGATCAAGCAAGGTCCCGTCATTTCCATAATAGGACGTGATGCCGGTCACCGCGCCGGTGAGCGTGACGGTCGCGCCACTGGCCTCGTTGGCGATCCCGCCATTGACCTGGTTCTCGATCAGCGCCGTGCTGAAATTACTGATGTCCCCGTTGATGACGCCAACGCTGACGAAGTCGGCGAAATTCTGGACGCCCCCGTCGATCGTGCCGGTGCTGTGGTTGGTCGCAACGCCGGACAGCGCCTGCAGCTGGCCCATGGTTCCGTGATTGTCGAAGGTGCCGAAAGTCTGCGTGAGGCCGATGATGGCGCCGCTATTGGTCGTCGTGCCGAAGTTCTGGAGGACGCTGAATGCGGTGACCGATCCGGCGTTGTCGAGCGTGGCGAAATTCTGGAGGAGATCCGTGGTGACGTCCCCGGCCCCGCTGACCACGAGCGTGCCGGCATTGACCTTGACCATGTTGGTCGCCGCACCGCTGGTCGCCATAGTGACGACGCCGCCCAGGGTCAGGACGCCCGCGCCCTCCTTGGACAGGGTGGCGCCGCTCCCGTCGGTGGCGGTGAGGGAGCCGCTGAAGACGGTCGAGCTGTTGTCTGAGCCGACGCGCAGTTGCCCGCTGCCGAGGGTCACATCGCCTGCGCCGGCGAGCGAGCCCACCGCGGTCGAAAAGCCATCGAGATCGAAGGTTCCGTCCGCGCTCACCGTCAGGGCCGAGACGCTGGCGATCGCGTTGGCGATGCCGAGGCGGAGGGTTCCCTCCGTAATCGTGGTCTCGCCGGTCCAGGTGTTGGCGGCGCTCAGCACCAGTTCGCCGGCGCCGGTCTTCTCGAAGGCGCGCGGGCCGTTCAGCTCCGAGATAACGCCTGACTGGGTGGCCGACCCGGTCAGCACCTGGAACTGTGTCGTGTCTGAGTCGATGACGATGGCGTTGCCGACGGTCACGCCGTCGGCATAGTCGACGACAGAGCCGAAGGTGGTCAGGGTCGAGGCGCCCAGGGCGTTGTCATGGCCCAGGGTCAGCGTCCCTCCGTACAGATTGGTGCCGCCGGTATAGCTGTTGGCGCCGCTGAGGATGGTGTGGCCGGCGTACAGGTTGACCGCGCCCGCGCCGCTGACGGCCGCGGCGAAATCGTAGTCGTCGGTCGTGTGGTTGAAGTTCAGCACGCCGGCGCCGTCGCCGAAGGTCACGGTAGGGGCGTTCAGCGTTCCCGCACCCACGGCGTCCAGCGGATCGGTCGACGCCGCGCCGATGTTCAGCACGCCGGTCGCGCCGACGTCCCACGCGAGAGTCACTCCGCTCGCGCTCACCGCGCCGCCATCGGCGATGGTCAGCGCACCGTCGCCGGAGGCGCCGACAAAGAGATTGAAACCACTGGTCCACGCGCTGTCGGCGCCCGTGACCGTGACGGCGCCGCTGGAGCCGCCTGCGTTGCCGATATAGGCGCTCTGGCTGGACACCGCGCCGCCATCGGCGATGGTCAGGGTTCCGTCGCCAAAATGGCCGACCGAAAGGGCAAAGGCGTTGGTCCAGGCGCTCCCCGCGCCGGTAACGGTGACCGCGCCGCTGGAGGCATCGCTGAAGCCGACATCGCCGACCGTGTTGGAGACCACACCGCCATCGGCGATGGTCAGCGTTCCGCCGCCGGCGTGGCCGACAGCGAGGCCGCCGCTGTTGGTCCAGGTGCTGCCCGCGCCCATGACCGTGACATCGCCGGTGGAGCCCGCGTGGTAGCCAACAAAGCCCTGGGCGTTGGAGACCGCGCCGCCATCGTCGATGGCCAGCGTGCCGCCCCCGTTAAGTCCGACATACAGGTTGCCGCTGTTGGTCCAGGTGCTGCCCGCGCCCATGACCGTGATATCGCCGGTGGAGCCCGCCCAGTAGGCAACAAAGCCCTGGGCGTTGGAGACCGCGCCGCCATCGGCGATGGTCAGCGCGCCGCCCCCGTCAAGTCCGACATACAAGTCGCTGCTGTTGGTCCAGACGCTATCTTCGCCCATGACCGTGACCTCGCCGGTCGAGCCCGCGCTGTAGCCGACAGAGCCCTGGGCGCTGGAGACCGCGCCGCCGTTGCGAATGATCAGGGCGCCGTCATCGCCGACGTTTCGACCCACCATCATGGCTCCGGCCAGGCTGACCGAGCCGCCGTCGAAGGTCAGGGTTCCGTCACGGACCGTGGTCTCGCCGGTCCAGGTGTTGGCGCCGGTCAGGATCAGGGTTCCCGCGCCCGTCTTCACCAGCGAACCGGAGCCGGAGATGACGCCCCCGAACGTGGTCGAGGCGTCATTGGCGCCGGTCGTCAGGACCGCCGATCCGAGCAGGACCGAGCCGGCGCCCGCCAGCCCGCCGATGGTCTGCGCATTGTTGCCGAGCGACAGGGTCGCCCCGGTCGCGACCTCATGGGTGCTGGCGGCCGAGAACACATTGGCCGCGCCGGCCTGAATACGGCCCTGGGCGATCAGGGTCGTGCCGGAATAGGTGTTGGCGCCCCAGAAGGTGAGGCGTCCCGCGCCCGTCTTGGTCAGTCCGCCGACGCCCTGAAAGCCCAGATCGGTGTGGACATTGTAGCTCTGGGTATCGATCGTTCCGCCACCGGCCGCCAGGATCACGTCCTCATTGGCGAAGCCCTGGAAGAGAAAGGACTGGTTGGCGGTCGTTCGCAGGACGCCGCCGTCGAATACCACGCTGGCGTCCCCGTCGAGCTTGCTGACCTGCGAGGTCGCCAGCACCCCGCCGCTTTCGAGCCGGAGGGCGCCGCTCGATCCGGTGAAGAAGCCGACATCGACGTAGTCGGCCTCGACCAGGGCGCCGTCGGCGATGGTCAGCGACCCTTGCCCCAGGAAGCCGATGGACAGGGAGTCCGTCATGGTCAGGACCGAGCCCGCGCCGGTCACGGTGACGGCGCCGCTGCCGTTCTCGTCCAGCCCGATGGTGGCCCACTGCGAGGCAATGCGGCCGCCGTCGGATACGGTCACCACGCTGTCGCCCGCGCCGACACCGACCGAGAGATCGCCGGCGATCGCAAGCTCGGCCCCCGCGCCGGTCACCGTCAGGTCGCCGTCGCCCGGGCCATCGCCCAGATAGACGGAATTGTCGGTCGAGACCACGCCCCCGTCCGAGACGGTCAGGGCGCCGTTTCCGTTCATGCCGACATAGATGTCGCCGGTCACCGTCAGGGTCGACCCGGCGCCGGTGATCGTCGCCGACCCCTCAGCGCCGAAGTGGATACCCATCAGGATCGCGCCGCTCGTCATCGTGGCCCCGTCCGAGACGGTCAGGGCGCCGGTTCCAAACTCGCCGAGGAACAGGCTTCCGGCGTTGGCCCAGCTCGACCCCGCGCCCGTCACCGTCGCCGTCCCGGCGGAGCCGCCGAAGCGCCCCAGATTGGCGTAGCCGGTCGTCAGGGCGCCGCCGTCCTCGATGGTCAGAATGCCCGCGCCGCCTTCCCCGACATTCAGGGAATTGGTCACCGTCCAGCTGGACCCCGGCCCCGTGACGGTGGCGGTGCTGGTTCCGCCATCGCTGGCGATCGATGCGCTGCCGGCCTGCACGAAGCCGCCGTCCGCGATGGTCAGGGCGCCCGCGCCGGACTGCCCCACCGACAGGCCGGCGCCGACGGTCCAGGTGGAGCCCGGTCCCGTGACAGTCACCGTCCCGGTGGCGTCCGACCAGATCGCGATCCAGCCGTTGTCATTCGAGACCGAGCCGCCGTTCCGGATCGTCAGGGCGGCGTCGCCGTCCAGATAGCCGACCAGCAGGTTGCCGGTCAGCGCCAGCGAACCGCCGTCGAAGGTCAGGGCGCCGTCGGTGATCGTTGTCTGGCCAGTCCAGCCGTTGTCCGCCGTCAGCACCAGTTCGCCATCACCGATCTTCTCGAAGGGGCGGGGGCCATTGTCTTCCGAAATCACGCCGGACTGCGTGGCCGAGCCGGTGACAACCTCAAACTGGGTGGTGTCGGAATCGATGACGATGGAATTGGTGATGTTCACGCCGTCGAGATAGCCCACGACGGAGCCGGTCGTGCGCAGCGTGGCGGCGCCCAGCGCGCCATCGGAACCGAATACGAAGCGTCCGCCCTCGAGGTCTATCGTGCCTGTGAAGGCGTTATTGCCCGACAGCATCGTGGAACCGGAGAGGAAGCGGACCGTGCCGGCGCCTGTAATATCGGCGCCCAGCTCGAAATCATCATCAGTATGGTTGAAGATGATGGCGCCCATACCCGAACCGAAATTGATCGCAGCCGTGTTCAGCGTCCCTGCCGCCACGGCCGCTTCACCCGCCGCGGCGCCGAAATTGAGCGTGCCGGTGGCTGAGGCGCTGTTCGCGATGATGACTTGAATGGCGCTTACTGCGCCGCCGTCAGCGATGCTCAGGGCGCCGGCGCCATTCCAGCCCACATAAAGTTGAGCACTATTCGTCCAGCTTGACCCTGCGCCGGTGACACTCACTTCGCCTGTGGAGCCGGAATACGTTCCGATCTCGCCAACAAGGTTGCTGACGGCCCCGCCATCCGCGATGCTCAGAGAGCCGGCGCCCGAACCGCCGACAGCCAGCCAATCACTATTGATCCAGCTCGAGTCAGCGCCGGTGACAAGCACCTCGCCAGTGGAGTCATCGAATCGGCCGATCCAGCTCCCGCCGCTGCTGACCAGACCGCCGTCCGCGATGCTCAGCACGCCGGCGCCTTCAACGCCGACAAACAGCTGACCATTATTTGTCCAGGTGCTGCCCGCACCGGTGACTAGCACCTCGCCTGCCGAGCCGTGAATCAACCCGATATAGCCGAACGTGTTGCTGACCGTGCCGCCGTTGCGCACGATCAACAGGCCCGTTCCTACGTCGCCGACGACGAGATCGCCACCGACGCTCCAGGGGCTGGGCCGGGTGAACACCGGCGCGCCCTCGTCGATGCCGTCGCCGTCAACCATCTCGGCGGCGCCGCCATCAATAACCGCCTGCGCCTGCGCCGCCTGGGGCGCGAAGGCGAGCGCCGCCGCGACAAGGGCGGTCGAGCAGAGCAGCGCGCCGCGGCGCGCCATCGCCCGGCGGGCGGGATTCGGAACAGAAGTGGCCATGGTCGTCAAAGTCCCCCCATCGTCCGGGCGCAGGTCGCCCGTCGGCGAGCAGACGCGCTCCTCGCCGTTGTGATGACGTCCCATGGCGCGGCCCGCACGTCCTGATGGCGCACTGCTGGCGTTCTGATATTTTTCTGATATCTGAAAGGGCTGGCCGACAGGGAAGACGCGCGACAAGCGTCCGGTCGGCCGCGGGGGGCGCGGGGTGTTTCGTTTCGCCGGTTTCGAACTGGATCAGCGCCGGGCCGAGCTGCGGGGTCCCGATGGCGCGCCTGTGAAACTCAGGTCGAAGCCCTTTTCCCTCCTGCTTCTGCTGGTCCGGAATCCCGGGCGCGTCATCAGCAAGCAGGAGGTGATCGACGCTCTCTGGCCGACTGTTCATGTGAGTGAAGACGGCCTGTTTCAGTGCGTGCGCGAAGTCCGGGTGGCCTTGGGCGACCATCGGCGTGAGATGCTCAGGCTGGTTCCCGGACGCGGCTACATCCTGACGGTCGCGGTGACCGACGATGAGACTGTTCCGTCTGAACCCGACCCCGCCGCCGCGTTCGCCGCCAGCGAGGACCGGCGCTCCGGATGGCGCGGCTGGCGCCCCCCCGGGATCGCGGCCGTGGTGATCGGGCTGTGCCTGATGGTCGGTCTGGCGATCGGGGCTCTGGCGTTCGGCGACGCGGTCTTCGGGCGCCGGGCGCCGTCGATCGCCGTGATCCCCATCCTTGACGCCAGCGACGACCCGTACGGCCCGGACATGGCGGGCGCCATTTCCGATCGCCTTGTCGACGGCCTCGCCCGGATCGACAGCGTGCGGGTCGTCACGGGGCCCTCGACCCGGGCCTCATCGCCGAACACGAAAGCGGATTTCGTGGTGCGGGGCGAACTGCGGCGGGCGGCGGGCTCATGGAGCTTGCAGGCGCGCCTGATCCGCACATCCACGGGTCAGGTCGTGGCGGTGGCCGACGCCGCCGTCGACGCCGAGGGGCGCGATCCCGAGTTGCAGCAGTCGCGGCTGACGGCCGGGGTCGGCCATCTTCTGGCGCGGCGGCTCAATGACATGCTGGAGGGCGGCCCCGCCGCCACCGCGTCGACGGCGTCGGCGCGAAACACCCGCTTCGTCATCGATCAGGCCAGCGCCTCCATCAACCAGACGTCCCGCGAGCGTTTCGGGATCGCCGAGGCGCTGCTGCAGGACGCCCTGGCCCGAGACCCGGACAATGTCGACCTCGGCGTCGCCCTCGCCGGCCTGCAGCTGCGCGGGATCCAGATGACCTGGTACACGCCGGAGGAGGCCGCCGCCGCCCGGGCCCAGGCCGGGGCCACTCTGGAACGCGCCCTGCGCGTGAAGCCGGACTCCATCCCCGTCGCCGAGACCTATTGCCGCTTTCTCAGCGCCACCAACCAGTTTGTCGACAGTCTGGTGGCGTGCTCCCGCACCCTGAGCCTCGACCCGTGGAACGGCCTTGCCCTGTACCACGTCGGTCTTGGCCAGATTTATCTCGGGCGTTTCGAGGACGCGCTGGCGACCTTCCAGCAGGCAGACCGCTATGGCACGCCCGAGGTGTCGCGCTGGACGTGGCTTCTCGGCGCCGGGTGGGCCCATCTTCTGCTGGGAAACGCCGAGGACGCGGCGCCATGGCTCCACCGATCCATCGCCATCACCCCGGGGTCGGGGCGGTCCCACATGCTTCTGGCCGCAGCCTACCAACGGACCGGCCGCACGGCCGAGGCCCGGGCGGCCATGCAGGAGGGGCTGAGACTGCGGCCCGGCTCGACCGCGCTCAACCTCCCCGCCCCCACCACGAACGCCAGCCCGGCTTTTGTGGCGGCGTCCGAAGCTGTCCTCCAGTCGATGGTGGAGGCCGGACTGCCAGCGCGCTGATGGGCGCGCCCCCGGGACCGCCGCACCGGCGAGGCAGGCTTCGGCGGTGACGGCCGCCTTGCCAGTCATTGCGGTCTGGGGAGGCCTCAGTCCCGGATGAAGTGCGGCACGAACCGTGAGGTGTTGCGGGTGATGCGGCCGGGGTCGTCGCGCAGGGCGATCCCGGCCGGCTTGTCGCCGACCAGCCACGAGCCGACGATGACATGCTGGCCGTCGAACAGCGGCGGGGCTTGCAGGGCCTGACGGATGTGGCGGCCCTCGCCATAGCCGGCGTCCAGCCCCTCTTCGCGAACCGCGCCCTCGACGATCGAGATATTGGCGCCCTCGCGCGAGAACAGCGGCTTGCGCACAATGAGTGGCGACCCCGGGAGGACTCCAACCTCCGACCTCGGCTTTAGGAAAGCCTTGCTCTATGCAGCTGAGCTACGGGGCCACGTTCGGGGTTCCTAGCGGCTGGCGCCGCGTGTGAAAAGCAGCCGTCTCGATTTGGAAGGGTTTGATGGACTTCACCCACCCCCGCCCCCTGATCGTGTGCGGCTTCGGCCGGTCGGGGACGCGCATGTGCGCCAATCTGCTGGCCAACGCCGGGGTGGTGGAGTTGCAGGGGGAAATCCCGCGTGAAATCGCGCCGGGGACCCTGAGCTGGCTTTCGGACGTGCGCGCGGGGGCGCCGGCGGATCAGCCCGACCGGATCTATCGTCTGGCCCGGTCGGTGTTTCGGGACATCACGCCTGCGCGGCCCATGGACCGGCCCGACGCCATCTGGTTCGGCCACAAGACGCCCCATCACGAGCGCCACTTCGACGGCTACGAGGCGATCTTCGATCATCCGGAGGGTTTGCCCGTCTATGTCTATTGCCTGCGCAATCCCTTCCACGTGTGGCGATCCTACCGGGTGATGCCGTGGGGCGGGTTCGACAGGGCGAGCGGTTTCCTCAAGTCCTGGCTGCGGTCCGTGGCCGCCTGGGAACGGATGCTGCAGGTCGCGCCGGAGCGGGTGCTGCTGTTCAATCTCGACGCCATGATCCACGCACCGGACCGCGCCGCCTGGCTGGACGAGACGCTGTTCGCCCCGCTGGGCATTTCAGCCCAGACCTTCCGCAAGCCGTTGGAGGCGATCGGCAACACCAACTCGGCCGAGGCCAAGCTTGGCGTCGCGCCTTCGCCGCCCCCGCCCGGCGACCTGAGGGTCATCGCCCGCAACCGTCAGGCCATGGCGGTGGTGAGGGCGCACTTCCCGTGGATTGAGGACGAGATACGGGCCGGGTCAGGCGTCGGGCTGTTTCGGACCTGATCGGCCGAGGAACGAGAATTCGGCCTCGGACGCCTTGCGCACGAACTGCTCGCTGACCAGCCAGGCCTTGACCGGGCGCAGGGTGGCCAGACAGCCGACCACGAACAGCGGCAGGGTGAAGATGAAATGCACCCACATGGGCGGGCGCAAGGCGATCTCCATCCACAGGAACATCAGGGTCACCGCGATGCCGACCCCCGACATGACGAAGAAGGCCGGGCCGTCGGCCGGGTCGGCGAAGCTGTAGTCCAGGCCGCATTCCGGGCAAGCCGGGCGTACGGTGATGAAGCCCTTGAACAAGGCCCCTTGCCCACAGCGGGGACAGCGGCAGGCGAGGCCGGTCTTGAGCGGCGACAGCGTCGGCCATTGGGGGGGCTGGGCCTGGGCAGGCGGAGAGGGATCGACCATGCCCCCATATAGGCGCTTGCCTGCGGTTCGGCAGCATCGGGCGCCGCGCTACAACGCCGCGCCGTCGCGATTGTGACTAGTGGTTAAACCCCGTTAAGATACAATATTTTGTATAGAACAAAGCCTGAATCGCCCGACGTCGGTGATTCGGTCCTGATTCGTTTCGTCCCTGTTCCCGCCGCACAGACGTAGCTGTTTACGCTTGAGAGCGAAGGCGGAAACGACGCTTGAGACCCGGCGCGGAAATCGCCACCTTGGGGAAGTCATGAACGACCGCCCCACCGGCATGGCCCCGTCCCGCGTCACCGCGGTGCTGGGGCCCACCAACACCGGCAAGACCCATCTGGCGGTCGAGCGGATGCTTGGCCACGCCTCGGGCATGATCGGCCTGCCGCTGCGGCTGCTGGCGCGCGAGATCTACGACCGCATCGTGGCGCGCATGGGGGCCCGGTCGGTGGCGCTGGTCACCGGTGAAGAGAAGATCATACCGCCCCGGCCTCACTGGTGGGTGTGCACGGTCGAGGCCATGCCGCTGGAGAAGACGGTCGAGTTTCTGGCCGTGGACGAGATCCAGCTGTGCGCCGATCCCGAGCGCGGGCACCTCTTCACCCAGCGGCTGCTGCACGCGCGCGGTCAAGTGGAGACCATGTTCCTGGGCGCGGGGACCATGGCGCCGCTGGTAAGGCGGCTGGTTCCGGACGCGGAGATCGTGTCGCGGGAGCGGCTATCGACCCTGAGCTATGCAGGATCGAAGAAGCTGACCCGCCTGCCACCGCGCTCGGCCATCGTCGCCTTCTCGGCGGATCAGGTCTATGCCATCGCGGAGCTGATCCGCCGCCAGAGGGGCGGGGCGGCGGTGGTCATGGGCGCCCTGAGCCCCCGCACCCGCAACGCCCAGGTGGCGCTGTTCCAGTCGGGCGAGGTGGACTTTCTGGTGGCCACCGACGCCATCGGCATGGGCCTGAACATGGACGTGGACCATGTGGCCTTCGCGGGCTTGAGGAAGTTCGACGGGCGGCGCACCCGCTGGCTTCACGCCCACGAAATCGGCCAGATCGCCGGGCGCGCCGGGCGGCATCTGCGAGACGGCACGTTCGGGGTCACGGGCGAATGCGACGAGATCGACGAGGACATCGTCGAACAGGTAGTGGAGCACCATTTCGACCCGGTTCTGGCGGCGGAGTGGCGCAACGCCCGACTGGACTTCGACACCCTGCCGGACCTGCTGCGCTCGTTGACGGTGACGCCCGGGCGCGACGGCCTGAGCCTGTCGGGCGAGGCGCTGGACGAGACGGTGCTGCGCCGGCTCATGCACGACGAGGCGGTCACGCGGGTGGCCGGGTCGCGCGGCGCGGTGATGCGGCTGTGGGAAGCGTGCCAGCTGCCCGACTTCCAGAAGACGACGCTGGACGAGCATGCGCGGCTGTCGTTGACGGTGTTCAAGGCCCTGACGGGTCGCGGGGGCCGCCTGACCGAGGACTGGTTCGCCGCGCGCTTTGACCAGGCGGACCGGGACGACGGCCAGATCGACCAGCTGTCGGCGCGTCTGGCGGCGGTGCGGACCCTGACCTACATCGCCAATCGGCCCGACTGGCTGCACAATCCCAGGCACTGGCGCGAGCGCGCGCGGGTGCTGGAGGAACGGCTGTCCGACGTCCTGCACGAGCGGCTGACGGCCCGCTTCGTGGACCGGCGCACCACCGCCCTGATGCGGGCGCTTAACGTGCGCGAGGACATGGCCACCGAGATCGAGGGGGACGGGCAGGTTGTGGTCGAGGGCCAGGCCGTGGGCCGCCTGACCGGCGTGGCCTTCGCGCCCGAGCGGGGCGCCACGGGCCTTGAGGACCGCGCCTTGCGCGCCGCCGCGCGGCACGCGGTAGGGCCGGAGATCACGCGGCGGCTGGGGAGGCTGGCCGCCGACGAGGACACAGTCTTTTCGGTGCTGCCGGACGGCGCGGTGCTGTGGCGGGGCGAGATCGCGGCGCGCATCACCGGGGGCGATCCGTTCAATCCCCGTGTGAGCCTGCTGGGCGACCTGGGGCCCGCGCCGGCCCGCGAGCGGGCGGTGCGGCGCCTCGAGGCCTGGCTGGCGGCCGAGGCGGGCCGGGCCCTTAGACCGTTGAAGCGGCTGCGCGACCTGACGGCCAGCGGAAGCCTGAAAGGCCTGCCGCGCGGGCTGGCCTTCCGCCTGATCGAGGCCGGAGGCCTGATCGATCGGCGCACGGTGCAGGCCGATCTGGCGGCCCTGAGCCAGGTGGAGCGGCGGACCCTGAAGGCCATGGCCGTGCGCGTGGGCGCCCATTCGGTTTGGCTGCCCGCCCTGTTGAAGCCGCGCGCGCAGGGGCTGATGCAGGCCCATGTGGCGGACCAGCCTTTCCGGGCGACGCCGGGCGCGGTCATCGCCGCGCCCGCCCCCCTGCCCGCGCCCCGCGCGCTGTCAGCGTTCGGCCTGCGCGCCGTCGGACCGTGGCTGGTTCCAGTGGGGGCGCTGGAGCGCATGGCGGAACTGGCGGGCAATGACAGGGGGCGCCCGGTCCTGTCGGACGCCGCCCTGACCGAACTGGGATGGAGCGAGGATCAGGGCCGCGCGATCCTGAACGCGCTGAGACAGGCGCCCAAGCGCAAGCCCGCCAAGACCGGGCAGGTCAAGGATTCGCCCTTTGCGGCCCTCGCGATTCTGAACGCGTCCTCGCCGCCCCCCGCCCGGCGGCGCAGGCGCCGCAGGGGCGCGGGGCGCCCTGAATGAGCGACGAGGCCTGTCGGCTGGACGTATGGCTTCATCGGGCGCGGTTCATGCGGACCCGGGCTCTCGCGGCCGCCTTTGTGGAGGCGGGCCGGGTGCGCGTCACCCGTGGGGGCGCTCAGCAGCGCGTGGATCGGCCCGGCCGCCCGGTGCGGGTCGGCGACGAGTTGCTGTTCGCCATCGGCGGGCGGGTGACGTCGGTGCGCATCGCCGCGCTGGGCGAAAGGCGCGGACCGCCCGATGAGGCCCGCGCCCTTTATTCAACCCTTAGTCCCGAAGGATGAACTCGCCTTCGATGTGGAGCTTCACCTCGTCCCCCAGCAGGGGCAGGCCGTAGGCGATGCCGAACTCCGAGCGCCGGATGGTCGCTTCGCCGTCGAAGCCGACGGTGTAGCGCTGATTGACCGGGTTCACGCCGGCCTGGTTGAACTCGACCTCCATCACCACCGGCCGGGTGACGCCGCGCAGGGTCAGGTCGCCGGTGACCGTGGCCTCGTCCGCATCGTCGTCATCCACCACGACGGAGGTGGCGATGAAGGTGGCCGTGGGGTGGTTTTCAACGTCGAAGAAGTCGGCGGTGAGGAGGTGCCCGTCCAGGGCGTCGTCATTGGAGGCCACATCGCCCAGCGGGATGGACGCGCTGAGGGCGCTGTTGGACGGATTGGCGGGGTCCAGGGTCAGTTCGCCCGAGACGTTCACGAACTGGCCGACATAGGTGGAGAAGCCCAGGTGGCTGACCGACCAGGTGATCTTGCCGTGGCTGGCGTCCAGATCATAGACGCCGGCGCGCACCTGGGCCGGGTCGGTGACGAACGGGTCCTGGGCGGTGACGGCGCCCGCGGTCGCGGCGGCGGCGAGGATGGCGGCGAAGGCGACGGGTCGGAATGTCGACATGGATTTGATCCCTCTGTGAGCAAACGGCGCGCCGGATCGGCAATCGCCAGAGTTACAGATAGGGGCTCTGCCTGTCCGCGCCAGAGGAACTGCGGTTGACTTGACCGCGCGCCGGGGCCATTTCCGCGACCCGTTCCTGAAACCGCGACCGGACCCGCAACCTTCGATGACCTACATCGTCACCGACGCCTGTGTGAGATGCAAGTTCATGGACTGCGTCGAGGTCTGTCCGGTGGACTGCTTCTACGAAGGCGAGAACTTCCTCGTCATCAGCCCGGACGAGTGCATCGACTGCGGCGTTTGCGAGCCGGAATGCCCGGTGGACGCCATCAAGCCTGACACCGAAGACGAGCCCGACGGCAAGTGGCTGCAGGTCAATGCGGAGTATGCCAAGGTCTGGCCCAACATCACCGTCAAGGGCGAACCTCCGGCCGACAAGGAGCAGTTCGAGCGCGAGACGGGCAAGTTCGAGAAGTATTTCTCTACGGCCCCCGGCAAGGGTTCCTGAGCCGCTTTTCGCGCCTCAATTCCGCCATGGTCGCTCCCGGCGGCGAATGTCCGACCGTGCAACGCGGACATTTTGAAATTGTGCGGTTTTGTGATAGATTATCCCTCATTGGGTCGGGCGGTCGCCGCTTTACAGCGCGCCGCCCGCGTTCGTTAAAGAATCCCGCCCCGGAAGGCGGGATCGGCCAGAGGTTGGGTGTCCCGTTCTCGTTTCTAGTTTTTGCATGCTGATCGCCGGCGATCCTGAATCGCCGTCGATGACCCGTGCCCTGGACGAACGCCCCGTCTTCGCCGCTGAAAGGATTTGATATGACGAGCAAGAGCGGTCTGGAATTCAAGGTGGGCGACAGCGTGGTCTATCCGGCGCATGGCGTCGGCAAGGTGGCGGCGGTCGAGACCCAGGAAGTCGCGGGCATGTCGCTGGAGGTCTATGTGGTGACCTTCGACCACGAGAAGATGACCCTGCGCGTCCCCACCGCCAAGGCAAAGACCGCCGGCCTGCGTTCGCTGGCAGCCGAGGACGTGGTGACCAAGGCCCTGACGACCCTCAAGGGTCGCGCCCGCGTCAAGCGCACCATGTGGTCGCGACGGGCCCAGGAATACGAAGCCAAGATCAACTCGGGCGACCTGATCTCCATCGCCGAGGTGGTTCGCGACCTGCACCGCGCCGAGAGCCAGCCGGAACAGTCCTATTCCGAGCGTCAGCTCTATGAATCGGCGCTCGACCGCATGGCTCGCGAAGTGGCGGCCGCCAACCGCATCGACAAGGATGAAGCCGTGGCCCTGCTGGCCAAGTCGCTGAGCGCCAAGAAGGCCATCACGCCGCCCGCAGCCGAAGCGGCCTGATCCTTTCCCGTTTTCCGTCGTCAGAACGCCCGGCCCTCAGGTCGGGCGTTTTGCTTTACTGACCCCGTAGCGCCGCCTTCTTCATCATCCGCGCCATACCTCCACGCAGATCAGCGATGCGGGCCAGCTCCGGAGCTGTGGCGAAAACCTCGGCCCGGTCCAGGGCTTCAGCCGCCTCATCGAAATGGTGGATGCGGGCTAGGCACGCGGCGCGTTGGCAGTGGGCGCGGGCTGAGTCCGGCCGCAGTCTCAGCGCCTCATCGAGATAGCGCACAGCCTTCCCGGGCTGGCCGGCAGACCTCAGGGTCTTGGCCATGGACTGGAAATAGCTGAAGGATCCAGGGCGGGCGGCGCGCAGGGCATTGCGTGCGTCTCGCCAGGGCTCGGGCGCGCCATGGGCATAGGCGCGGAGCAGCGCACCGCCCTGCCGACCCTCCGCCAGTACGAACCCCGGCGCGTGGCCTTGCCCTGTTGCGACGACCGGTCTGACAGCCGCGCCGCTTTGCGCCAGTCGTTCGAAATGGAAACGATCCATGGGAAAGAGCGGGTCGTAAATCACATGGGTCTCTTTCGCCATGTCACCGGCGGTTATCCGCATGTCCCGGTGAAGCTCCGGCACGAAACTGCTGACGTATCGGGGATCGACATGGCCGACTTCAGCCGGATCAATGGACCACTGCGGCACGATGGCGAGCGCGACCTCTGCGCCGATCTGGGAGGCGTACTTGACCGCCCCGTAGCCGCCCATACTGGTGCCGTAGGTGATGATCCGCCGGTTTCGGAACAGGCCGGTCCCGGCGATTCCGTCCAGCAGCGAGCGCGTGTCGTCTTCCGGATACCAGTGGCGCGTTCTGGCGATGAGCCCCAGCGTCGACACGCCGAGTTTCGCCAGCGGTTCCTTGCCCCAGTATTCCTTGCCGCTGGCCGGCGTCCAGTTGCGGTGGCTGAAGGTGACGAACAGGACGTCGCCGCCCCGGTCATCCAGATAAACACCGGTCAGATTCGTGCTGTTCAATGAACCTTCGCTCCGTTTCGGCGGAGACCAACCGGCGCGGGGGCACGCGCGTTCCTGCAAGACGCAGGCTTTTTTCCAAGGGAGCGCTCGCCTGCCTTCGGCAGCGCAGGCTATGCTGAGGTGAATGACGGTCCGCAGGCAGCCAAGGCGCGCAAGTGAAGGTCTTTGTCGACATTCCGAACTATTTCTGGAAGTCGGACGATCCGGATCGGGCCGACGTGCGGACGACCTATGTCAGCCTGTTCGCCGCCTTGTCGCGCCTGGGCTGCGAGATCGCGGCGCGACCGTTTCGGCCCTATTCAGACACCCTGACCCGGCCCGATCCTGCCGAGGGGCTGCATTACGCCTACCACGCCCGAGACCCCGGACCGGGCGCCTATTGCATCAAGGGCGCCGCCCTGCCGGATCTCTGGTACCTTGACCCTTGCGGCTACAGCGGCTGGTGCGCCCTCGCCAATGACCCCACCCTGCAGGCCGCCGGCGCCGACTACGATCTGGCCGCCGCGGACGCCGTCATCGCCGGTTATCAACATCGCTTTCGAACAGAGAACCTCTCGCGCTACGCTCAGCCGGAGCGGGCTCCCGGGACGACGCCACCGGAGAGCTTCGCCGTCTTCTATCCGCTGCAGGTGAATGACGACGAGGTGCTGAAGCTCAGTCGCTTCGCCCAGTTCGAGGTGCTGGAGGCGCTTGAACAGACGGCTGAACGTCTGCAGCGGCCGGTGGTGGTGAAGCGCCATCCCCTTTGCACCTCTGACCACATCGCCCAGGCCCTGGAAGCGGCGGCTCGCTCGGATTTCGTCGCCGTGTCGGACGCCTCCGTTCATGACCTGATCGCCTCCAGCACGGCGGTGCTGGCGGCGAACTCAGGGGTCGGGGTTCAGGCGCTTGTTCACGGCAAGCCTGTTTTCAGCGTGGCGGGCAGCGAGTACGCGCACATGACGACACCGATCGCGAGCCTCGACACCCTGGCGTCCGCGTTTGAAGCGCCGGCGGGCCCGCAACCGGAAGTCGTTCGTCGTCAACTGGGGTTCCTGTTGAATGCGTACTGGGTGAACACCCGTGACGAGGAAGCGGTGTTCCAGAGGGTGCGAGGCCATCTTGAAGCGTGGCGGACCGATCAGGGCGTGACGACAGGGAAAGTCGGCGACGAAAACAAGAGACGCTCCGGGCTGCTGGCCATGGAGCGGCGCTCCAACGACATGGTCGACCACATGCTGAGGCTGCACGACGTGGCGACAGGGGTCGGCCGGACCGATATCGAGACCCTGCTGCTGCGTTCCTACCGACTGGACGTGCGGCCCGAGTTGATCATCCGGCGGATGTCGGATCGGGCGTTCCTGCTGCGTTGCCTTTCGCACCGCAGAAAGATCGGCGATGAGGCCGGCGCCGGGGTGGTCACCGAACGGCTGGCGGACCTGCCGGACGCGGGTCCCGACGATCTTTTCGCTCACGCCCGTCAACTGTATCGCTTGGGCCGTGACCAGGACGGCCTGGCGGCGCTTCGCCGGATGGCCGACAGGGAAGACGCCCCGGCCCCCGCGCTGGTCTTTCTTGGACGCAAGCTGCTGGCACAGGAGCGGGCCTCAGCCGCCGACGCCGCACTGACGATGGCCGATCGGGCGCTGGCCCTCCAGCCCGACGCGGGGCAGGCGCACTGGCTGAAAGCACGCGCCCTGTTCCTGCTGGACCGCCTGGACGAGGCCCGGGACGCGGCGTTTGCGGCCGTCCGACTGGAGCCGACGGATGCGGCCTTCACCCAGCTGCTGCAGCGTATCGAAGCGGCGAAGTCCGCATCGGCGGCCGCGGGGGATCAATCCTGACTCCCGGCGGCCTCGCCGCGGTCAGAAGTACTCCGCGTTTGCGGGACACTGGGCCGAGATGCGGCGGGCGGTGATGCTGGCCGGGATGTAGGGCGTGCCCCGCGTCAGCTGGGCGCCGCCACTGAAGCGGAAGCTCTCGCTGGTGTACGGGCCCGTCAGCCGCACATTGACGGTTCGCCCGCGCCGGTCCTGGCAGGTGCCCTCGAAGCGGGAGTTGCCGCCCCCGACCTGGCGCACCGGGTAGGTGCACTGCCAGCGGCGCGTGGACAGGCCATTGAAGAAGCGGTTGATCTCGCTCGGGCGCACGCACTTCTGCTCGGTGTCTCGCACGCCCATCACACTGGTGGTGTACTCCCAGTACCCCGGCTGGGGCTGGTCGGGCGCGGGGGTCTGGGCGTGGGGGCCCGTCGCAATCGACAGTGCGGCCACGGCGGCGAGGCCGGAGCCGATCGTCAGGGCGCGTCGCTTTGTAGTCATGGTCGTCATGGTCGCTCTTTCTTGCGGCGATGTTGACAGTCGATCCTACAGATGGCGGTTGAACGGGGGCTGAACAATGGCAGTTCTCCCGCCGGGCGAAAGACTCCCGAGCCCTTGACGCAAAGGGGTCGGTGCGCCTATACGGCCCCCTCTCGCGCGGGAGCCCTGCCCTGCGCGCCACTGTTTCATGCGCCGCGCGGCCGATCAGCCCGCCCGCCTGCCAAGGATTTTGACGATGTCGCGTCGTTGCGAACTCACCGGGATCGGCCCGATGGTCGGCCACAGCGTCAGCCACTCCAATGTGAAGACCAAGCGCCGGTTCCTGCCGTCGCTGAAGACGGTCAAGCTGGCTTCGGACTCGCTGGGTCAGACCTTCTCCCTGCGCATCTCCAACGCGGCGCTGCGCACCCTGGACTACAAGGGCGGCCTGGACGTGTTCATCGTCAAGGCCCGCGACGAGCAGCTGTCGGTCAAGGCCCAGCGCATCAAGCGTCAGGTGCGCGCCAAGCTGGCGGAACAGGCCGCCGCCTGATCAGGCGAGCGATCAAGCATTTCGAAGGGCCGGCGGAAACGCCGGCCCTTTTGCTTTGCACCGCTTGGAATGGTCATCAGGGGCCTCTATCTGTCGCAAGGAACAAGCCCAGGAGCCATCCATGACCATCAAGCCCGGCGACCATCTGCCCGACGCGACCCTCGCCACCATGACGCCCGACGGGCCCAAACCGGTGAAGACAACCGAGCTTTTCGGACAAGGCACCACCGTGCTGTTCGCCGTGCCCGGCGCCTTCACCCCCACGTGCTCGGCCCGCCACCTGCCGGGCTTCAAGGACAAGCGCGACGAGCTGAAGGCCAAGGGCGTGGACCGGATCGTGGGCGTGTCGGTCAACGACCCCTTCGTCATGGGCGCCTGGGCCGAGCAGCAGGGCCTGAGCGGCGACGACATCCTCCTGCTGGCCGACGGCAACGGCGACTTCACCAGGAAGCTGGGCCTGGAGCTGGACGCCACGGGCTTCGGCATGGGTCACCGATCGCAACGCTACTCCATGCTGATCAAGGACGGCGTGGTGACCGAGCTGAATGTGGAGCAGGGCGGCGAGTTCAGGGTGTCCTCGGCAGAGCATCTGCTGGCGCAGCTCAGCTGACAAGCGCCCTATCGCTCGCCGCGCGGCGGCTCGCTGCTTGAGGGCAAGGCGCTGACGCCCCCAATCATGACCACTGACGTCTTCACACCCGAGAAGCGCAGCGCCGTGATGCGGCGGGTGAAGGGTCGTGACACCGGCCCGGAAATGGCCGTTCGGAGAGCGCTTCGCGCGCTGGGCGTCGGCTATCGTCTGGGCGGGGAGAACCTGCCCGGCCGCCCGGACGTGGTGATGAAGGGACGCCGGGCGATAATCTTCGTCCACGGCTGCTTCTGGCACGGCCATGACTGCGCCCGGGGCGCCCGGGAACCCAAGGCCAACGCCGATTACTGGCGCGCCAAGATCGGGGGGAACAGGGAGCGGGATCGGGCGTCCGAACAGGCGCTGACCCTCGACGGCTGGCGAGTGCTGATCCTTTGGGAATGTGACCTGAAGGATACGGCGGTGCTGGAGACGCGCCTGCGGGTCTTCCTGAGCCCTCAGGCGGCCTCGGTCTCGCGCGCTGCCTCTGCAAGGACGTGATCCAGGGCACCCAGCAGGGCCGCCGGCGTCAGGGGCTTGGAGACGAAATAGTCCATACCAGCCGCCATGCAGGCGTCGATGTCTTCCTGGGCGGTATCGGCGGTGACCGCGATCACCGGCGTGGCGCGGTTCGGCCCGTCACCGGCGCGCAGACGCCGCGTGGTCTCGCGGCCATCCAGTTCGGGCATGCGCACGTCCATGAAGATGACGTCATAGGTCTGGACCTCGCACACCTTCAGGGCGGCCATCCCGTCGGCGGCCGAGGCCAGCTCGACGGCAAGCGGAGTCAGGATCAACTGGACCGCCCGGCGATTGATCTCATGGTCGTCCACGACCAGCACGCGCAGCGGCCTGTCAGCAACCTCGGTTTCGGGCTGTTCCGGGACGACAGGCGGCGGCATGGAGGCAGGGTCCGGCGCGGGCGAAACCATATCCGGCGGAGACGCTATACGATCGGGCTTCTCCGGCCGCCTTTCGACCGCCAGCGGACGGCTCTGGGCGATGCGGTCACGCGCCTCGGGCGCCGCCATAAGCGGGGCGTTCGGGGCGGATGTACGCGGCAGCGTCAAGGCCAGCGTGAAGGTCGCGCCTTCGCCCCTGGCGCTACGCGCGGTCAGCCACCCGCCCATCAGTTGGGCGAGATCGCGGCTAATGCTGAGACCCAGGCCGGTCCCGCCGTGCCGGGCGGAGACCGCGTCGCCGGTCTGGTCAAACGGGGTGAACAACCGCGCCAACTGAGCCGCATTCATGCCGGGGCCGGTGTCGATGATGTCGAGGGTCAAGGCGACCGAGCCGTCCTGGTCCCAGGCGCGAATGCGCACGGTCACCGTGCCGTCCTGGGTGAACTTCAGGGCGTTGGAGATCAGATTGTTCAGAACCTGACGGATGCGGGTCGGATCGCCCACGACCCAGTCGGGCGTCTGGGAGGCGCCTTCCAGTCGCAGCTTCAGGCCCTGTTCAGCGGCCTCGCGTTGCCAGAGCCGAATGGTGCGGGAGAGAACCTGGCGCAGGTTGAAGGGCCGCGCCTCCACCTCCATGCGCCCGGCCTCCAGCTTGGCGTGATCCAGCAGATCGTCCAGCAGATTCTTCATCATGCGGCCGGCCTCGCCGATGAGGGCGGCGTTCTCGCGCGAGGCCGCGTCCCGGGCCTTCGCCTCCAGCTCGTGAGCACCGGCCAGAATGGCGGACAGAGGTGTTCTGAGATCGTGGCTCACAGTGGCCACGAAGGCGGACTTGCCGGCGACGGCGGCTTCCGCCTCACGACGGCGACGGTCGGAATCGCGCTGGGCCTGCCGTTCCGATTCCGCCAGTCGGGCGTTGCCGGTGTAGGCGGCGAGGGCGAAGGCGAGAATCGTGAAGGCGACGACAGCCGCCGCCGTGGCCTCGGCGCGGCCCGCGCCTTCCGCCAGCATCAGCAGCGGCGTTCCCGCCAGATACAAAAACAGGGGCGTCAGATACAAGCCCAGCATCAGCGATGACCGTCCCGACACCATCAGGGCGTTCATGACCCCTCCGGTCAGGACCAGCACCGCGCATATGCCGCCCGCCAGTCCGCCCAGGTTCCACAGAGGCAGGGCGAAGAAGCCGTAGACCAGGGTGCTGGCGGCGATCGCGGGCCAGGCTATCAGCTTGCGCCACAGAGACAGGGTTTCCGTCCGGCCCGAGGTAATAGGCGAACACGCCAGGGCGTCGATCAACTGAACGACAAAATACGCCGCGATCCAGGCAAGGGCGAGCCCGGCACCGATGATGGGCGCGAACACCAGAACACCTACGACAGACACGCCCATGCGGATGGGCAGGTTCTTGCGACGACGCCGAACCGCGTCGGCGAAGGCCTCGTCATGAATGGCGGCGTCGTGAGCCATGGATACGCCCGTCTGCGCGCCTTTCGGCGGCGGTGGCGGGTACTCTGCCGTAGACGCCCTAACGTGGAGTCAACGCAAGGGTCACAGATTGAGCAGGGCCGGGTCGCCGCCCTGGGCCGCGATGTTGACGCTGATGGCCTTCTCCGAGGCGTAGCGGATCAGGCTGTTGGGGCCCCCCGCCTTGGGACCGGTGCCCGACAGCCCCTCGCCGCCGAAGGGCTGGACGCCCACCACCGCCCCGGTGATGGAACGGTTTACATAGACGTTGCCCGCAGGGACCAGCGCCATGACATCGGCGGCGAAGGCGTCGATGCGGCTGTGCACGCCCAGGGTCAGACCATAACCGCGCCCGGCCAGCTTGCGCGCGACCTCCTCCAGATTGTCGGGATCGTAGCGATAGATGTGCAGGATCGGGCCGAATACCTCCTTTTCGAGGAAGTCCGGCGTGGGGATCTCGGCGATCACCGGGGCGAACAGGTCGCCACGCCCGGCACCCTCGGGCAGGTCGGCGCGGGCGACGATTTTCGCTTCCTTCTCCAGCCGCTGGACGTGCTTTTCCAGGATGTCGCGGGCGTCGGCGTCGATCACCGGGCCAATGTCCGTGGACGGATCAGCCGGATCGCCGACCACGCGCGTCTTCAGCGCCCCGGCCAGACGCTGGATGAAATCGTCGGCGTTGGCCTTGGGGATGAACAGGATACGCAGGGCCGAGCAGCGCTGGCCGGCCGAGCCGAAGGCCGAGACGATCACATCGTCGATGACCTGTTCGCGCAGGGCCGTGGTGTCCACGAACATGCCGTTGAGCCCGCCCGTCTCGGCGATGAAGGGGATGATCGGGCCCTGACGGGCGGCGATGGAGCGGTTGATGGCGAAGGCCGTCTCGGTGCCGCCGGTGAAGGCCACCCCGTCGATGCCCGGATGATTGACCAGAGCCGCGCCGACGGTGTCCCCCCGGCCGGGGACCAGCGCCAGCAGATCGGGATCCAGACCCGCCTTGTGGAACTGGCGTACCGCTTCGCAGGCCACCAGCGGCGTCTGTTCGGCGGGCTTGGCCAGCACGGCGTTGCCGGCGGCCAGGGCCGCAGCCACCTGACCGGTGAAGATAGCGAGGGGGAAGTTCCACGGGCTGATGCAGGCGAACACGCCCCGGCCGTGCAGGACCAGACGGTTGGTCTCGCCGGCCGGGCCGATCAGATCCTCGGGACCTCCGAACTGCTGCTCGGCCAGCATGGCGTAGTAGCGGCAGAAGTCGGCGGCCTCGCGCACCTCGGCGACGCCGTCGTCCAGAGTCTTGCCCGCCTCGCGGCACAGCAGGGCGATGAGGCGGTCCATGTCCGCCTCCAGGGCGTCGCCCATGGCGCGCAGCACCACCGCGCGCGCGGCGCCGCCCGCGCGGTCCCACGCCACCTGGGCGTTGGCCGCCCGCTGGATGGCCTCGTCCACATCGGCGGCGGTGGCTTCGGAGACATAGCCCAGAATACGCGCGCGGTCACAGGGGTTGGTCACATCCCGGGGGCTCTCGCCAGCCTTCAGGGCGCCGCCGATGAAGGGGCCGGCGTTCAACTTCTCACGGTCCAGCGCCTCCAGCGCCTGCGCGTGGATTTCGCGGTCTTCAGCCTGGGAGTAGTCGCGGCCGAGGGAGTTCAGACGGTTTCCGTACATGTCTCTGGGCACCGGGAGTTTGGGGTGACGGTCGGGCTGGGCCTCGACGGCGGAGATGGGGTCAGCGGCCACGTCGCCGGCCGGGACGCGCTCGTCCAGCAGGGCGTGGACGAAGGACGAATTGGCGCCGTTCTCCAGCAGGCGGCGCACCAGATAGGGCAGCAATTCTTCATGGCCGCCCACGGGGGCATACGCGCGCACCACCGGCTCTGCGCCCTCGTTCCAGGTATGGCGGGCGGCGTCATAGAGCGCCTCGCCCATGCCGTGCAGGCGCTGGAACTCGATGCGCACCTCCCGTTCCCGCGCCATGCGGTTCACCGCCGCAAGGGTGTGGGCGTTGTGGGTGGCGAACTGGGAATAGATGTGGGGCGCAGCCTGGATCATCGCCTCGGCGCAGACAAGGAAGTTGAGGTCGGTGGCCTGTTTGGTGGTGAAGACGGGATAGTCCACGCGGCCCGCGATCTGGGCGCGTTTGATCTCGGTGTCCCAGTAGGCGCCCTTGACCAGACGCACCATCAGGCGACGGCCGGACCGCTGGGCCAGGTCGGCGAGGAGGGCGATGACCTGGGGCGCGCGCTTCTGATAGGCCTGAACCGCCAGACCCAGACCGGTCCAGTCGCCCAGTCCGGGTTCGTGGGCCAGCCGGTCCAGAAGCTTGAGCGACAGGACGAGGCGATCCGCTTCCTCGGCGTCGATGGTGAAGTTCAGATTGTACTTTGCCCCCAGCTTCGCCAGGCGCAGCACACGGGGATAGAGCTCGTCCCAGACCCGGCCTTCCTGAATGGCCTCGTAGCGGGGCGACAGGGCCGACAGCTTGACCGAGACGCCGTGGCCGTCCTCCGGGCCCTGTCCCTTGGGGCGTGCCTTGCCGACGGCCTCGATGGCGCCCGCGTAGATGCGCTCGTAGTTCTCGGCGTCGGCGGCGGTGCGGGCCCCCTCGCCCAGCATGTCGAAGCTGCACAGCCACTCATTGCGATCTGCGCGCTTGAGTGCGGCGGCGATGTTGCGGCCCAGCACGAACTGCTCGCCCATGATCTTGACCGCCGTAACCACCGCCTGGCGGATCACCGGCTCGCCGATGCGGCCGGCGACGCGCGCCAGGAAGCCGGGCAAATCGCGCCGGGCGTCGTCGTCCACATCTACCAGCTTGCCGGTCAGCATCAGGCCCCACGTTGAGGCGTTGACGAACAGGCTGTCGGACTGACCCAGATGGCTGGCCCAGTCGGCGGAGCTGATTTTCTCGGCGATCAGGCGGTCGCGGGTCTCGTCGTCGGGGGTGCGCAGCACCGCCTCCGCCAGGCACATCAGGGCCAGTCCCTCGCGGGTGCCCAGGCTGTATTCCTGCAGGAACCCCTCGACCACGCCCTGACGGTTGGCGGCGGCGCGGGCGCGCTCGACCAGGGAGATGGCTTCGGCGACCACCGCGCCCCGCTCGACGGGGTCCAGCGGCATGCGCGCAAGCAGGTCGGCCACGGCCTCCCGCTCGTCGCGGAACTTCAATTGATCCAGGGCGTCCCAGTTCGTCACGCGTATCGACTCCGGAGGTGTGCGGCTCCCCATACGCTGGGCGGGAAGAAATATCCTCTGTATCTTGCCCACCGAGACCGAACATAATTTGGTTTGGAAGCGAGAACGCCGAATGCATGATTTGGATGCCACTGACCGCCGGATTCTCACGACGCTTCAGCTGGATGGGCGGATCACCAACGCCGAGCTGGCCAAGCGCTGCAACCTGTCGCCTGCCGCCTGTCTGGAGCGGGTCAAGCGGCTGCGAGAGCGCAAGGTGATCCTGGGCTATTCCACCCTGATCGACCCGGCGGCGGTGAATCGCGGCCTGCTGATCTTCATCGAGGTGGTCCTGGATCGCACCACCGGCGATCTGTTCGACGCCTTCGCCGCCCAGGCCCGGAAAACGCCTGAGATCATGGAATGCCATATGGTGGCGGGCGGCTTCGACTATCTGATCAAGGCGCGGCTGGCCGACATGGACGCCTATCGCGCCTTTCTGGGCGACGTTCTGGTGCAGATGCCGGGGGTGCGGGAGACCCGCACCTATGCGGTTATGGAGGAGATCAAGAGCATCCCGATCCTGCCGATTTGATGCGCCCCTCCGGACGCGGATCATGTCTCGCGTTTGTCGCGGTTAGGCGTTAATCCTGTCGCCCTTCGGAAACGGGGAGCTGAAGCTCTTAATGCGCATCGTACTGGCCACCGACGCCTGGGAACCCCAGATGAACGGCGTCGTCCGCACCCTGACCCGCACGGTCGCCGAATGCCGCGCCATGGGCCACGAGGTGGAGGTCATCGAGCCGGGGCAATTCAAGACCATTCCCTGCCCCACCTATCCGGAAATCCGGCTGGCCCTGGGCGCCGAGGAGGAGATCCGCGAGCGCCTGCGCGCCTTCGAGCCCGAGGCGGTGCACATCTCCACCGAGGGGCCCATCGGCATCGCCACGCGGCGCATCTGCGTGGAATGGAAATTGCCGTTCACCACCAGCTATCACACCAAATTCCCCGAGTACGTCTCGGCCCGGTTCCCGATCCCGGTGCAGGTGGGCTACGCCTATATGAAGTGGTTCCACAAGCCGTCGGGACGGCTGATGGTGGCCACCCCCACCTTGCGCGACGAGCTGACCGAGCACGGCTTCAGGAATGTTTCGCCGTGGTCGCGGGGCGTGGACACCGACCTGTTCCGGCCCGACCGCGAGGCCATCTATGAAGAACTCGGCGGCAAGGACTGGCCGCGCCCGTTCTGGCTGAACGTGGGCCGGGTGGCGGTGGAGAAGAACATCGAGTCTTTCCTCAAATTGGACTTGCCGGGCACCAAGATCGTGGTGGGCGACGGCCCGGCGCGGGCTGATCTGGAGGCCCGTTACCCCGAGGCCAAATTTCTGGGCGCACGGTTCGGCGAGGACCTGGCACGCTGCTTCGCCGATGCGGATGTCTTCGTGTTCCCCAGCTGGACGGACACTTTCGGACTGGTGATCCTGGAGGCCATGGCCGCGGGCACCCCCGTGGCCGCCTATCCGGCCCACGGGCCCATCGACATCATTCCCGGCTCCAGCGCCGGCGCTATCGACGATGATCTGAAGTCAGCGTGTCTCGAGGCCCTCAAGATGGATCCCGAGGCCGTGCGCGCCTATGCGGAGAAATTCAGCTGGCGCGCCTCAGCGGAGCAGTTTGTGGAGAACCTGCAGCCCTATCCAGAGCCGCAGAAGACCCGGCTGTGGCGGCGCCTGCGGCGTCTGGCCCGGGTGCGCGGCAAGGCGGCCTGAGCCCGCCTGGGAAGACAGACAAAGAAAAACGCCGCGAACCAGAAGGCTCGCGGCGTTTGTCGTTGCAGGCCTTGTGCCGGGTCAGTCTTCCGGGCGGGTCATGATCGTCTGGCTGGCGACCACCTCGCGCTGTGCGGCGAAGGCGTCCGGCATCAGCGGGATCAGGCCGCGATCCTGCAGATAGCCGCCACGCCCCATGCTGTTCTCGGACACATATTCGGCAACGAACTGCTCCAGGTTCGGAATCACGCCGATGTGGGCTTTCTTGACGTAGATGAACATGGAACGGCTGATCGGATACTCGCCCGAAGCGATGGTTTCGACCGTCGGCGCCACGCCGTCGATGCTGGCGGCCTTCACCACATCGCGGTTCTGCTCCAGGAACGAGAAGCCGAACACACCGAGCGCACCCGGGGTGCGGGTCAGGGTCTGGACGATGGCGTTGTCATTCTCGCCGGCGTCGATCCAGGCGCTGTCCTCCCGCAGGGTATGGGACAGGGTCTCGAAGCGGTCCGGGTCGCTTGCGGCCAGGGCGGCCATCTGCGGCACCGCTTCGGCCGAATGGGCCATGCCCAGCTCCAGCCAGGAATCGCGGGTGCCCGAGGTCGGCGGCGGGCCGTAGACCTGGATGCGCTGGGCCGGCAGGCCGGCGCGAACCTGATCCCAGCGGGCGTTCGGATTGGCGACGAAGCCGCCGCCGCCGGGCACCTCATTGGCCAGGGCCAGGTACAGGTCGCCGCCCGTGAAGGCGAAATCAGCGCCGTCGCGGGCCGTGGCGATGACGATGCCGTCATAGCCGATCATGATCTCGATGATGTCAGTGACGCCGTTGGCCACGCACTGGTCGAACTCCGACGCCTTCATGCGGCGCGAGGCGTTGGCGATGTCCGGGGTCTGCTGGCCCACGCCGGCGCAGAAGGCGGCGATGCCGCCGCCGGTGCCGAGGGATTCGACGCGCGGGGCGACGCCCCCGCTGCGCTGGGCGAAGTTCTCGGCCACGCGGGTCGTGAAGGGGAAAACGGTGGACGAGCCGGCCACCCAGACGGTGTCGCGCTGGGCGCCCGCGCCGCCACCGGCGCCGTCACCGCAGCCGGCCAGAAGGGCGGCCGCCGCCGCTACGATCAGATAGGATCTCATGCCTTCAGTCTCCGATTTCGTATATGAATTTCAAACTGTCCTTACCCGGAGCACGTGACATGGCGTCGGCGCGCCGATGACGGTTCGGTTACAGCAAGCGCTTTCGCATGGCTTGGGACAGCATGTCGATCAGGCTGACGGCGATGACGATGACGATGGCGATGGCCGAAACCGTCGCATAGTTGAACGACTGGATGTTCTCGAACAGCAACTGGCCGATGCCGCCGGCGCCGATCAGGCCCAGCACCGTGGCCGCGCGGCTGTTGGACTCGAACCGGTACAGGGCGAACGAAGTCCACAGGGGCGCCACCTGGGGGATCACCCCCCAGACGATCTCGTGCAGGCGCCCCGCACCGGTGGCGCGCACGCCCTCGACCGGGCCGTGGTCGATGGACTCCACCGCCTCGGAAAACAGCTTGGCCAGAACCCCCGCCGTGTTCAGCGCGATGGCCAGCACGCCCGCCAGCGGTCCCAGGCCGACGGCCACGATGAACAGGGTGCCCATGACCAGGTCCGGGATGGAGCGCAGAATGTCCATGACCCGGCGGATCGGCCAGACCATCCAGTTGGGGGCGATGTTGCGCGCTGCGGCCAGGCCGAGCGGGATGGCCAGAAAAACGGCGATGAAAGTGCCCCACAGGGCGATCTGGATGGTCAGCCACATCTGCCCCACCAGCCGCGCCCAGAGGGCGGGGTTGTCCCAGGGCATGGGCGGATTCAGCAACTCGCGCCCGTAAAGCCGAATGTTGTCGGTGTTGGTGAACAGCAGCGGCAGGCGGCTCATGTCCACCGGGCCGAAGCTGATCAGCAGCAGCAGAAGAAGGCCGCCCCAGAGCAGGATGTCCAGGGCCCAGGCCCCGGCCGAACGGGCCGGGGGCTCAGGGATCGTTCCGGGCGGCAGCGGCGTGGTGGTCAAGGCGTGACCTCACGACGGGCGCGCAGTTCGGACAGCTGGGCCTGAGCCGCAGCGATGCCGGCCTGGTCGCCCGAGGCGGTGGCCTCGCGCAGGGCCTGGTCGGCGCGCATCTCGCGGATGGGGTCCAGATAGCTTCCGTCTGCGGCGCGGAACTGGGAGTAGTTGAGCTGGGCCAGAACCTGACGCTGGCGCTCGGCCTCGGGGCCTTCGCCCTGGCCGTAAGTCAGGAAGAAGCTGCGGATGCGCTCCTTGAGGGCCGGGTCCAGGTCGGACCGCAGGACGATGCCGGATTCCGGGATCGGCGGCGATTCCCAGATGGTCTCCAGTTGCGCGATGATCTGCGGGTTGTTCCGGGTCAGGAATATCGTGTTGACCGAGTTGGAAGTGGAGACGTCCAGCACGCCGGTGGCCACCGAGAACGAGTTGGCCTGATGGTTGGCCGAGCGCACGGTGCGGAAGCAGTCGCTGGGCTCGATGCCGCGGGGGCTGAACAGATAGGTCATGGGCGCCAGGGTGCCCGAGGTGGACTGGGCGTCGCCGAGACCGAACGTCAGCCGCCGGTCGCAGGCCAGAACCTGATCCAGGGTGATGCCCGAGCCACGCCGCACGATCAGGGTGGAGGTGTAGCTGTCGTTGCCCTCCACATCCACGGTGCGGGCGATGACTTCGCCCTGTGACCGGTCGATGGCCTGAAGCGCCGGCAGGGCCGAGAACCAGCCCACCTGCACCTGATTGAAGCGCATGGCCTCGATCAGGGCGTTGTAGTTGCTAGCGAAGAAGGGGCGAACGCGCACGCCGGTTTCCGCCTCCATGTCGTCAAGCAGCGGCTCCCACAGAGGGCCCGACTCCGTCTGGCTCTCGGCTGACAGGATGGAGAAGGTGATCTCGGTCGGAACACCGTCGGCGTCGGTTCCGCCCTGGCCGCACGAGGCGGTGAAGGCGGCCAGGGCGATGGCCGAGGCGGCGACGGCGAGGCGGCGAGTGATGGCGCGGCTCATGCCTGAGTCTCCCAGAACGCGTCCTCGAACTCGGGACCGTAGATATCGATGAGGGTGGCGCGGTCCAACTGGGCCGAGGGGCCGTCATAGACCACCTCGCCCGCCTTCAGGGCGATGACGCGCTCGCAGTAGCGGATGGCGTAGTCCACCTGATGCAGGGTGACGAGCACGCCCATGCCGTCGCGGCGGTTCAGTTCGACCAGCAGTTCCATGACCTTGCGGGCCGAGACGGGATCCAGCGAGGCCACCGGCTCATCGGCCAGGATGGCCTTCGCCCCCTGGACGATGGCGCGGGCGATGGCGCCGCGCTGCTGCTGGCCGCCGGACAGGGTGTTGGCGCGCTGGCCGGCATAGTCCGCGACCCCGACCCGGTGCAGGGCCGCCATGGCCCGGGCCTTGTCCTCGGGCGGCCACAGGCCGAACACGCCGCGCCATGCGGGCAAACGGCCCAACGCCCCCAGCATCACATTCGAGAACAGGGTCAGACGACCCACCAGATTGAACTGCTGGAAGATGAAGCCCAGCTTGCCCCGGGTGCGACGCACGGACGACGCCTGGCGCCCGTTCTGCTGCACGGTTTCACCGAATACGCTGATCGTGCCCTTGCCGCCGTCGATGGGAATCAGGCCCGTGATAGACCGCAGCAGGGTGGACTTGCCTGATCCGGACGGGCCGATCAGGGCCACCATTTCACCGGGCGCGACAGATACCGTCACCCCATTGAGCGCCTTGCGCGCGCCATAGGTCTTGGACACGTCGCGCACATCTGCGACGGCGGCGATCTGGGAGCTCATGAACGCGTCAGGGGGCTGCTGGGAACGGGCAAGTTCGAAGGGCAAGCACCCTTTGTGGCGGGCGCGAATGACCCGTTAATGACACGACGGGCCACGCCCCGTCCAGTGCGGCCGGTGCGGCGGATTGCACGGACCTAGTCCAGCGCCTTCTCCACCGTCTGGAGGTCCTGAGGCGACGGCAGGGTGGTCCTGGCGCGCGCCAGCAGCCGCGCGTCGATCCCGGCCGCAGACAAAGCCAGGTCAGGGGAGACTGCAGAGAGCGCCGCCAGGCCCTTTCGCAGACGGATCAGCACCGCCGGATCGCCGCCTCCGTGAAAGGCGATCGGCTCGAAAACGTCGATCATGAGATCCTCCGCATCGAGGGCGGGGGCGAGAACCCGCGCGCATGGCTCGGGCATGTCGTCTGCCTCCGCAACCGGTCGGGCCCAGCCGTCCAGAAGGCGCACTCCGGCGCCCACCACCTGAATGGCTGTGCCGGGATCGTTGACCCCCGGCGACAGAGCGCGCGTAGCGATCTCCGCCAGCACGATCAGCCCATAGCGGGGATCCTGATCGAAAGATCGACTATGTCCGATGGTGAAGGCGGACAGGAACCGGCGCCGGGCCTTCTCCGCGCAGTCCGACTGGTCCAGCCGGGCCAAGGGATCGCCACGCAAGACGAAGGCGCCGGGCATGATCAGCACCTGGACCCGGCAGTCCAGAGCTTTGGCGGCATCGGCGAGCCTGTCAGGATCGACGTTCTGGACATAGCCGGTGTCCGGCGCCGTGATCTCGAAGCCGCTCTCCACCACGCCCGCCACGCCGCCCAGGCGCGGGCGTCGCACCCGGTCAGCCAGAGCGTCGGCCGCGCACTTCTCAACCACCCCGATCATGTGTCCCACACGCGCCAGATCGGAAAGCCGACCGATCCAGGCCAGAAGGCGAAACGCCACCAGGGCCACAACACACAGACTGACGATGAAGATGATCGCCCGGCCCTCAGCGCCGTAATAGTTGGCGTTGACTGCGGTCACGCCGACGATGGCGTAGAGAAAGGCGCCCACGAAGGTCGCCAGCGCCTTCTGGGTCCCCTCGTCGCCCGTGACCAGGGCGGCGGCGCGCGGTGTCGCCGCAGAGGACACCGCCGTATAGGCCGTCACCATGGCGCCCAGGGAGAACGTGGCCACCACCAGCAGGCTTGAGGCCAGGATAGTCAGGATCTCCTCGACCGACTCGCCCCCCAGACGGTCCGCCATGGCGGACGGAACCCAGGGCGCGCCAGCGACCGCGAGGAGGGCCACCGCCACGCCCACCAGCGCATAGAGCGAGGCGCGAAACCACATGCGGCGCTCGAGCCGCCGCCACGCGAACAACCATCGGTCCATGAAAGGCCTCCCTTGGGGCCTGCAACGCGCCGGATCGGCTGGCGGCTCCCGACAAACATCGGAACGCGCCCTGAAATTGTCACTTTACATGACAGGCCATGAACCTTATGTCGCGCTCTCCGGCGGACCCCGTAGGTCCCTATGCTTGCGCCGCTAACGCCGGTCTGGGTTAACAATCAACAGGGGGTTACGTGAATTGCGCACGTACCACATGCCCCTGGACCTGGTCCGTGAGCGGTCCCCCGAGCGTCCCGTCGCACTTGTGCGGCCGCGCTCTGTTTCCGTAGCGGCACGCTGGTTCCAGGACAATCTGAAGGCCGAGGTCTTTTACGCCGTCAAGGCGAACCCTTCGTCGTGGGTCATCGAGACCCTGATCGAGGCGGGCGTCACCGCGTTCGACGTGGCTTCCCTATCCGAGATCGAACTGGTGCGTTCGGTCAGCGCCGACGCGCGTCTGGCCTTCATGCACCCGGTCAAGGGCCGGTCGGCCATCACCAAGGGCTATTTCGACCACGGCGTCCGCACCTTCGCGCTCGACAGCCACGATGAGCTTCAGAAAATTCTCGACGCCACCGGTGGCGCGAAGGATCTGAACCTGATGGTGCGCATGGCGGTGTCGGCGGACGGCGCGGCCTATACCCTGTCCGGCAAGTTTGGCGTGGCGCCGCACGATGCGCCGTCGTTGCTGCTGGCCGTGCGCCAGGCGACAGTGGACGGCCTGATGGGCGTTTCGTTCCATGTGGGATCGCAGTGCATGCGCCCCTCGGCCTACGAGGCGGCCATGGCCCAGGTCGGCCGCGCCATCACCCGCGCGGGCGTGTTCGTGGACATCGTCGACGTGGGCGGCGGCTTCCCGTCGGTCTATCCGGGCATGGTCCCGCCGGACATGCAGGAATACGCCGACGCCATCCATCGCGGCTTCAACGAGATGCCGGTTTCGGAGACCACCGAACTGTGGTGCGAGCCGGGCCGCGCGCTGGTGGCGGAATCGTCCTCGATCCTGTGCCAGGTCGAACTGCGCAAGGGCGACGCCCTTTATCTGAACGACGGATCCTATGGCTCGCTGTTCGACGCGACGCACTCGCGCTGGCCGTTCCCGGTCAAGCTGGTGCGGGACGGCGACAGCGCGGGCGAACTGAAGCCCTTCCGCTTCTATGGCCCGACTTGCGACTCCATCGATCACATGCCGGGGCCGTTCTACCTGCCCGCCGATGTGCGCGAAGGCGACTACATCGAGATCGGCATGCTGGGCGCCTACGGGGTGGCCATGTCCACCGGCTTCAACGGCTACGGCGTGCACGACATCGCCGTGGTCGAGGACGCCCCCATGGCCTCGCTGTATGGTCTGGCCCCGCGCTCCATCCCCACCGTGCGCACCACGGCCGAGGAGAACGCCCGCAAGGTCGTACGTCTGTCACGTCCAAAGGGTAAGGCCGGGCAAAAGCGCCGGAGGAAGTAGCCTTGAAGTTCATCTCGGGATTGAACGCGTTCCAGGCTGACCGTGCATGGGGCGCTCTCGACGTTGGACAGGTCGATGCGACGACGGTTCGCCTTCACTGGACGGACCAGCCCTATCGGTGGCACGTCAACGACGGTGCGGAAGTCTTCATCGTCATGACCGGGGCGGTCGACATGCACTGGCGGAAGGACGGCGATGAAGGCGTGCAGCGCCTGGAGGCAGGCGACGCCTGTTTCGCTGAGGCAGGCGACGAACACGTCGCCCACCCCGTCGGAGCAGCGCGCATTCTTGTAATAGAACGCGAGGGCAGCGAGTAAGTCGCCTGATATTGAACCAATTCGTGGGTCGGTCGCTCCGTCCTGGCCCGCGGTTTTCTAGAGACGGGCGCTCAAACCAAAGGGAAACCCTTGCTATGAACGCTCCCGTTCAGTCGAACCAGAAAGCCCAACTGCTCCAGAACACCGTCGAGCACGTGGACATCACGTCCTTCGACGCCCGTCCGATCATCGATTCCATGCGCAAGATGTCGTTCTCGAGCCGAGATACGGCCCGGGCCGCCGACATCTTCAACATGGCCATCGAGGACAAGGACTGCTCGCCGTGGCTGATCCTGGCCGGCTCGACCTCGGCCGGCGGCTGCATGCACGTGTACCGGGACATGGTGAAGTTCGGCATGGTCGACGCCGTGGTCGCCACCGGAGCCTCCATCGTCGACATGGATTTCTTCGAGGCCCTGGGCTTCAAGCACTATCAGGCCGCCGGCGAGGTGGACGACAATGTGCTGCGCGAGAACTACATCGACCGCATCTACGACACCTATATCGACGAGGAAGAGCTTCAGGCCTGCGACCACACCATCCTGGAGATCGCCAACCGGCTGGAGCCGCGCGGCTATTCCAGCCGTGAGTTCATCTGGGAGATGGGCAAGTGGCTCTCGGAGGGCAACGCGAAGAAAGAGGGCAGCCTGATCCAGACCGCCTATGAAGAAGGCGTGCCGATCTTCTGCCCGGCGTTCGTGGACTCCTCGGCCGGCTTCGGTCTGGTCAAGCACCAGAAGGAGCGCGCCGCCGCCGGCCAGCCCTACATGATGCTGGACGCCATCGCCGACTTCCGCGAACTGACCGACATCAAGATCGCCGCGGGCGTCACCGGCCTGTTCATGGTGGGCGGCGGCGTGCCCAAGAACTTCGCCCAGGACACCGTGGTGTGCGCCGAGATCCTCGGCGTCGAGGCCGAGATGCACAAATACGCCGTGCAGATCACCGTGGCCGACGTGCGTGACGGCGCCTGTTCGTCGTCCACGCTCAAGGAAGCCGCCTCGTGGGGCAAGGTCCAGACCACCCACGAGCAGATGGTCTTCGCCGAGGCCACCACGGTGGTGCCGCTGATCGGCTCGGACGCCTATCACCGGGGCGCCTGGAAAAACCGCGAGAAGCGCCGCTGGCAGAAACTGTTCGCCTGATCTGAAGGGGCCCCGGTGAAAGCCGGGGCCTTTTTCCTAGTCCTTGAGGTGACGGCGGCGGCGCATCAGGCGATCCGACAGCGCCTCGGCATGTTTCAGGGTAAAGGCGAGAGCCGCCGGATGTCCCCTCTGGGCGCCGATGGTGTCGGCCATTACGGCGCCCCGCTCCCCGAGCGGAACCGGAGCGCCGGTGGTGGTGTCCAGCGCGGTCTGATGCTCGATCTCGGCGTTGAGCTCGGCGCCCATCAGGATGATCTGCACGGTCACCCAGGTCCACAACAGGAACGCCATCATGGCGGCCAGAGGACCATAGGTGTCGGTGCGCACAAAGTTGCTCAGGAACCAGCTGAACAGGAACGAGGTCAGGACGCTGAGGGTCGCGGCCGTCAGGGCGCCGGGCGTCAGCCAGCGCCAGCGCGCGCGCGACCGGCAGGGCCCCATACGATAGATCAGCGTCAGGGCGGAGACATAGCCGGCGAACAGCAGAGGCCAGCGCAGGGGGGCGAGATAGGCCCATTCCTCGCGCAGGCCGAACAGGTCCAGCACCACCGGCACGCCGATCACCATGGCGGCGGTCATCAGAACGAAGACCAGCGCCGAAACGGTGAAGCCCATGCAGATCAGATTGTAGCGCACGAAGTTGCGCTTCTCGATCTCGCTGTAGGCGACGTTCAGGCCGTAGAACAGTTGCTTGACCCCGTTGTTAGCGGTCCACAGCGACAGGGCGAGGGTCCAGACCAGGGTGAAAGTCAGCTGCCCGGCGGAATTTTCGGCCAGCCGCTGCATCTGGGCGCCGATGAACTCCGCGATGTTGGCAGGCAGCACCGAATAGAGAAATTGCAGTCTGCCCCAGGCGTCGCTGGGATCGGCGAACAGGCCGTAGATGGTGACGAAGGCCGCCAGCATGGGGAACAGCGACAGCACCATGAAGAAGGTCACGCCGCCGGCCACAAACCCGACCCGGTCACCCAGATAGGCGGCGCCGACGCGCCAGAGGATGTCGCTCCAGCCTCTGTGCGGGATGTGGGACGGACGGGCCGCGAGACGGCCCCGGCCCGGCTCCTTCTCATCGTAGTCCTCGGGACCCGGATCGGCCGCGTCAGGCTCGTAGGGCCGCGTGCCGGGCTCTACGCCCAGATTGCGCACCAGCTTGTTGCCGCGCGTGTGCAGCAGGTGTGCGCCCGCAGCGCCCGCCGCCAGACCGCCTGCGCCGGCGGCGATCCAGCGCCACAGACTTCCGCCGCCGCCAGAACGGGCCAGAGCCGAAAGAAGACTGTTGTCGGGTCGTGGAAGGCGCGCCATCAGCGGACAACGGCCAAGCCTGATCACCGTTCCCGCTTGCCCCGTCCCGCACGCGAGGCCATCTAGCGCCCATGACCGAGACCCCCACCCTGCTGACCGCCTGGAAGGATGCCCAAGGCCGCCTGAAAGCCGCGCGCATCGACAGTCCGTCCATCGACGCGCGCCTCTTGCTGGAGGCCGCGGCGGAGGTGTCGCGCACCGACATCCTGACGGATCCCTACCGCCCTCTGGAGCCGGACGCCCTGGCGCGGATGGAGGATTATGTGGAGCGGCGCCTGAAGCGCGAACCGGTGTCGCGCATCCTGGGCCGTAAGGGTTTCTGGAAGATCATGCTGTCGGTGACGCCCGACGTGCTGTCGCCGCGCCCGGACACCGAGGCGGTGCTGGACGTGTGCCTGAAGGCGTTCCCCGATGGGCGTTCGTTCGAGATGGCCGATCTGGGCGTGGGCTCCGGCGCCCTCCTGCTGGCGGTGCTGGCCGAACGGCCGGCGGCGAGAGGACTGGGCACCGAGGTGTCCGAGGAAGCCCTGGCGGTGGCCCGCGAGAACGCCGCGAATCTGGACCTGAACACCCGCGCGGTGTTCCTGCGCACGGACTGGACCGCAGGCCTGTCCGACGCCGCCTTCGATCTCGTGGTGTCCAACCCGCCCTATATTCCCAGCAAGGACATCGACACCTTGGACCCGGAGGTGCGCGACCATGACCCGCGCCTGGCGCTGGACGGGGGCGAGGACGGGCTGGATGCCTATCGCCTGCTGGCCCCCGAGATCCGGCGCATCCTGAAGGCTGACGGAATCTTCGCCGTGGAGATCGGCTGGGACCAGGCCGTGGCGGTCAAGGCGCTGTTCCAGGCAGCCGGTTTCGAGGACGTGAAGGTGGTCAAGGATCTGGCCGGGCGCGACCGGGTCATCACCAATGGTCCGGATCCGCATGAGGGTACAGCGCTGAACTGAAGGCTTTCGCGCGAAAGCCTCTTGGAAAGCGGCGCGGCGCGCGCTAAGTCTTGGCTCGTCTCCCACCAATCCGCATCGCTTCGGGACCGTCCCGACGATCGACGACTGGAGTTCGTGACGGCTAACGGGGCTTCCCGCGCGTCGTGATGCGAAGGGCGATGAACGGTTTTCCGAGCAGCGGACGCCGGGGATCGGCCCCGGCCGGCAGGATCAGACCATTTCCGGCGCACGTCCCACCGCCCCAGGCGGCGACCCGCCCCAAGCACGGTAACGTCTATGAGAGATTTCAAGGGCATGAAGCGCCAACGCGGGCGCAACAGGAAGCCCGGCGGCAGTCAGAACAACAACAGCGCCAATCCGAACCGCTCCTGGGACTCGCAAGGGCCCGAGAACATCAAGGTTCGGGGCAACGCCCAGACCGTCTATGAACGCTACCAGCAGCTGGCGCGGGACGCGACCTCGGCTGGAGACCGTGTTCTGGCCGAGAACTATCTGCAGCACGCCGAGCATTATTTCCGGGTCCTGCGCGCGCTGCAGCCGCAGCGGTCGTTCCAGGAGATCGCCCAGCGCGAACAGATCGGTCAGGGCTTCGACATCGATTTCGAGGACGAGTCCGGCGCCCAGGCCGCCGCCTTCCTCGCCGCGCAGCAGGCGGCGGACCGTCAGGCCCAGCCGCAGCAGCCCAACCAGGGCGGACAGGGATCTGGCCAGAACAACAACCAGAACCACGGTCAGAACGGGAACCAGAATTCAGCCCCGGCTTCGGGTCAGAACGAGCGCGCCGGCGACGACAACGACAGTGACAGCGCTCGCCGCGAAAGCCGCCGGGATCGCTGGGAGCGCCGCCGCGACTCGCGTCGGGGCCAGTACGAGCGCGATGAATCCGATGGCGGCCCGGCCCAGGCCGGGGACGAGACGCCTCAGCCCCCGGCCAAGGTCGAAGACTCCGCGGACGACCAGCCCAAGCCCCGTCGTCGAGGCCGCGCTGAAACGGCGGTCTCCGAAGCAGAATCGTCACCCGAAACGGCGCTGCCCGGGTTCCTGACCCGCGCCACACCGACGTCAACCAGCGAGAGCACCCCGGAGACGGGCGAGGACAAACCGGCGCGCCGTCGGGCCCCGCGTCGCAAGACCACGGTGGACGAAGAAGCCTGAGGCGATCGGATATTGGCCGTCCAGACTTGACGTCCCCCGGGCGGCCCGGGCCATAAACGCCTCAGCTTTCAACAGCCAAGGCAAGCCATGCGCATTCCATCCCTCGGCCTGGCGCCCCTTCTGATTTCGGCGGCCATGCTGGCCGCCTGCACGCCGGCCCTGCCGCCCCCGCCGCCGCTGCCCGACGCGTCCGGGGGTGGCGGACGAATCCTGCCGGATTGGGGGGCCTCCATCACCAGCCATGACCGTGACCGGCTCCACCGCATCGACGCGGCCTGGAGCCTGGCGCTGGAGCAGGCGCGCCGCCAGGAAGGCTCAGGCGATCTCGCCTCTACGGGTCGGCTGATCGACCCGAACGCGGCGATCAGCGCCGTGGCGCCGCCGGTGGGCGACTATCGCTGCCGGACGGTCAAGCTGGGATCCCAGGGAGGCGAGCAGGGTCTGGGCTATGTGGTCTACGGCTGGTTCGCCTGCCGGGTCGAGGAGTCGCCGAACGGCCTGAAATTCATCAAGCTGACGGGATCCCAGCGCCCCGGCGGCCTGCTGTTCCCCGAAAGCGACCGGCGCATGGTGTTCCTAGGCTCCATGGCCCTGGCCAGCGAGCCGCCCGCCAACTCCTATGGCCGACGGCCGGAGCGGGACATGGTGGGCGTTCTGGAGCGGATCGAAACGCGGCGTTGGCGACTGGTGATTCCCTGGCCGCAATACGAATCCAATCTGGACCTGCTGGACCTGGTCCCCGCCTGAGCCGGTGAGCACCGGCCCTCGCGACATCGCGGTTGTCGGCGCGGGCCCTTCGGGGCTGGCGACCGCGCTGATGCTGGCGCGTCAGGGACGGCGGGTGGTTGTGCATGAGCGGTTCGAGGCCCCGCGCCCGGTCGGCGCCGGGTTCCTGCTGCAGCCCACAGGCCTGCACGTGCTGGACGATCTGGGCCTGACCGACGAAGTGGCGGCGCTCGGCCAGCCGGTGGCGCGGCTGTTCGGCCGGGCTGCGCCGACCTATCGCACCGTTCTGGACGTGCGCTACGCCGACCTGAAGCAGCCGCGAGCGGCGCTGGGTGTGCACCGGGCCGCGCTGTTCGAGGTGCTCTATGGCGCCTGTCTGGCGGCGGGCGTTGGTTTTGAGACCGGATTTGCTGCGGTCGGGGCGAATGATGGCCGTCTGACCGACGCCAAGGGGCGGAGCTCCCCGCAGTTTGATCTGGTCATCGACGCCTCTGGCGCCCGGTCACCCATCGCCGAGGGACTGGAGGGGCCGCGTCGGCCGCTGACCTTCGGGGCCCTCTGGGCGACCGTGCCATGGGCGGACGGGGCGGGCTTTGACGCCACCGCGCTTGAGCAAGTCTATCGCCGCGCCGACACCATGATCGGGGTGTTGCCATGCGGCCGCAGGCCCGGGTCAGATCAGCGTCTGGCGACGATCTTCTGGAGCCTGAAGGGCCGGGACCACGACGCATGGCGCGCTGGAGGGCTGGACGCCTGGAAAGCCGCGGTGCTGGGCTTCTGGCCCGAGATGGATCCCCTGCTGAACGCCATTACCGCGCCCGGGGATCTGACCCTGGCGCACTACGCCCACTGCACCCTGCAGCGCCCCTATGGAGACCGGCTGGCGGTGATCGGTGATGCGGCCCATTCCACCAGCCCGCAACTGGGCCAAGGTGTGAACATGGGTCTGCTGGACGCGTTCGCCCTGGCCGAGGCGCTGGCGCGGACCGATGATCTGACCATCGCCCTGCCCGCCTACGCCGCCGCCCGCCGCTGGCACGTGAGGCTGTATCAAGCGCTGAGCTGGGCCTTCACGCCATTCTATCAGGCGGACGGACGGGTGCTGCCCTGGGTGCGTGACCACGTCCTGGGGCGTGCGGCGCGATTGCCGGTCGCGCCGCGTTTGCTGGCCGCTACAGTGTCGGGACTGTTGCTGGACCCGCGTTGAGGTCTGTCAGAACTGGATGTCGGCGCGATCGCCCAGATCGGGGGTCTCTTTCGTCAGGTTCGCCTTGGCGATCTCGAAGGCGAAGCGCACCGGACCGGCCTCGCTGATCCAGATCTGGGCGTCGTCCAGCCGCAGGCGGACGAGCGTCAGTCGGGGGTCGTCCTTGCCCTGCGGGTACCAGGCGGCGACGACCGGGTTCCAGTACCGCTCCATGCGCTCGCGATCGAACTGCTCTTCAAGGTGACCGCCGAGGCAGGCGTAGACTTCGCGGTCCTTGGAGATCAGACAGAACATGGCGTGGTGGCCGCCGGAGGCGTTCACGTCGCGCACCAGGTCGGTGTCGCGGTAGGTGTAGAACCAAAGCTCGCCGGCCTCGCGTTCGAGGAAGGCGGTCATGGGCTGCATGTGCCGGGGCTCACCGCCCGCGACGCCCAGCATGCCCACGCGGGTGTCCTCGATCGCCTTGAACAGGCGCTCCTCGGCGTCCTTGCGGTCCAGATGGTCGGTCATGATCGGCTCCTCTTGCGGATGAGCCCCGATAACCGGCGGCGGCGGCCTATGTTCCGATCAGAACCGGGGCCCGGCTGCGCTGGTGTCGAAGCCCGCCAGGTTCACCAGATGAACGATGAGGAAGATGCAGGCGACGATGCCCAGCAGCATCAGGCTGCGCCACGGCACCATGCGCGGTCCCCGCATCAGATCGGGCGGGCGCGCGCCCCGCCAGCCGCTGAAGACGGTCAGGCCCAGGACGATGGCCAGGGCAACGAGGGTGGCGAGGGTGCTCATGACGACGGCCAGATGGCGTGCGCGGCGCCAGGCGGCAAGTGCTGCCGAAAGATTACGCAGGCCGTTAACCCTTTACGCCTCGTTAACCGTATCACCGCAGGTATGAATCCGGCGGCGTGACTGTCCACAGGAACAAGACGGCGCCGCTAGATATTGGGGTTAACCATCCGTTTACACCCCGGATTTGGGCGAGTAGCGTCATGGAAACGGGTCGGGAGACGAATCAGTGAGCGCAGCGGCGCCTTGGAGCGTCAAAGGGATTGAACCCAAGGCGCGTGAGATCGCCAAGGATCTGGCGCGCCGTTCGGGGATGACCCTGGGCGAGTGGCTCAACCAGATGATCCTGGAAGACGAGGATGACGGGGTGACGCCCCTGCCGCGCCGGCATCAAGCCGCGCCGCGGGACGACCGCCGTTCGCGTCTGCGACGGATGGATGACGCCTATGGCCGGGACGAAACCCTGGACCGGGTCGCGGCTTCTGTAGAGATGATCGCCGACCGGCTGGAGGCGTCCGAGCGGCGCTCGACCACCGCGATCTCCGGCGTCGATCAGGCCGTCAGCGGGCTGGTGCACCGCCTGGACAACGTCGACGACCAGTTCAGGACCCACGGCCGCCGCATCGACGACATCGCCGAGGAACTGCGCGAGGGCCATCGCCGTCTGCGTCGCTTCGAGACCGACACCGGTCCGCAGACCGCCGATGCCTTCAAGAAGGTCGAGACCGCGCTGGGGACCCTGGCGGGTCGGTTCTATGATCTGGAAGAGCGCCAGCGGACCGGTTTCATCGAGCTGCGCGGCCGGGCCGACAAGGCCGAGGAGGCGGTCTCGCGCGTCTCCAGCTCGGAGATCCTCAGCCAGGTCGGCGCCCGGCTGGACGCGGCCCAGACCCGCACCACCGACGCCCTGCGGGCGCTGGAGCAGTCCTTCGCCGGGCTGGATCAGCGCATGCGCGCCGCCGAGAGCACGCCCCGCAGCGAAGGGGCCAGCGACGCCGCACGCTTCGAGAAGCTGGCCGAGACCCTGAGCCGTCAGGTGGAGACCAACCGCGCCGAGATGATGCGGCGGCTGGACTCGGCGGCCGCCGAGGGGCGGATCGAGAAGATCGAGCGCGCCGTTCTGGCCATCGGCGAACAGGTGCAGGCGTCCGAGCGACGCTCGGCCCAGGCCGTCGAGACCATGGGCAAGGAGGTTCTGCGCATCGCCCAGAACCTGAACCAGCGCATGGTCAAGGCCGAGGGTGACGACGGCCGCCGGTTCGACGCGCTTGGCCAGGAGATGACCCGCCGGGTCGAGCAGGACATGGTCAAGCTGGCCCAGGGGGTCGAGCAGCGCCTGATCCGCTCGGAAGACCGGCACGCCCTGGCCATCGAGAAGCTGGGCGGCGAGATCACCAAAATCTCCGAGCGGCTGGCCGAACGCATTTCCGACTCCGAGCGGCGCTCGGCCCAGGCGCTGGACGACATCGGCGAGCGGCTCAAGCGGTCGTCCGACAAGATCGAACAGCAGTACGACCGCGCCTCGGGCGAGTTGGCTGAGCGTATGCGGCTCAGTGAAGAGCGCACCGCGCGATTGCTGGCCGAGGCCCGCGAAAGCATCGAGAAGCGCGTCGGGGATCGCCCGGCCGAGCCGGCAACGCCCGCGCGGGGCCCCGAGCCCGACTGGCGCGCCGCCGCCTTCCCCGACGCCTTCAGCGACGAAGACCCCATGAACTGGCCCGGCGAGGATCTGGGCGAGATGGACATCGCGGCGGCGCCGACCGCCGCCGCCGCGGAGCCTTTCGCGCGGCTGCCGGCGGCTGGGCCTGCGGCGGCCGAACCGACGCCGGCCGAGCCCGCATCCGCGGAACCCGCGCAGCAGCCGGTTCTGGCCGAGGCCGCGCCGGCGCCCCAGGTCACGCAGCCCTTCGGCGCTTTCGGCGGAGCCGACGTCAGCGACGCCCTGGCGGTCGAGAACGACTTCGCCGCCGAGACCGAGTTCGTGGAGCCGGGCCCTGGCCAGCGCATCAGCGCGACCCGCGACACCATCAACGCCGCACGCGCCGCCATGGCGACCCCCGAGCCCGCGCCGTCCAGCGGCGGCTTCGGCCTGAAGCGCGGCGGCAAGTCGCGGCTGCAGGAGCGCATGGATCGCCAGTCGCGACGCGACGGCGGCACCATCAAGAAGGCGTTTCTGGCCTCGGTGGCTGTGGCCGCCCTGGCGGGGGCGGTGTTCGGCTACACCCGCCTGACGGACGCCTCGGGCCTGGGGCCGCGCATGGCGGGCGACGAGGGCGGGACAACCCTTCTGGCCGCCGCCATGCTGCCGGACCTGGACGCCGCCGCACGGCCGACCGGGGAGAGCGAGGCGGAAGCCCTGTACCAGCAGGCCGAGGCCCAGCTGGAAGCGGGCGACGCGGGCGCGATCGAGACCCTGACCCGGGCGGCCAACCTGGGCAACGTCACGGCCCAGTTTCATCTGGCCCGCCTCTATGAAGGCGGCGACAACGGGGTGACCCAGAACGCGGCGGAAGCCCGGGTGTGGACCGAGCGCGCCGCGCAGGGCGGCGAGGTGCGGGCCATGCACAATCTGGGGCTCTACCTGTTCGACGGCCTGGGCGGCGATCGCAGCCAGGTGCAGGCGGTGCGCTGGTTCCGTCAGGCGGCCGAGCGCGGCCTGACCGACAGCCAGTACAATCTTGGCCGCATCTACGAGCAGGGCGCCGACGGCGTGGCCGCCAATGCGGGCGAGGCGTACAAGTGGTACCTGGTCGCGGGCCGGGCCGGGGACGAGCAGGCGCAGATCGATGCGGACCGCCTCGCGGGCTTGCTGTCGGCCGGCGTCCGGCGCACCGCGCGGCAGGCGGCCGACGCCTTCGAGGCCCCGCCGCTGGCCTGATGACGGCCTGACGCACCCTTTTCGGGTGTCCGCGCTGGCGCATCATCAGGCGGGTCGGTAGACCAGCCTTTCACGCCTCCCCTTCGGAGGTTGTTTCGAGTTCCTGAGCCGAAGGCGAGCGCCTTGGACATCTACCTGCCGATCGCCGAAGTGTCGGTGAACGCACCCCTGCTGATCCTGCTGGGCGCGGCGGTGGGCTTCATCTCGGGCCTGTTCGGGATCGGCGGCGGCTTCCTGATGGCGCCGGTGCTGATCTTCATGGGCATTCCGCCGACCGTGGCCGTGGCCAGCCAGGCCAGCCACGTGGTCGCCTCCTCCACCTCGGGCGTGATCACCTACACAGCCAAGAAGGGCGTGGATTACCGCATGGGCGGGATCATGGCCCTGGGCGGCGCCATGGGGGCCATCGGCGGGGTCGAGCTGTTCCGCTTGATGCGCCTGCTGGGCCAGGCCGATCTGGTGGTGGCCCTGTCCTATCTGATCTTCCTGGGCGCCATCGGCGGGCTGATGCTGAAGGAGAGCCTCGAGGCCATCATCCGCCGCAAGAAGGGCCTCCCCGCCCCCCGGCCCCAGAACCGCCGCCCCATGTGGCTGTACGGCCTGCCGTGGCGGATGAAATTCCCGCGCTCAGGCCTGTACATCAGCGCCATCCCGCCGCTGGGTCTGGGCGTGCTGGCCGGGATCCTGTCGGCCATCATGGGGGTGGGCGGCGGCTTCATCCTGGTGCCGGCCATGCTGTACGTGCTGCGCATGAGGGCCAGCGTGGTGGTGGGCACCAGCCTGTTCCAGATCATCATCACCACGGCCATCACCACGGTGCTGCAGTCGGGCCGCAACCAGACCGTGGACATCGTGCTGTCGTCCCTGCTCCTGTTCGGCGGGGTGGTGGGGGCCCAGTACGGGGCGCGCATGGCGGGCAAGTTCCGGGCCGAGGAGATGCGGGCCGTGCTGGGTCTGATCGTGCTTCTGGTGGGCATCCAGATGGGACTGGAGTTGTTCGTTCGGCCCGCCGAGATGTTCGTCCTGGCGCCGGGGGTGGACTGATGTTCCAGGACTCACCCCCCCCGCCCGAGCCGCCCGCCGTCGTCGCCGAGGCCCCGGCCGAGAGCATGCAGACCATCACCCCCGTGACCCGGGCGCGGGTGGCCGCCGCCCTGACCGAGGCCACGGTGGACATCGACACGGGCTTCGCCGGCGCCTCGATGGTTCTGTACGGGGCCGTGTTCAATCCGAGCGACACCCCCGCCGACGTGGTGGTGGTGGTGCGGGGCCCGGACCAGCCCCTGCGGCTGGTGCGGAAGGTGCGCGTGGCGGGCCTGTGGCTGAACAGCCGCCCGGTGGTGTTCGAGGGCGCGCCGGGCTTCTACATGACCGCCTCGACCCGGCCGCTCAGCGACATCGCCAGCTTCAGCGTCCTGCGCCGTCTGGGCGTAGGCGTCGACCACCTGCGCATCAACGCCCCGGAGGAAGAGACTACCGTGACCCGGTTCGGGGTGCGGGATGTGGTCATCAACCGGCTGGGCGAGGACTATCTGGACTGGCGCCGGGCGGTGATCCGCCTGAAGGAGGACGCGGCCCTCTACGCCACCGACCCGGACGGGGTGCGCTTCGTGGATCAGGGCCTGTTCCGGGCCGAGGTGGAGCTGCCCACCGAGGCGCCGACCGGCATCTATGAGGCCGAGGTCTGGCTGTTCCAGGAGGGCGAGGCCGTGTCGGTCAGCCGCATGGAGCTGACCGTGGACAAGGTGGGTGTCGAGCGCGCCATCTATGACTTCGCCCATATGCGGTCGTGGCTCTACGGCATCGTCGCCGTGATCCTGGCCGCCTTCACCGGCTGGGCCGCCTCGGCCCTGTTCCGCCGGACCTGATTTCGGACTCCGGGCTTGAAGAAAAGAGAGTCCGAATTGTCCGAAATCCGGAAAACGCCTTTCCATACAAAGCCCCTCCCGGCCGGCGACCTGGGGGGTTTCGGGCCCGGCGGCTAAAAAAACAGTGTCCGAATTGTCCGAATTGTCCGAATCGCGCCTCCGCTTCTAACGAGACCAGTCATTATAGGGGCGCTGGAAAGGCGGCTGCGTAAAAAGCCGCTCCAGCCGTCGAGGAAGCGGTTCCTGAAGATGCCGTTGAAAGCGATTTGAGGGCCATCGCTTCTGACCGTCATCCTCGGGCTTGACCCGAGGATCCAGACTCACTGACAGGGCCGGGCTGGTTCTGAACGGCCGGTGAGTCTGGATTCCCCGCTCAAGGCGGGGAATGACGGGTGGGTGGGGGCACGTTCCGGTTTCGTTTCAGGCGGGCGGCGGCTATGAAACACCGGTGACCACCGCCCTCCACACCCCCGCCATCCAGACCGACGCGGCCGCCGCGTGGCGGGATCTGCCGCCGGCGCTGGCGGTGCCGCCGGGGGCGGGGGCCGTGGCGGATGAGGCGGGGGCGCGGGCGATCGGGCGGGGGGCGGCCGAGGGGCTGTTCACCGGCGGGGCGGTTCTGGTGGCCCACGCCAGCCTGACGGCGCGGCGGCTGGGCCTGACGCCGCCGGGGCGGTCGCCCAAGCTGATGGATGCGCTGGAGCTGTTCGCCTTTGTGCGGCCGGTGGAGTTCTGCGCCCCGTCGCCCACGGGGCTGGCGCTGGCGCTGGGGCGCGAGGCGCCGAAGACCGCGCCGGAGCAGGCCGCGGCCCTGCGCGAGGCGGCGGAGAGCCTGCTGAAGGAGATGACCGATCCGGCCTGGCCGGGGCGCGAGGCGGCGGTGACCCTGGCCGAGACGCTGGAGAAGGCGGGCTGGGCCTGGGCCCCGCGGGTGCTGACGGCCCTGAAGTCGCAGCCGATCCGGGACCGGCAGTATCGGGGCTCGGGCCTCGACGTGTGGTCGCGGCTGACGGAGTGGGAGGACGAGGCGCCGCGCGGCGAGGCGGGGTCGGCGCCGGTGGATTCGGAGTCCGCGCGCATCCGTCTGGCCAAGCTGCTGGAAGCGTCCGGGCTGGACGAGACGCGGCCGACCCAGTCGGACTATGCGGCCGAGGCGGCCTTCGCCTTTTCGCCCCGCAACGAGGAGGGGCGGCCCCGGGTGCTGCTGGCCGAGGCGGGGACGGGCACGGGCAAGACCCTGGGCTATCTGGCCGCCGCCTCGCTGTGGGCCGAGCGCAATCAGGGGGCGGCGTGGGTGTCCACCTACACCCGCGCCCTGCAGCGCCAGATCGACCGGGAGAGCCACGCCATCTGGCCCGATCCGGAGGTGCGGCGGGTCAAGGCGGTGGTGCGCAAGGGGCGCGAGAATTACCTGTGCCTGCTGAACCTGCAGGAGCTGGTTCAGGGGGCGCAGCTGGGGAACGGCGACCTGATCGGGGCGGCTCTGACGGCGCGCTGGGTGATGCACAGCCGCGACGGGGACATGACCGGCGGGGACTTCCCCGGCTGGCTGCCCGGGCTGTTCGCCGTGGCCCCGGCGCAGCAGGCGGGGGCGGCCAATCTGGTGGACCGGCGCGGGGAGTGCGTGCACGCCGCCTGTCCCCACTACCGCATGTGTTTCGTGGAGAAGACCATCCGCGCCAGCCGCCGGGCCGATCTGGTGGTGGCCAATCATGCGCTGGTGATGAGCCAGGCGGCGTTCGACGGGGCGCGGGCGGCGCGGGGCATCAAGGGCGACACCGAGACCGCCGCCCTGAAGCGGGTGGTGTTCGACGAGGGGCACCATCTGTTCGACGCGGCGGACAGCGCCTTTTCCGCCTGTCTGTCGGGGCAGGAGGCGGCCGAGCTGCGGCGCTGGATCCGGGGGCCGGAGGGGCGCGGGCGGCGCGGGCGGGGGCTGGAGCAGCGCCTGGGCGATCTGGTGGCGGAGTCGGAGTCCGCGCGGCAGGCCCTGACGGATGCCGTCAGGGCGGCGGCGCAGCTGCCGGGGGAAGGCGCGTCGGGCCGGATCGCGCCGCCGTCCGGCGAGGTGAACCCCATCGGCCCCATCGAGATCTTTCTGGCCGCGGCGCTGGTGCAGCTGCGGGCGCGCACGTCGGAGACGGCCACCTATGGCGGCGGCGAGTTCGGCATGGAGTGCGCGGTGCGCCCGTCGACCGAGCCGGTGGTCGAGGCGGCGCGCGGGGCGGCGCGGGCGCTGGCGGCGGTGGAGGCGCCCCTGCTGGCCCTGGCCCGGCACCTTGAGGACATTCTGGACGACGAGGCGGCCGAGCTGGACGGCGGGGCGCGGGCGCGCATCGAGGGGGCGCTGCGGGGGCTGGAGCGGCGCGCGCGCATGACCCTGCCCGGCTGGCGCGCCATGCTGGCGGCGCTGGAGGACGGGGACGCGGCGCCGGACCCGGACTTCGTGGACTGGCTGTCGGCGGAGGTGGCCTTCGGCCGCATCCATGACGTGGCCCTGCGGCGGCACTGGATCGATCCGACCATCCCGCTGGAGGCGGCGGTGATCGCCCCGGCGCACGGGGTGCTGGTGACCTCGGCCACCCTGTCGGACCCCATGGCCGACGATCCGTTCGACATGGCGCGCATGCGCACCGGCTCGGCCCGGCTGGTGGAGCGGCCCCGGACCCTGAAGGTGGAGAGTCCGTTCGACTACGCCGCCAACAGCCGGGTGATCGTGGTGGGCGACGTGGCGCGCGACGACCCGCGCCAGATCGCGGCGGCCATGCGCGAGCTGTTCCTTGCGGCGGGCGGCGGGGGGCTGGGCCTGTTCACCGCCATCCGCCGGCTGAAGGCCGTCTATGAGCGGCTGGGGCCGGATCTGGCCCGGGCGGGCATCCCGCTGTACGCCCAGCACATGGATCCGCTGGAGGTGGGCGGGCTGGTGGACGTGTTCCGGGCCGAGGAGGACTCGTGCCTGCTGGGGACCGACGCCGTGCGGGACGGGGTCGACGTGCCCGGCCGGTCGCTGCGCATTCTGGTGTTCGATCGGGCCCCGTGGCCGCGGCCGGACCTGCTGCACAAGGCGCGGCGCGAGACCTTCGGCGGGCGCGGCTATGACGACGCCATCGCCCGGGGCCGGGTCAGCCAGGCGTTCGGGCGCCTGATCCGCCGGGCCGACGACAAGGGGGTGTTCGTGATGCTGGACGCCGCCAGCCCGACGCGGCTGTTCGCGGGCCTGCCGCCGGGGGCCGAAGTGCAAAGAATGGGACTGGTGGAGGCCATCGAGACGGTTGGCGCGTTCCTCAAGCCAAGCTAACGGAGGGCGCATGACCCAAACCCGCGCGGGCTATGCGCCCCTGATCATTCCGTTCGCCATTGTCCTGATCGTCCTGGTCGCCTGGACCGGCTGGTGGTTCTGGCTGTCGCAGCAGGTGCGTGATCGTCTGGACCTGGCCGCCGAGGGCCTGCGCACCCAGGGCTGGGAGGTGGTCTACACCGAGCCCGCCCTGACCGGCTGGCCGTTCCGCACGCGGCTGGAGAGCCAGCATGTGCGCCTGACCGCGCCCACGGGTCATGAGATCGCTGCGCCGCGCCTGATCGCCGAGGCCAACGCCTATCGGCCCGATCGCTGGGTGGTGATCGCGGGCGACGGGCTGGTGCTGACCCGGGGCGACAAGGGCAAGGTGGCGGTGGACGCACCGGTGATCCGCGCCTCGGCCAGCGGCCTGACCCAGCCGTTCCCGACCCTGGCTCTGGAGGTGCTGGAGCCGGTGTTCACCGCCCACCCCGGCGCCGAGCCCTTCCCGCTGGCGCGGGCCGAGCGGATCGAGCTGTATGTGCGGCCGGGTCAGGCCCGCGAGGCCACGGCCGAGGTGGTGCAGACCGCTCTGCCCGCGTCGCGGCGCAATGTGGACGTGCTGTTCCGCCTGATCGACGCCACCGGGCGCGACGGCGGGCCCATCGCCTTCATGAGCCGGGACGGACTGTTCAGTCTGCAGGCCGAGACCGTGGTGGAGAATTTCCAGGGCCTGAGCGGGCCGGACGCGCCGACCCTGCTGGCGGCGTGGACCGCCTCGGGGGGGCGCTTCCTCGACGTGCGCGGCGAGATGCAGGCGGGCGACAGCGCCGCGCGGCTGACCTCGGAAGAGCTGCGCGCGGACGAGGACGGGCGGCTGGTGGGGACCCTGCGGCTGTCCGCCGACCGGGCGGCCACGGCCCTGACGGGGCTGTCCCGCTCGGACACCGTGGACCGGACCGCCACCGTGGGCGCCGCCGCCGCCGCCGGGGCGACGGAGGTCCTGACCGGCGACGTGGAGCTGGAGGTGGAGTTCCGCGACGGCCGGGCGTGGATGGGGCCGTTCAACCTGGCCCCCGCGCCCGAGCTGTTCTGATGACCGATCTGGCCGATCTGGACCGGGCGCTGATGGCCGCGCTGGCCGCGCGCGCGGGCGCCGGCCGGGTCCGGTCGCGCGACGAGTCGGTGATCGCCCTGCGTGCGGTGCTGGCCGAGGCGGGGGGCGTGTCGCCGGCGCTGGTGCGGACCCTGTGGAGCCGGATGGAGGCGGGCAGCGCCGGGCCGGTGAGCGTGTGGGGGCCGCTGTCGGCCCTGCTGGCGGCGGACCGCTTCGGCCACGGGGTGCGCTCGGCCCATGACGCGGAGACCGCACTGAAGGCGGCGCGCGAGGGCGGCCGGGCGGTGCTGGATCTGGGGCGGTCGACGCCGTGGTGGGCGCGGCTGCTGGCCCAGCCGGATCTGCGCGTCACCGCCGCCCTGCCCGACGACGCCTCGGGCCGTCCGCTGGCGCTGGTGGTATCGGGCGAAGCGATCGGGCCCACGGGCGACGACCGCACCTTCTGGGTGGTGGAGGCGGCGGGCGACGAGGCGAAGATCACGGACCTTCTGGCCCAGCGGGGTCTGGCGGGAACGCCGCTGGAAACCGCGGGCGGCTTGAAGCTGTTCATGCTGGCGGGCTATGTGCAGCCCGACGACGGGCGCCTGATCGCCCCCACCGGACGGCTGAGCGGCGTGATCGGCGCCGCGCCGGTGTTCTGAAGATACGACAGGGAAGATGCTGATGACCGACACCGACAAGGGCGCCGCGCCGACTGGACCCGCCCCCAAGAGCGGGATTCTGGACATCGCCCCCTATGTTGGCGGCAAGTCCAAGGTGGACGGGGTGGCCGAGCCCATGAAGCTGTCCTCCAACGAGAACGCCCTCGGGGCCGGGTCGCTGGCGCGCGAGGCCTATGAGACGGCGATCAGGAATCTGGCGCTGTATCCCGACGGACGGGCCGCGAAGTTGCGCGAGGCGGTGGCCAACCACCACGGGCTGGAGCCCGAGCGCCTGATCTTCGGCAACGGCTCCGACGAGGTGTTCGCCCTTCTGAACCAGACCTATCTGACGCCGGGCGACAACATCGTCACCGGCCAGTACGGCTTTCTGGCCTACCGCATCTCGGCACTGGCCAACCAGGCCGAGGTCAAGTCGGCGCCCGAGCCCAAACTCAAGGCCGAGGTCGACGCCCTGCTGGCGCAGGTCGATGAGCGCACCCGCATCGTCTATGTCTCCAACCCGTCGAACCCCACCGGATCGTGGAACGCGGCCGAGGAGATCGAGCGCTTGCACGCGGAGCTGCCGTCCTCGGTCATTCTGGTTGTGGACGAGGCCTATGCGGAGTTCGTGACCGAGCCCGACTGGGCCACGGCCTTCCCGCTGGCGCGGGACAGCGCCAACATCGTGGTGACGCGGACCTTCTCGAAGATTCACGGTCTGGCGGGCCTGCGGGTCGGCTTCGGCTATGCCCCGCTGCACGTGGCCGAGGCGGTGGACCGCATCCGCCTGCCGTTCAATGTCTCCGTCCCGGGCATCGAGGCCGCCGTCGCCGCGCTGGCCGACGAGGCCCACGTGAAGGCGTCGCGCGAACTGGTCCAGACCTGGCGGCCGCGCCTGACCCAGGCCATCAAGGGCTTCGGCTTCGAGGTTCCGCCCAGCGCGGGCAACTTCGTTCTGGTTCGCTTCAAGGACGCGGACCGGGCCAAGGCGGCCAGCGACTATCTGAACTCGAAGGGTATCATCGTGCGGCCCGTGGGCGGCTATGGCCTGCATGACTCCCTGCGCATCACCGTGGGGACCGAGGACCAGAACCGCGCCGTCATGGACGCCCTGAGCGAGTTCGCGGCGACCTGATCCGGCGTCTTGACGCAGGTCCGGACCTGTCGGCTGATGTCGGCGGGAGGGACCATGCATGATCGAGATCAGCCGCCTGAACGCCCTGCAGTCCGGGGCCATGCTGGCCCTGAGGCTCTATGTGGGCGGATTCCTGATCTGGGGCGTGTGGGACAACATCACCTCGACCGCCCGCATGGCCGAGTTCGAGGCGTTCCTCGCCGGGGTGAACTGTCCCCTGCCCGCCATCGCCGCGCCGCTTTCGGTCTGGGCCCAGTTCGCCATCGGTGTGGCCCTGATCCCCGGTGTGCTGACCCGCTGGGCCGGGCTGCTGCTCAGCCTCAACTTCATCGTCGCTGTGGCGCTGCTGTGGGGCGCCGGGGCGGACGGGCGCGGGCTGTTCCCGCCCGCCATCCTCATCTTCGTCGGACTGATCCTCGCCACCTACGGGGCCGGGCGGTGGTCGCTTGACCACCGGTTCGACCGCCGCTGAGCCCGGTCAGGCGGCGGCGACCATCCGAACGTCGGCGTCGCGGGCGGCGTCGAGACGGAACATGGACACCAGCTGGGCCAGTCGCTGGGCTTCCTCGGCCAGGCGATGGCTGGCGGCGGTGGTCTGTTCGACCATGGCCGCGTTCTGCTGGGTCGCCTGATCCATCTGGTTCACAGCGGTATTGATCTCGTGCAGGCCGGTGGACTGTTCCTGGGCCGAGGCCGCGATCTCGGCCACGAGGCCGTCGATGCGCCCGGCCTGGGCGACGATGCCGTCCAGGGCGGTGCGGGTTTCGCGGACGAGCTTCACGCCCGATCCCACCTGGGCCCCCGAGGTGGAGATCAGCGTCTTGATCTCCTTGGCCGCGTCGGCCGAGCGCTGGGCCAGGGCCCGCACTTCGGAGGCCACCACGGCGAAGCCGCGACCGGCGTCGCCGGCCCGGGCCGCCTCGACCCCCGCGTTGAGGGCCAGCAGGTTGGTCTGGAAGGCGATCTCGTCGATCACGCCGATGATCTGGCTGATCTGGGTCGAGGACTGTTCAATGTCGCCCATGGCCTGCACCGCCTGGACGGCGAGATCGCCGCTGGAGCGGGCCGCTTCACGGGCCGAGCGCGCCTCCCGGGTGGCCTCACCGGCGCCTTCGGACGCGTGGCGCACGGTGGCGGTGATCTCGTCCAGGGCGGCGGCGGTTTCCTCCAGCCCGGCGGCCTGCTGTTCGGTGCGGCGCGACAGGTCGTCGGCGGCACCGCGGATTTCTCCGGCGCCGGACGTCAGGGCGTCCACCGCGACCATGATGGTGCGCATGGCGTCCGCCAGCCTGTCGGCGGCGGTGTTGAAATCGTCCTTCAGCTGCGCGGCTTTCGGCGGCAGGGTCGTGGTGATCCGGTGCGTCAGATCCCCGTCGGCCAGGGCGGACAGCGCCCGGTTGAGGGCGGTGAGGATGGCGCGGTCGCCGTCGGCCTCTGCGGTCCTGGTCTGTTCATTCGACAGGCGCTGGGCGTCCGCTTCGGCGCGCGCGGCCTCGGCCTCGCCTTCAAGCCGACGGCGCGCGATCTCGGCGTCGCGGAAGGCGACCACGGCGCGCGCCATGCCGCCCACGTCGTCGCGACGCGCCACTCCGGGCGTGTCGATATCGGTGTGGCCGTCCGCCAGCGCCGTCATGGCGCCGCCCAGCGCCGACAGGGGTTGGAACATGCGGCGCGCCACCAGCGTCCCGCCGCCGGCGATCAGCAGAGTGGCGAGCACGCCCAGGCCCAGCAGCCACAGGCGCGTCTGTTCCACCGAGGCCATGAAGTCGGCGCGGGGAATGCCGACATAGAGCACGCCGATCACCTCGCCGGCGGCGTTCAGGATCGGGTCGTAGGCCACGAAGAAGGGAGTACCCAGGATATCGGCCTCGCCGCGATAGGGCTGGCCGTCGCGCAGCACCGCGTCCCACACCGGTCCGCGCGCCAGCTGGGTGCCCACGGCGCGGCCGCCCTCGGGACGCTCCACATTGGTGGTGATGCGCACATCGTTCTGGAACACGGTGGCCGTGCCCCCGACCAGGGTCTTGATCCGGTCGACAGGCTCGAAATTGTCGTTCAGGGCGGCGTCGCCCGCGTACATGGTCTCGCCGCGGATGGTGAAGGTGTCGCCGTAGCCGCTCAGCACCTCCCAGGCCACGCGCATGTTGGTTTCCTGGCGCTCATGGGCGCGGGACTCAGCCTCGCGCGTCATCAGGTGAGACGCGGTCAGGGTCAGGGACAGGCCAAGGACGATCAGGCCGACGACCGTCAGCAGGGTGACCTTGGCTGACAGGGACAGGGTGCCGAACATGGACAAAATAAAAGACTCCGGTACCGCCCGGCCATTCTGGCGACGGCGACGCATCGCACCGCAACATGGAAAGCTTAAAAAGCCGGAAACCGGCGTTCCCCTGTCCGACATTGATCCGGGCCGGCGGGTTTCCTATCTGCACGGAGACGCCGGGCGTCCTCGCCGCTCACGGGAGGATGCGGACCGGCAGACAGTCGCTTGTTGCGAGGACTGGAATGACGACGCGAACCCTGTTGTTCGACAGCCCCTTCCTGCTGGGTTTCGACCAGACCCGGGCCCTGATTGACCGGGCCGCCAAGGCGGCGGCGGAAGGCTATCCGCCCTACAATGTCGAGGACCGGGGGCCGGACGGCGTGCGGATCAGCCTGGCGGTGGCCGGGTTCACGCCGGATGATCTGACTGTGACCCTTGAAGGCCGTCAGCTGACCATCGCCGGCAAGCGCGAGGACGCAGGCAAGACCGACAACGCCTATCTGCACCGGGGCATCGCGGCGCGCGGTTTCGTGCGCAGCTACGTCCTGGCCGACGGGCTGGAGGTCACCGGCGCGGCGCTGGAGCACGGGCTGCTGCACGTGGATCTGAAGCGCCCCGAACGCGCCGAGAGCATCAGGCGAATCCCGATCACCTCGGCCTGAACCGCATTCTTTTCGTCTGACGGCCGGCGCGCGTCGAACCGCGCGCCCGTCCGGGCGTTGGCTTACTGAAGGAGATATTCCCATGACCCCGGTCATGACCAAAGACGACTTTACCGCCCTTGGCGCGCCGGACCTGGTCTATGTGCGCGAAATCAAGGCTGCCGACGTGCTGGCCGATGCGCGCGTGGACGACATCCGGGGCCTGGATCTGGAGCCCGACCAGACGCTGTACGCCGTGCATGGCGCGGACGGCGAGCGACTGGCGATCATGATCGACCGCGAGACTGCCTTCGCCGCCGCCGTGGCCCACGAGCTGGCGCCGGTTTCAGTCCACTAGGTCACTTATGCCGCCTGCACGGGCCGGTCGCGCACGAACAGGGCGTTGATGGCGTCGGTGGTGCGGGCCTTGCGCAGTTGTTCGCGCATTTCCGACGAGCGCAGCAGGCGCGACACCGCCGCCAGGGCGCGCAGGTGCTCGGCGCCGGATTCGGGTGGCGCGAACAGGCCGAACAGCAGGTCCACAGGCCGGTCGTCCACCGCGTCGAAGGCGACCGGATGATCCAGACGCACGAACACGCCCACGACCCGGTCCAGACCTGCAAGACGCGCGTGGGGGGCGGCCACGCCGCCGCCAAGGCCCGTCGAGCCGAGGGCCTCGCGCTCCATCAGCGCCTCGAGGATCCGGGCGTGATCGATTCCCAGAATCGGCGCCGCCGCGTCGGCCACCATGTTCAGGGCCTGCCGCTTGGACGACGCCCCGCTGCGCGTGACGATGCCGTCCCGCGCGAGCAATTCACCGATGTCCATCTTAACCCCGAAACACTGTTAACTTTTGCGGGCAGGCGGCGCCCCATTAGACGCTTAAGCCGGCAGGGGGAAGCTATAACTCAGGAACCCTGACCGTTCCGTGAAACCACGGTCCGCTCGGGATCGATCCAGCCGATGTTGCCGTCGGGCCGTCTGTAGACCACCGAAATGCCGCCATGGCCGGCGTTGCGGAACAGCATCACCGGGTATCCGGTGAGGTCGAGCTCCAGAACCGCGCGACCAACCGTCATGGTTTTGATCTCGGAATGACTCTCGGCGATGACCATGGCGGCCGGGGCGTCGCCCGGGGCGCCGGCGTCGCCGAATTCCTCATCCTCGACGCTGTCCGGGTCCCGGAAAACCGTCAGGGAAGCCACTTCCCGGGCCGCATTCTCTTCCTGTTCGGGCGACAGCCCTCTGGGGCCTGCGTGGTGGTCCTTGAGGCGGCGCTTGTACCGCCGAACGCGCTTTTCAAGCTTGTCCAGGGATTCGGAAAACGCCGCGTGTGCGTCGCCGCCGAGGCCGTGGGTGACCAGGGTCTGGCCCGAAGCCAGACGGACCCAACAATCCACCTTGAACTGATGCCCGTCGCGGGAAACCACGACCTCGGCGTTCTCTCCGCCGCGTTCGAAGTATTTTCCGATCCCGTCTTCGAGTTCCTGGGAGATGCGCGAGCCTAACGCGTCGCCGACATCCACGTGCTTGCCACTAACCTGGATCTGCATGCCCAAAGAACGCGCCCGCGCGCGTTTGGTGTCAAGCGGAACGGGGGTTTTCGGCGTTTTCTCACGCGGGTGTGAAAGCGGGGCCGTTCAGGCCGATTTCAACGTCCGGCGGCGCTCCACCGAGGAGGGAATCCGCAAGGCCTCGCGGTACTTGGCCACGGTGCGGCGGGCGATGTCGACGCCGGCCTCCTTGAGGATGTCGACGATGCGGTCGTCGCTGAGCACGTCGCCGTCGCGGACCTCGTTGTCGATCATGGACTTGATCCGGTGGCGGATGGCTTCGGCGGAGTGGGCCGCCCCGCCGTCGGTGGCGGCGATGGAGGCGGTGAAGAAGAATTTCAGCTCGAACACCCCGCGCGGGGTGGCCACATATTTGTTGGAGGTGACGCGGCTGACTGTGGACTCGTGCATGCCGATGGCGTCGGCCACGGTCTTGAGATTCAGGGGGCGCAGGAACTCGACCCCAAAGGCGAGGAAGGCGTCCTGCTGGCGTACGATCTCCGACGACACCCTGAGAATGGTCTTTGCGCGCTGGTCGAGGCTTTTCACCAGCCAGTTGGCCTGGGCCGCGCAGTCGGCGACGAAGGTCTTCTCCTCCTCGCCGCGCGCGCCGCCCGAGACGAGGCCGTGATAGCGCTTGTCCACCAGCAGGCGCGGCAGGGTGTCGCCGTTCAGCTCGACCCGCCAGCCGCCCGCGGGATCGGGGCGCACGAAGACGTCGGGGACCACGGTCTGCGCCGGCTCGCCGCCGAAGGCCGCGCCGGGTCGGGGCGTGAGGGCCTTGAGCTCGCTGATCATCTCGCGGAGATCTTCATCGTCGACGCCGCAGGCGCGCTTGAGCGCCGCCATGTCGCGCCGGGCCAGAAGCTCCAGATTGTCCAGCAGGCAGGCCATGGCCGGATCGAAGCGGTTGCGCTCGACCAGCTGCAGCCTGAGGCACTCGGGGGCGGAGCGGGCCATGACCCCGGTGGGCTCGAAGCCGTGGCAGACGGCCAGCACGGCCTCCACCTTGTCGAGGCCGCAGCCCAGCCGGTCGGCCACCTCGTTGAGGTCGCCGCGCAGGTAGCCGCCCTCGTCGGTCATGTCGATCAGGGCCTGGGCCACCGCGTGGTCGGCGGGGCTGAACCCGGCCACGGCGGCCTGGTCCAGCAGATGCTCCCACAGGGTCTGTTCGCGTCGGTCGGGCCGGTCGTCGGAGCCCTCGCCCGGCGGCTGGCCGCCGCCCTTGCCCGCTGCGGACCATTCCGAAAGCCCGGGCTGGCCGGTCTCGTCGGCGGCGCGGTCGCCGCTGCGCTCGCCCGGCGCGGCGTCGCCATAAAGGTCGTCGTCGCGGGCGTCCATGGCGCCCTCGGCGTCGCGCGCAGAGCCTTCGGTCAGGTCGCGTTCCGAGGCGTCGCGGTCATCGGCGACCTCCACGGGCGCGTCGGCGTCGCGGCGCTCCTCGGCGTCGGTCTCGCCTTCGTCGCGCAGCAGCAGGGGGTTGCGTTCGAGCTCGGCCTCGACGAAGGCGTCGAGCTCGAGGTTGGACAGTTGCAGAAGCTTGATGGCCTGCTGCAGCTGGGGCGTGATGACCAGCCCCTGGCCCTGTCTGATCTCCAGCCTTTGCCCGATCACGGCGTCGCCCCTGTCGCGTTCTGTCCGTCCGAGGCCGAGTGGCCCGAAACTTGCTGACGACCATGCCCGGCGAGGGTTAACGCCGCTCTAAGGGCTCCGGAATCGTTGAACGATCGGCCCTCATATGCGCTATGGGAGCGGACCAAACGGAGCCTCCCCCTCATGAAGATCTGGACCCTCGCCGCAGCCGCCGCCGCCGCCCTGACCCTGGGCGCCTGCATGCCGACCACCGCGACCGGGCCCGACGCCGGCCCAGCGGCGCCGACCGCCGTGCCCGAGACGCAGGCGGCTTGTGGCGCCGAGGGCGGAACCTGGCGCGCGGAAGGCCGGCTGGGCCGCATGACCTGCGTCATGCCCCATGCTGACGCCGGTCAGGCCTGCACCGACAGTGACCAGTGCGCGGGCGACTGCCGGCTGGCCGACGACAAGCGTCCGGCCGAAGGCGAGGCCGTGACCGGGATCTGTCAGGCGGACACCTCGAATTTCGGCTGCTTCACCCGCGTCGAGGACGGCCGGGCCGCGGCCACCCTGTGCGTGGACTGAGGCCTCGCCGCATCCGCCAACCCTGATGGACCGTTTCTGACGCCATGACCGACATCCTTCTGCTGCTCGCCCGGAACCTGGCCCTGATCTTGGTGGTCATGCTGGCCCTGTGGGCGCTGGCGCTGCGGCTGAAGGACGTCAGTTTTATCGACGGGGTGTGGGGTCTGGGCATGGTGCTGCTGGCGGGCGCGACCTTCGTGCAGACGGACGGCGATCCCCTGCGCAAGGGGCTGCTGACCGGGCTTTGCGCGGTGTGGGGCATCCGGCTGGGCGTTCACCTGCTGAGGCGCTGGCGCGCCCACGGGCCGGACCGGCGCTATCAGGCCCTGCTGAAGAGCCGCGCGAACAAGGGACAGGGCTTCGCACCGGCCTCGCTGATGTTCGTGTTCCTGCCCCAGGCGGTGCTGCTGTGGCTGACCTGCCTGCCGGTGCAGCTGGGGCAGGTCTCGGCGGCGCCCGCCGTGGGCTGGATCGGCTGGGCCGGCGCGGCCCTGGCGGTGTTCGGGATCGTGTTCGAGACCGTGGGCGACGCCCAGCTCTCGGCGTTCAAGCGCGACCCGGAGAGCAAGGGCAAGGTGCTGGACACCGGCCTGTGGCGCTACACCCGCCATCCCAACTATTTCGGCGACGCCTGCGTCTGGTGGGGTCTGTGGCTGGTGGCGGCGGAGACCATTCCGGGCCTTTTCGCCATCCTCGGGCCGATCTTCCTGAGCTTCACCCTGACCAAGTGGTCGGGCGCGCCCACCACCGAGGGCGGGATGCACAAGTCGCGGCCCGGCTATGCGGACTATGTGGCCCGCACCAGCGGCTTCTTCCCCTTGCCGCCGAAGAAGGCCGCGCGCTGAATTCGCGCCGGAGGCGATAAGCGAACCAAGTCCCGACGGCCGCGTTAACCTTTGCGGCCGAGCTGGAGAACCGCCATGAGATCTGTGCTGTCGATCGCAGCCGTGGGCATGCTGACGCTGTCCGCCGCCCCGGCCCTGAGCCAAACCTATTACGGCGGCGGGTATGATTATGACCGGGTAGCCTACGCCTATGGGGGCCAGAACCCGTCCTACGGCTATGACCGACAGCCGTCCTATGACCGGGGTTACGACCGCCGGGGCTACGACGACCGGGGACGTGGCGACCAGCGCCGTCAGACGCGGTATGATCCGCCCCAGCGCCCGGCGCCCTACACCACCTATAATTCCTACGGTGTGAACAGCGCCCATTTGACGGGCTACAGCCACGGGTATGGCGGGGTCGGCTATCCGTACGCCCGGACCCAGAGCTACACCTACAGCCAGCCGAGCCATGGCTACAGCCAGTATGGCTATGACCGAGGCGGGCGGTACGGCTACAGCCGCAGCTACAGCCATGACCAGCGGCAGCCCGGCTATCGCGACCGGTACGGCTATCACGACGACCGCCCGCCGACACGGCGCCGGGCCGAGTACCGGTATGACAACGATTACCGCTATGACCGGGACTGCTATTGCCAGGACGTCTATCTGTACGACCGCTGAGGTTCGTCAGGCGGCGGTCATCTCCTGAACGATGGCCTGAGCTGCACCGCGAGGATCAGGCGCGGCGGTGATGGGGCGGCCCACCACCAGATGGGTGGCGCCCGCCTGCAGGGCCGAGACCGGCGTTGCGGCGCGGGCCTGATCGTCCAGGGCGGCGCCCGCAGGACGGACACCCGGCGTGACGATCAGGAAGTCCGGGCGGCCCGCGGCCTCGGCCAGCGCGCGAACCTGCGCCGCCTCCTGGGGGCTGGAAACCACGCCTTCGATGCCCGCGTCCAGCGCCTGACGCACCCGCAGCGCCACCAGATCGGCGGCGGAGAGGCTGTGATCGTCGGCGGTCAGGTCCGCATCGGTCAGGCTGGTCAGGACGGTGACGCCCAGAATTTTCAGGCCCGAACCCTCGGCGCCCTTTCTGGCGGCCGCCATCACCTGCGGCCGGGCGTGGACGGTCAGAAGATCACAGCCGGACCCGGCCAGGGCGGCGGCGGCCTTTTCCACCGTCGCGCCGATGTCGTGCAGCTTCCAGTCCAGAAACACCTGTTTGCCCGCCCCCTTCAGATCGCGGGCCAGCGCCATGCCGTCCGTGGCGAACAGCTGCAGCCCCACCTTGTAGAATTCGACGGCGTCACCCAGCCGTTCGGTCAGGGCGCGGGCCTCCTCCGCCGTGGGCAGATCAAGGGCGCAGATCAGGCGGGGGTCGGACATGGCGCGGTCTCCGGGCGCTCGGGTGGATGAACGCGGGTTGCGAAGCGGCGCGACCCGGCCGATAGAGGCGGGACGCGGGGCAGAACAGATTTTCAGGCCAAGACATGGACATGAACGCCGTCGATCTCGGGGTCAATCTTTTCGTGGCCCTGTTCGCCCTGGTGGACCCCATCGGCAATGTGCCCATCTTCGCCGCCGCCACGGCGGGGGCGACGGCGGCCCAGCGGCGCGGCGTGAGCCTGTACATCTCGCTGTTCATCGTCGCCTTCCTGACCTTCTTCTTCTTCACCGGTCTGGCGCTGCTGGAGTTCTTCGGCATCTCTCTGGCGGCGTTCCGCATCGCGGGCGGCATCCTGCTGCTCCTGCTGGGCCTGGACATGGCGCGCGAGGACTTCCTGAAGACCTTCGCCGACGTGGATCCGACCACCGACCCGGGCGATGTGCGCGGCTATGCCCGGCGACGGTTCCAGCGGCTGGTGGTTCCCATCGCCATCCCCCTGCTGATCGGGCCGGGCGCCATCTCGGCGGTGATCATCCAGGCGGGCGAGGCCACCCGGATCGGACCGGCGGGCACGGCGGCGGGTCTGGCCGCCATCGGCGCGGCGGCTCTGGTGACCTTTGTCTGCTTCTCGCTGTCCGGCCTGATCAGCCGGTTGCTGGGCGAGGTCGGCATGGCGGTGGTGGTGCGGGTGCTGGGCCTGATCCTGTGCGCCCTGGCCATCCAGTTCATCATCATCGGGCTGGGTGAGTCGACCAACGGCTTCATCAATCTGGCCGCCTCGTCGCCCTATGCGGACGCGGCCGAATAGGGCTCAGCCCTTGCGGATCGTCGCCAGTACCTCGCCACGCACCTCGGGTGCATAGGGGGCGGCGCGCCCCCGGCCCCACACCGGATCCGGCCACAGGCCGTCGTCGCGGCGACGGCCGACCACATGGACGTGCAGCTGGGCGGTGACATTGCCGAGGGCGGCGATGTTCAGCTTCTCCACCGGCCGCATGGACCGCTGGCCGATGGCGCGCACGACGGCGCCGGCCCGCACCGTCTCCTCCATCAGCACCGCCCGCTGTTCGGCGTTCAGATCGCCCAGCTCGACCAGACCCTCGAAGCGGGGAATCAGGATCAGCCAGGGAAAGCGCGCGTCATCCTGCAACCGCACCTGACAGAGCGGCCAGTCGCCGGCGAACAGGGAACCGGCGTCGAAGGCGGGGTCGGGCTGGAAACCGGCCATGCCTCAGTTCAGGCCGTACACGACACACGCCTGGGACGAGAGCCAGCGCAGAGGCGGCTGGAGCGCCAGGCCGGCGGCGTCGGCCTGATCCGCCCCGCCGCCGGGCGCCGCCGGCGGCGGCGGCGGCGGAGCCGCAGCGACGTGAGCGCCTGTTACGACGACGTCGTCCACGGTCGTGGGCAGAGGCGCCGCGCCATAGGACGGCCAGCCCGCCAGCACGTCGGTCTGGCACGCGCGGCCCGAGGGGTCGATGACGCGGGCCGGGCCCAGGCGCGAACCGGCGGCCTCGGCGGCGACCCGGGCCCGGGCGGCGGCGTCGCGCACCGCCTCGTTCGCCAGCCAGGTGACGGTCTCGTTGTCCGGCTGCAGCGAGAAACTGACATGTCCGATATTGGTGGGCTGGGCCGCCACCACGATCCCGTAGGCCCGCTCCAGCACCGCCGTGTCCTGGACCGTGACGCTGATCACCGCATCCACCTGATAGCGGTCGATACGGTCGGCCCGGACATTGTCGCGCAGATTTCCATCTGCGTCGCGGTACTGGTCATAGAGGGGGCGCGTGGTCAGGGTCGTCTCGACCCGCACCGCGTCCTCGCCAAAACCGGCGAGGGTCTGGCTCAGGGCCCGCACCTGATCGGCAGCGCGTCGGGAGCCCTCGGCCGCAGTACGGTCCACAACCTGGAAAGTGGCCGAGAAGGCAGCGCGGTTGGTCGGGACCTCGACCCGCACATGGCCCACCGAGGCGATCACCGGGTCACGCATCCACCAGGGAGCTGGAACGTACCGTTCGCCGATGGTGGCGGGCGGCGTTTGGGCCAGCGCGGGGCCCGCAATGGCCGCAACGCCCAGGGCCAGGAAGAGATATCGGGTCATGAAGCCTCCGTTGGACGTCCACAGTGCCGACAGGAGCCGGAACCGTAAAGCCGTGATCACAGGCAGTTGCAGCCGCGCCCGCGCGGGTCTAGACCGCCGCCAAGGTTTCAACCTCCCCCTGCCTCGACGGTTCCGACGGCTTGCGCCGCCCGGCGCCGCCAAGACATCCCCGGCCTTCAAGCCGCGCGACTGCGCGACCGGCCACCAGAATGGAGACTTGCCCATGGCTCGCGCCAAGATCGCCCTCATCGGCGCCGGAATGATCGGCGGCACCCTGGCTCACATCGCCGCCCGCGAGGAGCTGGGCGACGTGATCCTGTTCGACATCGCCGAGGGCACGCCGCAGGGCAAGGCGCTGGACATCGTCGAGGCCACCGCCGTGTTCGGCTCGGACGTGATACTGAAGGGCGCCAACGACTATGCCGACATCGCCGGCGCGGACGTGTGCATCGTCAC
>NZ_JBKBPF010000004.1:0-248731 GCF_046293315.1 Brevundimonas sp.
CACCGCCCGTGCGCGCTGTTCCGACAGGGTCTGGTTGCTGGCCGCGTCCCCCGTGGCGCTGGCCAGGCCGATGACCTCGACGCCGTCGATGCGGCAGCCCTGCAACCGCTCGCCGGTCAGGGCGATCAGCTGCTGCGCCGGTTCGGCGATGCGCGCCTGGCCCTCGTTGAAATAGATGTCCAGCCGCTGCTCGGTGCAGCCCGCCGGGTCCGCGATCAGCGCTGACCCCTCCCCGAACAGCCCGCCGTGCCCGCAGGCCGAAACCGCCATGGCCGCCAGCGCGGCCGTCGCAACCTTGAAACGCATATCTGTCCCCTCCCAATCCTGCGGCCGGCCATCCGGCGCGCGAAAAAGGGCGGCCCGCGTCGGGACCGCCCTTCATCCGTCTCACCCGAAGGGTTGAAACGCCTACCAGCGGACGCGCGTGCCATCTTCCCAATAGCACTCGGTCTGACGATTGTCGTAGCAGTAGTAGTACTGGCCGTTGGCGGCGCGATAGCGCTGCTGGTTGGTGCGATCCTGGGACGAGCCCCGGATGGCGCCCACGGCGCCGCCGATGGCCGCACCGGCCACGGTGGCCTCGGTGTTGCCGCCGAGAATCTGCCCTGCAGCAGCCCCGATGGCCGCGCCGATGGCGCCTTGGCGAACGGTCTGGTTGGTATTGCCGTACGGGTCGCTGGCGCAGGCGCTGGCCAGCAGGCCGGCCCCGGCGATCGCGATCATGATCTTTTTCATTGGATGTCCCTTCGGTCGGAGTAAGTCGCCCCCGAGGCGAGAACGCTGGATAACGGCTCCGGTTCCCCGACTATGATTGTGGTTAAGGTTGCGTTAAACATTTCGCTGGGCGCCGTGAGCGGTCAGGCGTGTTGAATAGGGGGCTTTTCATGCGTTTTTCAGAACCTGTCCGTATGGCCGATGACGATGGAGGGCCCGTATGGTCCCGCAGCAAGCGCCAGCGGGGCGGCCCGCCGGTTGTGGGGTTCATCATCACGCTTCTGGCGCTGTTCGGTGCTCTGACGGCGGTGTTGGGCATCAAGGAGCGATCGGTGGCGGAAGGCGGCGCGACGATTGACGGCTGGATCACCGCTGGCTGGGAAAAGGCCAAGGAGATTACGGGCCAGGCGGATGAGGTGACGGACGAGGCCCTGTCCGAAACGGCCGACGCCGCAGGCCGTGCCGGCGCCGCACTTGGCGAAGGCGCCGAAAATGCGGTTGGAGAAATCCAGGGCGAATAGGCCGCCACGGCCGCAGGACGGAACATCAGGCGTCAGCGCACGTTCGGCCCGCATGACTGATCTCGCCGGGCCTGTGGCCGACAATTCCGAACTCCGGACTGACGTCTCCGAACGGCGGGCGGTGACTTCTCACGCTCCGGTTGGAAAGGTGGTGGTGCTGGTTAATCCCATGTCGGGCGGCGTGGGCGCCAATGCAGCGGCCGAGGCGACCGAACTGCTGGCGGGTTTCGCCTGCGTATCCGAGGTGCTCCTGCTGGATGGCGAGAGTATGGACCGCACGATCGAAGAGGCCCTTGAGGGGCGCCCCGATCTGCTGGTTGTACTGGCAGGGGACGGAACGGCGCGGGCCGTGGCGTCGCGGGCGGGGCCGGACGGTCCTCTGGTGGCTCCTCTGCCCGGCGGCACAATGAACATGCTACCCAAGGCGCTCTACGGCACCACGGACTGGAAGGCGGCGTTGACCGCCATCCTCAGCGACGGCGAGCCCCGATACGTGTCGGGCGGAGAGGTAGAGGGGCATGCCTTCTACTGTGCCGCCATCCTCGGCGCACCCGCCCTGTGGGCGCCGGCCCGGGAGGCGCTGCGCGGCGGCAAGCTGAAATTGGCCCTGACCCATGCTCGTCGGGCCTGGCGTCGGGCCTTCTCGGGGCGCATCCGCTTTGATCTGGACGGGGGGCCGCGCCAGAGGGCGGAAGCCCTGGTGCTTATCAGCCCCATGATTTCCCGCGCTCTGGACGAACCCATAGGGCTGGAGGCCGCAATCATGAATCCGCACGCCGCTTCGGACGCCTTCAGACTGGCAGCCCATGCCCTTTTCGACGACTGGCGACTGGATCCGTCGGTCAAGACTCAGGCGGCTCGCCGAATTCGGATCGCGGCGCGCTCGCGGGTGCCGGCGGTGCTGGACGGGGAACCCCTGATGCTCCAGCACGACACTGTCATAACATTCCGGCCCAAGGCATTCCGGGCCCTGGCGCCCCGCCCGCCCGCTACCGAGGTCGCGATTTAATGGCGCGTCGTGCGAAGACCAGCGCCTGATGGGCAGGGTTCTCCAGTTTTCCGATGTCCACTTCGGCCGTGAGCACGCGAACGCCGCCGCCGCCGCCGTGGATTACGCTCACGCCACCCCCAACGACCTGGTCCTGATTACCGGCGACATCACCCAGAACGGCTATACAGCCGAATTCGAGGAGGCCGCGCGCTGGATCAGGGCCATGCCGGGTCCGGCTTTCGTCACGGTCGGCAATCACGATGTGCCGTACTGGAATGTGTTGGACCGGTTGTTCTGGCCCTGGCGCCGTTTCGAGCGCGCGACCGGGCATCCTGCGCACGATCACGAGTTTCGGGCGGAAGGACTGATGGTCCGCGGCGTCACCACCGCGCGGGGATGGCAGGCGAGGCTGAACTGGTCCAAGGGCGTCATCGACCTGGATCAGACCCGGCGTGCGGCCCAGGCCCTGCGTGACGCGCCCGACGGCGCCCTGCGCATTCTGGCCTGTCACCATCCCCTGGTGGAGATGATCGGCACCCCCATGACCGGCGACGTCATTCGCGGTGAGGCGGCGGCGCACATCTTCGCGAAAGCGGGCGTGGATATCATCACCACGGGCCACACCCACCAACCCTTCGCCCTGCCGCTGCAGGCAGGGGATGAGTTCTCCTACGCCGTGGGCTGCGGAACTCTTTCGCACCGAGAGCGCGGCGCGCCGCCGAGCTTTAATCGCATCGACTGGGACGCGGAGGCCGTCACGGTCACCGTCGTGGCCTGGGAGAACGGCGGCTTTGTCGACAGCCGCGCCTGGACCCTCCCCCGTCGTCGCAGGGCAAATTAAAAAGGCCGCGGGAACAGTCCCGCGGCCTTTCTTTGACGACTGGAGGTCGTCTAGACTCTTGGCCCTCGGCCTCGAAGCCCGCCCGCAACCAGGGCGATGACGAAGAGGATGATGGCGATGACGGCGATAAACTTGGCGATCTCGAACGAGAAGTTCGCGATGCCGCCGAAACCCAGTACAGCGGCGATCAGGGCGATCACCAGAAAAATTATGGCCCAACGAATCATGGTGTGGCGCCTCCGAAGCGTTTCAAACAAAAGGCCACGACCTTGCGCCGGACCTGCCACATCAACGCTCCGCGAGCGTCACTGTTCCATCAGCGACGTCCGCGACTGCTCTCGGTGAAAGCCGCCGCGACCATAGACGCCAGCGCCGGGTTTCTCAGGAATATCCATCCGCCGGCCAGCGCCGCCACGGTGGCGAGCACAGGGCGATTGCGGAAGAGGACAAACGCCCGCTCCCCCAACCCCGCCGGTTCTTCGTCGTCTCCCTCGTCGCCATTTGCCTTGTTCAGGAACGTCATGGCGATGATCAGCGCGGCGAGGGCGGCCACGCCCGCCGTGATCGCTGCGGCCGCTGCGGCGGGAACCACCATCAGCAACACGTAGAAGAGCGTCGCGCCCAAGGCCACGATGGCCACGAAGGCGCAGGCGGCGGCAATTGCCGCCGCCACCACTTTATCGACCAGCCCTTTGCCCGGCATCAGCGGCGCCGGCCGGCCAGAAGCAGACCAAGCACCACGCCAACGCCGAGAGCGATGGCCGTGGACTGAACCGGGCGCTCCTGAACCCGCTCAACGAGGGCGCGCTGCGCCTCGTCCAGCCGCTCGGCCGCGTCGTCGTAATACTCCCGGCCGCGAACGCGGGCCTGATCGTAGTAGTCGCGGGCGCGCTCGCGCACCTCGTCGGACTTGGCCCGCACGCGGGCTTCGGTTTCGGCGGCGATTTCACGCAGGCGGGCGCTTTCTTCGCGCGCGCCGACCTTCAGGTCCTCCTTGAGGGTCTTCAGGTCGTTCTTGATGTCTTCCCGGGCCTTGGTGGTGGCCATGATGCGCTCTCCGGCTAGCTTGGCGGTAAAATGAGAATAGGTACCCCGTCATCGCAACGCCAGAGGGGATGAGGGGTTCCGTGACCGGGCCCGGCGACGTAAGCACGTCTTCATGACATGGCTGTTTGACCCACCCGCCCCCGTCGCCCTGCCCATTCTCGGTCAGGACGTACGGTTTCCCGTCCGCCGCATCCTGTGCGTGGGGCAGAATTACGCCGCCCACGCCCGCGAGATGGGCGCCGACCCTTCGCGCGAGGCGCCCTTTTTCTTCTCCAAACCCCGCGACGCCCTGATCACGAATGCGGACGTGCCGTTCCCCTCCGCGACGGACAATCTGCATCACGAAGTGGAACTGGTTTGCGCCATCGGCGGCGAGGGCGCGGATCTGGCGCCTGGCGCGGCGGCGGAACTGATCATCGGCTGGGCTACGGGCGTCGACCTGACCCGCCGGGACATTCAGGCTGAGGCCAAGTCGCGGGGGCGGCCCTGGGATGCATCCAAGGGCTTCGACCATTCAGCTCCCTGCGGCCCACTGACCGTCGGCGCATTGCCGACCCCCGCCGGCGCCATCGCCCTGACCGTGAACGGCCAGATGCGTCAGTCCTCCCGGCTGGACCAGATGATCTGGAGCCCCGCCGAGGTGGTGGCCGAGGCGTCGCGCCTGTGGCGGCTGATGCCGGGCGACCTGATCTTCACCGGCACCCCGGAGGGCGTCGGGCCCGTCGTGCGCGGCGACCGCATTGAAGCGACGATCGAGGGTCTGACCCCGCTGGCCTTCACCCTGACCTGATCGGAGATCGCCATGATCCTGCACGGCTACTGGCGCTCGGGCACCTCCTACCGCACCCGCATCGCCCTGAACCTGAAGGGCCTGACCTACGATCAGGTCGGAGTCGATCTGCGCAAAGGCGCCCAGAAGAGCGAGGCGTTCCTGCCTATCAACCCCCAAGGCCTAGTTCCGGCGCTGGAGGTGGACGGCGCTGTCCTGACCCAGAGCCCGGCGATCCTTGAGTGGCTGGAGGAAGCCCATCCTGAACCGCCGCTGCTGCCGGGAGACGCGATCGCCCGCGCTCACGTGCGGGCCATGGCCGCCATGATCGCGTGCGACATCCACCCCCTGAACAATCTTCGCGTGCTCAAGGCGTTGCGCGAGACCTTCAGCGCCGATCAGGCGGCGACGGACGCCTGGGCCGCGCGCTGGATCACCGCAGGCTTCGAGGCGCTGGAAGCCCTGATCGCCCGCCACGGCGACGGCTGGTGCTACGGCGCCGAGCCGACCCTGGCCGACTGCTGCCTGGTTCCGCAGATCTACTCCGCCCGCCGGTTCAACACGCCGCTGGACGCCTTTCCCCACATCCTGGCCATCGAGCAAAAGGCGGCGGATCATCCCGCTTTCATGGCCGCCCATCCGGACCGGCAGCCGGACGCAAACCTCTCGTAAACCCTGTCGGGTAAGGCTTCGTAAAACTTCCGATCAGCGCTCCTTAAGCTTTGTGGGCGCATGGTCCGTCCCGTGACGTTTCAGGCCCAAACACGGACCGGCGCCGGACCGGCGTCCAGGCTCGCCCTTAATGTGCTGGGGGCGCCCGCCCGTGGGGCGGGAGCCGTCCTGCGCGAGGATTCCGTCCGGGCCTTGCTGCGCACCGCCGCCGATGGCGGCGTGGGCCTCGTGTCCGCCCGACCGATCAGCGACATCGAACGCCTGCTGGGCCAGTGCTGGCCCTTCCCCAGTCCTTTTCGCGTTACGGTCCGCACGGTGTCGGCGTCCGAGGGCGTTGACCGGGTCGAGGCCCGCGCCCGCCGCTCTCTGGAGCGCATGGGCCTGCCGCGCGGCGATGCGGTCATGGTCGCCTCGGCGGGCGATCTGGCCGGGGCCGACGGCCGCGCTTTGTGGGACAGGCTGGAGCGTCTGAAAGACATGGGCCTGTTCCGCCGCATCGGCGTCTGCGCCCGGGTCGAAGACGGCCCCGAACTGCTGGCGCGCCGCTTCCGGCCCGACGTCGTCGAGCTGCCCTGCAACCTTCTGGATCAGCGCGCCGCAACCTCGGGCCTGATCGCCGGTCTGGCCGATCACGGCTCTGCAGTCCACGTGCGCTCTGTATTCGCTGGCGGCGTCCTGTTCGCCGCGCGCGAGGATCTGCCCGCGCATCTGGTCCAGTCCGGCTCGGGCGTGTCGCGCGCCCGGCGCAGCCTGGCCGAGAACCGGGCCGATCCCATGCAGGCGGCGCTGGCCTACGCCCTTAACCTGCCCGGCGTCGAATCCGTGGTGGCCGGGGTGGCTTCGGCGGCCGAGTTGCGCGCCGTTCTGGCCGCGGCCCATGCTCCGGCGCCGGCGCTCGACTGGTCCGCCCTTGCGCTGGACGACCCGGCGACGCTCAGCGCCGCCGGGCCTTCCGCGGTCAGTAGCGCAGCCTGATCCCCACATAGCCGCTGCGTCCCGGCTCACCGTAGCCACGCACCTGCTGGTAGTGCGTGTCGGCGAGGTTCTCGATCCGCGCCGTCAGGCTGATGCGGTTGCTCAGCGCGAAGGCGCCGTTCAGGTTCGCCGTGACGAAGCTCTCGCGAAGCCCGCCGGAATCCTCCTGATCGCCTTCACCCCGCACGATCAGCGCGCCCGACAGGCGCTCCCCCGTCCAGCCCAGGGTCACGGAGCCTGCGTGTTCCGGCACGCGCAGCAGCCGGGAACCGTCCGTCACGTCGATGGCGTCGGTCCACGCGTAGGCCACGCCCAGATCGAACCCGGCCGGCAGGGCCACGCGCCCTTCCAGCTCCACGCCGTCCGTGCGGGTCTCGTCCACATTGGCGTAGAAGCTGTTCCCGCCCGGCGCATTGAACCAGACGATCTGGTCCTCGACCTCCAGCCGATAGACGGTCACGCGGCCCTCGATCCGCCGGTCCGCCGACCGCCAGCCCAGGGCCGCTTCATACCCGTCAGCGTGCTCCGGGCGCAGCTCCGGATAGGGGATGGAAGACCAGCAGAAATCGCACACCGCCTGGCTGACGGTCGGGGCCTTGAAGCCCGTGCCCCAGGCGCCGGACAGGATGAACCCGCCGCCCGGCTCGTAGGCCGCCGACAGACGCCCGGTGGTCGCATCGCCGAAGTCATCGGTGTCGTCATGGCGCAGGCCGCCGGTCACGCTGAACCGCTCCGACAGATTGATGCGCGCCGTTGCGAACAGGGAGTTGCTGGACAGGGTTTCGGTCGCGCCGCTGGAAAGGGCGCCTTCGGCGTTCTCGTGCTCGGCGCCGAAGGCGTAGGTGACCCGTCCTTCAGCGGAATCGCCGGACGCCTGCCAGCGATAGACCTGACGGTCCGCCTCGAACGTCGACGGAAAAGCGCTGAAGGATTCCCGCGTCAGATCCGAAGCCGAGACGCTGACCTGATGCTCCAGCCCCAGGGCCTGAACCGTCAGGCGTGCAAAGCCGGACAGTTGCTCGCGCGCGATGCTGTCATCGGTATCGCCCAGGGCGTAGGTCGGGGCCGGGAAGCCGTCGATGTCAGCGTCGGTCTCGTTGTAGCGGATGCGCCCCTCCAGGGTCACGGCCGGACCGAAGCTGTACCGGCCGTTGACGCCGATGGTGGTGATGGTCGCCCCGTCCGCCTCGGTGTTTCCGTCCGCCTCATCGGCTGCGGAAATGCCACTGGTGTCGAAGTGCGAGACGAAGGCCCCCACGGCGTAGCGCTCATTGGCGACGCCGCCCGCCAGACGGCCCCGGATGGTGTCGAACGAGCCCGCCTCCGCCTCGGCGCGGACGCCGTCCAGTTCGCGGGTGGTGAACGAGATCACCCCGCCGATGGCCGACGAGCCCCACAACGAGGACTGGGGCCCCGACAAGACTTCGATACGCTCCACATCGCCCAGGTCGAAGCCGGTGAAGTCAAAGGCGCCGTCGATGTCGGCCACGTCATTGACCACGGCGCCGTCCACCAGGACCAGGGTCTTGCCGGGATGCGCGCCCCGGATGCGCACATTGGCCGGGCCGCTGAAGGCGCCCGAACGGGTCACGCTCAGCCCCGGCACGTCGGCGAGGATGTCGGCGGCGAACACCGCGCCGCGCCGGGCGATCGTGTCCGCATCGATGACGCGGGCCCCGGGGGTCTCGGCGACGATGGCCGGGATGCGGGTGGCCGTGATGATGACCTCCTCCACGTCGGTGGCGTCGTCGGCGAAAGCGGGCAGGGCGAAGAGGGCCGCGGAGGCGGCCGAGCACAGGATAAGGGAACGCCTCATGGGGCGATGCTCCGTCATAAGCCCCCGCGCGGCGCGCGCGGCGGCGTTCAAAAGCGACCAATCCGCCTGTCGCGAGACAGGACGGCGCCGGATCGGGTCGCTTCGACGGACTCAGTCCCCGCGCCTCTGTCTGGTCCCGGACAGCGGACGAGCGACGTCGGCGGCCAGGTCTCCTGGCTTGCGGATCACAGGCCAAACGCGGTTTCGGTCGAAGACCGGAACTCAGCGCCTTTGGCCGACTCAAAAAGTCGACCCGCCGTCCTCGCCTTCCCGGATCGCTCCAGTGGCGGCCTGCCCGAAGACAGGGAGCGGACGACGGCCTAACCGCCTACAGTTGCGGGCACAGCCGCGGTGTTTGACCGCGTTCCCTTAACCGCCTGGCGCGCTTGTGGCAGGCGCTCCAGTCTTGCGCAAGAACCGTCAGCGGCTAGGGTTCGGCCCATGTCCTCCCCAGTACCCGACCGCCGTACGCCCGAGTTCCGGAACGTCACCGCCGAGACCTTTCGAACCGAAATCCTTCCCACCGCGAAGCCCGCGATCCTGCGCGGCTTCACGGCTCACTGGCCTGCGGTTGAGGCGGGGCGGCGATCGCCTGAGGCCCTGGCCGCCCACATCCGCAGCTTCGACAGCGGCGCGCCGGTGCGGTTCGCCGAGGCGCACCCGGCGGTAAAGGGACGCTTCTTCTACAATGATGACCTGACAGGCGTGAACTTCACCCAGCACGACGCCACGGTGGGGGCGGTGCTGGACCGGCTGCTGGCGCTCATGGACGAGGACGCACCGCCCGCCGTAGCCGTGCAGTCGGTGCCCGAGCCCCAGGCGCTGCCCGGTTTCGCCCGCGCCAATCCCTCGCCCCTGCTGGGCGAGGACGTCTATCCGCGCCTGTGGATCGGCAATGCGGCCACGGTGCACACCCACCACGACATGAACGACAATATCGCCTGCGCCGTGGCGGGCCGTCGGCGCTTCATCCTGTTTCCGCCCGACCAGACCCGCAATCTCTACATCGGCCCGTTCGAGCGAACCCCTGCTGGCCCGCCGATCAGCATGGTCTCGGTGGTCGAGCCGGATCTGGAGCGCCACCCCCGGTTCACCGAGGCCTGGGCCGTCGCCGAGGTGGCCGATCTGGAGCCCGGCGACGCCCTGTTCATCCCCTACATGTGGTGGCACCACGTCCAGTCCCTGGACCGCTTCAGCGTGCTGGTGAACTACTGGTGGAATGACGCAAGGCTTCAGGCCGGGCCGCTGGAGGCCATGATCCACGCCATGCTGGGCATCCGCGATCTACCGCCCTCCCAGCGCGAGACCTGGCGGGCCATGTTCGACGCCTTCGTGTTCGAGGCTGACGATCCCCCGGGCGCCCACCTGCCCGAGGACAAGCGGGGCGTTCAGGGCCGCCTGTCGCCGGCGGCCGCTGCCCAGATGCGCCAGATCCTGGCCCGGACTCTGGCGAACTGACCCCGTCCCGGCATTCGTCCACGATCCTGTAGCGGCCCGGGCGTCGTGAGCCTTGAGCGCGCCCCCCCGATCCTTCACCCTGCACGCTTCATGAACGCCCCCGTCAAGCAGCCGACCGACGCCCGCCCCCTCACGCCCGACCCGGGCGTGACCCCGGTCATGGCCCAGTTCCTGGACGCCAAGGCCCGGCATCCGGACTCCCTGCTGTTCTTCCGCATGGGCGACTTCTACGAGCTGTTCTTCGAGGACGCGCAGAAGGCGGCGGCGGCGCTGGGCATCACCCTGACCAAGCGGGGCCTGCACAAGGGCGAGGACATCCCCATGGCGGGGGTGCCGTTCCACGCCGCCGAGGGCTACATCGCCCGCCTGATCCGTCAGGGCTTCAAGGTCGCCGTCTGCGAACAGCTTGAGGATCCGGCCGAGGCCCGCAAGCGCGGCTCCAAGGCCGTGGTGCGCCGCGACGTGGTGCGGGTGATCACGCCCGGCACCCTGACCGAGGACTCCCTGCTGGACGCCAGGGGCTCGAACCGGCTGGCGGCGGTGTCGGTCCGGCGCGGCCGGGCGGCCGTGGCGGTGGTGGAACTGTCCACCGGCCAGGTGGAGACCATCGTCAGCGAACCCGGCGATCTGGCCGCCAATCTGGCCGCCTTTCGCCCGTCCGAGGTGCTGGTGCCCGACCGGCTGTTCTCCGACGACGACATCCGCGCCGCGCTGGACGGCTCCGGCGGGGTGGTGCAGGCGCTGGCGCAGGGGCTGGCCGAACCGGCCGCCGCCCGCGACCGGGTCCAGCGCCTTTACGGCGTCGCCACCCTCGACGGCTTCGGCGCCTTCGAAGAGGCGGAGGTGTCCGCCCTGGGCCTCGCCGCCGCCTATCTGGAGACCACCCAGGCGGGCCGCCTGCCGGTTCTGAAAGCCCCCCGCCGCGCCGCCCAGGCCGGCTGGCTGGCCATCGATCCGGCCACCCGCACCAGCCTCGAGATCGACCGCACCCAGTCCGGCGCCCGCGAGGGCAGCCTGCTGGCCTGCGTGGACCGCACCATCACCTCGGCGGGCGGCCGGGCCCTGGCCGAGCGCATCACCCGGCCCCTGCGCGATCCCGCCGCCATCAATCATCGACTGGACGCCGTGCAATGGTTGCTGGAGCGCCGCGACCTGCGCCGTGATCTGCGCGAGGTGCTGTCCGGTTCGGCCGACGTGGCCCGGGCCGTGACCCGGCTGGCGCTGGGGCGGGGCGGACCCCGCGATCTGGCGGCCGTCCGCTCGGGCCTGAAGACTGCCGAGGCGGTCTCCGCCCTGTTCGCCCGATCCCCCGACCCCCTGACCGGCCCGCCCGCCGAGATCGAGGAGCGGCTGTCGGACCTGTCGCCCACGGCGGACACCGGCGGCCTGCTGATCGATCTGCAGGAGGGGCTGGTGGACGAACCACCCCATCTGGCCCGCGACGGCGGTCTGGTCCGCCCCGGCTGGCGGCCCGAGCTTGAGGCCGTGCGCACCCTGCGCGACGACAGCCGCAAGGTGATCGTGGATCTGGAGCAGCGGGCCCAGGCCGAGTCTGGCGTGGCCTTCAAGGTCAAGCACAACGCCGTGCTGGGCTATTTCCTGGAAACCAGCGCGAAGAACGCCGAACCCCTGCTGCGCCCGCAGGCTGACAGCCCCTTCATCCACCGCCAGACCCTGGCCAATCAGGTCCGCTTCACCACCGTGGAGCTGTCTGAGCTGGACGCCAAGATCAGCCAGGCCGGCGCCCGCGCCCTGGCCATGGAGGGCGAGATATTCGAGGGCTGGCGCCGCGCCGTCGCCGATCTGGCGACCCCGCTTCAGGCCGTGGCCGACGCCCTCGCCGAACTGGACGCCGCCGCCGCCCTCGCCGAATGGGCGGCCGAGACCAACGCCGTGCGCCCCGACGTGGACGGCTCGCTGATCTTTCAGGTCGCGGGCGGCCGCCACCCGGTGGTCGAGGCGGCCGTGACCCGCGCCGGCGATCCCTATACGCCCAACAACTGCGCGCTGGACGGCTCGGGCTCCGACTGCGCGCGCCTGTCCATCGTCACGGGCCCCAACATGGCGGGCAAGTCCACCTTCCTGCGCCAGAACGCCCTTTTGGTGGTGCTGGCCCAGGCCGGGGCCTTCGTGCCCGCGAAGTCCATGCGGCTGGGCGTGGTGGACCGGCTGTTCAGCCGCGTCGGCGCCGGCGACGATCTGGCCCGGGGCCGCTCCACCTTCATGATGGAGATGGTCGAGACCGCCGCCATCCTGACCCAGGCCACTGACCGCAGCTTCGTGGTGCTGGACGAGATCGGCCGGGGCACCGCCACCTATGACGGCCTGGCCATCGCCTGGGCCGTGGCCGAGGCCCTGCATGAGACGAACCGCACCCGCACTCTGTTCGCCACCCACTATCACGAGCTGGCGCGGCTGGAGGAGCGGCTGGACCACGTCTGCAACCTGTCCATGAAGGCCCGCGAGTGGAACGGCGAGCTGGTCTTCCTGCACGAGGCGGCGCCCGGCGCGGCGGACCGTTCCTATGGCGTGCAGGTGGCGAAACTGGCCGGGGTGCCCCCGTCGGTGGTGGGCCGCGCCCGCGAGGTGCTGGACCGGCTCGAGGCGGACAAGGCCTCCAGCGTCCGGCTGGACGACCTTCCCCTGTTCGCGGTGCACGAGCCCGCGCCGGTCTCTGGCCCGTCCCCTGCGGACGAGGCCCTGGCGACCATCAACCCCGACGAGCTCAGCCCGCGCGAGGCGCTGGAGGCGCTGTATCGTCTGAAGGGTCTGGCCCGCCCGTGACCCAGCCCGCCGCCCTTCACGACCGTCTCGCCGCCCTGAAGGACGCGTCGGACGTCCGCGCCGAGGTGGCCGCCGCCCTGTCCGAGCACTGGAGCGCCGGCCGCGAGAAGGCGGCCTCGAAACTGGCCTCGGGGCTGGGTGGGGTTGAGGTGGCGCGCCTGTTCTCCGGGGCCGCCGACGAGATGCTGCAGGCCCTGTGGCGCTTCACCACCCAGGTCCTGCACCCGTCCGACAGCGTCGACGAGGACGGCAAGCTGGCCCTGCTGGCCACCGGCGGCTACGGGCGCGGCGTGCTGGCGCCATACTCGGATCTGGACCTGCTGTTCCTGCGCCCGGCCCGGGCCGGCGAGCGCATCGAGCGCGTCACCGGCTTCATGCTCTATGTGCTGTGGGATCTGGGGGCCAAGGTGGGCGTCGCCTCGCGCACCATGAACGAGGCCCTGACCCTGGCCCGTGACGACATGACCATCCAGACCTCCCTGCTGGAGGCCCGCTATCTGGCCGGCGACGAGGTCATGGCCGACGCCTTCCTCAAGGTGTTCCGCCGCGAGATGACGAAGACCGACCCCCGCGCCTTCATTGCCGCCAAGCTGAAGGAGCGGGACCAGCGCCACTCCCGCGCCGGCGCCGTGCGTTACCGGGTCGAGCCCAATATCAAGGACGGCAAGGGGGGGCTGCGCGACCTCAACGCCCTGTTCTGGATCGCCCGGCGCCTGACCCCCGACAGCCTGCTGGGCGCCGAGGCGCTGGAGGGTCTTCTGACCGGCCGCGAGCGCCGCACCTTCGAGGAGGCCTTCGACTTCCTGTGGCGGGTGCGCCATCATCTGCACCGCACCGCCGGGCGGGCCGAGGAGAAGCTGACCTTCGACCTCCAGCCCGAGGTGGCCCGGCGCATGGGCTGGCAGGGGCGGGGCGACGAGCCGGCGGTGGAGCGCTTCATGCGCCGCTATTTCCTCGTGGCCCGCGACGTGGGCGGCCTGACCCGCGCCATCTCCGCCAAGCTGGAGGAGCGGGGCCAGAAGCGGGCCCTCAGCCTCACCCGCCTGATCCCCCGACGCCGCCGCCAGCTGGGCGAGCCCGGCTTCGTGGAGGATCACGGCCGCCTGTCGATCACCGGCCCGGACGTGTTCGAGGCCGAGCCCCTGCGGCTGCTGACCCTGTTCCAGCTGGCGGACCGGCACGATCTGGACCTGCACCCCGACGCCTTCTCCGCCGTCACCCGGTCGCTCAATCTGGTGACGCCGAAGCTGCGCCGCGCTCCGGCGGCCTCGGCGGCGTTTCTGGATATTCTGGCGGACGGGGACCGCCCGTACCGGGTGCTGACCCTGATGAACGAGACGGGGCTTCTGGGCCGCTTCCTGCCGGAATGGGGCCGCATCGTCGGCCAGACCCAGTTCAACATGTACCACGCCTATACGGTGGATGAGCACACCCTGCAGGCCATCGGCGTCATCAACGACATCGCCCGGGGCAAGCTGAAGGACGATCATCCCATGTCGTCCAACATCATCGGCCTGATCCGCGACCCGCAGGTCCTGATGCTGGCCATGCTGCTGCACGACGTGGGCAAGGGCGGCGACCGGGGCCAGCTGGAGGACGGCGCCATCGCCGCGCGGCGGGCCTGCGAGCGGCTGGGTCTGGACCCGCGCCGGGCCGAGCTGGTGGCCTGGCTGGTGCGCCAGCACCTGACCCTGTCCGACTACGCCCAGAAGCGCGATGTGTCCGACCCCGCCACCGTGCGCGCCTTCGCCGAAATCGTGGGCGATCTGGAACGCCTGCGCATGCTGCTGGTGCTGACCGTGGCCGACATCCGCGCCGTCGGCCCCGGCGTCTGGAACGGCTGGAAGGGCCAGCTGATGCGCGACCTGTATCGCCACACCGAGCGGCAGTTCCGGGGCGACGCGGCCGAGATGGACGATCCGCTCAGCCGCCCCATGGCCGCCTATGACGCCCTGGTCGAGCGGGCCCGCCGCGACGGCGCCGCCGCCATGGCCGGACCGTCCGACAATCAGGCCGCCGAGGTGGCCATCGCCGCCACCGACCGCCCCGGCCTGTTCGCCCTGATCGCCGGGGTCATGGCCGATCTGGGGGCCGACATCGTCGGGGCCCGGGTCACCACCGCCGCCGACGGCATGGCCCTGGACATCTTCCAGCTGCAGGACGGGGCGGGCGAGCCCTACGGTCTGGCCGAGCCGCGCCGCCTGCGCCGTCTGCTGGCGGCGCTGGAGCGGGTCGGGCGCGGCGGCGCCGTCACCCCCGCCGACCCGGCAGCCCCCGCCAGCCCGCGCCGCGCCGCCTTCGACGTGCGCCCCGTGGTGATGATCGACAATGCCGCGTCCGAGACCGCCACGGTGATCGAGGTGTCCGGCGCCAACCGTCCGCGCCTGCTGGCCCAGCTGTCCCGCGCCCTGGCTGATCTGGGCCTGTCGATCCGTTCCGCCCACGTCGTCACCTTCGGCGAGCGGGCGGCGGATTCCTTCTATGTCACCACCGACAAGGGCCAGAAGATCACCGGCGACAAGCGGCTGGCCGCCATCCGTTCGGCGCTGGAGGCGGTGATGGATCAGGCCCCGCCGCCCAGCCCGCGCGGCCGTCCCCTGATCCGCGCCCGGGCCAGCGCCCGCGACGTCTCTGAACTGGGCCGCAAGGCCGCCGTTCCCCGCCGCGCCGAAGCGCGCTAAGGGCCATCTACGCGCCATCCCGGATGTTTCGCTGAATGACCATCGATCCCGAAATCCGGGCCTCGGCCTCGACCAATCCGCTTGCGCCGGAGCCCCCCAAGTCCGGCGGCGTGATGCGCTCCTCGGCCATCTTCAGCGGTCTGACCCTGATCAGTCGCTTCGTCGGCTTCGCCCGTGACATCGCCATCAATGCGGTGCTGGGCGCCTCGGTGGGCCCGGCGGCGGACGCCTACAACACGGCCCTGAGCTTTCCGAACCTGTTTCGCCGCATCTTCGCCGAGGGCGCCTTCGCCGCCGCCTTCGTCCCGGCCTACGCCCGCAAGCTGCGCCTGGACGGCGAGGCGGCGGCCGACAAGGTCGCCACCGACGCCATCGCGGTGATCGCCGTTTCCACACTGGTCCTGACGCTGGCGGCCCAGCTGGCCATGCCGTGGCTGATGGCGGGCATCAACATCGGCTTTCTGGATGACCCGGTCCGCTACAATCTGGCGGTGATCCTGACCCAGATCACCATGCCCTACCTACCCTGCATGGCCATCGCGGCCCTGTTGTCCGGGGTGCTGAACGCCCGGGGCCGGTTCATCGTCTCGGGCGCCTATCCGATCCTGATGAACGTCATCATGCTGACCGCCGTGCTGACGTCGCGCGGCGGGCCGGAAGCGGCGGCCTATGCGGTGTCGTGGGGGGTGCTGATCTCGGGCGTGGCCCAGGCGGGGCTGTGCTTCTGGGCGGTCCGCAAGGTCGGAGCCAACATCCGCTTCCGCATGCCGCGCCTGTCTCCGGAGGTGAAGGCCATCATCATCACCGCCGTGCCGGCCGTGATCGGCAACTCCGCCACCCAGATCAACGTCTTCCTGTCGGGCAATCTGGCCTCCTTTGTGGAGGGCGGGCGCAGCTGGCTGGCCACGGCGGATCGGCTGTACCAGCTGCCCCTCGGCCTCGTCGGCGTGGCCATCGGCATCGCCCTTCTGCCCAAGCTGTCTTCGGCCATCGCCGCCGAGGACCGGGCCCAGCAGCAGGCGTCCATGGACGAGGCGCTGGTGCTGGCCATGGCCCTGACCCTGCCGGCCGCCACCGCCATCCTGGCCATGCCCTATTTCCTCATCGACGGCCTGTTCACCCGCGGGGCGTTCCTTGAGGTGGACGCGATCAACACGGCGCAGATCCTGTTCCACTTCGGCTGGGGCGTGCCCGCCTTCATCCTGATCCGCATCCTGGCCCCGGCCTTCTTCGCCCGTCAGGATACGAAGAGCCCCATGAAGTACGCCCTGGTGGCTGTGGCGGTGAACGCTGTGCTGGCCGTGTCCCTGTTCCTGCTGGGCGCCGGCGTGCAGGGGATCGCGGCTGCCACCAGCGCGGCGGCCTGGGTCAATGCCGGGCTGCTGGCCCTGACCCTGTGGCGCCGGGATCATTACCGGCCCGCCGCCACCGCCATCCGGCGCATGGCCCGCATTCTGATCGCCAGCCTGGTCATGGGGGCCCTGCTGGTGGCGGCTGTGTCGGTTCGCGATATGATCCAGACGCCCATCGACGACCTGCTGGGCCGGGGCGGCAAGGAGATCGCCCTGATCGGCGTCACCGGCCTCGGCGGTCTGGTCTATCTGATCCTGCTGTTCGTCACCCGGGCGGTGACCATCGGCGAGGTGAAGGGCCTGATCCGGCGCGAACGCAAGGCCTGATCCCGGCTTGCCCTGCGGGCGCCGCTGAGGCATTGCCACGCCATGTCCGACGCTGAACCCATCGCCTATTCCGGCCCGCGCCGCATCCTGTCCGGCATCCAGGCCTCCGGGGCCCTGCACCTGGGCAACTATCTGGGGGCCCTGAAACGCTTCACCGCGCTTCAGGATTCCGGCGCGCCCTGCTTCCTGTTCGTGGCCGACATGCACGCCATCACGGTGTGGCAGGACCCCGAGAAGCTGGCCGCCCAGACCCGCGAGATCGCCGCCGCCTATATCGCCTCGGGCCTCGACCCGGCGAAGTCGGTGATCTTCCCCCAGTCGGCCGTGCGCGCCCACGCGGATCTGGCCTGGGTCTTCAACTGCGTCGCCCGCCTCGGCTGGCTGGACCGCATGACCCAGTTCAAGGAGAAGTCCGGCAAGCACAAGGAGCGCGCCTCCGTGGGCCTGTACACCTATCCGGTGCTCCAGGCCGCCGACATCCTGCTCTACAAGGCCACCGAAGTGCCCGTGGGCGAGGACCAGAAGCAGCATCTGGAGCTGACCCGCGACATCGCCGCCAAGTTCAACAACGACTTCGGCGTCCCCGGCTTCTTCCCCCTGCCCGATCCGCTGATTCAGGGTCCGGCCACCCGGGTCATGTCCCTGCGCGACGGCCAGGCCAAGATGTCCAAGTCCGATCCCTCGGACCAGAGCCGCATCAACCTGACCGACGACGCCGACGCCATCGCCGGCAAGATCAGGAAGTCCAAGACCGACATGGGCGTCATGCCTGAGCCGGGCGAGGCGCTGGACGACCGGCCCGAGGTGAAGAACCTCATCGCTATCTACGCCGCATTGTCGGACCAGACCCGCGAACAGGTCACCGCCGAGTTCGCCGGTCAGGGCTTCGGCGTCTTCAAGCCGAAACTGGCCGAGCTGGCGGTGTCGTCACTGGCCCCCGTCACCGCCGAAATGCGCCGCCTGATGGACGACCCGGCCGAGATCGACCGCGTCCTCCAGTCCGGCGCCGAGCGCGCCGCCGAAATCGCCGATCCGGTGGTGGACGAGGTCAAGAAGATCGTCGGCTTCTGGCGCGCCTGATTTTTTTAATCCCGCCTCTTTCCCACGGCCTTATAATGCCGGCTCGCGGGACAGGACGGGGAGGGGCGATTTCGGACAATTCGGACAATTCGGACACTGTTTTTTTGGCGCAGGGGTCCGAACCAACGGTCGCCTAGCTGGTCCAGCGCAGGGTCGCGGCCTTGACGGGATTGGCGAAGGCCCGGTCTTCGGCGCGGCTCTTCAGCCATTCCCGCTTCAGCTGCTGATACCACTTGGCCTGCCTGTCTGCGTCGTCGACCCAGATCAGGGCCGGGTCATAGCGCAGGCCTTCGTTCTGCAGGTTCACCATGTCGCCGTCCTGCTTCAGGAAAGCGCGGGCGCCCAGCTTCAGGAACGGGCGGACCAGGTCGAACACCCAGTGGTCAGACCAGAAGATCTGGGTGATGCGGGTGGTGGTTTCCGTCAGGGGCGTCAGGCACGTCAGGGCCAGCACCTGCCTTTCGCCTACCTGGATATGCTCCCAGCGATAACCGGGCAGGCGGAAGGTGATCTCGGTGGCCGGCGCCCCGCCCAGAATGCGGTAGGCGTAGGAGTTGGACGACGGGGCATGTCGAACCATGGCGAAGCCGTGCTCGCGCGGCTCGAACGCCTTGGACTTCTCATGCTGGCTGTGCGCGCTGCGCCACCACCATTGCTGATGCACATAGGGGCCGTGAGCCGGGTCCATCAGACCCACCACGGCGTGGTCCACATGGCTGTCGAAATCCATGCGCTCGACCAGCTTGGCCTCGCCGCCCACCACGCCGGGGAACACCGGAGGCTCGTGGTCCGGCTCGGCAGGATTGCGAGGATCGGCGGCCATCCATACGAACACCAGCCCCTGGCTCTCCACCACGGGATAGGACCGCACCCGGATCCGCTCCGCCTCGAAGGGTTGGTCCCGGACCAGCGAGGGGATCGCTGTGCACACGCCGTCGGGCCGGAAGCGCCAGCCGTGATAGGGGCACTCAACCGTCTCTCCCTCGCCGTCATGGTCCACCAGCTTTCCGGCGGACAGGGGCGCGGCCCGGTGGGGGCAGATGTCGCGCAGGGCGTAGACCTGACCCGCCCGGGTGCGGCCGATCAACACCGGCTCGCCCAGCAGCTCGTAGCGCTTGAGGCCCGCGACCTTCACATCCCGCGACAGGGCCGCGAAATACCAGGCGTCAGTGATGAAGCCCTTGCCGAACGCGGCGGTCGGGGGGCGGGCTTCGGGTGCGGCTGTCTTGCCGGGAGCACTGTCTGTGAGCATGAAACGCCTATATCACTGGTCAAATCGCGGCGAAGAGGGGAATTTGGATATGGATCGCAGAATGGTTCTGATGGGCGGCGGGGCCCTCGCGCTTTCCGCATGCGCGCCGGCGTTGATGAACGCCCCGGCGGAGGAAGCGCCCTTCGACGACGCGCGCATCATGGTCTGGACCTCGGGCCAGGGCCGCGACCTGCTGCTGATCCCCGGCCTAAGCTCGCATCCGGCGATCTGGGATGATCTGGTGACGCGCCTGGGCGCCGGATACCGGGTACATCGGGTCCATGTGCGCGGCTTCGCCGGACTGGACGCGGGCGACAACGCCTCCGGCCTCGTCGCCGCCCCCGTGGCGGAAGCGATCGCCGACTATCTCACCCTGAGCGGAGTTCCGTCCGCCGCCGTCATCGGCCACTCCATGGGCGGCACCATCGGGCTGATGCTGGCGGCGCGCCATCCGGCGCTGGTCGAGCGGCTGATGGTGGTGGATCAGGTGCCCTTCATGGGCGTTTTCTACGGACCCGCCGGGACGACGGCCGAAAGCGTGCGCCCCATCGCCGACATGACCCGCGACCGCATGGCGTCGGCCACCGACGCGGCCTGGGCCACCGGAGCGCAGGCCGCCATCGCCGGCATGGTGCTGACCGAATCCGGACGCGCCGTTCCGGTCCGCCATGCGGTCGAGACCGACCGCCGCATCGCCGCAAATGCCATGCACGAACTGATCACCACCGATCTGACCGGCGAACTGGGCCGCATCACCGCCCCCGCGACCGTGCTCTACGTCAACGGGCCCAACATTCCCCTGAGCGACGCCCAGGTGGATGCGGTGTTCCAGGCCGCCTACGCTCCGCTTTCCGGCGCGACGCTGAAGCGCATCCCCGACAGCGGGCATTTTATCATGATCGACCAGCCGGACGTGTTCGTGGCCGAGGTGCAGGCTTTCCTCGACTGACGCAAAAAGTCGTAAGTTGACGTTGACGTAAACGTAGCATTTCGTCGGCAAACGCGCTAAGGAAGCGTCCTCAAAGGAGACGCACCCATGGCCGACGCCTACATCTTCGACGCCGTGCGCACCCCGCGCGGCAAGGGCAAGAAGGACGGATCTCTGCACGAGATCACCGCTCTGTCCCTGGCATCCCAGGTTCTTGAGGCGTTGCGCGACCGCAACGATCTGGACACCTCGCAGGTGGATGACGTGATCCTGGGCTGTGTGGCCCCGGTGGGCGAGCAGGGGGCCGACATCGCCCGCACCGCCGTTCTGACCGCCGGCTGGTCGCAGCTGACCGCCGGCGTCCAGATCAACCGCTTCTGCGCCTCGGGTCTGGAAGCCGTGAACATGGCCGCCGCCAAGGTGGCCTCCGGCGAGGCCCGCATGGCCGTCGGCGGCGGCGTCGAGGCCATGAGCCGGGTGCCCATGGGCTCCGACGGCGGGGCCTGGCCCATCGACCCGTCCAGCGCCATCGCCACCTATTTCGTGCCCCAGGGCGTGTCGGCCGACATGATCGCGTCCAAGTACGGCTTCAGCCGCGACGACGTGGACGCATACTCGGTGGAAAGCCACAAGCGCGCCGCCGCCAGCTGGGCCGACGGCCGCTTCAAGAAGTCCGTCGTGCCGGTGAAGGACCAGCTGGGCCTGACCATTCTGGATCACGACGAGACCGTGCGTCCCAAGACCGACATGCAGATTCTTGGCGGCCTGAACCCCTCGTTCCAGATGATGGGCGAGATGGCCTTCGACGCCGTGATCAACCAGCGCTACCCCGAGGTCGAGCGGGTCAATCACGTCCACACCCCGGGCAACTCCTCGGGCATCGTCGACGGTTCGGCCGGGGTGCTGATCGGCACCCTTGAGGCCGGCAAGGCCCTGGGCCTGAAGCCCCGCGCCAGGATCCGCGGCGCCGCCTCCATCGGCTCGGAGCCCTCCATCATGCTGACGGGTCCCGAGCCCGTGACCCGCAAGCTGCTGGGCCGTCTGGGCATGGAGGCCGGCGACATCGACCTCTACGAACTGAACGAGGCCTTTGCCGCCGTGGTCCTGCGCTACATGCAGGCCCTGAACATCCCCCATGACAAGATCAACGTGAACGGCGGCGCCATCGCCATGGGCCACCCCCTGGGCGCCACCGGCGCCATGATCCTGGGCACCGCGCTGGACGAGCTGGAGCGCTCGGACAAGACCACCGCCCTGGCCACCCTGTGCATCGGCGGCGGCATGGGCACCGCCACCGTCATCGAACGCGTCTGATCCGAAGGAGAAGCACCCATGGAAAACTTCAAGATCGAGATCGACGGCGACGGCATTGCGCTGATCACCTTCGACGTGCCCGGCCGCTCCATGAACACCCTGACCTCGGGCGTCATGAAGGAGATCCCCGAGTGGGTCGAACAGGTGAAGGGCGATGCCGCCGTCAAGGGCGTGGTCCTGACCTCCGGTAAGCCGTCGGGCTTCTGCGCCGGGGCAGATCTGGGCGACATGGCCGGCGGCATGCTGGGCGGTTCGGACCTGCAGGCGGCCTATGACGCCGGCTGGCGTCTGAACGGCGCCCTGCGTGCGCTTGAAACCTGCGGCAAGCCGGTTGCCGCGGCCATCAACGGCCTGGCGCTCGGCGGCGGGCTCGAGCTCACCCTCGCCTGCCACTACCGCGTGGTCGGCGACAATTCGAAGATTCAGCTCGGCCTGCCCGAGATCAAGGTGGGCCTGTTCCCCGGCGGCGGCGGCACCCAGCGCCTGCCGCGTCTGATCGGCGTGCAGGCCGCCCTGATGCAGATCTCCGAGGGCAAGAGCTGGCGTCCCAAGGACGCCCTGTCCGCCGGCGTGGTCCACGAGGTGGTCGAGTCCGGCAAGGAAGTCGAGGCGGCCAAGGCCTGGATCAAGGGCGGCGGCAAGGCCGTCCAGCCGTGGGACGACAAGAGTTTCAAACTGCCCGGCGGAGGTCCCTATCACCCCGCAGGTTCGCAGGTCTTCATCATGGGCAACGCCATGCTGAGGAAGCAGTCCTACGGCAACTATCCGGCCGTCACCAACATGATGAAGGCGGTCTATGAGGGCGTTCAGCTGCCCATGGACGCGGCCCTGCGGGTCGAGACCCGCTACTTCATCAAGACCCTGATGACGCCGCAGGCCCAGGGCATGATCCGCTCGCTGTTCCTGTCGAAGCAGGAGCTGGACAAGGGCGCCCTGCGTCCGGCCGACGTGCCCAAGTCCGATCCGAAGAAGGTGGCCGTTCTGGGCGCCGGCATGATGGGGGCGGGCATCGCCTATGTGCAGGCCATGGCCGGCATCGAGACCATCCTGATCGACGTCAGCCAGGAAGGCGCCGACAAGGGCAAGTCCTACGCCGAGGACATCCTCAAGAAGCGCGTCTCGCGCGGTCAGATGACCCAGGGCAAGGCCGACGCCGTCCTGGCCCTGATCACCCCGACCACCGACTATGCGCTCATCAAGGGCTCGGATCTGGTGGTCGAGGCCGTGTTCGAAAGCCGAGATCTTAAGGCCGAGGTGACGAAGAAGGCCGAGGCCCAGCTGGAGCCCGGCGCCGTGTTCGGCTCCAACACCTCGACCCTGCCCATCACGGGGCTGGCCGAGGCCAGCGTCCGGCCCGAGGACTTCATCGGCATCCACTTCTTCTCGCCGGTCGACAAGATGATGCTGGTGGAGATCATCCTGGGCGAGAAGACGGGCAAGGCGGCCATCGCCAAAGCCCTCGACTACGTCATGAAGATCAAGAAGACCCCGATCGTCGTCAACGACGGGCGCGGCTTCTACACTTCGCGCTGCTTCGGCACCTATGTGGCCGAAGGTCTGGCCATGCTCGAGGAAGGCTACGCTCCGGCCATGATCGACAACATCGGTCGTGCCACCGGCATGCCGCGCGGCCCGCTGGAGATGCACGACGACGTGGCGCTCGACCTGTCGGTCAAGATCACCAAACAGACCAGGGCCGATCTGGGCGACAAGTTCACGCCGCAGCCGGGCATGGAGATCGTCGAGAAAATGGTCGAGGAGCTGGGACGCTACGGCCGCAAGAACGGCAAGGGCTTCTATGACTACGAAAGCAAGCCCAAGACGCTGTGGAAGGGCCTGTCGGAGCTGGCGCCGGTGACGATCGCCGAATCCACGCCCGAGCTGGTCGAGGACCAGAAGCGCCGTCTGCTCTACCGTCAGGCGGTGGAGGTGGCTCGCTGCTGGGAAGAGGGCGTTATCGACGACCCGCGCGAAGCCGACGTGGGCGCCATCCTGGCCTGGGGCTTCGCGCCCTGGACCGGCGGGCCGATCACCATGATCGACCAGATCGGCCTGAAGGCCTTCGTGGAACAGGCGGACACCTACGCGGCGAAATACGGCGAGCGCTTCACCCCGCCGCAACTGCTGCGCGACATGGCGGCCAAGGGCGAGACCTTCTACGGCAAGTTCGCGGGCAAGAAGGCCGCCTGACGGCCCTCTGACCGCTGAATCGGCTGCACGGGCGCGTCGGGAGAACCCCGGCGCGCCCGATGCGTTAGGGGGCCATGGGGAAACAGCCACGCTCTCGCGCGACAACCGCCACCACAGCCGCCACGGCTGAACAGCGGGCCGATGACGGTCGTCTGCTGCGGCAGACCCTGCTGATCGCCGCCGTCATCGTGGCGGCCCTGCTGATCTGGCAGCTCAGCCACATCCTGCTGCTGGTGTTCGGAGCCATTCTGGTGGCGATCGTGCTGCGGACCGTGGCCGAGCCGTTCGAGCGGTTCGCCCGCCTGCCGCCCCGGCTGGCCGTGCTGGCGGCCCTGGTTTCCCTGTTGATTCTGATGGCGCTGGGCGGCTGGGCGTTCGGGCGCGAAATCTCCAGCCAGACGTCGGATTTCACCGACCGCCTGCCCGAGGCGTGGCAGGCGGCGCGGGGCCAGCTGGCGTCGCTGCCGTTCGGGACCGAGGTGGTCGAGCGGATCGACAGCCTGATCGATCGGGTCGGCCAGGACGACGAAGCCACAGCGGGTCAGCCCGTCGAGGACGGGGAGGGCTCGCCCGGGGTGGCGCCGGCGCCGCCCGCCGCCGAGGGCGGGCTTCTTTCCGGCGGGGTGTTCGCCAATGTGGGAGCCTTCGCCGGGCTGGTGGCCAGCGTCGTGGCCGAGTTGATGCTGGTGATCTTCGCCGGTCTGTTCCTCGCCCTGAACCCCCAGAGCTACAAGGCCGGCTTCGTCCGGCTGTTCCGAAAACGCAGCGCCAGCACCGCCGACACGGTGGGCAAGGCGTTCGACGTGTCGGGCACGGGGCTGCGCCGCTGGCTGCTGGGGCAGCTGGCGGCCATGGTCGCGGTGGGCGTGGTCACGGGCCTGGGCGCGTGGGCCATCGGCCTGCCCTCACCCCTGGCCCTGGGGATGATCGCCGGAGTGATGGAGTTCGTCCCCATCGTGGGGCCGATCGTGGCCACCATTCCCGCCCTGCTGCTGGCGGCCACCATGGGGCCGGAGATGATCCTGTGGACCCTGTTGCTGTATCTGGTGATTCAGCAGATCGAGGGGAATCTGATCATGCCGCTGGTGCAGAAGCGCATGGTGTCCCTGCCCCCGGTGATCGCCCTTTTCTCCATCCTCATCTTCGCCGCCCTGTTCGGACCGCTCGGGGTGCTTCTGGCCACGCCGCTGGCGGTGGTGGTTTTCGTGCTGATCAAGGGCGTCTATCTGGACGAACCGATCAGCGACAAGGATGCTGCGTCCTCGAAATGACGAGGAGCGCCCCATGGATCGCCGACTGATCGCCACCGACGGCCTTAGCCAGTCTGTGCTGGAGGCGGGCGAGGGGCCGATGGTGCTGCTGGTCCACGGGTTTCCCGAGCTGGCCGTCAGCTGGCGGGCCCAGATCGAAGCCTTGTCCGGGGCCGGCTATCGCGTCGTCGCGCCGGACATGCGGGGCTACGGCGCCACCGAGCGGCCCGAGAAGACTGAAGACCACACCATCCTGCATCTGGTGGGCGACATGGTCGATCTGGTGCGGGCGCTGGGCGCGCGGTCATGTGTGGTGATGGGCCATGACTGGGGGGCGTCCGTGGCCTGGCACTGCGCTTTGATGCGGCCCGACCTGTTCAGCGCCGTGGCGGGTCTGTCGGTGCCTTTCCAGCCGCGCCGGCCAAAGGGGCCGCCCATCGCCGCCATGCGCGCCATCGCCGCGCGGTCCGGGACCGACGACCTCTACATCACCCGGTTTCAGGACGCGGACGCCCACGCGCCCTTCGATGCAGACCCCGAAACGGCGCTGAGGAAGATGTTCTGGGCCTATGACGGCGCCACCCCGGCCGCGCAGCGCCACACCGGCTTTCTGAAGCCGGGCCAGTCCATGGTCGACGGGGTCAGCGACGCGGCGACCCGGCCGCCGTGGATGAGCGCCGACCACTTCGCCGAGTATGTGGCCGCCTTCCGCGCGGGCGGGTTCAGGGGCCCGCTGGACTGGTACCGCTGCATGGACCTGAACTGGTCCCTGACCGGCTGGCTGCAGGACCGGACCATCGACGTCCCGTCGCTGTTCATGATCGGCGAGAACGACCCTGTGCGCCATTACGCCGGCCGGCACGAGAAGGCGCAATCCGACTGGCTGACCGACCTGCGCGGCATGATCGAGATCCCCGGCGCCGGCCACTGGCTGCAACAGGAGCGGCCCGAGGCCGTCAACGCCGCCCTGCTGGATTTTCTGGCCGCCGCCCGGAGTTGAACGCCGCGCAGGCTGAAGCGCCCGTCGTTGCGGGTTAGCGGGAAGGGAGCGGGGTGCCGGGCCATCGCCCGGTGTAAGGATAGACAAATACCGTTTCGACGAAGGCTGACGCCCCGCGTAATCGTTGTTCCAGAGCCCCCGGTGGGCACGCGTCTTAGGCGCTAGCCGGTGTTTAGGCCCCGGACGGGCAGGTGCGGACAGCGCTCCGCATCCTGGACCCGGCGAGTAATCCGCCCCGCCGCTCAGTCCCGCTCGATCACAGCCCGTCGCCGCAAGGTCGCCGGCCGAGCGCCCTTCCCGTGCGACGGGATGGGAGAAGCATACGGGCGCCGCGAACGCGGTCGGAAAAATGGGCGAAGATTTTTCGCGAAGCCTTATGGGGCAATGCATTGGCCCGGAAAAATGCGGGGATAGGGGCAGAGTTCATCCCGCATTTCCCTTCTCCCCTTGAGGGAGAAGGTGGCCCGCGAAGCGGGTCGGATGAGGGGTGAACGCCGATCTTGCCGACTGGCGCCTCTCGAAGCTCTTCAGGTGTCAGCCGCAGCGCGAAGCCGTCCGACACCGGGATTCACCCCTCATCCGTCATGCTCCGCATGACACCTTCTCCCTCAAGGGGAGAAGGAAGGTACTAGTTGCTTTCTTGCGGATCTCCGGCCGGGCGCGTAATCCGCCCCTCTTCAGCGGAGCCGCATCCATGTCTCATAATCAGGCCCACGATCCGCTGGGCGTTCAGGGCGCTGGACGGATTCACCAGCTGGCATGGATCATCGGCGGGGTTGTGGCGCTGGCCGTGTCGTCGCGGATCGCCATCCCCATGGTTCCTGTGCCCATCACCCTCCAGACCCTGGCGGTGACCCTGATCGGGGCGCTGTATGGCTGGCGGCTGGGCGGGCTGACCGTGGGGGTCTGGCTGATCGCGGCGGCGCTGGGCCTGCCGCTGCTGTCGGACGGGGCGGGCGGGCCCGCGCCGTTCACAGGGGCCACTGCGGGCTATCTGTTCGCGTTTCCGCTGGCCGCGATGCTTGTGGGCGTGCTGACGGCGCGGGGCTGGAACGGCGCGCGACCCGGGCTCGCCATGGTCGCCATGCTGCTGGGCAACGGTCTTTGCCTGACGCTGGGCGCTGCGTGGCTGGCGGCCCGGATAGGCGCGGCGCCGGCGCTTGAAGCGGGGGTGATCCCGTTCCTGCCGGGCGCCGTGATCAAGTCCGCTATGGCCGCAGGCGTTCTCGTCTTCCTGCACAGGATGGCGACGCGCAGGGCCTGACCGTCGACTACTCCTCGGTTTCCGCCCCGGCCTCGGCCACGCGGATGGTGTCTTCCGGTTCAGGCAGGGTGACCACCACCGTCTCGGGGGCCGCAGCCAGACGGGTCAGGTCGCCGCCTGCGCGCAGCACGTCCAGGGCCCGCTGCAGTTGGTAGTCCTCGTCCTCGGGGTGATCCTCGCCGGGCGCCTCGCGCGGGATGTGGGCCCCACGGCGCTCGGCGCCGATGGAGGAGTCCAGGGCGTTGGAATAGGCCGCCTCGCTGTAGATGAAGGACGAGCGGGACACGATGCGCCCCTCGGCTTCGGACCGCGCCACCTCCAGATCCGGCTCGATGCCGATCTTCTGGATCGACTGTCCGGATGGCGTGTAGTAGCGCGCCGTGGTGATGGACAGGGCCCCGTCGCGACCTTCTCGCAGCGGCAGGACCGTCTGCACCGACCCCTTGCCGAAGCTGGTCAGGCCCACGAGCGTGGCCCGCTCATGGTCCTGCAGGGCGCCGGCGACAATCTCGGAGGCCGAGGCGGAGCCGTAGTTGATCAGCACCGCGATGGGCAAACCATCGGCCAGATCGCCCGGGCGGGCGGCGTAGCGCTCGATCTGATCGGGCGTGCGGCCGCGCTGGCTGACGATCTCGCCCCGCTCGAGGAAAGCATCCGCCACCGCGATAGCGGCGGTCAGCAGGCCGCCGCCATTGTTGCGCAGGTCCAGCACATAGCCACGGATGTTCGGATTGTCGGCCTTCAGTTCGGCCATGACCGTGTTCAGTTCGCGGCCCGTGTTCTCGTTGAAGGTGGCCACGCGGATATAGGCGAACTCGCCTTCCATGCGCCCGGTGACCGAATCCACGCGGATCACCTCACGGGTCAGCACCACCTCGCGCGGCTCCTCGCCATCGCGCAGGAAGGTGACGGTGACGTCGGTGCCCGCTGCACCGCGCAGGCGCTCGGAGACCTGGCTGACGGTCAGGCCTGCCGCGCTCTGGCCCTCGATGGCCGAGATGACATCGCCGGGATTGACGCCGGCGCGGGCGGCGGGGCCGCCGTCCATGGGAGAGATGACCTTGACCATGCCGTTCTCTGACGTGATCTCGAGCCCCACGCCCGAATAGGAGCCCTCGGTGCGCTCGCGAAGATTATCGAAATCCTCCGGCGCCATGTAGCTGGAATGCGGGTCCAGCGCCGTCATCATGCCGCGAAGGGCCGCCTCGATCAGCTCGGTATTGTCCACCTCGACCACATAGGCCCGCTCCACGATGGCCAGCACGTCGCCGAACAGCTCCAGCATGCGGAAGGTCTCGCCGCGGGGCGTCTGGCTGGCAACGGCCATGGCGCTGCCGCCCAGAGCAAGGGCGGCGGCGCCGATCAGGAGCATTTTGCGCATTCGGTCTCTCGGTATCGGGAAGGATAGCAGGGTCATATCAGTCACCCCCACAGCGACGAAATCATGGCGCGGCGCCGTTCGTCCATCAAATCAGGCGCGAAGGCCGGCGTCGAGCACGGATCACTCGAGCCAGGCGGACGGGTCGACAGGGCGATTGTCCCGGCGGACCTCGAAATAGAGCTCGGCTTCCAGACCTTCGGGCAGGCGCCCGATCACCTCGCCGTCGGCCACCCGGTCTCCCGTGCCGACCTGCAACGGCCCCAGCCCCGCCAGGATGGCACGCCAGCCGGGCGACAGATCCAGAATCACCACTTCGCCCCAGCCGTCCAGCGGCCCGGCATGGACCACCACGGCGTTCATGGGGGCGCGCACGTCGCCGCCGCCGTCCGCGCGCCAGGTCCAGCCCCGCGAGCCGCGGCTGTAGCGCGAGGCGGGAGTCCCCTCGACCGGCGCGGTCAATCGGGCGCGCCCGCCCGGAGACGCAGCCGTCGAGGTGCGGGCCGGGCCGGGCTGCAGCGGCGCCACGGTTCCGCCGAGCTGTTCGATGCGGGTCTGCAGCGTCCGGGCCGCCCGTTCCGCCCGTTCGGCGTCGGCGCGCAGGATGACGCCCAGCTCCTGTCGGCGCCGGCGCATGGACTCCATCTCGGCGCGACGGTCCATCTGTTCGCTTTCAACCGTGAACAGGGCTTCGCTGGACAGGGCTGCGCGACGGCGTACGGCGGCGACCTCCGCCTGTCGCTCGACGAGGGTCTCGGCGCGCGCCTGCAGCTCAGGCGACATGGCTTGCATCAGGATCGCCGCGCGCACCGTGTCCACGGCCTGGTCGGCGGGAATCAGGAGGGGCGGGGGCGGTTTTCGGCTCATCATCTGCAAGGCGGACAGCAGGCGGCCCTGTCGCGCGCGCTCGCCCGCCAGGGCGCTGACCAGAACGCCTTCCCGCTCGCCCAGCTCGGTCAGACGCGCGCGCTGGGCGTTGATGGCGACGGTGTCGCCCGCATCCTGACGTTCCAGTCGCCGCAGGTCCTGATCCAGGCGGGCGATTTCATCGGCCGTCTCCTCGGCGTCGGCGCGGAGACGGCGGGCGCGCAGCTCTTCCTCACGATGTTCGCTCCTCAGCCGCGCCAGCTCCTCGGCGGGGGCGTCGGCGCGCTGGCCGACAGCGGGCGGGGCGGCCGTCAGCACGGCCAGACTCAGGAGCAGGGGGCGGAGCGACGACATCAGTCGCGATGATAGGGTGATCCGGCCATGATGGTCACGGCCCGGTACACCTGTTCCGCCAGCATCGCCCGCGCCAGGGCGTGGGGCCAGGTCTGGGGCCCGAACGCGAGGGTGGAGCGCGCTGCGTCCAGCACGGACCGGTCCAGCCCGTCCGCGCCGCCGATGGCGAACACCAGCCGGCGTTCGCCCTGATCCCTCAGGGCCGCGATGTGGTCGGCGAAGGCGCGGGAGCTGAAGGTGCGGCCCCGCTCGTCGCAGGCGATCAGATGGGCGCCCTCGGCGGCGGCCAGGATCAGTTCGGCCTCCGGCGCCTTGCCGGGCTTTCGGGGATCAAGATCGATCAGCTCGACAGGGCCCAGGCCCAGGGCACGACCGGCCGCGCTGGCGCGACGCACATAGTCGTCGGCCAGCTGGGCCTCCGGGCCGCGACCCGCTTTTCCGATGGCGATGACGCCGATGCGCACCGGGTGCGGCGCGTCAGGCCGACTGGGTGCGGTGGGCCGAGTCCACCGACCAGATCTTCTCGATGTTGTAGAAGGTGCGCACTTCGGGGCGGAACAGGTGGACGATCACGTCGCCCGCATCGATCAGGACCCAGTCGCAGTGCGGCAGGCCCTCGACCTTCGCCTTGCCCAGGCCGTGCTCCTTGAGCAGGCGCAGCAGGTGGTCGGCCAGGGCGCCCACGTGGCGCTGGGACCGGCCGGAGGCCACGATCATGCTGTCGGCCATGGGGCTCTTGCCCTTCAGGTCGATGAGGACGATTTCCTGGGCCTTGTCGTCGTCCAGGCGCGCGAGAATGGCCGCTTCCAGGGTTGCGGCGTCGATCTCGGGCATCTGGGGGTCTTCGGCGCGGGCGGGCGCGATCGGGTCCATTTCACGCGCGGTATCTGAAACGGCCGGGGCTTGCGTCTCTGACGCGGGCGAGGGGGACAGCGAAGTGCTCCACATTGACTGACTTGAACCGCACCCTAGCACGGATGCGGACAATGGTCACCCGGCCGCCCGTATCTCCGTGGAGGAGGCCCGGTTCAGGGGCGCGGTCAGGTAGGTCCAGGCCGGGGCGGGCGCATCCGGCAACAGGCGGGCCTGTTCCTGGGGCACCCGGGCGGCGGCGTAGCGGCGGGCGGCCGGGGCGGTGCGGCTTTGCAGCTGCGAGCCCGGTCGGGCGATGACGGCTATGGGCATAGCGGCGGCGATATCGGTCCAGCCGCGCCAGCGGTGGAAGGTGGCCAGATTGTCAGAGCCCATCAGCCAGACGAACTTCACGCCGGGATGCCGCGCGGTGAGGGCGCGCAGGGTGTCCACAGTCCAGCGGCAGCCCACCCGGCTCTCGAAGTCGGACACCACCATGGCCGGACCGCGCGCGAATTCCCGCGCCGAGGCCATGCGCTCGGCCAGCGGGGCGGTTTCGCTGTGGTCCTTCAGGGGGTTCTGGGGCGAGACCAGCCAGACGACGCGATCAAGCCCCAGGCGCTGCATGGCGGTCTCGGCCACATGGGCGTGCCCCTCGTGGGCCGGATTGAACGAGCCGCCCAGCAGCCCGACCTTCAGGCCCGGCTCCAGCCGCAGGCCGTCTCGCAGCAGCCCCGGTCTGGGACCGGCGGAGCGGGGCGCGGGGCCGGCATGGAAAAAGGCCAAGGGCGGGGGCTCGGAGAGGCGAGGAGCGACTTATGCTCACCTGCGCCCTAACACGGCTGTCCGGTATTGTCGCGCGGATTACGGACGAATCTGGCCCTTGCCGCGCACCACATATTTGAAGCTGGTGAGCTGTTCGGCGCCGACGGGGCCGCGCGCGTGCAGGCGGTCGGTGGAGATGCCGATCTCGCCGCCGAAGCCGAACTCGCCGCCGTCGGCGAACTGGGTCGAGGCGTTGGCCAGCACGATGCCGGCATCCACCTGGGCCAGGAAGCGTTCGATGGCCGCGTCGTCCGAGGCGACGATGCATTCGGTGTGGCCGGAACCGTAGCCGTCGATGTGCGCGATGGCCTCGTCCATGCCGTCCACCACCTTCACGGCGATGATGGCCTTGAGGTATTCGGTCGCCCAGTCCTCGTCGGTGGCCGCCGTGGCGGCGGGGATCAGCGCCTGGGCGTCGTCGTCGCCGCGCAGTTCACAGCCTTTTTCCGCCAGGTCGGCAGCGATCTTCGGTAGAAGATCAGCGGCCACGCTGCTGTCGATGATCAGGGTCTCGGCGGCGCCGCAGACCGAGACGCGGCGCATCTTGGCGTTCACCGTCACGGCGCGGGCCGTGTCAGGATCGGCGCTTTCGTGGACATAGACGTGATTGACGCCTTCCAGATGGCCCAGCACGGCCACGCGGGCGTCGGCCTTGACCCGCTCGACCAGCGACCGGCCGCCGCGCGGGATCAGCAGATCAATGGCGCCGTCCAGCCCACTCAGGATGTGGCCCACCGCCGCGCGGTCGCGGGTGGTGACCATCTGCACCGCGTCCGCCGGCAGGCCGGCGGCGGTCAGGCCCTCGATCAGGGCGCCGTGAATGGCCAGATTGGAGCGCAGGCACTCGGAGCCGCCGCGCAGGATCACCGCATTGCCCGCGCGCACAGCCAGGGCGGCGGCGTCGGCGGTCACATTGGGGCGGCTTTCATAGATGATGGCCAGCACGCCGATGGGGGTGCGGACCCGGGCGATGTCCAGGCCGTTCTCCGGCGTCCAGCGGGCGGTCTCGGCGCCGACGGGATCGGGGATGGCGGCGATGGAGTCCAGCGCCTTCGCCACGCCCTCAAGCCGGGCGGCGTCCAGACCCAGGCGATCCAGCATGGCGGACTCCATGCCCTTTTCATGGGCGGCGTCCTGATCGGCGGCGTTGGCCTTGAGAACATCCCCGGCGCGGGCGCGCAGGGCCTTGGCCATGCCGCTGATGGCCTTTGTTCGGGCCTCTGGCGAGGCGAGGGCCAGCTGGCGGGCGGCGGCGCGGGCGCGCCGGCCCATGATAAGCATCTCCTGCTCGAGGTCAGCGGCGTCGGCGGGCGGCGGGGCGGTACTCGTCATGACAGTCATGCCCCCCAACATCGCCTCAAACCCTGAAAATTCAAGGTGCGGTCAGCGTTTCGGCCGTTTCGGCCGGACATTGTGCGGCCCGCGCGTCTCCACCACCGTGTCCCTCAGCGCCAGGTCGTCGGCGTGGATCACCACCGGTCCGCCCGCATAGCCGAGGGCCTCCTTGAGAGCGCCGGACCGCATGCCCTTGATCGTCTCGACGTCCCTCGCGTCATAGCGCACCAGCCCGCTGGCCAGGTCGGCGCCGGTCTCGTCAAGAATGACCACGGTGTCGCCCTTGCCGAAGGCGCCCCTGACCTCCTTGACGCCCACCGCCAGCAGCGACTTGCCCGAGATCAGGGCGCCCCGGCAGCCGGCGTCCACCACCAGTTCGCCGCGCGTGGCCAGAGAGCCGCCGATCCACTGCTTGTAGGCGTCCTTCACCGTCGTGGATGCGGCGATGACCGTGCAGCGGCGACCCTGCTCCAGATGCTGGGAGCCGCGTGTCTTGGCCCGCCCTGCCGCGATCAGGGTGATGCAGCCGGCCTCCGAAGCGATGCGGGCGGCCATGACCTTGGTGGCCATGCCGCCGGTGCCCACACCCGCTTCCGCATTGGCCCCGGTGGCCATGGCCTCGATCTCGGGGGTCAGGGTCTCGATATAGGGGATGTGCTTCGCCTCGGGATCGACGCGGGGGTCGGCGGTGTAGATGCCGTCCACGTCCGACAGCAGGATCAGCAGGTCGGCGCTGATCATCTGGGCCACGCGGGCGGCCAGACGGTCGTTGTCGCCATAGCGGATCTGCTCGGTGACGATGGTGTCGTTCTCGTTGATGATCGGCACCGCGCCCATGCCCAGAAGGGCGGTGACGGTGGCCCGGGCGTTGAGCCAGCGCCGCCGGGTCTCGGTGTCGTCGCGGGTCAGCAGGATCTGGGCGGTGATGACGCCGTGGGGGTCGAAGGCCCGCTCCCAGCCGGCCATCAGCAGCGACTGGCCGGCGGCGGCCGAGGCCTGTTTCTTCTCCAGACCGGGACCGCGCGCCTGCGGACCCAGCCGTCGGCGGCCAAGGGCCACGGCGCCGGAGGATACGATCAGCACTTCCTTGCCCTGCGCCTTCCAGCCCGAAATGTCGGCGGCCAGTCCCTTCAGCCGGACGTGGTCCACCTGGTTGGTCTTGCGGTCCACCAGCAGCGACGAACCGATCTTGACCACGATACGCCTTGATTCCGAGATCACCCGCGCGGCGCGGGTCATGCGCCGGGGCTTGTCGGCGTGATCGTCCGTGGCGGCTTCGGTCCGCGTGGCGGTCTGGGCGTCGTCAGTCATGAATTGAAGGGGCGGCCCCTCAGGGGTTCCAGCCGCCCTGCGTCTCCTCGGTTGCTTCTTCCTCGGTGGGGATCTCGCCCCGGTTCTTTCGCACCTCGGCCCAGGCGGCGCGCAGCAGTTCGGGCACGCCCTCGCCGGACACGCCGGACACCAGCATGGGGCGTCGGCCCGCCACGGCTTCCAGCTCGGCCGCCTTCTCCTCGCGGAGTTCCGGGCTCAGGGCGTCAATCTTGTTCAGGGCCAGGATTTCGGCCTTTTCGCCCAGGCCCTCGCCATAGGCTTCCAGCTCGGTGCGGATGGTGCGCCAGGCTGCGGCCACATCATCCTGCGTGCCGTCGACCAGATGGATCAGGCTGGCGGTGCGCTCCACATGGCCCAGGAAGCGCGTGCCCAGCCCCGCACCCTCGCTGGCGCCCTCGATCAGGCCCGGGATGTCGGCGATGACGAAGCGCTCGGTGGAGCTCAGGTCCACCACGCCCAGATTGGGCGTCAGGGTGGTGAAGGGATAGTCGGCGATCTTGGGCCGGGCCGCGCTGGCCGCCGCCAGGAAGGTGGACTTGCCCGCATTGGGCAGGCCCGCCAGACCCACATCGGCGATCAGCTTCAGCCGCAGCCATATCCACTTTTCCTGCCCTTCCTGACCCGGATTGGCGTGGCGCGGGGCCTGATTGACCGGGCCCTTGAAGTGCACATTGCCCCAGCCGCCGTTGCCGCCGCTGAGCAGCTTCACCAGCTTGCCCGGCTCGTCCATGTCCAGCAGGACCGTTTCCTTGTCCTCGTCCAGCACCTGGGTGCCCACAGGCACCTTCAGCACCACGTCCTCGCCCTTGGCGCCGTGCATCTGGCGGCCCTGGCCGTGGTGGCCGGTCTGGGCCTTGAAGTGCTGCTGGTAGCGATAGTCGATCAGGGTGTTGAGCCCGTCGACCGCCTCGATCCAGACGTGGCCGCCGCGGCCGCCGTCGCCGCCGTCCGGGCCCCCGTTGGGAATGAATTTCTCGCGCCGGAACGAGACGGAGCCCGCCCCGCCGTTACCGGAGCGGATATAGATCTTGGCCTGGTCGAGAAACTTCATGACGGGGCTTATGCCGCAATGCGGCGCCGAACGGTAGGGCGCCCTTGCGCCGTGATCAGACCAGAAGGGCCCGCAGCACGCCGTCCAGCACCTGACGCCCTCGCGCCGTGGCGGCGATCCGGCCGCCGCGCGTCGCCAGCAGGCCCTGATCCGACAGGTCGTCGACCCGGCTCGTCAGCCCCATGGCGGCGACCAGTCCGGCGTCCACGCCCTCGATGGTGCGCAGGCCCAGCAGCAGGCGTTCCTCGTCGGCCTCGGGCGGCGACAGGCGCTGGTCCTCGCTCCATGGCTGACCGGCGCTGACGCCCGCCAGATAGTCCGCGATGCCGCGACGGGCCACGGTGGCGGTGCGCACGCCGTCCAGCGTCAGCCGTCCATGGGCGCCGGGGCCGACGCCCACATAGTCCCCGCCGCGCCAGACATGGAGATTGTGAACCGAGCGCGCCGCCTCGCCCCGGGCGTGGTTGGAGACCTCGTAGGCGTCGAACCCGCGCGCCTCCAGCACCGTCTGGGTGGCTTCATAAAGATCGGCGGCCAGATCCTCGTCCGCCGGGACCAGCGCGCCGCGGGCGAAGGCGCGGCCGAAGGCGGTCGTGGCTTCAATGGTCAGTTGATAGGGTGAGACGTGCTCGAACCCCAGGTCCACGGCCCGGTTCAGTTCGTCGGTCCAGTGGGCGACCGTCTGGCCGGGGCGAGCGTAGATCAGGTCGATGGACAGGCGCGCGAAGGCCGCCCGCGCCAGCTCCAGCGCTCTCATCGCCTCCGCCGCCGAGTGATTGCGCCCCAGAAACCGCAGGGCGTCGTCGTCCAGTGACTGGACCCCCAGCGAGAGGCGGTTGACGCCGGCCGCCGCGAGGGCGGTGAAGCGGACGGCCTCGGCGTCGGTGGGATTGGCTTCCAGGGTGATTTCGATGGCGCCGGCGCCCGGGAACAGGGCGCGGGCCCGCTGGATGACGCGGGCGACCTGCTCGGGCGGCATCAGCGACGGCGTCCCGCCGCCGAAGAAGATGGAGGCCAGCCGACGCGCGCCGAGCAAGGCGGCCTGGGCCTCCATGTCGGCGACGATGGCGTCGGCCAGCGCGGCCTGTTCCTCCGTTCGGCCCCGGTCGCGCACCACGTTGAAATCGCAATAGGGGCAGATGCGCGCGCAGTACGGCCAGTGGACGTAGAGGGCGACGGTGTCCGGCTCAGTCAAACAGGGCGGCCTTCAGCTTCTCGAAAGCGCGGGCCCGGTGGCTGATGGCGTCCTTTGCCGCCGGCTCCATCTCGCCGAAGGTCAGATCGTCGCCCTCGGGCAGGAAGATGGGATCGTAGCCGAAACCTCTGTCGCCCCGGGGCGGGAACGTCAGGCGGCCGTCCACCCGCCCCTCGACCACCAGGCACGGCCCGTGCGGCCAGGCTACGGCCAGGGCCGAGGTGAACCATGCACTGCGGTCGTCCGAGCCGATTTCCTCCAGCCGTTCCTCCACCTTCTTCATGGCGTGGGCGAAGTCCTTGTCCGGGCCAGCCCATCGGGCGGAGAAAATGCCCGGTGCGCCCTCAAGAGCCGTGACCGAAAGGCCGGAGTCATCGGCGATAGCGACGAGGCCCGAGGCGTCAGCGGCGGCCCGCGCCTTGAGCACCGCATTGCCCACGAAGGTGGATTCCGTCTCGTCAGGCTCCGGCAAATTCAGTGACTTCGCCGTAATGATCGCGAATCGACCCTCCAGAAGGGCGGCGATCTCCACCGCCTTGCCCGGGTTGTGGGTCGCCGCGACGATCCTCTGTCCCTTGTCCAGCTTGACTTTCATGTTTGACCTTACCTGCTTTTAATGCATTGCAAAAGTTTAATATCGAAAAACGATAAATCCACTTGCCCGTTTATCGGCTAATCCGTATTGATAATCACCAAGAACGGGCCGCAACGTTCTTGCAGATGCGAAAGATTAAGCCCCTGTAATGATGCGGCGCAACATAGCCGAGCCTCACTCAGAACGAGGACGGCGCCTCAGGAAAAACGGAGATAGACGATGCATACGATGAACGTTTCGATGTGGATGGAAAAGGTCGGCGTGACCCTGGTCAGCGGCCTGATGATGGCGGGCCTGCCTCTGGCCGTGGTGGCCATCATCGTCCAGTCCCTGTGATCGTGGTCACGCCGAAAGAGCTTTGACGACGACCATGAAGGACGCGAAAAGCAAGACCGCGTGCGGGCTCGCCGGGCCCCGCGCGGCGCCTTCGCCCCTTCGCCCGGCCTGACAGGGAAAACCCGTCATGCCGATCCAGATTCCCCGCCCCACACTAAGGGCTCCCGGGTTCAAGGCCCTGGGCCCGGGCTCCGTGTCCAGCCTGCTGAAGACTGCGCTGGACGTGGCCTACATTCTTCTGTGGCTGGTCACCGGCGTGCTGCTGCTGGTGCTGATCGCCTCGCTGTTCATTCCTCTCGACAATCTGACCGTCACCCTGGGCGACCAACGCCAGCTGCCGCTGACCCGGCCGCTGCTGCTCTTCGGCGTGGGGGCGTGGGTCGCCTATTTCGGCGGCTTCGTCCTGATCCTGCGCAATCTGCGGATGATCTTCCGCACCCTGACCGTGGGCGATCCCTTCCATCCCGAGAACGTGCGCCGGCTGCGCCATGTGGGTGTGATTCTTGCGGTGGTCACCGGCGGGGTCTTCACGGCCCAGATGGCCATGGCGCGCGTCGCGCCCGGCGTCCTGTCGCAGCAGGGGTTGAGCGACCTGCTCACGCCCGTGTTTTCCGTGCTAGTCGTGTTCGTGCTGGCCGAGGTGTTCCGCGAGGGCGCCCGTCTGCGCCGCGAATCCGAATTGACCATCTGATTTCCGCCGAAAGCGTACCGTTTCATGGCTATTCGCGTCCAGCTTGACCGCATCCTGCTCGACCGGCGCATGTCGCTGACGGAGCTGGCTGATCGCGTGGGCGTCACCCTGGCCAATTTGTCGATCCTGAAGACCGGCAAGGCGCGGGCCATCCGCTTCTCGACGCTGGACGCCCTGTGCCGCGAACTGGACTGCCAGCCGGGCGACCTGCTGGCGTGGGAGCCGGGACCCGCCGACATCCCCGACGAGGCCGACACCGACGACGGCGCCTGAGCGCCATGGCCCGCAAGCTTACGCCCGAGGATCGCGACATCTGGCACAAGGTGGCGCGCACGGTGTCGCCCGCCAGCCCGCGCAAGGCCGAGCGCATCGCCGTCACCGGCGCCTCGGTCCAGTCGGCGCTGAAGGCTCCACCGAAATTCGTCAAGCCGCCGCCCGCGATCCCTGCGGCGCCGACACCCTCGCGCCAGGGGCCCGGTCGCACCGCCCAGGTTGCGCCGGATGCGCTGGAGCCGCGCCGCCATCGCCGTATCGCCCGCGAGCGCGACCCCATCGAGGCGACGCTGGATCTGCACGGCTTCGGCCGGTTCGAGGCCCAGGACCAGGTCACCGCCTTTCTGACCTCATGCCAGTCGCGCGGCCTGCGCGCCGTGCTGCTCATCACCGGTCAGGGTCGGCGCGGCGGCGGGGTCATCCGCGCCTCGATCCACGAGTGGTTGCAAGGCCCCGGCCTGCGCGGGGTGGTGGCCGGTTTCGCCGCCGCCCATCGGCGGCACGGCGGCGACGGCGCGATCTATGTGACCCTCAAGCGGCGGGGCTGAGCCTCAGTCGGCGGCGGTCGGGGCCGGCGCAACGGGCGTGCCGCCGTCGGGCAGGCCGATATGCACCAGAACCCAGCGATAGGCGCCGGTGCGCTCGAAGGTGAAGATGGTCTCCGATCCGGCCTCGTCCGCCACCGCCATGCGCGCCCGGTTGACGCCCCAGTAGCGGGGGCGGGGCCAGGGCGCCTCGGCCTGTTCAGGCGGCGGGACGGCGCCGGTGCGCGACCGTTCGGACGCATGGCGCCCTTCGCCCCCGGTCAGGGCCGCCAGGGCTGCTGGGGTCAGATAAGCGTCCGCGTCCGGCGCGGGGCGCGACGCATCCTCGAACTGGCGGCGTACCGCGCCGATCGGATCTTCCAGAAACGCGGGGGCGGGAACCTGCGCCCCGGGGCGCTCGTCCAGCTGCGGGCGGAGCGATCGCCGTACGGCGTCGAAGTCCACCAGGGTCTGCAGCCCGTGCACATCGCCGGACTGGGCGGCCGAGCGCAGGGCGAAGAAGGCCACGCCGGGTGCGGCGAAGAAGCCGAGCACCGCGACGATGATCGCCGCCACGAACAGGTTGAGCAGGATCCGTCTCATGCGCGCACCATGCCCCAGACTTGCAGCCCGGAAAAGAAAAGGCCCGCCGGACGGGAATCCGGCGGGCCCCTGTCTGATCTGGCGATGCGGTTACGCCATCGCCGCGCTGAGGTTCTCGGCCACCTTGTCGAGGAAGCCCTCGGTGGTCAGCCAGCTCTGGTGGTCGCCGACCAGCAGGGCCAGGTCCTTGGTCATGTGGCCGCTCTCGACGGTGTCCACGACCACCTTCTCGAGGGTCTCGGCGAAGTCGATCAGGGCCTGGTTGCCGTCCAGCTTGCCGCGGTGCTTGAAGCCGCGGGTCCAGGCGAAGATCGAGGCGATGGAGTTGGTGGAGGTGGCCTCGCCCTTCTGGTGCTGGCGATAGTGGCGGGTGACGGTGCCGTGGGCGGCCTCGGCCTCCAGGGTCTTGCCGTCCGGGGTCATCAGCACCGAGGTCATCAGACCCAGCGAGCCGAAGCCCTGCGCCACCACGTCGGACTGCACGTCGCCGTCGTAGTTCTTGCAGGCCCAGACGAAGCCGCCGGACCACTTGATGGCCGCGGCCACCATGTCGTCGATCAGGCGGTGCTCGTAGGTCAGGCCGCGCGCGTCGAACTCGGCCTTGAACTCCTCATCGAAGACCTTCTGGAAGATGTCCTTGAAGCGGCCGTCATAGGCCTTGAGGATGGTGTTCTTGGTGGACAGATAGACCGGGTAGTTGCGCGCCAGACCATAGGCCAGGCTGGCCCGGGCGAACTCGGTGATGGAGTCGTCCAGGTTGTACATGCCCATGGCCACGCCGGCCGAGGGGGCCTTGAACACCTCGTGCTCGATCACGGCGCCGTCGTCGCCGACGAACTTGATGGACAGGGTGCCCTTGCCGGGGAAAAGGAAGTCGGTGGCCTTGTACTGGTCGCCGAAGGCGTGACGGCCGACGATGATCGGCTGGGTCCAGCCGGGCACCAGACGGGGCACGTTGGAGCAGATGATCGGCTCGCGGAAGACCACGCCGCCCAGGATGTTGCGGATGGTGCCGTTGGGCGAGCGCCACATCTTCTTGAGGCCGAACTCCTCGACCCGCGCCTCGTCCGGGGTGATGGTGGCGCACTTGACGCCCACGCCGTGCTTCTTGATGGCCTCGGCCGCGTCGATGGTCACCTGGTCGTCGGTGGCATCCCGGTGCTCCATGCCCAGGTCGTAGTAGTCCAGCTCAAGGTCCAGATGCGGAAAGACCAGCTTGTCCTTGATCATCTGCCAGATGATCCGGGTCATCTCGTCGCCGTCGATGTCCACGATGGGGTTGTCGACCTTGATCTTGGCCATGCTTCGTTGCCTTCCAGTTCGGGGAGAAAAGTGTCGGCGCGGGTATAGCGAGCGCGGCCGCCGGTGCAAAGCCCGCGCCGCGCCGGGCCATTCGCCCGTTGCGCGAAACCGGGGGCGCTGATAGCGCTTGTGGTCTTCGTTCGGAGCAACCGGCCATGCCGCGCCGTCCCCTTTCGCCCGCCCGGGCGCCTATCGTTCGCCCTTCGCTGGACGCCTTTCGCAGGGCTTCGCCGGGCGAGGTTCTTACAGACCTGCTGACCTTCGACCGGCTGCTGACCGGGCCGGTGATCCATCTGATCTACTGGGCCGGGCTGGCGCTGATCGTGCTGGGCGGGTTCGTGGTGGTGGGCGGGGCGGTGGGTTTGGCCCTGAACGAGCCGGGCTGGCTGGCCTGGGTGGTGGCGATCCCCACGGTGGTGGTCGGCCTGCTGGTGCTGTTCATCGTCGCCATGCTGTGGCGCTCGTTCTGCGAGCTGTATGTGGCGCTGTTCCAGATCGCGGCGGACCTGAAGATCATGCGCGCCTATGTGGAGCAGGACCACGCCCCGGTGCGCAGCCGCAATGACGACGACGGAGACCTTGCCTCCCGCATCTGAGGGTGCGGGGTGCTGTCCGGCCTTCTTCCCAAGGTGATCCATGCCCCATCGCCCCGCCCTCGTGCTCGCCGTGACCGCCTTGCTCGCCGCCTGTGGTCAGGCAGGCGCGTCTGATGACGGGAACGCGCCCTCCCAGGCACGGGCGGCGGCGGGCGCTGCGTCGGCCGCCTTCACGCCCGAGGCGCGCGCGTTCCGCGACTGGCGCGCGGTTTGCGACAACCTGGGCCGGTGCTCGGCTTACAGCGCGGAGGGGATGAACGGCGGCTGGGTGATCGTCATGCGAGACGCCGGAGCCGACGCCGATGTGGAGGTCCGGGCAGGCTTCCCGGTCTGGGAGGAGGAGGAGGCCGCAGCGCCGCAAATCGCGCTGGACGGCCGATCCGTGGACCTGGGCGTGGAGGACGGCCTGGCGCTGGCCCGCGCCCTGTCGCAGGGCCAGGCGCTGACCCTGAGCGAACAGGACCGGACGGCGGCCCTGTCCCTGTCGGGCGCGGCGGCGGCGCTGTTGTGGATCGACGACAAGCAGGGGCGGATCGGCACGCCGACGGCCTTCATGCGTCCGGGGGACCGGGATGCGGGGACGATTCCCGGCCCGGCGACGGCCCCACGCGTCACCCGGGCGGCGGCGGCCAGTCAGGCGGGCCTGCCGGACGGGGACGTGAGCCTGCCCGCCACGCTGGAGCGCCTGCCTGAGGTGCAGGCCTGCGCGGCCGAACGGATACCGGACATGACGCCGCTGCACTCGGTCGCGCGGCTGGGCGAGGGGACCTATCTGTGGGGCGTGGAGTGCTTCCGGGGCGCCTACAATCTGGGTCAGCGGTTCTGGATCACGGGCGAGAGCGGCGCGAACCCGCGCCCGGTGGACTTCCCCTCGGCCACCGGCGAGCCCGTCCGCGAGCTGGTCAACGCCGCCTTCGATCCGGCAAGCGTCACCCTGGACGCCTTCTCCCGGGGCCGGGGGCTGAGCGATTGCGGCACCATCCAGAACTGGGTCTGGACCGGCGAGCGGTTCGTTCTGACTCTCGAGATGTCCATGGACGAATGCGCGGGCATGACGCCGGATCTGTGGCCCGCCCTCTATCGGTCGGAGGACCAGTGAAGACCTCAATCGACGTCCTGATCATCGGCGCGGGCCCCGCCGGCCTGACGGCGGCCACCTATCTGGCGCGGTACCGGCGCTCGGTGCTGGTGGCCGACGGCGGCGAGCCGCGCGCGGCCTGGATCCCGCTCAGCCACAACATGCCGGGTTTTCCAGAAGGCATCGGCGGCGACGCCATCCTGTCGCGCATGCGCCTTCAAGCCGAGGAGTATGGCGCGGAGATCCGGCCCGTCTTCGTGGAGGCGCTGGAGCGCGACGGCGACGGCTTTACCGCGCGGCTGGGCGAGGACCGGATCACGGCCCGCGCCGTGCTGCTGACGACCGGCGTGGTGGATCATCATCCCAACCTGCCCGGTGTGGAGGACGCCATCGCCCGCAGCCTGGTGCGCATCTGCCCCATCTGCGACGGCTTCGAGGCCATCGGCAAATCCATCGCTGTGATCGGCGACAGCGATCTGGGGGCCCGGGAGGCGGCTTTCGTGCGCACCTATTCCGACCGGGTCTGCCTGATCCATGTGGGGCCGCCGGAGGCCCTGACCCGACGGGACGATCTGGAGCGTCTGGGCGTGCCGGTCATGGAGACGACCATTGAGCAGGTTCACATCGAGGATGACCGCCTGACGGCCCTGTCCTGGGGTGGCGAACGCACAAGCTTCGATGTGGTCTATTCGGCGCTGGGCACCACCCCCAACGGCGATCTGGCCGCGGACATCAGCGCCGAGCTGGGCGAGGACGGGCGGCTGGTGGTCGACGATCACCAGGAAACCAGCGTGCCGGGCTTCTACGCGGCGGGCGATGTGGTGCGCGGACTCAATCAGCTGGCGGTGGCCTCGGCCGAGGCGGCGGTGGCCGCCACCGCCATCCACAACCGCTTCAGACGGGCGGAGGGGATGACGGCGGACTGAGCGCCATTTGAGAGCCTGACTCACGCCATCGGTGGAATCGCCAGGCGATTCCACCTCAACCGATCAGGCTCGTTGTCAGGCGGTCTGCTGCGCGGCGGTCCAGTCGCGCACGACCCGCTCCAGAACCGTCAGCGGCACGCCGCCGGTGGCCAGCGCCGTGTCGTGGAAGCCCCTGATGTCGAACCGGTCGCCCAGGGCGGTCATGGATTCGGTGCGGATGCGGTCCCAGACGGTCTGGCCCACCTTGTAGCTGGCGGCCTGGCCCGGCCAGACGCAGTAGCGCTCGACCTCGGTGGTGAGTGTGGTCTCGGCGTCGCCCAGGGTCTCGACCATGTAGCGGATGGCCTGTTCGCGGCTCCAGCGCTCGGAGTGCAGGCCGGAGTCCACGACGAGGCGCACGGCCCGGAACATGAAGGACTGCAGATAGCCGATCTGGCCGAAGGGATCGTTCTCGTAGACGCCCATCTCGTCGGCCAGTTGCTCGGCGTAGAGGCCCCAGCCTTCGGAATAGGCCGAGAAGCCGAGGATCTTCATCAGCATGGGAGCGTCGTCATTCTCCTGCTGCAGCGCGATCTGGTGGTGATGGCCCGGCGACGCCTCGTGATAGGTCAGGGTCGGCAGGGTGAATTTCGGCCACTCCGCCGTGTCGCGCAGATTGATGTAGTAGGCGCCGGGGCGCGAGCCATCCAGCGCGGGCGACTGATAATAGCCGCCCGGCGCGCCGGCTTCGGTGGCCGGGGGCACGCGTCGCACCTCCACCGGGCTGGTGGGGATGCGGCCGAAATAAGCGGGCAGACGGGCCTGCATGTCAGCCATCTGGGCGTTCAGGGAGGCCAGCAGCTCCTCACGACCCGCATCGGTGTTGGGATACAGCTGGGCCGGATCGCGGGCCAGGGCGCCGATGCGCGCGCCGACCGAGCCCTGGGTCATGCCCTGGGCGCGCAGCAGGACATCGGCGCGGGCCGACAGCTCGGCCACCTGCTCCAGGCCCATCTGGTGGATCTCGGCGCCGGTCATGGTGGTGGTGGTGAAGGTGCGGATGCCGAAATCGTAGAAGGCCTCGCCGTCGGGCAGACGCCACACGCCCGCGTCATGCACCGCGTTGGGGCGCTGGGCCCGCAGGGCGTCGGCCTGACGTTGCAGGGCCGGGTAGATGGCGTCGGCCACGATCCGCTCGGCCCGCGCGCTCCAGTCGCCGGCGATGCCCTTTTCAGCTGTGCGTCGAGCGACGGAGGCGGCGAGGGTGCTTTGCGACGGTGGCGTATCGTAGACGTTGGCCATGAGCTCCAGCGTCTTGTCGATGATGAAGTCGGGCGGGACTGCGCCGGCGGCGAAGTCTTGCTGCATGCGCTCGGTTTCCTGATCGAGCGCGGTGGTGAAGGCCTCCAGCCGCGAGATGTAGGCCTCGGCGTCCTCGGCGGTGTCGATGCTGTGCTGGCTGTCCAGGAAGTCGGGGATGCCGTTGTAGGCGCCGCTCATCTGATGGACGGTGTAGGGAGACGGGAAGAAGCCGCCGCCGTAGTCGAACTGGTAGCCGCTGATGGCCGTGTCGCCGAAATACTTCACGGCGTCGTAGTGGACCTGGCTGCGCGGCTGCAGGCCTGCGCGGTCCATGGCGTTCAGCTCAGTCATGAAGGCGAGGAACTGGGCCTTGTCCGCCTCGACCTTCTGGATCGACCGGTCGTCCAGGCGCGCCTTCATCCCCGCCATGGGACCCTTGTCCATGCCCAGGCTGGTGAGGGTCTCGGGCGAGGTCATCAGCATTTCGTTGAAGACCCGCTGCATCCAGTCGGCCAGCTGGGCCTCGGCGCCCGAGGCGGCGGTGTCCTGGGCTGCGAAGGCCAGAACCTGGCCGGAAGCGGCCAGACCGGCCCCTGCGGCGGCGGTGAAGAGAAGGCGGCGGCGGTCGATCATGGCGTAGCTCCCCGTTTTCAGACTGAAAGGGGTATCACCCCTTCACGGGAGAGCAAGTCCGCGCCGCCTTACAACTCTTTCATGTTGGCCTGGCGGTCAGGGCCGCATGACGTCTTCCAGCACCGCCAGCGGCATGGAGCCGTTCTCCAGCACCCGGTCGTGGAAGGCGCGCAGGTCGAATCCGGGCCGAGCTTCGGCGTCGGCGCGTAGGCGCGCGATCACCGTGTGGCCCACCTTGTAGGCGCAGGCCTGACCCGGCATCACGCAGTAGCGGTCGATCTCGCTCTGGGCGGCGTTGGGCGGCTTCACGCCCTGGGCGACCATGTAGTCGATGGCCTGCTGGCGGCTCCAGCGCTTGTCGTGCAGCCCCGTGTCCACCACCAGCCGGGTGGCGCGGAAGAGGTACGACAGGAGGTAGCCGATGCGCCCGACAGGGTCGTCCGCATAGACGTCCAGGTCGTCGCCGGCGACGCTTTCCGCATACAGCGCCCAGCCCTCGTTGTAGGCCGAGAAGCCGCCCGCGCGGCGCCAGTCGGGCAGGTGTCCGGACTCGCGCTGCAGCGCCACCTGAAGGTGATGGCCCGGCGAGGCTTCGTGATAGGTCAGGGTGGGCAGGGCGAATTTGGGCCAGTTCGCCGTGTCGCGCAGGTTGATGTAGTAGGCGCCCGGCCGCGATCCATCCAGCGGCGGGCCCTGATAATAGCCGCCCGGCGCCCCGGTCTGGATTTCGACGGGCACCCTGCGGATTTCCACCGAGGATCGGGGCAGACGGCCGAACAGGCGGGGCAGGAGCGGGTCCAGCGCCTCGACCTGGGCGTTGAGCGCCGCGAGGAGCTCCGCCCGGCCTTCGTCCGTGTTCGGATAAAGGTACTGGGGGTCGTTGTTCAGGGCCGTGACGCGCTCGCCCACGGTCCCCTCGGTCATGCCCATCGGCCGCATGATCGCGTCGATCTCGGCGGCGATGTCCGCCACCTGTTCCAGACCCATGGCATGGATTTCAGCGGCGCTGAGCGTCGTGGTGGTGTTGGAGCGCAGGCCCTGCGCATAGAACGCCTCGCCGTCGGGCAGGCGCCAGACCCCCACGTCGTCGCCGGCTGTCCCGCGCTGGCCCTCCAGCACCTGGACCTGACGATCCAGGGCAGGTTTGATCCGCTCGTCCACAAGGGCGGCGGCCCGATCGCCATAGCCGTACAGGCCAAGCTCGGCGGTCTTTCGGACCAGGGCGGCGACCAGGGTGGTCTGGTCGGTCGGCGTATCGCGAAGGCCGCTGACCTGGGTGATCGTCTTGTCCAGAATCACGCGGGTGAGGGCCACGCCCTGGGCGGCGTCCGTCTGGATGCGCGCGGTTTCATGTTCCAGGGTTTCGGAGAAGGCCTCGAGTCGCGCCAGGTAAGCTTCCGCGCCTGCCGCATCCTCGATGCGGTGCTGGTTGGCCAGGAAGTCGGGCGTGTTGAAATAGGAGCCCGCCAGCTGGCTGATCACATAGGGGCCCGGCCGCCCGATGCCGGAGCCGTAGGTGAAGCGGGCGCCCCGGGCCGCGGTCTCGGCGCTGAAGGCGGCCACGGCGTGGTTGATGCGCCCGGCCGCGCTGAGGCCGGCCGTGTCGAAGGCCTGGAGCTCTTCCCATTCGCGCACCACACGGGCGCGGCTGGCCTCGACGGCTTCGGGGCTGGCGTCGGTGAGGCGTGACGCCAGATGGGCCTTGTCGCCCCGGTCCAGGCCCAGGCTGGTGGCCCGCTCCGGCGAGCGTTCCAGGCTTTCCTCGAAGCGCTGCGCCATCAGGCCGTCGAGCCGGGCGTCGGCGTCCTGCGACACCCGCGCCAGGGCCGGCGCGGCGCACAGGGCTCCGCCGGCGGCGGCGGTCAGCAGAAGGCGGCGGCGATCGATCATGGCAATGCTCCTTTGGGGCTGATCCCAAGGCGTAAACAGTCCGGCAGCCAGAGGCAAACCGGGCGCGCGGGCCCGTCTCTAGCGGCGGGCCTTCCACGTCGCGCGATCCTGACCCCAGATGTCGACGGGGTGGTTCTCGAAAGGCGCGGGCATGCGGCCCGGGCCGCGATTGGTCGAGCCCAGCCGTTCCGCCAGCTTCTGCGACGGGCGGTTGTCCGGATCGATGCAGTGGATAACGTCATCCCAACCCAGCACGTCGAAAGCGTAGTCCATGGCCGCCGCCGCGCCTTCCACCGCATAGCCCTTGCCCCAGGCGTCCCGGTGCAGGCCCCAGCCCACCTCCGTGCCCGGCCAGTCCAGCGGCGTCCACGGACCGAGACGCCCGACCCACAGGCCGCTGGACTTCTCGATCACCGAGAACATGGATACGCCGGTCAGATGCCAGGCGCCGGCCATGCTCATGAAGCCGCGCCAGGCGGCTGAGGGTTTCTGGGGGCCGCCCAGGAACCGCGCGCTTTCCTCGTCGGCCATGAATTCGGCCCAGCGGGGGAAATCCGCCATCTTGATGGGCCGCAGCACCAGCCGTTCGGTCTCGATCGTCACGTCGGTCAAAGGAGATACTCCCGCTCCAATGTGTAATGGGATCCCGCGCCGCCCAGGACGCTGGCGTAAAGCCCGAACCGGTCTACCCGGAACGGCGGCGACTGCAGTCTGTTGTGGCCAGTCATCCAGGCGCCGACGCGGTCGTCCTCGGCGGCCCTCAGATAAGCCAGGGTGACGTGCGGTCGATAGTCACGGGATTCCATGATCACACCCGCCCGCTGCCCCGCTGCGCGGCACCGGCCCGCAAGGATGTTCAAGGGCCCGGACGCCGCCACTCCGGCCCAGACCGCGCGGTTCCGGTGGCCGTCGCCAAAGGCCCCGACGCCCTCGAGGGTCAGCTCGAACGGATCGACGCGGGCCCTTGTCAGCTCGGCGGCCAGATCGTCGGCGCGCGTTTCGACCACCTCGCCGTAGAACGCCAGGGTGATGTGCAGGGCGTCTATCGGCCGCCAGCGCGCGCCGGGCAGGCCCCGCTGGCGCCTCTGCAGCGCCTCGGCGATGTCGAACGGGATCGGAACGGCGGCGAACAGTCGGACCATGCCCCCTCACTAACGCGCCACCTCGAACCGCGACAGACCGGTTTTACTTGCAAGAACGGACGTGGATTCCGATATTCAGGGAGAGGTCCGGGTCCTGACCCGGCCATTTGGAGATAGAGAGACGCGATGAACGACTTCAACCGAGGCTATCCGGCCCAGGCTCCGGCCCGCGCGGACATGGCGGTGGACGCCGGCCTGCGCGCCTTCATGCTGGGCGTCTACAACAAGCTGGCCCTGGGCCTGGTTGTTGCCGGCGTCCTGGCCTACGTCACCGGCAATGTCCCGGCGGTGGGCCAGTATCTGTTCGCTGAAACCGCCCAGGGCGGCGTCGGCTACACTCCGCTGGGCATGATCGTGGCCTTCGCGCCGCTGGCCATGCTGTTCGGCTCCATGTTTTTCATGAAGAACCCGACGGCGGGCGCGGTTAACCTGCTGTACTGGGCTGTGGTCGCCACCATCGGCGCGGGCCTGGGCGTCGTGTTCCTGGTCTATACGGGCGCGTCGATCGCCTCGACCTTCTTCGTGACAGCGGCCGCCTTCGGTGCGCTCAGCCTGTGGGGCTACACCACCAAGAAGGACATGTCCGGCTGGGGCACCTTCCTGATCATGGGCGTGATCGGTCTGGTCATCGCCATGGTGGTCAACATGTTCCTGCAGAACTCGATGATGTACTTCGTCATCAATGCCCTGGGCGTGCTGATCTTCTCGGGCCTGATCGCCTTTGATACCCAGCGCCTGAAGATGACCTACTACGCCCTGGGCGGCGACAAGGCCGCCATGGGGGTGGCCACCGGCTTCGGCGCCCTGGCCCTGTTCATCAATTTCGTGAACCTGTTCCAGTTCCTGCTGGCCTTCATGGGCGGCCGGGAATAGCGACACTTCTCGCCCGGCGTCCTTCGGGGGCGCCGGGCGGGCCTGTCAGCCTTCTGCACTCTTCAGTCAGCGCCGGCGTATGCCCCCCAGGACGCCGCGCATGAGTTCGCGGGCCAGGGTCGTGCCCGCCGTGCGCAGCATGGATTTGGTCAGGGCCTCCATATGGGTCTGACGGTTGGACGCACGGGGTCGCGGCGCCGCTCTGGGCTTTGTTCCGGCGCCTGTGTTTGCCGGAGGCGGGGGCGTTTCCTTCGCGGTCTGGGCGGTCTGGGCCTCTGCGCGTTCGGTGAGAATTTCTTGGGCGGATTGCCGATCCACGGCCTGATCGTAAACGCCACGCACCGGGCTTTGCGCCATGACCTGGGCGCGTTCGGCCTCGGTGGCGGGGCCCAGTCGGCTGGCGGGCGGACGGATCAGGGTGCGGGCCACCACCGTCGGCGCGCCCTTCTCATCCAGCACAGACACCAGAGCCTCGCCCACCCCAAGCGCCTGGATGGCTTCGGCTGTGTCGAAGGCGGGATTGGCCCGGAATGAGCCGGACGCAGCCTTCAGGCCCTTCTGTTCGGCCGGGGTGTAGGCCCGCAAGGCGTGCTGGATGCGATTGCCCAGCTGGCTGAGCACGCTGTCGGGGATGTCGGCCGGGTTCTGGGTGACGAAATAGATACCGACGCCCTTGGAGCGGATCAGCCGAACCACCTGCTCGACCTTCTCCACCAGGGCGCGCGGGGTGTCGTCGAACAGCAGGTGGGCCTCGTCGAAGAAGAACACCAGGCGCGGCTTTTCAGGATCCCCAACCTCCGGCAGTTGCTCGAACAGTTCGGACAGCAACCAGAGCAGGAAGGCGGCGTACAGACGCGGGCTGGACATCAGCCGGTCAGCCGCCAGCACATTGACCTGGCCGCGCCCGTCCAGACCTGTGCGGATCATATCCTCGAGCCGCAGCGCGGGCTCGCCGAAGAAGGCGCCGGCCCCTTGACGCTCCAGCGCCAGCAGCGACCTCTGGATGGCGGCTATGGAGGCCGGGGCCACATGGCCGTAGGCCTTGCCGATTTCGGACGCATTCCCGGCGACATGAGTCAGGAGCGCGCGCAGATCGGCCAGGTCGAGAAGCAGCAGGCCTTCCTTGTCGGCCACATGGAAGACCACCGAGAGCACGTCGGTCTGCACCTCGGAAAGCTCCAGCATGCGCGCCAGCAGCAGGGGGCCCACCTCGCTGATTGTTGCCCGGACCGGGTGGCCCTTCTCACCGAACAGGTCCCAGAAGACGGTGGGCGCAGCGGCGGGTCGGAGGTCGAGCCCGATGTCGGCGGCGCGAGCCAGAAGCTTGTCATTGGGCGCGCCCGCGATGCAGATCCCGGACAGGTCGCCCTTCACGTCGGCGCAGAAGACCGGGACGCCGGCGTCGGAGAAGCCCTGGGCCATGATCTGGAGGGTGACGGTCTTGCCCGTGCCGGTGGCGCCGGCGACGACCCCGTGACGGTTGGCCCGGTCGAGCCTGAGGAACTGCGCGTCCTCCGCCTTGCCCAGGAACAGATCGGTGTCGGCCATGGCGCGGTCTCCTGATAGTCGGAGGCCCGATTGTTAGCGAAGTCGGGAAGCGGCGCCACCGGTGATTGACGCGCCTCCCGGCGGCGCGGACAAGGGAGGCATGAAATCGCCCATCACCCTGCCCAGCTCGGCCGTGTCCCGGAACGCCCTGGTCATTCTGGCTGTGGTGGCGGGCGGGGCTGCCATCTACTGGCTCAGGGACATTCTGACGCCATTGGCCATGGCGATCTTCCTGCTGATCATGATCGACGGGGTGCGCCGGGTCATCGAGCAACGCACGGGCCTGGCCAACGGGCTTTCCATGACGGCTGCGGTGACTCTCGTGCTGCTGGGGTTCATCGCCTCGATCTGGATCATTGTGGACGGGGCGGCGGGCTTCATCGCCCAGGCTACGACGGTTGTGGAGCGGCTGGACGCCATCATTGCCGACATCGCCGGGCTGATCGGCATCGAGGTGGCGCCGACCGCGCGGGAACTCATCGGGGAGGTCAACCTGCGCGGCCTGCTGGCCGAGGTGGCCATGGATGTCCAGAACATCGCTACCGGCGCCTTCTTTGTGCTGATCTATCTGGGCTTTCTGCTCGCCTCACAGGTCGGCTTCAGGAAGAAAATCGTGAATATGTTCCCCCGCCGCCATGACCGGCAGGAGGCCATGGCGGTGTTCGAGCGGGTGCGCGGCGGGGTCGAAGGCTATCTGTGGGTCCAGACGGTGACCGGCGCCATGATCTGCGCGGTGGCCTATGTGCTGATGCGCGCGGTGGGGCTGGAGAACGCGGGCTTCTGGACCTTCGTCATTTTTGTGGTGGGCTACATCCCGATCCTGGGCGGCGCCATCGCGGGACTGGCGCCGCCGCTGTTCGCCCTGGTGCAATTCGAGACCTACTGGCAGGCGGTGGTGCTGCTGGCGGGCCTGCAGGCCCTGCTGTTCATCATGGGCAATGTCATCCAGCCGCGCATGCAGGGCGACAATCAGAACATCGACCCGGTGGTGGTTCTGCTGTCGCTGGCCTTCTGGGGCCAGGTCTGGGGCGTGGTGGGCATGTTCCTGTCCACGCCGCTGGCTGTGGCGGCGATGGCCGTGCTGGCGGAGTTCAAGGGTTCGCGCTGGATCGCGATCCTGTTGTCCGGCGATGGCGAACCCTATGCAGAAGACCACCGCGAGCCCGACGAGAAGGCGCCCAGGCGGTCGCTTCTGAACAGACTGCGGCGGAAAGACGCGGGCGGCGACGCGGCCACTTGATCGCCGCTTTCGTCCCCCTATTTGATCCTCAGCAGCCCGGCCTTCCCCTCCCCCTCCCGATGGCCGGGCCAGCGGTCGATCCTCTCCCCCCTCCCGGATCGGCCAGAAGCCGCCGGACGCCTCGCGTCCGGCGGTTCTCAATTGGGCCATCATTGAAATAACTGAACTTTTTCTGCATCCCGTCTTCTGCGGGGTGCGTTGTTGCGGTCTGGGAGGGGCGCCCAACGGCATCGGTTGTCGCCTCAAGCGAGGGCCGATCCGCAACGAAGGATCAGTCTCACTCATGAAGACCCTGACGATGATCGGCGCGTCCGCCGCAGCCCTTACCCTGTCCGCCGGGCTTGCCCAGGCCCAGGACGTTTCCCGCGACTGGAGCGGCGCCTATGTGGGCGGGTCGTTCGACTATTCCGCCAACGACCACGACCAGAACGAAACCCTCACGTTCGACACGAATCTGGACGGGCAGTATGGCGACCGCGTCCCCACCGCCACCGGCGGAAACGCCTTCGCGCCCGGCTACTGTGTCAATGCGGGCAACGGGCCGACGCCGGCCGATGGCTGCAGCAAGGACCATGACGGCGCCGGGTTTGGCGTGCGTGGCGGTTATGACTGGCAGTTCGGCAACTGGGTCGTGGGCGTGGTCGGCGAGGCCAGCCGAGTCGATGTGGAGGACAGCGTCACGGGCTTCAGCACCACCCCGACGCTGTACACCCTGACCCGCACGCTCGACTGGACCGCCGCAGCGCGCCTGCGCGCCGGCTATGCCTTGGGCGACACCCTGCCCTATGTGACTGGCGGCGCGGCCTATGGCCGGATCACGAACAGCTTCTTCACCGGCAACGGCGCCAACAGCTTCACGGTGCAGGAAGACGATGAGGACGCCGCAGGCTGGCAACTCGGCGGCGGGGTGGAGCACCGCGTGACGGACAATCTCAGCCTCGGCGCCGAGTATCTCTACACGTCGCTGGACGCAGGGGATCACGTGATTCGCGCCGGCGGGCCCGCTCCGGTGGGCAACCCGTTCCTGATCACCAACGCGGGCGGGACGGACATGACCCGCACCAGTGACGAGTTCAACACCCACACCTTCCGCCTAACGGCCGCCTACCGCTTCTAGGCCCAAGGCGCCTCAATGGGGGCCGGACGTCGTGCGGCGTCCGGCCCTTCTCTTTGGCCCTTTCGCCGCAAGCGTGGCTGGACTAGCAAGCGCGAAGCGGTTGATCCGGCGCACAACCCGGCTAGGGTCAGCCTCCAGATCAGAAAAAAGCGACCCTGGGTCGCGGCTCGGACGGAAACATCATGCGCGGCGAAAACCGGACCCCGACGAAGGATTCCAGCGTGGGGGCGGGCGAACCGATCACCCTTGAAGTCTTGAGCCGTCGGTTCATCAAGGCCCTGGGCGCCAAGGGCGCGCCCGACGCCCTGCAGACGGCGTTCCTGCGGCAGGCGCTCGAGGACTACGAGGCGGACGAAACCCCTGAAGTCAGCCCCGATGATCTGGCGTGCGTGCTGGCGGCCTTCTGGCTGCTGGGTGAGACGCGCCAGACCGGCGACGCTCCGCTGATCGACATCGCGCCCATGTTCGACCGCAAGGGCGAAGCCCTGGGCTATGACGCCATCCAGGTGATCCAGGACGATGCGCCCTTCCTGGTGGACAGCGTCATGGGCGACCTGGCCGCTGCCGGCGTCTCCGTCCGCGCCATGTTCCATCCGCTGATTGAAACCGGCCGTGACGAGGCCGGTGCGCGCGTGGAGGCGCAGACGCGCGAATCCATGATCCTGGTCATGGTCGACACCCTCCCGCCCGAGCGTCGCACGGGCGTGACCGCCAGCCTGTCGGAAACCTTGGCCGACGTCCGTGCAGCCGTGATCGACCACGGTCGCATGGCGGCGCTTATGCAGCGCTGTCAGGATGACCTGAACATCCATGCGCCGGAGATGGACTCCGAAGCGCTGGACGAAAACCTCGCCTTCCTGAAGTGGTTGAACGACGACCATTTCGTTTTTCTGGGCGCCCGCGAGTACGAATTCCCGCGCACGAAGGACGGATCCTATGAGGCCGAGGCGCCCCTGTCCCAGTCGGGGGAGGGCCTGGGCGTGCTGCGCGACCCGGAGCGCCGGGTGCTGCGCCGGGCCAGCGAGCCGGCGGTGCTGACGAAACAGATGAAGCGGCAGCTGAACCTCGGGGAGCCTGTCAGCGTGGCCAAGGCCAACCTGCGCAGCCGAGTCCATCGGCGGGCCTACATGGATTACGTCGGGGTCAAACGGTACGGTTCCGACGGCAAGGCGGCGGGCGAGACCCGCTTCGTGGGTCTGTTCACCGCCGAGGCCTACGACAAGGCCGCGTCCGAGGTCCCGCTGATCCGTCGCAAGGTCAAGAAGGCCCTGGAACGGGCCGGCAAGGCCCCCGGCAGCCATAACCACAAGCGCCTCAAGAACGTGCTGGAGAACTATCCGCGGGACGAGCTCTTCCAGATGAGCGAGGACGAGCTGCTGGAGATCTCGCTGGGCGTTCTGCACCTGATGGACCGGCCCCGGGTCAAGATCTTTGCCCGCATGGACCCTTTCGACCGGTTTGTGTCGGTGCTGACCTATGTGCCGCGTGAGCGCTATGACGCCAGCGTGCGCGAGCGCATCGGCCGGATCCTGGCGGCGGCCTGGGGCGGGCGGCTGTCGGCCTGGTACCCGCAGCTGAGCGACGCCCCTCTGGTGCGCATCCACTACATCATCGGCGTGGAGCCAGGGGATCACCTGGATCCCGACCTGGTCGATGTGGAGTCCATGGTGGTGGACACCAGCCGCAGCTGGGCCGACCGGTTCGAGAGCGCAGCCCGTCGCGCAGGCGTGGCCGAGGCCCAGATCGGCATTCTGACCTCCAAGTGGTCGGAGGCCTTCAGCCCGGGTTATCGCGACCGCTATGACGCCATCGAGGCGGTGACGGACCTGTTCGAGTTCGATGTGCTGGGTGCGGACGGCCAGGGCGCCCCCGTAGCTGTTCGGGCCTTCCGCCTGCCCGAGGACACCCCGCTGCAGTTCCGGTTCAAGCTGTACCGGCGCGGGGACCCTGCGCCCCTGTCCGATGTGCTGCCGATCCTGGCGGACATGGGGCTCAAGACGATCGAGGAATACGGCCACTCGCTGAAGCCCGTCGGCGACACCCCGGTGCATGTGCACGAGTTCCTGCTGGAGGATCCGCGCGGCCAGGATCTCAACTTCAGCGATGTGAAGGCGCCGTTCGAGGCCGCCTTCGCGGCGGTCTGGACCGGACGCACCGAAAGCGACGGCTTCAACCGGCTGGTGATCGAGCTGGGCGTCGACTGGCGCCAGGCGGCCCTGATCCGCACCCTGGCGCGCTATCGCCAGCAGACCGGTCTGGACCCCAGCCAGGCGGTTCAGGAAGAGGCGTTGCGCGAGCATTCCGTAGTGGCGCGGGCCTTATTGTCCCTGTTCGACGCCAAGTTCGATCCCGCAGATGCAGGAACGCCTGAGACGCGCGAGGCCGCGGTCGGCGAGCTGGTGGACAAGATCGACCGGGCGCTGCAGGACGTGGCCAGCCTGGATCACGACCGGGCCCTGCGCCGGCTGTCGCTGCTGATCCAGGCGATCAAGCGCACCAACTATTACCAGACCGCCGAGAACGGGGAACCCAAGCCCTACATCTCCATCAAGATCGCGTCGCGCGAGCTGGCGGACGTGCCGGCGCCCAAGCCGTATCGCGAGATCTTCGTCTGGGCGCCGCACGTGGAAGGGGCGCACCTGCGCTTCGGCCCTGTGGCGCGGGGCGGACTGCGCTGGTCGGATCGGCGCGACGATTTCCGCACCGAGGTGCTGGGTCTGGTCAAGGCGCAGCAGGTCAAGAACGCTGTGATCGTGCCCGTGGGTTCGAAGGGCGGCTTCTATCCCAAGGCCCTGCCGCGGGGCGGCGACCGGGACGCGGTTCAGACTGAGGCGATCCGGGCCTACAAGACCTTTCTGTCGGGGCTGCTGGACCTGACCGACAACATCGTGGCTTCCGGCAAGGTGGTGCGCCCACCCGCCGTGGTCGCCTGGGAAGGGGACGACCCCTATCTGGTGGTGGCCGCCGACAAGGGCACGGCGACGTTCTCCGACATCGCCAACGGCATTTCGGCGGACTACGGCTTCTGGCTGGGCGACGCCTTCGCCTCGGGCGGATCGGCGGGCTATGACCACAAGGAAATGGGCATCACCGCGCGCGGGGCCTGGGAGGCGGTCAAGCGCCACTTCCGCGAGATGGGCAAGGACATCCAGTCCGAGCCTTTCACCGTTGTCGGCGTGGGCGACATGTCCGGCGATGTGTTCGGCAACGGCATGCTGTTATCGAAGCATATCCGGCTCGTGGCCGCCTTCGATCACCGGGACATCTTCATCGATCCTGAACCCGACCCGGCCTCCTCGTTCAAGGAGCGCCAGCGCCTGTTCGCGCTGCCGCGCTCGTCCTGGCAGGATTACGACAGGGCGAAGATCTCGAAGGGGGGCGGGGTGTTCTCGCGCTCCGCCAAGTCCATCAAGCTGACGCCGGAGATCAAGGCGGCGCTCGAGATCACCGCGGACGAGGTGGATCCCTTCACCCTGATGAAGGCCATCATCACCGCGCCGGCCGAACTGCTCTACTTCGGCGGCATCGGCACCTATGTGAAGGCGGGCAACGAAACCGACCTCCAGGTGGGCGACAAGGCCAATGACGCCATCCGCGTCAACGGCGCCGACCTGCGGGCCAGGGTGGTGGGCGAGGGCGCCAATCTGGGCATGACCCAGGCGGGACGAGTCGGCTTCGCGCGCAACGGCGGCCGTATCAACACCGACGCCATCGACAACTCCGCGGGCGTGGATTCGTCTGACCACGAGGTCAACATCAAGATCCTGACCGGCTCGGCCATCGTGGCTGGCAAGCTGAAGGACAAGGACCGCAACGCCCTGCTCGCATCCATGACCGAGGACGTGGCCCGCAAGGTGCTGGTGCACAACTACGACCAGACCCTGGCCATCAGCCTGCAGGAACGCAACGCCGCCGCCGAGCTGGAGGCCCAGGTCCGGTTCATGACCCGGCTGGAATCCGAAGGGAAGCTGGATCGGACGGTCGAAGGCTTGCCGGGCGACTCACGCCTGGCCGAAATGCAGGGGTCCGGGCTGGGTCTGACCCGTCCCGAACTGGCGGTGGTCACGGCCTATTCCAAGCTGGAGCTGGCGGAGGACATCGTGGCCTCGAAGGCGCCGGAGGATCCGTTCTTCGAGGGGGTGCTGGAAGGCTACTTCCCCGAGGCGCTGGGCACGTTCGACAAGGCCATGAACAGCCACCGCCTGCGGCGCGAGATCGTGGCCACGGTGCTGTGCAACGACATCGTCAACATGTGCGGCCCCACCTTCCCCGAGCGCCTGCGGGTCAGCGCCCAGTGCGACACCACCGCCCTGGTGATCGGATTCGAGGCGGCGCGGCGCGTGTTCCGTCTGGATGAGGCCTGGGATGCGGTGTCGGCCCTCGACGGCAAGATCGACGCCGAGGCCCAGATGCGGCTTTACGAGGAGATCGCGGTCGTGCTGCGCCGCCAGACCTTCTGGCTGGCGCGGCGGGTGGCCCGTCAGGACATGGGCGGGGTCGGCGGCCTGATAAAAGCCTATCGTGAGACGTCGGACGATCTGCGCGACGCCGGCGGGTCGGTGCTGTCGCGGTTCGAGCAGGCGCGCCTGAAGGCGCGCAAGGAGGGCTTCAGCGAGGCCGGGGCGCCGCGCGAACTGGCAAAGACCATCGCCCTGCTGCGGCCCATGGTGGCGGCCAGCGACATCGCCGATCTGGCGCGGGAAGCGAAATGGTCCGCCCCGGCCATGGCGCGGCTCTATCACCAGGTGGGCGCCGCCTTTGATCTGGACCGGCTGCGGGCCGCCGCAGGGTCGCTGTCATCGGCCGATCACTATGAGCGGCTGGCCGTGCGGCGGATGGTCGAGGACTTCATGGCCGAGCAGGTGGTCATCACCCGCGCCGTGGCCAAGGGCTCCAGGACCGCCGTCGGCGACAGCGAAAAGTCTGCAGAAGCGGCGGTGGACGCTTGGGTCGGGGATCGCCTGGGCATCGCCGAGGGGGTGCGTCGCACCGTGGACGAGATCGAGCAGTCGGCCCACGGCTGGAGCTTCGCCAAGCTGACCATCGCCAATGTGGCGGTGCGTGATTTCGCCGCCGCCGCCGCCCAGTCCATGGCGTCGCGCCGCTCGACCTGACGGAAAGGAAAAGCCCATGGCCCGCAAGTTCCTGGTGGTGGCGGACGATACCCCGGAGTTCGACTCGGCCCTGCGGTTCGCGGCGCGCCGGGCCCTGTCCACGGGCGGGCGGGTGGTCCTGCTGCGCGCCATTCCGCCTTCGGCCTTCGAACACTGGACGGGGGTGCGCGAGGAGATTGAACGCCAGCAACGGCAGGAGGCCGAGGCCTTGCTGCATCGTCTGGGCGAAAAGGCGGCGGCGCTGTCGGGCGCGGCGCCGGTGTTTCTGGTGGAGGAGGCCGAGACCCGCGACGCCATCCGCAAGGCGGTGGAGGAGGACGACGAGATCAAGATCCTCGTGCTCGCCGCCGCGACCGGCGGGCGGGGGCCAGGGCCGCTGGTCACCGCCATCGCCAAGGAGGGCGCGGGCATCGGCGGCCGGCGCCTGCCTGTCACCGTGGTGCCGGGCGACCTGACCGACGAGGAGGTCGAGGACCTGGCCTAAGGCCGGGACGACCTTGCGAAACCGGGCCCGGGCGCGCATCTGAAGGGCATGTTCATCCAGACCGAAGCCACGCCCAATCCTAACGTCGTCAAATTCCTGCCTGGCCGCGACGTCTCGCCGGACCGGGCGCTGGAATTTCGCACCATCGACGAGGCTGAGGCGTCGCCTCTGGCCGAATCGCTGTTCCAGCTCGAGGGTGTGGACGGGGTCTTCTTCGGGCCGGACTATGTGGCCGTAACGCGCATGAGCCAGGGCCCGGACTGGAGCGCCATGAAGGCGCCAGTGCTGACCGCCCTGATGGACCATTTCACCTCCGGCGCGCCCCTCACGCGGGGTGATCTCGTGAGCGCTGACAGCCACGCGGGCGGGGAAGGCGACAGCGAGGTGGTCAAGGAGATCAAGGCCCTGCTGGACACCCGCATCCGCCCGGCGGTGGCCCAGGACGGCGGCGACATCCTGTTTGACCGGTTCGACGAGGCTGACGGGGTGCTGTGGCTGCGCATGCGCGGCGCCTGCGCCGGTTGCCCGTCGTCATCCGCCACTCTGAAGGCGGGGGTGGAGAACATGATGCGCCACTATGTGCCCGAAGTGGCGCGGGTCGAACAAACCCTGTGAAACCAAACGGTCGCTCGTTTCCAGGGCTGGACTGGTTCATTCTGTTTCCATGACGCGATTCCGCGACGTTCCCGAGGCCGATGCGCTGGGCCAGGCTTTGGCCGTGCTGCGCAAGGCGCGCGGCCTGAGCCAGGCCGAGGCCGGCGCGCGCATGGGTGTGACCAGTCAGGCCTGGGGTCTTTACGAGGCTGGACGCCGACCCGGCATGTTCCGGCCGGATGTGCAGCGCCGCCTGACCGCGGCGCTTGACCTGACGCCGGAGGATCTGGCGCTGGAAATGGCGCGTCGGCCCGTTTTCGCTGCACCGGCCCCCGAGCGGCTGGAAGAGAGAGGGCGGACCTTTTCCGCCGCCAATTCACCGGCGCCCCTCAGGCGGACGCTGCAGCTTCGGGATGATGATCTGGCGCCCTGGGCGGGGTCGGGGGTGGTGCTGATCTATGACCTGTCCGTCTGGCCCCGGCGGGATCAGGGGTGCGTGGTCGAAACGGACGACGGGCCGGTGATCGGGCTCTATCACCGGGGCGATCGTGACACGGTGGTGCTGCGCGGTCCGGATGGCGACAAGCGCGTGCTGGAGCGCAGGCGGATCGGCGCCGTGGGGGCGGTCGTGGCCCGTCTCGAAGGCGTGGAATGGCCAGAATGAAACAATATGGTTGTATTTCGGGCGGGATAATGAAACCTTGGGGCGTCGCCGCCGTCGGAGGTTCCATTGCCGCGCCGCTCTCCCAATCCTTCACCCGAAGCGGAAATTCTGGATCGCCAGCTCGGCGACGCCATTCGCCGGTTCCGCACCGACCTTGGTTTGTCACAGCAGGCTTTGGGGACGCGGTTGTCGCTCAGCGGGCAGCAGGTTCAGAAATACGAAAGCGGGGCAAACCGCGTTTCGGCCTCAGCCCTTTACAGGATCGCCCGCGAACTGGACCAACCGGTCACCGCCTTCTTTCCATCGCCGTCCGGGCAGGACGACCTGGACGATCTTTTGCGAACGCCCGAAGGCCGCGCGCTTTCACGGGGCTTCTCGGGCATCCACGATATGGAGCAGCGGCGCGCGCTGGGCGTGATCGCCGGCGGACTGGCGCGACGACCGTCATGATCCGCGGAGCGCACGGCTCGTGAAGACCCTCATCATCGACACGGCTTTGGGCGCCTGCACCGCCGTCGCGGCCGAGGGTGTGCGTGTGGTCGCCGCCGAAACCGAGATCATGGCGCGCGGCCATCAGGAGCGGCTGGGCGGCATGGTCCGCACAGCCATGGCGTCGGCAGGCTGGTCCTTCGACCAGCTGGACCGCATTGCGGTCACCACGGGCCCCGGGTCCTTCACCGGCCTGCGTGTGGGACTCGCCTTCGCCCAGGGCCTCGGGCTGGCGCTGGATCGGCCGGTAAACGGCCTGTCGACCCTGGCCGCTCTCGCCCATGACGCGGAGGCGGCGCCGGGCGCGGCGGTCTGGGCCCTGATCGATGCACGGCGGGGTCAGGTCTATGGCCAGCGCTTTGTGGATCGCGCGGCGACGGAAGGCCCCGCCGCCCTGGCGATCGAGAAGGCGACGGCGCGCGTCGCGGGCGAGGACGGCGGCGTGACCCTTGTGGGAACAGGCGCAAACCTGATCGCCCTGATGGCGGGGCGCGTGATCGACCGGATCGCGCCGTCGCCCGAGGCCCTCGCGCGACTGGCTGCGGATCATCCCGGGGGCGAGGCTCGGCCGCTGTACCTGCGGGCGCCGGACGCCAAACTTCCGGGCGGGCGCGATCCGGAATGAATGATCCGGCGCATCTGGCGGCCATCCATGCCTCGGCTTTCGACACGCCCTGGGACGCCGCGGCGATCCGGGCGCTTCTGGACATGCCCGGGGCCGAGCTGGAGCATGAGGCGGAGGGCTTCCTGCTGTGGCGCCGCGCGGCGGACGAGGCGGAAATCGTCACCCTGGCCGTGAGCCCGGAGGCGCGGCGACAGGGGCTGGGCGGAAGGCTGCTGGACCGGACCCTGGGCCGTGCGCGGGATCAGGGCGTGGCGCGGGTGTTTCTCGAGGTGGCGCACGACAACGATTCAGCCCTTGCCCTGTATGCTTCCCGGGGGTTTGAAAAGGCGGGACGACGGCCCGCCTATTACGCCCGCGCGGACGGGGCGAGGGCGGACGCACTGATACTGGCTCTCAACTTGTGCTGAGCGCTTTCCACGCGAGCGAGGGGTGACTATCTTGGCGACTATGGACCGGATCGAGAAACTCTGCGCCGAGCGCGGCATGCGCATGACCGAGCAGCGACGCGTGATCGCGCGGGTGCTGTCCGAAGCCGACGACCACCCCGATGTGGAGGAACTGTACCGTCGGGCCTCGGCCATCGATCCTCATATCTCCATTGCCACCGTCTATCGCACCGTGCGCCTGTTCGAGGAGGCCGGCGTGGTGGAGAAGCACGACTTCGGCGACGGGCGCAGCCGCTATGAAGAGGCGGGCGACGATCACCACGATCACCTGATCGACACCAAGTCCGGCGAGGTCATCGAATTTTATGACGCCGAGATCGAACGCCTGAAGACCGAGATCGCCGAACGGCTGGGCTTCAAGCTGATCGGGCACAAGCTGGAACTGTACGGCACGGCCATCGAAGGCGCCTCGCCTACCAGCCGTGAAGGTCTGATCTTCACCCGTCACGGGCGCCGCACCGAGAACGTCTGATTTTTCGCTGACGCTTGTGGGGGGCGGGTGAAATCCCCATAACCGCGCGATGATCGACGCCGAAGACAAGCCCACGGCTGGGCAGGCGGAAAAGCGCCTGTTCATCAAGACCTACGGCTGCCAGATGAACGTCTATGACTCCGAGCGCATGGCCGATGTGCTGCGCCCGCTGGGCTATGCGCCGACGGACACGCCCGAGGACGCCGACTTCGTCATCCTGAACACCTGCCACATCCGCGAAAAGGCGGCGGAGAAGGTCTATTCCGAACTGGGCAAGCTGCGGGTGCTGAAGGAGGAGAAGGCGCTGGATGGCCGGGGCGCCATGACCATCGCCGTGGCCGGCTGCGTGGCCCAGGCCGAGGGCGAGGAGATCATGCGCCGACAGCCGGCGGTGGATCTGGTGGTCGGCCCGCAGGCCTATCACCAGTTGCCTGAGCTTTTGACCCGCACGGCCCGGGCCCGGGGCGAGCGCATCGGGGCGGACTTCGCCCCCAACGCCAAGTTCGACGCCCTCACCAACGACAAGATCGGCGCGCGGGGCGTCAAGGGTCCGACAGCCTTCCTGACGGTGCAGGAAGGCTGCGACAAGTTCTGCACCTTCTGCGTGGTGCCCTATACGCGCGGGGCCGAGTGGTCGCGTCCGGCCGCCGACATCCTGACCGAGGCGCGCGAACTGGCGGCGCGCGGTGTGCGCGAGGTCACCCTGCTGGGCCAGAACGTCAACGCCTATGACGGCGCAGGTCCGGACGGCGCGGTCTGGACGCTGGCACGGCTGGCGTACGGACTGGCGGAGATCGAGGGGCTGGACCGCATCCGTTATACCACCAGCCATCCCAACGACATGGGCGACGACCTGATCGCGGCGCACGCCGAACTGGACGCCATGATGCCCTATCTGCACCTGCCGGTTCAGTCGGGTTCCGACCGTCTGCTGCGACTGATGAACCGCAAGCACGGGCGCCAGAAATATTTCGACCTGATCGACCGCATCCGCGCGGCCCGGCCGGACATGGCTCTGTCGGGGGACTTCATCGTCGGTTTTCCCGGCGAGACCGACCGGGACTTCGAGGACACCCTGGATCTGGTGCGACGGGTGAATTACGCCTCGGCCTTCTCGTTCATCTATTCGCCGCGCCCCGGCACCCCCGCGGCGACCATGGCCGCACAGGTGGAGCCCCATGTGGCCTCGGCGCGGCTGCAGGCGCTGCAGGCCCTGCTGTTCGAACAGCAGGTCGCCTTTAACCAGTCCCAGGCGGGCAAGGTCCTACCGGTGCTGTTCGAGCGCAAGGGCCGCCATGGGCGCCAGGCCATCGGCCGCTCGCCCTATCTGCAGTCGGTCTATGTGGAGGATGCCGACCACCTGATGGGCCGGATCGTCCCGGTCCGCGTCGAGCGCGGCCAGCAGAACAGCCTGACCGGCGCGCTGGTCGATGAGTCCCTCGACGCCCTCAAGCAGCGAGCGCCCGCGGCGCAAGCGTTAGGCCTCCAAGCATAATGCCCAGAGAATCGGAATTCCTCGCCCTGTCCGACGTCGCGCTGCGCTCCGTGATCGGGCCGGGCAGCCGTCACGTCGCCCTCATCGAGGACGCCTTCAAGGTGCTGGTGGAATCGCCCGGCGGCGGCGTCGCCATCAACGGATCGACCAAGGACCGGGCGGCGGCCAAGCGCGTGGTCGAGGTGCTGGCCAAGCGCGCTGATCTGGGGGCCGAGATCACCGAGGCGGACGTGCGCACGGCGCTGGGCGCCCAGCGCTCCGGCGGCAAGACCCCCGAGGGCGTGGCCCTGCCGGTGGGCCGGCGTGGCGCCATCGCCCCCAAGACTCCCGCCCAGGCTCGCTATCTCGAAGCCCTGGCCCGGTGCGAGCTGACCTTCGGGGTGGGCCCGGCGGGTACGGGCAAGACCTTTCTGGCGGCCGCCTATGGCGCGTCACTGCTGCGGCGCGGACAGGTGGACCGCCTGGTCATCACCCGCCCGGCGGTTGAGGCGGGCGAGAAGCTGGGCTTTCTCCCCGGCGACCTGAACGAGAAGGTCGATCCCTATCTGGCGCCCATCTGGGAGGCGCTGAACGAGATCCTCGGCGCCGATGACGTGCGCCGCCGACGGGACAAGGGCGAGATCGAGGCGGCGCCCATCGCCTTCATGCGGGGACGGACCCTGTCCCACGCCTTCATCATCGCCGACGAGGCCCAGAACCTGACCCGGCTGCAGATGAAGATGGTGCTGACCCGGCTGGGCGAAGGCGCGCGCATGGTGGTGACCGGCGATCCCAGCCAGGTGGATCTGGTCAATACGCGGGACTCCGGTCTGCCCCACGCCCTGCGCATCCTCGAGAATGTGAAGGGCGTCGGCGTGCTGCGCTTCGAGGCCGCCGACGTGGTGCGCCACGCCATGGTGGAGCGTATCGTGCGCGCCTATGACGCCGACGCGGCGGCCGCGCGTGGGGCCGAGACGACCGCGCCATGATCGACATCGAGGTCGAGGACGACGCCTGGGCCGGGAGTGTGCCGGATGTGCAGGCTCTCGTGTCCCGGGCGGCTGAACAGGCCGCGCCGCCGGGCGATGTGGTGATCCTGCTGACCGACGACGAAACGGTGCGCGACCTGAACGCACGGTTCCGCGGCAAGGACCGCCCGACCAATGTGCTGTCGTTTCCTGCGCCTGAGAACGCCCGGCCTCACCTGGGCGACATCGTCCTGGCCTACGGGACTTGCGCGGCCGAGGCCCGGGATCAGGGCAAGCCCTTCGCCGACCATCTGAGCCATCTGGTGATCCACGGGATCCTGCACCTCACGGGCCATGATCATGAAGCCGATGACGAGGCCGAGGCGATGGAGGCGCAGGAGCGCACGCTTCTTGCGGCGCTGGGGATTCCGGATCCGTATCTGTCTCGAAATGACCCCTGAAACCGACACCGCCGCCACAGAGTATGCCGAGCCGGAAACGGTTGACGCGACCCCGCGTCGACGGGGGCGCGGCGTCTGGCTTCGTGTGGGCGCGGGCCTGACGGCGCTGATCCTCGGGGCGGCGGCGGGGGCGGCCCATCCGCCGTTCGGCTTCCTGGTCGGGATCCTTGCCTATCCGGCCCTGATGCTGCTGGCCGAGCGGACGCGCACGACGCGTGGCGCCTTCGGCCTGGGCTGGCTGGCGGGCTTCGCCTATTTCTTCATCAGCTGCTGGTGGGTGGCCGAGGCGTTTCTGGTCAACGCCGAGGCGCACGCCTGGATGGCGCCCTTCGCCGCCTCGCTGCTGCCTGCGGGGCTGGCCCTGTTCTGGGGCGCGGCCGTGGCGATCTATCGGCGGTTCCATGTGACCGGCCATCCGCTCAGGCCGCTGCTGTTCGCCTTTGTCTTCTGCGCTTTCGAATGGCTGCGCGGCACGGTGCTGACCGGATTTCCGTGGAACCCGGCGGGCGCCGCCTGGGGCGCAGGATCGGCGGCTTCCCAGTTCGCTGCGGTGGCGGGAATCTATGGGCTCAGCCTCGTCACCGTGGCGGGGGCGTCCCTGATCGGGCCCCTGTTCGGCCCCGGACGCCTGAAAACACGGATCGGCGCCGCGGTGCTTGGCGCGCTCCTGATCGGGGGCCTGATCATCAGCGGGGCTTACCGGCTCGACATGGCGCAGCCCGAAGCGTCCGACACGACCGTACGCATCGTCCAGGCCGACGTGGAGCAGCAGGCCAAATGGGACGCGGCCAATTTCGAAGCCATCGTCCAGCGCTACGTCAATCTGACGGCCCGGCCCGGGGCGCAGATCCCGGACGTGATCGTCTGGCCAGAGGGCGCCCTGCCCATAACCGCGAACGAAGCCTTCGCGACGGGGTCCCCGGTAGGCGCCGCCATGGCCCGTGCGGTGCAGCCGGGTCAGACGCTTCTGGCGGGGCTCAGCCGCGCGGAGCCGACGCCCGACGGGGAATGGCGCTACTTCAACAGCCTGTTCGCCCTTTCCGACCTGGGTGACGCGGGCCTGAGGATCGAGGCGATCTACGACAAGCACCGGCTGGTGCCGTTCGGCGAGTATCTGCCGCTGGGCGACCTGATGAGCTGGACCGGTCTGCGCAGCCTCGTGCATGTGCCGGCCGACTTCAGCGCCGGATCCAGACCCGCGCCGCTGAGCCTGCCCGGCCTGCCGGATGTGCAGCCGCTGATCTGCTATGAGAGCCTCTATCCCGGCTTCACCCCGGGCGGCGCGACGCGCCCGGCGTGGATCGCCAATGTGTCCAACGACGCATGGTTCGGGCGCACCTCCGGGCCCGTCCAGCATCTGAACCTGGCCAGCTTCCGGGCCATCGAGACCGGCCTGCCCATGGTGCGCGCGACGCCCACCGGAATTTCGGCCCTGATCGACCCCTGGGGCCGCGTCGTGGCGGGCAAGCGGCTGGAGCCGGGCGAGAGCGGCGTCATCGATGCGCGCCTGCCCCGGCCGCTGGACCGAACCCTCTATGCCATGGGCGGCGACCTGATCTTCCTGGCGATGATGCTGGCGGCGCTGGCGGGCGGGCTATGGCCTTTGCGGTCCCGGATTTCGCGCACCAGGAGTCTCTCCGGGAATTAAGGTGACTTCCGGGATTTTGAGGCTCATTCAGGCTAAATCCTGCTCAGAGTGCACGGAAGGCGCGTGACATGGCGCGAGGCAAAGGCGACGACGGGCCCCATCTGGTGGATCGCCACGTGGGGCGGCGGGTTGAGGCGCGGCGCAAGTCGCTGGGGTACAGCCAGAGCCAGCTGGGCGCGGCCCTCGGCCTGACGTTCCAGCAGATCCAGAAATATGAAAAGGGCGCCAACCGCATCTCGGCGTCCAAGCTCTGGGAGATCGCCCAGTTCTTCAAGGTGGAGATCGGCTACTTCTTCGACGGCCTGACCGCCGGTGAGACGGGTGTGGCCGAGAGCGACACGGTGTCGTTCGATCACGATTATCCCGTGACCCGCCAGAGCCAGGAGATTGCCCGGCTGGCGCCCCGGCTGAGCCTCAGCCAGCAGAAGGTCGCCCTCGCCCTGGTTCGCGAGCTCGCGGGCGAGCGCAAGGACGAGGACTGACCGGGTATCAGCCCGAGCTTGCCGCGCGCACCTTCTGCTGGTCCCAGTAGGCTGGGCCGTCGTCGGGCTTGAACATGGTGCGCGGCGTGCCGTCCGAGGTGGCCACCAGGAAGGTGTTGCTCGCCGCATGATAGTACAGGGTGTCGCCATTGCCGCGGCGCACGGTCTCGGTCCCGGCGGGCGGGGCGGTGATGAAGGCGTGGGCCTTGTTCACATAGTCCTCTGGCGATGCAGCGCTGAAGGCGGCGCCGTTACGCTCGAACAGCCGCTGGATGTTCTGGTCGGCGGTGTTGCGGCTGTTGGACGTCCAACGCGCGGGCCCTCTTGAACGGGCAGTCGCCCTCTCGGCGTCCACCGAGGCGGTGACGGGCTGCACCGCCGCCTCGGTCGACGCCTGATCCGACCGATCCCGCGTCTCGACCGCGCTGGGCCCGTTGTCGCACGCCGTCAGGGCCGTCACCGCAAGGGCGAGGCCGCCCGCCATCCACAGATTGCGCAAGGTCATGAAACCCTCCCTCAGAAAACCCGCAGAACAAGGTTAGCCATAAAGTTAATGTTCATGCAATGTTCTTTTAGGGCTCTGCAGGGGCCTCGACGCCGGGGACGGCGGCCGGTAAGGCGGAGGCATGATCCAGACAGCCCCGAAAATCCTGCTGATCGTCGGCGGCGGCATCGCCGCCTACAAGGCGCTGGAGCTGGTGCGCCTGATGAAGAAGGCGGGCATGGTCGTGCGCGCCGTGCTGACCGGGGCGGGCGCCGAGTTCGTCACGCCCCTGTCGCTGGCGTCCCTGACCGGTCACCCGGTGCATCAGGCCCTGTTCTCGCCCGAGGACGAGACGGCCATGGGCCATATCGAGCTGTCGCGCTGGGCGGACCTGATCGTGGTCGCGCCCGCCACCGCCGGGCTGATGGCCAAGGCGGCGAACGGGCTGGCCGATGATCTGGCCTCCACCACCCTGCTGGCCACCGACAAGCGGGTGCTGCTGGCCCCGGCCATGAATGTGCGCATGTGGGAGCATCCGGCGGTGAAGGCCAATCTGGCGCGCCTGACCGGCTTCGACGGCCTGCACGGCATGGCGGTTGTGGGCCCCGACGAGGGCGAGATGGCCTGCGGCGAGTACGGGCCGGGCCGCATGGCTGAGCCCGCCGCGATCCTCGAGGCGGTGCAGGGGCTGCTGGCGGGGGCCGCCGGACGCCCCCTGAAGGGCAAGCGGGCGCTGGTGACGGCGGGCCCGACCTTCGAGCCCATAGACCCGGTGCGCGGCCTGACCAATCGCTCGAGCGGCAAGCAGGGTTACGCCATCGCCGCGGCCCTGGCCGATCTGGGGGCCGAGGTGACGCTGGTGTCGGGCCCCACGGCCTTGAGCGCGCCGCCGGGGGTGACGCGGGTGGATGTGGAGACGGCGGCCGAGATGCACGCGGCCTCCATGGCGACCCTGCCCGTGGACGTGGCGGTCATGACCGCAGCGGTGGCCGACTGGCGCGTGGACGATGTGGCCACCGGCAAGATCAAGAAGGCCCCGGGCGGGCCGCCCATGCTGAGCCTGATCGAGAACCCCGACATTCTGGCGGCGGTCTCCAGCGCCAAGAGCAAGCGCCCCCGGCTGGTGGTCGGCTTCGCCGCCGAGACCAGCGATCTTGAGGCCCAGGCGAGGGCCAAGCTGTCGAAGAAGGGCTGCGACTGGATCGTGGGCAATGACGTGTCCGACGAGGTGTTCGGCTCGGACGGCAACGCCGTCACCCTGATCACCCGGGATGGCGCCGAAGCCTGGCCGCGCCAGTCCAAGGCCGCCGTGGCCCGCGCCCTGGCGGCCCGCATCGCCGAAACCCTGACAGACTGACGGACCCAGAATGACCGAGACCGTGACAGCCCGTATCCTGCGACTGCCCCACGCCGAGGATCTGCTTCTGCCCGCCTATGAGACCGACGGCTCGGCGGGCATGGACCTGCGGGCGGCGGTGCCCGAGGACCAGCCCATGACCTTGGCGCCAGGCGGGCGGGCGCTGGTCCCCACAGGGCTGAAGATCGCGCTGGAGCCGGGCTTCGAGGCCCAGGTGCGGCCCCGCTCGGGTCTGGCGCTGAAGCACGGCATCACCTGCCTGAACAGCCCCGGCACCATCGACAGCGACTATCGCGGCGAGGTGGGGGTGATCCTGGCCAATCTGGGATCCGAGCCGTTCGTGATCCGGCGCGGCGAGCGCATCGCCCAGATGGTCATCGCCCGTCACGAGCGGGTTCAGTGGTCTGAAGTGAAGAGCCTCGACGAGACCGCGCGCGGCGAGGGCGGCTTCGGCTCCACGGGGCAGTAAGCTCAGGGCTCAGCGCCCCGCCGCGTGCAGGGCCGGGCCGTGATCGCGCAGCCATTTGCGGAACGGGCGGTGATCGCCCACCAGGCCGTGGACTACGGACCAGTAGGCCGGGCTGTGGTCGGCGTGGACCAGATGGGCGACCTCGTGGGCGGCCAGATAGTCCAGCACGGCCGGCGGGGCCATGACCACGCGCCATGAGTAGCGGATCGAGCGGTTGTGCGGGCTGCAGGAGCCCCAGCGCGAGGCCGGGTCGCCGATGCTGACGCGTACGGGCTTGAGGCCCAGACGCTCCAGATGGACCTGGGTGCGGGCGGTCAGAGCCGCCTTGGCTTCGGCGCGCAGCAGGCGCTCGATGCGGCGGTGGAAGGCGTCGTCCTCGCCGCCGGAAATGATGGCCGGGCCGCCGGGATGGTCAGGGACCAGCCGTGCGGCGGCGGCGTTGCCCGACGCGATCAGACGGACCGGGCGGCCGCCGAACAGGATCTCGGCGCCGGGGGCGAAGGGGGCGCTGTCCGGGCGTTTCGCGAGGTGTTCGGCGATCCAGTCGCGGCGGCTGAGGGCGAAATCGATGGCCTGGGGCATAGCCCGCTCGCTGGGGGCGGTGACCACCGCCTCGCCGGCGCGAGCGTCGATGCGGACGCTGACCCGCCGCGCCCGCCGGTTGACCGACAGGCGCAGCGGCAGGCCGTCAATCTCCAGCTTTTCGCCGTGCCGTGGGCGCGGTTTTGCGAACAACGCGGTCCTCATTGGCGGCGATGAAGTCGCGGGCGCGGGTGTAGATCTCGTCCCGGAACCGGCGGCCGTTGAAGACCCCGTAGTGCCCCACCTGCGGCTGGACGTAAAGCAGGCGCTGGTCGTCGGGGATGTTGGGGCACAGGCCGTGGGCGGCCTGGGTCTGGCCGACCCCCGAGATGTCGTCGTTCTCGCCCTCCACCGTCATCAGGCCGATGTCGGTGATGGCCTCGGGCCGCACCAGCCGGTCGCCGTGCTTGAGCAGGCCGCGCGGCAGCAGGTGGCTCTGGAACACGATGTCGATGGTCTGGAGGTAGAACTCCTCGCTCAGGTCCAGCACCGACAGGTACTCGTCGTAGAACTCCTGGTGCTTCTGGATGCTGTCGCCGTCGCCGTCGACCAGATGCTCGAAATAGCGGCGATGGGCGTCCATGTGCCGTTCCTCGTTCATGGACATGAAGGAGTAGAGCTGCACGAAGCCCGGATAGACCCGCCGCCCGACGCCCGGATAGGGCAGGGGCGTGGTGTGGATCATGTTGGAGCGGAACCAGGCGAAGGGCTTTTCCTCGGCCAGCTGGTTGGTGACCGTGGGCGACAGGCGCGCATCGATGGGCGAACCCATGTGGATCATGGAAGCCGGGCGGGCCGGATCCTCGTCCTCGGCCATCAGGGCGGCGGCGGCCAGAACCGGCGGGCCGGGCTGGCACACGGCCACCACGTGGGCGCGCGGGCCGATCTGGCCCAGCATGGCGCGCACGTGATCCATGTAGTCGAAGAAGTCGAAGCGACCCTCCAGCATCGGCACCTGACGGGCGTTGGTCCAGTCGGTGACGTGGACGTCGAAATCCTGCAGGAAGGTCTCCACCGTGCCGCGCAGCAGGGTGGCGTAGTGGCCCGACAGGGGCGCCACGATCATAACGGCCGGCGCCTTGATGGCCTTGCCGGCGCGCTTGAGGTCGCTCTCGTTGCGGGTGAAGCGGATCAGCCGGCACCAGGGCGAGGACCAGACCACCTCCTGCACCGTGCGGACGGGGTGGCCGTCCACATTGACCACGTCCAGGTTCCAGTCCGGCTTGCCGTAGCGCCGCGTCACGCTCTCGAACAGCTCGGCCGAGGCGTAGGCGGTGCGGCCCATGGCCGTCTGGGCGGCCGGATTGAAGGGCGAGGACCAGAACTCCCGCATCATCTGGGCCCCGAGACGCATGGGGGCGGCGGACTGATAGGCGAGTTCGTGAAGCGTATAGAGCATGGACTCGAACAGTTGGCGGCCGGTACGGGCCAGACGGGGCAGCGGAGCATTAAACGCGCTGCACTGCAAAAAGATTATCAGCGATCAGGAATCGTGGCGCGCCCGACTGGCCGGCTCGACAAGTCGGATCCCGATTTCAGACCCTGGATCGAAAAAACACTGTCCGAATTGTCCGAATTGTCGAAATCGGGCCCCGTTGGGGGGCGAGGTCCATCATAGATTCCCGGGAAGACGGGGGGTGGAAAAAGGGGTGTAGCGCGACATTTCCATTGTGAAAACAAGGGAGCGGCGTCAGCAATTGGGAGGTGTAAAGGCTCTAGGCCTGCCGGAATCCCAGCACGTCCTGCATGTCATAGAGGCCGGGGGCGCGGGCCTGGACCCAGACGGCGGCGGCCACGGCCCCTTTGGCGAACAGGGACCGGTCGATGGCCGAGTGGCTCAGGGTCAGGATCTCGTCGTCCGAGGCGAACAGCACGGTGTGGTCGCCCACGATGCCGCCGGCGCGCAGGGCCGCGAAACCGATGGCGCCGGGCGGGCGCTCGCCGGTGATGCCTTCGCGAGCCGGTATGCGCAGGTCGGCCAGATCGGCGTGGCGGCCCTGGGCGGCGGCCTCGCCCAACATCAGGGCGGTGCCCGAGGGGGCGTCCACCTTCTTGCGGTGGTGACTTTCCAACACCTCGATGTCCCAGTCGGCGGCGTCCAGTCGGGCGGCGGCGCGCTCCACCAGCCCCACCAGAATGTTGACCCCCAGCGAGAAATTGCCGCTGCGCACGATGGCGACCGTTTCGGCGGCCTTTGTGATCTCGGCTTCCTGGTCGTCGGTCAGCCCCGTGGAGCCGATCACCAGCGCCGGGCCGCCGCGTTCGGCCACATGGCGGGCCAGCTCGACAGAGGCTTCAGGGGTTGAGAAGTCGATGACCACGTCGCACAGGGCCAGGTCCGGGGTCTCGCCCCGGTCGAAGCGGGCGGCCACCACCAGATCCTCGCGCGCGTCCAGCACCTGGCCCACGGCGCGGCCCATGCGGCCCCGGGCGCCCGAGACGCCCACGTGGATCACGCCGCTCAAGCCGCGCTTTCCTTCCTGGGCGCGTCATCGCTGCCGGTGATCTCGCTCCAGAAGCGCTTGGCCTTGGAGGCGAAGCCGGAGTTGCGGGGGTTCTGGGCCTCGCCGCAGCACTCGGCCAGCTCCCTGAGCAGGTCCTTCTGGCGGGCGTTGAGGTTCTGGGGCGTCTCCACGAACAGCTCCACCACCAGGTCGCCGCGGCCGCGGCCGTCCAGCCGGGGCATGCCCTTGCCCTTGATGCGCACGGTCTTGCCGGTCTCGGCGCCCTCGGGGACCTTGACGGAGGCCCGGCACTGGCCGTCGCAGGCCTCCGACACCAGACAGGGCGCCTCGATCTCGCCGCCCAGGGCCGCCACGGTCATGGGCACGGGCACGGTGACCAGCAGGTCCAGATTGTCCCGCTCGAACAGTTCGTGGGGCTTAACCGACAGGAACACATAGAGATCGCCGCGCGGGCCGCCGCCCATGCCCACGTCGCCCTCGCCGGCCAGACGGATGCGCGAGCCGTCGTCCACGCCCGCCGGGATCTTCAGCGACAGGGTGCGGTTCTTGCGCACCTGGCCGTGGCCGTGACAGGAGCCGCAGCGGTCCTTGATGACCTTGCCCTGGCCGCCGCAGTGCGGGCAGGTGCGCTCCACCGCGAAGAAGCCGTTGGCCTGACGCACCCGGCCCTGTCCGGCGCAGGTGGCGCAGGTGGTGGGCGACGAGCCGGCCTTGGCGCCCGAGCCGTTGCAGGTCTCGCAGGTCGCCGTGGTGGGGACGGTGATTTCCGACTCCACGCCCCGGTAGGCCTGCTCGAGGGTGATCTCCAGATCGTGGCGCAGGTCCGAGCCCCGGCGCGGTCCGCCGCGCTGGGAGCGGGCCCCGCCGAACACGTCGCCGAACGCCTCGCCAAACACTTCGGAGAAAATGTCGTTGATGTCGTGGAAGCCCTGGCCACCGCCGCGTCCGAAGCCGCCCGCGCCGCCGTTGACCCCGGCATGGCCGAAGCGGTCATAGGCCGCGCGCTTCTGGTCGTCCGACAGGACCCCGTAGGCCTCGCTGATTTCCTTGAATTTGGTCGAGGAGTCCTCGCACCCGCCGTTGCGGTCCGGGTGATGCTCCATGGCCAGCTTGCGATAGGCAGCCTTGAGGCCGGCCGCGTCGATGGTGCGTTCGACGCCCAGGATTTCGTAGTAGTCACGCGCCATAAGGCGTACCCGATTCCTTGTTTCGCCCCGTCGCGCCGAAGGACTTCGGCGCCGTCGTCATGCCTCAGATGGTGTCCGCCCCGACGGATGCAATGTCCGCATGAGGGTGAGGGGTATAGCCATCCGCGATCAGAAAAAAGCCCCGCTCGCCTCTGTGGGGAGACAAGCGGGGCCGTGGTCGGTCAGACCGCCGCTCAGGCGCTCTTCTTGTCGTCGGAGTCCGAGACTTCCTCGAACTCGGCGTCCACCACGCCGTCGTCGGCGGGTTGCTCGGCCTGGGCGCCGTCAGCGCCGTCGCCGGAGCCCTGCTGGGCGGCGTACATGGCCTCGCCCAGCTTCATGGACGCCTGAACCAGGGTCTGGGTTTTCGTCTTGATGTCTTCGGCGTTGTCGCCCTCGCGGGCGGCCTTGAGGTCGGCCAGCGCCGTCTCGATGGCGGTCTTGTCGTCGCCGGAGACCTTGTCGCCGTGTTCGGACATAGCCTTCTCGGTCGAGTGGATCAGGCTGTCGGCGCCGTTCTGGGCCTCGACCAGCTCCTTGCGGGTCTTGTCGGCAGCGGCGTTGGCTTCCGCTTCCTTGACCATCTTCTCGATGTCGTCGTCCGACAGGCCGCCGTTGGCCTGGATGCGGATCGACTGTTCCTTGTTGGTGGCCTTGTCCTTGGCCCCGACGTTGACGATGCCGTTGGCGTCGATGTCGAAGGTCACCTCGATCTGGGGCATGCCGCGCGGTGCGGGGGGAATGCCCATCAGGTCGAACTGGCCCAGCATCTTGTTGTCCGCCGCCATGGGGCGCTCGCCCTGGAACACGCGGATGGTCACGGCCGACTGGTTGTCGTCGGCGGTGGAGAACACCTGGCTCTTCTTGGTGGGGATCGTCGTGTTGCGTTCGATCAGGGGGGTGAACACGCCGCCCAGGGTCTCGATGCCCAGCGTCAGGGGGGTCACGTCCAGCAGCAGCACGTCCTTGACGTCGCCTTGCAGCACGCCGGCCTGAACGGCGGCGCCGAGGGCCACCACTTCATCCGGGTTGACGCCCTTGTGCGGCTCCCTGCCGAAGAAGGCCTTCACGGCCTCCTGCACCTTGGGCATGCGGGTCATGCCGCCGACCAGGATCACCTCGTCGATGTCCGAGGCCTTGAGGCCCGCGTCCTTGAGGGCCTTCTGGCACGGCTCGATGCTGCGCTGGATCAGGTCGTCCACCAGAGCTTCGAGCTTGGCGCGCGACAGCTTGATGTTCAGGTGCAGCGGGCCCGAGGCGTTCATGGTGATGAAGGGCAGGTTGACCTCGTACTGGGTGACCGAGGACAGCTCCTTCTTGGCCTTCTCGGCCTCTTCCTTGAGGCGTTGCAGGGCCAGCTTGTCGGAGCGCAGGTCGACGCCCTGCTCCTTCTTGAACTCGTCGGCCAGGTAATCGACCAGACGCAGGTCGAAGTCCTCGCCGCCGAGGAAGGTGTCGCCGTTGGTGGCCTTCACCTCGAACACGCCGTCGCCGATCTCGAGGATCGAGACGTCGAAGGTGCCGCCGCCCAGGTCATAGACGGCGATCTTCTGGCCGTCGTTCTTGTCCAGGCCATAGGCCAGGGCGGCCGCGGTGGGCTCGTTGATGATGCGCAGGACCTCGAGGCCGGCGATCTTGCCGGCGTCCTTGGTGGCCTGACGCTGGGCGTCATTGAAATAGGCCGGGACGGTGATGACCGCCTTCTCGACCTTCTCGCCCAGATAGGCCTCGGCGGCCTCCTTCATCTTCTGAAGGGTGAAGGCGGAGACCTGCTGGGGGGAATAGTCCTTGCCGTGGGCGCGCACCCAGGCATCGCCGTTCGGTCCCTTGACGATCTCGTAGGGGACCATCTTCTTGTCCTTCGCCACGACGGGGTCGTCATAGCCGCGGCCGATCAGGCGCTTGATGGCGAAGAAGGTATTCTCGGGGTTGGTGACCGCCTGGCGCTTGGCCGGCTGGCCGACCAGGGACTGGCCGTCATCCTGGATCGCCACCACCGACGGGGTGGTGCGGTTGCCCTCGGCGTTCTCGATGACCTTGGGGTTCTTGCCGTCCATGACCGCGACACACGAGTTGGTGGTGCCGAGGTCGATGCCGATGATCTTGCTCATGGGCGTTGTATTTCACTCCGTATCGGCGGGCGATGCGGCGGCCTTCGGATCAAGCGCCGCGCGTGACCGCCCCCTGTGGGTTGGTAGGCTTGCCGGGCGAACCGGCGGTGGGGCTCCTTAAGCGAACAATTCCCTCAAAGGAATAGGGTCTTGTCCACGTTCCGGTCGGATATGGGAAAGCCGGCAAGGGGTGCAAGGGCTTGGCGCGAGATCAGGCGCGTCCGATATGGGGTGGATGACCTCGCCCGCCGACATGATGCTGGATGACTCGCTGGACGGTTTTCGCCTCTGGCCCGGGCGACTGGACCCGACCGGGCAGGCGCAGCTGCGGGATCAGGTGCTGACCGCGCTGGAGGCCGCGCCGCTGTATCGGCCAGTGACGCCGGGCGGGCGGCCGTTTTCGGTGCGGATGAGCAACCTGGGGCCGCTGGGGTGGGTGTCTGACCGGGCGGGCTATCGCTATCAGGCGGTTCATCCAGAGACGGGCCAGCCCTGGCCGCCCATGCCGGAATCCCTGCTGACACTGTGGGACGACCTGACGGGGTGGCCGGAGCCGCCGGACGCCTGTCTGGTCAATCTTTATGACGCCGACGCCCGCATGGGGCTGCATCAGGACAAGGATGAGAAGGACCTGAACGCGCCGGTGTTGTCGATCTCGCTGGGCGATACGGCGCTGTTCCGGGTCGGCGGGGCGGGGGGCGGACGGACGCGCTCGGTGCGGCTGGCCTCGGGCGACGTGTGCATGCTGTCGGGACAGGCGAGGCTGGCGCGGCACGGGATCGACCGGATTCTGGGCGGATCGTCCAGTCTCCTGCCGGGGGGCGGGCGGATGAACCTGACCCTGCGACGGGCCGCCTGACCGGCCGCCATTGACCGGGTCGTGACTGGACCGCGTTGCCGGGGCGGCGCACAGTCGCGCTTTCCCGAGCTGGCCCTGCGGAGACCCGTCATGAGCGTGAACCTGATCCGCCCCGAAGGCCCCCGCCCGGACGACTTCAAGCTCAGCCGGCGCCTGCTGGGCGGGCTGCTGTTCGCCGGTTATGCCACGGCCGCCGTGTCGCAATCGGCCGAGCCGGTGGTGACGGATGAGGTGGGGCTGGTGACCGAGACCGTGAGCCTGCCCGCGCCGGACGGGTTCGACCTGCCCGCCTATGTGGCCCGGCCCGGTGGAGAGGGGCCGTTTCCCGTCGTGGTGGTGGCCTCGGAGATCTTCGGGGTCCACGCCTACATTCAGGATGTGTGCCGTCGGCTGGCAAAGGAAGGCTATGCGGCCATCGCCCCGGCCTTTTTCGTGCGGGTCGAGGACCCGGCGCCCCTGTCGGACATGACGCGGATTCAGGAAATTGTCGGCGCCGCCGGCTACGACCAGGTCATGGGCGACGTCTCGGCCACGCTGGAGTGGCTGGACGGCCAGATCTGGGCCGACAGCGAGCGGGCCGGGATCACCGGCTTCTGCTGGGGCGGCAAGGTGGTCTGGCAGGCCGTGGCCCGCTTCGCCGCGTTCAAGGCGGGCGTGGCCTGGTACGGGCGGCTGGCTCCGGCCGAGGGCGCCACCCAGGGCGCGCCCTGGCCCGTGGACCTTGCGGCCGACCTCAAGGCGCCGGTGCTGGGTCTGTACGGCGAGGACGACCGGGGCATTCCCCTGTCGTCGGTTCAGGCCATGCGCGACGCCCTCGTCAGCGCGGGGCAGGCCCGCAGCGAGATCGTGGTCTATCCGGGCGCCGGACACGCCTTCCACGCCGACTACCGCCCCAGCTATCAGGCCGCAGCGGCGACGGACGGCTGGTCACGCCTGCTGGCGCACTTCCAGACCCACCTCTAGAAGTCAGACCTTCGCATCAACGCGGGCGCCCGGTTCCTGCGAGCCGCCGCCCGATCCGCGCGCGGCCACCACCACCATGGCGGGGCGCACGACCCGGCCGAACAGGGCGTAACCCGCCTGCATGGTCTGGATCACCTGGCCGGCGGCCACGGTGTCGGAGGGCTGCTCCATCATGGCCTGGTGCAGGTTGGGGTCGAACGCCTCGCCGGCCTCGGGGGCCACGCGGGTCAGGCCGTTGCCCTCGAAGGCGGACAGCAGCGACTTCTCGGTCATCTCCAGCCCGGTGACGAGGCCGCCCACCGCCGCGTCGGCGTTCTCCCTGGGCGCCGCCTGCAGGGCCCGGGACAGATTGTCGGCCACGCCCAGCAAATCGCGGGCGAAGCGGGTGATGGCGTAGGCGCGCGCATCATTCATCTCGCGCTCGGCGCGACGCTTGACGTTGTCGGCCTCGGCCACGGCGCGCAGGGCGCGATCCTTCCACTCGTCGCGCTCGGCGATGAGGGCGTCGATGGGCCCCAGATCGTCTTCCTGTTCAAACGCGTGGGTGGGATCGGCGTCCAGCCCCGCCTCGGCGTTGAGGTCGGCGTCGTCGCGCGCTTCGGCGTCGTTTCGGTCGTTATAGGTGTCGCTCACGTTTCCTGTCCGTCCAGCATGCGGCCCAGCACCCGGGCGGTATAGTCCACCAACGGAATGACACGGGCGTAGTTCAGTCTTGCGGGTCCGATCACGCCGATGGCGCCCAGAACCCGCTGTCGGCCCGACATATAGGGCGCCGCGATCACGGCGGAACCCGAAAGTGAAAACAGTCGGGTTTCGGCGCCGATGAAGATGCGCACCCCCTGGGCGTTCGTGACCCCGTCCAGCAGGCCGATCAGTTGCTCCTTCTGCTCCAGATCGTCGAACAGGACGCGCACCCGCTCCAGATCCTCCAAGGCCTCCCGGTCCTGCAACAGGTTGGCGCGGCCGCGTACGATCAGGGCGCGCTCCCGGTCCGGTCCGCCGGACCAGGCGGCCATGCCGTCCTCCACCAGCCGGGCGGCGGCGTCGTTGAGATCGCGGCGCGCGGCCTGAAGCTCGGCGCTCATTTCGCTGCGCGCCTCCTGCAAGGGCCGTCCCTTGAGCCGGGCGTTGAGGAAGTTGGAGGCCTCCTGAAGGGTCGAGGCGGTGACCCCGGCGGCCAGCGGCATCAGGCGGTTCTCCACCGTGCCGTCCTCGGCCACCAGAACCGCCAGGGCCTGATCGTCGCCCAGGGCCACGAACTCCACGTGCCGCACGCCGGTCTCGCGCACGGGGCTGGCCACCACGCCGGCGCCGCCCGCCAGACCCGACAGCAGGGACGAGGCCGCGTCCAGCGCCTCCTCGAAGCCGCCGCGGCCCGCCGCGCCCTTGTGGACGGCCAGACGGGCGTCGATCTCGCGCCGCTCGTCCTGGCTGACGTCGCCGATCTCCAGCAGGCCGTCCACGAACAGGCGCAGGCCCGCATGGGTGGGGGCCCGCCCCGCCGAGGTGTGGGGCGCGTGCAGCAGGCCGGCCAGGGTCAGGTCCTGCATGGTGTTGCGGATGGAGGCCGGCGACAGGGACACGCCGCTCAGGGACAGGGTGCGCGAACCCACCGGCTCGCCCGTCTCCAGGTAGCTCTCGACGATGCGGCGGAAGATGTCGCGCGCCCGGTCGTCCAGCATGGTCAGGGGCGCGGAGGGGGCGAACAGGCTCATGACCGGGCCTCCCAGTGCGCCCGCTCGAGGCGGTGAACCAGACAGTCGTCGGGGCCGAACAGGCGTCGCTCGACCGGGCGGAAGCCGAGCCGCTGATAGAACCGGTGGGCATCGGGGTTGGAGGAGAGGGGATCGATGACGATGGCCGTGACCTCAGGCGCCGCGAAACAGGCGTCAATGGCCTGGGTCATCATGGCCGTGCCGATGCCCCGGCCCAGGGCGTCGGCGGGGCCAAGCCAGATGTCCAGCGCCCGCAGGTTCGGCTCGATCTCGCCCCAGTAGTGCGTCGGCTCCAGATGCGGGTCGATCACCTGCATGGAGCCCACCGGGCGGCCGTTCTCCTCGCCGATCAGGAAGAAGCTGACCGGCGACTGGTCGCTGATCTCCTGTTCCCAGTCCGCGTCGATGAAGGCTTCCTCGGCGGTCGGGTCGTCGGTGACCGCCTTGATCACGTGCGGCTCCGCGTCCCAGGCGTGCAGAAGCGCCGCGTCGGCGGGTACGGCCCGGCGCAGGCGGACGGATTTCATGGCTTCCGGGCGGGACAGGCTCACCCTTTCAGGATAAGCGTCCGGGCGACCACTTCCAATACGATAAGCGAGACCCATGCGCCCGTCTGACCGCACGCCCGAACAACTCCGCCCCGTCACTCTCGAGATCGGGGTCAATCGCTACGCCGAGGGCTCGTGCCTGGTCAGCTTCGGCCATACGAAGGTTCTGGTGACCGCGTCGGTGGAGGAAAGCCTGCCGCCGTGGCTGCGGGGCAAGGGCCAGGGCTGGGTCACGGCGGAATACGGCATGCTGCCCCGCGCCACCCACACCCGGGGCCGGCGCGAGGCGGCGGCGGGCAAGCAGTCGGGCCGGACGCAGGAGATCCAGCGCCTGATCGGCCGCTCCCTGCGCGCGGTGGTGGACATGAAGGCGCTGGGCGAGCGGCAGGTGCTGATCGACTGCGACGTGATCCAGGCCGACGGCGGCACCCGCACCGCGGCCATCACCGGCGCCTGGGTCGCCATGGCTTCGGCCCTCAACTATCTGAAGGATGAGGGCGTGCTGAAGGCCGACCCCATTCTGGATCAGGTGGCGGCGGTGTCCTGCGGCGTGTTCAAGGATACGCCGGTGCTGGACCTTGATTACGAAGAGGATTCCAACGCCGAGGCGGATTCCAACTTCGTCCTGACCGGATCGGGCGACATCGTCGAGATTCAGGCCACCGGCGAAAAGCGCGGCTTCAGCCGGGCCGAGTTCGACCGCCTGTTCGCGCTGGCCGAAAGCGGCTGCGCCGAGCTGTTCGCCCTGCAGAGGGCCGCGCTGGGCAGGTAGAGCCTGATCGGTGGAGGAGGCGTCGCGTCGCGATTCCTCCACCGTGAATCTGGCTCTGGGATCAGGCTCAGGCGGCGAAGCGGGCGAAGGCGGCGACCACCTGTTCATAGGCCGGGCGCTTGAACGGCACGATCAGGCCGCAGACCTCGTCCAGCCGGCCCCAGCGCCAGGTCTCGAACTCGACGGGCGGATGGGCCTCGAGGTCGATTTCGGCCTCGTCGCCGGTGAAGCGCAGGGCGAACCACTTCTGCTTCTGGCCTTTCCAGCCGCGCGTGATTTTCGCGCCGGAGGCCTCGGGCGGGAAGTCGTAGGTGATCCAGCCCTCGGTGGCGGCCAGAAGGTCGGCGGAACGGACCCCGGTCTCCTCCAGCAGTTCGCGGCGGGCGGCGGCTTCCCAGTCGCCCCGCTCGACCTCGTCGGCGTCGACGCCGCCCTGCGGGAACTGCCAGCAGTACGGCTCGGGCGTCTTTGCGCGGCGGCCCAGCCAGACGCGGCCGTCCGGATGAAACAGCACCACCCCGACATTGGGCCGGTAGAGCGACAGGTCGGCCACTAGCGGCCGGGCCGCCGGGTCATGGCCGAGGCGGGGGCCAGTTGCAGCCCGCGATCCGACAGGCCGTCGGCCCAGCGGGCGGCCGCCTCCACCGTCACCGGATAGGAGAAGCCGGCCCCCAGGGCGTCGCCGTTTTCGCGGGCAGCCGCCTCCAGCGCGTTGAGCTGAGCCACGATGGCGGCGGGGCTCTGCACCTCGTCGATGATGCGGTCGGCGCTGGCGCGGGCGTAGGCGCCGGGGCGACGACGGGCCGAGCCATCGTCCACGAAGGCCAGACCGCGGCTGCGCATCACCCCCAGGAAGGCGGTCATGGCGCCGTCCGAGGCGACGAAGCGCTCGCCCAGATAGTTGGTGACCCCGAAGTAACCGCTGGCGCGGCCCAGCAACCAGTCCAGCCTTTGCCGGATGTCGTCGGGCCCGGCGTTGGACAGCAGGGTGTAGGGGCCGGGATCGTTGTCGGGATAGCCCTGGGGCTCCATGGGGATCTCGATCAGCACCTCGTGGCCATGGGCGCGGGCCAGGTCGATCCAGCCCTGAAGGCCCTCGGCGTAGGGCACGAAGGACAGGGTCACCTCGGCAGGCAGGCGCTCGATGGCGGCGCGGGTGGTGACGGCGTTCAGGCCCAGACCGCCCACGATCAGGGCCACGCGGGGGCGGCCGTTGGGGCGGAACGGACGGGCGTAGGCCTGGGCCGGGGTGCGACCGTCGGCGTTGATCATCGGCAGGGCGCCGTTCGGTCCCGGCTGGGACAGTCCGGCGATCGGCGCGGCGGGCAGGGGGTCGGCGGGCGGGCGGCGCGGCGCGGTGATGGCGGCGCCCCCGGCGGCGGTCGCCCCGTCCGGCAGGGTGATGAGCGCCTCGCCGGTGATCGGCCCGCCCTGGTCATCCAGCTCGAAACCGGGCGCGGTCAGATCCTGGTACAGGCCGAGAGTATCGAGGGTGAAAGCCTCCATACCCGTGGGCGGCGCGGCGGCGACGGTTTCCGGACGGTCGAGGGATGCCCGCGCCGAGGGCGTGCCTGCGGTCGGATCGCCCAGAACGGCAATGAACAGGGCGCCGGCGCCCACCATCAGGATCAGTGCTGCGACCACGGCCACGACAGGGCGGCGCAGAAAAGTCAGCACAGCGGACCGGCTCAGGGCCGGGCGGCGGCGCGGGGCCGTGCCGGCTGTGGCGGCCAGGGCGGACTGACGTTTGGCGAACATGCGCGGGCCTGCGGACTCGGCTGGGCGAACTCTGGAGCCCCATGGTCGCAGAACCCCGGTTAAGAAAGCCTAACGGACCGTTCACCATGACGCGCGGTCGGGCTCACTCCAGGGTCAGGGCCTCGGCCAGCAGGCGGGCCTCGGCCGCACGGCTGGAGCCGGAGCGCCACGCCACCACGATCTCGCGGCGGGGCGCGGGTCCGTCGCCGGGGCCCGACATGGGTCGGGTGACCACGCCCGACCCCTCGGTCAGGCCCGCGCGCACCGCCATGCCGGGCAGGAAGCTGACGCCCAGACCGGCGTCGATCATCTGCACCAGGGTGTGCAGCGAACTGGCGGCGAAGACGTCGGCGCCGCGGGGGGCGTCGATGTCGAAGGCGGCCAGGGCCTGATCCCGCAGGCAGTGGCCGTCTTCCAGCAGGATCAGGTCGGACTGTCTGAGGTCGCTGGCCTGAAGGGTCTCGGCGCTGGCGACCGGGTGGCCGGCGGGCGCGGCGGCTAGAATCTCGTCAAAGCCGATGCGTGCATGGTCGATGCCCCCCGCCTCATAGGGCAGGGCGATCACGGCGGCGTCCAGCTGGCCGGCCTTCAGCTGGGCCACCAGGCGCGGGGTCAGGTCCTCGCGCAGGAACAGGCGCAGGGCCGGGTGTCTGGCCTTGAGCCGGGGAAGGGTGGCGGGCAGCAGGAACGGGGCGATGGTGGGTATGACGCCAAGGCGGAAGCGGCCGGACAGGGGCTTGCCGGCGTTGCGGGCGGCCTCCACCAGATCCTCCGTGCGGGCCAGCACATCCTCGGCTCGCTTGACCGCTTCAGCCCCAACGGCGGTCAGCTGGACCGCGCCGCGCGTGCGCTCCACGACGGGGGAGCCCAGCACCTTCTCCAGTTCCTGCACCCCGGCGGACAGGGCGGGCTGGCTGACATGCGCCGCCTCGGCCGCGCGGCTGAACGAGCCGTGCTCGGCGAGCAGTTTCAGATACTGGAGCTGGCGCAGGGTGGGGAGCATGATGGCGGCATAGGCTCTTTCTATGCAAAGATCAAAACCCATCGTGCTGATTTATGGGAGGGCGAGATTCGCCCTATTCTGTACATAAGCAAAACCTATGGTCATGCGGCGTCGTGACAGTTTGACTTTGTGCGCCGCAAGGTCCATTTCGCAGTTGCGGTCGTCACCTCCCCCCGACGATCAATCGAAACAAAAGCAACGGAGAAACCTGATGCTCGGCGTCGGTGCAAAACTGCCTGAATTCAAGCTTGTCGGCGTAAAGCCCGGCTTCAACAACCACGAAGAAAACGGCGTCTCGGCCTTCGAGCCGATCAACCAGGACAGCTTCGAGGGCAAGTGGAAGGTGATCTTCTTCTATCCCAAGGACTTCACCTTCGTGTGCCCGACCGAGATCGCGGAATTCGCCAGGCTGGCCCGCGACTTCGAAGACCGTGACACGGTGGTCCTGGGCGGCTCGACCGACAACGAGTTCGTCAAGCTGGCCTGGCGTCGCGACCACGCCGACCTGGACAAGCTGCCGATCTGGTCGTTCGCGGACAACGGCGGCAAGTTCGCCCGCGACCTGGGCGTGCTGAACGAAGAAGAAGGCGTCGCCCTGCGCGCCACCTTCGTGGTGGACCCGCACAACGTGGTCCAGCACGTCTATGTCACCAACCTGAACGTGGGCCGTGCCCCGGCCGACACCCTGCGCGTGGTGGACGCCCTGCAGACCGACGAGCTGTGCGCCTGCAACCGCCCGGTGGGCGGCGAAACCCTCGCCGCGTAGAAGACGGCGAACCGAGCTGAGGAAGGCGGCGGCGTGTGTGTCGCCGCCTTTTTCGCGGCTTTTTGTTCTAGGGCGCTATCGCTCGACGCGCGGCATCTCGCTGCTTGAGCGCATTCGCGTCTCGCGGCTCAAGTAGCGAGGGACCGCGTCCCGAGCGTTAGCCGCACAAACAATGGGGCTCAAGCAGCGAGCGGCCGCGCCGCGAGCGTTAGCCCCCAACGGAGAATTTCATGTCCATCGACGCCCTGCGCGACCTAATGCCGTCCTACGCCAAGGACATCTCGCTGAACCTCAGCTCCCTGGCCAACGAGACCCTGCTGAACGACCAGCAGAAGTGGGGCACGTTCCTGGCCTGCGCCCATGCCGTGGGTTCGGCGCCGGTGATCCGGGCGACCGAGGCGCTGGTCGCCGACAAGCTGAGCCCCGAGGCCGCCGACGCGGCCCGCGCCGCCGCCGCCATCATGGGCATGAACAACATCTATTACCGCGCGCTGCATCTGATGAAGAACAGCGAGTACCAGACCCTGCCGGCGCGCCTGCGCATGAACATCATCGCCAATCCGGGCGTGGAGAAGCTGGACTTCGAGCTGTGGTCGGCGGCGGTGTCGGCCATCAACGGCTGCGGCGCCTGTCTGGACGCCCACGAGGGCGAGCTGAAGAAGCACGGCGTGGCCAACACCCAGGTCCAGGCCGCCCTGCGCATCGCCTCGGTGATCAACGCAGCGTCGCGGGTCGCGTCCGCCGAAGCCGCGCGCGCCTGATCTGGTCCCCGGCCGGGGCGGGTCGCCCGTTTCCGCCGCTGGCCGTCAAGCCGCGTCGAAGGTCAGGGGCGCGCCCCAGAACTGGCTGACGAGGGCGGACTGGGGACCGGGCGTGCCGGTGGTCAGGAAGGTGCGGCGGCCCGACACGCCGATGTCATAGTCGGGGTGGCGGGCGAAATAGCGCTCCAGCGAGTCGGCTACGGCGGTGGGCTGGTGGATCAGTTCCACCCCCTCGGGCAGGGCGGCCTTGAAGACCTCCGCCACAATCTCATAGTGGGTGCAGCCGAGCACCGCCTTGTCGGGATGGCGGCCAACGCGGCGGCGCAGGGCGTCCACGTGGTCGCGAACGACCACCTCCAGCTCCTCGGCCGGGGCGCCCAGTTCGATCAGGCCGGCCAGCCCGGGGCACGGCTCCGTGAAGACCGCGATGTCCTCGCGGCGCTTGTCGATCTCGATCTCGTAGACCCGGCTCATGGCTGTGGCGGCGGTGCAGAACACCCCGGTGACGGCGATGGCCTCGATTTTCTCCTCGCGAGGCTCGGCCTCGAAGCTCCAGGGCAGGCCGGTGGCCGCCTCGATGGTGGGAACGATGATCCCCAGCACATTGACCGGGCGGCCCAGCCGCTCCCGCTCCTGCGGGATCCAGGTCTGCTGAAGGCGGCGCAGGGCGATGGCCGAGGCGGTGTTGCAGGCCAGGATGACCACGGAGGCTCCCGCATCGAACAGGCGACGGCACCCCTCGCGGGTCAGGTCGACGATCTCCTCGCCACCGCGTCCGCCGTACGGGGCGTGGGCCTGATCGGCCAGATAGATGAAGTCGGCGCTCGCGAAGCGGTTCACCAGTTCGCGGTGAACGGTCAGCCCGCCCACGCCGGAATCGAAAACACCAATGGCCATGGCGGGGCTTTAGCCGGATTTCCCCAAACCGAACAGGCTTGCGGCAGGGACGGGCGCGCTTCATTACATGGCGTTCAGGTGACGGTCAGGCGCAGGGTGATACTGTGCCGGTCACGGAAGGCTGCGGAAGGCGCACATTTCTGCGCTGACGGCCGGAAATAACGGGAGTTCTCATGAACAGACGGCAGATGATCCTCACCAGCGCGGGCGTGCTCGCGGTCACGGCTTGCGCCACCGCGCCCGCCGCCTATGGGCCGACCGAGACGGTGATGACGGGCAATCCGCTGGCTGACCCGTGGGCCGGGCCGTACCAGGGCGTGCCGCCGTGGGATCAGGTCACGCCGGATCTGCTGCGCGACGCCCTGAACAAGGGTATCGAGCAGATGCGCGCCGACGTGGCTGCGGTGGTGAACAACCCCGAGCCCGCCACCTTCGAGAACACCATCCTGCCCATGGAGCGCGGCGGCCAGCACATCCAGCGCGCCGGTTCGATCTTCGGCGTGATGATCGGCAACATCGGCTCGGCCGACTATCAGGCCCTGAACCGCGAGATGTCGCCGGTCCTGTCTGCGGCCAGCGACGAGATCACCTTCAACGAGGTGCTGTTCCAGCGCATCCGCACCGTGCATGAGAACGCCGAAGCCGCTGGTCTGACGGCCGAGCAACGCCGTCTGGTCGAGCGGGAGTACGAGGGTCTTGTGCGCAACGGGGCCGCCCTGGACGCCGCGGGCAAGGCCGAGCTGGGCCGCATCAACCAGGCCCTGTCCACCGCCTTCACCGACTTCCAGCAGAAGGTGGTGGCCGACGAGCAGCTGTTCACCCACATCGCCGCCGAAGCCGGCGTGGCGGGGCTGCCGGACTCCAACAAGTCGGCCGCAGCCGATGCGGCGAGCAGCCGCGACCTGTCCGGCTATGTGATCGTCAACACCCGCTCGGCCGTCGATCCGTTCCTGACCTTCGCCGACGACCGCGGCCTGCGCGAGCAGATCTGGCGCAAGTTCGTGGACCGGGGCGACAACGGCGACGCCAACGACACCAATGCGACCATCGCCCAGATCCTGGGCCTGCGCGCCGAGCGCGCCCGCCTGCTGGGCTTCGAGACCCACGCCCACTGGCGCATGCAGGACACCATGGCCCGGACGCCCGAGGCGGCCATGGAGCTGATGATGCGGGTCTGGCCGCCCGCCGTCGCCCGCGTCAGCGAGGAAGTGGCCGAGATGACCCGCATGGCGGGTCACGAGATCGAGCCCTGGGACTACCTCTATTACCTCGAGAAGGTCCGCAAGGAACGCTACGACCTGGATCAGAACGACCTGAAGCCGTACTTCGAACTGAACGCCATGAAGCGCGGCATGTTCTACATGGCCGAGCGCCTGTACGGCATGGTCTTCACCGCCCTGCCCGCCGGGACGGTGCCGGTGTTCCATCCCGACGTGGAAGTGTTCGAGGTCACCGACAAGGACACGGGTCGCCACATCGGCCTGTTCTATTCGGACGACTTCGCCCGGTCGGGCAAGCGTTCCGGCGCCTGGATGACCACCTATCGCAGCCACTCGACCATCGACGGCGAGCGCAATGTGCTGGCGTCCAACAACAACAACTTCATCAAGGCGCCGGCGGGCGAGCCGCTGCTGATCTCGCTGGACGACACCGAGACGCTGTTCCACGAGTTCGGCCACGGCATCCACTATCTGCTGTCCACGGTGAACTATCCCAGCCTGGGCGGCACGCCGCGCGACTTCGTGGAGTATCCGTCGCAGGTGCACGAGAAGTGGGTGCTGACGCGCCCGATCCTGGACCAGTTCGCCCGCCATTATGAAACCGGCCAGGCCATGCCGCAGGACCTGCTGGACAAGATCGAGGAGTCCTCGACCTTCGCCCAGGGCTATCACACGGTCAGCTATCTCTCGTCGGCGCTTGTGGATATGGACCTGCACAACCGGTCCACGGCGGTCACCGACCCGGACGCCTTCGAGCGCGAGGCGCTGGCCCGCATCGGCATGCCGCGCCAGATCGTGATGCGGCACCGCCTGCCCCAGTTCAATCACCTGTTCACGTCCGACGCCTATTCGGCCGGGTACTACTCGTACCTGTGGTCCGAGGTGATGGACGCCGACACCTGGGCGGCGTTCGAGGAGACGGGCGACCCGTTCGACCCGGAAACCGCGCGGCGTTTCAAGGAAATCATCCTGGCGCCGGGCAACACCACGGACCGGGGCGAGGCCTATCGCCAGTTCCGCGGCCGCGATCCGGACGTGACGGCGCTGCTGCGTACGCGGGGCTTCCCCACGAACTAGGCGGCCCGCAGTCGCGAAGAACAGGCCCGTCGGAGCGATCCGGCGGGCCTTTTTTCTTCGTGTACGCCCTTCTGTCGGGCGCCAGACAGACAGCTTGGCAGGAACCACCTATGGGTGAGTCTCAATGCGCAGGGGGCTGTGCAAGGGGCGTCAGTGAGTATCTACACATTCATGTTTATGGACGCGGCCGGCGTTTCCGCCATGCTGGAGTTCGATGACTGCGCCGATGAGCAGTCCGCGCGCCGTCACGCTCTCGACCTGCTGGCCTCGGCGCCGCATCGCGGGGGCGTCGAATTCTGGGCCGAAGGGGGACAGCCCATGCAGGTGACCGCCGCTGACCTCGCAGTTTCGGGCTAGGCAGTCCGGATGCTGATGAATCAGAAACTGACGGCCAACCGCCTGCTGGGCGCTTTGGGCGAGGCCGATCGAATGGCCCTGTCGCCCTATCTGACCCGCGAGGCCATGGTCAGCGGGCACCTGTTCTACGATCCCGGCGACACCATCCAGCACCTGTATTTCGTCGAGAGCGGCGTGATCTCGCTCATGACCCTGCTGCGCGAAGGCGATGCGGTGGAATGCGGCATGGTGGGTCGCGAGGGGGTTCTCGGCGCCGGGCCGGCGCTGGCCGGGCTGCCGATCTACACCCGCGCCATCTGCCAGGTGTCCGGATCGACCCTGAAGATCGCGGTCGAGGACTTCCTCGGCCTTGTGGACGCTCGTCCCGCGTTCCGGCGCGCCCTGATCCAGTATCTGGAAGGTCTGGCCAATCAGGCCCAGCAGTCGGTGGCCTGCCGCGCCTGGCATCGGGCCGAGGCGCGGTTCTGCCGCTGGCTGCTGGCGGCTTGCGATCAGGCCGGGCGCGACGAGATCGACCTGACCCAGGAGTTCCTGGCCCAGATGCTCGCGGTCCAGCGCACCACCGTCAGCCAGATCGCCGGCGAGATGCAGGCCCTGGGTCTGATCCAGCAGAAGCGCGGCCGCATCGCCATTATCGACCGGCCCGGCACAGAGGCGCGGGCCTGCGAATGCCTGGACGCCAGCCGCGCCCGCTGGAACGACGTCTGGCCGCTCCCGCGAAGCTAAGGCTCAGCCGCTGTTCCGCAGCCCGGCGGCTACCCCGTTGATGGTCAGCAGGATGCCCTCGCGCACGCGGGGATCGTCGTCGCCGGCGCGGCGGCGGCGGATCAACTCGATCTGCACGTGGTTCAGCGGCTCCACGTAGGGCATGCGCAGGCTGATGAGGCGGTCCAGCTCGGGCTGGCCGCCCAGCAGGTCGTCATGGCCGGTGATGGCCAGGACCGCGTCGCGGGTGCGGTCGTGCTCGGACTGGATGGCGCCGAACACCCGCATGGCCAGCGCCTTGTCGGGCACCAGAGAGGCGTAGCGGCGGGCGATGGACATGTCGGCCTTGGCCAGCACCATCTCCAGGTTCTGGACCAGCGTCTTGAAGAACGGCCAGTCCGCCGCCATGGCGCGCAGCTCCTCCTTGTCCGCCGCCTTGACCGCCGAGCCGAAGCCGAACCAGCCGGGCAGCATGACCCGCGACTGGGCCCAGCTGAACACCCAGGGAATGGCGCGCAGGTCCTCGATGGCGGTGGAGGTGGAGCGGGAGGCCGGGCGCGAACCGATCTTGAGGTCGGCGATCTCGGCGATGGGGGTGGCGGCGCGGAAATAGTCCACGAAACCGGGCGTGTCGTAGACCACGGCCCGGTAGGCGGCCATGGAGGCGCGCGAAAGGGTCTGCATGGTTTCCCCGTGGCGCCCCGTCAGGCTGTCGTCGGCGGGCGGGCGCAGGGAGTTCAGCAGCACGCCGCAGGTCAGGGCGTCCAGATTGCGGGCCGCCACTTCAGGCTCGCCGTACTTGTTGGCGATGACCTCGCCCTGTTCGGTGATGCGGATGCGTCCGGCCACGGTCCCCTGCGGCTGGGCCACCACGCCCGCGAAGGACGAGCCGCCGCCCCGGCCGACGGTGCCGCCCCGGCCGTGGAACAGCTGCAGCTTCAGGCCCGCCGCCTGGGTCACGTCCAGCAGTGCGCGCGAGGCCTCATGCAACTCCCAGGTCGAGGTCAGGTAGGAGCCGTCCTTGTTGGAATCCGAATAGCCGATCATCACTTCCTGAACGCCGCGCGCCCGGGCCACCGCGAGGGCGGACGGCTCGGCCATGAGGCGCTCCAGCGTGGGCCGGGAAGCGCGCAGATCCTCGATGGTCTCGAACAGGGGCGCGGCCTGGATGGGGCATTCCTCCGGCGCCTCGGGCCGGTACAGCCCCACTTCCTTGAGCAGCAGGTAGACCTCCAGCATGTCCGAGGCCGAGGTGGTCTTGGACACGATGTGGGTGCGCACGGCGTCGGGACCGTAGAGCCGCAGGGCCTCGCCGGCCGCAGCCAGGATGGCGCGCTCTTTCAGCGTTTCCTCGCCATAGTCTGCATACGGAGAGAATAGCGGACGAGAGGATTCCAGCTCAGCGGCCAGCAGGGACAGCCGGCCCTCCTCGTCGAGGGCCAGATAGTCGTCGCACACCCCGGCCACCTTGAGCAGATCGGCCACCACGCGCTCGTGCACGTCGGAGTTCTGGCGCAGGTCTACCGTGGCCATGTGGAAGCCGAACACGTCCACGGCGGTGATCAGGCGGTTGAGGGAGTCGTCGGCGAACACCGCGCCGTGGTTCTCAGTCAGGGAGGCGTGCAACACCTGAAGATCAGCGCGGAAGCCGGCGGGACCTTCATACGGCGGCGCCTCGAACCGGGCGGGGCGGGGGGCCTGAACGCGGGTCAGCAGCGGGAAGGTGGCCGAAAGCCTGGCGTAGATGTGGCTGAGCGCCTTGCGATAGGGCTCGTCGGCGCGGTGATCGGAGGTGTCGCCGGACCCCTCGGCCAGGGCCTTCATCCCGGGGCTGATGCGGGCCAGGGCTCCGGACAGGCTGAGCTCGGCGCCGAGCGCATGCACCTGATCCATGTAGTGGGCCAGCACGGCGCGGGACTGGGTGCGGAAGGCGGCGCTGAGCACCTCGGCGTTGACGTTGGGATTGCCGTCCCGGTCGCCGCCGACCCAGCTGCCGATCTTCAGGAAGGGCTTGAGGTCCGGGGCCTCCAGCAGGTCGCGCCAGGCGTGCAGCCGCTCGGGCGCCACGTTCAGGAACACGCGCTCGAGGAAGGATACCACGGTATTGATCTCGTCCTGCACCACCAGACGGCTCTGGCGCACCAGACGGGTGGCCCACAGGATGACGATCTGACGGCGCAGGCCCGCGTTGCGCCGCTCGATGTCGCAGGTGGCGCCGCCTTTGTCGCAGGCGTCCAGCAGGTCGCTGACCCCGGCGATGCGATCGATGACGCTCTTGCGGCGCACCTCCGACGGGTGGGCGGTCAGGACCGGCGAGATCAGGGACTGGGACAGCAGGTCGCGGATCTCGCCCACGCCCACGCCCTGATCGGCCAGGCGCTTGAGGGCCCCGGCGGGGGTGTCAGGCCGGGCCGCGGCCTCCGCCTGATCGAGGGCGCGGCGCTTGCCGGCCCGGTCCTCGGCGATGTTGGCCAGCAGCGAGAAGGCCGCGAAGCCGTGGGCCAGCCCCACCGCCTGATCCAGATCGATGTCCTTGAGCAGGGCCTCCAGAGCCTCGGCGTCGCCGTCGTCGTCGCGGTGATAGGACACAGAGGCCTGACGCACCGCCTCGATGCGGTCGAACAGCGGCTGGCCGCCCTCGTCGCGGATGACCTCGCCGAGCATCGCGCCCAGCAGGCGGATTTCGTCACGCAAGGTCTCGTCGGCGGCGTTGGGCGTCATGGTGTGTCCTGAAAGCTCGGGGAGGCGCACAGTCTGACCCCAAAAGGGGGGCGGTGGCGATAGAACCAGGCTGTTTTTTGCTCCCCTGAAACGGTTTGTGCGCGGGATTGATCCGGATTCGACAAACGTCCGGAATTCGCGCATAAGCCGCCGCTTCCGGCGCAAGTGAACCTTCGCGTCTCCACCATCACGACCCCCGCCCGGCGCGATAGCGCCAGGGATGCGGACGAGGATGGCGAGAACCCTCTGCCGACGTGATCGTCGCCAGAGGCCATTTCTCTATGGGGACAGGTTCATCGCCAAACGAGGTTTGTGAATGTTCGAGGCTCTGAACGAGCGACTGACAGGCGTCTTCGACCGGATCACCGGTCGCGGCGCCCTGTCCGAAAAGGACATCGCCGAGGCCATGCGCGAGGTGCGCGTGGCCCTGCTCGAGGCCGACGTGGCCCTGCCCGTGGTCAAGGACTTCATCGCCTTCGCGTCCGAGCGCGCCCAGGGCGAGGACGTGATCCGCTCGGTCAAGCCGGCCGATCAGGTCGTCAAGATCGTCCACGACGGCCTGATCGAGATGCTGGGCGGCGAAGAGCCGGTTCCGCTGAACCTGAACGCCACGCCGCCGGCCGTCATCCTGATGAGCGGCCTGCAAGGCTCGGGCAAGACCACCACCTCGGCCAAGCTGGCGCTGAAGCTGACCAGGACCGAGCGCAAGAAGGTCATGATGGCCTCGCTGGACACCCGGCGTCCGGCGGCCATGGAGCAGCTGGAGACCCTCGGCAAGCAGATCGAGGTCGCCACCCTGCCCATCGTCAAGGGCGAGAGCGCGGTCCAGATCACCCGGCGGGCCCTTCAGGCGGCCAAGCTGCAGGGCTTCGACGTCCTGATCCTGGATACGGCCGGCCGAACCACCCTGGATGAGGCCATGATGGCCGAGGCGGCCGAGGTCGCGGCGATCTCCAAGCCCGTCGAGACCATTCTGGTGGCCGACAGCCTGACCGGTCAGGACGCGGTGCGCACCGCCCGGGCCTTCCACGAGCGCCTGCCCCTGACCGGCCTGATCCTGACCCGCGCGGACGGCGACGGCCGCGGCGGCGCCATGCTGTCCATGCGCGCGGTCACCGGCCTGCCGATCAAGTATCTGGGCGCCGGCGAGAAGGTCGATGCGCTGGAGGTGTTCGACGCCCGCCGCGTGGCCGGACGCATCCTGGGCCAGGGCGACATCGTGGCCCTGGTGGAGAAGGCCTCCGAGGAGCTGGACCAGGTCAAGGCCGAGAAGATGGCCAGGAAGCTGGCCAAGGGTCAGTTCGATCTGGACGATCTGGCGGGCCAGCTGGCGCAGATGAAGCGCATGGGCGGGCTGCAGGGCATCATGGGCATGCTGCCCGGGGCTGCCAAGATGAAGGCCCAGATGGCCAATGCGAACATCGACGACAAGGTGATCTCGCGTCAGGAAGCCATCATCAGCTCCATGACCAGGGCCGAGCGCAAGAAGCCGGACGTGCTGAACGCCAGCCGCAAGCGCCGCATCGCCGCGGGCGCCGGGGTCGAGGTGCAGGAGATCAACCGCCTGCTGAAACAGCACCGCCAGATGGCCGACGCGGTCAAGGCGCTGTCCAAGGGCGGCGGCAAGAACCTGCAGAAGATGGCCGCCATGATGGGCATGGGCGGCGGCCAGGACATGGCGCGGCTGCAGGCCATGGGCGGCGGCAAGCTGCCGCCTCCCGACCCCGAGAAACTGAAATCGATGCTGCCGGGCCTGGGTGCGCCCGGCGGCCCCGACCTTCCCCCCGGCGGGCTTCCCGGCCTTCCCGGGTTCCCTCCGAAGAAATAACGACTTCTAACGAAAGAGACTGAAAATGCTGAAGATTCGTCTGAGCCGCGGTGGCGCCAAGAAGCGTCCCTACTACCACATCGTGGTGGCTGACTCTCACTCGCCGCGCGACGGCAAGTTCATCGAGCGCGTGGGCAGCTATAACCCCATGCTGCCCAAGGACCACGCCGAGCCCCGCGTGAAGCTGAAGACCGACCGCATCTCGGAATGGCTCAAGAAGGGCGCCCAGCCCACCGACCGCGTGGCCCGCTTCCTGAGCCAGGACGAGGCCCTCGCCGGTCAGGTCACCTGGACCCAGGGTAACAACCCGAACCGCGCCCAGCCGGGCAAGAAGGCCCAGGAGCGCGCCGCCGAGCGCGCCCAGCGCGAAACCGACCGCGCCGAGGCCGAAGCCGCCGCCAAGGAAGAGGCCAAGGCCGCTGCTGAAGCCGCCGCCGCCGCGCCCAAGGAAGAAGAAGCCCCGGCCGTTGAAGAGCCCGCCGCCGAGGCCCCCGCTGCTGAAGAGGCCGCGCCGGCTGAAGAGGCTGCGCCTGCTGAAGCCGCCGCTGAAGAGGCCCCGGCCGCCGAGGAAGCCCCCGCTGCCGAACAGGCGACCGAGGAAAAGACCGAGGCTTAATCCTCCTCTTCCTTCTCCCCTTGAGGGAGAAGGTGGGCGCCGTCAGGCGCCCGGATGAGGGGTATGGCGAACGCGGAGTGAGATAGATGATACTGAGCGGCTTCAACCAGCCCCCTCATCCGTCTCGCTCCGCGAGCCACCTTCTCCCCCGAGGGGAGAAGGGAGAATGACGCCTCGCCTCATCCTCGTGGGCCAGGTGGCCGGGGGCTTCGGGGTGCGGGGCGAGGTGCGGGTGACCGCCTTCACCGCCGATCCCCTGGCGCTGAAGGCCTACGGCCCGTTGCTGCGCGCCGACGGCTCGGTCGGCCTGACCCTGACCACGGCCCGCGCCGCCAAGGGCGCGGTGATCGGCCGGGCGAAGGAAATCGAGACCAAGGAACAGGCCGACGCCCTGCGCGGCCTGAAGCTGTTCGTCCCGCGCGAGCGCTTCCCCGCGCCGGACGAGGACGAGGTCTATGTCACCGACCTGATCGGGCTGGAGGCGCGGGACCCGGAGGGGCGCGTGCTGGGACGCGTCAAGGCGGTGCAGAATTTCGGCGCCTCGGACATGCTGGAGATCACGCCCGCCGAGGGCGGCCAGACCTGGTACCTGCCCTTCACCCTTGAGGCGACGCCCGAGCTGCACATCGCCGATGGCTGGATTCTGGCTGTGCGCCCGACCGAGGTGGGCGAGCGCGAGCCGGACTGATCAGCCCACGTCCCTGAGGAAGGCCAGGATCGCATCGCGTGCCGCCGGTTCGTCCAGCATGGGGGCGTGGCCGACGCCGGGGACCTCCACGAAATCCATGTGCGGGGCTGCCTCGCGCATGCGGCCGGCGATGTCCGGGCTGAGCAGATCTGAGGTCGCGCCGCGCACCAGCATGAGTCTGCGGCCCTGCGCGAGATTGCGGAAGGCGGGCCACAGGTCGGGGACCAGGGCGTCCTTGCCCGCTGCGCGCATGGGCGCGGTGATGTCGGGGGCGTAGTCCAGCACCGGAACCCTGTCCGGCCCCTCGCGGAACACGCGCCGCGCAAAGGTCATCCAGTCGTCCGGGCCATAGTGGGGCAGGGCCGCGCCGTTGGTGCGCCGGGCGTAGTCGGCGGCGTCTTCCCAGCTGCGGATCTCCACCGTCTGGCCGGTGTAGGACGCGATGCGGGCCAGGCCCTCTGGGGCCACCTCCGGCCCGATGTCGTTGAGGATGGCGGCGGCGACCCGCTCCGGCGCCATGGCGGTCAGGACCATGGTGATCAGCCCCCCCATGGAGGTGCCCAGAAACACCGCCCGTCCGACGCCGGCCTGATCCATCAGGGCCAGCACGTCTTTCGCATAGATCGGCGGCTGATAGGTCATGGGATCGGCCGCGCGGTCCGACCGGCCCCGCCCGCGGACGTCCAGCGCCAGCACCCGCCGGCCCGTGGCGGCGATCAGGGGGGCGATGGTTCCGAAATCGGCGCTGTTGCGGGTCAGGCCGTGGATGGCGATCACCGGCAGACGCGCGGGGCCCTCTGCGCCCGGATAGTCGCGGGCGTAGAGGCTCAGCTCATCGGAGGTCCAGCGGCGGTCGGTGAAGATCATTGGGTGCTCCCTGTTGGGGCGCCGACCCTAATTCATCGACAGCGGAATTAAAGACCCGAACCGCAAGGGCTGTGGACATGGCCCCCACCTCCTGGGCGCGGGACCGGGGCATGACCAGCACCCCGCCGGGGGTGGAGACCACCACCACATCGGTCATGCCGAGGACCGCCACCGGGGGGCCGCCGCCGTTCCAGACCAGACAGCCGGAGGACTCCACCACCGTGGCGGACCCCTGCAGATGGTTGTCGGCCGGGTCGCGGCCCGAGGCGGACCACAGGGCGTTCCAGCAGCCCACGTCACGCCATCCCACGTCGCAGGTTCTCATGGCCAGCCGGTCGCTGTGCTCGATCACGGCTCGATCCAGCGAGAGGGACGGTCCGGGCGCGGCGGCCAGGGCGACGCGCGAACCCCGTCTTTCGGCGCCGGTCCAGGCGGCCTCGGCGCGGGCTGCGACGGTCGGCGCGTGGCGAACGATCTGCCCCTGAAAAGCACTCGCCCGGCCCAGGAACAGACCCATGTTCCAGCCCCATTCGCCCTCGGCGATCATGGCCGTCGCTGTTTCCCGCGCGGGTTTCTCGATGAACCGCTCGATGTGGTGCAGGCCGCCGGACAAGCTCCGGCCTTGCCGCATGTAGCCGTAGCCGGTCTCGGGCGACTCCGGCCGGGCCGAGAACAGGACGAGATCGTCGCCCGCGCCCCCGGCGGCGGCCATGACAGCGGTGCGAAAACCCTGCGAGTCCCTGATGTGATGGTCGGCGGGCGCAATCAGAACCATGGCGTCCGGCGCGATGTCCGTGGCCGCCTGGATCGCACAGGCGGTGGCCATGGCCGTGCCGCCGGGCTCGGCCTCCACCACTATCATGGCGGGACGCACGCCGATGGCGCGCAACTGGGCCCGCACCAGATCCTCGTGGGCGGCGGCGCAGACAATAATCGGGGCCAGGAACGGGGCGGCGGGCGAGGGGGCCAATCGGCGCACCGTGGCCTGAAGAAGGGTTTCGTCGCCCGCGAGGGGATGAAACGGCTTGGGCCGCTCGGCGGTGGACAGGGGCCACAGGCGCGAGCCGGACCCGCCGCACAGGATCACCGGCAGGACGCTGTGGTCCATCCTTCAGCCCTCCCAGACCGCCCGGAGGCACCCTAGAGAAAAAGGTTAACGCGTAGCAAGCGGCAACCGGAGTTGAGCGCTCGGGCGTGGCGCGCGAGGCCGTCGCTTGTTAGGAGGCGCCCAGACGTTTCATCGCGAAGGCCAGACCATGCTCCAGTCCGCCCCCGACATCCTCAAGGCTGGCGTCGCCGGCGCCGGCGTCATGGGCCGCAACCACGCCCGCGTCCTGGCCGAGGTCCAGGGCGTGGACCTGACCACCATCTTCGATCCCGACGCCGTGACGGGCCAGGGCGTGGCGGACCTGTACGGCGCCGCCGCCGTCACCACCGCCGAGGCCTTCGTTGACGCCGGGCTGGACTGCGCCGTGGTGGCGACGCCGAACCGATTTCACGCCGATCTGGGCGTGGCCCTGCTGGAAAAGGGCGTCCATGTGCTGGTGGAAAAGCCCATCGCGCCCACGGTCAAGGACGCCCAGCGCATGATCGACGCAGCCAAGGCGAACGGCCGCGTGCTGATGGTGGGCCACGTAGAGCGCTTCAATCCGGCGGTAGAGACCGTGCGCCGGGCCATCGCCGACGAGGACGTCATCTCCATCCAGGTGACGCGGGTGGGGCCCTTCCCGCCGCGCATGGGCGAGGTGGGCGTGGTCATCGATCTGGCGGTGCACGACATCGACATCATTCGCCACCTGACCGGCTCGGAGATCACCGAGGTCCAGCCCCAGCTGGCCCGCACCCGCGCCGAGCGCGAGGACACCGCCCTGCTTCAGTTCAGGCTGGAGAACGGGGTCATCGCCCACATCACCACCAACTGGCTGACCCCCTACAAGACCCGCACCCTGCAGGTGGCCACCCGCGGCAAGTTCGTGGTGGCGGACCTGATCACCCGCCAGGTGACCGAATATTTCGGCCAGCAGGCTGACGGCTCCTACTCCACCCGCATGCTGAACAGCTGGCCCGCCGAGCCGCTCAAGCTGGAGCTCGAAGCCTTCGTGCACGCCATCCGCACCGGCGAGGCGCCCGCCGTCACCGGTCAGGACGGGCTGAAGAATCTGGAAGTGGCGCTGCGGTGTCTGGGCGAGGGGTGAGCCTCACTCCACCATCTGCATGCCCAGCCATTCGGCGATGAGCGCGGGCTTGTCGCCGCCTTCGATCTCGACGGTGACCTCGTGTTTCAGCAGCCAGCGGCCGCCGCCCTTGTCGTCGGCGGCGAGCAGCTTGAACCGCGCGCGGACCCGCGACCCGGACGGCACGGGGGCGAGGAAGCGGACCTTGTCGAATCCATAGTTGACGCCCATCACCACGCCCTCCAGCGGGGCGACCCCGTCGAAGGACATGCGCGACAGCAGCGACAGGGTGAGAAAGCCGTGGGCGATGGTCCCGCCGAAGGGCGTGGCCTTGGCCGCCTCAGGGTCCACATGGATGAACTGGCGGTCCTCGGTGATGTCGGCAAAGGCGTCGATGCGGGCCTGATCGACCGTGATCCAGTCCGAGACGCCGACCTCGGTTCCGATCAGGCCGGACAGGGCGGACGGGGCAATGGGGGTCATGGGCGGGCTCCTTTGAAACGGCCTTCGATGATCTGGGCGAACAGCGCCGGGTCGATATTGCCGCCGGATAGGACGATGGCCGTGGTCAGCCCCCGGGCCTCCACCTTGCCGGCCAGCAGGGCGGCCAGCGACACCGCGCCGCCGGGCTCCACCACCAGCTTCAGCGTCCGGAAGGCGTAGGCGACGGCGTCGGCGACCTCGTCGTCCGACACCGTGACGACCCGCTCCAGTCGGCGGTTGATGGGAAAGGTCAGTTCGCCCGGCCGATCGGTCATCAGGGCGTCGCAGATGGACGGCGCGGCGACCGGCGGATATGTGACACGCTCGCCGGCGGCCAGCGACAGCTGGGTGTCGTTGTAGGCCTCGGGCTCGACGCCGATCACCCGCGTGTCGGGCCAGCGCGCCGCCATGGCCAGGTTGATTCCCGCGATCAACCCTCCGCCCGAGGCGCCGCACAACAGTTGATCGGCCGGTTCCGCCCCGAGGTCAGCGGCCTGGTCGACGATCTCCAGCCCGGTCGTTCCCTGCCCCTCGATGATGAAGGGGTCGTCGAAGGGCCGCACCAGCACCGACCCGCGCTCGCGGGCGACCGCCTCGCCGATGGCCTCGCGGCTTTCGGTGTAGCGGTCATAGAAGCGGACCTCGCCGCCGAAGGCGTGGACCCCCTCGACCTTCACCTTCGGACTGTCGGCGGGCATGACGATCAGGGCGCGGGTCCCCATCATGCGGGCGGCGGCGGCCACCGCCTGGGCGTGGTTGCCCGAGGAATAGGCCACCACTCCGCGCGCCTTCTCGTCTTCCGTCAGGCGGCTGATGCGGTTGTAGGCGCCGCGGAACTTGAAGGCGCCCGCCACCTGCAGGGTTTCGGCCTTCAGCAGCACCCGTCCGCCGGCCCGCTCGTTCAGGGCGGGATGCTCGATCAGCGGCGTGCGCACAGCGGCGGGAGCGATCTGTCGGGCGGCGTCCAGAACGCCTTCGAAGGAGGGAGCGGAATCGGTCATGAACCTCACTTAGCGTAACGCGCGGATCATCGCTAAGGTGGTTCGCATGAGCGGATTGATCCTCGCCATCGACCAGGGCACCACCTCCACCCGCGCCATCGCCTTCGAGGGGGCGGTGGAGGACGCGGTGCGGCCCGTGGCCGTAAGCCAGATCGAGCTGGCCCAGCATTTCCCGCAGTCCGGCTGGGTCGAACACGACGCCGCCGAAATCTGGCGCGCCACCCTGCAGACCTGTCGCGAGGTGATCCGCAAGGCGGGCGGCGCGGCGCGGTTTTCGGCCATCGGCATCACCAACCAGCGCGAGACCGCCGTGCTGTGGGACCGCAAGACCGGCGAGCCGCTGCACCGGGCCGTGGTCTGGCAGGACCGCCGCACCGCGGACGTGGCCGCGGGCCTGCGCGAGGCCGGCCATGAGGCCATGGTCCAGGCGGCCACGGGGCTGGTGCTGGACCCCTATTTCTCGGCCACCAAATTCGCCTGGCTGCTGGATGCGGTTCCCGGCGCCCGCGACCGGGCCGAGGCGGGCGAGCTGTGTCTGGGCACCATCGACGCCTGGCTGATCTGGAACCTGACCGGCGGGCGCAGCTTCGTCACCGACGCCTCCAACGCCTCGCGGACCCTGCTGATGGACCTGAAGACCGTGCAGTGGCGGGGCGATCTGTGCGACCTGTTCCGGGTCCCGGCCGCCGCCCTGCCGGAAATTCGGGGCTGCGCCGAGGTGCTGGGCGAAAGCGAGCCCAGCCTGTTCGGCCACGCCCTGCCCATCGCCGGATGCGCGGGGGACCAGCAGGCGGCGCTGGTGGGTCACGGGGCGCTGGAAGCGGGCGAGGCCAAGATCACCTACGGCACCGGGGCCTTTCTGGTGGTCAACACGGGCGACACGCCGGTGGCCTCCACCAATCGACTGTTGACGACGCTTGGTTACCGGGTCGGCGATCGCACCGCCTATGCGCTGGAGGGCGCCATTTTCTCCGCCGGGTCGACGATCCAGTGGTTGCGGGATCAGATGGGGCTGATCGGCGCCTCGCGGGACTCCGAAGGCGTGGCGCAGTCCCTGAGCGACAACGGCGGGGTCTATCTGGTGCCCGGTTTCACCGGCCTGGGCGCGCCGTGGTGGGAGGCGGAGGCGCGAGGCGCCATCACCGGCCTGTCGCGCGGGACCGGCCCGGCCCATGTGGTGCGGGCGGGGCTGGAGTCCCTCGCCTATCAGACCCGCGATCTGCTGGACGCCCTGGCCGCCGACGGCTCGCCGCGGCCGGCGGTGCTGAAGGTGGATGGCGGGGTCACCGCCAACGCCTTCGCCATGCAGTTCATCGCCGACATCTGCGAGGTGACGGTGGAGCGTCCCGCTTTTCAGGAGATGACCGCCCTGGGCGCCGCGCGGCTGGCGGCGCTGGGCTGCGGCCTGACCGCCGACCTGCCCCGCGCCTCGGGCGAGGCCCCCGCCCGCTGGACGCCCCGCATGAAGCCGGAAGACCGCGACCGCCTGCTGACCGGATGGAACAAGGCGGTCCGGGCCGCCATCGCCGCCGCCTGATCCAAAAAGAAGAAGACGCCATGGAAACGCCTGACCCCCAGACCGCCTTCGCCGGCACCCGCCCCGTCGATCCCCGCCACGCCTTTGACGTGGCCGCGCTGGAGCGCTGGATGGCGGATCATGTGGCGGACTACGCCGGGCCGCTCAGCGTCAACCAGTTCAAGGGCGGGCAGTCGAACCCCACCTATGAGCTGGTCACGCCCGGCCGCACCTATGTGCTGCGCCGCAAGCCGCCGGGTAACTTGCTGCCCTCGGCCCATGCGGTGGACCGGGAGTTCCGCGTCATCTCGGCCCTGGCAAAGCAGGGCTTTCCCGTCGCCCGGGCTTACGCCCTGTGCGAGGACGCGGATGTGATCGGCTCCATGTTCTATGTGATGGACAAGGTGGAGGGCCGCATCCTGTGGGACCTGAAGCTGCCGGGGATGGAGCCCGATCAGCGCCGGGCCATCTATGACGCCCAGACGGATACGCTGGCCCGGCTGCACGCCATCGATCCGGAGGCGGCGGGTCTGGTCGACTACGGTCGGCCCGGCAACTATTTCGCCCGGCAGGTGGGGCGGTGGTCCAAACAGTATGCGGCGTCGGAGACCGGGACCATTGCCGCCATGGACCGGCTGATGGCCTTCCTGCCCGACAGCCTGCCGCCGGAAGGCCCGGCGCGGATCGTCCACGGCGACTGGCGGCTGGACAACATGATCCTGGCGCCGGACCGGGCCGAGGTTCTGGCGGTGCTGGACTGGGAGCTGTCGACCCTGGGCGACCCCATGGCGGACCTGTCCTACTATCTGATCGGCTGGGTCATTCCGGCCAGCCAGCGCAACGGCGTGGGCGGGGCGGACCTGAAGGCGCTGGGCATTCCGACGGTGGAGGAGACGGTGGACCGCTACGCCGCCACGACCGGCATGCGCCCCGCCAATCTGGACTGGCTGATGGCCTACAACCTGTTCCGGCTGGCGGCGATCTGTCAGGGCATCGCCGGGCGGGTGCGCGACGGGACCGCCTCCAGCCCCCAGGCGGTGGCCACCGCCGCGCAGGTTCACCCCCTGTCAGAAGCCGCCTGGAGCTTTGCGCAGAAGGCCGGAGCCTGAGTCTTTCTCGCGCGTTGTCTTGATTATCGCCCCAATTCCGCGTTAGCCCGCTCCTCCTTGAGCGCCGCCCCGGCTGCGCCGCACGCAGCACTGGAAATTCTCGCTCCGCATGAGAGATCTGAAACAAACCGGCTTCACCGACCGCATCGCGGCCCAGCAGGCCCGCAAGAAGGCGCTTCTTGAAGGCTTCAAGCCCAAGGCCGCCCAGCCGGACCCCGAGTTCGACAAGCTGGCCGAGAAGCGCGCCGCCGAGAAGGACGCCATCCGCGCCCAGCACGACGCGGAAAAGGCCGAGAAGAAGCGCCTGGCCGCCGAGAGCACCGCCGCCCGCGAGGCCGAGGCGCAGGAAGCCCAGGAGGCTGTCGACGCCGAACGTCGGGGCGCCCGCAAGGAACGCAAGGCCCTGACCAAGGCCGAACAAAAGGCGGCCCGCGACGCCCGCTACGCCCGCCGCAAGGCCGGCCGCTAACCACATCGATCTGGTCAGGCCGCATCCGCCACATTATCTGTGGCGGATGACCGCGCTCACATCCCGCACCGTCGCCCGCCTGCATCCCGCCCAGCGGGACGACATCGGCGACCTGATCACCCGTCGCCCCCTGCCGGGACCGGACCTTCCGCAGGTGGATCCGTTCCTGTTCCTGAACCATCACGGGCCGCAGACCTATGCCCCGAACAACCGGGGCCTGCCGTTCGGGCCGCACCCGCACCGGGGCTTCGAGACCGTCACCTTCATTCTGGACGGCGAGCTGTCGCACGCGGATTCCGGCGGCGGTGAAAGCATCATCGGGCCGGGCGGGGTGCAGTGGATGACGGCCGGCTCCGGCCTGATCCACGCTGAACTTTCTCCCGCCAGCTTCAAGCGCGACGGCGGGCCGATGGAAATCCTGCAACTGTGGGTGAACCTGCCGTCACGGCTGAAGATGACGGCGCCCAACTATGTTGGGCTGCAGGCCCCTGACATTCCCAAGGTCGCGCTGGATGGCGGCCGGGTCACCGTCGAGGCGGTGTCTGGCCGCTGGGCCGGGACCGAGGCGCCGATCCAGTCCCTGATCGACATCCAGATGGCGGTGGTTCGCCTCAAGGCGGGCGGGACGTTTGAGTCACCCGTCGCGCCGGGGCGCAACGTCTTTCTCTATGTGGTCCGCGGTGAAGTGACTGTAGGGGGCTCCCCGGTCGCCGCATGGAACCTCGCCAAGTTGAACGATGACGGCGACGCGGTGGTCCTTGAGGCCTCAGGCGAGGCGGTGGTTCTGCTGGGTCATGCCGCGCCGATCGGCGAGCCGGTCTTCGCCCACGGACCGTTCGTGATGAACACCCGCGAAGAGATCATCCAGGCGGTGCAGGACTATCAGGCCGGCAAGTTCGGGCCGCCGCCGCCGGTCTGACCCGTCAGTCGGGCGCCCGCTCCAGCCAGTCGTCGATCTGGGTCATCGCCTCGCGGGTGCGGCGATGGCGGGCGCTGCTTTCCTCCGGGTCGACCGGCGGCGGCGCATAATCAATATAGGGCGCGGGCGGCTGGCGGGCCGCCTCCAGCTCGCGCAGGGTCAGCCGCGTCTCCGCATCCAGACGGCGGGCCGTGTCGGTGCGGGCGTCGGCCTGAAGGCGCAGGCTCTCCATCCGGGCCTGATGGCGCTCGACCTGATAACGGTGGGGATCGGCCTCGTAGGGCGCGATCTGGGCGTGAGCCGCACCGGAAGCGGTCAGCAGGCCGATCAGGATCAGTCCGGTCAGGGTGCGCATGCCTGCAAGATGCGGCGTATCCGCCCGTTCTCCAAGCGTGGCCGCAACTCCCGGCCGCCTCCCGGGTTGGTCAGGCTCATGCGAGCAACCACAGGAGGACCGCATCATGGCCCAGACACTGAACGGCAAGACCATCGCCATCCTGGCCACCGACGGCTTTGAACAGGTCGAACTGACCGAACCCATGAAGGCGCTCAAGGACGCGGGCGCGACCGTGGAGATCGTCTCGCCGAAACAGGGCGAAATCCAGGGCTTCAACCATTTTGACAAGGGCGACACCACCAAGGTGGATCGCGCCGTCAGCGTTGCGGACGCCTCGGCCTACGCCGGCCTGTTGCTGCCGGGCGGGGCCCATAACCCCGACACCCTGCGCGTCGATGAGGACGCATTGAAATTCGTCCGCGCCTTCTTCGACGCCGGAAAGCCGGTGGCCGCCATCTGCCACGCGCCGTGGATCCTGATCGACGCGGGCGTGGTCGAGGGTCGCAAGCTGACCAGCTACAAGACCATCCGAACGGACCTGCGCAACGCCGGCGCCGAGGTGGTGGACGAAGAGGTTGTCGTGGACAAGGGCCTGGTCACCAGCCGCGATCCCGACGACCTGCCCGCCTTCTGCGCAAAGATGATCGAGGAATTCGCCGAGGGCCGACACGAGGGCCAGGCCGAGGCGGCGCAGGACGCAGGCCGCCCCGTCGCCCACTGACGGACCTGCGGCTCATGGTCGAGAACACTTGAAGATATAAGGATATCTTTATATGGCTGGCGCTTCCTCGAACACCGGAGCCTCGCCCGTGAGCCGCACCTCCTTCGTCTTCACCTCGGAAAGCGTGTCCGAAGGCCACCCCGACAAGGTGTCCGACCGCATCTCCGACACCATCGTCGATCTGTTCATGGCCAAGGATCCCGAAGCGCGGGTGGCGTGCGAGACCCTGACCACCACCAACCGCGTGGTGCTGGCGGGGGAAATCCGGGGCAAGGGCATCTGGGAGAACGGAGCCTGGGCTCCGGGCGTCGAGGCCGAGATCGAGGACGCCGTGCGCGCGGCGGTGAAGGACATCGGCTATGAGCAGGACGGCTTCCACTGGAAGCACCTGACCTTCGAGAACCATCTGCACGGCCAGTCCGCCGACATCGCCGTTGGCGTCGACGCCGCCGAGGGCAAGGACGAGGGCGCGGGCGACCAGGGCATCATGTTCGGCTATGCGTCGAACGAGACGTCCGAGCTGATGCCGGCCACCCTGGCCTATAGCCACCGCATCCTGAAGCGACTGGCAGAGCTGCGTCATGGCGGCGAAAAGCGGCTTGAGCCCGACGCCAAGAGCCAGGTCAGCCTGTTCTACGAGAACGGCGTCCCGGTGCGCGCCACCGCCATCGTCGTCTCGACCCAGCACGCCAAAGGCATGACCCAGGCTGACGTGGCCGCTCTGGTCAAGCCGGTGGTGACCGAGGTGCTGCCCGAGGGCTTCATCACCGACGCGACCGTCTGGCACATCAATCCCACGGGCGTGTTCGAGATCGGCGGCCCGGACGGCGACGCCGGCCTGACCGGCCGCAAGATCATCGTCGACACCTACGGCGGCGCGGCCCCCCACGGCGGTGGCGCGTTCAGCGGCAAGGACTGCACCAAGGTGGACCGCTCGGCCGCCTATGCGGCCCGCTATCTGGCCAAGAACGTGGTGGCGGCCGGCCTGGCCGATCGCTGCACCATCCAGCTCAGCTACGCCATCGGCGTGGCCAAGCCCCAGTCGGTCCACGTGGACCTGCACGGCACCGGCAAGATTTCAGAGGACGTGCTGGAGCGCGAACTGCCCGCCATGATCGGCGGCGCCACGCCGCGCGCCATCCGCGAGCATCTGGGCCTGAACAAGCCCATCTACGCCCGCACCGCCGCCTATGGGCATTTCGGCCGCGAGCCGGAGGCCGACGGCGGCTTCAGCTGGGAACGCACCGACCTGACCGACAAGCTGAAGGCCCTGGTCTGATAGACGCGCCCCTCTCCCGATGGGAGAGGGCTGCGCGCACGGATGCGTCAGCATCCGTCCTTCGCGCGCAGGGTGAGGGTTCGGTGGTCGCCTTCTGGTCCAACCGGCCCTCATCCCCCGCGCCAGAACCTCCGCTGGCGCTCCGGTGCGCGGGCTCCCCCTTCTCCCATCGGGAGAAGGCCGGTCACAGCACCGACAGCGTATCGCAGGCGGCGGGGTCGCCGGAGTCATAGCCCCGCCGCAGCCATTCCATGCGCTGGGCCGAGGTGCCGTGGGTGAAGGTCTCCGGCGACCGCTGTCCGCCGCCCAGGCGGTCATCGCCGATGGCCGAGGCGGCGTTCATGCCCTCTTCCAGACTGCCCGCCGTCAAGGCCACCTCGCCGCCAGAGACGGCGGCGGCGTTGGCGGCCCAGACACCGGCATAGCAGTCGGCCTGAAGCTCCAGCGCCACGGAATAGCGATTGCCCTCGCCCTGGCTGCGGGCGTTGGCCTGCGCCTCCCGCGCCCGCTGCGAGGCGCCGGTCAGGGTCTGGACGTGGTGGCCGATCTCGTGGGCGATGACATAGGCCTTGGCGAAGTCCCCGCCGGCCCCCAGTTGCTCGCTCATCACCTGCCAGAAGCCAAGGTCCAGATAGACCGTCCGGTCCGCCGGGCAGTAGAACGGCCCCATGGCCGCCTGGCCATAGCCGCACCCGTCGGTTGACGTGCCCTGTTCGTACAGGACGAACCCCGGCGCCTGATAGCCCTGCATCTGCGTGGCCCAGACATCGTTGACGTTGGTGCCGATGACGTCGACGAACAGGCCGGCCTCGTCCTCGGGGGTTCCGACCTCGCCGCGTTCGGCCTGGCCCATGCCGCCCAGCTGGCCGGCCACCTGGGTCGTGACCTGGGGATCGATGCCGAACACCAGATAGCCGATGATCCCCAGCACGGCCACGCCGATGCCGCCGCCGGCGACCCCTGCGCCCATGCCGCGTCGGTCCTCGATGCCGCCGCCCCGCCGTCCGCCTCTCCAGCGCATGTACGCCTCCAGCCCTGTTTCTGTCGTTCAAGCTACGCCGGAACGCGGGACGAGGGGAAGGGATGCGTCATCCCTCCTCGTCGGCCTCGAAGGGAAAGCGCCGGGGCCAGAAGTCGGCCAGTTCCGGGAGGGCGTCCACGCGCCGGACCACCGGCGCCAGGTTGGGCGCCTCGACGTAGAAGCGCCGCCGCCGGGGCGTCCAGCGGCTGGCCACCGCGACATAGAGGTCCAGCACCGTCAGCTGGTCGCCCAGGATGAAGTCGCCGGGGTTCACCTGCGCGTCCATCACGGCCCAGCAGGCGGCGATCCGCCCGGCGGTACGATCCAGCACGGCCGCCTGGGCCGCGTCGTCGTCGCCCACCAGGCGCGAAGGCTCGTCGCGCACCCAGTACATGGAATAGATCGAGGCGGGGATGAAGCTCATCCAGCGCAGGAACTGGCCCCGGCGCGGATCGTCGACCGCCGGGGCCAGCCGCGCCCCGGGATGATTGTCGGCCAGCCAGATCAGGATGGCGGCGCTTTCGGTGATGGTCTCGCCGCCCGGCGTGACCAGGGCCGGGATCTGGCGCATGGGATTGACGGGCGCGACCCGATCCCGCTGCGCCTCGCCCTCCCAGGTGGGCGCCTCAATCACCTCATGATCGAGTCCCAGCAGCGTCAGGGCCGCCTCCACCGGGACCGAACCGGAGCCGGCGGCGCCGTAGATCGTGAAACTCATCCCCAGGTTCCTCCCCATAAAATCCGCCCCGACACACCAGATGTAGGGGCTGCAGAAAAAGTGATCGCAATATAGCCCTGTTTCAGCTTGGCGCCGGGCGGCCGGACCATCATGGTGAAGGCCGCTCCGTCGCCCGAGTCGCATTCGAGAATACCATGAACGCCATCACCCCGATCCGTTCCGACCTGCCCGGTCTGCTGACCGCCTCGGCCGCCTACAAGCCGTTCCGCTATCCGTGGGCGTTCGACATGTGGAAGAAGCAGCAACAGGTCCACTGGATGCCTGAAGAGGTGCCGCTGGGCGAGGACTGCAAGGACTGGGCGACCAAGCTGGACGACGGCGAGCGCAACCTGCTGACCCAGATCTTCCGCTTCTTCACCCAGGCCGACATCGAGGTGCAGGACAACTACATGGAGCGCTACGGCCGGGTCTTCAAACCGACCGAAGTGAAGATGATGCTGGCCTCCTTCGCCAATATGGAGACCATCCACATCGCGGCCTACGCCCTGTTGCTTGAGACCATCGGCATGCCCGAGAGCGAGTTCGGCGCCTTCATGGAATACGAGGCCATGAAGGACAAGCACGACTACATGGGCCAGTTCGGGGTCGATACCGATGCCGACGTAGCGCGCACTCTGGCCATGTTCGGGGGCTTCTCCGAAGGGCTTCAGCTGTTCGCCAGCTTCGCCATGCTGATGAATTTCCCGCGCTTCAACAAGATGAAGGGCATGGGCCAGATCGTCAGCTGGTCGGTGCGCGACGAGAGCCTGCACTGCGAGGGCATCATCAAGCTGTACCACGCCTTCAACCACGAGACCGGCGCGGTGACCAAGGCCGTGGCCGACGACATCGTCGACTGCTGCAAGACCGTGGTGGACATGGAGGACAAGTTCATCGACCTGGCCTTCGAGACCGGGCCGGTGCAGGGCATGACCCCGGACGACATCAAGAAATACATCCGCTTCATCGCCGACTGGCGCCTGCGCCAGCTCAAGCTGCCCGAGGTCTACGGCGCGACCGAGAACCCGCTGCCGTGGCTGCAGTCCATGCTGTCGGGGGTCGAGCACGCCAATTTCTTCGAGGCCCGCGCCACCGAATACTCCAAGGCCGCCACCAAGGGCGCCTGGCACGGCGCCGAGGGCGTCTGGGACTCCTTCGACGCCCTGATGAAGAAGCGCACCGAAGGCGCGGAAGTCTGACCTTCTCCCATTGAGTGGGAACCCGCGCACGAAGTCGCGAAGCGGCTTCGTTCTGGCGCGGGGGATGAGGGTCGGCTCGCCACAGGTAACCGCTGAACCCTCACCCTGCGCGCGAAGAAGCGAGTTGCTTCGCACCTCGCTGCGCGCAACCCTCTCCCATCGGGAGAGGGAGAATTATTTCCGCTCCAGCCGGGCGGCGAAGAAGCCGTCCAGGCCGCCGTGTTCGTTCCACATGGACGGCAGGATGCGCAGCCAGCCCTCTTTCGCCAGAGCCTCGACCGGCGCGCCCACGGCCGCCGGGTCGGCGGCAGCCACGCGGAAATCGGCGTGGCGGCGCAGGAAGGCGATGATCTGGCTCTCGCCCTCCTCACGCTCCAGCGAACAGACGCAATAGACCAGCCGTCCGCCGGGCTTCACCCGCGCGGCGGCGGCGTCCAGCAAGCGGTGCTGAACATCCGCCAGATCGGCCACGTCGGCGGGCCGGGTGCGGCGCAGAGCCTCGGGATTGCGCCTATAGGTGCCGGTGGCGGTGCAGGGGGTGTCCAGCAGCACGGCGTCGAAGGTCCGCGCGTCCTCCCACTCCTCGGCCGGGATCGCGATCGCCTCGGCGGTCAGGCCGGTGCGCTCCAGGTTCTGGCTCAGACGACGCAGACGGGACTCCGACCGGTCCAGCGCCGTGACCCCGGCGCCCGCCGCGGCCAGTTGCAGGGTCTTGCCCCCCGGCGCCGCACACATGTCCAGCGCGCTCTCGCCCGGCTTCACGTCCAGCAGGCGGGCCGGCACGGCGGCGGCGGCGTCCTGGATCCACCAGCTTCCGTCGGCGAAGCCCGGCCATTCGGCGATGTCGCCGCGCCGGGTGGTGCGCACCGAACCTCCGGGCAGCACCACGCCCTCCAGCGCCCCGGCCAGGGCCGCAGCGTCCGCGCCGGGCTTCAGGCTCAGGTCCGTGGCCGGCTCGACCCGTCCCGCTTCGGCCAACGCGATCAGGGCGTCGACGCCATAGGCGGCCCGCCAGCGCGCGGCGATCCAGTCGGGCAGATTGGCTTCGGCGGCGGTCTTGTCCGGCCCGTCCCGGCCGATGCCGCGCAGCACCGCATTGACCAGACCCTTGTAGGGCCGGGTCTTGACGTCCCGCTCCGCCAGTTTCACGGCCGAGGACACGGCGGCGAAATCCGGCGTATTCAGCACCAGGGTCTGGGCCAGGGCCACGCGCAGGATGGTGCGCACCGCCAGCGGCGGGCCCTTTTTCAGACGGCGGTCCAGGATGGCGTCGATCTCGCCGAGGCGGCGCAGGGCCGCCATGGCCACGGCGCGGGCGAAGGCGCGATCCTGGGGTGACAGGCCCTTCAGCTCGCGGAAATTCAGCGCCTCGTCCATGCCGCCGCGCCGCTCCAGCGCCGCGTTCAGCAGCACGCCGGCGGCGATGCGGGCCTCGATCCCGGCCTCGTTCGTGTCGTTCAAACCGTCACCTGCGTGCCCATCTCGACCACGCGGCCGGCGGGAATATGGAAGAAGTCCGTGGGATTGGCGGCGTTACGCATCAGGAACACGTACAGCTTGTCCTGCCAGTGCGGCATGTTCTTGCCCGGCGCCGGGGCCACGGAGCGCCGGCCGAGGAAGAAGCTGGTCGACATGATGTCGAACTTCAGCCCCTGCTTGCGGCACAGTCCCAGCGCCTTGGGCACATTGGGGCTTTCCATGAAGCCGTAATGGATCGTCAGGCGCTTGAAGTCGTCGTTGATCAGCTCGATCTCGATCCGCTTGTCCTTGGACACGCGCGGCCGATCCTGGGTGCGCACGGTCAGGATGATGTTCTTCTCGTGCAGCACCTTGTTATGCTTGAGGTTGTGCATCAGGGCCACCGGGGCCACGTCCGGGTCCGAGGTCAGGAAGATGGCCGTGCCGGGCGTCCGGTGCGGCGGACGAGCGCCCAGCATCTCGATCAGATCCGCCATGGGCAGGCTGTCCTTGCGCGCCTTGTCCGTCAGCAGGCGGGTGCCGCGCGTCCACGTCCACATGACCACGACGATGGCGCCGCCGATGGCCAGGGGCGCCCAGGCGCCGTCGGGGATCTTCAGAAGGTTCGAGCCGAAGAAGGCGATGTCGATGATCAGGAACGGCGTCAGGGCCAGGATGCTGACCAGCAGGCTGCGTTTCCACATGTAGCGCACGATGAAGAAGGCCAGCAGGCTGTCCACGAACATGGCCCCGGTGACCGCCACCCCGTAGGCGCCCGCCAGCTGGGACGAGGTGGGGAACATGGCCAGCAGCAGCAGCACGCCCGCCAGCATCATCATGTTCACCGAGGGCACGAAGATCTGCCCGGCCTGGGTCTCGGAGGTGCGGCGGATGTTCATGCGCGGCAGCAGGCCCAGCTGGACCGCCTGCTGGGTGATGGAGAAGGCGCCGGTGATCACCGCCTGGCTGGCGATGATGGTGGCCAGGGTCGCCATGATCAGGATCGGCCAGTAGGCCGCCTGGGGCACCATCATCCAGAACAGGTTCTCCACCGCAGCGGGCTGTGACAGGGCCAGGGCTCCCTGGCCCAGATAGTTCAGCATCAGGCAGGGCAGGACGAACACCAGCCAGCCGGCGCGGATGGGCGCCTTTCCGAAGTGGCCCATGTCCGTATAGAGCGCCTCGGCGCCGGTCACCGCCAGGAACACGCTCCCCAGGATAATGAATCCCAGGAAGCCGTTGTCGATCAGGAACAGAATTCCGTAGTGGGGCGAAATCCCCCGGAGGATAGAGACGTCGTCGAAGATGTGCATGATCCCCAGACCTGCCAGGATCAGGAACCAGACGGCGGTGATGGGCCCGAAGGCCTTGGCCAGCCCGGCCGTGCCGCGCGACTGGACCATGAACAGGGCGATCAGGATACCCGCCGTGATGGGCAGGACGAAGGGCGTCAGCAGGCGGCCCACGCCGGGCGCCTCGCGCAGGCCTTCAACCGCCGACAGCACCGACACCGCCGGGGTCAGGACCCCGTCGGCGTAGAACAGGGCCGCGCCGCACAGACCGAGAAAGAAGATCAGGGTCGAACGCCGACCCAGCGCCCGCTGGGCCAGCGACATCAGCGACAGGGTGCCACCCTCGCCCTTGTTGTCGGCCCGCATCAGAAAGATGACGTATTTGACCGTCACCACCAGGATCAGGGCCCAGAAAATCAGGGAGAGCACACCCAGCACCGCCATCTCGGGCGCGCCCGATGTGCGGGCCAGGGATTCCCGCATGGCGTAGAGCGGGCTGGTGCCGATATCGCCGAACACCACGCCGATGGCGCCCACGGTGAGGGCGAGCATCGGACCCCGGCCATGGCCAGACCCGTGAGTCGAATGTTCGGAAGCGCCGTCTGGCGTGGGCGAGGCGGCGGGGGAGGCGCCAGCGTCGCCGGGAACAGTCCCAGCCATTCAATGATCCTCCGGCGTCGCGGCGGCGACAGCCATCAAAGCGGCGGGGCTTTACGCCCTTTCCATGAGGGGTTCAATCGCGCGCGCCCATTATTTGTTGCGTTGCACAACCCCTCGGGTTTGTGAAACCCGGCTTTGCGCCCTATCTCTCAAGGCTGGAGCCGGATCATGTCAGACAGCCAGAGATTTCCCGTCGCCGCCCACACCCTGGCCTATCTGGCTCACAAGGGGGCGTTCGACGCGACCGCCGCAGCGCCCTCGTCGGTGCTGGCCGCCTCGATTCCAACCAACCCTGTGGTCATCCGGCGGGTCACGGCCATGCTCTCGCGGGCCGGGCTGATCGCTACGCGTCCGGGCGCCCATGGCGGGGCCTGGCTGACCCGACCGGCCGAAACCATTACCCTGGACGAGGTGCTGAAGGCCGTGAACGGCTGCGCCCACCTGGGATCGCCGCCGGCCGGCGCCAAGGGCTGCCCGGTGGGCCAGCATATCCCCCGACAGGTGGCCAAGGCCCTGACGGCGGCCGAGGACGCTGCGGCCCACGCCCTGTCGCGCATCACCATCGCCGACCTGCTCGCCGACAATCCCGCTTCGCTGTCGGCGATCCGGCTGCCCGCCGCGTGACGGCGCCCACGCCGCGCCCCCTTATGCTGATAACCGGGGCGTCAGCAGGCCTCGGGGAGGGGTTCGCGCGCCTTTACGCGGCTCATGGGTGGGATCTGGCCCTGACCGCACGACGTGCCGACCGGCTGGAAGCCATCGCCGCGGAGCTGCGCGCCCGCCACGGCGCCCATGTCCTGACCATCCCGCTGGATCTGGCGGAGCCCGGCGCCGCCGACCGTCTGGTCGATGCCGTCGAGGCTGAAGGCCGCCACGTGGACGGCCTGATCAACAATGCGGGCTACAGCCTCACCGGCGGTTTCCTCACCCTGTCGCCCGGTCAGCACGCGGGGATGCTGGCGGTGATGGCTACGGTCCCCGTCGCCCTGTCGCGCCGCGTTGCGCCGGTCATGGCGCAGCGGGGCTTCGGCCGCATCCTGAACGTTGCGTCCCTGGCCGGATTCCTGCCCGCCACCGGCGGCGACACCCTGTACGGCCCGCTCAAGAGCTTCCTGATCAAGGCCTCCCAGGGCCTGCATCTGGAACTGAAGGGGACCGGCGTGCACGTCACCGTCCTGTGCCCCGGCTACACCCTGACCGAGTTCCACGACGCCAACGGCTCGCGCGAAGAGGTCAGCACGGCCTATCCCCGCTGGATGTGGATGGACGCCGAGCCCGTCATTCGCGCCGGTTACGAGGCCTGCGAGGCCAATCGCCCCGTGTCGATCCCCGGCGCCTTCAACCGCTTCATGTCCGTCGCGGCGCGGGTGACCCCCACCGGCTGGGCCCTGAAGATGGCTGGCCGGCACGCGCATCGACTGGGGCGCATGGGGTCAGACACGCCCGCCTGACCGGTCAGGCCCGACCACCCTGGGCCGACAGCATGGCGGCATCGACCCCGATGCCCGCCAGCGCGCGGCTCCACTTCGTCGCATGATCGGCGTCGAACAGCAGGTCTTCGCTGGGTTCGGCCGTCAGCCAGACATTTTCGGCCAGTTCGTCCTCCAGCTGGCCCTCGCCCCACCCGGCGTAGCCCAGAACCAGCACGGATCGGGCGGGCCGCCCCTCGGGGTCGGTCATGGCCACCAGGGCCTCGCGGGTGGCGGTGATGGCCAGGCCCTCGCCCGCAGACAGGGAGGCGTCCGGCGCGGTCCAGTCACTGGTGTGCAGCACAAAGCCCCGCTCGCGATCCACCGGCCCGCCCATAAGGACGGCCTGGTCGGGCGCCCGGTCCACCCCCTCCATCTCCAGCTTCTCCAGGATGGTCCTGAGCCTGACCCCGGGCGCCGGCCGATCCAGCCGCAGGCCCATGGCGTGGTCCGCCTGATGCGCGCAGATGAGGATCACGGCGTGCTCGAAGCGCGGATCGCCGATGCCCGGCATGGCCACCAGAAGCTTGCCCGCGAGGGACTGGAATTCCGACATGTCGTCATCATCGGGGCCGGGCCCGCGCGATGCAAGAGAGGTCACGGCTCCAGCTCGATGTCCCAGTAGAGGTAGTCCAGCCAGCTCTGATGCAGATAGTTGGGCGGAAAACGCCGACCCAGATCCTGCAGCTGCCAGCTATTGGGCCTGAAGGGATTGCGCCGGATCGGCATGTCCGCCTGACGCGGCGTGCGGCCGCCCTTTCTGAGATTGCAGGGGGCGCAGGCAGCCACGATGTTCTCCCAGCTGGTGGTTCCGCCCTGCGAGCGCGGCAGCACATGATCGAAGGTCAGATCCGAGCCCGATCCGCAGTACTGGCAGGCGAAGCCGTCCCGCAGGAAGACGTTGAAGCGGGTGAAGGCGGGCTGGCGGTCCTGGTCGATATAGCTCTTCAGCGAGACCACGCTCGGCAATTGGAACTCCAGCGAGGGGCTGCGGACCACCTTGTCGTAGGTGGAAACCACGTCCACCCGCTCCTGGAACACCGCCTTGACCACCTCCTGCCACGGCCAGACGGACAGGGGGTAGTAGGACAAAGGCCGAAAGTCGGCGTTCAGCACCAGGGCCGGAAAGCCCGACGGCGGACGGGACAGGACCTGCATCAGGCCCCTCCCGCGCGAATCACGGAGAGGTTCGAGGCGACGGGACTGAAGACACGCCCTCCTTCACGCTCGGAACGGTCCGACTCTAGACCTGATTCGATGACGCGGCCATGACCTGAAGATCACGGTTCGGGGATGGGCCCCTGTCAGAGGGCTTCGACCTCCGCCTCGGTCAGCGCCCGCGCGACGCGGACACGGCACCGATCAGGCCGCCCGCCCGCCGACCTCACGATCAAATCCGCCTGATCGCCCACGCACAGGCTCGAGCCGCCGAGGGTATCGATGCCCACCTGATGGGCCCAGTCGATGTCGGAACAGAAGCCCACCGCCGTCAGCTCATAAGCGGCGCGGCCGGAATGGACGATGATCGACTCCCGATCCTGCCCGCTGAACGAGTGAACCTGGCTGGAGAAAAAGCACTGCCGTGTCTGGCCCTCGGCCCCTTCCAGGCCCGGCGTCGGCGCGCAGGCTGAGGCGGCCAGTGTCAGAAAGCTGGCGGTGATGATCGCGACACGCATGATGGTCTCCATTGATCCCGACACCCCCCCGGTGAGCTCGACCAACATAAATCCTGCGCCGCCACGCGGTGCTCACGAACCCGTGAGGGCGGTGCGAATTCCGGCGATCTTGGCCTCGGTTTCGGCCAGCTCCGCAGCGGGTTCGCTGTCGGCCACGATGCCCGCTCCGGCCAGGGTGCGAAACCGCCAACGACCGCTGGCGCGATGCAGCGCCACTGTGCGGATCAGGACGGAAGCCTCCAGCGATCCGTCGAAGCCCGCCAGGAACAGGCTCCCGCACCACGGCCCGCGCGCAGCCTCGTGTCCGGCGATGACCCGCATGGCCTGATGCTTGGGCGCGCCGGTGATGGAGCCGGGGGGGAAGGTCGCGGCCATCACGCGGGCAGGGCCGATGTCCGGGGCCAGCCGACCCTGAACCGTAGACACCAGATGGTGGACATTGGCGAAGGTCTCGAGGCGGAACAGCTCCGGCGCCGTGACGCTGCCGGGTGCGCAGACCCGTGAAAGGTCGTTGCGCATCAGGTCCACGATCATCAGGTTCTCGGCCCGGTCCTTGGCGCTGGCCAGCAGTTCGGCCTTCAGGGCCGCATCCTCTTGCGGGGTCGAGCCGCGCGGCCGGGTGCCCTTGATGGGCCGGGCGGTGATCCGGCCGTCTCGCACGCTGACAAAAGACTCCGGCGAGTTGGACACGAGCACACGGTCGCCCAGTTCCCAGAAGGCCGCGTAGGGTGCGGGGCTGACGGCGGCCAGCCGGACAAACAGATCGAACGGCCCCGCGCCGTCGGCGAGCATCCCCGCCCAGGCGCGGGCGATGTTGGCCTGAAAAATCTCGCCCGCCGCGATGCGCCGGACCACATCGGCCACGGCGTCGCGGTATGCCTCGGGCGGCCGTTCGGGGGTGAAGGCGTCGGTCAGGGGCGCGCGCGACGGGCGTGGCGCACGCGCCGCCGCCAGCCATACCGCCGCCCGCTCCGCCGCCACCCGCGCCGCGCCGTCGTCCGATCCCCGTCCGATCACGAGCACCCGTCGCCGGTGATGATCGAACGCCACCAGCGCCTCATGACGCGCCAAGGTCAGGGCGGGCCAGTCCTGCCCCTCGCCGCCCAGCGCGGCGGGGGGCGCCGTCAGGTCATAGGTCGCCAGCCCGACGACGCCGCCAGCGAAGGGCGGCAGGTCGGCGGTCGCCGCCGCCCGTTCTCCCAGCATTGTGTCCAGATGTGCGAAGGGGTCCGGATCGCCTTGAAGCCAATGCTCCACCTGCGCCGGTTCGGCGGACACATAGGACCAGCGCGCGTCGGGCCCGCCATCGGACAGCAGGACCAGACGGCCGTCCACGGTGTCGAGACCCGCCGCCACATGCAGCGGATCAACCCAGTCCCGCTCGATCAGGGCCAGCGACAGACCCGCCATGACTCAGGCCGACAGCCGCTCGCCGATGCGGTCGCGCAAGGCTGCGTCCACGCCCAGCGCCTGGTCCAGATAGGCGTCGATGGAACCGTGGGCCTCGACCATGGCCTTGATGGCCGCGTCCAGATAGCCGGGCTCGACCCCCAGGAAAGCGACCACCGCCGCGTGGGAAGCGGGGCGTCCGGTCCAGGTCTCCAGCTGTTTCGCCACCGCCGGGGCGCGGCCGTCCAGGTCAACCGCGTGGTTGGTCAGCAGATAGTCCTCCATCATCTCCTCGTGACCGACGCCGAGCAAATGATGAGTCAGTGCGGCCAGCAGGCCGGTGCGGTCCTTGCCCGCCGCGCAATGGATCAGCACCGGGCCGTCGCCGTCGCCCAGGGCGCGGAAATAGCGGCTGAACAGATCCAGGTGGGCGGCCTCGAATGGCAGGCGCCGATAGGTCTGCGTCATGAAAGCCCGGCCGCCTTCCTCGGTCAGGGGCGAGGTCTTCAGGAAGGTGATGTGCGGGGCCTCGCCGTCGTCGACCTGCTCCCATTCGATCACCTGACCCGAGAATCCGGCAGGCCGTTTCGACGGCTGGGCGCGGCGTTCCGACACCCGTCGAAGATCCACCACCGTGGCGACGCCGAGGGCCTCCAGCCGCGCGATGTCGGCTTCCGAGGCCCGGGCGTGGTGGCCGGACCGGAACAGGGCCCCGCCGCGCAGGCGCCGCCCTGCGGCCGTGGCGTAGTCGCCGTAGTCCCGGAAGTTCTCGACGGCGTCGAAGCGATGAAGGCGTGAGGAGGTCATGCTCTGTCTATAGGCGCCCTAACGCTGCTCCACCAGACGGGCCATGGCGTCCAGATACTCCACGAAGGCCTTGCGCCCGGGATCGGTCAGGCGGGCGCGGGTCAGGGGGCGGCGGCCCTGAAAGCTCTTGATCACCTCCACGAAGCCGGCGTCCTCGAGCTTTCTCAGATGCACCGACAGATTGCCGTCGGTGACCTGCAGCCGCGTCTTGAGCTCGTTGAAGTCGGCCATGTCCGCGCCGGATAGATAGGCCATGATCCCCAGGCGCACCCGCCCGTGAATGACCTCGTCGATGTCGGCGATCTGGAAGTCGTCGGCCATGGCTCAGACCACGTCCGAGGGTTCCTGGCGCATCAGGGCCAGGCCGGGGATCAGGGCGACGACGACCATCAGTGCTGCGAACACCAGATACCCCCACGTGCTGTCGGCGAATACGCCCAGCAGCACCGAGCCGCTGTAAGCGAGCAGGGCCACGCTCTTCATCCAGCCGGCCCCCGACATGGCGCCGGCCACCATCCAGGCCGAGCCGTAGGCGGCGAACACCACGATCGGCATGGCGCGCATGAGCGTCCAGTCGCCGGAGCTGAATCCGACGGCCATGAAGGCCACCCACATGGCGAAGATGCCGAAGCCAACCGCCGTCCAGGCGGCCCCCACCGCCTTGTTGCCGGGAGAGTAGAAGCCCGGCTTTGTCTGCTGGCGCCGGATCAGAAGGGTCAGGGCCAGGGCGAAGGCGGCGCCGGCGGCGAGCCACAGCCAGAGCTGGGCCATGGGATCGACCGCCAGCACCTCGGTCACGATGGCCCACTGACCCAGGCTGGCCAGGCCGAAGATCACGCCCGCCGCCACCATCACGGGCCCGCTCAGCAGGGGCGCATGACGCCCTTCATCGGCCAGGCCGCGCATGTAGGCGATGTCGTCGTGGATGGATTTGCTCTGGTCGTCGGTCATGAGGCTCTCCCTTGGTTGGCCAAATCCTATCATCTCACTTTAATATGTAAAGTGCTTTCTCATGGCCTTGCCCCGGGCTTCCGTGCAAGCCCGCCTCATGGCTCTGAGCTTCAATCACATCGCCTATGAGGCGCTGGACGTCTGCAACGCCGTGTCGTGGGATGCGGTGCGCGACGCGGTCGCGGCGGCGGAGCTGGCGCCTGGGGCCCTGGCGCTTGATCTGGGCGCCGGCAACGCCACCGTCGCCATTGGCCTGGCGTGCGATTTCGGTCTCAGGGTGCGGGCGGTGGAGCGCGATCCCGTCATGGCCGGTCTCGCCGCCCGGCGTATCGCCGCCGCCGGGCAGGGGGCGCGGGTCGATCTGTTGGTTCAGGACTCCAGCGAGGTGTTGGACCATCCGCCGCTGCCGGACCTGATCACGGTGCTGGGCGCCACCGACGCCGCGGCGCCGGGCCTGCGTGACCCCGTGGCGGTGTTCGCGCGGCTGAAAGACGCCGTGGCGCCCGGCGGACACCTGCTCTGGGGCGAGCCGTTCTGGAAGGCCGAGCCCAGCGCGCGCCTGCGCCAGATCATCGAACTCACCAACAGCTACCAGACCGACGCGGGCTGGCGCACGGCCGCCGAACAGGCCGGGTGGCGCGTCGTCCATGTCCGGCACAGCACCGATGAGGAATGGCGCACGTACATCGACACCATGGACGCCTCGGTCCGCGCCTGGGCCGTCGCCAACCCGGAAGCGCCGGAGGCCCCGCGTCTGATCGCCCGCGCCGACATGCAGAAGGCGCTGTTCGAAAGCGAAGGCTTCCGGGTCTTCGGCTTCGGGCTTTATCTCTTAAGTGCGCTACCGCTCGCGACGCGGTCGCTCGCTACTTGAGCGCATATTTGTGCGCTATCGCTCGCTACTTGAGCGCGGGGGCGAGCGCGCGTCGAACCAGATATAGATCAGCCAGCGCCCTCAAGCCGCGAGCGACCGCGTCGCGAGCATAGGGCCAGCATAATGGCGAGCCGCCGCGCGGCGAGCGATAGGGCGCTTACCTGAACGGCGGCTCGTCGAAGGCGCGCAGCTTGCGCGAGTGCAGGCTGACGCCTTCCTGGCGCAGCAGGGCCACCGCCTCGATGCCGATCTGCAGATGCTCGGAGATGGAGCCCTCATAGAAGCGGTTGGCCTGGCCCGGCAGCTTGATCTCACCGTGGAGGGGCTTGTCGGACACGCACAGCAGGGTGCCGTAGGGCACCCGGAAGCGATAGCCCTGTGCGGCGATGGTGGCGCTCTCCATGTCGATGGCCACGGCGCGGCTCTGGTTGAAGCGCAGGGCGGAGCGCGAATAGCGCAGCTCCCAGTTGCGGTCGTCGGTGGTGACCACCGTGCCGGTGCGCAGCCGCCGCTTCACCTGCTCGCCCGGCATGCCCGAGACCGACTTGGTGGCGTCGTACAGGGCGCGCTGGACCTCGGCGATGGAGGGGATGGGGATGTCCGGCGGCAGCACCGCGTCGAGCACGTGGTCGTCGCGCAGATAGGCGTGGGCCAGCACATAGTCGCCGATCGCCTGGCTGGCGCGCAGCCCGCCGCAGTGGCCGATCATCAGCCAGGCGTGGGGCCGGGTCACGGCCAGGTGGTCGGTGATGGTCTTGGCGTTGGATGGCCCCACCCCGATGTTGACCAGGGTCACCCCGCGCCAGCCGGGCGCGGTCAGGTGCCAGGCCGGCATCTGGTGACGACGCCAGGCGCCGTCCGACAGGGCCGCGTCGGCATCCGGGTTGTCGCGGGTCACCACCACGCCGCCGGCGCAGGACAGGGCGTCGTAGGGGCTGTCCGGGTCGGCCAGCTGGGCGCAGGCCCAGCGCACAAACTCGTCCACGTAGCGGTGATAGTTGGTGAACAGGATGAAGGACTGCACATCGTCCACCGGCGTCCCGGTGTAGTGCCTCAGCCGGGCCAGGGAGAAGTCGGTCCTCAGCCCGTCGAAGTGGGACAGCGGAAAGGCGCCCGAGGCCGGGTCGAACAGACCGTCGGCGATCTCGTCGCCGATGTGGGCCAGCTCGGTGGTGGGGAAGTACCGCGCGATGGCTGAGGTCATGCTGCGGTCGAGTGTTACGCCCGAGCCGTCCATCACATAGGGGAACGGGATCTCCTGACGGGACGGCGTCACCTCGAAGGTGGCGCCGTAGTCCGCCTCAAGCAGCTCAAGCTGCTCGCGGATGTAGGAGCGAAACAGGTCCGGCCGGGTGATGGTCGCGGCGTAATCGCCGGATCGCGACAGGCGGGCGAAGGCCCGGGGCTCCAGATCGCCGGGGCGCTCGCCGCGCCAGCTTACCTTCAGCTCTGGATAGGCGAACAAACCCTCCGCGCGGGCGTCGGGATCAGGTAGGGCGCCGGTGTCGAGGAAATGTTTGACGGCCTCGCGCAGATTGCCGACGGAGCTGGAGTAGAGGTCTTGCAGGCGGTCCAGCGCCGCCTCGATGGTCATGGTCTCGGTCATGACGCAGTCTAGCGGGCAAGCGTGACGATGGCGAGACTCAGCGTGTGCCGGCGGCTCGACGAGGCTTGGGGCGCCGCGCCTGTCGATCAGGTCAGAGCCCCGTTGAGGAACGCGGCCATGTCATCCAGCACCGAAGCCTTGCGTCGGAACAGGGGCGAGAAGGTCGCGATCAGGTCGGCGTGGTTCAGCCCCTCATAGAGGCGCAGGGTGGACGGCGCTCCCAGTTCAGAAAGACGCGCGTGCAGAATCTCGGAGTCCTCGGCGTGCACCGTCGTGTCCTCGACTCCGTGCCCCAGCCAGACGGGCGGGGCGTCGGCCCGGGCGAAGGTGACCGGCTGGGTCAGCGTCGGGTCCGGTGCGCGTCCGAAGGCGTTGCGGCTGGACGCCACGTCGAAGGGCAGGAAGTCGTAGGGTCCCGCCAGACCCGCCGCCGCCCGGATCAGGTCCGGTCGCTCAACCGCAGCCATGTAGCGGCGATCCAGGGTGATCATCATGGCCAGGTGTGCGCCCGCCGAGTGCCCGCTGACGGCCAGCCGCGCCGGGTCGCCGCCGTGCCGGGCGGCCATATCCGCCACAGCCGCGGTTGCGAGGGCCGCGTCCTCGATGAAGGCCGGGAAGTGCACGTCCGGCGACAGGCGGTAATCGGGCAGGGCCACCAGAAAGCCCCGCGCGGCCAGCGCCTGCGCCGCCCAGCCGTAGACGTCTCTCGATCCGGAATCCCAGCCGCCGCCGTAGAAGAACACCACCACCGGCAGGTCCGTCCTGTCGGCGGGGGCGAACAGGTCGAAGCGCTGGCGGTCTTCGGACCCGTAGGCCAGGCCCCTGGCCACCCGGCCCGCGCCGCTGTCCCGGGGGCCCAGGGCGTTGAGGGCGCCCAGCGGCGAGCATCCGGCCATGAGGCCGGCCAGGGCTGGCATAAGTAGTCCGCGTCGGGTCATGGGCGTCCGTGTCAACACTTCAGGTCAGGTACGCACGTCATCCCCAGCGGGTTGCGACAGGTCGCGTCAGGTCCCGGAACAACGGAAGCGCCGACTTACCGAGCCTGACTGATCAGGGCGCCGCAGTTGGCGTCCTCGGCCAACCCCGGCTCGATCAGGCCCAGCACGCCGGCGACCGGGGCCACAAGCGCCCCGATGGCGGCGATCAAGCCCACCTGACCTGCGATGGCGGCCTCGTCCACGCCCACCGTCGGGGAGCGGATCGGACCCGAGACCGTAATGGGCGACCAGACCCGCAGCAGGCGCGGTCGCTTGCTCTCTCCGTCGATGCGGATGTCCAGCCGTTCATTCCTCAGGTTCAAGGTTCCCTGCCCCTGGGCCAGCACCACATCGGTGTCGATGATGAAGGTGGTCGCCGTGCCGATGCCGTCGCGGACATCGAAACTGGCCACCGCGCAGCGGATCGGCGTGGTACGCTGATCGTCGGACAACAGGAGGCGCAGGCCCCGGCCCACATTGATTCCCATCAACTCGGCGAAGGCCTCGCGCATCTGACCCTGCGGCACGACCACCGTGATGGTCCCTCGCGACCGGGCGGCGAAGTCCGCGATGGAGGCGCCCGGCCCCTGCAACCGGACCCGGCCCAGAGCGCGGCCGGTCACCGTCGGCTGGCCGTCGCGGGCGGGAATGACGGCCTCCAGCGGATAACCCGACAGGCGGAAGTCGACGGTGGACTGGGGAACCTCACCCGTGGCGTCGATGCGCGCCGTGCCGTTCAGCTCGCCCTGCGCAAAGGCGAAGGCCACGGGGTCGAGGCTCAGAATTCCGTCTTCCAGCACGGCGCCCAGGCTGACGGCGGTGACGGCCAGTTCGTTACGCTTCACCTCGTCGGCGCGGAAATCCAGCCGTCCGTCCATGGTGCGCAGTCGTTCCGTGCGCAGCGGAGCATCGGGCAGCAGCCGGGCCTGGGCGCGCATGGCCCCGGCCCGCGCCCGCTGCTCGGGCGACGCGGTTTCGGTCGGGTCAGGCGGCGCGCCCAGCACGGCGAACAGGTCGTCCAGATCCAGCGACCGGCTGCGCAGGTCCGCCTCCACCCGCAGACGGTCGTCGACCCGGTCCACGCTGACGTCGCCGGACAGGTCGCTGTCGCCGACCTGTCCGGTCACATTGTTGAAGGTCCACAGACTGTCGTCGCGGGCCAGGTCGCCCTCGAGGCTGTAGGGCGGCGTATTGGGCGTCACCACGCCGGTGATCAGATACAGGTTGGCCAGATCGGGGCCGGACAGGCTGAGGTCGGCGGTGAAATGGCTGAGATCGAAGGGGCGGGTGATCTGGCCGTTGGCGCTCAGTTCGCTGCCCGCGCCGGTCAGCTCTGCCCTGAAGCGCCAGGGCCGGTCACGGCGCAGCTGAACGAACGGCTCGCCCAGCACGCGCAGGGTCAGGGGCTGTCCGTTGAGGGAGCCTTCCCCCTCGAGCCGGAAGCCGGATCGCTCATCCTCGTCGCCGACCCCTTCGGCCAGTTCGCGGGCGTCGATGGCCGCATCCAGCGTCAGGCCGCGGCCCTGCTCGTCGACCCGGACCCGCCCGTCGCGGATCAGCAGTCGTTCGATGAGGGGCAGGCGGGTCGGCTCATCGGGGCCGGTGTCGTCCATGACCCAGCTCCGGCGCCCGTCCTCATCCACGATGAGGACGATTTCCGGCTCGATCACCACCGCCCGTGTCAGCTCGAGCTGTCCGGCCAGAAGCCGGGTCAGACGCGCCGAGCCCTCGAAACGGGCCACCCGCAGGGTGTCATCCTCGTCGGCCCACGCGGGGCCGCCGATGCGCAGGCCATCGACCGCCACAGACGGAGTCCAGCTGAACAGGGTCACGTCCAGATCGCCGTCGATGCTGATGTCACGGTCGTATTGCGCCGAGGCCCAGCGGCCGATCGGCCCGCGGAGATAATTCCAGTCGAACAGGGCCAGAACCAGCATCACAGACAGGACGATAAGCCCGGCCACCGCGGCGGAGATGATCTCCGTCCTGCCCGGCCGACGCCACGCCCGCCAGACAGGGTCATGGGCGCCGACCCAGGCGCGGCTCGTGTGGATACGCGAACGTCCGTCCGCCCAGAGCCGTCCGCCACGCGCGGCGGCATCTGTCTTCAGGCGGTTCCAGTCAGGACGTTTCACGGCGTTTTCCCCGGCATGACCAAAGGGAACGCCTCACTGTTGATTTGGTGTCGGTTAAAGCGTTCAGGCGGCCAGTTCGGCCTGGTCCTCGCGCAGCATCTCGGCGACCCGCAGCAGGAAATCGCGGCGGCGCTCGAGCGCCTCGACGTCGTCCGGGCCGATGCGGCCGTGACGGACGTGGGTGCGTTCGGATTCCGAGACCAGCCGCTCGGCGACGGCGGCCTGGTGGCCCGGGGTCTTGCGACGGTCCATCAGTTCGGCGTGAGACTTCAGTTCGCGGACACGGCGCGTCAGCGCCTCCTCCACGTCCTGGCCGCCGTCGGCGCGGGCGGCCATGGCGGCGAAATCGCGAACGTAGAGTTGAACGAAGCCTTCTTCGACCATCGTTTGTCCTTTCGAGTCTGACGCCGGTCCGTGGGAAGAAACACCGTCGCGCGGCCGCCCTCTTCAGGGTTCAGGCGCGCAGGCGGCGAAAAGGGCCGGGGATGCTGGCGGCCGATGCGGACCGCGTGGGGTGTCACCCTCTTAGCACACCCTTGTGGAAAAAGCCATTTTGTTGATCGAAGCGTGAATTCGCGGTTACGGCGCATCCGGCGCGACGACCAGAGGCCTCTTGAGGGCATGAAAGCGCTCGCCGCCCTGATTATGTTGATCGTCGCCAGTTGCGGGGGAGCGGTTCCGGTCATTGCCGCCGTCGACGTCTCATGGGTTCCGGCGTCTTCCGGCGAGCCGCCGCCCGTCTTATAGGACCGGCCTCTAGCAGGAGGGCTTTCCATTGCGCCATCATCTCACGCTTGGCCTCGCAGCGGCCCTGATTCTGTCGGCCTGCGCGGCTGAAACGGGCCTTGCCGCAAACGGCCTGCCCCGGCTGGAACGCTCGTCCGAGGTGCTGTTCTGGAGCCAGACGGAGCGGGAGGCGGGCTTTCGGGCCATGGACCGGATCACACCGCACCGCACGGTGGCGGCGGGCGGGGACGTCCGCGCCCTGCCGCCGGGCGCGCCGCTGGACCTCGATGTGGACGCCTTCATGGATGCCGAGAACGTCGCAGGCCTGCTGGTGCTTCAGGACGGGCGGGTGCGGCTTGAGCGGTATGGGCTGGATTTCGGGCCGCAAGAGCGCTGGACCTCGTTCTCGGTGGCCAAGTCCCTGACCTCGACCCTGGTGGGCGCGGCCATTGTCGACGGCCATATCGAGAGCCTTGAGACGCCCATCACCCGCTACCTGCCGGAACTGGCGGGCGGCGCCTATGCCGGGGTCACGGTGCGCCAGCTTCTGACCATGACCTCTGGGGCCGACTGGAACGAGGATTACACCGACGCGAATTCGGATGTGGCGCGCTTCTTCGAGCCGCGCGAAACCGGAGCCATGGACCCGACCCTGCACTACATGCGGGGGCTGGCGCGGGCCGCCGAGCCGGGGACACGCTGGCATTACAGCACCGGCGAAACCAATCTGGTCGGCCTGCTGATCAGCCGGGCCACGGGGCGGACCCTGGCGGACTACCTGTCAGAAACCATCTGGCGGCCCTACGGCATGGAGCGGGACGCGGCCTGGATGGTGGACGAGGCGGGCCAGGAGCCGGGCGGCTGCTGTCTGGTGGCGTCCCTGCGTGACTGGGGCCGCGTGGGGCAGCTGGTGCTCGAGGACGGGGTCGTGAACGGCCGCGCCATCACGCCGCCCGGCTGGTTCCATGAAGCGACCGCAAAACAGGCCGACATCGGTGATCCGGGAAGGGGCTACGGCTTCCAGTGGTGGACACGGGACGACGGCCGGTTCGAGGCGTATGGCATTTTCGGCCAGACCATCCACATCGATCCGGAGCGACGGATGGTGGTGGTGATCCTGTCCGCCTGGCCCACCGCCACAGGGCGCGACCGATCCCAGGCGCGTGAGGCGATCCTGGCCCGCATCGCGTCGGCGGCGGATCAGTGACGGACTTGCGGACACGCGCCATCGGGGCTAGCGGCGGAGCATGAACCCGCTGATCCTGATCCCCGCCCGCCTGGCGGCCGCGCGCCTGCCCAACAAGCCGCTCGCCGACATCGGCGGCAAGCCCATGATCGTGCGGGCGTGGGAAGCGGCGGTCGGGTCGGGCCTGCCCACGGCGGTGGCTGCGGGCGACGCAGAGATCGTCGAGGCGGTCGAGGCCGCCGGCGGCCGCGCCGTGCTGACCGATCCGGCCCTGCCCTCGGGCACGGACCGCATCCGCGCGGCGCTGAATGTTATCGACCCGGACGGAGCTCACGACGTGGTCATCAACCTGCAGGGCGACATGCCCTTCGCCGACCCGGCCCTCAGCCGCCTGTGCGCCGACCTGATGGCGCGCAAGCCGGCGTGCGACATGGCCACCCTGGTGGCGCCCGAGGCGGGGCCCGAGGATCGCAGCAATCCGGACGTGGTCAAGGCGGTGCTGGCGCTGGAGGACGACGGGCGCAGCGGTCGGGCGCTCTATTTCACCCGCTCGACCCTGTACGGCGACGGACCGGTCTGGCGTCACATCGGGATTTATGGATATCGACGCGCCGCGCTGGACGCGTTCTGCGCCGCATCGCCCTCGCCGCTGGAGCGCCGGGAAAAGCTGGAGCAGCTCCGGGCGCTGGAAATGGGTTTAGAGATCTGGGCCGCCGTGATCGATGAAGCCCCCCTGTCTGTGGACAGTGTGTCGGATCTGGAGGCGGCGCGAAAGCTGGCCTGAACCCGCCCCGATGGGCTATGGCCCGTTCATGAACACGAGCACTCAGGACGGCGGCCTCGACGACGACAAGGCCATGCTTGCCCGCGCCCGCGAGGTGATGGCGCTGAACATCGAGGCGCTTTCCGCCCTGAACGACAGCCTCGGCGCGCCGCTGGTGGAGGCGTGCCGCGTGGTCCTCGGTCGGCCCGGCTATCTGGTGGTCACGGGCATGGGCAAGTCGGGCCACATCGGCGGCAAGATCGCCGCCACCCTGGCCTCCACCGGGACCAACGCCTTCTTCGTCCACCCGGCCGAGATGAGCCACGGCGACCTGGGCATGCTGCGCGATGACTGCACCCTGCTGGCCATCTCCTCATCCGGGGAGAGCCGCGAACTGCGCGATCCGCTGCTGTTCTGCCAGCGCCATGGCATCCCGGTGATCGGCGTGACCCAGCGCGAGGGCAGCTTCCTGCATCGCATGTCCACCGTGCCGCTGGTGATGCCCAGGGTGGCCGAGGCGTGCCCGAACAATCTGGCGCCCACCACCTCGACCCTGATGACCCTGGCGCTGGGCGACGCCCTGGCCATGGTGTTGATGGACCAGCGCGGCTTCACCGCCGAGGATTTCGGGCAGAGGCACCCCGGCGGGTCGCTGGGCATGCGGCTGCAGCGGGTCAGCGAGTGGATGGGCGACAAGCGCGAGCCGCCCGTGACCCTGCCCGAGGGCGCGGCCTTCGCCGAGGTGGTCTCGGCCATCACAAAGGGGCGTCAGGGCTGCGTGGCCATCACGGCGCCCGACGGCCGCCTGATCGGCATGATCACCGACGGCGACGTGCGTCGGGCCTTCCTGCGCGACATCGCCGGGCTGAAGGCCGCCGACATCATGAGCCGGGACCCCATCACCGTGACGCCCGACGCGCGCATGAGCGAGATCATCGACCTGCTGGCCGCCAACAGGATTTCCAACATGTTCGTGGTGATGGACGGCCGCCCGGCGGCCGTGGCCCATATTGCCGAGCTGATCCAGGCGGGGTACGTCAGCTGAGCCGGGCGTTCGACTTCGATGCGGTGGTGGTGGGCGCCGGCGCCGTGGGCCTTGCCTGCGGGCGGGCGCTGGCGAAGCGGGGCCTGACGGTGCTGGTGCTGGAGCGCGAGGCCGACATCGGTCAGGGAATCTCGTCGCGCAATTCCGAGGTGGTCCACGGCGGGCTCTACTATCCCACGGGGTCGCTGAAGGCGCGGTTCTGCGTCCAGGGCCGCCGGGCCCTGTGGCCCTATCTCGAAAGCCGCAAGATCGACCACCGCAAGTGCGGCAAGCTAGTGGTGGCCACGACGGCCGATGAGGTCGCGCGGCTGGGCGCCATTCTGGAGCAGGCCCGCGCCAACGAGGTGGAGGGCATGCAGAGCCTGAGCGCCGGACAGGTCCGTGCGCTGGAACCGGAGTTGGCCTGCCACGGCGCCCTGCTGTCGCCCGAGAGCGGAGTGTTTGATAGCCACGGCTACATGCTGGCCCTGAAGGGCGAGATCGAGGACGCGGGCGGATCGGTGGTGGCCGCGACGCCGTTCGAGGCCGCCGAACCGCTGCCGGACGGCGGCTTCCGGGTGCGCGCGGGCGGAGAGGCCGGGGCCGAACTGACCACCCGGCTGCTGGTGCTGTCGGCGGGCCTGGGCGCCCAGGCCGCGGCGGCGCGGGTGGCGGGCTATCCCGCCGAGGCGATCCCGGCTCGCCATCTGGGCAAGGGGGTCTACTTTCGTCTCACTGGCAAGGCGCCGTTCGACCGGCTGATCTACCCGCCGCCCATCCCCGGCGCCCTGGGCACCCACTACCGCAAGGACCTGGGCGGCCAGGCGGTGTTCGGCCCCGATCTCGCCTTCGTCGAGACCGAGGACTACGCCGTCGATCCGGCCCGCGCCGAAGCGTTCGAGGCCACCATCCGACGTTTCTGGCCGGGATTGCCCGACGACGCCCTGTCCCCCGACTACGCCGGCATCCGGCCCAAGCTGCACGGCCCGGGCCAGCCGCAGGGCGACTTCCGGCTGGACGGTGCAGAGGTCCACGGCCTGAACGGCCTCATGGCCCTGTTCGGCATCGAGAGCCCCGGCCTGACAAGCTCCCTGGCCATCGGCGAGGCCGTGGCGGACGTCCTTGCAGCGGACATCAGGGCCTGACCCCGGACGGCCTGTGGAAGGTCACCTCGTTGCTCCCGAGGTCGAGAATGATCCGGCTGAACAGCCTCATGATGTCCGCGCCCATCAGCAGCGTCGGCGTCTCCTCGGCTTGCCACAGGTCGAAGACATGCAGGGCCGCGAACAGGATCGGCAGGCCGGTGATCCGCACGCCGCCCAGCCGCAGTTCGCTCAGTATGGCCAGGTCGCCCGGCACGGGCTGCCCCGCCACGCCGTGGAGGATCACCGGCCTGGCGCGATGTATGGTGGACGGGCGTCGCACCGCGATCGCGTTATAAAGGGACCGGTTGCCGATGGAGTACTGCGCCCCGGTGTCCAGAACGGCGGAGAGGGGCGCCCGGTCAGCCCGTCCCTCGATCACGGTCATGCCTCCCGCCCATCTGTGTCCGCGCAGAAGCTCTGCCGCGTCCCTCACGCCGAGGCGCCGCTGCGGCGTCTGGAGGTGACGCGAGCCGGTGGGCGTGATGTGCAACATCTCCCCGCGGATGTCGAAGACAAGGCGCCTGCCGCCCAGAACATCCAGTCCCAGCAAGCCGTCCACGCCCAGACGGGCGCGGCTGAAGACAGGCATGACGAGATCGCGCACACGGATGTCCGCCAGCGACAGGCTGGCGGCCAGCGCCGTCTGCGTTATCTCCGACTCCAGTATGCTGTGCACGAGCACGGGCGGTCCCGGCGCCAGCCGCAGCGCCGCAGCCAGCTCCCGGGAAATGGAGGTTCGGCCGGCCCCGGTGTCCACCACGAACCGATAGGGGCCGGCCTCGCCGATCATCACCTGAACAGCCATGCGGGTGACCAGATTGGACAGGGTCTGGAGCGCTGTCGGATCAATGGGCGGCGGTGCCGGCGGAGCGGTGCTTTCAAGCGCCGGAGCTTGCGCGAAAACGGGCGCGGGCGTCAGGGAAGTCCCCGCCAGACCCGTCAGCGCGGCTCGTCTTGTCAGGCGCATGCGCCCCTCCCGCCCCTAGCGGAAGAACGACGTTAGGCCCGGGGGTGGGCCTGTGCATAGGCTCTTAAAAGGTGATCAGCGTTCACCGCTGCATATTTCTGCGTGGTCGAGAGGGACGCGTGGCCGAGCAGTTCCTGGATCGAGCGAAGATCGGCTCCCGCGCCCAGCAGGTGCGTGGCGAAGCTGTGGCGCAGGGCGTGGGGCGTGGCCGAGGCGGGCAGGCCCAGCCGGCTGCGCAGGCGCTGAACCGTGGCCTGCACGTGGCGAGGGCTCAGGGGGCCGCCGCGCCGGGCGCGGAACAGCGGCCCGGCAGGCGACAGGGGAAAGGGCGCGGCGGCGACATAGGCGTCCACCGCCTCGCGCACGGCGGGCAGGACTGGCACCAGCCGGGTCTTGCCGCCCTTGCCGGTGATGCGCAGGGTCTCGGCCAGGGGCGCGTCGGCGCGGGTCAGGCTCAGTCCTTCGGAAATGCGCAGGCCGCAACCGTACAGCAGGGTCAGCACCGCCCGGTCCCGCGCCGCTTCCCACGGTTGCAGATCAGTGTCGGTTTCCGGCTCGGCCATCAGCCCCCGCGCCTGATCCTCGCTGACCGGGCGGGGCAGGGACGGTCTGGCCCGCGGCCCCTTCACCAGGGCGATCTGGGGGGCGGGGACGCCGCAGCGCCGGTCGAGGAAATCATGCAGGCTGCGGATGCCCGCCAGGGTCTGGTTCAGGGACCGGGCGCCGAGCGGCCTGTCGCCCGAGCGCCGCTCGGCCAGATGGGCGCGCACCTCCGCCGCCGTGACCGCGCCCAGATCGGCGATGCCCAGCGTCTCGCCCCGGTGCCGGCCCAGAAAACCGAGGTAGTGGCGGCCGATATGGCCATAGGCCTCCAGCGTGCGGGGCGACAGCCGCCGTTCGTGGGCCAGATGCTCCAGCCACGCGGTCAGGGCCTGATCGGCGGTCAGCTGAGAATGGGCCATCGCTCGGCCATGCGCTCCACCACCCGGGTCAGGAACGACACCAGTTCACAGCCCATGGCGGGGGTGAATCCCTCGGGCTCCGGCGAGCCGAAAGCGCACAGCGCCGGCCGGGACGGCGACCAGGGCGCCATGCGGATCAAGGCGACGCTGCGCACCTCGTCCTCGGTCCCGCCGAACAGGTCGAGCCCGTCGAAATTGGGCCCCAGCCAGGCCAGGCCGTCGGCGCCCACCAGACCATCCACGGCGCCCGCTTCCAGCGCCCGCCAGCCGAACGGCACGCCGCCGGGCTTCTGCAGAGCGATGGCCGCGCCCGCCAGGCCGAAGCGGGCTTGGGCCGCTGCGTCCAGCCGCCGGGCCAGGTCCGAATGGTTGCGGGATTCCATCAGGTCCAGCACCGCCACATGGGTCTGGGTCTGGGCGGCGAAATTGGCGCGCGCCACCGCCTCGATCTGACGCCGGGCGCCCGACTCCCGCTCGATCAGGGTTTCGAGGCGCGTCAGGGCGGCGCGGCCGAACTCCACCACGTTCGGACCCGTGCTCTTCAGGCCCAGCTCTTCCAGCAGGGCCCGGTCATGGGTCAGAAGATCGGTGTTGGCCTGAAGCCATGCGCGCACCTCGGGCCAGTGCAGGCCCGATGCGGCGTCGGTCTCGATGGATTCCTGTGCGCCGCTCACGACGATCTCCGGCTCGAATGAAGCCGGAGCCGGGATTACAGGATGGATTGTCCCGTCTTGCCCCAGTCGGCCAGGAATTGATCAAGCCCCTTGTCGGTTAAGGGATGCTTGACCAAGGCCTTCAAAACGTCCGGCGGCAGGGTCGCGGCGTCGGCGCCGGCCACGGCCGCGGCCGAGACATGGGCCGGATTGCGCAGGGACGCGGCCAGGATTTCGGTCTCGAAGCCGTGCACGTCGTAGAGGACGCGGATTTCCTCCAGCAGGCCGATGCCGTCCGCGCCGTGATCCTCCAGCCGTCCCACGAAGGGCGAGATGAAGGTGGCGCCGGCCTTGGCCGCCAGCATGGCCTGGGCCGCCGAGAAGCACAGGGTGACGTTGGTCTTGACGCCCTTGTCGGTGAAGGCGCGGCAGGCGCGCAGCCCGTCCCAGGTCAGGGGCAGCTTGACCACCACATTGTCAGCGATGGCGGCCAGCTTGTCGCCTTCCTTGACCATGGTCTCGAAGTCCACGGCCACGGCCTCGGCGGAAATGGGCCCCTCGACGAGGGCGCAAATCTCGGCGATGACCTCGGCGATGTTGCGACCGGATTTGGCGATCAGGGATGGATTGGTGGTGACGCCGTCCACCATGCCGGTGGGGACCATGTCCTTGATGACGGCGACGTCGGCTGTGTCGAGAAAGAGTTTCATGGCTCGCCCTTTAGCGGATCATCGCGGCTTGTGCGAGCGTGAGGCATGATCCTCGCCGCCGTCCTGATTCCCCTGCCGGTGCCCGAAGCCTTCGATTACGAGGTTCCGAAGGAGCTGACGCTCGCGCCCGGCGACCATGTGGCGGTGCCGCTGGGCCCCCGGCTGGTGCGGGGCATCGTGTCGGAGGTGCGCGAGACGACCGGCTCCAACCGGCGTCTGAAGGCGGTGGATCACCGGCTGGACGATCCGCCCCTGCCGCCCCGAACCCTCGCCTTCGTGGAATGGGCCGCGCGCTGGACCCTCAGCCCGCCGGGTGAAATGGCGGCTATGGCCATCAAGGGCCTGCGCAGCCCGCCGCCCCGGCCCGAGCGCCGGGTGCGCCGGGTCGGCGACCGCGTCCCCGCCCGCGCCACCCCCGCCCGCGACGCCGTGCTTGAGGCGCTGGGCGACAAGGCCATGACCGCCGCTGATCTGGCCCGGGCGGCGGGGGTGTCGTCGGGCGTGGTCAAGGGCCTGACCGACGAGGGCGTGCTGGAGATCATCGAGATCGCGGCGGACGCCGGGTTCGACGCCCCCGACCCGGACCACGCGCCCGCGACCCTGAACGCGGATCAGGCGGCGGCGGCCGATGTGCTGTCCGAGGCGGTGGCCACCCGCGCCTTCGCGCCGTTCCTGCTGGACGGTGTCACGGGCTCGGGCAAGACCGAGGCCTATCTGGAGGCCATGGCCCGGCTGCTGAAGGTCGAGCCCGACGCGCAGATCCTGATCCTGCTGCCCGAAATCGCCCTGACCCAGGCGGTGATCGCGCGCATCGCCGACCGTTTCGGCGCCCTGCCGGCCGAATGGCATTCCGGCGTGCCCGGCCCGCGCCGTCGTCAGGTGTGGGAGGCGGTGGCCGCCGGGCGCTGCAACATCGTGGTCGGCGCCCGCTCGGCCCTGTTCCTGCCCTTCGTCAATCTGCGCCTGATCGTGGTGGACGAGGAGCACGACGGCTCGTTCAAGCAGGAGGAGGGCCTGATCTATCACGCCCGCGATCTGGCGGTGGCGCGGGCACGGATCGAGCGCGCAGCGGTGGTGCTGGCCTCGGCCACCCCGTCGCTGGAGACCCTGACCAATGCGCGGCAGGGCCGCTACGGCTGGCTCAGGCTGTCGGCGCGGCACGGGGCGGCGGTGATGCCGTCCATCGCCCTGATCGATCTGCGGCAGGCTCCGCCCGATCCCCAGACCTGGCTGTCCCAGCCCCTGCGCGAGGCCATGATCGAGACCCTGGGCCGGGGCGAGCAGGTGCTGCTGTTCCTGAACCGGCGCGGCTATGCGCCGGTGGTGCTGTGCCGGGCCTGCGGACACCGGCTGACCGCGCCGGACACGGATTCCTGGCTGGTGGAACATCGCTACACTGGACGGCTGGTGTGTCACCTGACCGGCTTTTCAATGGCCAAACCCAAGACCTGCCCCGCCTGCGGGGCGGTGGACACCCTCGTGCCGGTCGGGCCCGGAGTGGAGCGGGTGGAGGAGGAGGTGCGCGGCCTGTTCCCCGATGCGCGTACGGCGGTGTTCAGCTCCGACACCGTGCCCGACGGCAAGAGCGCGCGGGCCCTGATCGAAACCATGGCCGAGGGCGGTATCGACATTCTGGTCGCCACCCAGGCGGCGGCGAAAGGGCACAACTTCCCGCGCCTGACGCTGGTGGGGGTGGTGGACGCCGATCTGGGCCTGCGGGGCGGCGACCTTCGTGCGGCCGAGCGCACCTTCCAGCTCCTGACCCAGGCCACGGGCCGCGCGGGCCGGGCCGACCGGCCGGGCCGGGCCCTGCTGCAGACCTGGACCCCGGAGCATCCGGTGCTTCAGGCCCTGGCGGCGGGGGACCGGGAGGCGTTCATGCAGACCGAGATCGCCGAGCGCGAGGCCGCGTCCCTGCCGCCCCACGGCCGTCTGGCGGCGCTGATCCTCTCAGGTGAAAAGGCAGAGGCGGTGGAGAAGGCCGCCGCCGATCTGGCCGCGGCCATTCCCAATGCCGAGCGGCTGGAGGTCTACGGTCCCGCCGATGCGCCGCTGGCGCTGGTGCGCGGGCGGCGCAGGAAACGGCTGCTGGTCCGGGCCGACCGGGACGTGGACCTTCAGGCCTTCCTGCGCGCCTGGCTGGCCCGGGTGAAAATCCCGTCCTCGGTACGCCTGTCGGTGGACGTGGACCCCTACAGCTTCCTCTAGCGCACGCCCGGGGCGCTAGGGGGCTCCACCTCGATGTGGAACAGGGTCGGCCAGTATTTGCCGGTGACGAACAGGCGCCCGTTCTGCGCGTCCCAAGCGATGCCGTTCAGCACGTCGACGCCGAGCCGGTCCCCGGCGGGAAGCAGTCCGGTCAGGTCCACCCACGCGGTCACCCGGCCGGTCTCCGGGTCGATGCGGGCGATGCGGTCGCTGCCCCAGATGTTGGCCCAGACCTCGCCCTCGATCCACTCCAGCTCGTTCAGGTTCGCCACGGGCTCGCCGTCGTCGGTCACCCGCACCCGTCCCGTTTCGCCGAAGGTTTCAGGATCCAGAAAGCGCAGCTCCGCCGTGCCGTCGCTCATGATCAGGCGGCGATCGTCGCGGGTCAGGCCCCAGCCCTCGCCCGGATAGGTGAAGGCGGTCACCAGGGTGAAGCTGTCCACGTCCCAGACGAAGCCGATCCCGTGCCGCCAGGTCAGGCCGATCAGGCGATCACCCCAGTCCACGATGCCTTCGCCGAAATACTGGTGCGGGATGGCCTGGCGCTGCAGCACGTCCCCGTCTTCCAGGCGGACCCGGCGCACGCCGGAGGCGCCGTGCTGGCCGGTGCTCTCGTATAGATAGCCGTCACGCCACAGCAGGCCCTGGGTGAAGGCCGTCCGGTCGTGGGGATAGCTCTGGATCACCCTGTAGCCGAGCACCGGCGCGGCCTGGGTCCAGGCCGGCCCGGCGACACCGACAAGACACAGCAGGAACAGCGAAGACAGGATCCGGGTCATACGCCGCTCCCTGCCGTCAGATGCCCGGATCGCCGCCGTGGGACGCCGCCGCCGCTGCGGCCTTTCGCTGCTGCGATTTCCGTTGCCACATGTTCAGGGCCTCGACCCCGGCGGAGAAGGCCATGGCCGCATAGATGTAGCCCTTGGGCACATGGGCGCCGAAGCCTTCGGCGATCAGCACCATGCCGATCATCAGCAGGAAACCCAGGGCCAGCATGACCACGGTGGGGTTCTTGTGGATGAATTCGCCCAGCGGATCGGCCGCCAGCAACATCACGGCGATGGCCACCAGCACGGCGATGACCATGATCGGCAGGTGCTCGGTCATGCCCACCGCGGTCAGGATGGAGTCGATGGAGAACACCAGATCCAGCAGGATGATCTGGAAAATCGCTCCGCCGATGTTGCTGATGACCACGTCGGCCTTGTCCTTGTCCAGCAGATGGTCGGCGGACTCCGGGTCCACCGAGTGGTGGATCTCCTTGGTGGCCTTCCAGACCAGAAACAGGCCGCCCGCGATCAGGATGATGTCCTTCCACGAGAATTCGTTGCCGAACACGCTGAACAGCGGCGCAGTCAGGGTCACGATCCAGGCGATGGTGGACAGCAGCACCAGGCGCATGACCAGGGCCAGCGAGATGCCGATGCGCCGCACCCGCGAGCGGTGCTCGGCGGGCAGCTTGTTGGACAGGATCGAGATGAAGATCAGATTGTCGATCCCCAGCACCACTTCCATGACGATCAGGGTGATGAGCGCGGCCCAGGCGGCCGGATCGGCCATCAGGGAGAGAAGGTAGGCGGGGAGGGTTTCCATGGGGGAGTCCGGTCAGGCGCGGGGCGCGCCTCGTCAGCGCGAAATAGCAAGTCGCGCCAAACCCGGCTAGAGGTGCAAGTGAAGGAGCGATGCGTGATGCGGCGCCCCGCCTCGGTTGCGGGGCGCACCGGCCCATGCTAACAGGCGCCCGGCTTGCGCAAGGCCGGTTCGGTAGAGCTTCACCCTCGCGTGCTTTCACCAAGCAAATCAAGCCTTTGGTCGGGACGTTCCTGCGTTCCGGCGACGACCCAACGCTTTTATCCGGCGGACCATACAAGTGGCTGAAGATTTCAGATCGACGGAAGTCGGCGAACGCTACGCTCAGGCGTTGTTCGATCTCGCCAATGAAAACAAGCGGCTGGACGCCGTGCGCGCGGATCTGCGCAGCCTCCGGGCTGCCTGGATCGACAGCGCGGACCTGCGCCGTCTGGCCACCTCGCCGGTGATTCCGGTCGAGGACAAGCAGAAGGGTCTGGAGGCCATCGCCGACAAGGCGAAGTTCGATCCGACCACGACGAAATTCCTCGGCCTGATGGCCGCCAATGGCCGCGCCGCCGATCTGACCGGCGCCATCGCCGCGTTCGAGGCGCTGTACGCCCGGCACGCCGGCATCGTCGCGGCCGAGGTGATCTCGGCCAAGGCGCTGGACGCCAGACAGGTTTCCGCGATCCAGGCGGCGCTGAAGGGCGCTCTGGGCCGCGACCCCGAAATGACCGCCCGGGTCGATCCGTCGATCCTGGGCGGGATCAAGGTCAAGGTGGGCTCGAAACTGTTCGACGCCTCGCTGAAGACCCAGCTCGACCAGATGAAGTTCGCCCTCCGCCGGGCCTGACCCTTACCGATCAACAAGACAACGGGCGGAAACGCCCGCCCAGGACGAAAACCGAAAGAGCCAGTCATGGACATCCGCGCCGCCGAAATCTCGGCCATCCTCAAGTCGCAGATCGCTAATTTCGGCGTCGAGGCCGATGTCTCCGACGTCGGCAGCGTGCTGTCGGTCGGCGACGGCATCGCCCGCATCCACGGCCTGGACAATGTCCAGGCCGGTGAAATGGTCCAGTTCACCAAGGCCGGGGTCAAGGGCATGGCCCTGAACCTGGAGCGCGACAACGTGGGCGCCGTGATCTTCGGCGCCGACGCCGAGATCGCCGAGGGCGACGAGGTCCGCCGCCTGGGCGAAATCGTGGACGTGCCGGTGGGCAAGGCCCTGCTGGGCCGTGTCGTCAATCCGCTGGGCGAACCCATCGACGGCAAGGGCCCCATCAAGGGCGCCGCCGAGCGCCGCCGCGTGGACGTCAAGGCGCCGGGCATCATCCCCCGCAAGTCGGTGCATGAGCCCATGCAGACCGGCCTGAAGGCCATCGACACCCTGATCCCCGTCGGCCGTGGCCAGCGCGAGCTGATCATCGGCGATCGTCAGGTGGGCAAGACCGCCGTGGCCGTCGACACCATCCTGAACCAGAAGAACGTCAACAAGACCGACGACGAGAGCGCCAAGCTCTACTGCATCTACGTCGCCATCGGCCAGAAGCGCTCCACGGTCGCCCAGATCGTCAAGACCCTCGAAGAGGCCGGGGCGATGGAATACACCATCGTCGTGGCCGCCACGGCGTCCGAGCCCGCCCCGCTGCAGTTCCTGGCCCCGTTCGCCGGCACCGCCATGGGCGAGTTCTTCCGCGACAACGGCATGCACGCCCTGATCGTCTATGACGATCTGTCCAAGCAGGCCGTGGCCTACCGCCAGATGTCCCTGCTGCTGCGACGCCCGCCCGGCCGCGAAGCCTATCCGGGCGACGTCTTCTATCTGCACAGCCGCCTGCTGGAGCGTTCGGCCAAGCTGAACGGCGATTACGGCTCGGGCTCGCTGACCGCCCTGCCGATCATCGAAACCCAGGCCAATGACGTGTCGGCCTATATCCCGACCAACGTGATCTCGATCACCGACGGCCAGATCTTCCTGGAATCAGACCTGTTCTACCAAGGCATCCGCCCGGCCGTGAACGTGGGCATCTCGGTGTCGCGGGTGGGCTCCTCGGCCCAGACCAAGGCCATGAAGAAGGTCGCCGGCACCATCAAGGGCGAGCTGGCCCAGTACCGGGAAATGGCCGCCTTCGCCAAGTTCGGTTCGGACCTGGACGCCTCGACCCAGAAGCTGCTGGCCCGCGGCGCCCGCCTGACCGAGCTGCTGAAGCAGCCCCAGTACTCGCCGCTGGCGATGGAGGAGCAGGTGGTCTCGGTCTACGCCGGCACGCGCGGCTACATCGACGGCATCGCCGTGGCCGACGTGGGCCGCTTCGAGCGCGAGCTGCTGGCGCGCGTCCATGCCAACCACGCCTCGCTGCTGGAGGGCATCCGCACCAAGAAGGATCTGACGTCCGATCTGGAAACCGAACTGAAGAGCGTCCTCGACGCCTTCGTGAAGACCTTCGCCTGACCGGCCGAACCTTTTAGGAGCTAGAGGAACGCCGCATGGCCAGCCTCAAGGAAATGCGCAATCGGATCGGAAGCGTGAAAGCCACGCAGAAGATCACGAAAGCCATGCAGATGGTCGCCGCGGCCAAGCTGAAGCGCGCCCAGGATCAGGCCGAGAGCGCCCGTCCCTATGCGCGCAAGATGGCCTCGGTCATCGCCAATCTGGCCGCCGGGGTGTCGGGCGACGACGCCCCGCGTCTGCTGGCCGGCGCCGGCGCCGACCAGCGCCACCTGATCGTGGTGGCCACGGCGGACAAGGGTCTGGCCGGCGGCTTCTCCACCAATGTGGTCCGCGCCGCGCGCGAGCGCATCCGGGCCCTGATCGCCCAGGGCAAGGACGTGCAGATCATCGCCGTGGGCCGCAAGTCCCGCGATCAGCTGTCGCGCGTGTTCTCCGACCGCATGAAGCACACCTTCGAGCTGAGCGATCACAAGACCATCGGCCTGGCCTCGGCCCAGCCGATCGCCGAGATGATCGCCCAGGCGTTCGAGAACGGGGAGGCCGACGTGGTCACCCTGTTCTACAGCCGCTTCCAGTCCGTGATCGCCCAGGTGCCGACCGGCAAGCAGCTGATCCCGGCTGTGGTTGAGGGCGACGCCGCCCCCATCGACCTGAACGGCGCGGTCTATGAATACGAGCCCTCGGAAGAGGAAATCCTCGAGACCCTGCTGCCGCGCAACCTGACCACCCAGATCCTGGCCGCCCTGTACGAAAACCAGGCGGGCTTCTTCGGCTCGCAGATGGCGGCGATGGACAACGCCACACGCAACGCCGGCGACCTCATCAACGCCCTGACCCTGCAGTACAACCGCAAACGCCAGGCCCAGATCACCACCGAACTGATCGAGATCATCGCCGGCGCCGAAGCCCTCTGATCCCGACCGCACAGACAATCCGATACGGACCCCAGCCATGACCGACACCGTCGCCACCAAGAAGCCCGCCGCCAAGAAGGCTCCCGCAGCTCGCAAGCCCGCCGCCGCCAAGGCGTCGGCTGCGCCCCGGGCCGCCGTCTCCAGCGCCACCGGCCGCATCGCCCAGGTGATCGGCGCGGTCGTGGACGTGGAGTTCACCGGCCCCCTGCCGGCGATCCTCAACGCCCTGGAAACCCAGAACGTCGACCAGAAGACGGGCGAGCCCTTCACCCTGGTTCTGGAAGTCGCCCAGCACCTGGGTGAGAACATGGTCCGCACCATCTCCATGGACACCACCGAGGGTCTGACCCGCGGCCAGCCCGTGACCGACACCGGCTCGTCCATCCAGGCCCCGGTCGGACCCGGCACCCTGGGCCGCATCATGAACGTGGTCGGCGCGCCCATCGACGAGCAGGGCCCGATCAAGACGGACATGTTCCGCCCGATCCACAAGGAAGCGCCCAGCTTCGAGGAACAGTCCACCTCGTCGGAAATCCTGGTCACGGGCATCAAGGTCATCGACCTGATGTGCCCCTACACCAAGGGCGGCAAGATCGGCCTGTTCGGCGGCGCCGGCGTGGGCAAGACCGTGACCATGCAGGAGCTGATCAACAACATCGCCAAGGCCTACGGCGGTTACTCCGTGCTGGCCGGCGTGGGCGAGCGCACCCGCGAGGGCAACGACCTGTATCACGAGATGATCGAGTCCAACGTCAACGTGGACCCGGCCAAGAACGGCGGCTCCACCGAGGGCTCCAAGTGCGCCCTGGTGTACGGCCAGATGAACGAGCCTCCTGGCGCCCGCGCCCGCGTCGCCCTGACCGGCCTGTCCATCGCCGAGTACTTCCGCGACGAGGAAGGCAAGGACGTGCTGCTGTTCGTGGACAACATCTTCCGCTTCACCCAGGCCGGTTCCGAAGTGTCCGCCCTGCTGGGCCGCATCCCCTCGGCCGTGGGCTATCAGCCCACCCTGGCCACCGAGATGGGCAATCTGCAGGAGCGCATCACCTCCACCCGCAAGGGCTCGATCACCTCGGTCCAGGCCATCTATGTGCCCGCCGACGACCTGACCGACCCGGCCCCCGCCGCCTCCTTCGCCCACCTGGACGCCACCACGGTTCTGAACCGCGACATCGCCGCCCAGGCCATCTTCCCGGCCGTGGACCCGCTGGACTCCACCTCGCGGATCATGGACCCGCTGGTGATCGGCGAGGAGCACTACAACGTCGCCCGTTCGGTCCAGGAAGTGCTGCAGCAATACAAAGGCCTGAAGGACATCATCGCCATCCTGGGCATGGATGAGCTGTCGGAAGAGGACAAGCTGATCGTCTCGCGCGCCCGCAAGATCCAGCGCTTCCTGTCGCAGCCCTTCTTCGTGGCCGAGCAGTTCACCAACTCGCCCGGCAAGTTCGTCGAGCTGGCCGACACCATCCGCAGCTTCAAGGGCATCGTCGCCGGCGAATACGACCACCTTCCGGAAGCCGCCTTCTACATGGTCGGCGCCATCGAGGAAGCCGTCGAAAAGGCCAACAAGCTGGCCGCGGACGCAGCGTAGTCATGGCTGGCAAACTGAACTTCTCCCTCGTCTCGCCGGAACGCGAGGTCTTTTCGGGCCTGGTGGATCAGGTGGACGCGCCGGGCGTGGAGGGCGACTTCGGCGTCCTGCCCGACCACGCGCCCTTCATGACCGCCCTGCGCGAGGGGGCCGTGACCATCCGTGACGGCGCCTCGGTGCGCCGCTTCGAGGTCAAGGGCGGTTTCGCCGATGTCAACGCCGGCGGCCTGACCATCCTGGCCGAGGAAGCCGCCGAGATCGCCGCAGGCTGATTTCGGTCGGATGACGATTTGAGGCTCCGCGTCCCGGCGACGCGGAGCCTTTTTCGTGCGCGCCGCCCACAGGTCGCGCATTTGTCCGATAAATCGAAAAATATCCGCGCTTCGCCACCATGCGGTCATGACCCGTAAGGAAACAGCGGCTATATGAACGGCGACGCCCCTCCCCACGCGCAGACGTGCGCCCGGGTTTTTGATGGGATGCGTCCGAAGGGACGAGAAGCGATACGATGGCGGACGATGCGGGTCGGCTGAACCAGGTCTTTGCCGAGACCTCCTTCCTTTACGGCGCCAACGCCGGGTTCATTGAAGAACTTCACGCGAAGTGGGCCGACAATCCCGCTTCGGTTTCGGGCGAATGGCGCGCCTTCTTCGATCAGCTGCGCGATCGCGCCGATCTGGTGAAGGAAGCCGCCGGGGCCGGCTCGTGGGGCCGCAAGCCTGTCACCGAGCCCACCGACGAGCTGGGCGCCATGGACGGCCGCTGGCCGGCGCCCAAGGCCGATCCCAAGAAGCCCGCCGCCCCTGTTGCCTCGGCCCCCGCCGCTGCGCCGTCGGTCACCGGCGACGAGATCCGCGCCGCAGCCCACGACTCCATCCGCGCCCTGATGCTGATCCGGGCCTACCGCATTCGCGGCCACCTTCAGGCCAATCTGGACCCGCTGGGCATCGAGCCGCCGATCCAGAACCCCGAGCTGACGCCCGAGTTCTGGGGCTTCACCGAGGCCGACATGGACCGGCCGATCTTCATCGCCAATGTGCTGGGGATGGAAAGCGCCAATCTGCGCGAGATCATCGCCATCCTGCGCCGGACCTACTGCGGCAATCTCGGCGTGCAGTACATGCACATCGCCGAGCCCGAGGAGAAGGCCTGGCTGCAGGAGCGCATCGAGGGCCGCGACAAGGAAGGCAATGATCGCGAGATCACCTTCACCGCCAACGGCAAGCGCGCAATCCTGTCCAAGCTGATCGAGGCCGAGACCTTCGAGCGCTTCCTGCACAAGCGCTTCCCCGGCACCAAGCGCTTCGGCCTGGACGGCGGCGAGGCCATGGTCCCGGCGCTGGAGCAGGTGATCAAGCGCGGCGGCGCCATGGGCGTCGATGAAATCGTGCTGGGCATGGCCCACCGGGGCCGCCTGAACGTGCTCGCCGCCGTCATGGGCAAGCCCTACGAGGTCATCTTCCACGAGTTCCAGGGCGGTTCGACCCTGCCGTCCGACATCGAGGGCTCGGGCGACGTCAAATACCACATGGGCGCCTCGTCGGACCGCGAGTTCGACGGCAACAAGGTGCACCTGTCGCTGACCGCCAACCCGTCGCACCTTGAGATCGTCAATCCGGTGGTGCTGGGCAAGGCGCGCGCCAAGCAGTCGTTCGACATCCGCGAGGCCAACAAGGACCGCACCGTGGCGGCGGCGATCCTGGACCGCACCAAGGTGATGCCGCTGCTGATCCACGGCGACGCGGCCTTCGCCGGCCAGGGCGTGGTGGCCGAATGCTTCGCCCTGATGGGGCTGAAGGGCTACCGCACCGGCGGCACCATCCACTTCATCATCAACAACCAGATCGGCTTCACCACCAGCCCGCGGAACAGCCGATCCAGCCCCTATCCCTCGGACGTGGCCCTGATGGTCCAGGCGCCGATCTTCCACGTCAACGGGGATGACCCCGAGGCCGTGGTCTTCGCCGCGAAGATCGCCACCGAGTTCCGCCAGACGTTCAACAAGGACGTGGTGGTGGACATGTTCTGCTATCGCCGCTTCGGCCACAACGAGGGTGACGACCCCACCTTCACCCAGCCGCTGATGTACTCGAAGATCAGGGCCCAGCCGTCCACGCGCGAGATCTACAGCCAGCGCCTGATCGACGAGGGGGTGCTGACCCAGGCCGATGTGGACGCCGAGATCGAGGCCTTCGAGCAGTTCCTCGACAAGCAGTTCGAGGCCGGCAAGACCTACAAGGCCTCCAAGGCCGACTGGCTGGACGGCCAGTGGAAGGGGCTGGGCCTGCCCGAGGGCGACGAGCGGCGCGGCGAGACGGGCGTCCCGGCGGAAAAGCTGCGCGAGTACGGCCACAGCCTGACCACCGTCCCCAACGATGTGGACATCCACAAGACGCTGAAGCGCGTCATGGACGGCCGCCGCCAGATGATCGAGTCGGGCGAAAACATCGACTGGGCCACGGCCGAGAGCCTGGCCTTCGCCGGTCTGCTGGACGAGGGCTTCCCGGTGCGCCTGTCCGGCCAGGACTCCATGCGCGGCACCTTCAGCCAGCGCCACTCGGGCGTCATCGACCAGACCACCGAGGACCGCTACGTCCCCTTGAACAACCTGCGCGATGGCCAGGCCCAGTTCGAGGTCATCGACTCGGCCCTGTCCGAGGAAGCGGTGCTGGGCTTCGAATACGGCTACGCGCTGTCGGACCCCAACACGCTTGTTCTGTGGGAGGCCCAGTTCGGCGACTTCGTGAACGGCGCCCAGGTGGTGATCGACCAGTTCATTACCTCCGGCGAGCGCAAATGGCTGCGCATGTGCGGCCTGACCATGCTGCTGCCCCACGGCTACGAAGGCCAGGGACCCGAGCACTCCTCGGCCCGTCTGGAGCGGTTCCTGCAGGCCTGCGCCGAGGACAACATCCAGGTGGCCAACTGCACCACCCCGGCCAACTATTTCCACATCCTGCGTCGCCAGATGCACCGGCCGTTCCGCAAGCCGCTGATCATCATGACGCCCAAGTCGCTGCTGCGTCACAAGAAGGCGGTGTCGTCCCTGCACGAACTGGCCGAGGGCTCCACCTTCCACCGGGTGCTGCACGACGACGCCCAGACCCGACCAGAGATGGCGGGCGTCAAGATCAAGGCCGACAAGGACATCCGCCGCGTCGTGCTGTGCTCGGGCAAGGTCTACTATGACCTGCTGGAGGCCCGTGAGAAGGCGGGTGTCAACGACATCTATCTGATGCGTCTGGAGCAGTTCTATCCCTGGCCCATGAAGTCGCTGATGACCGAGCTGGCCCGCTTCCCCAACGCTGATCTCGTCTGGTGTCAGGAAGAACCCAAGAACATGGGCGGCTGGACCTTCGTCGACCCCTGGCTGGAGCTGACCCTGGACAAGCTGGACATCAAGGCCAAGCGCGCCCGATATGTGGGTCGCCCCGCCTCGGCCTCCACCGCCGCCGGCCTGATGAGCCGACACCTCAAGGAACTGGAGACCTTCCTCTCCGAAGCCCTCGCCTGAACCGCCTGTCCCATTTCGCCCGCCTGACCTCGCCCGACTGATCACGAAAGATACTGGACCTTCCCATGGCCGACATCCTCACCCCCACCCTCGGCGAATCCGTTTCCGAGGCGACCGTCGCCAAGTGGACAAAGAAGGCCGGCGACGCGGTGAAGAAGGACGAACTGCTGGTGGAGCTGGAGACCGACAAGGTCTCGCTGGAGGTCGTGGCCCCCGCCGACGGCGTGCTGGCCGAGATCACCGCCGGTGAAGGCGACACGGTCACCGCCGGCGCCGTGCTGGGCAAGGTCACCGAGGGCGGCGCGGCCGCGCCCGCCAAGGACGCGCCCAAGGCGGAGAAGGCTGAAGCCAGGCCCGCCAAGGCCGCCGCCAAGACCGAAACCATCGACCTGACCACCCCGACCATGGGCGAGAGCGTGGCCGAGGGCACCATGGGCGCCTGGCTCAAGAAGGCAGGCGACGCGGTCAGGAAGGACGAGGTCCTGGTCGAGATCGAGACCGACAAGGTGGCCGTCGAGGTCTCCTCGCCCGCCGACGGCGTGCTGGCCGAGATCACCGCCGAACAGGGCGCCACCGTCACCCCCGGTCAGGTGATCGGCAAGGTGGCCGCCGGCCAGGGCGCCGCCGCTTCCGCGCCCTCGGCGCCCGCCGCCAACGCCGGCAGCGCCCAGGTCACCGACAAGGGCGGGGACGCGCCCCACCTGTCGCCCTCGGTGCAGCGCATCGTCACCGAGAAGAATCTGGACCCGAAGGCCATCGACGGCTCGGGCAAGGATGGCCGCATCCTCAAGGGTGACGCCCTGGCCGCCGCTGACGCGCCGAAAGCCGCGCCCGCTGCGGCTCCGGCCCCGGCCGCGCCCCGCGCCACGGGCCCGCGCGAGGAGCGGGTCAAGATGACCCGCCTGCGCCAGACCATCGCCCGGCGCCTGAAGGAATCCCAGAACACCGCCGCCCAGCTGACCACCTTCAACGAGGTGGACATGAGCGCGGTCATGGCCCTGCGCACCGCCTACAAGGACAGCTTCGAGAAGCGTCACGGCGTCAAGCTGGGCTTCATGAGCCTGTTCGTGAAGGCGGTCGTCGCCTCGCTGAAGGAGATTCCGGCGGTCAACGCCGAGATCGACGGCACGGACATCATCTACAAGAACCACTATGACATCGGCGTGGCCGTGGGCACCGAGAAGGGTCTGGTGGTGCCGGTGCTGCGCGATGCCGACCAGCTGTCCCTGGCCGGGATCGAGAAGGGCATTGCCGCCCTGGGCAAGGCCGCCCGCGACGGCGACCTGACCCTGGACCAGTTGCAGGGCGGCACCTTCACCATCACCAACGGCGGCATCTACGGCTCGCTGATGTCGACGCCGATCCTGAACATGCCCCAGTCCGGCATCCTGGGCATGCACAACATCGTCCAGCGCCCGGTGGCGGTGAACGGCGAGGTGAAGATCCGCCCGATGATGTACCTGGCGCTCAGCTACGATCACCGCATCGTGGACGGCAAGGAGGCCGTGACCTTCCTGGTGCGCATCAAGGAAAACCTCGAGGATCCCCAGCGCTTCCTGCTGGACCTCTGATCCCCCTCGCACGGCCCGTCGTTACGGTGACGGGGCCGGGCATGCTATCCTGAAGCCATGTCCATCGAGGTCGGCCGCTTTCATGATCTGCATGAGGCCGAACTGGCCGCTGCCCTGCTGCGCTCGGCCGGCATCCGGGCCGAGGTGGCGGATCATCACCTGATCGGCATGGACCCGCTGATGCAGCGCGCCGTCGGCGGCCTGCGGGTCATGGCGCCCGACGACGAGGCCGCCGACGCCCGCGCCATCCTGGCCCGCGTGCAGGCCGGAGAGTTCGTGTCTGACGCGCCCGACGACCTCCCATCCGCCGCCGGCGCCCCGGGCCGGGACGCGGGTCTGGCGCTTGGCGTGCTGGCCGCGCCCTGGGCTGTGGCGGGCATGTTGGGCGCCCGGCGCAGCGTGTCGGCGCGACGCCGCTTCGCGCCTCTGGCCATCATCCTGCTGGTCGCCCTTCTCGTGGGTCTGCCGCTGGTGCTGCGAATCATGGCCTGACGCGGCTTGGTCAACCGTTCGCCGTGATCGGGGGTTAGGGACGGTCATGGCCCGTCTCATCCTGACTCTTCTCATCCTGGTTTTCGCCACCCCGGCGACCGCCCAGGCGTTCCAGTCCGACCGCATCACCGTAATGGCGAGAGGCGCGGGACCGGACGTGATCCTGATCCCCGGCCTGGCCTCCACTCCCGCCGTCTGGGACGAGACCGTCCGTGCGCTGGAAGCAAGCCATCGGGTGCATGTGGTGGGTGTGAACGGCTTCGGCGACGCGCCTCCCGGCGCCAATGCCCGCGGCCCCCTGACCGCCGCCATCGCCAATGAGGTTCGTCGCTACATGAGCGAACAGGGGGTTGAGCGCCCAGCGGTCATCGGCCACTCCATGGGCGGACAGATCGCCCTGAAGATGGCCGCCGACGCGCCCGGCCGCATCGGGCGGGTCATGGTGGTGGATTCCTCGCCCTTCTTTCCGTCCCTGATCAACAGCCGCGCCACCACCGCCGACGTGGCCCCCATCGCCGAGGTGGCGCGCACCGCCGTGCTGTTCCTGGGTGATCAGGTGCTGCGTCAGCAGGCGGGCGCGGTGGGCGCCCGGTTCGGCGGCGCGGCTGATGCCGTGGTGGGCGCCATGGGCTGGCAGGGCGGCGACCGGCATGTGCTGGCCCAGGGCATCTACGAGGTCATGACCACTGACCTGCGCGCCGATCTGGCCCGCGTCACGGCCCCGGTCACAGTGGTCTACGGCTGGAGCGAGTCCGCTGACAGCCCCCGCCATCAGGTGGACCAGGGCTTCCGCCAGGGCTTCCTCAGGCTGCGCAACGCCGCCCGCTTCGAGCGCATCGAGGGGGCCGAGCACATGGTCATGATCGACCGCCCCCGCGAGTTCCTGGCCTCGGTGAACCGGTTCCTGGCCCCCTAGAACAGGTCGCCCTGCTTCGTCGGCGGCGAGGGAATCTTCGACGGGGCCGTCCTGCGCACCGGCGCCGATCCGCCATCCACCACGGCGTCGCGGTCGCCGTCCGCGAACACCAGGCGGACCGGCTGGCCGGACTGCAGCGCGGCCGCCGACCGGACCAGCGCCCCGTCCTCGGCGTGCACCCGCGCGAAGCCCCGCTTCAGCGGCCCGTCCGGGTTCAGGCTCTCGTACAGGCGGCCGATGCGGCCCAGCCGGTCAGCCTCGCGCGGGACGACGCGCCCCAGCGCCCCGGCCATGCGGGCGTCGAGACTGCTCAACCGTTCGCCCTGATGCCGGATCGGCCGCATCAGCAGGCCCGGCGTCAGCCGCGAGGCGGCGCGGACCAGCTCCCGTTCGTGGATCGCCGCATTGCGGGTCAGGCCCGAGGCCAGACGGCTTGACGCATGGTCCAGCCGCTGCTGGGCCAGGGCGATCAAATCCTCAGGCCTGGCGGGCAGGCCCCGCGCCGCCGCCCTCAGCCGCGTGCGCCGGTCCTCCAGCACCCGCGATCCGCAGCGGAACAGCCGCCGCTCCATGTCCGCCACCGCCGCCTTCAGGTCCGCCAGCACCGGCGTGGCCATTTCGGCCGCCCCGGTCGGCGTCGGGGCACGGCGGTCCGACACGAAATCGATCAGCGTGGTGTCGGTCTCGTGGCCCACCGCCGAGATGATCGGCAGGTTCGCCTCGGCCACCGCCCGGGCCAGGGCCTCGTCGTTGAAAGCCCACAGGTCCTCGACCGAGCCGCCGCCGCGCGCCACGATCACCACGTCCGGGCGGGGAATCGGCCCGTCGGGCGTCATGGCGTCGAAGCCCCGCACAGCCGCCGCCACCTGGGCCGCCGCCGCATCGCCCTGCACCACGCAGGGCCAGACGATGACCCGGCACGGCCAGCGTTCCGCGATCCTGTGCAGGATGTCGCGGATCACCGCGCCGGTGGGGCTGGTGATGACTCCCACCACTGCGGGAAAGGCCGGGATCGGCCGCTTGTGGGCCGGATCGAACAGGCCCTCGCCGTGCAGCTTCGCCTTGAGCCGCTCCAGTTGCGCCAGCAGGGCCCCGGCGCCCGCCGGCTCCATGCTGTCGATGACGATCTGATAGGACGACCGCGCCGGATAGCTGGTGATCTTGCCGGTGACGATGACCTCCAGCCCCGTCTCCGGCTGGGCCTGAAGCCCACGCACCACGCCCTTCCACACCACCCCGTCGATGGAGGACCGGTCGTCCTTCAGGGTCAGATAGACGTGGCCGGACGCATGCCGGTTCACCTTGGAGATTTCGCCGCGCAGCCGCACATGGCCGAACCGCTCCTCGAGCGTCCGCTTCAGCGCGAAGCTGAGCTCGGAGATCGACAGCGGCGGATTGTTGTCGCGGGGATCGGGGGCTGAATCGGCGTCCATGCCCCCTTGTATCGGCCAGAACCGGGGAACGTCGATGGCCCCCGCGTGTTGGGTTGGTCGAACCCGAAATGCTGGAGACAAGCCAATGACCATCCGACTGACCCTTTCCGCCGTCGCCGCCGTGAGCCTGCTGGGCGTCGCCGCCTGTGGCGACAACCAGGGCGATGTGGTGCGCGCACCCGACGTGGACGCCGCCGCCGCCGGCCAGGCCCAACCCGTGACCGAGGGCGTGGCCCGTCACGTCACCGCCCTCGGCCTGGACCGCGATCAACTGGAAGACGCCGACCTGCTGTCGGCCGAGCGCACCAAGCTGGGCGAGGTGGAGGCCATCATCATCGACGCCGACAATAACGTCACCGGCTTCGCCATCGACGTGGAAGGCCCCGAGGACCGCTATGTGGTCATTCCGATCGATCAGGTGACCTCCATCGACATCGAGGGCGACCGTGACCTGCAGACGGCCCTGACGGCGCAACAGCTGAACGCCCTGCCCCGCTGGGACCGCGACACCATGCGCAGCCCCGAGGCCCGCACGGCGCCCGACGGCGCGTCGCCGACCGCCACCCAGGGCATGTAAGCCCGAAGTCGCGTAAACCCTGTCCGCGCTTGACCGGCCGCCCATGGCCGGTCATGTCGCGGGCATGAAGGTACTTCTCGTCGGATCGGGCGGTCGCGAACACGCCCTGGCCTGGAAAATCCGCCAGTCGCCGCTGGTGACGTCGCTGGTCATCGCGCCGGGCAATCCGGGCATGGAACGGCTGGGCGAGCTCGTCCCGGTCAAGGCCGACGACGCCGAGGGTCTGGCCATCCTGGCCCGCGAGATTCGCGCCGATCTGGTGGTGGTAGGGCCCGAGATGGCGCTGGCCGCCGGACTGGCCGACCGACTTGCGGCGGCGGGCATCCCCTGTTTCGGACCCACCGCGAAAGCGGCGCAGCTCGAGACCTCCAAAGCGTTCGCCAAGGACTTCCTTGAACGCCACGACATCCCCACGGCGGGCTACGGCGTCTACGAGACCCTGGCCGAGGCCAAACAGGCGCTCGACGTCTTCAAGCCCCCCTATGTGATCAAGGCCGACGGCCTGGCCGCGGGCAAGGGCGTGGCCATCAGCCCTGATCGCCGCGACGCCGAGGCCGAGATCGGGCGCATGCTGGGCGGCCGCTTCGGCGCCGCCGGGGCGCGGGTGGTGATCGAGGAGTTCATGGACGGGGAGGAGGGCTCCCTGTTCGCCCTGTGCGACGGAACCCGCGCCGTACTGCTGGGCGGCGCCCAGGACCACAAGCGCGCCTTCGACGGCGACATGGGCCCCAACACCGGCGGCATGGGCGCCTATTCCCCCGCGCCCGTCTTCACCCCTGATTTCGTCCAGCTGGCCAATGATCGCGTGGTCCAGCCCACCATGGCGGGCATGGCGGCGGAGGGCGCGCCCTATCGCGGCGTGCTCTACGCCGGGCTGATGGCCACGGCCGATGGTCCGAAGGTGGTGGAGTTCAACGCCCGCTTCGGCGACCCGGAATGCCAGGTGCTGATGATGCGTCTGGCGGGGGACATCGTGCCCCACCTCTTGGCCTGCGCCCGGGGCGACGTGTCGAAACTGCCGCCGCTGGAATTCCGCCCCGAGACCGTGATCTGCGTGGTCATGGCCGCCAAGGGCTATCCCGACAGCCCCCTGACCGGCTCGGTCATCCGCGGCTCGGAGCAGGACTTCGGCCCGGATGTGCAGGTCTTCCACGCCGGCACAGCCCGCAACAAGGACGGCGCGCTGGTCGCCTCGGGCGGCCGGGTGCTGAACGTCTGCGCCCGCGGGGCCGATATCGGAGAGGCCCGAGAGCGCGCCTACGCCGCCATCAGCAGGATCGACTGGCCCGGCGGCTTTCACCGTTCCGACATCGGCTGGCGGGCGCTGGACCGGGAATAGGCCGTATTTTCCTCTAGGCGAGCGCGAACAGCAGCCGGCCCTCGCCCATGCGGTCGCGCACGGCCTGCAGGTCGGCGTGGGACAGCGAGAAACAGCCGTAGGACCGGCCCAGCTTGCCTTCGCGCTCCAGGAACGACGGCTCGGCGTAGTCGGCGCCGTGGACGATGATGGCCCGCTCGCGCGCGGCGGAGTTGGAGTACTCCAACCCGTCCAGCAGCACGTTGGGGCCCTGCTGCGGCCCCCAGTTCGGGCCCGCCGTCACGAACGACCCCACCGACGACATGTGGGAGTCCCGCACATTGGAGAAGCGCTGGGCGAAGCCGGAGTGGGCCGGGTCCGAGCCGCGCCCGTGGCTGGTGCGGAACGCCTGCACCCCGCCGGACTCCAGATTGACCTCGTAAAGCCGCGTCTCGCCCGAGAAGCGCGTGAAATCCACCAGATACATGCGGTCCCGCGAGGGGATGCGGCCGTGATGGACATCCAGGGCCGCCATGGCCCGGCTCATCAGCTCGGGCCGCACCTGACCGGTGGGGTCCAGCGGCGGCCGCACCTGCACGGTCTGGATGGGCCGCGGCGCCAGATCCAGCGACGGCGGCAGCATCACCTGCTGCACAGGCGCGGCGCCGGTCGAGGCGCAGCCCGACAGCGCCATGGCCCCGCCGACGGCCAGGCCGCCCGTGATCAGTCCACGTCTTGATAGCCGCATGTGACGCCCTCGATGCGGTTTCAGCCCCTTGTTTCCATGTGTTTCACAACCCCGCGCCCCGGCGCAAGCGCGGCCTTGGCTTAAAGGCCGGCCCGCCTATGATGCCGAACCGTCGGGTGATCCTGCCCGGCTCGGGCGAGGGCATGTCGATGAAGCGGTTCTGGATGGCGATGACGGCGGCGGCGATGGCGGCGTTTCCTGCCCTGGCGCAAGCCCCGCAAGGGGCAGCGGACACGCCCTCAAGCCTGACATACGTCCACGCCGGACGCCTTCTGGCCGACCCCTCCACCGGCCGGATCAGCCAGAATCAAACCGTCGTGATCGAGAACGGCCGGGTCCGCGAAATCCGCGACGGCTTCGTCGGCGAAGGCAATGTGGTCGATCTGTCCGATCGCTTCGTCCTGCCCGGCCTGATCGACAGCCATGTGCACATCACCAACCAGCAGGGTCCCAACAGCCGCATCGAGCGCTTCACCCGCAGCGCGGCGGATTCGGCCATGCAGGGCGCCGCCTACGCCCGCGTGACGCTGGAGGCCGGCTTCACCACCGTGGCGGATCTGGGCGGCATGAGCGAGGCGGTGGTGGCGCTGCGCAACGGCATCGCTGCCGGGCACATCCCGGGCCCGCGTCTGCTGGTCTCGGCCGGCGGCGTCACCCCCCACGGCGGCCATGGCGACGTCAACGGCGTGCGCGAGGATCTGGTGCCGCACCTGCGCTCGGGCGGGGTCTGCTCCGGCGCCGACGACTGCCGCCGGGCCGTGCGCGAGCGGGTTCTGGCCGGCGCCGACATCATCAAGATCACCGCCACCGGCGGCGTGCTGTCCGACACCGCCGCGGGTCTGGGCCAGCAGTTCTCCAACGCCGAGCTGGAGGCCATCGTCGAGACCGCCCACTTCATGGGCCGCACCGTCACCGCCCACGCCCACGGGACCGACGGCATCAACAGCTTCCTGGCCGCGGGCGGCGACTCCATCGAGCACGGCACCTATCTGGACGCCGACTCCATCCGCATGATGCGCGCCAGCGGCGCCTGGCTGGTGCCCACCCTGCTGGCCGGCGACTTCGTGGCCCGGGTCGCCTCGGGTCCGGACAATTTCCTCACCCCCAACCAGACCGCCAAGGCGCTGGAGGCCGGGCCCCTGATGCTGGACATGGCCCGCCGCGCCCACGACGGCGGGGTGCGCATCGCCTTCGGCACCGATTCCGGCGTCTCGGCCCACGGCGACAACGCCCGGGAGTTCGCGCTGCTGGTGCAGGCCGGCCTGACGCCGCTTGAGGCCATCCAGGCCGCCACGGTCAACGCCGCCGAACACTTCCGCCTGCAGGACCAGATCGGCCGCCTCGCCCCCGGCATGGCGGCGGACCTGATCGCCGTCGCGGGCGACCCGCTGACCGACGTCACCGAGCTGGAGCGGGTGGCCTTCGTCATGAAGGGCGGCGTGACCTATCTGGACTGATCAGAGCCCGAACATCCACCAGATGGCGGCGCAGGTGGCGGCGCCGACGATGATCATCATGGGCACCCCGATCTTCAGGAAGTCGGTGAAGCGGTAGTCCCCCGCCGCATAAACCAGGGTGTTGGTCTGATAGCCGATGGGCGTCGCGAAGCTGGCCGAGGCCGCGAACATCACCGCCACCAGCAGCGGCCGGGCGTCGATGCCCATCTGCTGGGCCAGGCCGATGGCGATCGGGGTCATGATCACGGCCACGGCGTTATTGGTCACCATCTCGGTCAGGATGGTGGTCAGGAAATACAGGCAGATCAGCACCACCAGCGGCGAGGCGTCGATCAGAAGCGGCGTGGCCCAGCCCACGATCAGGCCCACACTGCCCGCGTTCTGCAGGCCGATGCCGATGGCCAGCATGGCGAAGATCAGCACCAGCACGTCCCCGTCGATGGCGCCCCAGGCGTCCTCGGGGTCGATGCAGCGGGTCACCAGGATCACCGCCACGGCGATGATGGCGGCCCCGGCGATCGGGATGATGCCGAAGGCGGCAGCCAGCACTGTGCCCGCCAGCGCCGCGATGGCGATGGGCGCCTTGCTGCGGCGGAACGGCTGGCTCTGCGTCGCCCCCACGCCGATCAGCGTGCGGTTCTCGCGCAGGTCCGGCATGGTCTCCGGCGGCGCGGCGATCAGCAGGGTGTCCGCCGCCCGCACGCGCGCCCCGCCCAGGTCAGGCCCGGGCAGGTGGTGGGACCGGGACACGCCCAGGATTCGCAGCTTCAGCCGCGACAGCATGGGGATTTCCGACAGCCGCCGGCCGATGCCCGGGTGGGTGGGGGCGATGGTGGCCTCGAGGAAGGTGATCTCTGCACCTTCGCTGTCGGGGTCCTCCTCGCCTTCCTTGCGCGTCAGCACGATGCCGCCGGTGCGGCCGTTCATGCCGACGGTGAAGCCGGGCGCCCTCGCCAGGGCCTGGATTTCATGGGCCGGTGCCGACAGCAGGATGCGGTCGCCCTGCAGCAGCGCCTGGTTGTCCAGATCCTTGCGCAGGATGCGGCCGTCGCGCTTGAGACCCACCACCTTGGTCTCGGACCGTTTCAGCAGGTTGATCTCGCCCAGCTTGCGGCCGATGCGGTCGCTGCCGTCGCGCACCAGAAGTTCGGTCAGGAAGATGTGCGCGTCCGCCTCGCCGTCGTCCGTGTCATCCCGCCTGGGCAGCAGGAACGGCCCCAGCACCGCCAGGGTCAGCACGCCGCTCAGCACCGTAACCAGACCCACGCCGGTGATCTCGAAGATGCCGAAGGGCTCCATGCCCATGTCCCGGGCCACGCCGTCCACCAGCAGATTGGTGGAGGTGCCTATCAGGGTCAGGGTCCCCGACATGATGGTCAGATAGGAAAGCGGGATCAGCAGCCGGGTCGAGGCCATGGACAGGGCCTTGGCCAGCTTCTTGATCACGGGGATCAGGATGATCACCACCGGGGTGTTGTTCATGAAGGCGGGCGCGGCGAGGGCCCCGCCGAACACGCCCGCCGCCGTCAGCCGCGGCCGCTCCTGCGCGCCCCGCGTCACCAGCCCCAGCACAGCCTCGATGGCCCCGGTCCGCACCAGCGCCCCGGACAGGATGAACATGGCGGCGATGGTCACCGGGGCCGGATTGCCCAGCACCGACAGGGCGGAGGTCAAGGGGAGGAACCCCACGATCATCATGATCGCGACCCCGCCCACGGCGATCACCGTCGGCGGCAGGCGCTCGCTGATGAAGGCCGCGAACAGGCCGACCAGGAACGCCAGGCCGATCCAGGCGCTATACGAATCGATGAAGGTGGTGATGACGTCCAAGACAGCCCCGCTCGCCGGAAGGCTCCGGCTTCGCACGAAAGGCGCGGGCGCGCATCCGGTTCCGCGTTGACGCAACCCCCGTGGGCGCCTACCCCCGAGACATGAACATCCAGATCCTGCCCCATCCCATCGACGGCCTGCGCGCCGTGGCCGCCGACTACGACGTCCTGCTGTGCGACGTCTGGGGCGTGATCCATAACGGCCGCGAGCATTTCGCCCCGGCGCTGGACGCCCTGATCCGCTTTCGTGAGGGCGGCGGCAAGGTGGTGCTGGTCTCCAACGCCCCGCGCCCGTCACTGGCCGTCCTGCCGCAACTGGACGGCCTGGGCGTGCCCCGCACGGCCTGGGACGCCTTCGTCACCTCCGGCGACGCCACCCGCGCCGAACTCAGCCGCCGCGCCCCCGGTCCCGTCTGGGCTCTGGGCCCGGACCGGGACATGGCGCTTTATGAGGGAACCGGCGTGGCCGTGGCCGAGGGGCCCGACGACGCCCGCTTCATCTGCTGCACCGGCCTGTTCGACGACACCACCGAACAGCCACAGGACTATCGCGAGGCGCTGTCGAAGGCCGCCGCGCGCGATCTGGAGATGGTCTGCGCCAACCCCGACCGGGTGGTGCAACGCGGCGACCAGTTGATCTACTGCGCCGGTTCGCTGGCCGATCTCTACGAAACCCTCGGCGGGCGCGTAACCATGGCCGGCAAGCCGTTCGGACCGATCTACGACCTTGCCATGAAGGAGGCCGAGACCCTGCTGGGCGCCAACGCCGACCGGTCCCGCGTCCTGTGCGTGGGCGACGGGGTGGTCACCGACGTCATGGGCGCCAACGGCCAGGGGCTGGACTGTCTGTTCGTGGCCGCGGGCATCCACGGGGCCACGGCGCAGGGGCCCGACGGCCGGGTCGATGCGGCCAAGGCGGGCGCGCTTCTGAGGGCCGAGACCACCTACGCCCGCTACACGATGCTCGACCTGGCCTGGTGAGGCTCGCCAAGCGGCGCGTCCGGCGCTAGATCACCCCCATGACTGAGACAAAACTTGTGGGGGCGCACCCCTCTGGCGGCTACATCCTCGACGAACTGCACGTCGGCATGACCGCTGAAAAAACCGTCGAGATGACCGAGCAGCGCATCCAGCAGTTCGCCGACGCCTCGGATGACTTCAACCCCGTGCACATGGACGAGGCGTTCGCGTCGAAGACCGCCTATCGCGGCCGCATCGCCCACGGCCTGCTGTCGGCCTCGTTCGGCTCGGCGGTGGTGGGCACCATCCTGCCCGGCGCCGGGGCCATTTACCTGCATCAGAGCCTGGCCTTCGAAAAGCCGGTGCGCATCGGCGACAAGGTCACCGCGCGCGTCACCGTGGCCGCCGTCGATCTGGAATCGGCGCGGGTGACGCTGAAGACCGAGGGCTATATCGGCGACGACTTCATCATGGGCGGCGAGGCGATCGTCCGCGTCCCCCGCCGTCGTCGTCCGGCGAAGGACTGACTTGCCCGTCCGCCTGATCACCGACTGGCGCGCCCTGCCTGCCGATGATCGGGGCGCGGCGGTGGCGGTCGGCGCCTTCGACGGGGTCCACCGGGGCCATCAGGCGGTGATCGCCGAGGCGAAGACGGCGGCCGACCGGCTGAACGCCTCGCTGGCCGTGGTCAGCTTCGATCCCCACCCGCGTCGCTTCTTCCAGCCCGAGGCCGCGCCCTTTCGCCTGATGACGCCGGACCAGATGGCCCGAGCCCTGGCGCCGCTGGGCGTGGACCGGCTCTATCTGCTGGCCTTCGACGCCGAGATGGCGGGGATGAGCGACCGCGACTTCGCGGATCAGGTGCTGCATCAGGGTCTGGGCATCGTCCACGCGGCGGTGGGTTTCGACTTCACCTTCGGCAAGGGCCGTTCCGGCTCGCCCCAGGCCCTGGCCGACTATGGTCGCGAGATGGGCTTCACCGTCTCGGCCGCCCAGCGGGTGGACGACGCCGACGGGCTCAAGCTGTCGTCCAGCGCAGTGCGCGAGGCGCTCAAGGCCGGCGACATGGACCGCGCCGCCGCCATCCTGGGCCGTCCCTTCGCCATCCAGGCCGAGGTGATCCACGGCGACAAGCGCGGCCGCGAGATCGGCGTGCCCACCGCCAACATGGCCTTGGGCGACTACATGCGCCCGGCCTACGGGGTCTACGCCACCCGCACCTGCCTGCCTGACGGCCGGGTGGTCGACGGCGTCTCCAGCCTGGGCGTGCGGCCCATGTTCCGCACCGAGGAACCGATGCTGGAGGCCTGGCTGTTCGATTTCTCAGGCGACCTCTACGGCCAGACGCTGGAGACCGACCTGATCGCCTTCCTGCGCCCCGAGGCGACCTTCGACGGCCTCGACGCCCTCAAGGCCCAGATCGACGCGGACGCCAGGGCCGCGCGGGCGGTTCTGGGGGCCTGAACAGGGGCCGAACTATTTTTCATCCCCCACCCTCCGGGGCGCCTTATAATAGCGCCGGAAGGGCGCGCGCCGGGCGGGACCCGGTGCGGGGGATTTCAGACAATTCGGACAATTCGGACACTGTTTTTTCGGGTCCCGAATCTGAAGTCGGGGGTCCGATTTCGGACAATTCGGACAATTCAGACGGTGTTTTTTCCATCCGGAATCTGAATTCCGGAACCGCCAAGCACGGTGAGAAAGCCCGCCTCATCCTCGAATCGCGCCCGCACCGGCCACGGCGTGACCCGGCCCCGCCACGCCGGCGGCAAGCGGACCCAGTCCTTCTCGGTGGTGACCAGCCCCGCGCCCTGGTCCGCCGCCCGGGCCGCCAGCGCCTTGAGGTCGCCCTCGGCGAAGGCCGCATGGTCGGGGAAGGCGGCGAAGTCGATCAGCTCGCAGCCGGCCGCCTTCAGGGCCCGCTCCACCTTCCACGGCTTGGCGATGCCCGCAAAGCCCAGCTGAGGCCCCGGGGGCGGCGACGCGGCCGCCTCCAGCCGAGCGATGAACACCGGCTTGTCTTTGAACAGGTTCAACAATTCTTGATCCGCGCTCGGCAGGTCGGCGGGCAAAAGCACCACCACCGCATCGGCCCGCGCCAGCCCGGCCCGCAGGGGCTCGCGCATGGGTCCGGCCGGGAACACCGCCCCGTCCCCGAACGGCCACTCGCCGCCGCGCGTCTCCCCGTCCACCACGATCAGGGAGAAGGCCTTCTGCAGGGTCGGGTTCTGATGGCCGTCGTCCATGACCACGACCGCAGCGCCGGCCTCCGCCGCCGCCCGCGCGCCTGCGGGGCGGTCCTTGGCCACCCACACCGGGGCCACGCTGGACAGGAGCAGGGGCTCGTCGCCCACATCCCCGGCGGCGTGCTGGGCGGGATCCACCCGCACCGGGCCCGCCAGCCGCCCGCCATAGCCCCGCGTCAGGCCGTGAGCCTCCAGGCCCTTGTCCCGCAACAGACGCAGCACCTCGCGCGCCACCGGGGTCTTGCCCGAGCCGCCCACGGTCAGGTTGCCCACCGAGATCACCGCCACGCCCGGATCTACCGGGACGGTCCCTGCGATGCGCCGCGCCGTCGCCCCGGCCCACAGCCAGGACAGGGGCTTCAACAGCGTGCGAATGACCGGCGACGGCGCGCCATCGCGCACGTACCACCAGCGCGGCGTGTTCAGCTTCATGGCGCTCTCCCGGGGGGCAGCAGGGGCGCCAGATGGCTCCACAGCCGGTCCAGTCCCGCATCCGCCGCCTGGGCCGCGCGGCGGGCCCGCTCGCCCGCAGCCCGCGCCTTCACCGGATCATCCAGCAAGGGCGAGATCACAGGCGCCAGCTGCTCGACCCGCTCCACCCGGATCAGGCCGCCGGCCCGCTCCAGATCGGCCGCCACGTCGGGCCAGTTGGCCATGTCCGGGCCGCAGACCGTGGGCTTGCCCAGCCGCGCGGGCTCCAGCGGATTGTGCCCCCCCGCGCCCGCATGGCCGATCACCGGCCCGAACGAGCCGCCCATGATCACCACGTCGGCCAGGGCCAGGAACAGCCCCATCTCCCCCAGGGTGTCGGCCAGATACACGGTGGTGTCCGCCGCAATGGCCTCACCCGACGAGCGCATGGCCACGGCGCGCCCCTCGGCCCGCAGGGTCTGGATCAGCCCACCGCCCCGCTCCGGATGGCGCGGCATGAGGATCACGAACGGCGGCTCCTCCAGGGCATCCAGCGCCCTGGCGATGGCCCGCTCCTCGCCCGGATGGGTGCTGGCCGCCAGCACCACCGATCGATCCCCGATGGCGGCGCTCAGCTGGTCGAAGGCGCCCTTGGCGTGGGTCAGGGGCCCGCCCGCCAGCTTCAGATTGGCCCGCCCCTGCACCCGCCCGCCCAGCGCCTCGACCCGCGCGGCCGAGGCGTCGTCCTGGGGCAGGATCAGGTCGAACGCCGCCAGCAGGTCCCGCGCCGCCCCGGGCAGGCGGCCCCACCCCTGCGCCGTCCTGTCCGTGATGCGTGCGCTGATCAGGGCCAGCTTCACACCCCGCGCCTGCGCCGCCCCGATCAGATTGGGCCACAGCTCGCTCTCCACCAGCACCCCCAGCGACGGCCGCCAGTGGTTCAGGAACCGTGCGGTGGCCAACGGTCCGTCCACCGGCGCGTACTGATGGATGACGTCCGGCGGCAGGCGCTCGGCCAGGATGCGCGCGGAGGTCACGGTGCCCGAGGTGACCAGAATCGCTACGTCCGACCGCTCGGCTCGCAGCCGCCCGATCACCGGCAACAGGGACAGACTCTCACCCACGCTGACCCCGTGCAGCCACACCAGCGGACCGGACGGGCGCGGGATCGACGGCCGCCCCAGCCGCTCATTGAGCCGCCCCGCATCCTCCTTGCCCCGCCGGGCGCGGGCCGCCAGCAGGCGCGGCGCCAGCGGCTCCACCCAGCCCGTCACCACGCCATAGGCTTTCAGGGCCAGGGCCATCAGCCGCGCGCCAGGGCGTCGGCGCGCGCCTCGACCGCCGTCAGCCGCGCCGTCCAGTCCGCCACCACGTCGGCCGGGTCCGTGTCGCGCCCGATCTCGACCCGGTCCCACACCACCGCCCCGCGCCCGAAGGGCAGGGGCAGCATCGCCCGGTCCCAGCTGTTCAGGCGCACGGCGGGCCGGCAGGCCAGCCCCAGCAACAGGACCGGCGCCCCCGACATGCGCGCCATGACCGGCAAGCCTTCACCCATCTGGCGAACCGGCCCCCGGGGCCCATCGGGCGTCAGGGCCACCGCGCCGCCGGACTTCAACCATTTCAGCGCATCGCGCAGGGCCTGCGAGCCGCCCTTGGCCTTCGCCGGGTCCTCCCGCTTCTGGGACGAGCCGCGAATGGCGGGGAAGCCCAGCCGCGCCACGGCGTCGGCGATGAACTGGCCGTCCGGCGACAGGGAGATCATCACCCTGAGCGGCTGGCCGCGCCCGTGGTCCCAGCCCGCCGGCGCCAGCGCCAGTCGCGAATGCCAGAAGGCGACGATGACCGGGCCGCCCTCGGCCCAGATGTCTTCCACCAGCTCGCGATTCTCGTGCCGCCAGCGGATGGTGCCGAGACACAGCCGCATCCAGCCGGCCATGAGCCGGCTGAGAACCGCCTGGACCCCCGGATGGCGGATTGGCCTCACGACCTCGCCTCGTCCGGCGCGGCGTCGAGGGACTGCTGGCGCGCCAGGCGCGCGTAGAGACCGCCGCGCCCCACCAGCTCTGCGTGCGCGCCTTCCTCCACCACGCGTCCCGCATCGATCACATAGATGCGGTCCGCGTTCTGAACCGTGGACAGGCGGTGGGCGATCATCAGGGTGGCGCGGCCCTGCATCAGCCGCTCCAGCGCCACCTGCACCAGCGCTTCGCTCTCGGTGTCCAGGGCGCTGGTGGCCTCGTCCAGCAACAGGATCGGCGCATCCTTAAGGAAGGCCCGGGCGATGGCGATGCGCTGGCGCTGGCCGCCGGACAGGCGCAGCCCCGCCTCGCCGGCGCGGGTGTCGTATCCCTCGGGCAGGGCCGTGATGAACTCATGGGCCGCCGCCGCCCGCGCCGCCGCCTCAATCTCGTCCCGGGTGGCGTCCGGGCGGCTGTAGGCGATGTTGAAGGCGATGGTCTCGTCGAACAGGAACGGCTCCTGGGTCACCAGGGCGATGCGGTCGCGCAGGCCTTTCAACGCCATATCCCGCACATCGATTCCATTGACCCGCACCGCGCCGCCGGTGACGTCATAGAACCGGGGCAGCAGGCTCAGGATGGTGCTCTTGCCCCCGCCGGACGGGCCGACCAGGGCCACGGTCTCGCCGGGGCTGACCCGGATGTCCACGCTGCTGAGGGTGGGGGCGGCCTGGGAATAGGCGAAGCTGACCCCCTCGAACCGGACCTCGCAGGGTCCCGCCGGCAGATCGACCGGCTCGGCCGCCTCTCGGATTTCGGGCTGGATGTCGAGGGCCTCGAACAGACGCCGGGCCGCCGTGAGCCCTTCGGCCAGCACGGTCTGTAGATTGCTCAGATTGCGCAGCGACTGGGCTGCGGCCAGCAGGATGCCGATGAAGGCGGTGAACTCGCCCACGTTCATCTCGCCCTGCTGCGAGCGCCAGCCGGCATAGGACAGCACCGCGGCGACCACGAACATGGCCACCATCTCGCTGGTGGGGCCCGAGAAGGCCTTGGCGTTGGCGCCCTTGATGACGAAGCGCTGGCGCCGGGCGATGACCTCGCCCACCCGGGCGTCCTCGGCGTCCTCGCGGTTCTCGATCTTGACCAGCCGGACCCCGTCCAGGTTCTCCATCAGGGCGGTGGACAGCACCGTGGTCTCGGCCATGGCCCCCACGGCCGCCTTGCGCGCTTTTTTCGAGAAGCGCCGCAGCACCAGGTTCACCGCCGGCATGCCGCACAGCACCACCAGCGCCAGCATGGGGTCGATCCAGATCATGGAGGCGATCAGGGCGATCAGGGTCAGGCCGTGCTGGGTGTAGCTCACCGTGCCGGTGGTGAAGGCCTCGCGCACCAGATTGGCGTCGAACAGCACCGACGAGACGAACCCGCCGGAATGCTGGGCCCGCAGGCGGGCCAGGTCGGCGCGGATCATGCGGGCGAACAGCTGGCTCTGGATCTCGCCGACCACCCCGTGGCCGAGGCGGTTGACCAGATTGGCCTGGCCGATGGCGGCGGCGCCCCGGATCACGCCCACCCCGGCGATGGCGGCGGGGATCATCCACAAAGCGTTGGGGTCCTGATCCACGAACAGCCCGTTCACCGCCGGTTCCAGCAGCCGCAGGATCAGGGCGGTGGTCCCGGCCGTTACGGCCGCGCACAGCATGGCCAGGGCCAGCCGGCCCTTTCGCTCCGACAGGTAGTCGCGCCAGATGCGCGCCAGCAGGGGGCGCAGCGGCTGTCGCGCCTCGGGCGGGGTCACGGTCATGGCTTCCGGTCCGACGTCAGGGCGGCGAAGTCAAGGCGTGGGCGGTCAGCCCCACGGCCCGCCGTGGGATCCGGAGTCCCGGCCCGAACCGCCCTCGCGGGCCTGACGTTCGGCCTGCCGCCGCGTCGCCCACGCGCGGAACCAGCGCATGGACTGGCGTTCCCGCCGCCAGACCAGAACCCAGAAGGCGAGCAGGGTCAGAAGCGAGATGAGGCCGAACAGCTGCTGGCCGTCCAGGGTTGTTCCAAACATTGTCATGGCGTGATCCTACGCCTTTGACGCGGCCTCGTCGCCCCGTTGATCGTTTCGAGGATCGATCATGCGGTGGGCGTGCAGGATGAAGTAGCGCATATGGGCGTTGTCCACGGTCTGCTGCGCCTTGGCCTTCCACGCCTTGCGGGCTTCCTCGTAGTTCGGGAAGGCGCCGACGAAGTCGACCTGGGACAGGTCGCGGAACGCGGTCCCGTTCAGATCGCGCAGCTCGCCGCCGAACACGATGTGCAGCAGCTGGGTGTTCTCGATTTCCTGAGGCATTGTTTGCCCGTCCTTTGAATGGCGGTTCAGTTGGCCAGCGGAATAGGCTGACAGCGCCGGATTATCAACGGATGCAGGGCCGGGGCGGCGCAGATCAGGCTGGCCTGCCGCGGATCGGGCCGGTTGAACCGCCATGGCCGGCCGTGATGGTCGCTGACCGTCGCGCCCGCCTCCGCCGCGATCAGGGCTCCGGCCGCCACGTCCCAGTCCCACTTGGGCGTCAGGGCCATGGCGGCGTCAAAGGCGCCGGACGCCACCAGCGCCATGCGATAGGCCAGAGAGTTGCGGTTCTCCACCCGCATGGGCGGCCACGGCTCGGGCCATTTCGGGCTCTCCAGCAGCCCCGCGCCGGTCAGCACCGAGGCGTTCTCCAGCACGGAGGTCTCGGACGCCGCGATCAGCTGCCCATTCAGACGGGCGCCGCCGCCCTCCACCGCCGCGAAGGTCTCGTTCAGGTCCGGGGCGTGGATCACCGCCGCCACGGGACGGCCGTCCTCGACCATGGCCAGGGCCACGCTCCACCAGGGCTTGTTCTTCATGAAGGCCACGGTGCCGTCGATGGGATCGGCCACAAGGATGCGCCGCCGCGACAGCCGGTCGGCGTTGTCCGCCGTCTCCTCGGACAGCCAGCCATGGTCGGGTCGGGCCGCCGTCAGGTGCTCGCGCAGCCAGCCGTCCACGGCCATATCCGCATCGGTCACCGGCGAGCCGCCGGGCTTGGACTGGATCGTCAGGCCCTGCGCCCGGTGGCGCACGGCCAGGGCGCCGGCCTCGATCGCCGCGGCCGTCAGCAGGTCCAGATCGGCGGCGAGCGTCATTTCCCCGCGATGGCCACCGCGTCGATCAGCAGGGATGGGCTGTTGAACGACCCACGGAACTCCAGGTCCGATCCCACCACCAGCCGTCCGGCCAGGGCCAGGAGGTTGCCGGCCACGGTGATCTCGCTGACCGGATAAGCCATCTCGCCATCCTCGAACCAGAATCCCGACACCCCGGCCGACCAGTCGCCGGTATTGGGGTTCAGCGAGGGTCCGAACATGGACGTAACCAGAAGTCCGGTCTTCGCGTCGGCCATAAGCCCCTTCAGATCACGCGCGCCCGGCGCGAGATGGAGGTTGTGGCCCGAGACGCCGGACGGCCCAGCCAGACCGCGCGAGGCGTGGCCGGTGGTCTGCAGACCGAGCTGGGCCGCCGAGGCCGTGTTCAGCATCCAGCCGTTGATCACCCCCGCCGAGATCAGTTCGCGCCGCTCCACCACCACGCCCTCGTCATCGAAGGGGGTGGAGCCCAGCCCGCGCGGCCGGAACGGGTCGTCGATCAGGGTCACGGCGTCAGACAGCACCTGCTGGCCCAGTCGATCCTTCAGGAAGGACACGCCGCGGGTCACCGCGGTCCCGGCCATGGCCTGGACGAAGGGCGAGATCACCTGCGCCGCCAGACGGTTCTCGAAGATCACCGGGGCGGTGGTGGAGGCGATCTTGCGCGCGCCCAGCCGCGCCACGGCCCGCTGCCCGGCCAGGGCGCCGATGGCCCCGGCGCCCGGCAAGTCCGACAGGTGACGAACGGACCGGTGTTCGCTGCCCCGCTCCTTGGCGCCGTCCCGGGCGGCGATGACGCCGACGCCGAGCGAGAAGCTGCTGCCCCGGTGCGCCCCGTCGAAACCGTGCGAGGTGACCAGCCGCCAGTCGCCGGCGGACCATGTGGCGCTGCCGCCTTCGGAGATGGACACCCCCGGCGTGGCCCGGGCAGCGTCCTCGGCCTCGCGCGCAGCGGCTTCCAGCGCCTCGGCCGTGCATTCTGTGGGGTCGAACAGGTCCAGGTCGCGGTGGGGTCCCTGGGCCAGCCGATCCCGGGGCGCCAGATCCGCATAGGGATCCTCGGGCGCCAGCCGCGCCATGGCCACGGCCCGCTCCACGAGCCGGTCGCGGGTCGCGGGTGACAGGTCCGAGGCCGAGACCGTCGCCTGACGACGGCCTACGAACACCCTCAGGCCCAGATCGCGGGATTCCTCGCGCTCCACCTCCTCCAGCGCGCCTTTGCGCACGCCCAGCGACAGGGTGCGCCGGTCCGCGTGCACCGCCTCGGCGGCGTCGGCCCCGGCCTTCAGCGCGGCGGAGAGAATGTCGTTCAGGATGTCGGCGGTGGGGAGGGAAGCATCAGCCATGCCCCGATATGGCCGGTCGCCCGCCCGCCCGCAACCGGCGTCAGGGCACGGCGTAGGCGATCAGCACCACGGCCAGCACCAGCAGGGGGACATAGGTCAGCATCATGCCGACGACCCGCGCCCGGGTGGCCCCCACCGACCGGGACAGGCCGAACGCGTGGATCAGTCGGCCCAGCAGGAACACTGCGCCCACCACATGGACCAGCCAGGGCGTGACCCCCACCAGCGCCATGAGCGCCAGCCCGCCCATGGCCGCCGGCGCATATTCGGCGGCATTGCCGAAAGCCCGCGAGGCGCCCATCAGCTCCGGCGACTCGCCGTCGCCATAGCCGATCCGCAGCCTTTGGCGCTGGCGCACCACCAGACCCGACAGGGTGATCAAAAGCAGGATCAGCAGGCCGCCCCACAGGGCGGCGGCGCGGGCGGACTCCTGAACGGCGGTGGTGAACAGGTCCATCAGCGGACCTCCCTTCCAATGGGATAAAGGCGATAGCGGTCGTCGTAGAAGGGCGTCCGCTCATAGAACCAGGCCAGCCGCGCGTCGCCGTCGGCGGCGAACGCCGCGTCCTCGGCCACCCGCGCCTCGAAGGCGGCGCGAAGCTCCGGATCGGCCTCCAGCATGCGCTCGGCCAGCGGCGCGATGGCGTAGGCCTCCATGTACTCCACCCGGTTCAGGATTTCCGGGAACATGCCCCAGGCGAAGAAGCTCTCGGATGATTGCGGCTCCAGCGCCAGCACCACCAGATCGCCCAGGGGCTGGTCGGTCGGCACGCGCACCGATCCGGCGGGGAAGGTCCAGTCCCGGTCCTCTGTGGTCACCGTCTCGACGGTGATCGGCACATGGCCCTCGCTGGTGCGCCCGGAGACCCGCGGGTCCCCGAGGCGCAGCATCTGCACCGGGACCGTGCGCGGGGCGTCCAGCACCTCCATCCGCACCCCGTGCAGGCGCAGGCGCTCGATGATGTCGGCGCGCCACGACGGCACCCAGTAGGCCTCGGGGCGCGCCAGGGTCAGGGTGGGGCGCGAGCCGTAGAACGGCATCATCCAGGGCTCGGGGTCCGGCTGGCCCAGCCAGCGGATCTCCGACCGCCCCGACGCAGCGCTTTCCCAGGTTTCATAGCGGATGCCCAGGAACTCCCGGGTCGCCACCGGCTCCTCGGTCGGCACGAAATTGGCCAGGATCTCCGACGGGCGCAGGGCGCGGTCCTGCGTCACCGCCACCCGCAGGTCGTCGCCATGGTCGGCCAGCAGGCGCATGGCCGTCTCGATGAACACATAGGTCCCCAGCACCCGCTGGTCGAAGGGCTTCAGGCTGTGGTTCTCGATCAGGATGGTGGGCACATGGGCCGCCGAGCCCCAGCCGTTGGAGAAGCGCTCGCCCAGCCCGCCGTCCGACAGGCCGGCGCGCGGATTGCGGTCGTCCACCGCGAAGACCAGTTCGCCGGGGATGTGGCCCTGGGCTTGCAGCGCGGCGTTCATGGCCGGTTTGAAGGCGTCGTCCAGCCATTGGGCGGTGGCCGGCGAGCGCGACCAGACGCCGTTCTCGCCGTTGTAGCAGTAGGTGACGTCGTACTGATAATCGATGCCGTCGGTGACGTGGATGTCCAGATACAGGTCCGGCTGATAGCGCTGGATCAGGCCCATGACCGCGCGCATCTCGGCCTGGTCCAGCTTGACGAAATCGCGGTTCAGGTTCTGGTTGGAGGCCGTATGGCGCCAGCCCTGCAGGCGCGGTCCGCGCTGGTTGGGCCGGGAATGGGCGCTGGTCCGCTCGTGGCCGTCCACGCTCAGGATCGGGATCAGGATCAGATTGACCCGGTCCAGCAGGTCGTCGCGGCCGTAGAAGGCGATGTCGCGCAGCAGCATCATGCCCGCGTCCTTGCCGTCGATCTCGCCCGGATGGATGCCGGCCTGGGCCAGCAGAACCGGCTTCGACGGATCAAACGCGGCGCCGTCCTTCGATGCGATCACCGCATAGATGGGCCGTCCCTCCGGCGAGGTTCCGAACTGCTCGATGCGGATCAGGTCCGAGGCCGCGTCCAGCCGGTCGAACCAGGCCCGGGTGTCGGCGTAGGTGGGGCTGAAATCATGCTCCGGGTCCGCCTCGAACGCCGTCACCCAGGGGTCGGACGCCTCGCGCATCAATGACCGGCTGGCGCCGTTCCATTCGGGTGCGGGCGGCAGGAACTGCTGATCCCACGGCGCGGCGTTGGGAACGGACGGCGACTGGGACATGACGGGACTCGCAAACAGAAGGGACGCGGCGCAGAGCCAGGCAGTTGGACGCATGGGGCGCTCTCGAAGCTCCGGCCGGGCCGGACGATAGAGCCTTCTAGCCCTTCAGGCCCGGATTGTCAGACCGCGTCGACGTCCTTCTCGGCCGGCATGTCCGCCCGCGCCTTGTCACACAGCTTCTTCAGGGCGGAGGTGATCGACGAGCCGTACAACTGCCCCTGGACGTCGGAAAAGCCTTCAGAGCTCAGCCGCCGCTTGATCTCCCCGACATTGGCGAATTCGCCGCTTTCGGCGAGTTGATAGGCGCGTTCGACGGTGGTGAGACGATGGTTCATCACCTTGATATAGTAACGCTTTGCGGAATTGCGAGGGGCAGGCGCCTTACTTCCAGATCGGCGCGCCGTCGCCTGGCAGTCCCAGCCGATCCCACATCGCGTTCACCCGCTCCACAACCTCGGTCTCCATGCGGATTTCCTCGCCCCACTCGCGCCTTGTCTCGGGCGGCAGCTTGTCGGTGGCGTCGAGACCGATCTTGGAGCCCAGCCCGCTCTCGGGCGAGGCGAAGTCCAGATAGTCGATGGGGGTGTTCTCGATCACGGTGATGTCGCGCGCCGGGTCCATCTTGGTGGACACCGCCCACATGACGTCCTTCCAGTCCCGCGCGTCGATGTCGTCATCCACCACGATGATCCATTTGGTGTACATGAACTGGCGCAGATAGCTCCACACGCCCAGCATCACCCGCTTGGCGTGGCCCGGGTAGGCCTTCTTCATGGAGACCACGGCGATGCGGTAGCTGCAGCCCTCCGGCGGCAGCCAGAAGTCGGTGATCTCGGGGAACTGGGCCTGCAGCAGGGGGATAAACACCTCGTTCAGCGCCTCGCCCAGCACCGAAGGCTCGTCCGGCGGCCGGCCGGTGAAGGTGGTCAGATAGATGGGGTCGCGGCGCATGGTGATGGCGCTGACCTGGAAGACGGGGAAGGTCTCGACCGAGTTGTAGTAGCCGGTGTGGTCGCCGTAGGGGCCTTCCTCGGCGTGCTCGTCCAGCAGCACATGACCCTCCAGCACGATCTCGGCCTGGGCCGGGACCATCAGGGGCACGGTCTTGCAGGGGACCAGCTCGGCCTTGGCGCCGCGCATCAGCCCGGCGAACTGATATTCGCTCAGGGTGTCCGGCACCGGCGTCACCGCCGCCAGAATGGTCCCGGGATCGGCGCCCAGCACCACGGCGGCGGGCAGGGGCTCGCGCTTTCCGGCCTTGCGGTGCCGGGCGTAATGCTGCGCCCCGCCCCGGTGCGCCAGCCAGCGCATGATGGCCTTGTCCTTGCCCAGCACCTGCATGCGGTAGATGCCCAGGTTGAAGTCGTCCTCGGCCGCATCCGACGGTCCCTTGGTGACCACCAGCCCCCAGGTGATCAGGGGCGCGGGCTCGCCGGGCCAGCAGGTCTGGATGGGCAGGCTGGTCAGGTCGATGTCGTCGCCCGTCAGCACCACCTCGTGCACCGGAGCCTTCTTCACCGTCTTCGGGCGCATGCCCATGACGGTGCGGGCCAGCGGCAGCATCTCCATGGCGTCGGACAGTCCGCGCGGCGGGGTGGGGTTCTTCAGGAAGGCCAGCAGCTCGCCCACTTCGCGCAGTTCGGCGGCGGTGGTGCGCTGCTTGTTCTCGAGGGTGACGCCCATGGCCACCCGCTTCACCGTGCCGAACAGATTGACCAGGCAGGGGATGGGGCTGACCGAGCCGTCGGGCATGACGGGCTTTTCGAAGATCACCGCCGGGCCGCCGTTTCGCAGCAGCCGGGTCTGGATCTCGGTCATCTCCAGGACGGTGGACACGGGTTCGGACACCCGCACCAGCTCGCCCCGGGCTTCCAGCATGTCGATGAAATCGCGCAGGGACTTGTAGGCCATGTCCACCGATTAGGCGGACAGGCGCGGCCTGTCACCCGCTATCAATAAGCCCGCGTGTCGGACACCAGGGCCCAGACCGGCAGGTGCAGGTGCCGCGTGGCCACGCCCAGTTGCACCGAATCCAGATGCGCCCGGCCCGCCTCGACCCGTCGCATCTCCTCGGGCGCGATCTGCAGGGCCTGCGCCATCGCCTCCAGATCCACGCCGCGCTGGTCCCGCCAGCGTCTCAGCCGGGCGCCGATGGCCGCGTCGGCCGGATCGGCCCCGGGAAATCCCAGGACGGAGCCCATGGTCGAACCCTCCCTAAGGGTCTGTCTTATTGTTGGGAGGTATCCTGATCCCATTCAAAGGCGGGATCAATCCAGTCGCCGATGCGCCCGCCCGGATGGGCCAGGCCGTGGATGCGGGCCATCTGGTCGGCGGTCAGCTCGAAATCGAAGATGTCCAGGTTCTCGGCCGCGCGCTTTTCGCTGGCAGTCTTGGGAATGGCGATGACGCCCTGCTGCACGACCCAGCGCAGGGTCACCTGTCCCGGCGTCTTGCCATGGGCCTTGCCGATTTCGGCGATGACCGCATCGTCGGCGATCTTGCCCTGGGCCAGCGGCGACCAGGCGGTGATGGACGATCCCAGAGCGCGCGCGGTCTCGATCAGGGTCTTCTGGGACAGATAGGGATGGTACTCGACCTGATTGGTCACCAGCGGCGCCTCGGACAGGGCGGCGGCCTCGCGGAACAGGGCCGAGGGGAAGTTGGACAGGCCGATGTTCTTCGCAAAGCCACGGGCGCGGGCGTCATTCAGCGCCTTGATGGTCTCTTCCAGCGCCGGTTCCGGCTTGGGCCAGTGCAGCAGCAGCAGGTCCGGGACCTGCCCCAGACGCTGCGCGCTCTCCCCGGCCTGACGCTGCAGATCGCCATCGCGGAAATTGGTCACCCAGATTTTCGTGGTCAGAAAGACGTCGTCGCGCGCCACGCCCGAATCTGCGATGCCCTGGCCGACGCCCTCCTCGTTCTTGTAGATGAAGGCCGTGTCCACGTGGCGGTAGCCGATGCGCAGGGCCTCGGCCACCATGCGCCGGGCGTCCGCCGGCTCCAGCTGGTAGGTGCCGAAGCCCAGGGCGGGAATCTCGATGTCGGGGGTCCTGATGGTCTGCATGGCGGCGCTCCGGCGGTGGGGGACCTTCCAGTTAGGCGCCGCATGGCGCCGGCGAAAGGCGCGCCCCGGGTGGATTCATTCCCTCGCGACGAGGAATTTCGCTTTCGGGAACATTCTTCACCCCCTGACCGCTTTACAAGCGCGGCGGCGGACGCCAAGACACTGTCCGAAACGCATTCAAGTTCGCCCGCACTCCTCTTTCACCGCGGGCCCGACCGGAGATATCTGCGTATGGCGGCCAAACTCAAACAACAAGGCGGCAAGGTTGAAGAGCTGAACTCGGACATGAACGTGACGCCGTTCGTGGACGTCATGCTCGTCCTGCTGATCATCTTCATGGTGGCCGCGCCTCTGGCGACCGTGTCCATCCGCCTGGACCTGCCGCCGGCCTCGCCGCCGGCTCCGGGTGAAGAGCTCAAGGAGCCGGTGTTCATCTCGATTCAGGACGAAACCTCTCTTTACGTGGTGGACGAGCAAACCACCCTGGAGAACCTGATCCCGGCGCTGAACGCCGCGCTGAACGTGCCGAACCCCCGTGAAGAGCGCGTGTTTGTCCGCGCCAACCCGGAAGTGACGTACGAGCGCTTCATGGAAGTCATGAACACCCTGCAAGCCAACGCCTTCTACAAGGTCGGCCTGCTGAACGAAGACATCGAATAGGCTTCGAACTTCGGATCGATACGACAAGGGCCGCGTCGTGAGACGCGGCCCTTTTCATTTGGTGATCCGCTTTTTCAGTTCTTGAGCGCGGTCTGGCCACGAAGGCGCTCCAGGCGCGCGTGCTGGGCTTCGGTCATGCATCGTGGCGTCGTCCAGCGTTCGCCGGATGCTGCGGCCGCCAGGGCTTCCTCGGCCGTCACGAAGACCGGCGCGGCGCCATACTCCCGCTCGAACGAGCGACGGGTCGCTTCATCCGTCGCGCAGACATAGGCCGCGCGCTCGAACCGCGCCTCCGAGCCGTTTGCAGGCGCGGTCTGATGTTCCTGTGCGAGGACCGCGAAGGGGGCGGAAAGGGCGACGGCCATAGCCGCCGCAAAAGGCATGAATGTACGCATGGGCATCTCCTCCAATCCCGAGATAACTCCGGGTTCGGAGCAGACTGCGCCAATTCATGCCGCTGTAAAGAGATTGCGACATGAATGTTTTATGACAGACTGTAATATTCTTTGTGAATTATGTCGGCCTTGGTTAGTCCGTCTAGCTAACTCCGACCGCCGGACCGAAGGCCAGCACTGTGGCCACGGCGCCCAGTCCCACGGCCACAGCCGCGCCGGCCAGGAAGGCAAGGGCGGTCCGGGCGCGGCGTCGTCTCAGGCCGCCGGGTCTGACCTTGCGGACATAGACAAACGGCGCCTTTTCGAAAGCTTCGGACCCGACGATGTTGTGCTGGGACATGAACGCGCTCCCCTTGAGTACAGGCCCCATGTGGGGACCCGGGCACTCAAGACGGGCGGATACGTCCATTTGATGGCGAACGGCGCTCGCCAAACCCTTACGCCATCAAGGGTTTGTGTTCGTCAGCCGCAATAGACCAGCCGTCCGCTGTAGGCGCGATAATAGCCGCTGCCCGGATCATAGGAGCGATAGGTCGCGCGGCACCAGTCCACACGACGGGCGTCGCGCCCGCCGGCCTGACCGTATCCCGCACCGGGATAAACCAGGTCCGGCCGACCGTAGGCGCCCGGCCACACATTGGGGCCGCGCACAGTCGAGGCGTAGAGCTGATAATCATGGCGCTGTGCGTAACCCGGGTGTCCGTAGCCGTAATGCCCCTGATCCCGGTAGCCTCGGTTGTCGACGTGGCGCGGCCGTTGATCGCGCCAGCGTTCATGACAGTCAGTGCGGTTGGCGTCCCAGTAGGCGTCGCAACGATAGTCCCCCGGACGGTCCCGTTGATCCCACCATGTCGGCGCGCGCCGTTCGTGACCGTGGCCGCGGTTGTCGTAGCCGTAATGGCCGGACTGCGCCTGTGCAGACTGGGCGGAAACGAGCGCCACGCTCGCAACGGATGCGGCGCAGATCGTGGTTAACGGCGAAAGACGCGACATTGGGAAGTCTCCTTTCGCCGCCATCGCGGCGCTTGTGCCTATTCCAGAGTGACGTTGACGGCCCCGCGCGGGCCGGTCTGGACCCGCCGCATCAGAACGACGGTCTCACCAGACCCCTGGCGCACCGGAGCGATGATGAACCAGCCCCCCTGCGGCAGGTCATCGAACCTGAACCGACCCTGGGCGTCGCACGTGGTGTCGCGCACATAGCCGCGATAGTCGGCGCTGGCTTCCCCGACGCTGCGGGCGCGGACTTCCGAGGCGGGCAGCGCGGCCCGGTCCAGCGATCCATAGAGGTTCAGGAAGCGATGGCGGGTGTAGGGCGTTTCGGGCGTAAGGCCGACCGAGCCGGCGCAAGCCGAACCCGCCACGCGGCCTTCGATGGCCGAGACGCCGGACTGGGCCGACCAGGCGAAGTCCGCCGCGCTGAAGCTGGCCGACAGGCCGCCGCCTCCGGGGATCGGGCCGGGCCCGGGTGTCGGCGCACAGGCGGCCAGGGTGGCGGCGCCCAGGGCCGAAACGGCGGCGATCCTGACGAAACTGGCGGCTTGCATGGCGAAATCCTCTCGTGACGCGCGAACAGCACACCCCTTAACACATTCACCACGGTCAAGGTTGCGAAGGCTTGGTGAAGAGCCCGCGAGAGTGCTTTCCGCCGCCTCCCGAAACCGATAAGCGTCGCCCCGCGGCAGGCGCCGCCAGCGAAAAAGGCTCAGCAAGACCAATGGCCGTCACCGTCGAGGATATCCGGGCCGCGCAGCAGCGCATCGCCGGCCAGGTGGACCGGACCCCTGTCCGCCATTCCCGCCGCCTGTCCCAGTTGACCGGCGCAGAGGTCTGGGTGAAGTACGACAATCTGCACTTCACCGGCTCGTTCAAGGAGCGGGGCGCCCTGAACCGGCTGCTGCAGTTGACCTCGGATGAGCGCCGGCGCGGCGTCGTGGCCGCCTCGGCGGGCAATCACGCCCAGGCCCTGGCTTATCATGGCGGTCGCCTGGGCGTGCCCGTCACCATCGTCATGCCCCACGGCACGCCCTTCGTGAAAGCCGACGGCACGCGCGCCCATGGGGCCACCGTGGTCATCGAGGGCGATGACTTTTCCGGCTCCAGCGCCCACGCGAGACAACTGGTGGAGGACGAGGGCTACATCTTCATCTCGGCCTTCGACGACGAGGGCGTGGTGGCGGGGCAGGGGGTCTGCGCGCTGGAGTTTCTTGAGGACGCGCCGGATCTGGATTGCCTCGTCATCCCCATCGGGGGGGGCGGTCTGATCGCCGGCTGCGCCATCGCGGCGAAAGCCATCAGGCCGGACATCGAGATCATCGGGGTGGAGGCGGCGATGTACCCTTCCTTCTCCGCGCGCCGTAAGGGCGAGACCGCCAGATGTGGCGGCCAGACCATCGCCGAGGGCATCGCCATCAAGGCGGTGGGCGACATCACGTTCGCCCTCGCCGCCCCGCTGGTGGACGACGTGCTGGTGGTGGACGAAGAGGATTTCGAGAAGGCCGTGGCCTTCTACGTCACCCTTGAGAAGACCGTGGCCGAGGGCGCGGGGGCCGGCGGTCTGGCGGCCCTGCTGCGCTTCCCGGAGCGGTTCAAGGGCAGGAAGGTCGGCCTGGTCCTGTGCGGCGGCAACATCGACGCCCGCATGCTGGCGGTGGTGCTGAACCGCGAGATGGTGCGCGAAAAGCGGCTGGTGGTGTACCGCATCCTCGGCGACGACCGCCCCGGCATGCTGTCCAAGATGAGCGCCGTGATCGGCGGCGCCGGCGGCAACATCATCGACGTGGTGCACAACCGTCTGGCGCTGGACGTGCCGGCCAAGGGCGCGGAATTCGACATCATGGTGGAGACGCGCGATGCCCACCATGCGGATGTAATCAGAAGGGGACTTGAGGATGCCGGCTATGCGCTTCGGATGGGTTAGCGGGGTCGCCGCCGCCGTGATGCTGGCGGCGTGCGGCGGCAGTGACAGCGCCTCGGGCGACGACGACGCCCGCGTGGCCGGGGCCGCCGCCTTCATGGCCCGGAACGCCGACGCCGACGGCGTGGTGACGCTGGACTCGGGGCTTCAGTACAAGGTGCTGACCGCCGCCCCGGACAGTGCGCCCAGCCCGGACGGCAACGATCTGGTTCGGGTCCACTACGAGGGGTCGCTGACCGACGGCACCGTTTTCGACAGCTCGTTCGAGCGCGGCGCCCCCTATGTCACCACGCCCGAACAGGTGGTGCCCGGCTGGACCGAGGCGCTGCAACGCATGAAGGTCGGCGACGAATGGCTGCTCTATGTGCCGCCCGAGCTGGGCTACGGCGCACGCCGGGCCGGCGAGATCCCGCCCCACTCTGTGCTGGTGTTCCGCCTCCAGCTGCTGGACATGGCCGCCGCGCCCGGCGGCGGCGGTTCCGGGCGGGGCTGACCGGCAAAGCCTGAGAGCCTGATTCACGGCATCGGTGGAATCGCGAGGCGATCCCACCTCAACCGATCAGGCTCTAAAGGATAAACCGGCTCAGGTCGGCGTTCTTCGCCAGATCGCCGACCTTGTCGCGCACCATGTCGCCGTCGAAGGTCAGGGTCTGACCCGACAGGTCCGACGCCCTGAAGCTGGTCTCCTCCAGCACCCGTTCGATAACCGTGACCAGACGCCGCGCGCCGATGTTCTCCACCGCGCCGTTGGCCGCCACCGCCGCGTCGGCCATGGCCTCGACGGCGTCCTCGGTGAACACCAGGGTCACGTCCTCGGCCGCCAGCAGGGCCTGGTTCTGACGGATCAGATTGGCCTCCGGCTCGGTCAGGATGCGCTTGAAGTCGTCGCGGGTCAGGGCCTTCAGCTCGACCCGGATCGGCAGGCGCCCCTGCAGCTCGGGCAGAAGGTCGCTGGGCTTGGCCACGTGGAACGCCCCCGAGGCGATGAACAGCACATGGTCGGACTTCACCGGCCCGTACTTGGTCGACACGGTGGTGCCCTCGATCAGGGGCAGCAGATCGCGCTGGACCCCCTCGCGGCTGACGTCGGCGCCGGAGCGGTCGGATTTTGCGGCCACCTTGTCGATCTCGTCCAGAAAGACGATGCCCTCGTTCTCGGCCAGCATCACCGCCTCGCGGGTCAGGCTGTCCTGATCCAGCAGCTTGTCGCTTTCCTCGGTGGTCAGGGGCGCCCAGGCGTCGCGGACCTTCAGCTTGACGGGCCTGGTCTTGGCGCCGCCCATCTTGCCCAGCATCTCCGACAGGTTCAGCACGCCCATGCCGGCCCCGCCGGGCAGGTCGATGTTCTGGAACGGCGAGGTGGTGTCGGCCAGCGCCAGCTCGATCTCCTTGTCGTCCATCTCGCCAGCGCGCAGCTTCTTCTTGAAGGCGTCGCGGGTGGCCGGCTGGGAGCCCGGGCCCACCAGGGCGTCGAGGATACGCTCCTCGGCGGCCGCCTCGGCCTTGGCCTTGACCCCGGCCCGGCGGTCGTCGCGCACCATCACCAGCGCGGCCTCCACCAGATCGCGCATGATCTGGTCCACGTCGCGGCCCACATAGCCCACCTCGGTGAATTTGGTGGCCTCCACCTTCAGGAAGGGCGAGCCGGCCAGCCGGGCTAGACGCCGGGCGATCTCGGTCTTGCCGACGCCCGTGGGCCCGATCATCAGGATGTTCTTGGGGGTGATCTCGTCGCGGATGTCCTCGGGCGCGCGCTTGCGACGCCAGCGGTTGCGCAGGGCCACGGCCACGGCGCGCTTGGCGTCGTGCTGGCCCACGATGAAGCGGTCGAGTTCGGAGACGATTTCGCGGGGAGAAAGATCAGTCATGGCCTTCACATAGGCGCTGGGGACGGGCAACGGGAGGGGGCATGCATCCAACCCGCTGCTTAACGGTTAAGCTGGCCGATGCCCAACGTCGCCCATCTGGAGTCCCATGACCAAAACCGCTCGCACCGCCCTCATCGAAATCCGCAATCCCACGCTGAAGGATGTGCCGCGCATCTATGATCTGGTCCAGCGCGTCTACGGCAACAGCGGCTACACCCGCGGCATGCTGCAGGGCCAGGTGGCCGCGTTCCGCGAGGGACAGTTCATCGTCGAGTACGAGGGCGATCTGGTGGGCTACGCCGCCGGCTTCCGGATCGACGAGAAGACCGCCATGGGGGCCCACACCTGGGATGAGATCACCGGCGGCGGCTACGCCTCGCGCCATGATCCCAATGGCGAGTGGTTCTACGGCATGGAGGTCTGCGTCGACCCGGACGCGCGGCGCCTGCGCATCGGCCAGCGCCTGTACGACGCCCGCCGCGAGCTGTGCGAGCATCTGGAGCTGAAGGGCATCGTGTTCGGCGGGCGCATGCCGGGGCTGGACCGCAAGAAGAAGACCTATCCCGAGCCCGAGGAGTATCTGGACGCGGTCACGGCGCGAAAGGCCAAGGACCCCGTGGTCGCCTTCCACCTGCGGGCCGGGTTCGAGCCCATCGGGGTGCTGAAGGACTATCTGCCCGCCGACCGCCAGTCCATGGGCCACGCCACCCACATGATCTGGCGCAATCCCTATTACCCCGAAGAGCGCGGCACCAAGGGGGCGGTGTTCGCCTCCAAGGAAAACGTGCGCGTGGCCACGGTGCAGTTCCAGGCCCGGCGCGTGACCTCGTTCGAGGAGTTCATGCACAACGTCGAATATTTCGTCGACGTGACGGCGGACTACCGCTCCGACTTCGTGGTGTTCCCCGAGCTGTTCACCCTGCAGCTGCTGGCGCTTGAGGAGAAGAAGCTGAACCCGGCCGAATCCATCGAGGCCCTGACCCGCTACACGCCGCGGTTCGTGGAGGAGATGTCCAAGCTGGCCATCAGCTACAACATCAACATCATCGGCGGCTCGCACCCCACCCGCACCGAGGACGGCGAGATCCAGAACGTTGCGTACGTGTTCCTGCGCGACGGCTCGGTCCACGCCCAGGAGAAGATCCACCCGACCCCCAACGAGCGGCACTGGTGGAACATCAAGGGCGGCGACATGGTCCACGCCATCCCCACCGATTGCGGGCCGATAGGGGTGCTGATCTGCTACGACTCCGAGTTCCCCGAACTGGCGCGGCGGCTGGTGGACGAGGGCGCGCGCCTGCTGTTCGTGCCCTTCTGCACCGACAACCGTCAGGGCTATCTGCGGGTGCGCTACTGCTCGCAGGCGCGGGCCATCGAGAACCAGTGCTACGTCATCCTGTCCGGCAATGTGGGCAATCTGCCCAACGTCGAGAACATGGACATCCAGTACGCCCAGTCCTGCATCCTGACGCCGTGCGACTTCCCCTTCGCCCGCGACGGCATCGCCGCCGAGGCGACCGAGAACGTGGAGACGGTGACCGTGGCCGATCTGGACCTGTCCGACCTGGCCTGGGCCAAGGCCCAGGGCACGGTGCGCAATCTGAGGGACCGCCGCTTCGACCTCTACAAGACCGTGTGGAGCGACAAGGGGTGACGTTTCAGAGCTGACATGTCAGGGCTGGGCGATGTCCTGGTGGGGGCGCAGGCCGCCGTCCAGCAGGGCCGCCCAGACCCCTTCGGCGTCGTCGGCGTACTGGAACAGCGCCAGATCCTTCGGCGAGATGACGCCGTGCTCGATCAGGGTGTCGAAGCCGATCACCGCGCGCCAGTAGGCCTCGTCGAACAGCACGATGGGGATAGGCGGCGCCTTGCCGGTCTGGCGCAGGGTCAACAGCTCGAACAGCTCATCCAGCGTGCCGAACCCGCCGGGGAACACCACCAGGGCATTGGCCCGCATGGCCAGGTGCATCTTGCGCATGGCGAAATAGTGGAACCGGAACGTCAGGTCCGGCGTGGTCCAGCGGTTGGGCTCCTGCTCGTGGGGCAGGGTGATGTTGAAGCCGATGGAGGGGGCGCCGGCCTCGATGGCCCCGCGGTTGGCCGCCTCCATGATCCCCGGCCCGCCGCCGGTGGCGATGACGTTGTCGCGAACGCCGCCCTCGTCGCACAGGGCGCCGCCGCGCTCCGAGGCGATGCGGCCGAACAGGCGCGCCTGCTCGTACCAGTGGCCATGGCGCCCGCCGCCGTTCTCGCCGAACCGGGCGCTGCCGAACACCACGATGGTGGAGCGCACACCCCAGGCGCGCAGATGCTCCTCGGCCTTGGCGTACTCCAGCTGGAAGCGGACCCCGCGCATGGAGTCCCCCAGCATGAAGTCCTGGTCCAAAGCGGCCAGCCGGTAGGCGGCGGCATCCATCTGTTCGGTGTTGGGGTGGTCGGGGGAAACGGGGGCGTCATGATCAGTCATGCCGCGACCCTAGCAGGCGCTCATGGCGACGCCAGCGGTCGTTCGGCCTGGCGTCGGGGGGCGTCCCGTCGAGCGGTTCAGTCTACGGGTCGGGACGGTCCGCCGCCGCCAGAATGCGCCCGTCGTCCAGAGCCTGCACCAGAACCGCCGCGCCCAGATGGGCCTCGGAGGGCTCGGGCAGATCCAGCAGGATCGGGCGGCCGCGCCATTCCCCGAGGCGCGTCACCTCGCGCACCACATTGGCGTGGCGCACTTCCAGCCCCCGGTTCTCGCCCTGGGCCACCTGCACCACCTGGGGGGTTGAGCGATAGCGGATCAGCCAGACCTCGGCGCCGCCCTCGGGCGCGCGGCCGGACCCCACGCCGACCCGGTCCCCCGCCTCGCGGAACTCCACTTCAGGCATGAAGATCCGGCGCGCGGCTTCTTCCTCGACAGCGGTCTCGATATCGGCGGTGCGGGCGCCGGGCAGGTGGCGGGCGCCGTCGATGATAACCTGGGGCGTGTAGACGTCGCGCAGCCGCAGCCGCGTCTGATAGGCCCGCTGGCGCTCAGCGAAGGCCGGCTGGGCGAAGGTGTCGGGCCAGCCCAGATAGTCCCAGTAATCCACCGCATAGGTCAGGGCGATGACCCCCGGCCGCCTGGCCAGGGTTTCCACCAGGGCGTTGGCTTCGGGACAGCCGGCGCAGCCCTGGGCGGTGAACAGCTCCACCACCACGGGCTCGGCGGGCATGGCGGCGCGCGAACCCGACGCTGCGGAGGCCGGCTGCGCACTGGACGACGCCGCGCCGCTCATGACGACCGCGGCCGCCCCGGCCATAACCAAACTCGAGATGCCCTTCATGCCGGGCACCCTAGTCCAGGCGTTCGAAAACGGGACTCAACTTGGCGTGAACCGGGCGCCGGGCGCGTGATCACTCGTCCATCAGCTGCTGGGCGAAATAGACATAGTGCCGGGCCCAGCGCCGCGCATTGGCGGCCGGATCGGCGTCGTAGCTGTGCCCGCCCGAGGTGTCCTCGAAATACAGATGATCGTGGCCCTGGGCCTCCAGCCGCGCCGCGAATTTGCGCGCGTGGCCGGGGTGGACCCGGTCGTCGAGGGTGTTGGTGGTGATGTAGACCACCGGATAATCCACCTCGGGGCGCAGCTGCTGATAGGCGGAGTATTCCGCGATCCAGGCGGCCTCCTCGGGGATGCGCGGGTCGCCGTACTCGCCGATCCACGAGGCCCCGGCGGGCATCTCGTGATAGCGCAGCATGTCGATCAGGGGGCTTTCGATCACCGCCGCATTGAACAGGTCCGGGTTCTGGGTCACGGCCACCGAGGTCAGCACCCCGCCGTTGGAGCGGCCGTAAATGCCCAGATGGTCGGGCGAGGTGACGCCCCGGTCGATCAGGTCCCGGCCCACAGCCGCAAAGTCATCGAAGGACCGCTGGCGGTTCTCGTTCAGGGCCGCCTGATGCCAGCCGGGGCCGAACTCGCCGCCGCCGCGGATGTTGGCCACCACATAGCTGCCGCCCTGTTCCAGCCACAGCTTGCCCAGCTGTCCTGCATAGCCGGGCAGCATCGGGATATTGAACCCGCCGTAGCCGAACAGGATGGTGGGCGCCGAGCCGTCGGCGGCCTGATCGCGCGGGCGCACCAGGAAGTACGGAATCTCGGTTCCGTCGTTGGAGGCGACCGAGTGCTGCTCCACCACATGGGTCGAGGCGTCGAAGCGCGCCGGGCTTTCGCGCAGGACCTCGGACCGCGCGCTCGCCACATCCGCCTGGGACAGGGTCGAGGGGGTCAGGAAGCCCTGGACGTAATAGAACATGTCCTCGTGGGCCCGGCTGGAGTCCACCAGGCTCACGGCCGCATTGTCGGGCGTGGGCAGGGCGGCTTGCGTCCACCCGCCGTCACGGGGCGCGAAGCGGATCAGCCCGCCGGACACATTGTCCAGTACGCTGGCCACCACATGGCCGTTGGTGATGGCCACGCCGTTGACCGACTGACGATCGGTCGGGGCGAAGATCACCGGGGAGGCCGCCAGGGCCGGGGCCGCATCGGCGCGCAGCGCCGCCAGCGGGATCGCCGCCAGATCGCCGGTTCCGATGGCGTGCCCGCCGAAGGTCCAGTTTTCCTCGACGGTCAGGATCAGCCGGTCGCCCATGGTCCCATGCACGTCCACCTTGGGGGGCAGGCCCAGGCGCACGGCCTCGCCATCCACCAGTTGCCAACGCTCGGCGTTGAAGGTGTCCAGCGGGCGGGTGATGATCACCGCCTCCACTTGGCCGTCCGGGCCGCGATAGACCGAGGGGCTGACGCCATAGCCGCCGTCCCCCTGTTCGCCGCGATAGACCTCCGTCGCCTGGGCCAGCGACTGGCCGCGCGACAGGGCGCGCACGATGTAGGGATAGCCGCTCTCGGTCAGGGTCCCGGACCCGAAATCGGTGGCCACCAGCAGGGTGTCGGCGTCAAGCCAGGTGACCCGGTGCTTGCCCTCGGCCAGGCGGAAGCCGCCCTCCACGAACCGGCCGGTCTGCGTATCGAACTCGCGAACCTCGACGGCGTCCTGGCCGCCGTTGGACAGGTTGATCAGGCAATAGCGCTCGTCGGGCGCCAGGCACTGGGCGCCTTTCCAGACCCAGTCACGCCCCTCGGCGCGGGCTAGGGCGTCGATGTCCAGAATGGTCTCCCACCGGGTGTTTGCGGAGGCGTAGGACTCGCGCGTCGTGCGCCGCCAGATGCCCTTGGGGTGCTGGTCGTCCTGCCAGAAATTGACGAGGCCGCCGCCCTGGAACCGGGGCGTTGGAATGCGGTCCCGGGCCGACAGGATGGCGTAGGCCTCGCGGCGGAAGGTTTCGTAGCGGGGGTCGCCTTCCAGCCGCGACAGGGCGCGGGTGTTGGATTGCTCGACGAACGCGAGAGCGCGCTCGCCCTGAACGTCTTCCAGCCAGATGAACTCGTCCGCGGCGGCGACCGATGCGGGGGACAGGTCCAGCGGGAGGTGGGGCGGGCGCTCCTGTGTGCCGGTGGTGGCGCACGCGCCCAGCACGAGGGCCGAGGCGGCCGCAGACAGGATCAGTCGGTTCATGGACGTTACGCTCCGTTTTTCTGTTTTTGCCGAACGGTCGGGTCAGTCCATCAGCCGTCGGGTCAGATAGGTGTATTCCAGCGCCAGCCGGCGGGCCGTCTCGCGCAGATTGGCGCCGGCCGCATGGCCGCCGTCCGTGTTTTCGTAGAACAGCACCTCATGGCCCAGCGCTTCAAGCTGCGCCGCGGCCTTCCGGGCGTGGCCGGGGTGCACACGGTCATCCTTGGTGGAGGTGTGGATGAACACTTCCGGATAGTCCGCCTCGGCCGACAGGGCCTGATAGGGCGAATAGGCGGCGATCCATTCGCGCTGCCCGGCGATGTCCGGATTGCCGTACTCGCCCATCCACGAGGCGCCCGCCAGCAGGGTGTGGAAGCGCAGCATGTCGAACAGGGGCACCTGGATCACCGCTGCATTGATCAGGTCCGGGCGCTGGGTCAGGATCGCGCCCATGAACAGCCCGCCCTGCGAGCCGCCCATGACGCCGAGGCGGCGCGGGCTGGTGACCCCGCGCGCGATCAGGTCCTCGGCCACGGCCTGGAAGTCCTCGTGCGCACGCTGGCGGTTCACGCCCTGCGCGGCCTGGTGCCAGCCGGGGCCGAACTCGCCGCCGCCCCGGGTGTTGGCCACCACATAGACGCCGCCGCGCTCCAGCCACAGCTTGCCCACGGTGGGCGAATAGCCGGGCAGCAGCGACACCTGGAAGCCGCCGTAGCCGTACAGCAAGGTCGGGTTGGAACCGTCTGTGGCGACGCCGTCGCGGCTGACCACGAAATAGGGGATCAGGGTTCCGTCGGCGGAGCGGGCCTGATGCTGCTCCACGTGCATGCCCTCGGCGTCGAACTTGGCCGGCAGGCTCTTGACCGTCTCCAGCGCGCCCGAGGCGGCGTCGGCCAGCCACAGGGTATCGGGGGTCAGATAGCCCCTGACGCTGACGAACAACTGGTCGTCCTCGCTGCTGGCCGAGTTCAGGCTCACCGAGGCGTTTTCGGGCAGGTTCAGCCGCTCGCGCACCCAGCCGCTTTCGGCCCGGTGATAGACGTAGGCCGCGCCGCGCACGTTTTCGAACAGGGCGAGCACCAGCCGGTTGCGGGTCAGGGTCACGTCCTCGACGGATTCACGCGCGCCGGGCCGCAGGATCAGTTCGCCGGTCGACCCTTGCGGATCGGCCTTCAGCGCCGCCAGGTCGAAGGCCATAAGGTCGCCGGCCTCGAAGGCGGTTCCCGACCCGTCGGTCCAGTCCTGATCGGTGGTGACGATCAGCCGGCCGTCCAGCAGGCCCTGCACCGAGCGGCGCGCGGGCAGGTTGATGCGCACTGCCCCGGCGTCGGTCAGGAAATAGCTCTCGGTCTCGAAGAAGGTGACCGCCCGGTCCACCATCTCGGCCTGCACCACGCCGTCGGCGTCGCGCAGGGTGTACCCGGCCACCAGCACGTCCTCGGGCTGCCCCCGGAACACCTCCGTCGCCTGGTCCATGGACTGGCCGCGGCTCAGGCGGCGCACGGTCATGGCGTAGCCGGAATCGGTCAGGGTGCCATCGCCGAAATCGCGATAGATCAGCAGGGTGTTCTCATCGACCCAGTCGGCCCCGCCCTTGGATTCGGGCAGGTCGAAGCCGTTTTCGATGAACTGGCCGGTCTCGCGGTCGAACTCGCGCATGACCACCGCGTCCTTGCCGCCGTCCGACAGATTGATCAGGCACAGGCGGTCGTCGGGCGACAGGCACTGGGCGCCCTTCCAGACCCAGTTGGCGTCCTCGGCGGCGGCCAGGGCGTCCACGTCCAGAATGGTCCGCCACTGCGGCGTGTCGGTGCGGTAGCTGTCCAGCGTCGCGCGGCGCCAGACGCCCCGCACATGGGTCGCGTCCTGCCAGAAATTGTCCACGGTGCGCGCGCCGCCCGCCGAATGGCGGAACGCCGGGAAGGGAATGCGGTCCTGCGCCTCCACCAGCGCCAGCGCGGTGGAATAGAGTTCGTCATAGCGCGGGTCGCCGGTCAGCACGCCCAGCGAATGGGTGTTGCGGGCCTCGACCCAGTCCATCACCCGCTCGCCCTCGATGTCCTCCAGCCAGATCCACGGATCGGACGCGGCGGCCTGTTCGGTCAGGGTCGGTTCGGGAGTCTGGGCCATGGGTTGGGTCGCTGAAAGGCTGAGAACGAGCGCGGCGAGGGCGGGGCCCCCATAGGCCAGACGATGGAACATGCGGCGTTTTTCCTCGGATGGTCGGTTTGGCGGCGCGACCCTATGGGCAGGCCGACCCATTGGAAAGCGGGGGGCCTGAAATATCAGCGCCCTTCGTCGGGGATGCAGATCGTATTGCCGCAGGCCTTGCAATGCACCGCGTCCGGATCATGCCGCTGCAGACCGCAGGTGGGGCAGGGGTGAAGCACCTTGCGCGGCACGTTCAGGGACTGGATCAGGCGGAAGAACAGGCCCACGCCGCCCAGCATCACCGCAATGGACAGCAGCCGTCCCCACATGCCCGGCAGGATGATGTCGCCATAGCCGGTGGTGGTCAGGCTGGTGACGGTGAAATACAGCGCGTCCACATAGCCCGAGATGCCGTCATAGCGGCCCATGAAGCTGGTGTAGACGAAGCCGGTCACCACGAAGACGAAGGTTACCAGCGCCGCCGCCGCCTTGACGATGTCCTCCACCCGCGTGTCGTTGTAGCCGCGGCCCAGGGTCTTCCAGAAGAAGTCGCTGTTGAGCAGGGTCCACAGCCGCAGCACCCGCAGGAAACCCAGGTTGTAGAGCCAGGCCGGAAAGAGCAGGGTCGCCAGCACGAACAGGTCGACCCACACGATGGGCCGCTTCAGCCAGTCCCTCCAGTCCGTATAGGCCATGGCCCGCGCGATCAGGTCGAAGGCCAGGATCGCCGCGATCACATAATCGATCAGATAGAAGATCAGGCCGCTCTGGTTCTTCAGCAGCGGCGCGGCGATGAAAAAGGCGATGATGGCGAAATCCACCACGATCACCCCCAGCCGGAACCGCACCGCCGCCTGTGACGAGCCGTGGTACAGCGCCCGCAGACGCGCCCTCAGCCGCCAACCCGTGTGGGTGTGCTCACGACCCTGCGATCTCATGGAAAAGCTGTCCTTCGTCGCGCGCTCTGACGCCGGGCCGGAATTACCCTATATGCGGACCCCATGACGCACCCCTTCGTCAAGATGAACGGCGCCGGAAACGACTTCATCGTGATCAACGCGATGGAGCGGCCCTTCGCGCCGAGCGCTGATCAGGCCCGCGCCCTGGCCGATCGCGAAACCGGCCCGGCAGGCGGCTGCGACCAATTGATCGTGATCGAGCCTTCGAAGACCGGCGACGCCTTCATGCGGGTGTGGAACGCCGACGGCGGGGTGGTGGAGACCTGCGGCAACGCCCTGCGCTGCGTCGGCTGGCTGCTGACCCTGGCGGGCGGGCGCGACCGGGTCGTCATCGACACGCTCGGCGGCCCGACCTCTGCCATGCGCGCGGGAGAGCTGCGCGTCACCGTGGACATGGGCCCGCCGCGCCTGGCCTGGGACCAGATCCCGCTGGCCGAGGAGATGGACACCCGCGGCATCGAGCTGCAGGTGGGGCCGGTGGACGCCCCCGCGCTGCACACGCCGGGCGCCGTCAGCATGGGCAATCCCCATGTGGTGTTCTTCATCGACCACGTGCCTGACGACGCCTTCACCCGGGCCACCGGGTCGCTGATCGAGCATCATCCGCTGTTTCCCGAGGGCGTGAACGTGGGCTTCGCCCATGTGGAGGCGAGGGACCGCATCGGCCTGAGGGTGTGGGAGCGGGGCGCGGGCCTGACTCTCGCTTGCGGCACCGGCGCCTGCGCCGCCCTGGTGGCCTGCGCCCGCCGCGGCCTGACCGACCGGGCGGCCACGGTGGTGGTCGACGGCGGCGAACTGTTTATCGACTGGCGCGAGAGCGACGATCACGTGCTGATGACCGGCCCGGTCGAGGTGGAGACCACCGGGACCCTGCCCTGAAATCCTGACGACGCGGCCCGGCAGGCAGAAACTCCAGCCTGTTGCGGTTGTGGGAAGGGCGACCGGGTTACGGAGCCTGATCGGTTGAGGTGGAATCGCCTCGCGATTCCGCCGATGCCGTGAATCAGGCTCCTGACATCAAGCGAGAGCATGATTCACGCTTCAGCCGGAACCGCTACGCGGTTCCGTCCGAAACGATCATGCTCTAGGGTCGCCCCTTCCTTCGCCGCTTCCGCGTGCCTTGTAGCGACCCCATGCCCGAAAACACCGAAAAGCAGACCTTCACCGACCAGGAAGCCCTGGATTTCCACAGCGCACCGACGCCGGGCAAGATCTCCATGGCGCCGACCAAGCCCATGGCGACCCAGCGCGACCTGTCGCTGGCCTATTCGCCGGGCGTCGCCGTGCCGGTGCGCGCCATCGCCGAGGATCCCGACAAGGCCTACGACTACACGTCCAAGGGCAATCTGGTGGCGGTCATCTCCAACGGCACGGCCATCCTCGGCCTGGGCGATCTGGGCGCCATGGCCTCCAAGCCGGTGATGGAAGGCAAGGCGGTGCTGTTCAAGCGCTTCGCCGACGTGGACTCCTTCGACGTGGAGGTGAAGACCACCGACCCCGACGAGTTCATCACCGTGGTCAAGAACATCGGCGACACATGGGGCGGCATCAATCTGGAGGACATCAAGTCCCCGGAATGCTTCGAGATCGAGACCCAGCTTCAGGACCTGCTGGACATCCCCGTCTTCCACGACGACCAGCACGGCACCGCCATCATCTCCACCGCCGGCCTGATCAACGCCTGCCACGTGGCCGGCAAGAGGCTTGAGGACATCAAGGTGGTGCTCGCGGGCGCCGGCGCCGCGGGCCTGTCGTCCATCGCCCTGATGAAGGCGGCGGGCGTCAAGCACGAGAACACCGTCATCGTCGACCGCGACGGCGTGGTCTATCGCGGCCGTGACAACGTGGACCAGTGGAAGGCCGCCCACGCCACCGACACCCCGCACCGCACCCTGGCGGAGGCCATGGTCGGCGCCGACGTGGTCATCGGTCTGGCCGCCAAGGGGGCCATCACCAGGGAGATGGTCGCCTCCATGGCGCCGCGCCCCATCATCTTCGCCATGGCCAATCCGGACCCCGAGATCACCCCCGAGGACGTGCGCAGCGTCCGCGACGACGCCATCATCGCCACCGGCCGGTCGGACTATCCCAACCAGGTCAACAATGTGCTGGGCTTCCCCTATATCTTCCGCGGCGCCCTGGACGTGCGCGCCCGGCAGGTGAACCACGAGATGAAGGTGGCCTGCGCCCAGGCCCTCGCCGCCCTGGCGCGCGAGGACGTGCCGGACGAGGTGGCGGTGGCCTATCGCGGCCGCAAGCTGAAGTTCGGCCCCGACTACATCATCCCCACGCCCTTCGATCCGCGCCTGATCTGGTACATCCCCCCGTTCGTGGCCCAGGCGGCCATGGACACGGGCGTGGCCCGTCGGCCCATCGAGGACATGGACGCCTATCGCGCCACCCTGCGCCAGCGCCTCGATCCGTCCGCCGCCCTGATGCAGAAGATTTCCTCGGCCGTGCGCGGCGCCCCCAACAAGCGGGTGGTGTTCGCCGAAGGCGAGGAGACCTCGGTCATCCGCGCCGCCTGGGCCTTCAAGCAGCAGGAGCTGGGCACCCCCATCCTGGTGGGCCGCGAGGAGCTGGTGCGCCAGAACGCCACCGAGGCCGGCCTGGTGTTCGAGGATCTGGGCATCGAGATCATCAACGCCCGCGTCTCGCCCAACAATGTGGCCTACACCGAGGCCCTGTATCAGCGCCTGTGGCGGCGCGGCTATCTGCGCCGCGACGTGCAGCGCATGATCAATCAGGACCGCAACTATTTCGGCGCCGCCATGCTGGCCCACGGCGACGCTGACGCCATGGTCACGGGCGTGACCCGCAATTTCAACATGGCGCTGAAGGAAGTCAGCCGGGTTCTGGACGTCAAGAGCACCCTGATCGGCCTGTCGGTGGTCATGGCGCGCGGCCGCACCCTGTTCGTGGCCGACACCTCGATCCACGAGTTGCCCGACGCCCAGGAACTGGCCGACATCGCCATCCAGGCCGCAGCCTCGGTCCGCAAGCTGGGCCGCACCCCCAGGGTGGCGTTCCTGTCCTACTCCAGCTTCGGCAACCCCCCGGGCGACCGCGGCGAGAAGGTGCGCGAGGCCATCCGCATCCTGGACCAGCGCGGCGTGGACTTCGAATACGAGGGCGAGATGCCGCCCGAACTGGCCCTGACTCCCGACGCGCGCACCTCGCACCCCTTCATGCGCCTGTCGCGCGAGGCCAATGTGCTGGTCATGCCGGCGATCCATTCGGCCGTCATCTCGACCCAGATGATCCAGGCCCTGGGCGGCGCCACCCTGGTCGGGCCGCTGCTGATCGGGCTGGAGAAGTCGGTCCAGATCGTGCCGCTGGGCTCGTCCGTCAGCCAGATCCTCAACGCCGCCACCTTCGCCGCCTACGAGGAAGGCATCGCCGAAGAGGGGTGAGGCTTAGCCTCACCCTCGGCTCATCCCGGCCTGGGTCGGGGTGAACGGCGGCGCTAGGCCTCACCCTTGCCCCGCGCCTCGATCTCGGGCTGCCGTCTGGCCACGTAGAAGGCCAGGAAAATGGCGAACACGCCCAGCAGCACCGAATACAGGAAGAACGTCACATAGCCCGCCCCCAGTGACGGGGCGGACACGCCCGCTGTGGCGGCGCCTTCCGCCAGCGAGCCCTCGGGCAGGCGTCCGAACCATCCGCGCATGCCGCTGTTGAAGCCCCCGGCCTCGGCCGCGCGCGCTGTCTCCTCGACGATGCGCCCGGACTGCGAGGCGGTGATCTTGCCGAAAATGGCGTAGAGCGAGCTGAACAGGGCGTACTGCGTCGCCGTGAAACCCGCGCTGGTCAGGCTGGACATGTAGACGATCAAGGCCGTGCCCGCGACGCCGGTGGCGAAATTGTCGATGGTGATGGCGCCGTAAAGCACCGCCATGTCCGGGCCCGACACCGCCAGCCAGACGAACACGAGGTTCGACAGCGGGCTGGCGAAAACGCCGATGACCATGCTCTTGATGATGCCGAACCGCGACACCATCCAGGCGCCGAAGGTGATCCCCGCCAGGGACGCCACCACGCCGTAGACCTTTCGCACCTCGGCGATCTGGGTGAGGCTGAAACCCAGGTCGATGTAGAACGGGTTCATCAGGTTCAGGACGAAGTCCGACAGGCGGTAGAGACAGATCAGCGCCATGATCAGCACGCCGAACTTGACCCCGAACCTCTGGAAGAAGTCGCCCAGCGGCTGGCCGTACGATCGCCGGAGATAGGCGCCCGGCCGCGTCACCACCCCGGGAATCGGCACACAGGCCAGGGCGATCAGGGCCAGGCCCGCGAGCAGCCCGCTGAACTGCAGGAAGATGCCGTTGGGTCTCGCTTCCCACGCTGTCTTGAACGCCTCGGCCCCCGCATCAGTGGCGCCCAGAAGATTGATCAGCCCGGCCAGCAGCGTGCCGTTGGCCGCCAGTCCCGATCCCGCGAACAACGCGCCCAGCAGGATCAGCGTCAGGCGAGCCGCCCATTCCACGACCTCCGGCGCCGGACGCCGGGGCAATCCGTGATCCACCAGCGCCACCCGCACCTCGCCGCCACGCGGCGCCAGCAGCACCGCCCCGATGGCCACGAACATGATGCCCGCCATGACCGCATAGCTGAGATTCCAGCTGAAGGCCTCGGCCAGAAACAGCGGCAGGGCCCCCGCCGTGATCATCGCGCCGCGATAGCCCCACTGATAGGCGGCGGCCATGACCCCGAAGCGGGCCTTGTCCACCACCTCGATGCGCCAGGCGTCGATGGCGATGTCCTGGGTGGCCCCGGCGAAGCCGACCAGAACCGCCAGCAGCGCCACCCGCGTCAGGTTCATGGACGGGTCCGAACCGGCGATCAGCCACAGGCCGACGATGATGATGATCTGCATCAGCACCATCCACGACCGTCGCTGGCCCAGCAGGGGTTCAAGGACCGGAATCTTCACCCGGTCCACAACCGGGGCCCACACGAATTTCAGCGAATAGGACAGGGTCGCCAGCGAGAAGGCCGTGATGGTCTGGAGCGTCAGGCCTTCCTGTCGCAGCCACGCCGACAGGGTGTCGAAGATCAGGAAGAACGGCAGGCCCGCCGCCATGCCCAGCAGCAGCATGACGAAGACGCGCCGCTCCTTGAGGGTCTTGACGAACTCCCAGGTTGTCAGGCGGCGTTCGGCGGCGTCTTCGGCCATGTCGGCGTCCCTTTGCAGGGACGCCCCCACGCGTCCCGATTCAGCAGGCGACCTTGGCGCGGACTTCGCCGCTCGTCCAGCGGGCAAGCGCGGCGCGCAGGGCCTCGGTGTCGATGGGCTTGGTCAGGTGGTCGTCCATGCCGGCCTCCAGACAGGCCTTGCGGTCCTCGACAAAGGCGTTGGCGGTCAGGGCCACGATGGGGGTGCGGTCGCCCTTGGCGCGGATGGCGCGGGCGGCGGCCAGACCGTCCATGCCGGGCATGCGCATGTCCATCAGCACCAGATCATAGCGGGCGCGGGTCAGGGCCTGGACCGCCTCATCGCCCGAGCCGGCCGTCTCCACCACGCAGCCTTCGCGGCGCAGCAGGGTCTTGGCCAGCAGCGCATTGACCGGATTGTCCTCGGCCAGCAGCACGCGCAATCCGGCGAAGCGGACGGGGGTGACCCGGTCGTCGTCGCGCTGGGGCGGAGGGGGGCCGCCGATGGGGGCGTCCGCCTTGCCCACCGCCGCCAGCACGCGTTCGGCCAGAGACGCGCGGCGCAGGGGCTTGATCAGATAGCCATGGAAGCCCTGGGATCGGTAGCGCGCGATCAGCTCCCGCTCCTCGGCCTTGAGCAGGACGATGCAGCGGCCGCCGACGGGGCAGGCGGCCATGGCGCCGGCGCTGGCTGCCGCGTGGTCCACCAGGGTGACCGCAGCGCCGGCCTTCACCATTCCGCCGCAGGCCTCGACCTGCTGGCGCGCGGCCTCTGCCACCAGGGGATCCGGCGAGTTCACCGCCACGGCGACACCCTTCAGGGGGGTGGCGCGCCCGTTCGCGGCGCCGGGGGCGGCGGGGAAGGCGGCCTCGAAGCGGAAGCGCGCGCCGCCGCCGGGCCGGTCGCTGACGCAGACCTTGCCGTCCATGGCCTCGGCCAGCTTTTTGACCACCGCCAGACCCAGACCGGCGCCGTCGAAGCGTGCGGCGTCGGAGGCGTCCACATGGCCGAATTCCTCGAAGATGCGCTCGCGCGCCTCGGGCGGCACGCCGGGGCCGGTGTCGTCGATGATGAAGGCCAGTTTGGGCCGGCCGTCGCGCCCGCCCGCCCGCTCGATGGCGATGCGGACGCCGCCGGTCTCCGTGAACTTCACCGCATTGCCGGCCAGATTGAACAGGATCTGGCGCAGGCGGCCCTCGTCGGCCAGCACGTCGGGCGCGTCGGGGGCCACGGTCCAGACCACCGACAGGCCCTTGTCGTGGGCGCGCGGGCTGAGCAACTCGGCCACGCCCTGGACCAGCGCCTCCAGATTTACGGGCTCGGAGTCCAGCTCCAGATGGCCCGCATCGACGCGGGCGTAATCCAGCAGGTCGTTGACCAGCCCCAGCAGGTGCTCGGCGGAATCCCGCGCCGCGCTCACATAGGCGCGCTGGGCGCCGTCCATGCGGGTGCGGGCCAGCAGGCCCAGCATGCCGATGACGCCGTTCAGGGGCGTGCGCATCTCGTGGCTCATCAGCCGCAGGAACCGCTCCGCCGCCTGGGCGTCGGGGATGTCAGCCGCGGCCGGACGGGTCATGGGCGCGTTGTGCGCCGCCCCGGTCTTCACGGTCTTTCGCCGCACACTCATCACGCACCCTCCACCGAAGGGCGCAGCCTGCACGAAAACGGTTAAGGGCCGCCGAATCACGGGGGGCGTCGGGGGCGGCGTCAGGCGGGGCTCACCAGGCGGGCGTCGTCTCCGCCGCAACGTGCCCCGCGCCGACCTCCTGCGGGCCCACGGTGGTGCGGCGATAGACCAGGGCCTCGGCGATGTGGCGGCGCAGGACCGGGGTGGAGCCCTCCAGATCGGCGATGGTGCGCGCCAGCCTCAGGGTGCGGGTCCAGCCCCGCGCGGTCAGGCCCCCCGCCTCCGCCGCCCGCATCAGCAAGGCCCGGCCAGAGGCGTCGGGCGACCCGATCCGGTCCAGGGTCTCGCCGGACGCCCGGGCGTTGATCCCCTGATCCGGGTCCAGGCCATGCTCGCGGACGCGATCGGCCTGGGCCTCGCGGGCTGTGGCCACCCGGGCGGCGGCCTCGGCCGTGCCTTCGGCGGGCGGGGGCAGGGCCATGTCGGCGGCGGTCACGGGCGGGGTCTCCACCGTCAGGTCGATGCGGTCGAACAGCGGCCCTGAGATGCGGTTCTGATAGTCCCGCTGACAGCGCGGGGCCTTGCCGCAGGCGCCCTTGCCCGGCCCGCCCACGCCGCAGCGGCACGGGTTCATGGCCGCGATCAGCTGGAACCGCGCCGGATAGCGCACATGGGCGTTGGCCCGCGCCACCACGATCTCGCCGGTCTCCAGCGGCTGACGCAGGGAATCCAGCGCCTGGGGCGAATACTCGGGCAGTTCATCCAGGAACAGCACCCCGTTGTGCGCCAGCGACGCCTCGCCCGGTTTGGCCCGGTGCCCGCCGCCGGTCAGGGCCGCCATGCTGGCCGAGTGGTGGGGCGACCGGAACGGCCGGTCCCGGGTCAGGCCGCCGCGCTCGATCAGCCCGGCCACCGACCAGATCATGGAGGTCTCCAGCAGTTCCTGCGGCGTCAGGGGCGGCAGCAGGCCCGGCAGGCGCTGGGCCATCATGGACTTGCCCGATCCCGGCGGGCCCACGAACAGCAGGTTGTGGCCCCCGGCCGCGGCCACCTCCAGCGCCCGCTTGGCGCTTTCCTGACCCTTGACCTCGCGCAGGTCCGGCCCGCCCGTCGCCGCCTTGACCGGGCCCGGCTCGGGCGCGCGCAGCACCTGCACCCCCTTGAAGTGGTTGATGACCCCGATCAGCGACCGGGGCGCCAGCACCGACACCTCGCCCGCCCATGCGGCTTCCGGCCCGTTGGCCTCGGGGCAGATCAGCCCCAGCCCCATGGCGGCGGCGGCCACCGCGGCGGGCAGGGTCCCGCCCACCGGGGCGATGCGCCCGTCCAGCCCCAGCTCGCCCAGCGCCGCCCAGTCCGACAGGGCGTCCGGCGCGATCACCCCCATGGAGGCCAGCAGGGCCAGGGCGATGGGCAGGTCGAAATGGCTGCCTTCCTTGGGCAGGTCGGCGGGCGCCAGATTGGCGATGATGCGTCTGGACGGCATGGCCAGGCCGATGCCCGCAAAGGCCCCGCGCACCCGCTCCCGGCTCTCGGCCACCGCCTTGTCCGGCAGGCCGACGATGTTGAAGAATCCCTGATCCCCCGACAGCTGCTGGACCTGCACGTCCACCCGCCGGGCGTCCACCCCGTCGAACGCCACCGTCACCACGCTGGCCAGCATGCCCGTGCCCTCCGCTCCCGAACGAGAACGAAGCATGAACAGAAATGCATTGCAATAGCCGTCAAAGCCTAGCTATGACGCGAACAAATTCCGGCTACGGCCAATCCCTAACGCCCCTCTGACCACAACTCTGTCTCTTAAGAGTCGCTAAACGGGCAAGAGCCTCCCAAGACACCCGACATGATCAAGATATGGAAACCCAGCCGGGCCATCAAGCGCCGCTGTTGATTGCCTTGGCCACGCATTGGCCCGAGAAGGTGATTGCTCGGCGGGTAATTCTGCTCATGAACTCGACAAAATGCGTCCAATCTCCCGTTCGGCTGAGATACACCAAGTTGGCGATCATGACCTTGTGGTAGAGATAAATAATTGGTCCCAGCGGGATAACAGGCATGTGCAAACCGGATGTACGGGCAAGCGAGGCCTGAAACATCATTCTTGCGAGTCGTCCATTTCCGTCCGTGAACGGATGGCTGAGCGCCGCTTCAGCGTAGCAGAAGCAGGCTTGGCCGAAGGCCTCGCCCCGGTTCGGCGGCAAGGCCCTGATCCGGGAAAGCCACTGCGCCGCGACGACGGGATCAGGATAAACAGACCTGACACCATCTGAGCTCGCTGCACTCATCACCGACATACAGCGCGCTTCCACACTTGTGGAGGTCATCTCGCGGACCATAGCCAGAGCGTCGCCCTCATCGAACTGTTCATTCAAAAACCTAGGCCAGTATCTGATAGCCACCGGTTCCGTCGCGGGCCTCTCAATGAAACGGTAAAGTGGTAAGGGCCTGGGGCCGGAGTGGCTTTTTGCGACCTCATCAGCCATCAAGAGCGCCAGCCTCAGTTCCAAGCCGACCACTATATCCCGCCCCGCGATCTCAGCTTTTCGGGACACGTCTACGGCGGAATCCACCAAGGCCTGATGATTCTGGCAGGCGGCAACATAGTCGGGGCAGCAAACAAAGATGCGTGAATTCATGCTCCGCCAGCGTCTATCTATTCAGCTGAGTGAGCGTGCCGTTTTCCATCCGAAAGTGAAGTGTTATGCGTCGTCCATTGGCGTCGTTGCCGGAAAGGGAGATGAGTTCTCGGTTGCCAGACTGGCAAAGAAGTTCGCTCGTCAGGAAGACCTTTATCGGCTCCATTTGCTGGTTCCACTGAGCCAGATCGTCCCGGTCGAGTGATAACTCTCCTGAATGGTATCTGGTGATCTGGACCGAGCCCGGACCTCCGGACGTCCAACTGGTGGCTAGTATGTCAAGTTCAACATGCCGGCCCTGACATTCAAAGATGTTTCGACTGGTCGTGACTGCGGGCGCGTCAAACGTCACTGGCGAAGCTGGCGGTACCTGAAGGAGACTTGCGAATATGAGCGAAGCAAACATTAGCACTCTCCGTTCGCATTGGTCGCCTGATTCTGGCGTGCTCCGGTCTGGTTATTGTAGAGATTAAACTCGGTCAGCCGCCCATCATGCAACAGATACTGTCGGAATTGGGCGGCGTCTGCACCCTGAGAAACCAGGAAATCGGGCCACTCCCAGTCACCAGCGTTAGGCAGATCGTGACCCGCGCTAGGGTCGACGGGCACCCAAGTCCCGTCTGAAAGTTGCCGTTCAGTGGGATGGCTGTGAATAATTCCCACAACTTGTGTCCAGCTAGAGAATCCAAAGTCCGAGGGAGCGGACGCCGGGTTCAGCCCAGTGAGCGAGTTGTTGTCCCCATCGATGCGGGAACTCAAGTGGAAATCGCCCGCGGCGTCTCGCCAGATCAGATACCCGAACTCCTGTCTGTCAGCAGTTGGCAGTTCATTGATTAGATTGGCCGCTGTCTCGGCCAAGTCGTCGATCGCTCGATCAGCACAATCAGACCATCCATCAGGACGGGGAGGCGCTTCCGGTGGGCCGGGAGACTGTTCGGAGTCATAACCATCCCAGTCGAACCAACTTGAGTCGTAATTCCCTCCAGTCCAACCGGGCGCAGAAGTTCTCTTTCCTACTACGGTGACACCCGCGACTTCATGAGGAGGGGTGCTGAACAATATGAGGTCATCATTTACCCTCTCCTGTTTACCAAAAAATGCTCCGAAGATTTCGTTTGAAATCTCCCGGGACGCTGGATCGTCAAAAATGCTGTCGAATGCCCTAAAACCTCTGTGCGCCTCATCCGCATAAAGCCAGACGTCTTCCATTTACGCTCTCCATGCGCGCTGAAGCAGAGAATTTGCCTAACAAAGCAGGATCGAACGGTTGATCATGCAAAGAGTGCGTGACCTCATTTAACCTGAGAGCGAAACTATCCTCATGGTGGAAACGAGCAAAAATTTTTGAATTTTTCGCGACGGTCGCTACGGCTTCGGGCGCACTACTGTAACGTAATTTCTCAACGTGTGAGCTATCGCTATAGCAATGAGATTTCAACAAGCGGCGTTCGGCGATCAGCCGACCTTCGCCTCCACCACATCCCACATCAGGGTCGCCGCATTGACGCCCGTGAACTGCTTCAACTGCACCGCACCGGTGGGCGAGGTGACGTTGATCTCGGTCAGATAGTCGCCGATCACGTCGATGCCCACGAAGATCAGGCCGCGGCGCTTCAGCTCGGGAGCCAGGGCGGCGCAGATCTCCCGGTCGCGGGCGGTCAGCTCCACCGCCTCGGCCCGGCCGCCCACCCGCAGGTTGGAACGCACATGGCCCTTCAGCGGCACCCGGTTGATGGCCCCCACCGGCTCGCCGTCGATCAGGATGATGCGCTTGTCCCCGGCCTCAACCGCCGGGATGAATTTCTGGATCACCAGCTGGTCGCGGCTGACCCCGGCGTGGATCTCCACCAGGGCGTCCAGATTGGGATCATCGGCCTTGAGCCGCACCACGCCCGAGCCCGCCGCCCCGTGCAGGGGCTTGAGCACCACGTCCCCGTGGCGCTGGTGGAAGTCGGCCAGGGCCACCGGGTCCGACGAGATCAGGGTCGGCGGCTGCACCCCCTTGAACCGCGTGGCGAACAGCTTCTCCGGGGCGTTGCGCACCTCGGTCGGGTCGTTGACCACCAGGGTCTGCGGATGGATCGTCTCCAGCAGATAGGTGGCGGTCACATAGGCCATGTCGAAGGGCGGGTCCTGACGCATCAGGATCACATCGATGTCCTCGGCCAGGTCCAGCTTCACCCACTCCCCGAAAGTCACATGGTCCCCGACCTTCTGGCGCAGGGCTGCCGGCCGCGCGCGGCAGAACAGCCGCCCGTCCTCCAGCGCCAGGGTGGCCACGTCATAGACCCACAGCCGGTGGCCGCGCTCCTGGGCGGTGATGGCCTGAAGGAAGGTGGTGTCCGCCTCGATATTGACCGCCTCGATGGGGTCCATCTGGATGGCGACCTTGAGCATGGCGTGTCCTTGAAGCGTGGCGTTGAGGGCTTGCAGATGGACGCCGCGCGCCCCGGACGCAAGCTGCGCGCGTCAGTTCAGGCGCAGGCGGATGCGGTCCTGGGCGCTGCGGGCGTGCACCTCGCCGTAGTCGTCCAGACCCCGCGCCCGGTCCAGCGCCGCCAGCGCCCCGGCCAGGGCGCCCTGTTTCTCCCGCGCCGCCGCCACGTCCAGCCACGGCCGGTGATCGTCCGGGTCCAGCAGCACGCGGCGCAGGGCCGAGCGTTCGGCGCCCTCGAAATCCTGACGCCTCAGGGCGCGCACATACAGCATGTTCTGCAGCCGGATCAGGGCCTGCCGGTCGCTCACCGGGGCCATCAGCAGGTCCAGCCGGTCCGCCACATGGGGCGTCAGCCCGGCCAGCAGCGCCCGCCGGGTCAGCTCCGACGGCATGACGATGCGGCCCTGGCTGAACGGGTCCAGCGCCACCGCCCCGTCCTCCGTCTCGACCCGCAACAGGAAGTGACCCGGGAAATCCACCCCCCGGCAGACCAGCCCGGCCTGGGCCGCCGCATGGATGTAGAACACCGCCAGAGCCGCCGACAGGCCGCGCCGCCGCTCGGCCACATCGATGATGTCGGTGTTGGCGGGATCGTCGTGGTGCAGCAGGTCGCCGTTCAGCCGCAGGTCCGAGGCCATGGTCTCCACCAGGGCGTCGTCGTGGGACTCGCGGGCCATGCGTTCGGCCAGCCGCGCGGCGGCGTTGGCGGCCAGGGTCCGCACCGGGGTGGTATCCCGGTGCGGATAGTCGTGGATGGCGCAGGCGATGGCCGCCTCCAGCAGCGGGAAGGCGTCGTCCCCGGCCGTCCCGGCCTCGGTCAGAACCTGTTCCGCCTCCTCGCGCGTCACCTCGACCTCACAATCGTCTCAGGCTTTCCTGCGACAGACCCCGAACATGACGGGGAAACCGGCCCGGGGCCAGCGCCACCATATCCAGCCGCAATGACAGGTTCTTGAGCGAGGGCCGGTTTCTCGCCACGGCCTTGCCCGCCGCCATCAGGCGCGCCTTCTGGGTTTCGCTCAGGGCGCCCAGGGCCTGATCCAGCGTGGCGCGGCGCTTCACCTCCACCACCGCCAGCACGCCGCCGCGCCGGGCCAGCAGATCGATCTCCCCCGCCCGGCTCTTCAGGCGAAAGCCCAGCACCTGATAGCCCTTGGCCATCAGCCACGCCGCCGCCAGCCATTCCGCCGCATGCCCCGCCTTGTGCGCCTTCGCGCCCAGCCCGATCCGCCACGGCGCCTTGGAACGCACCGGGGCGGGGGGCGGCCGCATCAGGCCGGGTCCTTGCCCTGCAGCGCCAGGGCGCGGCGGTAGAGGGTCTTGCGCGGCAGATCCAGCGCCTTGGACACTTCGGAGGCCGCATCGGCGGGACCGGCCCGTTTCAGGGCGTCCACCAGGGCGGCGTCGGCGTCGGCCTCGCTGGCCTGTTCGTCCTCGCCGGGGCCGATCACCACCACCAGTTCGCCGCGCGGGCCGTCCAGCTGCGGCTTGGCGGCCAGCTGGACCAGATCGCCGCGCACGCACTCCTCGTACAGCTTGGTCAGTTCGCGGGCCACGGCGGCGGGGCGGGGCCCCAGCACGGCGGCCATGTCGGCCAGACTGCCCGCCAGACGCGGGCCGCTTTCAAAGAACACCAGGGTGGCGCGGATGGGCTTGAGCACTTCCAGCGCCGTGCGCCGCTGTCCGCTCTTGGCGGGCAGGAAGCCCGCGAACAGCACCCGGTCGGCGGGCAGTCCCGCCACCGCCAGCGCCGCCAGCAGGCTGGAGGGGCCGGGCACCGGGTGCACCGGCAGGCCCGCCGCGATCATGGCCCGGGCCACCACAAAGCCGGGGTCCGAGACCATGGGCGTGCCGGCGTCCGACACCAGCGCCACCACCTGACCCTCGCGCACCCGCTCCACCGCACCCCCGGCGGCCCGTTCCGAGGCGTGGTCGTCGCAGCGCTCCAGCCGGGCCTTGAGGCCATAGGCCGACAGCAGCTTGCCCGTGACCCGGGTGTCCTCGGCCAGAATCAGGTCGGCGGCCTTCAGCACGTCCAGCGCCCGCAGGGTGATGTCGCGCAGGTTCCCGATGGGGGTCGAGACCAGATACAGGCCCGGCTGCACCGGCCGGGGCGGCGGCGCCATGGGCGGAAAGGGGGAGATCATCGATGGATCCGTCATCCCCCGACCGTGCCAGCGCCCGCGATCCGGCTCAAGCGAAACAGCGGTGACGCTTGAGCCTCAGTCCTTCAGCCGCCAGGTGGCGCCCGTGGGACCGTCCATGACCACCACCTTCAGTTCGGTCAGGCGGTCGCGGATGCGGTCCGCCTCGGCCCAGTTCTTCTCGGCGCGGGCCTGCAGCCGCTGCTCCAGCAGGGCCTCCACCTCCGCCTTCCGGGCGTCGTCGGCCCCGCCCTCGAACCAGGCGTCGGGATCGGCCTGCAGCACGCCCAGCAGGGCCCCGCCCGCCAGCAACCGGCCCTTGGCGGCGGCCACGGCGCCGTCATCGCCGGCGGTCATGGCCCGCTCGATCTCGCTGGACAGGGCGAACAGGGCGGCGGCGGCGCCGGGTGTGTTCAGGTCGTCCTCGATGGCGGTCAGGAAGTCCTCGGACGGCTCATCGTCCGCCGCCGGGATGGCCGAGGCGCGGCGCAGGGCCTGATACAACCGGTCCAGATTCTTGCGCGACTGGTCCAGCAGCGACTGGTTCCAGTCCAGCGGCTGGCGATAGTGGGCGCTCAGCAGGGCCCAGCGCACCACCTCGCCCGGCATGGACTGCACCAGATCGTGCAGCAGCAGCACATTGCCGATGGACTTGGACATCTTCTCCGCGTCCACGGTCAGAAAGCCGTTGTGCATCCAGTAGCGGGCGTATTCCTGATGGGCGTCCGGCCCGTGGGCGTGGCCGTGGGCGCAGACGCCCTGGGCGATCTCGTTCTCGTGGTGGGGGAACACCAGATCGATGCCCCCGCCATGGATGTCGATGGGCAAGCCCAGATTGGCCTCGATCATGGCCGAGCATTCGATGTGCCAGCCGGGGCGGCCCGCGCCCCAGGGCGACTCCCAGGACGGCTCCCCGTCCTTCGACGGCTTCCACAGTACGAAGTCGTGGGGATTGCGCTTGTAGGGGGCCACCTCGACCCGGGCCCCGGCCACCATCTCGTCCAGATCCCGGCCGGACAGGCGGCCATAGTTCTCATAGGCCGAGACGTCGAACAGCACATGGCCCTCGGCGGCGTAGGCGCAGCCCTCGGCCATGATGGCGCCGATCTGGGCGATGATGGCGTCCATGTGGGCCGTGACGTGGGGCGCCATCGTCGGCGCCAGCACGTTCAGCTTGTCCATGTCGTCCAGATAGGCGGCCTCGTAGCGGGCCGTGATCTCGCCGATGGGCACGCCTTCGCCGGTCGCCCGGGCGTTGATCTTGTCGTCCACGTCGGTGACGTTGCGCGCATAGATCACCGCCCCGTCGCCGTACTCGCGGCGCAGCAGGCGGAACAGCACGTCGAACACCACCGGCGGGCGCGCATTGCCGATATGGGCGAAGTCATAGACCGTCGGCCCGCACACATAGAGCGTCACCCGGTTCGGATCGCGGGGCTCGAAGGGCCGCTTCTTGCGGGCCAGGGTGTCGTGCAGGTGGAGCGTCATGGGGTCGCGTGCTATCCGTTTTCTTGCGGGACGCACCGGTCGTCCCATATAGGCGTGACGCGGTGCAATAGACCCGCAACGTCATGATTGGGAGCCTCTTCAGACTCCCCCCTGAAGAAAGAACAGCATGGACGCCTCAGCCAAGCCCGTCCTGGTCAGCAACGACGGCGCGATCAAGCGCCCCAGCCGTGAACAGGCCATGGAGGCCGTGCGCACCCTGATCGCCTGGGCCGGCGACAATCCCGCGCGCGAGGGCCTGGTCGACACGCCCCGCCGGGTGGTGGACGCCTATGGCGACTGGTTCCAGGGCTATGACGCCGATGCGGCGAAAGAGCTGAGCCGCACCTTCGAGGACGTGCAGGGCTATGACGACATGGTGCTGTTGCGCGACATCGAGGTGGAGAGCCACTGCGAGCACCACATGGCCCCGTTCCTGGGCAAGGCCTATGTGGCCTATGTCCCCACCGAGAAGGTGGTGGGCATCTCCAAGCTGGCGCGGGTGGTGGAGATCTTCTCCAAGCGCCTGCAGACCCAGGAGACCCTGACCCAGCTGATCGCCCAGGCCATCGAGGACAGCCTCCTGCCCGCCGGAACCGCCGTGCTGATCGACGCCGAGCACCAGTGCATGACCACCCGCGGCGTGCACCACCGCCACGTCTCCACCATCACCACCCGCTTCACCGGCGTGTTCAAGTCCGACCCCGCCCTGCAGGATCGCTTCCTGAAGCTGGCCCGCGGCTGATCTCCTGATCCTTCTCCCATTGGGAGAAGGGGGAGCCCGCGCACGAAGGCGCGACAGCGTCTTCGTTCTGGCGCGGGGGATGAGGGTCGGCCGGCCCGCCCCCGGCGCGGAACATTAAATTTGCCCCCACCCCTTCCGGCCGCCCGTATGACGGACCTCCATCACCAGACGGCGGAGGGGCGATTTCGGACAATTCGGACACGTTTTTTTTGGGCCAGAGCCCGAATTTCGGACAATTCGGACAATTCGGACTCTGTTTTTTCGCCGTCAGGGTCTGAAATCCGCCCTCAGTACCCCCCCGACCGGGCCACCCGGTCGGCGTGGAAGCCGTGGTCGCCCATGAGCTCGTTCAGGACGCGCACGCGCTTCATGTACAGGCCCACGTCGTACTCGTCGGTCATGCCGACGCCGCCGTGCATCTGCACCGCCTCCTGGACGCACAGCTCGGCCACCCGCCCGGCCTTGGCCTTGGCCACCGACACGGCGAAGGCGGCGTCCGCGTCGCCCGCGTCCAGCTTCTGCAGCGCGGACAGGGTGGCGGCGCGCACGATCTCCAGCTCGGTGAAGACGTGTGCGGCGCGGTGCTGGAGGGCCTGGAACTCGCCGATCAGCTTGCCGAACTGCTTCCTGGTCTTCAGGTACTCGGCGGTGAGGCGGAAGGCCTGATCCCCCGCTCCCAGCAGGGACGAGGCGGCGCAGGCCCGGCCCAGGTTGAGGACACGCTCAATGATCTCGCCGCCCCCGTCCACCGGCCCGAGCACGGCGTCAGCGGTGACCTCCACGTCGCTCAGGGTCACCCGGGCGGCGTTGTGGGCGTCCACCATGGCGGTGCGCTCGATCTCCAGTCCCGCGGCCTTCGGGTCGATCAGGAACAGGGTCAGGCCGTCCATGCCCTCTCCGCCCGCCTCTCCTGACGTGCGCGCCGCCACGATCAGGGCGTCGGCCACATGGCCGTCCAGCACGAAGCCCTTGTTCCCATTGAGTTTAAAGCCATTGCCGGAGCGCTCGGCGGTGGTCTTGATGCGGTGCGGGGCGTGCTTGCCCGCCTCGTCCACAGCCAGAGCCACGATGGCCTCGCCCGCCGCGATCCGGGGCAGCCAGGCCGCCTGCTGCTCGCCCGACCCGGCCTTCAGGGCCGTGGCTGACAGCACGCCCGACGACAGAAACGGTGACGGCGTCAGGGTCCGCCCCAGCGCTTCGGCCACCACCCCGGCCTCCACAGCGCCCAGACCGGACCCGCCCTGGTCCTCGGGGATCAGGACGCCGGAGAAGCCCATCTCCCCGAAGGCCCGCCACAGGTCGCGCGAGACCCCGTCGGCGTCATGGCTGTCGCGCAGCTTGCGCAGGTGGGCGATGGGCGCGTGCTCACCCAGGAAGCCGTCGGCGGCCTCGGCCAGCATCTGCTGCTCGTCGGAAAGGATCAAAGGCATGGGTCAGGCTCCCGGCAGTTGCAGCAGATGCTTGGAGATGATGTTGAGCTGAATCTCGGAGGTCCCGCCCTCGATGGAGTTGGCCTTGGTGCGGAGCCAGTCGCGGGCCGCGGCGCCGTCCCGGGACCGCTCGCCTTCCCACTCCAGCGCATCGGCCCCGCCTGCCGCCATCAGCAGCTCATGGCGGCGCTTGTTCAGCTCCGAGCCGTAATACTTCAGCACCGAGGACAGGGCCGGATGGGCCCGGCCCGCCTTGGCCAGATCGCCGGTCCGCTCCAGCGCCAGACGGAAGGCCGCGCCGTCCACGTCCAGCTCGGCGATGCGGGCGCGCAGCATGGGGTCGTCCAGCCGCCCGGCCTCGTCCAGTCCCACGGCCTTGGCCGCGGTCCGGCCCAGCGCGGCCCCGCCCATGACCTCGCCCATGGAGCCGATCATGGTCCGCTCGTGGGCCAGCAGATTCTTGGCCACGTCCCAGCCCCGGTTCAGCTCGCCCACCAGATTGGCCTTCTCCACCCGCACGTCGTCGAAGAAGGTCTCGCAGAAGGGCGACTTGCCGGAGATCAGGGTGATGGGCCGGGTCGACACGCCCGGCGTGGCCATGTCGAACAGCACGAAGGAGATGCCCTTGTGCTTGGGCGCCTCCGGGTCGGTGCGCACGAGGCAGAAGATCCAGTCCGCCTTGTCGGCGTAGGAGGTCCACACCTTCTGGCCGTTGACGATCCAGTGGTCGCCGCGATCTTCCGCACGGGTCTGGATGCCCGCCAGATCCGACCCGGCGCCCGGCTCGGAATAGCCCTGACACCAGCGGATCTCCCCGCGCACGATCTCGGGCAGGAAGCGCTTCTTCTGCTCCTCGGTGCCAAAGGCCAGCAGGGCCGGGCCCAGCATCCAGACGCCGAAGCTGTTCAGGGCCGGCTGGGCCTTGATGCGGCGCAGCTCCGAGGCCAGCACCTTGGCCTGTTCGCGGCTCAGCCCGCCGCCGCCGTATTCACGGGGCCATTCCGGCGCGGTCCAGCCGCGCTCGCCCATGGTGCGCATCCAGCGTTCGTGGGCCGGGGTGGCGAAGACGGCGTTGCGCCCGCCCCAGATCATGTCGGCCTCGGACGGCATGGGCGCGCGCACCTCGGCCGGGCAGTTCGCCTCCAGCCAGGCGCGGGTCTCGGCGCGGAATGTCTCCAGATCGGATGCGGGTTCGCTCATGGGGTCCTCCGTGACCGCACAGCCGGCGGCCTTCGTCCCGAAGCCTAGCCGGTCCGTGGTCAAAAGCTACCCTCTGCGGGGCGTCAATGTAACGCGGTGTGAGGCCGTTTCCCTTGACGGGGGTCGCCATTCCGGCGACGGAAACCCCCGCACAATCAAACAGAGGCACCGGTGTCATGCGTCACGATCGTCTGAGCGTCCTGCAACAGCTCGAGCGCCAGGGCGTGGTGCCGGTGTTCTATCACCCGGACGTGGAGACCTGCATCGCGGTCATCGACGCCTGCGCCAAGGGCGGCGCCCCCGCCGTGGAGTTCACCAACCGCGGCGACTTCGCGGCTCACGTGTTCCTCGAGGTCAGCCGCCATTTCGCCAGGGCCAACCCGGACGTGATCATGGGCGTGGGCTCCATCGTCGACGCCCCCACCGCCGGGCTCTACATCGCCGGCGGCGCGCGCTTCATCGTCGGCCCGATGCTGAACCCCGAGGTGGCGCGCCTGTGCAACCGCCGCATGATCGCCTATTCGCCCGGCTGCGGCTCGGCCACCGAGATCTCTGACGCCCAGGAGCTGGGCTGCGACATCGTCAAGGTGTTCCCCGGTTCGTCCGTGGGCGGCCCCGACTTCGTCAAGGCGGTGCGCGGCCCCATGCCCTGGACCAAGATCATGCCCACCGGCGGCGTCGACCCGGACCCGGCCTCCATCGAGAAGTGGTTCGGCGCGGGCATCGTGGCGGCGGGCATGGGCTCCAAGCTGATCACCGACGCCGCCGTGAAGTCCGGCGACTGGGCCGGCATCGAGGCCAGGGTCCGCGAGACTGTCACCGCCATCGCCGACTTCCGGGCCAAGAAGGGCTGACCTGAGGCCTCAGGCCTCCTCGGCCAGCAGGGCGTCGACGAGGGCGCGGGCCTCGGCGCTGTTCCAGTCGGCCTCGCCCGCCATCCAGGCGCGGACCCGGCCCTGACGGTCCAGCAGGATGGTCTGGGGCATCTTGCCGGCGCCCGGGAAGACGAAGGGCAGGCGGAAGCTGCGGTCCGAATAGAAGGGCAGGGGCTCGTGAACGTCGAGGAAGCTGATCGCGTCCGCCACCGCCTCGTCGCCGGTGTCCACATTGACCGGCAGGACCAGCATCTGGTCCTCGGGGTAGGCGCGCTGCAGCGCCGCCAGGGTCGGCATCTCGGTGCGGCACGGCGCGCACCACATAGCCCAGAGGTTCACCACCACCACCCGGCCCCGGAAGTCGGCGAAGGTGACCTCCTCGCCCTCGCCGTCGGTGAAGACCTGATCCGGGGCGACGGCCAGCTCGGCGGGGGTCTCCAGCGCGGTCAGGCCGCCGCGGGCATAACGGGCCAGATCGCTTTTCTCGGCGGAGGCGGCGTCATTCCCTTGGAAAGCGCCGCCGCGCATGGCGTATAGGGCCCCAGCGGCGCCGACGACGAGCACGGCCGCCGCGACCAGTCCGACGACCAGACGCTTCTTCCCCGAGTTCTCCGCCATGACCGACCGTCCCGAACCGACCCCCCAGGATGAGGCCAAGGGCCAAAGTCTATGGGGCGGACGCTTCTCCGCCAAGCCCGCCGAGATCATGCAGGCCATCAATGTCTCCATCGGCGTCGACCAGCGCCTGTGGCGCGAGGACCTGACCGGGTCGCGGGCGCATTGCCGCATGCTGGCGGACCGGGGCATCATCACAGGCCCCGACGCCGAGGCGATCCTGGGCGGACTGGACGCCATCCAGGACGAGATCGAGGCCGGGACCTTCCCGTTCCGCGACGCCTATGAAGACATCCACATGAATGTGGAGGCGCGCCTCAGTGAGCTGATCGGCGAGCCGTCCGGACGGCTGCACACCGCCCGGTCGCGCAACGACCAGGTGGCCACCGACTTCCGCCTGTGGACCCGCGCGGCCTGCGACCGGACCATCGAGCAACTGACCGGCCTGCAACGGGCCCTGCTGGCCCGGGCCGAGGCCCATGCGGGCGATCTGATGCCGGGCTTCACCCACCTGCAGCCGGCCCAGCCGGTGACCTTCGGCCACCATCTGATGGCCTATATGGAGATGATCGGCCGGGACGTGGGGCGGTTCACCGACGCCCGCGCCCGCCTGAACGAGAACCCGCTGGGCGCCGCGGCCCTGGCCGGATCGCCGTTCCCGATCGACCGCCATGTGACCGCGAAGGCGCTGGGCTTCGACGGCCCCATGCGCAACTCGCTGGACGCGGTGTCGGCGCGGGACTTTGCGCTTGAGGTGATCGCGGCGGCCAGCATCTGCGCGGGACATCTGTCGCGTCTGGCCGAGGAGATCGTGGTGTGGATGACGCCGCAGTTCGGCTTCGTCAGCCTGCCGGACGACCTGACCACCGGCTCGTCCATCATGCCGCAGAAGCGCAACCCCGACGCCGCCGAGCTGGTGCGGGCCAAGACCGGGCGGGTCATGGGCGCCTTCATCGCCCTGTCTACGGTTATGAAGGGCCTGCCGCTGGCCTATTCCAAGGACATGCAGGAGGACAAGCCGCCGGTGTTCGAGGCGTTCGACGCCCTGGATCTGGCGGTCGGCGCCATGACCGCCATGGTCGCGGCCTTGAAGCCGGACACCGCGCGCATGGCCGAGGCGGCGGGCTACGGCTTCTCCACCGCCACCGATCTGGCCGACTGGCTGGTGCGCGAGCTGAACCTGCCGTTCCGCAAGGCCCACCATGTGACGGGCGCGGCGGTGAAGCAGGCCGAGGCGCTGGGCGTCGATCTGGCGGGCCTCCCGCTGGAAGAGCTGCAAAAGCTGGAGGCGGGTATCACCGCCGATGTTTACAAGGTGCTGACGCCTGAGGCTTCATGCGCCAGTCGTCAAAGCTTCGGGGGGACGGCGCCGGAACAGGTCCGGGCGCGCATCGCCGAATGGAAGGAGCGCCTGTCATGAGAACCGTGCTGATCCTCGCCGCCACCGCGGTGGTCCTGTCGGGCTGCGGCCGCATGGGCGATCTGGAATCGCCGCACCGCGAGACCGAGCGGGCGCCACGATCGGCCAGCGCGCCGGGCCTGCCCGAGCCCGCCACCATCAACCGCCCGTCCAGCCAGCAGGCCATCGACGGCGGCCCCAGCAACCCCATCGGCGGCACGGCGGCCGGGCGCGAGCCCCAGTAAGCCGCGCTGACAAGCTGAAGCTTGAAGGTCCTCCCCGACCGTGAACCATTTCGAGATCAGGGACGGCGTGATGCACGCCGAGGACGTGTCGCTGGAGGCCCTCGCGGCCGAGGTCGGCACGCCCGCCTATGTCTATTCCGCCGCCACCCTGCGGCGGCACGCCCGGGTGCTGCGCGAGGCGCTGGACGGCCACGCCGAAACCACCGGCGCCCTGATCGCCTTCGCGGTGAAGGCCAACTCCAACCTGTCGGTGCTCAAGGTGCTGGCGGGCGAGGGGCTGGGCGCAGACACGGTGTCCGAAGGCGAGATCCGTCGGGCGCTGGCGGCCGGGATCGCACCGGAGAAGATCGTCTTCTCTGGCGTGGGCAAGACCGACGCGGAGCTGGCCTTCGCCATCCAGGCCGGGGTGCTGGAGATCAATGTGGAGTCCGCCGCCGAGCTGGACCGGCTGACCGCCGTGGCGGCCGGTCTGGGCGCGCGGCCGGACATCGTGTTCCGCGTCAATCCCCGGGTGGGATCGGGCGCCCACGCCAAGATCACCACCGGCGGCGCCCGCGACAAGTTCGGCGCGCCGGTTGAGGAGGTCATGGCCCTCTACGCCCGCGCCGCCGCCTCGGATCATGTGCGGCCCGTGGGTCTGGCCTGCCACATCGGCAGCCAGATCACCGAGCTGAGCCCCCTGAAGGCCGCCTTCGCCGTGCTGCGCCAGATGACCCTGGACCTGCGCGCGCAGGGGCTGGAGGTGCATCGGCTGGATTTCGGCGGCGGGCTGGGCGTGCCCTACTTTGACCGGCCCGGCGAGGCGGACCCCGTGGACTACGCCGCCGTGGCGGCCGAGGCGGTTCGGGGGCTGGATGTGCAGCTGGCGTTCGAGCCGGGGCGCATGATCGCGGCCAACGCCGGGGTCCTGCTGACCCGGGTCATCCATGTGAACGAGCGGCCGGACGGGATGCGGTTCCTGGTGCTGGACTCGGCCATGAACGACCTGATGCGCCCGGCCCTGTACGACGCCTTCCACGACCTCCGCACGGTGCGGCCGCGCGACGGCGCTGATGCGCCTTATGACGTGGTGGGGCCGGTGTGCGAGACGGGCGACACCTTCGCCCGGGACCGGATGCTGCCGCCGCTGCAGTCCGGCGACCTGGCCGCCTTCATGACCGCCGGGGCCTACGGCGCGACCATGGCCAATGAATACAACAGCCGCCCGCTGGTCCCCGAGGTTCTGGTGGACGGCGACCGCTGGGCCGTTGTGAGGCCCCGCCCGACCTATGACGAGATGCTGGCGCGGGAAGCGGTGGCGGGGTGGCTCATCCCCTGAGTCTCCTCCCCGCCATGCGGGGGAGGGGGACCGCCGCAGGCGGTGGAGGGGGCAAGTCCAAGGGGGTGAATGGGGTCGCCCCCTCCACCACTTCGTGGTCCCCCTCCCCCATGCGCTTCGCTTTGGGGGAGGATACGGCCTACAGCCCCGGATCGATCGCGCCCGCCTCGCGCATGCGCGTCTCGCGGGCCGTGCGGGCGCGGCCGTTCAGTTCGTCGGCCATGTCCTTGATGCGGTCCGAGGCGGCGGTTTTGGCGATGCCGGGGATCAGGGCGTGGAGGAAGGCGAATCCCGCCGCGCCCAGCAGACGGAAGCCGAAAGACGAGGCCGCGCCAAGGTGCTCCAGATAGGACTCCTCCACCTCGCGCGGGTGGTCCAGGAACAGTCGATGCAACGGTGTCGTCATGCGGCGGCGATCCTCACCCCTACCCGTGGAACCCGATCTATCCTAAAGCGGCGGCCACGATCAGGAAACAGGCCGAGCCGCTTCGTGCGGGAATCAGCCTCAGAAGAAAAGACCATACCCATGTCCGACGCCAAGACCTTTCGCTGGGATGACCCGCTGGATCTGGAAGGTCGCCTGACCGACGACGAGCGGATGATCCGCGACGCCGCGCGGTCCTATGCGCGCGACGCCCTGCTGCCCCGGGTGGTCGCGGCCTTCCGCGACGAGACCTTCGACCGGGCCATCATGACCGAGATGGGCGAGATGGGCTTCCTGGGCGCCATGCTGCCCGAACAGTACGGCGGCTCCGAAGCGTCCCATGTGGCCTATGGCCTGATCGCCCGCGAGATCGAGGCGGTGGATTCGGGCTACCGCAGCGCCATGAGCGTGCAGAGCTCGCTGGCCATGTATCCCATCTATGCGTTCGGCTCGGACGAGCAGAAGGCGAAGTTCCTGCCCAAGATGGCGGCGGGGGAGCTGATCGGCTGTTTCGGCCTGACCGAGGCGGACGGGGGGTCCGACCCGGCCTCCATGAAGACGAAGGCCGTGGCGGTGGACGGCGGCTATCGCCTGAACGGCGCCAAATACTGGATCACCAACAGCCCTATCAGCGATCTGGCGGTGGTCTGGGCCAAGCTGGATGACGTCATCCGGGGCTTCATCGTCGAGCGGGACTTCGACGGCTTCACCACCGACAAGATCGGCGACAAGCTGTCCCTGCGCGCCTCGGTCACCGGTGACATCGGCCTGAACGACGTGTTCGTGCCCGAGGCCAACATCCTGCCCGGCGTGAAGGGCCTGCGCGGGCCGTTCAGCTGCCTGAACAAGGCGCGTTACGGCATTGCCTGGGGCGCCATGGGGGCGGCGGAGTTCTGCTTCCACGCCAGCCGCGACTATGTGGGCGAGCGCATGCTGTTCGGCCGGCCGCTGTCGTCGCGCCAGCTGGTGCAGAAGAAGCTGGCCGACATGCAGACCGAGATCTTTTTGGGGCTGGAGGGCGCGCTGGCGCTGGGGCGGCTGCTGGACCAGGGGGCGTGGGTGCCCGAGGCCATCTCGATGATGAAGCGCAACAACTGCGGCAAGGCCCTGGCCGTCGCCCGCGAGGCCCGCGACATGCACGGCGGCGCCGGCATCACCGGCGAGATGCACGTGATGCGCCATGCCATGAACCTCGAGACCGTCAACACCTATGAAGGCGCTCACGACGTCCACGCCCTGATCCTGGGCCGGGCCATCACCGGGCAGGCGGCTTTCTAGGGCGCTAGCGCTCGGCCCGCGGGGCCTCGCTGCTTGAGCGCATCTTTAGGGCGCTAGCGCTCGGCCCGCGGGGCCTCGCTGCTTGAGCGCATCTTTAGGGCGCTAACGCTCGGCTCGCGGAGCCTCGCTGCTTGAGCGCGCGATGAGCTTACCGGTCGGGCTGGGCGGCCTGGGGGGGCGCTTCCGGCTCGTCTTCCTCGGCCTGGGCGCCGCTGAGTTCGGGGGAGTAGAGGCCGGTGATGAAGCCGGCGGCGAAACCGCCGGGGCGGAAGCGCGGGCCGAAGCGGGCGCAGGGGTCCGGGTCGGCGATGGCGCGGACCGCGCGATCCTCGGGGGCGAAGGCGTCGCCCACGGCGTCGCCGAACGGCTCGGCCAGTTGCACCGCGTCGCCCACCCGCGACAGGGACGGGCTGTCGGTGCCCACAGCCTTGGCGTCGCGGGACCACAGGATCGCCGCCGCCTGGCCCTGATCATTGGCCGCCAGCAGTTCGGCCTCCGCCGCCAGCCCGCCGAGGGTCCCGGGCACGCGCAGGCCGATGGGCCCGGGAATGAAGAATCCTGACGCCGCCGACGCGGCCGAGGCCGCGCGGCCGGTCGGTCCGATCCGCGACACCACCGCCCGCACCCGGCCCGCGTCCGGCGCGGGGTCGGCCAGCACGGTGAAGCGCTCGCTGACCTCGTAGCAGATCTGCCGGTCCACCTCGCGCAGCACCAGGGCCTGCTCGTAGTCGGTCAGGCCCTCGCCCACGCCGGGGGCGAGGACGGCCGGTTCGATGAACAGGCGGTCGATCCCGGAGGCGAGGGCCTCGTCGCGCCGCTCCTGGATGGAGGCCCAGACCGTGCCCTCGCGCACGGCGAGTCCGTCGTAGCCGCTGAGCAGGCCCGAGGGCTCAACCGCCGCCGTTCCGCAGGCCGCCAGACCCAGGGCCGCGCAGGCCGCCGCCGTCAGGGAGTGAAGTCGCATGGGGGGTCACCGGGTCAGAATGGAGGATCGCGGTAGCTACGGTTGAGGCGTCAGGTGGTTGCATGCGCCGCGCAAACAGGCGGGGCTGTCGCCGGGGCGGGTTTCCGGTCTAGTCTGCCGCCCAGAGACTCAACGGGGACCTTCGGAACGTGAACAGCACACACCTGCGTCGGACGGCGGCCGTGGCGGCCCTGACCCTCAGCCTGACGACGGCGGGCGCCGCCTGGGCCCAGATGTCTCCGCAAATGCCTTACGACGCCGAGCGGGGGGTGTTCACCTTCGCCGCCGGGATCGAGCCCAGCCTGCCCGCCGTGGTGGCCATCACCACCCTGGGCGCCGGGGGCGGACCGTCGCGCGGCGACGACGGGCCCAAGGAGATCTCGGGCGGATCGGGCGTCATCATCGACGCGGCCGGCGGGGTGATCATCACCAACCACCATGTGATCGAGAACGGCACGGCGTTCCGGGTCGACCTGCTGGACGGCCGGTCGTACCGGGCCGAGCTGCTGGGCGCGGACCGGGCCACCGACATCGCGGTGCTCCGGATCACCGCCCCCGACCTGACCCAGGTCAACATGGCCCCGGCCGGAACCCTGCGCAGCGGCGATCTGGCCTTTGCGGTGGGCTATCCGCTGGGCCTCGACCAGACCCTGACCATGGGCGTGATCTCCGGCCTGGGGCGCTCGGGGCTGGGGGATGCGGTGGAGGACTACATCCAGACCGACGCGGCGGTGAACGCGGGCAACTCGGGCGGACCGCTGCTGGACAGCCGGGGCCGGCTGATCGGCATCAACACCGCCATCCTGTCGGGCGGCTTCGGCGGCGGCAACGACGGCATCGCCTTCGCCGTGCCCATCAACATCATGCGCTTCGTCACGGACCAGATCCTGACCACCGGCGAGGTGGTGCGCGGCGAGACCGGAGCGACGGTGTCGTCCCTGACGCCCCGCCGGGCCGAGCAGATGGGGCTGGAGATCGGCCGGGGCGCGGTGGTCGAGGACGTGGTCCCCGGCTCGCCCGCCGACCGGGCCGGTCTGCGTCGCGGCGACGTCATCACGGCCCTGGATGACCGCATGGTCTCCAACGGCGGCACGGTCCAGGCCATGACCGGCATCGCCCGGCCGGGCACGACGCTGGAAGCGACCTATCTGCGCGACGGCCGATCGCTCGAGACCATCGTGACGGTGCAGCGGCCCGACGGCCCGGTCATCGCCCTGGGCGGCGCCGGCCTGTCGGCCCATGGCGCGCGCTTCGCCGACAGCGAGGGCGGGGTGCTGGTGCGTGCGGTGGAGGCCGGTTCGCCGGCGGCCCAGGCGGGTCTGGTGGCCGGCGACGTGGTCACTCGCGCCGGGAGCGCCACGGTGCGCAGCGCGGCCGATCTGGAGCGGGCCCTGTCGGGCGCGCGGCGCGAGATCGCGGTGACGGTGACGCGGGGCGGGGAGACGGCGACGGTCACCCTGCCGTCAGCTTAACGCCCTGATTCCAAACGCAAAACGCCCGCGCGACCGGGAGGGGGAGGTGTCGCACGGGCGTCTCGCTTGGAGGTTTGTCGACCCGTCGAGGCCCCATGAAATCCAGGGGGGCTGGGGGGGCTGTTCAGGATCCGGGATCTCCGGCGACCCCGACCGGCCGACACTGCCTATCTGGTGGTCCAAACGGGCGTTGGAAGGACCGAAAGGGGGCCTTTTCGTGTTCGCGTCATTTTTCTTCAGGGGCCGGTCAAATCCCCGTTCCCGGCGCTGGCGCACACGCCGGTTCGCGCTAGTCTGGGGGGGATGAGCCTCGACGCCTCCGACAGTCCCGCGAGCCACAGCCCGGCCGGCCCGGTGTTCTTCGATCGCCGCGAGCTGGACGCCATGCTCCGGGTCTACGGGCGCATGGTGGCGGCGGGCGAATGGCGCGACTACGCCATGGCGCCGGGCAAGGACGCTGCCGAGTTCGCCGTGTTCCGCCGCGCCGGCGACGCCCCGGCCTACCGCATCGAGAAGCGCCCGGCCCTGGCCCGCCGTCAGGGCGCCTGGGCGGTGATGAACCAGAGCGGCATGATCCTGAAGCGCGGCCGCGAGCTGGCCCAGGTGCTGCGCGTGTTCGACGCCCGCCGGTTTCAGGTGGTGGACTAGCTTCATAGGCGCTTCGCCACGACCACGGCCCGGTCCAGGGCCTGCAGGAAGGCGGAGCGGTCGCGGGGGCCGAAGGGCGGCGGGCCGGACGTGGCCACCCCCATGCCGCGCAGGTGCTCGCCCACCATGCGCCCGGCCAGGGCCGAGCCGATGGAGTCCGGGGTGAAGACCGAGCCGTTGGGCCGCAGGGCCTGGGCCCCGCCCTTCAGGCAGCGGTCGGCCAGCGGAATGTCGGAGGTCACCACGATGTCGCCCGGCCCCGCCCGCTCGGCGATCCAGTCATCGGCGATGTCCGGCCCCGCCTCCACCACCACCTGCTCGATGAAGGGCGCGCGCGGCAGGTTGATCCAGCCGTTGGACACTACCACCGCCCGGAACCCGACCCGCTCGGCCACGCGGAAGCACTCGTCCTTCACGGGGCAGGCGTCGGCGTCGATGTAGAGCACGTGCATGGGGTTTTCCGGATTTCGGACCCGAAAAAAACGTGTCCGAATTGTCTGAATTGTCTGAAACGGGGCGTCGAAAAAAGAGTGTCCGAATTGTCCGAATTGTCCGAAATCGCCCCCGCAGGCCGGGGGTCGAGGCGGGCATTATAAGGCGCCCGCAGGCAGTGGGATTAAAAAGTCCGGGGGCCCGCATAACCACCCGTCATTCCCCGCCTTGAGCGGGGAATCCAGACTCACTATCCCTCGGCGCTGACCCGGATCCTGCGGAGTCTCTGGATCCTCGGGTCAAGCCCGAGGATGACGGGATTGTGGGGTGGGCTTATCCTGTTCTCAGGGACAGGGAGAAACAACATGGCGGCGTGGCGCTATCTGGCGGTGTTCACCATGGACAAGACCGGCCCGAAGTGGGCGGCGTGGCATGCCATGACGAAGGACGAACAGGACGAGACGGCCCGCATCGGCGTGGCCGCCGTCGCCGCCTGGGAGGAGGCGCACCGGGACGTCATCCTCTATCAGGGCGGCCCGCTGGGGCCGACGAAGCGCATCGATGATCTGGGCGCGGTGACCGACGTGGTCAATCTTCTGACCGTCTTCATGGTGGTGCGCGCCGACAGCCACGAGGCCGCCGCCCGCCTGTTCGAGGGCCACCCCCACATGAGCCTCTTCCCCTGCGACGGGGTGGAGGTGATGCCGGTGCTGGGGGACTGACGCCCCTCTCCCGATGGGAGAGGGCTTGAGCGCACGGCGTCGCAGACGCCGTCCTTGCGCTCAAGGGTGAGGGTCGCGCCTTACCTGACCCACCCGACCCTCATCCGACCCGGCTCCGCCGGGCCACCTTCTCCCAACGGGAGAAGGACAGTATCGTCGCTTCATGACCGGCAGCCGGCTGACACCGCGGGCGCGTGCGTTGCGTCAGACCGGGGGGGCTGGCGGAGGAGCGGGTCTGGGCGCGGCTGCGGGGCGGGAAGGTCGGGTGGAAGGTTCGCCGCCAATACCCGGTCGGGCGCCATGTGGTCGACTTCGCCTGCATTCCGCTGCGGCTGGTGATCGAGATCGACGGCGGCATTCACGAACGCGAGGACGTGATGCTGGACGACCACCTGCGCCGGCAGGCCATCGAGGCCCTCGGCTGGACCGTGATCCGCTTCACCAATGAACAGGCCCTGTCCGAACCCTGGCGCATCGACGACGCCATCAGGGCCCACGCCAAGACCCTCGGCCTCTGACCCCTCTCCCATTGGGAGAGGGCTTGAGCGCACGGCGTCGCAGACGCCGTCCTTGCGCTCAAGGGTGAGGGTCGCGCCTGACCCGGACCCACCCGACCCTCATCCGACCCGGCTCCGCCGGGCCACCTTCTCCCACAGGGAGAAGGACAGCGTCAGCGACGCGGCGCGGTCGCGGTCCACACCAGCACGGCGGTGGACAGCAGGATGCCGCTGACCAGCCCGCCGATGGCCAGCACGCCCGCGGGCGTGACCCGCACCTCCATCTTCAGCGACACGGGCCCGGCCCGCAGATCGAGGCGGGCCTTCTGGGGTTTGGCGGGGGCGGGGGTTCTGTCGGTCATGCCCGCCCTAACGCCCGAAGCGGCGGATGGCTTCCGGGGCTCCCCTCTCCCGCTGGGAGAGGGCTTGAGCGCACGACGGCGTCGCCGTCGTCCTTGCGCGCAAGGGTGAGGGTCGGCTGTGGCCACCCCGGCGACGGCTTGCGCCGACGGACCCACCCGACCCTCATCCGACCGCTTCGCGGCTGCGTTCTCCCACAGGAAGAAGGACAGGGGCGGGCGCTAATAGACGACAACCCCATTCGACCATTTGCTCTTATCTATAGGCCGCACCGGCAGCCCTGATCGGGAGAACGCCGTACCCGTTGTTGCCAAGCAAAAATAGAACATTCCCGGGAGCGTTCTGGCACCTAGGGCCCATAACGATCTCGGCGACGGCACCTCGCGATTGGTCGAAAGGCAAATCAAGGAACGGGACGATGGATCCGTTTCGCACCTGAAACTGAACGGGGACACCGTCGACATCCTCACCTTCAGACACCCCGCCATCATCCGTCAGTGTAAATCCGTTCTCCCCCAAGCCGACCGTGACAGCATGCTGGCAACGAACTTCTTGCTCATCGCGCCAAGCGGGATTTTTGAACGCTGCGGAAGACATTGCGATGACTTGGCAACGCTCTCTGAACCAAGGGTCATCGTAGTCTTTGTTCTTGTCGATCCATTCTAGAAATGTCGCGCCTACAGCAACGGCCATTTCCTGAACCTGTTGTTCGTGGTCATAGCAAACATCCAGAAGTTGGATGGGAAGTCGTCGGAGGGCGGTTGAGCGGAACCCGATCGCATAGCCGCGGCCATCGTTCGCGTATGCCCTCCATTGGCTAAGGCTATCGCCATCCTTCGAAAACGAAGCAATGAAAGAGCTCAAACCGAGCCCCATTGAGCTCCAGATCTGATCGATGTGGTCGATAAAATCTTCTGTGATCGGCTCCGGAAGACCAGGAGGGGGGTTTTTGGGATCAAGAAGTTTGTTCGCAGCTTCAATCCATATTTTGTACCCCCAACGACCTTCCTCGGCATCGTTCATCATGTTCATGTCTGAAAATCGGATCGTGCGATTCTGAATGATGCTAACGAGCGTTTCGGGAGAGCAATAATGGTAAAGTAGCGTGTCATCCGACACCGAAAAATCCCGACCGAACAGCAATGCTTGGCTCCCGCACTTATTTCCAAGGGTACGCTACGCCCTCCGTCGGAGGAGGATAGGGCAGCGGCCCCCTCTCAGAGGAAAGGGGGCCGCTGCTGTTTAGATGCGAAGCGCGGCTTCGTTAAAGCGAGCCACCACCTCAGACAGATAGTTCCTCAGTTCGTTGTCATTTGCGGGCGGCACTTCGCTGAAAAGGCGGCCATGCATGACATCGTTTGCCCGGCCTCCGTTCACACCGACAAGCCAAGCGCTGACATCTTGAGGAGTTCCCCGCGCCATAAGGGCCTTGAGCATGCTCGCCCTCACGGCATCACAGCGACCAAGGCCGCTAGCTTTGCGTTTCGTCATATTACGTCCTGTAACAAGACGTGGCCTTGACGCGCTCGAGGCTGGTGCGCGATATGCGCCAGCGACCCAACAGTTGCACTCAGCGACGGCCACATGAGCCCGCTGATCCGGGCGCTGAGGAGCCTAACCCTCAGCGCCCGAAGCCCGAATCGGACTCATACACGATTCCCGCCCTTTGCAAGCCGGACGTTCCTGTAATGTTCGGGGATGGCTGCCCGCTGCCTGTGGACGCAACCTCTCGGCCGAGAGCACAGGGAGCGAGGCCCTAACCCACCGCCGCCTTCCCGTCCCGGCTCTCCGGTGCGCTTCGGCCGGGATGACAATTCGTGGGTGGCCCAGGTCCTAGTGGACCTGGGCTTTTCCTATGGTCAGCCCATCCGCCCCCGCTGACACCGCGATCACCCCGCCGTCCTCGATCTCGCCGGCGAGCAGTTTGCGGGCAATCGGGTCGACAAGGTCCTTCTGGATGACGCGCTTGAGGGGGCGGGCCCCATACGTCGGGTCGTAGCCGCGGTCGGCGAGCCAGGCTAGGGCGGCGTCGTCGATGGACAGGGTCAGGCGGCGGTCGGCCAGCAGTTTCTCGAACCGGCCCAGCTGGATGCGGACGATGCCGGCCATCTGGTCGCGGCCGAGGCGCTGGAACAGCACGATCTCGTCGATGCGGTTGAGGAACTCGGGCCGGAAATGGCCGCGCACGGCGTCCATGACCAGCGGGCGCACCGTGGCCACGTCGTCGCCCTCGCCCTGTTGCGACAGGTACTCGGACCCCAGGTTGGAGGTCATGATGATCAGGGTGTTGCGGAAGTCGATGGTGCGGCCCTGACCGTCGGTCAGGCGGCCGTCGTCCAGCACCTGCAGCAGGGTGTTGAACACGTCGGGGTGGGCTTTCTCCACCTCGTCGAACAGGACCACCTGATAGGGGCGCCGACGCACCGCCTCGGTCAGGGCGCCGCCCTCGTCATAGCCCACATAGCCCGGAGGGGCGCCGATCAGGCGGCTGACGCTGTGCTTCTCCATGTACTCGGACATGTCCAGCCGGGTGATGGCGGCGTCGTCGTCGAACAGGAACTCCGCGAGGGCTTTCGTCAGCTCGGTCTTGCCCACGCCCGTGGGGCCCAGGAACAGGAAGCTGCCCAGCGGGCGGCCCGGATCGTTGAGGCCGGCGCGGGCGCGGCGCACGGCGTCCGAGACGGCGGCCAGGGCCTCGTCCTGACCCACCACACGATGACGCAGCGCGTCCTCCATGGACAGCAGCTTCTCGCGCTCGCCCTCCAGCATCTTGTCCACCGGCACCCCGGTCCAGCGGGAGACCACGGCGGCGATCTGGGCGGCGTCGACGACTTCGGGGGTCAGGGGGCCCGACCCGTCGGCCTCATGCTTTTCCGCCTCGGCCAGTTGCTTCTCGATGCCGGGGATCTGGCCGTAGGCGATCTCTGAGGCGCGGGCCAGGTCGCCGGTGCGCTGGGCCAGGGCCAGTTCGTTGCGCAGGCGGTCGAGGGTCTCGCGCAGCTGGGCGGACTGGCCGACCTTGTCCTTCTCCGCCTTCCAGCGGGCGGTGAGGTCGTCGGACTCGGCCTGCAGGCCGTCGATCTCCTCGTCCAGCTTTTCCAGCCGGGTGCGGGAGGCCTGATCGGTCTCCTTCTTCAGCGCCTCGCGCTCGATCTTGAGCTGGACCAGACGGCGGTCGATCTCGTCCAGGGCCTCGGGCTTGGAGTCCACGGCCATGCGCACGCGCGACGCGGCTTCGTCGATCAGGTCGATGGCCTTGTCGGGCAGGAAGCGGTCGGTGATGTAGCGGTTGCTGAGGGTCGCGGCGGCCACGATGGCGCCGTCGGCGATGCGCACCCCGTGGTGGACCTCGTACTTCTCCTTGAGGCCGCGCAGGATCGAGACGGTGTCCTCCACCGAGGGCTCGTCCACGAACACCGGCTGGAAGCGGCGGGCCAGGGCGGCGTCCTTCTCCACGTGCTTGCGGTATTCATCCAGGGTCGTGGCGCCGACGCAGTGCAGCTCGCCGCGGGCGAGGGCGGGCTTGAGCAGGTTGGAGGCGTCCATGGCGCCGTCGGTCTTGCCCGCGCCCACCAGCGTATGCATCTCGTCGATGAACAGGACGATCTGGCCCTCGGCGGCGGTGACCTCGCCCAGCACGGCCTTGAGCCGCTCCTCGAACTCGCCCCGGTATTTCGCCCCGGCGATGAGGGCGCCCATGTCCAGGGCCAGCACCTTCTTGTCCTTGAGCGACTCCGGCACGTCGCCGTTGACGATGCGCAGGGCGAGGCCCTCGATGATGGCGGTCTTGCCGACGCCGGGCTCGCCGATCAGGACGGGGTTGTTCTTGGTGCGGCGGGCGAGGACCTGAATGGTGCGGCGGATCTCTTCATCCCGGCCGATGACCGGGTCCACCTTGCCGTCGCGGGCGGCCTGGGTCAGGTCGCGGGCGTAGCGTTTCAGGGCGTCATAGGCGTCCTCGGCGGCGGCGGAGTCGGCGGTCTTGCCCTTGCGCAGCTCGTTGATGGCGTCGTCCAGCGCCTCGGGCGTGGCGCCCACCGAGGCCAGCACGGTGGCGGCGACCCCGCCCTCCTTTGCAATCGCGTGCAGCATGCGCTCGGTGGTGACGAACTGGTCGCCGGCCTTTTTCGCGGCGTGCTCGGCGGCGGCGAAGACCCGGGCGGTGTCGCCGTCCAGATACAGCTGGGCCGACCCGCCGGAGACCTGGGCCCGCTTGCTGAGGGCGGTCTCGACGGCTTTTTCCGCCTTCGCCGCGTCGCCGTCGGCGGCGGTGATCAGATTGCGGGCGAGGCCGTCGCGCTCCTCCAGCAGCACCTTGAGCAGGTGTTCGGGGGCGAACTGCTGGTGCCGGCGGGCGAGGGCCAGCGACTGGGCGGACTGGACCGCCTGTTTGGCGCGGTCGGAGTAGAGGTCGAGGTTCATTAGCATCCCCTGTCAGGCGGATAGTGTAGCCCTTCGGCGCCCTTCGGGAAGCGACGCCATGAGCGGTCACGCTGGAAGTGGGTGTGGCGATTTCGCAACGCAAGGGTGCGGGGCGCGGGAACGATGCGCTTGCCGTCGGACCGCGCCATGACCACGGTGAAGCGGAGAAGGAGACCCCCTGATGGACTGGCCGCCGCTGGATCCCGCGATCATCGCGCCGTTCCTGATGGCCATGGTGCTGGTGGAGCTGACGCCGGGGCCGAACATGGGCTGGCTGGCGCTGGTCAGCCTGTCGCGCGGGCGCACGGCCGGGCTGGCGGCGGTGGCGGGGATCACCGTGGGGCTGGCGGCGTGGCTGGCGGCGGCGCTGCTGGGCCTGAGCACCTTCGTGCTGACCTATCCGGCGGTGCACGCGGTGATCCGCTGGGCGGGCGTGGCGTTCCTGCTGTGGCTGGCGTGGGAGGCGTGGCGCGGGGAAGGCCCGGCCGATCCGGCCGAGCCCGAGGCGACCCGCCGGGCGCTGTTCCTGCGCGGCATGGTGGGCAATCTGCTGAACCCCAAGGCGGCGGTGTTCTATGTGGCCCTGCTGCCCACCTTCATCCGGCCGGGCTACGCCACGCCCCTGAGCCAGGCCCTGATCCTGGGCGGGCTGCACCTGGCCATCGCGGTGGTGGTGCATTCGCTGGTGGTGTTCAGCGCGGCGGGCGCCGGGCGCGCCCTGACCGAGCGGATGCAGGGCCCCCGCGCGCGGGCGGCCATGGCGGCGGGGCTGGTGCTGATCGCCGCGTGGATGGCGTGGCAGACGCGAGGTTAGTCGGCGCCGAAGCAAGCGCGGTTTACACCGGACGGCTGGCGCAATTCAGATCATTCAGGAGTTTTTTCAGCTTTCTTCGGCGCACTCCAGTAAATATAAGAAGAAATTATAGCCATAATTCCAAAAAAGAGTCCCCATAACTTCAGAGAGACTATCGACGGCTCAAGCAATTCAAATAAAATTGGACGCGAGGTAAATATATTGCGCAATAAAACAGGTAAAATATTGATCGCCGAGAAAAATAGCAGCATTCCCAGTGAATAGAATGCCACCTTGGCCATCAATTTCACATAAAGAATGACGTCCTTCACAGGCAGTCCCCCCGTCCCCGCCGCGTGCGGCTCTCCCCATCTGGCCGTTCCAGAGCGGACCCGCGACATCTACGCTTTTATAAGCGCCCGCTAACCCCCGAAGCACCACGCCAGCACCGCCTTCTGGGCGTGGATGCGGTTCTCGGCCTCGTCCCAGACCACCGACTGCGGGCCGTCCAGAACGGCGTCGGAGACTTCCTCGCCACGGTGCGCGGGCAGGCAGTGCAGGAACACCGCGTCGGCCGCCGCCTGCTTCATCAGGGCCGCGTCGACGCCGTAGGCCTCGAAGGCGGCCAGCCGCTCCTCATAGTCCTGATCGCCCATGGAGACCCAGGTGTCGGTGACCACCACATCGGCGCCGGCCACGGCCTCCTCCGGGTCGGAGGTCAGGTGCACATGGTTGCCGCCGCGCTGCAGGTCGTGCAGGTCGGGGTGATAGTCGGACGGGCAGGCCACGTTCAGCTGGAAGCCGAATTTGGGCGCCGCATGGATGAAGCTGGCGCAGACATTGTTGCCGTCGCCCACCCAGGCGAGGGTCTTGCCCGCCACCGGCCCGCGATGCTCCTCGATGGTCATCAGGTCGGCCAGGATCTGGCACGGGTGCGAGCGGTCGGTCAGGGCGTTGACCACGGGGATGGTCGAGACCCGGGCGAAGCGCTCCACGTCCTCGTGGTCGTTGGCGCGGATCATCACCGCGTCCACCATGCGCGACAGCACCCGCGCGGTGTCCTCGACGGGCTCGCCGCGGCCCAGCTGCATGTCGGCCGCATTGGCGATGATGGCGTCGCCGCCCAGCTGGCGGATGGCGGCGTCGAAGCTGAACCGCGTGCGGGTGGAGTTCTTCTCGAAGATCATGGCCAGCACCCGGTCCTTCGCGGGCGCATCGGCGTCCACGCGCCCCTTCGGCCAGCCCTTGCGGGCCGCCTTGCGGGCGTGGGCGTCGTCCAGAATGGCGCGCAGGGTCTCTGCGTCCAGCCGGTGGATGTCGAGGAAGTGGCGGACCATGGCGGCTCCGATCAGGCCGCCAGCTTTTCGCGGGCGGCCTCGCAGGTCTTTTCGATCTTCTCGACGGCCTCGCGGGCCTCGTCGAGGGTGAGGGTCAGGGGCGGCAGCAGGCGCACGCAATTATCGCCGCCCCCGGCCACCAGCAGCTGCTGGCCGTCGCGGGCCCAGCCCATGAACTCGCGGTTGTTGGGAACCAGCTTGACGCCGATCAGCAGGCCGCGCCCGCGAACGTCCACGATGATGTCGGGGAAGCGCTCCTTCAGACCGTGCAACTGCTGGGTCAGATAGCCGGAGATCTCGGCCACATTGGCCAGGGTCTCGGGTTTGGCGATCTCGTCGAGGGCGGCGAGGCCCACGGCCATCGCCAGCGGATTGCCGCCGAAGGTGGTGCCGTGCACGCCGGCCACCATGCCCTTGGCCGCCTCGGTGGTGGCGAGACAGGCGCCGACGGGGAAGCCGCCGCCCAGGGCTTTCGCAATCGCCATGATGTCCGGGGTGATCCCGGCCCATTCGTGGGCCCACATCTTGCCGGTGCGGCCCATGCCGGACTGCACCTCGTCGAGGATCAGCAGCACGCCCGCCTCGTCGCACCACTGGCGGATCTGGCGCAGGTCGGCGTCGGGGAAGGCGCGCGCCCCGCCCTCGCCCTGGACCGGCTCGAGGATCACGGCGGCGGCGGTGGGGCTGTCGATGGCGGCCTTGATGGCGTCCATGTCGCCGAAGGTCACCTGCACATAGCCGGGCAGGCGCGGGCCGAAGCCCTCCACATAGGACGGATTGCCCGCCGCATTGATGGCCGCATAGGTCCGGCCGTGGAACGAGCCGTCAAAGCCGATGATGTCGATGCGGTCCGTATTGCCGTTGGCGTAGTGATAGCGGCGCGCGGTCTTGATGGCCGCCTCGACCGCCTCGGTGCCCGAGTTGGCGAAGAACACCACGTCGGCGAAGCTTTCGGCGACCAGCCGGTCGGCCAGCGCCTCCTGCCCCGGAATGCGGAAGATGTTGGAGGTGTGCCACAGCTTGTCGGCCTGGTCCTTCAGCGCCTGCACCAGGCGCGGGTGCCGGTGGCCCAGGGCGTTGGTGGCGATGCCCGCCACGCAGTCCAGATAGGCCGTGCCGTCCGTCGCATAAAGTCGGGCGCCCTCGCCGCGCTCCACCTCTACGGGTGCGCGATTGTAGACTCCCATGAGATGACCGGACACGACGGCTCCTTTCCGAAACGAAAACAGCCCCGGCGGGGCGCGCCGGGACCATGCAGGGCAGTGTTGTCCGCTTGCGGGCGGAGGGAGTCAACCACCCCCAACCCCCGCTCATCCCGGCGAATGCCGGGACCCAGATCAAAGGACCGGGTGGAGGGAAGCTGCACCCCTGACCGCGACAGCACGACCTGCAGCAGTGATCATGCATCTGGGCCCCGGCATTCGCCGGGGTGAGCGGTTTGAGGGAAATCGGAAAGCCCGAGAATCGCGTTCAGGCGATCGCTCCAGGTCGGATTGGCCTCTTCGATCAGCAGCAGCTTCCAGGAACGGCGCCACTCCTTGATGGCCCGTTCGCGGCGAAAGGCGCCGTGGCGTGTTTCATGCCACTCCGCCCAGACGAGGGTCTTGCAGCCGTGGCGTTTCGTGAAGCCCGGCCTCAGTCCTTCGCGGTGCTCATGAACCCGGCGCGCCAGATCGTCGGTGTGCCCGACATAGATCGTGCCGTTGCGTTGGCTGGTGACGATGTAGACCCAGAACCCCTTGCCCATGGATCGCACCCACAATGTTCTTTATTTGTTCTTACCCGCCCGTCCGTCACGGTGTCAATGCGCCTGATCCCAGTTCACCGCCGCCTTGGCTTCCACGTCGATGGGCACGGTCAGCTGGACGGCGGGTAGGGGCGCGGTCTCCATCACCTTGCGGATCACGGCCATGGCGCGGTCGGCCTCGGCCTCGGGGGCCTCGAACACCAGTTCGTCGTGGACCTGCAGCAGCATGCGGGTCTCAAGCCCCGCGTCACGCAGGGCGCCCGGCATCTTCATCATGGCGCGGCGGATGATGTCGGCCGCGGCGCCCTGGATCGGGGCGTTGATGGCGGCGCGCTCGCCGAACTGGCGCTCGGCGCCGGACTTTGAGTGGATCGCCGGCACATGCACCCGCCGCCCGAACAGGGTGGTGACATAGCCCTGCTCGCGCACCAGCGCCTTCGTCCGGTCCATATAGTCGCGGATGCCGGGGAAGCGCTCGAAATAGGTCTTGATATAGGCCCCCGCCTCGCCCTGGCCGATGCCCAGCTGGGCGGCCAGGCCGAAGGCCGAGATGCCGTAGATGATGCCGAAATTGATCGCCTTGGCGCGACGGCGGGTCTCGGGCGTCATCTCCGCCAGCGGCACGTCGAACATCTCCGAGGCGGTGGCCGCGTGGATGTCCAGCCCGGCCTTGAAGGCGGCCTTCAGCTCGGGGATGTCGCCGATGTGGGCCAGCAGCCGCAGCTCGATCTGGCTGTAGTCCGCCGAGATCAGCACATGGCCGTCGCGGGCGATGAAGGCCTGACGGATCTGGCGGCCCGTCTCGGTGCGGATGGGGATGTTCTGCAGGTTGGGGTCCGACGAGGCCAGCCGCCCGGTGGACGCCGCCGCCAGCTGGAAGCTGGTATGCACCCGGTGGCTCTCGGGGTCCGCCGCCTGCACCAGGGCGTCGGTGTAGGTGCCCTTCAGCTTGGCCAGCTGGCGCCAGTCCAGCAGGGTGCGCGGCAGGTCGTGGGTGAGGGCCAGTTCCTCCAGCACGGACGCATCCGTGCCCCACTGGCCCGAGGCGGTCTTCTTGCCGCCCTCCAGCCCCATCTCGCCGAACAGGATCTCGCCGATCTGCTTGGGGCTGCCCAGATTGAAGGGCCGGCCCGCCAGTTCGTGGGCGGTGATCTCCAGCTCGGCCATGCGCATGCCGAACTCGCTGGACAGGGCGCGCAGCCGGTCCGGGTTCACCCGGATGCCCGCGATCTCCATGTCCGCCAGCACCGCGGGCATGCCGCGCTCCAGCGTCTCATAGGCGTTGGTCAAACCCTCGCCCGCCAACTGCGGTTTGAGGATGCGCCACAGGCGCAGGGTCACATCCGCGTCCTCGGCGGCGTAGCAGGTGGCCGGTTTCAGCTCCACGTGGCGGAAGCTCTTCTGGGCCTTGCCGGTCCCGGCCACCGCCTTGAAGGCGATGGGCTCGTGGCCCAGGTGGCGCTTGGCCAGCTCGTCCATGCCGTGGGGGTGCAACCCGCCGCCCAGCACGTAGGAGATCAGCATGGTGTCGTCGATCGGCGCCACCTGAACGCCGTGCCGCTTCATCACCGCCAGATCGTATTTGATGTTCTGGCCCACCTTCAGGACCGACGGGTCCTCCAGCAGCGGCTTGAGCTTCGCCAGCGCCTCCTCGATCTCGATCTGGTCCGGCCGGGCGCGGCCCGCGCCCTCGAAGTCGAGCCCGCCGCCGCCGTCCGCCTCGCCCGGATGGTCGTGGGTCAGGGGGATGTAGCAGGCCCGGTTCGGCGACGTGGCCAGCGACAGGCCGCACAGCTCCGCATGGCTGGACGACAGGGAATCCGTCTCGGTGTCGAAGCCGATGACGCCCGCCGCCCTCGCCTCGGCGATCCAGACCTCCAGCGCCGCGAGGGTGGTCACGCACTCATAGGCGTCGGTGTCGAACAGGTGCGGCTCGGCCGGGGCAGCGCTCTCGGCCGGGGCGTAGCGGGGCGTGGCCACCGGGGCGCTGACCGGTTTGGCGCGCAGGCCGCCGTTGGGGAACGTCGCCCCGTCCTTGTCCGGCGCCTTGCCGTCGCCCACCCGCCGGGCCAGCGAACGAAACTCCATCTTGTCCAGAAACGCCGACAGCGTCTCCGGATCGGGATCGCGCACCACGAAATCGCTGATGGGCTCGGGCGCCGGGGCGTCGCAGGTCAGGCGCACCAGCTCGCGCGACAGGCGGATCTGGTCCGCATATTCGATCAGGGTCTCGCGCCGCTTGTTCTGCTTGATCTCGTGGGCGCGCTCCAGAAGCGTGTCCAGGTCGCCGTATTCGGCGATCAGGGCCGAGGCCGTCTTGACGCCGATGCCCGGCGCCCCCGGCACATTGTCGGTGGAGTCCCCGATCAGGGCCTGCACGTCCACCACCCTGTCCGGCCCGACGCCGAACTTGGCCATGACCGCCTCATGCTCCAGCACCGCGTCCTTCATGGGGTCGTACATGACCACCCCGTCGCCGATCAGCTGCATCAGGTCCTTGTCGGACGACACGATCACCGCCTTGCCGCCCATGTCGCGGGCCTTGCAGGCGTAGGTGGCGATCAGGTCGTCGGCCTCGTAGCCGGGCAGTTCGACGCACGGCAGGCCGAAGGCGGCGGTGGCCTCGCGCACCAGGGCGAACTGGGGGATCAGGTCCTCGGGCGGCGGCGGGCGGTGGGCCTTGTACTGATCGTACAGCTGGTTGCGGAAGGTCTTTTCCGAATGGTCGAAGATGGCGGCCAGATGGGTCGGCCCGTCCTCGCCCTTGAAGTCCCGAATCAGCTTCCAAAGCATGTTGCAGTAGCCCTGCACCGCGCCCACCGGCAGGCCGTCGGACTTGCGCGTCAGGGGCGGCAGGGCGTGATAGGCCCGGAAGATGTAGGCCGAGGCGTCGATCAGATACAGCCGCACCGGCGGCCCGCCCTGGGTCAGGGGGCGGTCGATGACGACGGTGTTTTCGGGCGTGGTGGAATCGGCGGGCTCGGACATGCGGGCAACATAGTGCGCCACGACCCGGGCGTCAGCCGCCGCCGTCACCCTTTCTCGTCCGGGCCATTCGCCCACGAACCGATCAGGGATCAGGAGACCGCTATAGACAATGAACTGTTTTCCATATCAATGTTATATCAGTTCTGGGGGGCCGTTCCTGATGCTCGAACTTCAAACCGTTCTGTCGACCCTTTTCGGCGCAGCTGTCGGTGGAGTTCTGTCATGGGGATGCACGCATCTCTATGCCGTCCGGGCAGAGCGAGAACTGAGAAGGCGATTTGAAGAGGTTGCCAAGAATTTTGGCTTGCTGGGTGGCAGCGTAGTGGAAGTCCAGAAAAAGCTTGAAGAAGCTCTCACAGTTGAAAAGAAATCTGGCAAGACCTCGGCGGACAGCATTGGCTTGTTAGCTCCGCTGGCCGCTACACTGCTGCTAGCGCTTACAAAGAAGTCGGACGGCGATGATTGATCGCTGCGGAGCCAAGGCGTTGCAGATTGCCGACTGCTTGTGAATTTCGTGCCCAAGGATCATGGCGCCTGCTGATCCTGGAGCCATTTTCCAACCGCGAGACACGGTAGGTTTGCCATCGGCTGGTGAGCCTCACGCCGGTTTCCTTTTGCCCGGAATGGGCGTATGGAAAGCCATCCGCGCCCGGCCGAAAGGTCGGGCGCCGCTGTTTTCAACGCCTGCTTCGCGGGCCGCATTTCCAGGGGTTTCAACCCATGACCGACATTCTGATGCCCAAGGCCACCGCGGTCTGGCTGGTGGACAACACCTCGCTCAGCTTCGACCAGATCGCCGACTTCTGCGGCCTGCACCCGCTGGAAGTGCGCGGCATCGCCGACGGCGACGTGGCCCGCGACATCCGCGGCTCGGACCCCATGGTCAACGGTCAGCTGACCCGCGAGGAGCTGGACAAGGCCCAGAACGACGAAAACTACCGCATGAAGGCGGTGGTCAGCGCCCACGCCGAGCTGTTCAAGCCCGCCAAGAAGGGCCCGAAATACACGCCCGTCTCGCGCCGTCAGGACCGCCCGGACGCCATCTCCTGGTTCGTGCGCAACCACCCAGAGGTGACCGACGCCCAGATCTCCAAGCTGCTGGGCACCACCAAGGCCACCATCGAGAGCGTGCGCAACCGCACCCACTGGAACAGCCCCAACATCAAGCCGGTGGATCCGGTGACCCTGGGCCTGACCAGCCAGATGCAGCTGGACGAGCTGGTCAAGAAGGCCGCCGAGAAGAAGGCCCGCGACGACGCGAAGAAGGGCGGCGGCGTGCTGGCCCCCGCCGGCGAGGCCGAGGCCCCGGTCGAGGAAGAACCCGAGTTCACCCCCGAGGCCCGCGAGCGCCGCGGCGCCGAACCCACCGCCGCCTCGGTGTTCGGCTCCAGCGAGGACTGACCCGGATTCCTTCTCCCTCAAAGGGGAGAAGGGATCAGTCCAGCGTCTCAACCGTCAGGTTGCCGTTGGTGTAGACGCAGATGTCGGCGGCGATGGCCATGGCCTTGCGGGCGATCTCTTCGGCGTCCATGTCGGTGTGATCGCTGAGGGCGCGGGCCGCGGCGAGGGCGAAATTGCCGCCCGAGCCCACGGCCGCCACGCCGTGTTCCGGCTCCAGCACGTCGCCTACGCCGGTGACGGTGAAGATGGACGAGGCGTCAGCCACCAGCAGCATGGCCTCCAGCCGCCGCAGATAGCGGTCGGTGCGCCAGTCCTTGGCCAAGTCGACGCAGGCGCGGGCCAGTTGGTCGGGATACTGCTCCAGCTTGGCTTCCAGCCGCTCGATCAGGGTGAAGGCGTCGGCCGTGGCCCCGGCGAAGCCCGCCAGCACCTTGCCGCCCGCCAGCACGCGCACCTTGCGCGCGGCGCCCTTGACGATGGTCGGCCCCATGGAGACCTGGCCGTCGCCGGCGATGACGGTGCGGCCGTTCTTGCGCACCGCGATGATGGTGGTGCCGTGCCAGTCGGGAAAGGCGCTCCGGGGCGTGGTGTTCATGCTCATGCTTCGGGAAATGGCGGTTCCGCCCCGCGCGATCAAGCCGCCAAGGGTTCTGTTAAGGATATTCCCCTAGCGAATGCATCATAGTGTGTCAGTGCGTCAGGAGTACCGATGTCTCAGCTCTGCCGAGCCATCTATATCAGTCAGGCCGTTGGCCTTGCGGGGGCCAGCCTGCTGTCGGTGGCGGAGATCCTCGGCGTATCGGAGCGCAACAACCGGCGCGATCAGCTGACCGGCGTGCTTCTGGCCCATGACGGCTGGTTCCTGCAGGCGCTGGAGGGCGCGCGCGTCGACATCGACCGGCTGATGACCCGCCTGCAGCGGGACCCGCGCCACACCGGCATCCGCATGCTGGGTTTTGAAACCATCGAGGAACGCGCCTTCCCGGAGTGGAGCATGGGCCAGATTCTCGTGACCCCGCGGCTGGCGCCGCTGGTGTCGCGCCAGCCGCTGGACGCCCTGACGGCGGGCTCGGCCTTCGCCCTGCTGGTGGCCGCGGTGGCGCAGGCCGGCGCCCAGTCGTGATCCTGCGCGCGTGATTTCCGCGCTCCGGCGCGCTACATCACCGGCGTGAGCTTTTCCCCCGACGAGGTCGAACGATACGCGCGCCATCTGGTGCTGGCCGAGGTCGGCGGGCCGGGCCAGCAGGCCCTGTCGCGTGCGTCGGTGCTGATCGTCGGCGCGGGCGGCGTCGGGGCCCCGGCGGCGCTGTATCTGGCGGCGGCGGGTGTGGGGGCCATCACCCTGATCGACCCTGACACGGTGGCCCTGTCCAATCTGCAGCGGCAGGTGCTGTTCGCCACCGCCGACATCGGCCGGTCCAAGGTGGAGGCCGGGGCCGAGCGGCTGGCCGCCCTCAACCCCCATGTGCGGATGCAGGCGCTGGAGCAGCGGATCACGGCGGACAACGCCCGTGATCTGGTCGCCGCCCATGACGTGGTCATCGACGGCACGGACGATTTCGAGACCCGCCTGACCGTCAACGCCGCCTGTATCGCCGCGGGACGGCCGCTGGTCAGCGGGGCGCTGGGCCGCTGGGACGGGCAGGTGGGGGTGTTCGCCGGGCGGCCCTGCTATCGCTGTCTGGTCAGCGAGATCCCGCCCGACGCCGAGACCTGCGCCCGGGTGGGCGTGGTGGGGGCGCTGGCGGGGGTGATCGGCTCCATCGCCGCGCTGGAGGCCATCAAGCTGATCACCGGAGCGGGCGCGCCCCTGACCGGACGGCTGATGATCTTCGACGGCCTGAAGGGATCGGCGCGCACCGTAAGCGTCGGCGCCGATCCCGCTTGTCCAGTGTGTAGCTAGAACCGCGCGCGCACGCCGAGGACGAAGTTGCGGCCGCGCAGGGGCGCTGCGTCCTTGATGAAGGACGTGTGGTTCAGCGCCAGCTCGTCCAGCAGGTTGGTGCCGCGCACATAGACCTGCACCCCGTCGCCGGCGGCGCGCAGGTCATAGGCCAGGGTGGCGTTCAGCATGTCGTAGCCCGGGGTCTCGGTCTCGAAGTCGGCGATGCGGTCCTGCTCGAACACCCGGTAGTATTCCAGATTGCCGCTCAGCTGGTTCCAGCCGCCGTCCACGCGGGCGCCCAGACGGGCGGCCGGGATGCGCGGCAGGTTGCCGCCGCCGTCCACCTCGGCCCGTACATAGTCGCCGAAGACCGTGGCCGAGAAATTCGGGCTGAAGCGATGGCGCACCTCGCCGTCGATCCCGGTGAACTCGGCGTCGGCCTGGGTGTACTCGATCAGGCGGAAGTCTTCGACCTGATCCAGGGTCCGGGCATAGATGTAGTCGTTGAAATCGTGGCGGAAGGCGCTGACGCTGAAGGTGGTCGGGCCGGTGGTCTTGCGGAAGGTCAGCTCCAGGGTGTTGGCCGTCTCCACGTCCAGATCGGCGTTGCCCAGCTCGAAGGTGCTGGTGGCCACGTGCACGCCCCGGGCGTAGAGCTCCTGAACGTTGGGCGCCCGCTGGGAGCGCGAGGCGGTCAGGGCCACGGACCAGCCGGGCATGGGCGACCAGGCCGCCGAGCCCGACAGGGACAGCGGATCGTGGTCCCGGTCCGGACGGCCCACGGCCTCGGTTTCCTGCCACTCCTGACGCACGGCGCCCTCGAAGCGCCAGTCGTTCCACTGATACTGCTCCAGCACGAACAGGGCGTTGGTGCGGGTGATGCTCTCGGGCACGAAGCCCTCGTCGCCCACGGCCGCGAAGTCGCTGCGGGCGGTCTGGACGCCCACCACGCCGCGCAGGCCCGCGATGGGGGCGTGCTCCACCTCGACCCGGGCGTCATGGCCCTCGTTGGTGAAGCGGGTGCCCACCTCGCCGCCCTCGATCTCCTCGTGGGCGTAGTCGGTCACGCCGCCGCGGAAGCGGATGCGCTCGACGCCGGCGAAGGGGTCGTTCAGCTCGCCGCGCACATCGACGCGACGGTTCTGCAGCTCGACCCAGGGGGCCGCCTCATCATCATGGTCATGATCATGGTCGTGATCATCGTCGTCATGACTTCCGCAGTGCAGGGACGTCCCGTGCGGGTGGCAGTCCTCGTATTCGTGGTTGTGGCCCGGCAGGCCGTAGCGGCTGTTCTGTTCGGTGACGGCCACGCCCAGATAGCCGCGCGCACCGATCCATGAGGCGCCGAGCGTCAGGGTGCGGGTGTCGTTGAAGGTCCCCTCCACGCGGGTGACGGGGCCCTCGTCCTCGTGGTCGTGATCGTCGTCGTCATGATCGTCATCGTCGTGATCGTCATGGTCGTCATGATGGGCGCGCAGATAGGAGGGGATGTCGTAGTCGTCGCTGGTGCGGTCCAGCGCCTCCAGGCGGATGGCGAAGCTTCCGACCCCGGCGGTCACGCCCACCACCCCGGTGCGCTCGCCATCAGCCGTGCCGCCGCGGAACTCGATGGCCCCGTCCACGCCGTTGGCCGGAATCTCGGTGGGAATCTTGCGGTCGAGCAGGTTCACCGCCCCGCCGATGGCGCCGCCGCCGTACAGCAGGGCGCTGGGGCCGCGCAGGATTTCGATGCCGTCCAGCAGCAGGGGCTCGCCCGCCACCGCGTGGTCCGGCGACACGGCCGAGGCGTCCATCAGCTCGGAGCCGTCCGTCAGCACCTTGACCCGCGGCGAGGTCTGGCCGCGGATCACCGGGCGACTGGCGCCCGCGCCGAAGGTGTCGGAGTTCACGCCCGGGATGCCCTGCAGCGTCTCGCCCAGGGTCGCCTGACGGCGGCGCACCAGTTCGTCGCCCGCCAACACCGTCACATTGCTGATCACCTCGTCTCCGCGCTGATCCAGCGGCAGGGCCCGAACCACAATGCCGTCCAGCTCGGTCACGGGCGGCGCGGCGGTGGTCGTCAGGGTGTCGGCCATGGCCGGCGCGGTGATCAGAAGGGACAGGCCGGTGGCGGCGAGCAGGGTCGAGCGAAGACGCATCGGGGACTCCGGGAAGGCGAGAGAAAGCGTGGCCGCTTTGCTATGTTATAATATAGCACAGCGCAAGCCTTCATGACGCGTTCCGGCGCGCCGTCCACGCCGCCGCCGGATCAGCGTCCGCGCACGATCTCGATGACGATGGGATCGCCCGTGGCAGAGCGGGCATTCCACCGGGCGCCCACATCGCCCGCGATCAGAGGCGTGCAGAAGGGCACGGGGATGGGGATGGGGCGGAGCTGGGTGAAGCACAGCTGGTCGCCCCGCAGGCGCCAGACCCCGCTGGAGGCGCGGCGGCCGTGGCCGCGATAGCCGCCATCCCGGTCCAGCCACATGCGCGAGACCCGGCCGTCGCTGCCGGTGATCTGCAGCGTGTTGCGGAACGCCGGCTCCAGCGAGACGGTCGTTCCGGACTCGTCCGCCCCGCCCGCGAGGGCGGCGCTCACAATCAGGGCTGCAGCCAGACCCGCCAAGAGCCGTCTCCATATGCACAAGGATGAAAGGACGGATGAAGTGAACCACAGGACGGCGGTCGTTGAAACCGGCTTCTGGCAAGGCGCGGCATCCGGCGCCTCGCCCTCGACCGGAACGCAACGGCGCGGACGAATCGACCGGCGGAATTCGCCCATCGGTTGACCGGGCGTTCAGCCTTGTCCATCACCATAGGCGGACCACGACGGAATCACGGGAGGCGCGGAATCCATGGGCTTGATGGCGAACATCCGCCGCGATCTGCGCTTCATCGGCGGCCTGCGGCGCCTGCTCAAGCGCATCAAGCCGATCCAGCTGGACAGCCCGGATCTGGTCTGTGACGATTTCCAGGAGGTGGTCGACCGCCATCCGGACAATCTGGCCATCACCGACGAGCGTCGCTCGCTGACCTATCGCGAGCTGGACACCCTGGCCAACCGCTACGCCCACTGGGCCAAGGGCCGCAATCTGCGCCGCGGCGACGCGGTGGCCCTGATGATGATGAACCGGGCCGATTACATCGCCGCCTGGATGGGCTTTTCCAAGGTCGGGGTCGCCACCGCCCTGATCAACACGAACCTCAGCGGCCAGCCCCTGGCCCACTGCCTCAACATCGTGGGCGCGTCGCAGGTCATCGCCGATGACGAGACCTGGCGCCAGGTGGAGACGGCCCGCCCCTTCGCCGACAAGACCATCATGCTGTGGGTGCTGGGCCTGAAGGGCGAGGACGAGGCCAGCGAGCGGCGTGGTCTCGACGCCGGCGTGCGGGGCGCCTCGGGCGTGCGGCCGGACCGGTCCCTGCGTGCGGGCCTGACCAACCGCGATACCGCACTCTATATCTATACCTCCGGCACCACCGGCCTGCCCAAGGCGGCGCGCATCCCCCATTCGCGGGCCCGCACCTATATGCGCGCCTTCGCCGGCGCCACGGCGTCCACCGAGAAGGACCGGCTGTACTGCGTGCTGCCGCTGTATCACTCCACCGGCGGTCTGGTGGGCGTCGGTTCGGTGTTGCTGAACGGCGGTTCTGTGATCCTGCGCAAGAAGTTCTCGGCCACCGGCTTCTGGCCCGACGTGGTCGAGAGCGGCGCCACCACCTTCGTCTACATCGGCGAGCTGTGCCGCTACCTGGTCAACTGCCCGCCCAACGAGATGGAGCAGGCCCACAAGCTCAGGCTCGCCTTCGGCAACGGCCTGCGTCCCGACGTGTGGCCCGAGTTCAAGGCCCGCTTCGCCATCCCCCAGATCCTCGAGTTCTACGGCTCCACCGAGGGCAATGTCTCGCTGTTCAACTTTGACGGACGGCCAGGCTCCATCGGCCGGGTGCCCGGCTATCTGCGCGGCCAGCTGAACATCCGCCTGATCCAGTATGACGTGGAGGCGGACGAGCCCGCCCGCGCGGCCAACGGCCGCTGCATCGAGTGCAAGCCCGGCGAGATCGGCGAGGCCATCGGCCAGATCAAGGCCGACATCCGTCACGACTTCTCCGGCTATGCCGACAAGGCCGCGTCGAAGAAGAAGATCCTGCAGGATGTGTTCGCGACCGGCGACGCCTGGTTCCGCACCGGCGACCTGATGAAGCAGGACTCCGACGGCTATTTCTACTTCATCGACCGCATCGGCGACACCTACCGCTGGAAGGGCGAGAACGTCTCCACCTCCGAGGTGGAGCAGCGGCTGGCCGAGGCGCCGGGCGTCAGGGAAGTCATCGCCTACGGCGTCGAGGTGCCCGGCCACGACGGCCGCGCCGGCATGATCACCGTGGTCCCGGACGGCCGCTTCGGCGTCAAGAAATTCGCCGCCTTCGTCAACGAGGAGCTGCCGCACTTCGCCCGGCCGGTGTTCGTGCGCGTGGCCCGCGAGCTGGAGACCACCGGCACGTTCAAGTACCGCAAGGTGGATCTGGTGAAGGACGGCTTCGACCCGGCCATGGCGGACGACGTCCATGTGCGCGACGAAAAGGGCGCCTACACCCGCCTCAAGCCCGAGACCTACGCCGCCATCATGAAGGGCGGCGCCCGCCTGTAATCCCTTCTCCCCTTGAGGGAGAAGGTGTCATGCGCAGCATGACGGATGAGGGGTGAGACTCGATCCGTCCGGCAAATGCCGCCTCTCGTTTGTCACACGTATCCGGATGGGTCGGTGTTTCACCCCTCATCCGACCGCCTCCGGCGGCCACCTTCTCCCTCAAGGGGAGAAGGAAGAGAGTGCTACGTCCCCGGCTGGATGTACGGAATGCCGGCGAAGAACTGCCGCTCGTCGCCGCGTGGATCGTTCGCCATGCGGCTGTCCACGTCGAACAGCATGGTCTCGCGGTTCTCCAGACCGTAGGGGGTCCATTGGGGCAGGCCGGCGTGGTTGGGATTGCCGTTGCGCGCCAGGGCGATGAAGGCGTCGGCCATGGCGTCCGACACCGCCTGCGCGCCCTCAGCGTTCACCCGGGACTCCGGGATCGTCACATTGTCGAACACCAGGGCGATGTCGGCGGTGTGGAACGCGCCGGAGCGGCCGTTGGGCAGGGTCCCCGGATAGTCCAGTTGATAGACGTACGCCGGGCTGCCTTGCTTCGCCCGCTCTTCCGCCTCGATGACTGCCCCGCGCCACGACCGGCCCGCCGTGGTGGCGCCGATCAGCACCTGGTCCGGGGTCCAGTCCGGCTTCATGCGGCGATAGCCCGCGATCACCATCTCCGGGGCGATGTCGATGCGCAGGATATCGGGCGTCAGCCGCGCCGGCAGGGTCTCCCACGTCAGGCCCGCATTGGCCGGATCATTGCCCATGAAGGCCAGGGTCTCCTCGCGCGTATTGCCGATGATCATGGGGATGTGCGCCGACCGGCTCGGGGCGTCGGGATAGAACGGGTGCCGCGTCAGGCTGCGCCCGTCCAGCAGCGGCGCGAAATTGATCCCGCCATAGCCCAGCACCGGATCAGACGCCGCCGAGGCCTCCAGCATCCGTTCCACCGGCAGGGTCCTGAGCTCGTGGGCGGTTGCGGGCGTCAGGCCCGCCGCCTCGATCATGGCCAGGCCCCGGGCGGTTCCGTTGATGGGGCCGCACGCGGTCACCTGCTGGCCGCTCATGGTGGCGGCGGCGTGGAACAGGCCGTCGGCGGCGGGCATGGCCATCAGCGCAGCGATCTTGGCCCCGCCGCCCGACTGGCCGAACAGCATGACCCGCGCCGGATCGCCGCCGAAGGCCGCGATGTTGTCGCGCACCCACCGCAGCGCCAGCACCAGATCCAGCTGGCCCAGATTGCCGGAATCCTCGAAGCCCTCGCCCGCCACCCGGGCGAAGGCGCCGTAGCCGAAGATGTTCAGCCGGTGGTTCAGCGTCACCACCACCACGTCGCCGCGCCGCGCCAGCCGCGCCCCCTCGTACAGCGGGTGGGATCCCGAGCCGGTCGAATAGCCGCCGCCGTGGATGTAAACCATCACCGGCCGCCGGGCGCTGTCCGCCGCCGGGGTCCAGACGTTCAGGAACAGGCAGTCCTCCGACTGGTTCGGCTCGTCGCCCCGCTGGGGACAGGCCGCGCCATAGTCGAACGCCTCGGCCGGCCGCGTCCACGGCCGCGGCGCCCGGGGCGGCAGGAAGCGTCGGTAACCGGTGTCATCGCCGTAACGCAAACCCTTGAACACCGAGACGTCCCCGTCCCTCCGGCCAACCACCGGGCCATATGTGGTGCGCACGGCGGGCAGGCCGCCCTGGGCGTGAACGCCGGAAGGAAAGGCGGCCAGGGCGGCGGCGGCCGCGCCGGCCCCCGTCAGGCTGCGTCGGGTCAGGGTCATGGTGGTCCTCCGGTCACTTTCACGGGCGGCTCTGGCGTCGGCCGCGCTTGGGGGCCACTGTTCGCCCCATGACCGCCGCCGTCAACGCCTCTCCCATCAATGTCGCCCTCGTCGGCTACGGCTATGCGGGCCGGACCTTCCACGCGCCCCTGATCCGCGCCACCCCGGGCCTGAGCCTGCACACCGTGGTCTCCAGCCGCCCGGAGGCCGTCTACGCCGACCTGCCCGACGTGCGCGTGGTCGCGGACGTGGAGGCGGTGCTGGCCGACCGCGCCATCGGCCTGATGGTCATCGCCACGCCCAACGCCCTGCACGCCCCGCTGGCCCGCCGCGCCCTCGAGGCCGGTCTGGCGGTGGTGGTGGACAAGCCCTTCACCGTGACCCTCGCCGAGGCCCGCGCCCTGCAGACCCTGAGCGCGGACAAGGGCGGCTTTATCACCGTGTTCCACAACCGGGCCTGGGACGCGGACTTCCTGACGCTCCAGCAACTGATCCGGGACAAGCGCCTCGGCCGCATCACCCGCTTCGAGAGCCACTTCAGCCGCTTCCGCCCGCAGGTGCGCGACCGCTGGCGCGAGCGGCCCGGGCCGGGGGCGGGCATCTGGTACGATCTCGGCCCCCATCTGGTGGATCAGGCCCTGCGGGTCATGGGCCGCCCCGTGGCGCTGAGCGCCGACATCGCCACGGTGCGCACCGGCGGGGGCGCCGACGACTGGTTCCATGTGGTGATGCGGTTCGCCGACGACAGCCGCGCCATCCTGCACGCCGACATGACGTCCGCCAGCGACCTGCGCTTCGTGGTGGAGAGCGGCACCGGCGGCTTCGTCAAACATGGCCTGGACCCGCAGGAGGACGCGCTCAAGGCCGGCGTGACCCCGGGAGGCCCCGGCTGGGGCGTCGATCCCCGCCCCGGCGTGCTGACCACAATCGACGCCGACGGCCGTCGCACCGAAGAGATTGTCCAGGGGCCCCCGGGCGACTATCTGGCGCTGTACTGCGGGGTGCGCGACGTCTGCGCCGGCGTCTTGTCCGTCCCCGACCACCGGCGTCCCGTCCCGCTCGACCGGGCCGTGACGGTGATGGCGGTGATCGAGGCGGGCCTGCTCAGCGCGCGCGAGCGCCGCGAGGTGGTTCTGGAGGAGTGAGCCCCATGTCCGATACTGTGGTGTCCGACGTCGTCATCGTCCCGTTCGAACCCCGTCACACGGGCGCCTGGACCGCCCTGAACGAGGCGTGGATCAGCCGCCTGTTCGTGGTCGAGCCCAAGGACCGCATCGTGCTGGACGATCCCGTCGGCCAGATCCTCGACCCCGGCGGCCGCATCCTCATGGCTGAAATCGACGGCCGGGCCGTGGGCTGCTGCGCCCTGATCGCCATGGCCGACGGCGGCTATGAACTGGCCAAGATGGCGGTGGACGAGACCCTGCGCGGACACGGGATCGGCAAGCGCCTGATGACCGCCGCCATCGCCCTGGCCCGCGAGCTCAAGGCGCCGCGCCTGTACATCGAGACCAATTCGTCCCTGACCAACGCCATCGGCCTGTACGAGGCCCACGGCTTCCGCCACATGGCCGCCCAGCCCACCGCCTACGCCCGCTGCGATGTGTGGATGGAACTGACGCTCGCTCCCGATCCGGAGACAGAACGCCGCGTCAGTCCACAGCGGTGATCTCGACCTCCTGGCCGGCCACCACCGCCGTCGCACCCGCGCGCTTGCCCATCAGGGCCCGGGCCAGGGGTGAAATGTGGGAGACGGAGCCCTTCGCCGGATCGGCCTCGTCCTCGCCGGTGATGCGCCAGGTCTGGACCCGGCCATCCTCCCGCTCAATGGTCACCGACCCGCCGAACCGCACCGTTCCGTCCGGCGTCGTCTCCACCAGCTGGGCATTGCCGCGCCGGGCGGACCAGTAGCGCAGATCGCGGGTCGCCCGCGCCATGGCGGTCCGATCCGCCTCGATGTCACCCTTCGCCTGGGCGGCGGCGTACGCCGCGCGCGCGGACGCCAGTTCCGTTTCGATCATGGCCAGCCCGTCCGGCGTGACCAGATTGGCGTGGGGCGAGACGGGGCGATCGGGCAGGTCGGCGGCCGTGGCCTCCAGATCCTCCTCGCGGGTGAAGGCGACGCTCATGAGCGCGCTGTGAATGGACAGGGTCTGGACAGCATCCGTGAGAAAGCGACAGCGGACGGCGCGCGTTCCACCGTCAGCTCCGCCACTCCTGAATGATCTCGTCCGACCCGATGGCCGCGAAGGCCACATACTCGCGGCGGATGCGAATGACGCACAGGGGCCGCTGGTCCGGTCCGGCGCTCTGGCACCGCACGGGACGGCCGTCGGCGAAAGCGCCCAGACGCCCCTCGACGATCAGGTGAAAGCCCGTCGGCCGCTCCAGGGTCTCGCCTTCCGGGGCGCGGACGGCGGCCTGCCAGGCCCGGCCGCCGCGCTGGTCCACCCGCGAACTGTCGGAGCCGAAGAAAGCGGCCAGGCCCACGGTCTGGGGCGAGGCGGCCGGGGCGCCGCCCAGCGGGTCGACGCGGATCGGCGGGCAGGCGTCGCTGGCCATCCACGGGCGCGGAATCCAGAAGCCTTCCACCGCGTCATAGGGCCCGCCGCCTAGCTGGGCCACGAAGGCCGTCTCGGTCCAGTTGTCGGGCCGGGCCGACAGGCGGATGGTCGCGCCGTCGTCGGCGTATTCCCACCAGGCCCAGGCGTCGGACCCGGCCTCGCGCGGCCCGAAACAGCCGAACGGAATGCGGACCCGGAAATTGCGTCCCGCCAGGGCGGCCTGACCGTCCGGCGCCGGCTCTCCGGCGGCATGGGCGGACGCCGCCGCCTCCACCATGTCCAGAAGCTGGGCCCGGGTCAGCGCCGGCGGGGGCAGGGGTATGGTCGGGGTCTGGGCCGGCGCCTCGGCCTCGGGCTCCGACGTCGGCTCCGGCGCCTCGGCCGTCTGGTCGGCGCGCAGCAGCATCACGCCCACCGCGCCCAGGATCATCACGAACACGACCGCCGCCAGGATCAGCCGCAGGCGGTTCGGATTGGACGGCGAGCTCAACATGACCGAACCCTAGCACAGACTTTGCGGGGCGACAGTTGCGATCACGCAACGGAGTGTTGACGCGGGGCGTCGGGTCTGTGTCCTGACCCCATGACCTTCGATCAGATGCTCGCCCTGGTAATTCTGGCGGCCGTGGTGGCCGCCCTGATCCATGGCAAAGTGCGCGCGGACGTGGTCGCCCTGACCGGCGCCGCCGCCCTTCTGGCCACCGGCGTGCTCCGTCCGGTGGAGGTCCAGAGCGCCTTCGCCAGCCCGGCGATCATCACCCTGGCCTCCCTGTTCGTGATCGCCTACGCCATCGAGCTGTCGGGTCTTCTGGACTGGGTTATCCAGCGCGGCGTCATCCTGTGCCGGCGCATCGGGGCCCTCGGCCTGTGGCTGGCCATGGGCCTGTGCGGCGCGGGCTCGGCCTTTCTCAACAACACCCCCATCGTGGTGCTGGCCGCGCCGGTGGTGCGCGACATGGCCGAGTCGCTGGGGCATTCGCCCAAACGCTATCTGATCCCCCTGTCCTATCTGACCATCATGGGCGGGGCCTGCACCCTGATCGGCACCTCCACCAACCTGCTGGTCAACGACATGGCCAGAAACGCCGGCCAGCCCGGCTTCGGCATCTTCGAGATCACCCCGGTGGCCCTGGTCATCGGCGCAGCGGGGGCGGCCTATCTGTTCCTGCTCGGCGGCCGGACCCTGGCGAAACACGCGGGCGATGTGAGCAGCGACGCCGATCAGGACCAGGCCGATTCCGGCGTCGGCTATGTGGGCGACGCCGAACTGTTCGCCAAACACAGACCGCTGGACCTGACCCGCGCCATGGTCTCGGCGGGGGTGTTCGTGGGGGTGGTGGTGGTCGCCGCCATGGGCTGGGCGCCCATCGCCGCAGCCGCCTTCGCCGGCGCGGTTCTGCTGGTGCTGCTGGGCACCATCAACGCCGACGAGGCCTACCGGGGCCTGCGTCCCGAGGTGCTGCTGCTGATCGCGGGCATGGTGGTGGTGGGCCTGTCGTTCGAGGTCACGGGCCTGGCCTCCACCGTCACCGGCGGGCTGATCGGCCTGATCCAGCCGCTGGGCCCATGGGGGGCCCTGTTCCTGCTCTACGGCTTTGTCCTGCTGTGCACCGAGGTGCTGTCCAACGCCGCCGTGGCCGTGCTGCTGACGCCGCTGGCGGTGGCGCTGGCCGACAGCATGGGGGTGGACGCCCGGCCCTTCATCGTCGCGGTGATGATGGCCGCCAGCGCCGCCTTCGCTACCCCCTTCGGCTACCAGACCAATGTGCTGGTGTTCCAGATCGGCCGCTACAGCTACATGGACTTCGTGCGCGTGGGCCTGCCCATGAACCTGATCACCTGGGTGGTCGGCGGCCTGATCATCCCGTTGGTCTTCCCCTTCTGATCATGGCGCGCGTCACCGTCATCGGCGCCGGACCCGCGGGCCTCATGGCCGCCGAGACCCTGGCCAGCGCGGGCCACGGGGTCACGGTGCTGGAGCGCATGCCCTCGCCGGCGCGCAAATTCCTCATGGCCGGGCGCGGCGGGCTGAACCTGACGCACTCGGAGCCGATCGGACCGTTCATGGACCGCTATGACGCGGCGCGCGCCCGGCTCCAGCCCTGCATCGACGCCTTCCCGCCCGCCGCCCTGACCGCCTGGGCCGAGGCGCTGGGCCAGCCCGTCTTCACCGGGACCAGCGGCCGCATCTTCCCCCGCGCCATGAAGGCCTCGCCCCTGCTTCGGGCGTGGCTGGCGCGGCTGGCGGGGCAGGGCGTGGAGATCCGCACCCGTCAGGCGTGGCGCGGCTGGGACGACCAGGGGCGCCTGATCATCGCCGGGCCGGACGGCGAACGCGCCGAGGCCCCCGACGCCGTGGTCCTGGCCCTGGGCGGCGCCAGCTGGCCGCGTCTGGGCTCGACCGGCGACTGGGCCGGCTGGCTGACCGCGCGCGGCGTCCCCGTCGCCCCCTTCCGCCCCGCCAACAGCGGCTTTCTGGCCGACTGGAGCCCGACCTTCGTTGAGCGGTTCGCGGGCCAGCCGCTCAAGGGCGCCGCCTTCACCTTCGCCGGGCGCACCGTGCGCGGCGAGGCCATGATCGCCGCCTACGGATTGGAGGGCGGGGCCATCTACGCCCTGTCCGCCCCCCTGCGCGACGCGGTGGCGCGCGACGGCCGCGCCGTGCTGACCCTCGACCTGAAACCGGACCTGACCCTAGCGACCCTGACCGACCGGCTGGCCCGCCCGCGCGGGTCCCAGTCCCTGTCCAACCACCTGAGAAAGGCAGCCGGCCTGTCGCCCGTCGCCATCGGCCTGCTGCGCGAAACCGGCGACGGTCTGCCCCCCAACTCTGCGGAAGACCCGGCCGCCCTGGCCGCCCGCATCAAGGCCGCGCCCCTGACCCTGACCGGCGTGCAGGGGCTGGACCGGGCCATCTCCAGCGCGGGCGGGATCGCCTGGGACGCGGTGGACGAGCGTCTGATGCTGAAGGCCCTGCCCGGGGTCTTCGTGGCCGGCGAGATGCTGGACTGGGAGGCCCCCACCGGCGGCTATCTGCTGCAGGCCTGCTTCGCCACGGGCGCGACCGCGGGTCGCGGGGCGGCGGACTGGCTGGCGCGCGCCCCTGTCGGGGCGTAGAACGGGGGCATGGCAAACCTGTTCGACATCCTGATCCTGCTGGCCATCGGCGCGGTGACCGTGACGCTCGGCATCGGCATCTTTTCGCTCTATCGCGGCGGCGATTTCGCCCGCTCCCATTCCAACAAGCTGATGCGCCTGCGCGTGGCGCTTCAGGCCGTGGCCATCATCCTGCTGGTGGTCGGCATGTGGTGGAAGTCCCAGAACGGAGGCTGACCCGCATGGTCGTGCTGAACAAGATCTACACCCGAACCGGCGACGACGGCGCCACCCGGCTGGCCAACGGCGAGCCGGTCTCCAAGTCCGACCTGCGGGTCGAGGCCTACGGCGCGGTGGACGAGCTGAACGCCGTCATCGGCCTGTGCCGCCAGCACACCGCCCAGCACGACCGCATCGACGCCAAGCTGGCCCGGGTCCAGAACGAGCTGTTCGATCTGGGCGCCGATCTGGCCACCCCCCACGACCCGCCGCCCAAATGGGAGGCCCTGCGCATCCTGGCGTCCCAGGTCGAGCGGCTGGAGTGCGAGATCGACGAGATCAACGACGCCCTGAAGCCGCTGGACAGCTTCGTCCTGCCGGGCGGCTCGCCCCTGTCGACCCACCTCCACCTGGCCCGCACCGTCTGCCGCCGCGCCGAGCGCGAGGCCGTGCGTCTGGTGGAGTCCGGCCAGACCGTCACCCCCGAGGCGATCATCTACCTGAACCGCCTCTCGGACCTCCTGTTCGTCGCCAGCCGCCGCGCCAACGCCAACGGATCGGACGACGTGCTGTGGAAGCCGGGCGGGACGCGCTAATTCCTTCTCCCATTGGGAGAAGGGGGCCCCGCGCACCGGAGCGCGCGAGCGCGGAGGTCCTTGCGCGGGGGATGAGGGTCGCATGCCTCGGAAAGCAACCACCCAACCCTCACCCTGCGCGCGAAGAAGCGGTCTGCTACGCATCCCGCTGCGCGCAGCCCTCTCCCAACGGGAGAGGGAAGATCACCCCCGCCCCGGCAGGTACTCCAGCGTGAACGCCTCGCGCCAGTCCAGGGCCTGGGGATAGACCCCCGCTTGCGACGTCACGGCGAAGAAGTCGCGCCAGCGGTCCTCGGTCATGGCCCCGATGCCCATGATGGCCGCGTCGCCGCCCTGCACGATCTGGTTCTCGCGCAGGGCCTCGCGGGCCTGGGCCAGGATGGCCTCGGTCATTTCCGGATTGTCGGCCATGATCAGGGCGTCCGCGGTGGTCGGGTCGCCGTTCAGATAGTCGTGCCAGCCCTCGGCCGAGGCGGCGATGAAGCCGCGCAGGGCCGCCTCGTTGTCCCGGGCGAAGGCGTTGGGCGCCAGCACCATGCAGGCGTAGGAGGGATAGCCCTCGTCGGCCAGCAGGAACACCCGCGGCTCGAACCCGCCCACCTCTGCAATCGTATAAGGCTCGCTGGTCAGATAGCCCTGCTGCACCGCCCGCTCGTCGGCCAGGAACGGGGCCGGGTTGAAGGTGTAGGTGCGCACCTGATCGTCGGTGAAGCCGTACTGCGCCCGCAGCCACACCCAGAACGCGTCCCGCGACGCGGTGGCCAGCAGGAACGGCCGCCCGGCCAGATCGGCGATGCCCTCCAGATCCGGGTCCGGGTGCGCGATCAGCACCTGCGGGTCCTTCTGGAAATAGGCCGCCACCGCCTTCACCGGCGCGCCCTCGGCCACCAGGTTCAGCGGGATGAAGCTGTTGGACCCCATGCCCAGCTCCACCGCCCCCGAGGCCAGCAGCTGGGGCACGTTCACGCCCGGCCCGCCCTGGATGATCTGGACGTTCAGGTTGCGCGCGGCATAGGCCCCTGACGCCAGCGCCTGATAGAAGCCGCCGTGCTCGGCCTGGGCCCGCCAGTCGGTGGCGAAGCGCAGGCGCACCCGCCCCTGTTCGTCCACCGGCGCCTCGGACCGCCCGCACGCGCCCAGCCCCATGGCCGTCATGGCCAGGCCGGCGCCGATCACGGCTCTGCGGTGCAAGACGCCCATGTGATTCCATCCCCGAGCAGACCCGCAACCTTTAGGTCGCCCGCGCCCGCTAGGAAAGGCCCGCCGCCGCCGGGCTGGCCGGAACCCTGATCCTGACGTATGGTCGCCGCCTGTTCTCCCGGGGGCGGCACGCGAGCCGCTGAGATAGAGGTAGTCCTCTGACCGGTCGAACCTGATCCGGGTCATGCCGGCGAAGGGACGGGAACGGGCGGCCCTCACGCCCCGGCGCCACAGGACCGCTCCGCCTATTCTGATCGTCGGCGCACCCTCTTGCGAAAGAAGAGGCCGCGCCATGAACATCAACGTTTCCCCCAAGAAGAATCCGTCCCGGGCTCCCGCCACCGGCGATGTGACCGTCGGCCCGCGCATGGGCGGCAAGAAGGTCTACGAGCCCGGCGCCCTCTTCCCCCACATCCGCGTACCGCACCGCCAGATCGACCTGCACCCCACGGCGGAAGAGCCGCCGGTGGTGGTCTACGATCCCTCCGGCCCCTACACCGAGGACGCGCCGGCCATCGACATCGCGCGCGGTCTGGGCCGTCACCGCGAGGCCTGGCTGGCCCGGCGCGGCGACGTGGAGCAGGTGGCCGACCCCCGTCAGGTGAAACCGGAAGACAACGGCGGCGCGTCCGGCGCCCATCTGGCCCCCGCCTTCGACGACAGCGCCCGCCCGGTCTGGCGCGCCCGCGAAGGCCGCCCCGCCACCCAGCTGGAATACGCCCGCGCGGGCGTCATCACGGAAGAGATGGAATACGTCGCCATCCGCGAGAATCTGGCCCGCGACGCCGCCCGCGCGACCATCCGCGACGGCGAGGACTTCGGCGCCTCCATCCCCGACTACGTCACCCCCGAGTTCGTGCGCGACGAAGTCGCCCGCGGCCGCGCTGTAATTCCCGCCAACATCAACCACCCCGAACTCGAACCCGCCATCATCGGCCGCAACTTCCTGGTCAAGATCAACGCCAACATCGGCAACTCGGCGGTGCTCAGCCATGTGGCCGACGAGGTGGACAAGATGGTCTGGGCCACCCGCTGGGGCGCCGACACGGTCATGGACCTGTCCACCGGCCGCAACATCCACAACATCCGCGACTGGATCGTGCGCAACGCCCCGGTCCCCATCGGCACCGTGCCCATCTATCAGGCGCTGGAGAAGGTCGGCGGCGTGGCCGAGGACCTCAACTGGGACGTGTTCCGCGACACCCTGATCGAACAGGCCGAACAGGGCGTGGACTATTTCACCATCCACGCGGGGGTGCGCCTGCCCTTCGTGCCCATGACGGCAAAGCGCGTCACCGGCATCGTCAGCCGGGGCGGCTCCATCATGGCCAAGTGGTGCCTGGCCCACCACCGCGAGTCCTTCCTGTACGAGAATTTCGCCGAGATCTGCGAGATCATGCGGGCCTATGACGTGACCTTCAGCCTCGGCGACGGCCTGCGCCCCGGCTCCATCGCCGACGCCAATGACGAGGCCCAGTTCGCCGAGCTGCGCACCCTGGGCGAGCTCACGAAGATCGCTTGGGATAAAGGCTGCCAGGTCATGATCGAGGGCCCCGGCCATGTGCCCATGCACAAGATCAAGGCCAATATGGATGAACAGCTCAAGCACTGCGGCGAGGCGCCGTTCTACACACTGGGCCCGCTGACCACCGACATCGCGCCCGGCTACGACCACATCACCTCGGCCATCGGCGCCGCCATGATCGGCTGGTTCGGCACCGCCATGCTCTGCTACGTCACGCCCAAGGAGCATCTGGGCCTGCCCGACCGCGACGACGTCAAGACCGGCGTCATCACCTACAAACTGGCCGCCCACGCCGCCGACCTGGCCAAGGGCCACCCCGCCGCCCGCCTGCACGACGACGCCATCAGCCGCGCCCGGTTCGAGTTCCGCTGGGAGGACCAGTTCAACCTGGGCCTGGACCCCGAAACCGCCCGCGCCTTCCACGACGAGACCCTGCCCAAGGACGCCCACAAGACCGCCCACTTCTGCTCCATGTGCGGCCCGAAGTTCTGCAGCATGAAGATCAGCCAGGACATCCGCGACGCCGCCGCCGCCCAGAACGACGCGGGCGGGTCGCTGGCGGAGGCCGAGAAGGGCATGCAGGAAATGGCGGAGAAATTCCGCGCCGGGGGCGGGGAGATCGAGGTGAAGGTGTGAGGCTACTCTCTGCACGCTCGCGAAGCGAGTGAACGCGCGAGCCGAAATCCAGCGGCGCATGGCGCTGAGTAGGCTCTCGTGTTTGTCGCGAATGCCGCTACTCTGGCAGTGAGATTTGGGAGGCCCCATGCAAATTTCGTCGCTATCAGAGCTCCAACCAGATCAGAAGAACGCTCTGATCACGTCGGTCCGCGCGGGAGAGTACAACCTCTTCTTAGGTGCCGGGGTGAGCTTGGACTCGGTGGGTGGTAACGGGGAAAAGCTTCCAAGTGGCGGCACACTCCGAGACGAATTAGCTACGACGACAGGGATGAGAGCTTCGTCGTCCCTGCAACGAGCATATTCCGCCCTCACGCCGAACCAAGTTGAAGCGCTGCTGACCCAAAGGTTCACGCCATGTGTCTCGGGGCCGTCCTTGGCCAAGCTTCCGCAGTTTATATGGAAACGTGCTTACACTCTGAATATCGATGACGCACTGGAACATGCGTACGAAACGGCGCTCGGCCCTCTTCAGCAAACCGCGCCAGCTCATTACACAGACACCTATTCAGATGCTCGCACTTTAGAAAGTCTCCAAGTCGTCCACCTACATGGATATGCGCGGCAACCTGAAAAGGGATACGTGTTCTCACGGGCTGAATATGCCGCCAACATGGCAGATTCGAACGCTTGGATGACGGTGTTAGCGGAAGTAATGCCAGTCGAGCCCTTTGTCGTCGCGGGCACGCCCCTTGATGAGCTCGATCTGGAGTACTATCTAGCCAAGCGGACTTCTACTTCTCCTCGGCAAGATAAAGGCCCATCTTTTCTTGTTGAGCCGTTTCCAGACAATCACACTGAACAAGAATGCATCAATCGCGGCTTAATACTCTACCATGGATCGCTCTCCTCATTCGTTGATGAGATCGACGCGCTGACACCTCAACGTCAGTCTCCAGGCGAGCTTGTTTCTCCCGACACGAGAAATCTATTCGATGACGAAATGCCTAATGACGTGGTGCTTTCTTTCGCTAATGACTTCGACCCCGTCCCCACATCCGCGCCGGCCAGCAGTAGCAACGCTATAAAATTTGCCTACGGCAATCCTCCGGATTGGTCCGATCTGGAGGGCCATTGGGACGTTGGCAGAACCCTAACCGCCCGCGCCGTCGGTCACGTCGAGGCCATGCTCAAGGGAACCGTTGCGGAACGGGTTCTGGTGATTGAAGACGTCAGCGGCGTGGGCAAGACTACGGTTCTGAGGCGGCTGGCCTATAGATTCAGCCAGCAAGGCGTGGTCACCCTGAATTGCTCCGCTCTAAGCCGGATCGAACCTGCAACAACAGTGCGGGCGATCAACAGCATACCACATCCGCTTCTGATCATAGTGGACAACTTCGCTGATCAAGCACAGTCAATAAACAATGTATTCGAGCTTTCGAAGCGTAGAGATATCGTATTTGTAGGCGCGGAGCGATCCTACCGACACAATCACATTCAAAGATCCTTCGGGGGATCGCCTTACACGACGATTAGCGGGCTAGGACTCAGCCGTGCTGAAGCAGGACAGTTGGTGGATCTCTATGAGAGACGCGGGCTAGTCGGAAATTCGGAAGCGCTTTCGAATAAAGCTCGATTTGTTTCAATTATTGAGAGCGAGCCGGTTGCCGTAGCGTGCTGCCATATTCTCAAGGATATGCGACCGATTGATCGCATTGTCGATTCAACATTCGCCGAAGTTGGAGACATCGAGAGAAACAGGTACCTCGTCGCTGCTTTGGCACAGGTTTGCTTTCCTGGCGGCGCCCGCTACGAAGTCTTGGCAGCGGCATCCAATACGGCGAACTGGGACCGACAGTTTGAGCCAAGTCATCCCATTCCCTTGGCGTACTTTGACCCCGCGCGATCTTTCGTCGTGCCACTAAACCGCACGATGGCAGAACGCACCTTGGAGCGCGCGCCGAAGGAAGCGGTCTCCACTGTATTTCGACGGCTGGCTACAGCGATCGCCCCGCGAGTAAATAGAGAAACCATCAAACGGAGAAGCCCCGAAGCAAAGCTTGCGGCACGCCTTTTTGATTATGAAGATATAATCAAGAAGTATCTCGGAGCCGCCGAGGCTGGTGCATTCTATGACGCCGTCCGACCAGCATGGCGATGGAACTCGAGGTATTGGGAGCAGCTGGCTCTGTACAATCTTTCAAGATATCGCGGGAACAACGAATCTGAATTCATGGATAACGCCGTACAGCATGCTAGGCACGCACTTTCAATTGAACGTCACGCCCACTCTCTGACTACTCTTGCGAAAATGCTTTTCGCTCAGATGGTGGACCGAAGATATTCTCGAGAAAAGGCTTTTGGTGAGGCTGTGAACTATTTACAAGAGGCAATCAGTGTCGAGCGACATCGAGGACGCGCATCGGTGCATGCTTATGTTAACTTGTTCCGCGGCGCCATTTCTTTCGTTGAATCTGGCGGAGAGCTAGGTGACGATCAATTCGAAACCATCTCGCGCCTCCTTAAGGATGCAAAGGAATACTTCCCCGGCGACAGAGAACTGCGCGACCTTAGGCAGCAGGTCGAGGGTGTTATTTAAGGTAAACTCTCACCCCGCCCCCGCCATCTTCCGCAACGCCTCTTCAAACACCCCCGCTCTCTGGCTCCCCCGCCCAGTGCAGCAGCCGGTGGGCGTCGAAGGTGTTCCAGATGCGGCTGTCCTCGCCCATCCGCATGTCAAACCCCGGCCACGCCTCCGCCGCCCGCGCGGTGATGTTGGCCCGGTTGGCCGCCGACTGCTCCGGCGTCGCACCGTATTTGCGGCCGATGTGCTCGGTGATGTTTTCGCCCTCCGGCGCCATGTCCGGGTTCAGCTCGAACGGCTGAAACACGATCTCCGCCGCGATCCCCTCGGCCTTCAGGGTCGCCAGCGCCGTCTCCAGCCCGCCCAGCCCCACCACGCACCAGGGGCACACCACGTCCGAAACGAAATCGATCTTCAGGGTCTTCGTCATGGATGGCACATGGGGCGCGCAGGCGGTCGGGACAATCCTCCCCCATCGGGGGAGGGGGACCGCGTAGCGGTGGAGGGGGCTGGCGGCGGATCGGATGACCGGTGGGAGGGCTCCATCGCCGATCCGACGCACCCTCAACGCCGTCACCCCGGCCCGAGCCCCCTCCGTCTCGTCGCTTCGCGCCGATCCACCTCCCCCGACGGGGGAGGATCAACTCCGAAAACCCTCCCCCATCGGGGGAGGG
>NZ_JBKBPF010000005.1:0-221790 GCF_046293315.1 Brevundimonas sp.
TTCATGACCCAGGCCGAGCTGGACGCCATCGTCGAGCGCACCCGCAAGGGCGGCGGCGAGATCGTGGCCCTGCTGAAGACCGGCTCGGCCTTCTACGCCCCGGCCGAGAGCGCCATCGCCATGGCCCGGTCCTATCTGAAGGACCAGAAGCGCGTCCTGCCGATCGCCGCCTGGCTGTCGGGCGAGTACGGCGTCTCGGACATGTATGTGGGCGTGCCCGCCCTGATCGGCGCGAACGGGGTGGAAAAGATCATCAAGTTCGACACCAACGATGAGGAAAAGGCCATGTTCAGGACCTCGGTCGACTCGGTGAAGGGCCTGATCAAGGCCTGCCAGGACATCGACGGCTCCCTGGCCTGAGACACTGAAAAAGGGGCGGCCTCGGCCGCCCCTTCTGCTTTCCGGCGCGTGGTGCGCCCTTTCGGACATGAGGTCCGGAGACATCCTTCATGACACGTGCGCTTCGGGGTTTGCGGCTTTGGCTGGGGTCTCTCAGCACGCCGCGACTGCTGTTCCTCGGCTATGGCGTCTACATGCTGGCGGGCTGGGCGCTGTTGTCCCTGCCGCTGGCCCAGAGTGAGCCGGTCAGGCTGATCGACAGCCTGTTCATCGCCGTCTCGGCGGTATCGACCACAGGACTGGTGTCTATTGATCCGGGCGGGGCCTTCAACCTGTTCGGCGAGATCGTGATCCTGGCCCTGATCCAGGCGGGGGGTCTGGGCTATATGACGCTGGGCTCCATCGCGGCCCTGGCGCTGAAGCGAAAGCTGAGCCTGGCCCAGCAGCACGCCGCCATCGGCGCCTTCGGCCTGCCCGCCGATTTCGACCTGCGGCGGTTCCTGCGCGAGATCGGCGCGTTCGTGCTGTGCGTGGAGGCGGCCGGCGCGGTGCTGCTCTGGATCCTGTTCGCGCGGGCGGGCGTGGAGAACGCCCTTTGGGCCGGAATCTTTCACAGCGTGTCGGCCTTCTGCACCGCCGGGTTCAGCCTGTTCGCCAACAGCCTCGAGGACTTCCGCGCCGACACGGCGGTCAATCTGGTTGTGGCGGCGCTGGCCTATCTGGGGGCCATCGGCTTTCTGGTCTTCGCCGACGTCTGGGAGAATGTTCGCGGGCGGCGGCGGGCGCTGGGTTTCGTCAGCCGGGTCATCCTCGTGACGACGCTTGCGTTCTCGGTCTTCGGCGCCGTGCTGCTGTACGTGCTGGAGCCCAGCATCACCGCCCTGCCCGGCGACGAGCGCGCCCTGGCCGCCTTCTTCCAGGCCATGACCGCCACCACCACCGTCGGCTTCAACACCGTGCCCATGGGGCCGCTTGCGGTGGGCTCGGTGATGGTGATGTATCTGCTGATGATGTTCGGGGCGTCGCCGGCCGGCACCGGCGGCGGGCTGAAATCCACTACCCTGGCGACCCTCGTCGCGCTGGTGTTCGCCACCCTCCGGGGCCGGACCCAGGTCCGGGTGCTGGGCCATGCTGTGCCGCCGGAGCGCATCCAGTTGGCGGCGGCGTCGATCTCGTTCTACGTGCTGGTGCTGTTCGTGGCGGTGTTCGGGCTGGTCTGGGTGGAGGACGCCCCGCTGGAAGCGCTGGCGTTCGAGGCGATCTCGGCCATCGGCACCGTGGGGCTGTCCACCGGCGTCACCGGCGGCCTGACGGATGCGGGCAAGGCGGCGATCATCACCCTGATGTTCATGGGCCGGGTGGGCGTCCTGACCTTTGGGCTGGCGCTGGCGGCCAACGTCCGGCGCGGCGCCGGCGAGCGGGCCGGACCGGACGACCTGATCTACTGAGAGGCGCCCGCAGGCGGGTCCAGATAACCCACGTGGACGGCGAAGGCGTTCAGGAAGCTGCGCCAGAGGTCCACGTGGTCGCCCAGATGGTCCATGGGCGCGCCCTGGGTCGGGATCACGTCGTACTGGACGATGGCCGAGCCTTCGGCGCCGGCCTCGAAATAGGCCTTGAGGAAGCGCCGGTCGCGGTTCCAGCTGTTGACGGTGTCGCTGGTAATGTCGGGGTTGGTGAAACCGGCGCCGAACTGAAGGCTGTCGCAACCGTCGGCCTCGCAGCCGTAGAAGAACAGCAGCCAGGTCAGGGCTCCGTCCGGCACGCGGATGAAGGGGTCCTCGCCCTCGATGACCAGCTCAGGCGTCAGGTTCCGGCTGGACAACCAGCCGGACACGGCCTGCGGGGTCACCTGGGCCGAGGCGGCGCCGGCGGATACGGCCAGAGACAGACCCAGAGACAGGGCCGCCCCGACGGCGGCCAGATGGAACATGCGCATGAAACCTCCCGATGCTGGCGGTACTCTAGCCTTGTCGTCGCGCCGGGGAAAAGGGGCCGTCAGGCGGCGTCGGCCTGCTCCAGCCAGTCGGCGCCGGACATCTGGTTCAGGCGCGAGACGGTGCGCTCGAACTCGAAGGCGCCGACGCCCTCGGGATACAGGGCCTCGGGCGCCGCTTCGGCCAGCACCACCAGCCGGGTGCGGGCCTCGTAGAGGGCGTCGATCAGGGTGACGAGGCGACGCGCCTCCTGCGCGCTGTCCGGGCCCAGCACCGGCACGCCGTCCAGAAACAGGGTGTGGAACCGCCTGGCCATGGCCAGATAGTCGGACGCGCCCAGCGGCCGGGCGCACAGCTCGGCGAAGGTCGCGCGCGCCAGCCCGCCTGCGGTGCGCTCGATCACCACGTCGCGGCCCGCCACCGACAGATGGGCGGGCTCCTCGGGCTCATCGCCCTTCAATTCGTCCCAGAAGCCGTCGAACTCGGCGCGGGCCTCGTCATCCAGCGGCGACAGCCAGGCCCGGTGGGCCTTCATCCGGTCCAGCCGCCAGTCGCGCCCGCCGGCCATCTGCACCACCGCGCAGCGATCCTGGATCATGTGGATGAAGGGCTCGAACAGCGGGCGGTTGATGCCGTTGAGGTACAGGTCGTCGGGCGCCCGGTTGGAGGTGATGGCCAGCACCACCCGGTGCTCGAACAGGGCCTCGAACAGCCGGCCCAGGATCATGGCGTCGGCGATGTCGGTGACCTGCAGCTCGTCGAAGCACAGCAGGCGCGCCTCCGAGGCGATCAGTGCGGCGGTGGGGGCGATGGGGTCGTCGCCTTTCCATTGGCCGAAGACCGCCTTGCGCTGGGCCGCGTCGCCCTCGCGCCACTGGCGGATCAGGTCATGGACCCGGGCCATGAAGGCGTGGAAGTGGGCGCGGGTCTTTCTGGGCTCCGGCGCCTCGGCGTAGAACAGGTCCATCAGCAGGGACTTGCCCCGGCCCGGCGGCCCCCAGAGATACAGCCCCTTGACCCGGGGCGGCTTGCGGAACAGCCGCCCTCCCTTGTCCAGATCGCGCTCCAGCCGGCTGAGGGCCGCGATGGCGGTTTCCTGGGCGGGGTCAGCGGTCAGCGCGCCGGACTGGAGGCGGCGGTCATAGGCGGCGCGGGTCAGGGAAGGCATGGAAATGCGCTTAAAGGCTCAAATCGGGGCTGCAAAGCGATTGCTTCGCGGGTGCGAAGGACTAAATGCAATGGGCATGCGCGTCCGCGCGCAGACCTCCCCCTTCGAGACAGGACCGAGATCATGGGCTATCGCGTCGCCATCGTTGGCGCCACCGGCAATGTGGGCCGGGAAATGCTGTCCATCCTGGAAGAGCTGAACTTCCCGGTGGATGAACTGCACGCCCTGGCCTCGCGCAAATCCAAGGGGATCGAGGTCGCCTTCGGCGAGAAGACCGTCCGCTGCCAGGACATCGAGCAGTTCGATTTCTCCACGGTGGATCTGGTGCTGATGTCGGCGGGCGGCGCGGTGTCGCGGGAATGGTCCGAGAAGATCGGCAAGGCCGGCCCCATCGTGATCGACAACTCCTCGGCCTTCCGCAAGGACCCGGACGTGCCGCTGGTGGTGCCCGAGGTGAACCCGGACCACATCAAGCTGGCGACGAAGAAGAACATCGTGGCCAACCCCAACTGCTCCACCGCCCAGCTGGTGGTGGCGCTGAAGCCCCTGCATGACGCGGCGAAGATCAAGCGCGCGGTGGTGTCGACCTATCAGTCCGTGTCCGGCGCGGGCAAGGAGGGCATGGACGAGCTTTGGAACCAGACCAAGGCCATCTACGGCCTGGGCGACGCCACGCCGAAGAAGTTCCCCAAGCAGATCGCGTTCAACGTACTGCCCTTCATCGGCGAGTTCCGCGACGACGGCTACACCGACGAGGAAGCCAAGATGTGGGATGAGACCCACAAGATGCTGGACCCCGACATCAAGCTGACCGTCACCTGCGTGCGGGTGCCGGTGTTCGTGGGCCACTCCGAGGCCGTAACGCTGGAGTTCGAGCGCCCCATCGCGGTGGAGGAGGCCCGGGCCATCCTGCGCGACGCGCCCGGGATCATGGTGATCGATAAGCACGAGGACGACGGCTACATCACCCCGGTGGACGCCGCCGGGGAGCACGCGGTGTTCGTCTCGCGCATCCGCAAGGACCACACGGTCGAGCACGGCCTGAGCCTGTGGGTGGTGTCGGACAACCTGCGCAAGGGCGCGGCCCTGAACGCCGTGCAGATCGCCCAGTTGCTGGACGAACAGGGCATGCTGAAGACCGCCAGCGGATACCGCACCCTGACCGTGGGATAAGGACCTCGCCATGACCGGCCAACCGGCGGGCGGCGATGACTCCGCCCGCGCGGCCCTGATCGCCGGGGTCGCCTGTTATGTGCTGTGGGGCCTGTCCCCGCTGGTCTATCAGCCCATGGGCCGCATCGGCGCGGACGCGGGCGAGATCATGGGCCACCGGGCCGTGTGGGGCGTGCTGCTCGCGGCGGGACTGGTGTGGCTGGCGGGACAGTCGGATCAGGTGCGCCGGGTGCTGCGCAATCCGCGCACGCTCATGTGGCTGACCCTGTCCACCGCCCTGATCGCGGTCAACTGGTTCATCTTCGTCTGGGCCGTGAACAACGGGCGGACGCTGGAGACCAGCCTCGGCTACTATCTCAATCCCCTGTTCAACATGGCGCTGGGGGCCTGGCTGTTCCGCGAGCGGATCAGCCGGCTGGGCTATGCAGCCATTGCGCTGGCGGCCATGGGGGTGGTGCTGCAGGGGGTGGCCATCGGCGGCCTGCCCTATGTGTCGCTGGCCCTGGCCGTGTCGTTCGCGGCCTACGGGGTGATCAGGAAGCGGGTGCAGGCGGACGCCCAGACCGGGCTGCTGGTGGAGTGCCTGATCATGGCCCCGTTCGGACTGGCCTGGCTGATCTGGCTGAACCATCAGGGGCTGGGGCATTTCACCGACAGCCCGGTCGCCGCCTTCTGGCTGTTCCTGGCCGGACCCATGACGGTGGCGCCGCTGGTGCTGTTTTCGTGGGCCGCGCGGCGCATGCCCCTGTCGACCATCGGCTTCATCCAGTTCATCGCCCCGACCCTCAGCTTCATCATCGGGGTGTCGCAGGGCGAGCCGTTCAACCTGACCCGGCTGGTCAGCTTCGCCTTCATCTGGGGCGGGGCGGCGGTGTTCCTGGCCGCGGCCATGCACCGGGCGCACGCCGCGCGCCGGGCCCTGAAGGACGCCGCCGGGCCGGCTTAAAGAGCCGCGTACAGCGCCTCGAACAGGCGCAGGGCGCGCGGATCGCCGATCAGGTGCGGCGACTGGCGGGTCATGACATAGGCCGCCGAGAGGTTGGTGGTCGCGTCCGCCATGGCGCACGAGCCGCCCCACCCGCAGTGGCCCAGGGTCTTCGGATCGGGGCCGAAGATGTCGAGGCCCTCGTTGCGCATCCAGCCCGCCGCCCAGCGGATGGTGAAGGGCAGGACGCGGTCGGGGCCGTGGATCCGTTCGCGGGTGGCCTCGGCCAGGGTCTCCGGGGACAGGATGATCTTGCCGTCCAGTTTTCCGCCGTTGGCCAGCACGCCCATCAGGCGGGCCAGGGCGTCGGCGCGGGCGTGCATGTTGGCCGACGGGATCTCCATCTTGCGCCACTCGGTCGAGCCGCGCCCGCCGGGGGCCGAGCCCCGGTCCAGGAAGGCGGCCTTCTTGACGGCGTCGATGGTCCCCAGATCGGGGGCGGCCGAGGGCTTCCTCAGCTGGGCCACGCGATCGTGCTGGTCCTCGGGCAGGCCGATCCACAGGTCGAGATCGAAGGGCCGGGCGAAGTCCTCGCGCAACGCCGCGCCCATGCTCCGCCCGTCCAGCCGCCGGAACACCTCGCCCGCCAGATAGCCGATGGTGATGGGGTGGTAGCCGGACGCCGTGCCCGGTTCCCAGAGGGGCTCCTGGGCGGCCAATCGGTCCAGCACCGCCCCGGGCTCGAACCAGACCGACGGGTCGACGGTCTCATCGAAGCCCGCCAGCCCCGCCTGATGGCTCATCAGCTGGCCCAGGGTGATCTTGTCCTTGCCCGCCTGGCCGAAGGCGGGCCAGATCCCGGCCACCGGCGTGTCGTAGGTGGTCAGACCCCGCTCCACGAGGGTGGCGATCATCAGGCTCATGACCACCTTGCCGGTGGAGAAGACCGGGACCAGCGACCGGTCGGTGAAGGGCGTGGTTTTCGCGGCGTCGGCGTGGCCAGCCCACAAATCGATGACCGTCTCCCCGCCGATGCAGACGGAGAAGCGGGCGGCCAGTTCGTCGAGCCCCTCGGGGGCCTCGGTGAAATTGGCGGCGAAGGCGTCTTTCACGCCGGAGAAGCGGGCGGGGCACTGGCCGTGAATGTCGATCATAGGGTCTCAATAGCATCCGGGCGTCGTGGTTTCAGACGCCGGGGCGGAAAAAACGGGGTCTGAATTGTCTGAAATCGGCGGCATGGGTTTCTGTCGAGTTCGTCCGGCACACACCCGGCCGCCCCCTCCACCACCCCGGCTGAGTCGCCGGGGCGGTCCCCCTCCCCATGGATGGGGAGGAGAAGCGGAGTTCGCGCTCAAGCAGCGAGCGTCCGCGACGCGAGCGTTAGCGCCCAAAATTCGCTCAAGCAGCGAGGCCCCGCGGGCCGAGCTTAGCGCCCTAACTATACAGGAGGCGGCCCGGCCAGGATGTCGCGCTTGCCGGCGTGGTTGGCGGGGCTGACCACGCCTTCCTGCTCCATCTTCTCGATCAGGGAGGCGGCGCGGTTGTAGCCGATCTGCAGACGGCGCTGGATGTAGGAGGTGGACGCCTTGCGGTCGCGGGTGACCACGGCCACCGCGCGGTCGTAGAGGTCATCGCCGGAACTGCTGTTGCCGCCGAACTCGCCCGAGCTCTCGTCCTCGTCGCCGCCCTCGGTGATCAGGTCCAGATACTCCGGCTCGGCCTGTTCGCGCAGGTGCTGGGCCACCTGCTCCACTTCCTGATCGGTCACGAAGGGGCCGTGCAGGCGGGTGATGCGGCCGCCGCCGGCCATGTAGAGCATGTCGCCCTGACCCAGCAGCTGTTCGCCGCCCTGTTCGCCCAGGATGGTGCGGCTGTCGATCTTGGAGGTGACCTGGAAGCTGATCCGGGTGGGGAAATTGGCCTTGATGGTGCCGGTGATCACGTCCACCGACGGGCGCTGGGTGGCCATGATCAGGTGGATGCCGGCGGCGCGGGCCATCTGGGCCAGGCGCTGGACCGCGCCCTCCACGTCCTTGCCCGCCACCAGCATCAGGTCGGCCATCTCGTCCATGACCACCACCAGATAGGGCATGTGCTCGGGACGGATCTTCTCGGATTCATAGACCGGGCGGCCCTGATCATCGAAGCCGGTCTGGACCGTGCGCTCGAAATGCTCGCCCTTGGCCAGGGCCTCGCGGGCCCGTTCATTGTAGCTGGCGATGTTGCGCACGCCGAGTTTGGACATGCGCCGATAGCGGTCCTCCATCTCGCGCACGGTCCACTTCAGGGCCACGACCGCCTTCTTGGGGTCGGTGACCACCGGGGTCAGCAGGTGCGGGATGCCGTCATAGACGCTGAGCTCCAGCATCTTGGGGTCGATCATGATGAAGCGGCACTGTTCGGGCGACAGCCGGTACAGGATCGACAGGATCATGGCGTTGACCCCCACCGACTTGCCCGAGCCGGTGGTGCCCGCGATCAGCAGGTGGGGCATGCGCGCCAGATCGGCCACATAGGGCTCGCCGCCGATGGTCTCCCCAAGGGCCAGCGGCAGCAGGTGCCCGGGCTTGGCGTATTCGGTGGAGGCCAGCAGGTCGCGCAGATAGACGGTCTCGCGCTTGGCGTTGGGCAGTTCGATGCCGATGGCGTTGCGGCCCTGGACCACGCTGACGCGACAGGCGCGGGCGGACATGGAGCGGGCGATGTCATCGGACAGACCCACCACCCGGGCGTGCTTCACCCCGGGAGCCGGCGCCAGTTCATAGAGGGTGACCACCGGGCCGGGGCGGATCTGGTCGATGACGCCCTTGACCCCGAACTCGGCCAGCACGCTCTCCAGCATCTGGGCGTTCTGCTTCAGGGACTCCTCGTCGACAGCGGCGACGCGGGTCTTGGGCTTGGACAGGAAGCCCAGCGGGGGCAGCTCGAAGCCCTCGGTGCGGGCGAACTCGAAGGCGCCCTGCATCTCGTTCTGCTCGCGGCCCGACGGGCGCGGCGCCTTGACGCCCGCCACCTTGGGCGCGCGCGGGGCGGGCGTGGGTTCTTCCCACGGGGGCGAGGGCTCGGCCGGGTCGTCGTCGATCTCGGGCTCGGGCGCCACGGCGCGGGGGCGCACATTCGCGGCGTTCGGGGCGGCGGCCTTCGGGGCCGCGCGGGCCTTGCGGACCCCCTTTGGCACGGGACGGGCGACGCGGACCTCGGTCAGGTCGCGCCAGCGCAGGCCCAGGGTCCAGGCCAGAAGCGTCACGGCCGCGATCGCCAGCAGGACGCCCGCAAAGGGGGCGGCGAAAGGGATGCCCGCAAAGCCGAACAGGCTCGTCGGCGCCCACAGCAGGGCGTCGCCCCACAGGCCGCCGAGGCCCGCCGCCAGCGGCCAGATGGCCGGAATGACCAGGGCCGCCAGGGCGCCGGCCAGCAGCAGCACACCCAGCACGGCGGCCAGGGCCTTGAGCGGGGTCGGGCGCAGGCGGGTCTGCACCACCTCGCCCAGGGCCGCCGACAGGCCGAAGGCCAGCATCAACAGGACGGCGGGCCAGGCGGCCACGCCCAGCGACTGATAGAGCAGGTCGGCGAACACCGCCCCGTTGGACCCCATCCAGTTGGTGGGGGCGACAGAGGCGGCCGCGTTCAGGCTGGGGTCGGCCGGATTCCACGACACCAGCGAGGCCAGCAGCAGGGTCGCCGCAATGGCCAGGAAGCCGCCCCGGAAACGCACGGCGATGGGCGCGCCCCACAGGATGCGGGCGCCGTCATAAACGCGGGTTCCGATGGCGAGGGCCGCGGACATGGGCGGGCTCCGGTAGGGCTACAGACAACTGCGCCGATCATCGGCCCTTCAGGGTTAAGCCCGCGTTTACCAGCCCCTGCGACGGCGCCGCCTCTGGACGCGGCCGCAGGGGGGCGCGACAAGGGTTGCATGAGCCAGGACGACCTTACCGATCTCGACGTCATCGTCGCCGGCGCGGGCATGGCCGGGGCGACCTTTGCGCTGGCCGCCGCCAGCGCCGGGCTGAAGCCGGTGCTGGTGGACCCGTTCCCGTTCGACGAGCAACTGGCGCCCAGCTTTGACGGGCGCTCGACGGCGGTGGCCTGGTCCAGCTTCCGCATGCTGAAGGCGCTGGGTGTGGGCGCGGCGCTGGAGCCGCACGCCTGCCGCATGGACCGCATTCTGGTGACCGACGGAACCCGCCCGGGCGCAGCCTCGCACCGGGCCCTGCCCGCCTTCCTGCGCTTTGACGCCGACGAGATCGGCGAACGCACGGGCGGCGAGCCGCTGGGCTACATGATCGAGAACCGCCATATCCGCGCGGCCCTGGCCGGGGCGGTGCGCGCGGCCGGGGTGCCGGTGCTGGCGCCCGCCGCCGTGGAGGTGGTGCGGCTGGAGGAATTCGCGGCCCACGCGGTGCTGAAGGACGGCCGCACCCTGAGCGCCCCGGTGATCGTCGGGGCCGAGGGGCGCAGGTCGGTGGTGCGCGAGGCGGCCGGGATCGGGACCACCGGCTGGACCTACGGCCAGAGCGGGGTGGTGGCCACGGTCCGCATGGAGCGCGACCATGGCAATGTGGCCCATGAATATTTCCTGCCGTCCGGCCCGTTCGCCATCCTGCCCCTGACCGACAGCCGCGCCAGTCTGGTGTGGACCGAGACCACGCGCCGGGGCGAAGCCCTGCGCGACGCCTCGGACGAGGCGTTCCTGAGCCATCTGAACCGGCGTTTCGGCGAGTTTCTGGGCGAAGTCACGGTGGAGGGGCCGCGCTTCGTCTATCCCCTGTCGCTGTCGCTGGCCGAGCGCATCGTGGCCCCGCGCGCGGCCTTGATCGGCGATGCGGCCCACGGGGTGCACCCGGTGGCGGGCCAGGGGCTGAACATGGGGCTGAAGGACGTGGCCGCCCTGGTCGAGGTGATGGCCGAGGCCGCCCGGCTGGGCGAGGACATCGGATCGCTGGGGGTGCTGGAGCGCTACGCCCGCTGGCGCCGGTTCGACAATGCGGCCCTCGCGGCCGGGTTCGACGGTTTCGTGCGGCTGTTCTCAAACGATGATCCGCTGACGCGTCTGGCGCGCGGCGTGGGCATGGCGGCGGTCAACCGCATCGCCCCCCTGCGTCGGGCCTTCATGACAGAGGCGGGCGGCGGGGCCGGGGATCTGCCGAGGCTGCTGCGCGGCGAGGCGGTCTAAGACCCCCCATGCCGCGGATTAATCTAGTCCAGCGCGCGGGCTTCTTCGGCCAGCATGATCGGCACGCCGTCGCGGATAGGGAAAGCCAGTTTTGCGCCCTTGCTAATCAGCTCGCCGGCCGCCCGGTCATAGGTCAGTCGACCGCGCGTGACCGGGCACACCAGCACTTCCAGCAGGCGGGGATCGACGGTGGTCGGGGTGTTGAAATGCTCGGTCATTCTTTAGTGCCCTAACGCTCGCGTCGCGGACGCTCGCTGCTTGAGGGGGTTTCTTCCCTTTCTGCCCTATCGCTCGCGTCGCGGACGCTCGCTGCTTGAGGGCGCTGGAGCCGTGGGTGTTCGCATGAGCGTGCCTGCTTCGAGGAAGCACGGACGATGTCGACTATTGCATGGTGGGTGGTTCGTCGTCACCGGGTTCGGCGGCGTCGATGCGCAGGAGGGCCGTCAGGCAGGCGAAGCGGTCGCCCAGGGTCAGGGCCTCGATCAGGGCCTGTTTCTCGGGGGCCTCGAACGGCAGAGCCATGGACAGGCTGTTGACCAGGGCTTCGGGCGGGGCGTCGCGCGCCGCGTCCCAGTCGATGTCCAGCCCGCGCGGGTTCAGATAGCCCTGAAGCGCCGAGAGCAGGTCGTCGCGGTCGAACGCCTCGGCCTCGTCCGGCGCCGTCAGGTCGAGGGCGAACGGGGCAAAGTCGGCGCGGGCCTGACGATAGGGCGTCTGGACCGGCAGTTCGGCCAGCACCCGGAACCGGGCCACGCCGGTGAGGGTGATCAGATAACGGCCGTCGGTGGTCTCGGCGAAGCTGGTGATGCGTCCGGCGCAGCCCACCGGCGACAGGGCCGGCAGGGCGTCGGGTCCGCCCGACGGCTGGATCATGCCGAGCATTCGGTCGCCGGCCATGGCGTCGTCGATCATGTTCAGATAGCGCGGCTCGAAGATGTTCAGGGGCAGCTGGCCGCGCGGCAGGACGATGGCCCCCGCCAGCGGGAACACCGGGATCACCTGGGGCAGGTCCGCAATCTTGATGTAGCTGTGGGCCATCGATCAGGCGAACAGGATGGAGGACAGACGGCGACGACCGTCGCGGGCGATCTCGGAGTTGGAACCGGCCGCCTCGAAGATGGTCAGCAGCTGTTTGCGCGCCGCCTGCTCGTTCCAGTCGCGGTCGGCGGCGACGATCTTGAGCAGGTGATCCACCGCCGGCTCGAGCTGGCCGGCGGCGGCCTGGGCCAGGGCCAGATCGAAGCGGGCCTGATGGTCGTTCGGGTCGGCGGCGACCCTGGCTTCCTGCTCCGAGGTCAAGGCGACGGGCGCGCCGGCGCCCAGCGACAGCTGGGCTCGCACGCTGTTGACCGTGGGCTCCTTCGAGGGATCGGGCGCCATGGCGATGGTCTGGCGCGCCTGATCCGCGTCGCCGTCGGCCAGATAGACCCGGGCCATGCCGGCGATGGCCTTTTCATTCTTCGGGTCCAGCTGCAGCGCCTGGGCGAAGGCCTGGGCCGCGCCGCCCAGATCGTTCAGGCCCAGCGATTCCTCGCCCATGGACAGGATCTGGTCCAGGTCGGACGCACCGGAGGATTCGCCCGTCAGGCGCTCGATGAAGGCGGTGATCTGGCTTTCGGGGATGGCGCCCTGGAAGCCGTCGATCGGCTGGCCGTCCTTGAAGGCGTAGACCGTGGGAATGGACTGCACGCGCAACTGCCCGGCGAAGGCGGGGTTGGTGTCCACGTCGATCTTGACCAGCTTCACCTTGCCCCTGGCGGCGCGCACGGCCTTTTCGATGGCGGGGGTCAGGGTCCGGCAGGGGCCGCACCAGGGCGCCCAGAAGTCGACGATCACGGGCTGAACTTTCGACGCCTCGACCACATCGGTCATGAATTCGGCGTCGGAGCCGTCCTTGACGGGATCGGGGGTGTTGGCGGCGAACGGGTCGGCGAAGGTCATCAGTGTCGTTTCCGGCAAGTTTGGTCAGGCAGTCTAACGCGTTCAGACCCAGATGGTCGCCCCCGGCGTGAAGTGCAATCAGGCGGACGCGCTGAAATCCACGATCAGGGGCGGGTGATCGACCAGGCCCAGAAAGCGACGGAAGTCGGCCTGGGCCATGGCGGTGGTGGCGGTGTTGGTCAGGGGGTGAAAATTGACGATGTCGGCCTGCGCCAGACGCTGGTCCAGCACGAAGGTCACGCGGCGGTCCGTGTCGTTGATCAGGCCGAAGGCCGTCACCGAGCCAGGGCGCACGCCCAGAGTCTCCACCATCAGCGCCTCATTGCCGAAGGACAGCCGGTCGGCGCCGATCAGACGGTGGGCGGTCTTCAGATCGATCACTGTGTCCTGGCGCGCCGAGATCAGCCACAGGCGTTGCTTCCTGTCCTTGAGGAACAGGTTCTTGGTGTGGGCGCCCGGCATGGCGGCCTTGATCTCCAGCCCCTCCTCCACCCGGAACACGGGCGGGTGATCGTGGGTCTGGGCGGCCAGCCCCTGTTCCGTGAACCAGGCCTCGAGGCGGTCGCGGTCGAAGGCGGGCTGGGCGGGATCGGTCATGGGGTCATTGTGAGCTTGAGGCGTCGGGTGCGGCGGGGATAGGGTCGCGCCACCTTCAGACTAGACCGCCGGAGCCCCGCCTTGGAACTGGAATGCTACCCCATGACGGCCCGCCCGCCCGAGATCGTGCCGGGACGGCCATCGCGGGACTGGATGGACGCCTTCGCCGCGCGGCACCCCTATCGCTGCCTGCCCTTGAGCATGGCCAACACCACAGGCTGGGAGATCCTGTGCCCCATGGGCTTCACCGCCGAGTGGAACGGCGGGCCGTCGCAGACGGACATCACCCTGACCCCGGACCGGCCGCACCCCGACTTCGCCCATTTCGTGGTCTCGCACTTTTCGCGCGGGGTGGTGACCATGCATCCCAACTATCTGTTTCGCACGCCGCCCGGCTGGGCGGTGGTGGCGTCGGGCGCCCCCAATCACGTCAAGGACGGCATTCAGGCCCTGACCGGCCTGATCGAGACCGACTGGCTGCCATTCCCCTTCACCATGAACTGGATCTTCACGCGACCCGGCCGGGTCAAGTTCGCCAAGGGCGAGCCCTTCTGCTTCATCACCATCGTCGAGCACAAGAAGATGGAGCAGTTCCAGCCGGTCATGAAGACGCTGGACGGCAATCCCGCCATGAAGGGCCAGTTCGACGCCTGGAACCGCGAGCGCACCAGCTTCAATCACCGCCTGGCCGCAGGCGATCCCGATGCCGCCAGGGAGGCGTGGCAACGATTCTATTTCAAGGGAGAATACCCGGATGAAACGACACCGCCGCCTGCTGACCATGTCAACAAGCGGCGGATGAAGTCACTCAGGCTGTTCTGAGACCGGCGTGGCTCAGTTCATGGACGGGCGCACGACGCGCGGACCCACGTTCTGAAGCACCTCACGGGCGTCAAAGGCGTTGGGATCGTTCGGCTTGGCTCCGCGACCCATCAGGATCTCGGTGTTGGCCTCGAAGCGGGTGATTTCCCGAACGTCCATGTCACGGCCCCAGCTGGATCCCCAGGGGCTCCAGTAGCCGCGGTGATAGAAGCGCCACGACGGACCCCAGTAGGGGCCGTAGTGCGAGCTGAACCAGGGATCCGGCGACGCCACATAGCGGGTGTCGCGATCGGTGACGCGATCCACGGTCTGGAACCACTCAAAACCGTTCTGGGCGGTCAGTTCGGCGGCGCGATACAGCAGATACATCTCCACCGTTTCGCGCGAAGTCACGGAATTGCCGGCGAAACCGACGCGGAATCGGTTTTGCTCGATCTGCATTTCGGAATAGCCGCCGCGGGCCTGAGGGCTGGCGGCTTGGTACGGGGTCGCGGTGGCGCAGGCCGTGAGGGCCAAGGCGGCGACCGAAGCCAGGATGACGCGTCTCATGAAACTCTCTCCCATTTAGCCCGATTATATCCCCCGCTCGCTGAACGGTGGATGAACAGCTCCGTTCCGCCGATCCGGAAGTCCTTATAATCTCAAAAGAATAAGGACCGAGGCCAGGAGAAGCAGGCCGCCGACGATGACGCCGAAGTTACGCTGAAATCTGGGGTCGGTCATCCGCGCTTTCAAGGCCGCCCCGCCCATGCCGTAGGCGGTCATAGTGATCACATCCATGCCGATGGTGGCGCAGGCGAACAGGGCCAGCTGCGGGGCGGCCGAGCGGTCCACATCCAGGAAGGGCGGCAGGACGGCCGTGAAGAACAGGATGGCCTTGGGGTTGGCGATCTGGACGGTGAAGCCGTCGACGAAGGCGCTGCGGCCCTTCCGGACGGGAATCTCGGAGGGCTCGGCGGCGGTACGGAAGGCGCCCCGGATCGCCTTGATCCCCAGCCAGGCCACATAGAGGGCGCCGCCGATGGCCAGCACGCGGAACGCCTCGGGAAACGCCTTGACCAGCGCGCCCAGGCCCAGGGCGGCGGCGGAGAACCAGACAAGGGTGGCGACGTTCATGCCCGCTACGGCCATGAAGACCGCTGCGCGACCCTTCTGCATCCCGGTGGCCACGGCGAATACGTTGGCGGGGCCCGGCGTCACGGCCATGACCGCCATCACCGCCAGGAACGCCAGGTAGAGATGTGGATCGACGGGCAGGGCGTTCATGGGCGCCGTTTGCGCCTGACCAGATCAACCGTCAAGCTTGATCAGGGGTGGTCGTGACCGGTGTCCGCAGACGCTGCCGCGCGCGCCTCGGCGTGGGCGGCAGCGATCTCGGCGAATGCCTCCGCCAGGGCGGCCTGAACCTCCACCGAAGCCATGGCCCCCGCCACATCGGCCTGGGACAGGGCGGCCTCGACCATGGCCCCGATGTTCATGGTCTGGATCATGGTTCCGGCGGTGTTGAGGCCCATTTCGGCCGCCGACGCCGTGAACGCCACCACGTCGGGGCCGTAGTCGGCCCAGAGCGCGGCCATGCGGGTTTCGCGCTCCGCCTCGGTCAGGGAGTTGTCCTCGCCCAAAGCCTCGACCTTGGCGCCGAAGACGGCCATGCGGGATTCCATGTCCCCGAGACCCTGCTCGAAGGCGCTGGGTTCGTATCCGGGGATGACGCCGGCCATGGAGCGGGTTTCACCGTCCTGGGCGAAGGCGGGAGCGGCGATGGCGAAAGCCGCAGCAGCGGCGATGGCGATGAAGCGGCGCATGGCGGTCTCCCTGTCCGACCGGTCCAGAGTTCGCCCGAAACCGCGTTTGGGCAAGTGACAACGCGGTAAGGTCCGGGGAAGCCCCCTACTCCGCCTCGACCCGGCCCGACGGCGGGACGGCGGCGAATTGGGCCTCGATGCCCGCCCGGATCTGCGCGGGAATGGCGAGGATCACGGGAATGGCGGCGTCGCGCGCGGCGGTCAGTTCGGCCCGCGCCTGCTCATCGTCCGAGGCGGCGATCCGGGCCGCGAAGAAGGCGTCGAAGTCCCGGGCGAAGCCTTCGAACTCGGGCTGGTATCGCGCCAGGATTTCATCGACCGACGCCATGGTGGCCGTGCGGTCGCCGCCGCCGGCCTCGCCCGCCGCCTGCAGCTCCAGGGTCATCTGGTCGACCTGGGCCTCGAACCGCCCCGCCCGGGCTTCAAGGGCGGTTTCGTCCAGGGGCGCGGCCTCCTGTGTCGCAGGCGCGGCTTGCGATGCGGTGTCCCGGGCGTGGGCGGCGCCCGCCAGAACGAGTGCGGCGGCAGCGGCCGGAAGGACGCGGGTCAGCATGACGGAGCTCCGGAAACGGGATCGGCCGTCAGAATGCCTCACCGGCGGCCGGGCTCCAAGACCGATCAGTCCCGGTCGCGGTTTTCGCGCTTGGCCAGCACGCGCAGGCGCAAGGCGTTCAGCTTGATGAAGCCGGCCGCGTCCTTCTGGTCATAGGCCACGGCCCCGTCCTCGAAGGTGACCAGCTCCTGATCATACAGGCTGTTGGAGCTTTCGCGGCCGATGACCGTGGCGTTGCCCTTGTACAGCTTGACCCGCACCGTGCCGGACACCCTGGTCTGGCTGTGATCGATGGCGGCCTGGAGCATCTCGCGCTCGGGCGAGAACCAGAAACCGTTGTAGATCAGGTGGGCGTATTTGACCGCCAGCTCGTCCTTCAGGTGCATGGCGCCGCCGTCCAGGGTGATGGACTCGATGCCCCGGTGCGCGGCCAGCAGGATCGCGCCGCCCGGCGTCTCATAGACCCCGCGCGACTTCATGCCGACAAAGCGGTTCTCGACCAGGTCCAGCCGGCCGATGCCGTTGTCGTGGCCGTACTGGTTCAGGGTGGTCAGCAGGGTCGCCGGGCTCATGGCCTCGCCATTGATCGAGACCGCATCACCCTTCTCGAAGCCGATGGTGATGACGGTGGGCGCATCCGGGGCGTCCTCGGGCGACAGGGTGCGCTGGTGCACGAACTCGGGCGCCTCGACCGCTGGATCCTCCAGCACCTTGCCCTCGGACGAGGAGTGCAGAAGGTTGGCGTCGACGCTGAACGGGGCCTCGCCGCGCTTGTCCTTGGCGATGGGGATCTGGTGCTTCTCGGCGAACTCCAGCAGGGCCTCGCGGGACTTGAACCCCCACTCGCGCCAGGGGGCGATGACGCGGATGTCGGGCTCAAGGGCGTAGTAGCCCAGCTCGAAGCGGACCTGGTCGTTGCCCTTGCCGGTGGCGCCGTGACAGACGGCGTCGGCGCCCATCTGGCGGGCGATCTCGATCTGGCGCCTGGCGATCAGCGGCCGGGCGATGGAGGTGCCCAGCAGGTACTGGCCCTCATAGACCGCGTTGGCCCGGAACATGGGGAAGACGTAGTCCCGCACGAACTCCTCGCGCAGGTCGTCGATGAAGATGTTCTCGGGCTTGATGCCCATCTTCAGCGCCTTCTCGCGCGCCGGCGCCAGCTCCTCGCCCTGGCCCAGGTCGGCGGTGAAGGTGATGACCTCCGCGCCGTATTCGGTCTGCAGCCACTTCAGGATGATGGAGGTGTCCAGGCCGCCGGAATAGGCGAGGACGACTTTCTTGGGCGCGTGATCAGCGGACATGGCGGCAGTTCCAGACAGTCGGGGAGATGGCCGCGCTTAAAGAACCAATGGTCCCGTCATGCAAGGGCCGTCAGTCCGCGACGCTGAACCGATACTCATGCCGCTGGCGATAGGTTTCCCCCGGACGCAGGACGGTGGAGGGAAACTCCGGCCGGTTGGGGCTGTCCTGATAGTGCTGGGGCTCCAGGCAGAAGCCGGTGCGCGGCTGATAGACGACCCCGCCCTTGGCGGGCCAGTCGCGGATGCCGTTGGCGGTGAAGAATTGCACCCCGGGCGCGGTGGTGTGCAGTTCCATGACCCTGCCGCTGGACGGATCACGCGCCCATGACGCCGGCCGGAAGTCGCCCGGCGCGCCCCGCACCACGAAATTGTGGTCATAGCCGTTGCCGATGCGGATCTGCTCCTCGTCCGCGTCGATGTCCCGGCCGATGGGTTTGGCCTGGCGGAAGTCGAAGGGCGTGCCCGCCACGGGCCGGATCTCGCCCGTCACCACCTTGTCGGCGTCGAAGGGGGTGAAAGCGTCGGCCGCCATCATCAGCTCATGGCCCAGGATCGGGCGCGAGCCGTCGCCGGTCAGGTTGAAGTAGCCATGGTGGGTCAGGTTGATGACCGTGGGCCGGGTCGTTGTCGCCGTCATGTCGATGCGCAGGGCGCCGCCCGGCGTCAGGCGATAGATCACCTCGGTGGTCAGTTCGCCGGGAAACCCCTGGTCGCCGTCCGGGCTGATCAGGGTCAGGCGCACGCCCGGCCCCAGATCGTCATGGATCGCTTCGCCCCGCCACAGGCGTCTGGCGAACCCGTCCGGCCCGCCGTGGGAGGAATGGGCTCCGCCGCCGGTGTCCAGCTGGACCGTCCGTCCGTCCAGCTGGAACCGCCCCCCCGCGATGCGTCCGGCGTAGCGGCCGACAATGGTGCCGAAATTGCGGTTGCGTTCGATGTAGTCCTCGAGGGTGTCCAGACCCAGCACCACGTCGCCCATGACGCCGTTCCGGTCGGGCGCGGTCAGGGAGACGACGATGGCTCCGTATTCGATGATCCGCGCCGTCATGCCGTTTGCCCCCATGAGGTCGAAGGCCTTCACCGGCCGTCCGTCGGGCATCTGGCCGAACCGGCTTTCGCTGACGCCGCCCGCGCGGGCGGCGATCGGCGCGCAGGCGGCCAGACCGGTGACGGCGAGGCCCGCGGCGAGGCTTCGTCGGCTGATGCTGATGGTCATGGCGGCGTTTCCCTGTCGTCTTTCGGGGAAGCCTAAAGGTCGGGTGACACCGGTGTCGAGGGTCCGGGCTCAGTCTGTGCGGCGAAACGCCCGGCCGTCCGCGTCGAACAGATGGGCCTGGGTGCGGGGCACATGGACGGTCAGGGCCTCGCCCGCCCTGGGCCGCACGTCGCCCGGGAGCTGGCAGGTGACGCCGTCTGCGGCCGCGTCATGGGCCAGATAGGCGTAGGTGGCGTGGCCGAGGGTCTCGACGAAATCGGCCCGGGCGGTCAGGGCGTTGTCGCCGCCCGTCAGGGTCAGGTGCTCGGGCCGCACGCCCAGGGTGACGGCCTCGCCCGGTGTGGCGCGCCCGGCGTCCACAGCGACGCTCAGCGTATCGCCCCCGGCGGTGCGGACGACGGCCCCGCCGGCGGACGCCTCCACCACCTCGGCTGTCAGGAAGTTCATGCGCGGGCTGCCGATGAAGCCGGCCACGAACAGATTGTCGGGGTGTTCGTACAGGGCCATGGGCGCGCCCACCTGCTCGATACGTCCGGCCGACAGCACCACGATGCGGTCGGCCAGGGTCATGGCCTCCACCTGATCGTGGGTGACATAGATCATGGTGGTCTTCAGTTCGCCGTGCAGGCGGGCGAACTCGTAGCGCATACGCACGCGCAGGGCCGCGTCCAGGTTGGACAGGGGTTCGTCAAACAGGAAGACCTGGGGCTCGCGCACGATGGCCCGGCCGATGGCGACACGCTGGCGCTGGCCGCCGGACAGTTGCTTGGGCTTGCGGTCCAGCAGGTCGGTGATGTTCAGCACCTCGGCCGCCGCATTCACCCGGCGGTCCACCTCGGCCTTGTCGGTCTTCGCCAGCTTGAGGCCGAAGCCCATGTTCTGACGCACGGTCATGTGCGGATAGAGGGCGTAGGACTGAAACACCATGGCGATGCCGCGGTCCGCCGGCGCCTCGCCGCTGACATTGCGGTCGCCGATCAGGACGTCGCCGCCGGTGAGGTCCTCCAGACCCGCGATCAGCCGCAGGAGCGTGGACTTGCCGCAGCCCGACGGGCCGACGAAGACCACGAACTCGCCGTCCTCGATGGTGAGGTCCACGCCCCGGATCACCTCCGCGGCGCCGAAGTTCTTCCTGACCCCTTCGAGGGTGACATTCGCCATTGTTTTTCTTGTCCGTGAGCGTTTCCGGGGTTCAGGGTAAACGTTTACATCAAGGGGTCAACGCAAGGCGCCAGCGAGGCTTTCGGCGGTCAATTCGGCCCAGCAGGCATAGCCCGCGTCGTTCAGGTGCAGCCCGTCCGGCCCGACGCCGCCGTCGTCCAGATCGGTCCAGCCGGTCATGGTCTCGAACCGGTTGAACACCCCGTAGCCGACCCGCCCGGCCTCCAGCGCCGTGAGGGCGGAAAAGGCGCCGAGCGCCGGATTGCGGCCCCGGATGAAGTCCAGGTCGCGGTCCTCGGGAACCCGCTGGGAGTCGATCACGATCACGTCCGCCCCTCTGCCGGACAGCAGCTCCTGACCGGCGCGAAAGTCGATCAGGAAGACGTCCTCGGTCCGGTCCTGCAGCACGTCATTGGCGCCCAGCTGCCACAGGATCAGATCCGGCTGTGTCGCCTCGATTTCGGCGGGGAACCGGGCAGCCGTCTCGCCTGCGTTCTCCCCGCCGACGCCGCGGTTGACGACCGTGACCTCGACCCCCGGCAGTCGCGCTTCCAGTCCGCGCTCGAGCAGCGGGACAAAGCCCAGGTCAGGCGTCGAGGCCCCCACGCCCTCGATGCTGGACGAGCCCATGGCGAGGATGGTCAGGCGCCCGTCGCCCACAGCGGCGCGGGCGGTCTCCAGCGGGCGGTTCACGGTCAGGAAACCGGCGTCGGCGGGACACAGGGCCATCGCCGGAGTCGCGGCGGCGGTCAGGAGGAGGGCGAGGACAGTACGCATGGGAGGGCCTTTCACTGAGGCCGCCATTGAAGCCCCGCCGCCGCTCAGCGCCAAGCGTGGCCGCGAACAAGGCCGGACAGGTTCGCGCCGGTCAGATGGAGAACGCCTCGACCACGGCGCTGGCCTGGCCGCCGCCGACCACCGCGCCGCCGCCGATGGCGTAGATCTCCGGCCCGATGGTCGCCGCCGCCAGACCATGGCGGGGGGTGCGCATGGGCGGCCCCTCGAACCAGCCATCCTGCGCGGGATCATAGATCCAGGTCTCGGCGAACACCCCGCCCTCGCGGGCGGTGTTGTCTGCGCCGAACCATTCCCCGCCGAACGCAATCAGCCGTCCGCCCAGTGCGCCCATGGCCAGGCCGCCGCCTGCCTGCCGCCCCGTACCGGGCGAGGGCGGGATCGGCGCAAGGGTGTCCCAACGATCCGCGACCGGATCATAGCGATCCAGACGGCCTGTGCCGCCGCCCGTGACCGTGCGCCCGCCCGCCACCCAGATGGCGCCGTCCAGCACACAGGCCGCGGCGCTGTTCCGCGCCATGGGCAGGGGCGCAGCGTCCTCCCAGCGTGCCGCGCGGGGGTCGAACACCCGGTGCACGGCGATGTCGCCCTGATCGGTCCAGCCGCCATTGTCGGCGCCGTGCGGCGCGCGGCCGCCGATCAGGTGTATCCGCCCGTCGTGCTCGACCCCCACGGTCTCGGCCTGGGGCGCGGGCATGGTCCCGGCGGCCGTCCAGTCCCCGTCCAGCACCCAGATGTCGGTGGTGGAGGTCCAGTCGCCCTGGTCGCTGCGGCGATAGCCGCCCAGCGCCCAGGGCTTGCCGTCCGCGACCACGATCATGGGGTGGTGGCGCGCCTCGGGCAGGCGCGGGCCTTCCGCCCACACATCCTCGCGTCTGTCGTAGACTGCGGTGCGGTCGCTGACGTGGAAGCCGTCAGGCGTCATGGCCAGACCGCCCGCCGTGATGATCCGTTCGCCCCAGGCGGCGGCGTAGATTTCCTGAATCGCCCACGGCATCGATGCACGCGCGGCCCAGTGCGGACCCCGCTGGGCATGGGCGGAAGCGGGCGCGAGGGCCACGGCCCCGGCGGCGGTCATGAGGGTGCGGCGGTTGATCATGGCGCGAGCCTAGCCCGGTTATGCGCCGCCCGCGACTCTCAGGAACAGCACACGCGCCGCGCCATAGTCGCGGGCGTCGAGGCGCTCGTAGCCGGGGGTGTCGATCTCCGGCTCGTCCGATCCACGCTCGAGGATGACGAGGGCGCCCGGTCCCAGCCAGCTTCCCTCGAGCAGGCGGGCCAGCGCCTGTTCGCCGAGGCCCTGACCATAGGGCGGATCGAGGAAGGCGATGTCGAAAGCCTCGCCGGCCGAGCCGGGGCGCACGCCCAGATCCGTGGCGCTGCGGCGGTGGACGCGGCAGACCCCGAACAGGCCGAACGCCTCCATGTTGTCGCGGATGGCGCCGCGCGCCCCGTCGTCGGTCTCCACGAACAGGGCGAAGGCCGCGCCGCGCGACAGGGCCTCGAACCCCAGGGCGCCCGAGCCGGCGAACAGGTCGATCACCCGCGCGCCGTCGAGACTACGACCCCACGAGGCATGCTCGATCACATTGAACACGGCCTGACGGGCGCGGTCCGAGGTGGGACGCGTGCCCTGCCCTTCCGGCGCGACGATGGCCCGGCCCCGAAACTGTCCGGCGACGATCCTCATGGAGACTTACGAGCGTCCGCGCGGGCCGCCGGGACCGCGGGGCTTGCCGCCCCCGGACGGACGGTCGCCGCCGGGACGGTCACCGCCAGAGCGCGGGGCGAAGGGACGTCCGCCCGGTTTTGCGCCGGGCTTGGCGCCGCGCGGACGGTCCGCGCCGGCGTCGCGGGGCTTGCCGGCGTCGCGGGGCTTGAAGTCGCGCTTGGGCCGGTCGCCCGCGGTGCGGGGGGCGCGGTCGTCACGGGGCTTGAAGTCGCGGCGGGGCCGTTCGCCGTCCGCCCGCTCCTCGCGGGGCTTGAACGGACGCTTGGGCCGGTCGCCGCCGGGACTGCTGCGCGGCTTGGCCTTGGCCCAGCCTTCCTTTTTGGCGGGACGCTTCTCGGCCTCCTCGACCGCCGCTTCGGCGGCGCGGGTGCGGCTGGGTTTGCGCGACGGGTCCGACATGGGCGAGCCGGACTTGCCGCGCACCACCGATCCCGACGGGCGGCGGCCGGGGACCGGCGCCGGGGTCTCGACCGTATTGCCCTGGGGCAGGTTCTCGGGGCGGATGTACTGGGCCAGCATCTCGCGGATCACGCGGGGGCCGACCTCCTCCACGTGCCCGGTGTCCAGCGTGCCCAGCTGGAACGGGCCATAGGCCAGCCGGATCAGCCGGTTCACCGTCAGGCCGACGGATTCCAGCACCTTCCGGACCTCGCGGTTCTTGCCCTCGGTGATGGAGACGCTGATCCACAGATTGGCCGGGGCCCGGCTGTCGGTGTCGGCGGCCTTTTCCTTGACCTTGTCCAGGGTCGCCTCGATCGGGCCGTAGCGCTCGCCGTCGACGGTGACGCCGTCCTTCAGCTTGTCCAGCTGATCCTGGGTCACGCGGCCCCGGGCGCGGGCCCGGTACTGGCGGACGAGGGACGACGTGGGCAGCTCCAGCGCCCGGGCCAGCTCCCCGTCGTTGGTCAGCAGCAGCAGGCCTTCGGTGTTGATGTCCAGCCGCCCCACCGAGATCACCCGCGGCAGGCCTGCGGGCATGGCGTCGAACACGGTCGGCCGGCCGGCGGGATCGTTGTGGGTGGTCAGAAGACCCACCGGCTTGTTGTAGCGCCAGACCCGGGTGGCAGCGATGGTGCCGATGGGCTTGCCGTCCACGGTGATGACGTCGTCGCGGGTGACGAGGGTGGCGGGCGTGTCGAGGATCCGGCCATTGACCGCCACCTTGCCCAGTCCGATCAGGCGCTCCACCTCGCGGCGCGAGGCGATGCCGGCGCGGGCCATGACCTTGGCGATGCGCTCCTGACGCAGGGGCGCCTTGGGCGCGTCCCGGTCGTCCTTGCCGCCCGGCTTGCCGCCCGGTCGACCCGGTCCTTTCGAGAACGAGGACTTGGAGTCGTCCCTTTTCCCGCTATGAGGGGGGCTCTTCTTGCCGCCGGGGCCGCCGAAACGCTTTTCGGCCTGGCCCGGTCGGGGCGTCTTGTCGGTGTCTTTGAAATGGCGGACCATGATGAGCGGTTCATGCGCACGGCGCTCGATCTAGCGCAAGCCGCAGCGGAGGCCGGAGAGGTCCCCGTGGGCGCAATTGTCGTCGATGAGACCACCGGCAAGGTGATCGGAACCGGCGCCAACCGCCCCGTCGCCCTGCACGATCCCACTGCCCACGCCGAGGTGCGCGCCATCCGCGAGGCGGCCGAAAGCCTGCAGAACTATCGCCTGACCGACCTGACCCTCTATGTGACGCTGGAGCCTTGCGCCATGTGCGCCGGCGCCATCAGCCACGCCCGCATCGGCCGGGTGGTCTGGGCCGCCGACGACCCCAAGGGCGGGGCGGTGATCCACGGCCCGAAATTCTTCGACCAGGCCACCTGCCATTCCCGCCCCGCGGTCGAAGGCGGCGTTCTGGCCGGTGAGGCGAGCGCGCTTCTGAAGGGTTTCTTCGCCCCGCGCCGCAAGCCGAGACGCACGGCGGCGGAACAGGCGTCCTCCGAGCCGCGTTGAGGTTCGGCCCGAAACAGCAAAGGTCGCCCCTGTGCGCGCTCGCCTGATCTTTCCCCTCGCACTGTCCGTCATGGCGCTGGCCGCCTGTGGCCCCGAGCCCCGCGAAGCCCCCACCGACAGCGAAGAGGTGCAGGAACGCGCGCTTGAGGCCCAGACCGCGCGGCGACGCACCGGCGCCGAGATTCAGGAACGCATCCTGACCCGCACCGTGCGCGCCGTTTATCTGTGCAACAACGGCGAACGGCTCAGCGTGGACTTCGACAATGCCCGCCAGATGGCCACGGTGCGTCAGGTCAGCGGCAAGGCCGTGGACCTGCGCCAGCAACGGGCGAGCGACGGCATCTGGTACACCGCCAGCGGTTATGAATTGCGTGGCGAAGGGGCCATGGCCACCTGGACCGCCGAGAACCTTGAGCCTACCACCTGCCGGGCCGTGGACTAGAGAGGCTTCTCGAACAGGGCGACCAGAGGGCCGTGCAGGCTTGATCGCCAGCCGAACCGCCGCGCGATCCAGTCCATGGTCTGGTCCGAATAGAACACCACATGGCTGGGCTGGCGGCGGTAGCGCCAACCGGCGAAGTCCCGCTCCGGCGTCAGGCGCTCGGTCATGAGCGACAGGAAGCCGCCGGGCTGGAGCATGGCGTCCAGTCGCGCGAACACCTCGCCGGGCTCGTGCAGATGCTCGACCACCTCGGTGCAGGTGATGAAGTCCCAGGTCCGCGTCAGGACGGCGGGGTCCGGCCGGAAATTCGGGTCGTAGTCTGCTGTGGGATGTCCCGCCTCCGCCAGCATGAGCGACAGGGTCGGGCCCGGCCCGCAGCCGAAATCCAGCCCTTGTGCCCCGGCTTTGAGGCGCGGCAGCAACGGGTCCAGCGCCTGCTGCAGGAAGGCGCGGTAACGGAGGTCGTCCGGGTCGTTCCGGTGCAGGGCGTATTCGGCGCGCTCGTCCGCCGGAGACGGACGCTGCGCCGGATCGAGGAACGTCAGGTCGCAGGTTTCGCAGCGAAAATAGCGCAGGCCCCCGATGTCGGCGAAGGACGGCGCATTGGCCGCGTCGCACAGGGGGCAGGCGGGGTTCAGGTTGCGCCCTCGGCAATCAGGAAAGCGCGCACCTCGGCCGGATCGACGCCCTTGACCACCTCGGCCCGACCTATGCCGCGGGCCAGAATGAAGGTCAGGGCGCCGCCCTCGGCCTTCTTGTCGCCGGCCATCAGGGCGATCAGGCGGTCCGCCTCGAAGGCTCCCGCCTGCTCCAGTCGGGCGGGCAGGCCCGCCGCGGCGGTGACGGCCTCGACCCGCCGCGCGTCGCGCTCGTCGCACAGGCCCAGCCGCGCCGAGAACCGGAACGCCATGCAGCAGCCCAAGGCTACGGCCTCGCCGTGGGTCAGGACCTCGTCATAGCCCAGCGCCGTCTCCAGCGCGTGGCCGAAGGTGTGGCCCAGATTCAGCAGGGCGCGGCGACCCGCCTCTTTTTCGTCCTCGCCCACCACGGCCGCCTTGATCCGCACCGAGCGCACCACCGCCTCGGTCAGGGCGGCCGGATCGCCCGAGGCGCCCGCCGCGCCCGCTCCGCCCAGCCAGTCGAAGAACCCGGCGTCGCAGATCAGGCCGTGTTTTAGCACCTCGGCCCATCCCGAGCGAAGTTGCCGCTCCGGCAGGGTCTTCAGCACATCGATATCGGCCAGCACCAGACGCGGCTGGTGGAAGGCGCCCACCAGATTCTTGCCGCGCGGGGTGTCGATGGCGGTCTTGCCGCCCACCGAGGAATCTACCTGGGCCAGAAGGGTCGTTGGAACCTGGATGAAGTCGATCCCGCGCATGTAGAGCGCCGCCGCCAGCCCGGCCAGGTCGCCCACCACGCCGCCGCCCAGGGCCACGATCATGTCCTTGCGGTCCAGCCCCGCCCCGGTGCAGCGGTCCAGCACCTGCTCCAGATGCGCGAACGACTTGGACGCCTCGCCCGCCGGAACCGTGGCCAGTTCGGCGTTGACGCCGTGCGTCTTCAGCCCGGCGATAAGGGCCGGGGCGTGCAGGCTCGCCACCGTCTCGTCCGACACGATCAGGACGCGGGGCTGCTTCAGCAGGGCGGCGATGCGCGCGGGGCCGGCCGACGCGTCGGCCAGCAGGCCGGAGTCCACCAGCACGTCATAGGGCGCGAAGCCGGCGCCCGAAACCGTCACCGCCGTCATGCGCCGGTCTCCGCCTGGTGGTCCGTCAGGGCCTTGATGATCGCCTCCACCGCCTCGGCGTGGGCGCCGCCGCCCGTTTCCACCACGAGATCAGCCTCGGCGTATATGGGATAGCGCGCCTCGGCCAGAGTCTTGAGAATCTCGGCCGGATCCTTGCCGCGCAGCAGGGGCCGGGTGTCCCGCTTGGCCACGCGCCGGGCCACGATGCCCAGCTCCGCCTTCAGCCAGACGGTGACGGCGTTGCGCTTCAGGTGCGCGCGGGTGTCGGCGTTCAGCATGGCTCCGCCGCCGGTGGCCAGCACGACGGGCCGGCCTTCCAGCAGGCGCCGCATGATCCGGGCCTCTCCGTCGCGGAACGCCGCCTCGCCCAGGGTGGCGAAGATGTCGGACACGCTCATGCCCGCCGCTTCCTCGATCTCGTCGTCGGCGTCGCAGAATTTCATGCCCAGCCGCGCCGCCAGCCGTCGGCCCACGGTGGATTTTCCCACCCCCATCAGCCCGACCAGGGCTATGGTGCGCGTGTTCAGGCGTTTCAGTTCCGAAGCGGAGAGGACGGCGGTCATGATCGATGAAACCCTTGCACGACCCGCTGTTCGCCGCCAACCGTCGATGAGGCTTTCGTGACGGTTTCGCCCTCCTCGCCGCAGATCGAGGCCTTTCTGGAGATGATGGGTGTGGAGCGGGACGCCTCGCCCCACACCCTGTCGGCTTACGCCCGCGACCTCAACGACGCCGAGGGCGCGGCCTCGGGCGGGCTGATGGCCGCCGACGAGACCGCCATCGAGGGCTGGTTCGCGGACCTGTCGCGGCGCGGCCTGTCGCCCGCCACCCAGGCCCGGCGTCGCTCCGCCGTGCGCCAATTCTACCGCTTCGCCCTGGCCGAGGGCTGGCGCGCGGACGATCCGTCCCGCCGCCTGGACGCCCCCAGACAGGGCCGCCCCCTGCCCAGGACCCTGAGCCGCGACGAGATCGAGCGCCTGATCACCGTCGCCTCGGCGCGGGAGGGCGCGGCGGGGGTGCGCCTGATCTGCCTGATGGAGCTGGCCTACGCCTCGGGCCTGCGGGTGTCGGAGCTGCTGGGCCTGAAGGTCCAGGCCGTCCGGCGCGATCCCACGCATCTGATTGTGCGCGGCAAGGGCGGCAAGGAGCGGCTGGCCCCCCTGAACGACGCCGCCCGCACGGCGGTGAAGGCGTGGCTGGTTTTGCGCGACGCGGACAAGGCGCGCGTCGACAGTTCGTGGCTGTTTCCGTCGAGCGGCAAGAGCGGCCATCTGACCCCGCGCCGCTTCGCCCAGCTGCTGGACCGGGCGGCCATGGACGCCGGCATCGACCCGGCGCGGGTCAGCCCCCATGTGCTGCGCCACGCCTTCGCCACCCATCTGCTGGAAGGCGGCGCCGACCTGCGCATCGTCCAGACCCTGCTGGGCCACGCCGACATCGCCACCACCCAGATCTACACCCACGTGGCCACCGACCGCCTGACCCAGGTGATGAACTCGAAGCACCCCTTGGCGAAGGGAGATTAGGCGCGCATATTTCCGCCATGGCCCAGTCCTTCTACGTCAAGGCGATCTGGGACGCAGCGGCAGGCGTCTGGTGCAGCGAGTCCAACATTCCGGGCCTCGTGCTCGAGACCGCGACCCTGTCCGAGTTTGAGTCTTTGGCCCGTCATTTCGCGCCCGAATTGCTGTCCGAGAACATGGGGGTACAAGGGTCCGTGCCGATCCGCTTCGAGGCGGAAGGCGGCTTTGACGTCGTCGCCGCCTGAGTGTGCGTTGTCGCCCGGCATGGCCGGTAGATGATGGCTCCCTGATCGGAGCGCCGAAATGCCGAAGGACTTCTACCCAGAACTGAGCCGTCTGCTCCGTGAGGCCGGATGGGGGGCCCGTTCCTGGCGGCAAGGGCAGCCATGAGAAGTGGCGCCACCCCGATCAGACCCACGCCCTGCTGGTTCCCCGGTCAAAGAGCCGCCATACGGCGAACAGCATTCTCAGGCAGGCTGGCTTGCCCAAGGCCTTCTGAACCCGTGCTTGCCCGCGCGCGTTGACGGCTCTAGGTTCCGCCGCTTCCCGATCAGCCGCCCACCGGACATCCATGGCCGCCCGTCACTACCTCGATTTTGAAAAGCCGATCGCCGATCTCGAGGCCAAGATCGAGGAGCTGAGCCTGCTGTCCGAATCCGCCGGGTCGTTCGAGACCGAGGTGGCCGGGCTGCGGAAAAAGGCGGAACAGCTCCGCAGAAAGACCTACGCCGAGCTTGATCCGTGGCGGAAGACGCAGGTGGCGCGCCATCCCCAGCGCCCGCACCTGGGCGATTATCTGGCGGGCCTGTTCACCGACTTCACCGAGTTGCACGGCGACCGAAAATTCGGCGACGACCAGGCCATCATCGGCGGTCTCGGCCGCTTCCGGGGCCAGGCCTGCGTGGTCATGGGCCACGAGAAGGGCCACGACACCGCCTCCCGCCTGACCCACAATTTCGGCATGGCGCGACCCGAGGGCTATCGCAAGGCGGTGCGCCTGATGGACATGGCCGAGCAGTTCGGCCTGCCGGTGCTGACCTTCGTCGACACCGCCGGGGCCTATCCGGGGCTGGGCGCCGAGGAGCGCGGTCAGGCGGAGGCCATTGCGCGCTCGACCGAACGGGGCCTGACCCTGGCCACCCCCATGATCGCCACGGTGACCGGCGAGGGCGGATCGGGCGGCGCCATTGCGCTGGCCGCCGCCAACCGGGTGCTGATGCTGGAGCACTCCATCTATTCGGTAATCTCGCCCGAGGGCGCCGCCTCCATCCTGTGGCGGGACGGCGCGCGGGCCAAGGACGCCGCGGCGGCCATGAAGATCACCGGGCCGGACCTGATCGAGCTGAAGATCGTGGACCGCCTGATCCCCGAACCCCTGGGCGGCGCCCACGCCGATCCGGAGGTCGCCATCAAGACGGTCGGCGATGTGGTCGAGGAAGAGCTGAAGGCGCTGATGGCCCTGTCGCCGGACGCCCTGAAGGCCCAGCGCGCCGACCGCTTCTACGCCATCGGACGGTTCTAGCCTGCGATCTCGCGGCAAACAGCCACGAACGCATCGCGATACGCCTCGGGCACAGCCGGAAACGGCCCAAGGCTCTGGGCGCCGTAGTTGAAGGCGATCGCGCCGCCGGCCTCCAGACGATCCAGCAGGTCGACGGAAATCTCGCCGGACGCCTCCACGCCCCGTTCGCGTTCCGCCGCAAGATCGGCGGCCAGCGCATAGGCTTCGTCGCCCGCGCCGACGGTGAAACGGTCCTCGCTCATGATGGGCTGGAAGCGGTCGCTTTCCACCTGCAGTCTGGCCGGGCCCCGCATGCAGGCCACGCCGGCGATCACCTCGCCGTCTGCCGCGAGCCTCAGGGCCACGCCTTCACCGGACGCGACCAGTGACCAGCCCGCGCCATGAAACGGCTGCTCGGCCGCAATGGCGCTGTCGGGCCCGCGCACAGGGGGTTGAGCCGCGGGAGGGTCTTCGCCGCTGCAGGCCGCCAGCAGCAGCGCCCCGATCGCGGAGGCGGAGATCCAGAGGCGGGTCATGGCGAGTCCTTTTCGTTGCCGGGACCGCAACGGTCGGGCGCGCCTACAGTTTCGTGCGCAGGGACCAGAGTTCGGGGAAGCAGCGTTTCTCCAGCGTTTTCGCCAGATAGGCCACGCCCTCGGTGCCGCCGGTGCCGGGCCGCCGCCCGATGATGCGCTCCACCGTGATGACGTGCTTGTGCCGCCAGGTGATCAGGGCGTCGTCCAGGTCCACCAGCTTCTCGGCCAGCTGATACAGCTCCCACCAGCGGGTGGTGTCGCGGTAAACCTCCAGCCAGGCGGCCTCGACCTCCGGGTGAGGCTCGTAGGGCCGGCTGACGTCGCGGTTCAGCACCGCGTCCGGCACGGGCAGGCCCGCCCTGGCCATCTGCGCCAGGGCGTCGTCGTAGAGGCTGGGCGACTCGATGGCCGACTTCAGCGCCGCGTGGGCCTGGGGTCGGTCCTCGTGGTAGCGCAGGAAGCGGTCGTCCTTCAGGCCGAGCATGGCCTCGATGCGGCGAAACTGGTCGCTCTGGAAGCCCGAGGACGTGCCAAGGGAATCGCGGAAGCGCAGATAGTCCGCTGGCGTCATGGTGGCCAGGATGTCCCAGGTCTGGGTCAGGACGCTCTGGATGCGCGAGACGCGGGCCATGCTCTTGTAGGCCGGGGTCAGATCGCCGGCCCGCACCAGGGTCTGGGCGTAGCCGAGCTCGTGCAGGATCTGCTTGAGCCACAACTCCTTGGCCTGGTGGATGATCACGAACAGCATCTCGTCGTGTTCGTCGGACAGGGGGTTCTGCGCGCCCAGCACCTGATCCAGGGTCAGGTAGCGGGCGTAGGTCATGTCGGTGGGCTGGGTCATGCGCCTCTATCCCCCGGCTGGCCTCCAGCCTCAAGCGCGCTTGCTCCGGCCGGACGCGGCCCATACGGTGAGCGCATCAAAAAAATCAGGCTTTCAGGGAAACGCCCATGCGTCGTCTTCTGCTCACCACCGCCGTCATGACCGCCTTCGCCGCCGCCTCGCCGGTCGTGGCGCAACAGGCCCAGCCCGCCGCCGCCCAGGCGCCGGCCCAGTCGGAGGATGAACGTCTGCTGGCCTTCTTCGAGGAGTCGTTCCAGGAGCAGATCGCCCTGAGCCCGCAGCAGATGACGGCGCTGGGCATCAAGCGCGACTATGACCGGCTGAACGACTACACCGACGCCGCAGCGGTGCGCCGCATGGAGATGTCCGAGCGGCATCTGGCCCGCATGCAGGCCGAATTCGACTACGACGCCCTGAACCATCAGAACCAGCTGAGCTGGCGCCTGTTCGAACACAGCGTCGAACAGCAGCGCGCCGCCTTCCCCTTCCGCCATCACGGCTTCACCTTCGCCGCCAACGGCAACCCCACCGGTTCGCTGCCGGTATTCATGATCAACAGCCACCGGGTGGACTCGGTGGAGGACGCCCGCGCCTACATCGCCCGCCTGACCGAGGCCGAGCGGGTCATGGGCGAAATCTCCGCCAACGTGCTGGGCGCCGCGGAGAGGGGGATCGTCTCGCCCGTCTTCGTGTTCGAGCCCACCATCAACGACGCCCGCAACGTCATTTCCGGCGCGCCCTTTGACGACGCCGGGGACAACCCGGTGTGGGCCGACTTCCAGCGCAAGGTGGCGGCGCTGGACGCGTCGGACGAGGACAAGGCGCAACTGCTGGCTGACGCCCGCGCCGCCCTGACCGGCCCGTGGCTGCGGGGCTATCAGCAGGTCATCGGCACCCTGGAGACGCTGCAGGCGCAGGCCGACAGCAATGAGGGGGTGTGGCGCCTGCCGGAGGGCGAGGCCTATTACGCCCAGCGGGTGGCGGCCTCCACCACCACCGACCTGACGCCGCAGGAAATCCACCAGATCGGCCTCGACGAGGTGGCCCGCATCCAGGGCGAGATGGAGGTGATCAAGGCGGCCGTGGGCTTCGACGGCTCGCTGCAGGACTTCTTCGCCCTCATCAAGACGGACGCCCGGTTCCAGTTTCCCAACACCGCCGAGGGTCGCGAGGCCTATCTGGCCGAGGCGCGCCAGCACGTGGCCAACGCCATGGAAGTGGCCCCGCGCTTCTTCCACACCCTGCCCGAAGCCGAGCTTGAGGTGCGGGCGGTGGAGGAATGGCGTCAGGCGACGGCGTCTGTGGCCTTCTACAACCGCCCCGCCCCCGACGGATCGCGGCCGGGAATCTACTACGTCAACCTGGCCGACATGACCCAGGTGCTGCGGCCCCAGATCGAGGGCATCAGCTATCACGAGGGCGCGCCGGGCCACCACTTCCAGATCGCGGCGGCCCAGGAGCTGGAGGGCGTGCCCAGCTTCCGCCGCTTCGGCGGCTACGGGGTCTATTCGGAGGGCTGGGGCCTGTATTCCGAATGGCTGGGCGGCGAGATGGGTTTCTATCAGGATCCCTATTCGGACTTTGGCCGACTGTCGCTGGAGCTGTGGCGGGCGGTCCGCTTGGTGACCGACACCGGCCTGCACGCCATGCGCTGGAGCCGCGAGGACGCCATCGGTTACTTCCAGCAGAACTCGCTGCTGTCCGAACTGGACATCGTCAAGGAGGTGGAGCGCTACATCACCAATCCGGGCCAGGCGGTCAGCTACAAGATCGGCCAGATCAGGATTCTGGAGCTGCGTCGCCGGGCCGAGTCGGCGCTGGGCGACGACTTCGACATCCGCGATTTCCATGCGGTGGTTCTGGGCGACGGCGCGGTGCCCCTGAACGTGCTGGAGGCCAATGTGGACGCCTGGATTGCGGGCGGCGGCGGACGCCCCTGATCGACCTGGCAGCGTAAGAGCGACCGGTCTGGCGTTCAGGTCGGTCGCAACCATTTCGCCCCCGTGGCGGTTGTTCAGGCTCACCATCCACACTCAAGGAGGACGCCATGAGCACCCCCAACGATCACGACATCAAGGTTCTGAACGGCCTGATCGAAACCACCCTCGACAGCGCCGACGGCTACCGCGAGGCGGCCAAGGAAACCGAGAATGCCGGCTTCCGCGCCCTGTTCGAGCAACGCAGCTTCGAGCGCCAGAAGGTGGCGGCTGATCTCCAGGGAACCGTGCGCCAGCTGGGCGGCGAGCCCGAGGACGACGGCACGATCCTGGCCAAGGCCCACCGCGCCTTCCTCGACGTCAAGCACGCCATCCTCAAGGACGAGCAGGCCGTGGTGAACTCCGTCGAGAATGGCGAGGATCACATCAAGGCCAGGTACGAGAAGGCCATCGAGGACACCGATCTGTCGGCCACCACCCGTGACACCATCAATCGCGCCTACGGCTCGGTGCGGGAAGGCCACGACCAGATGCGTGACATCAAGCACGCCATGCAGGCGCGCAACTGATCACCGTCTGAAACGAAGAAGGCCCCGGTCCGCGAGGACCGGGGCCTTCTTCATGCCGAGAGGGCAGGAAGGATCAGGAGTCGTCGCCGGGCTTCTCGGCGGTTCCGGTTTCCGGAACGGCCACGACCTTTTCCTTGCGGACGGTCTGGCGCTCGGCGATCCGGGCCGACTTGCCGCGACGATCGCGCAGGTAATAGAGCTTGGCGCGCCGCACGACGCCCCGACGCTTCACCTCGATGGATTCGATGTTCGGCGACAGGATCGGGAACTTGCGCTCCACGCCTTCGCCGAAGGAGATCTTGCGCACGGTGAAGGTCTCGTTGACGCCGGTTCCGGCGCGGGCGATGCACACGCCCTCGAAAGCCTGCACGCGCTCGCGCTCGCCTTCCTTGATCCGCACGTTGACGCGCAGGGTGTCGCCGGGGCGGAAATCCGGAATCTCGCGACCTTCGAGGACGCGGGCCTTTTCTTCGGCAGCGAGCTGCTGAACGATATTCATGTCTCTTCTCCTCGGGCTTTTGCGCCCTTTAGCTGTGATTTGGCGAGATGCCGCTCCCAGAGATCCGGGCGCCGCTCCCGCGTGGTGGTTTCCCTCTGGTCCTGACGCCATCTGGCGACCTTTGCATGGTCGCCCGATAGCAGGACCTCGGGGATGTCGAGCCCCTCAAACGTCCGCGGTCGCGTGTACTGCGGATGCTCCAGAAGCCCGTCCTCGAAGCTCTCCGAACTCAGGCTTTCGGCCTGGCCCAGCACTCCGGGGATCAGTCTTACGCACGCCTCGATCACGACCATCGCCGCCGCCTCGCCACCGGCGAGAACCGCGTCTCCGACCGAGACCTCCTCGAACCCCCGGGCGTCGAGCACCCGCTGGTCCACCCCCTCGAACCGGCCGCACAGGACGGTGATCCCGTCCGCTGCAGCCCAGTCCTTCACACGCGCCTGGGTCAGGGGCCGGCCCCGTGCGCTCATGTACAAAAGCGGCCGCCGCGGCCCTGTCACGCTGTCGAGCGCCCTGGCCACCACGTCCGCCTTGAGAACCTGTCCGGGACCGCCACCCGCAGGGGTGTCGTCCAGGAAGCCGCGCTTATCTGTCGAAAAGTCGCGAATGTCTACTGTTTCGAGCGACCACAGGTTTCGCTCACGCCACGCCGTGCCGATCAGCGACACGCCGAGCGGCCCGGGGAAAGCCTCGGGAAACATGGTCAGGACCGTGGCGGTGAACATGGCGCGGGCCGCCCGAAGGCGTCAGCCTTCCTCGTCTGCGGCCAGACCCATCATGTGGAAGCCGGCGTCCACATGGACCACCTCGCCGGTGGTCGACAGACCCAGGTCCGAGCACAGCCACAGGGCGCAGCCGGCCACGCCCTCCATGGAGGTGTCTTCCTTCATGGCGCTCATGGCCCGGCCCTGGGCGATCATGCCCCGGCCGCCGGAGATTCCAGCCAGCGACAGGGTGCGCATGGCGCCCGCCGAGATGGCGTTGACCCGGATGCCCCTGGGCCCCAGGTCGCGCGCGATATAGCGGGTCGCGGCCTCCAGCGCCGCCTTGGCCACGCCCATGGTGTTGTAGTTCGGGATGGCGCGCTCGGAGCCCAGGTAGGTCATGGTGATCATGGCCCCGCCGTTGGGCATCAGCTTCGACGCCCGCTTGGCCACGTCCACGAAGCTGAAGGCCGAGATGTTCATGGCCAGCAGGAAGCTCTCGCGGCTGGTGTTCTCCACGAACGAGCCCTTCAGCTCATCCTTGTTGGCGAAGGCCACCGAGTGGACCACGAAATCGATGGTCCCGAATTCCTTCTCCAGCTGCTCGAACGCAGCGTCCATGGAGGCGTCGTCGGTGACGTCGGCGGGGATCAGCAGTTTCGCCCCGACGCTCTCGGCCAGCGGCCGCACCCGGCGCTCCAGCCCTTCGCCCAGATAGGTAAAGGCCAGCTCGGCGCCCTGCGCCGCCAGCTGCGAGGCGATGCCCCAGGCGATGGAGTTGGAATTGGCCACCCCCATGATCAGGCCCTTCTTGCCCTTCATGAGGTCGCCCTTGGGCATGGTCCAGGCGGATTCAGCGGCCATGATCGTGCTCCTTCGAAATTCGAGCCGGAGGGTTAGCAGGGGCCGGCGCGAGGGGGAAGCGTCAGACCTTCGACAGGATGATGCAGCCGTTGGTGCCGCCGAAGCCGAACGAGTTGGACATGACGGTGGTCAGTTCGCCGTCCTTGCGCTCGCGCAGGATGGGCAGGTCGGCGAAGTCCGGGTCGAGGTTTTCGATGTGCGCGCTCTCGGCGGCGAAGCCGTCCTGCATCATCAGCAGGCAGTAGATCGCCTCCTGCGCGCCCGCCGCGCCCAGACTGTGGCCGGTCAGGGACTTGGTGGACGAGATCATCGGCGCCTTGTCGGCCCCGAAGACGTTGCGGATGGCGTCGGTCTCGCGCGCGTCGCCCACCGGGGTCGAGGTGCCGTGCGGGTTCAGATAGTCGATCTTGCGGTTCCCGGCCTGCTCCAGCGCCAGCTTCATGCAGCGCTCGGCGCCTTCGCCCGACGGCGCGACCATGTCGAAGCCGTCGGAGTTGGCCGCATAGCCCACGATCTCGGCGTAGATCTTGGCGCCCCGCGCCTTGGCCCGCTCGTATTCCTCGACCACCACGATGCCGGCGCCGCCGGCGATGACGAAGCCGTCGCGGTCCTTGTCATAGGCGCGGCTGGCCACCGAGGGGGTGTCGTTGAACCTGGAGGACATGGCGCCCATGGCGTCGAACAGGTTCGACAGGGTCCAGTCGATCTCCTCGCAGCCTCCGGCGAAGACCACGTCCTGCTTGCCCCAGGCGATCTGTTCGGCGGCCGCGCCGATGCAGTGCACCGACGTCGCGCAGGCCGAGGAGATGGAATAGTTGATGCCCTTGATCTGAAACCAGGTGGCGAGAACGGCCGACGGGCCCGAGGACATGGCCTTGGGCACGGCGAACGGGCCGATGCGCTTGGGGCCGCGCGTCTTCGTGGTCTCAGCTGCCTCGACGATGGTGCGGGTGGACGGGCCGCCGTCGCCGACGATCAGGCCGATGCGCTCGTGGCGGATTTCCTCCGCGGTCATGCCGCAGTCGGCCAGGGCCTGTTCGAAGGCGATGTGGGCCCAGGCGGTGCCGGGCGCCAGGAAACGGGCGGCGCGGCGATCCACCAGACCGGCCCAGTCCTCGATCTTCGGCGGGGCATGGACCTGCGAGCGGAAACCCAGCTCGGCGTATTCAGGCGCGGCCACGACGCCCGAGCGGGCCTCGCGCAAGGATCTGGTGACCTCCGCGGCGTCCTTGCCGATGGAGGAGACGATCCCAAGACCCGTGATCACCACACGCCGCATATTCATCCTCACCCTTGTCGCCGGTTTCCGGTCGTTGAAAGCCTAATCCGCAACTCAGCCGGCGGTTTCCGGCGTCGCCGGCGCCTGGGCGCCGAACAGGCCCACGCGCATGTCGTTGGCCGTATAGATAGGCACGCCGTCGGCTTCCAGCACGCCGTCAGCGATGCCCATGACCAGACGCCGGTTGATGACCCGCTTCAGATGCACCTTGTACACCACACGCTTGATGTCAGGCGTCACCTGGCCGGTGAATTTCACCTCGCCCACGCCCAGCGCCCGGCCCCGACCCGGCGCGCCGGTCCAGCCCAGGAAGAAGCCCACCAACTGCCACATGGCGTCCAGGCCCAGACAGCCGGGCATGACGGGATCGCCGATGAAGTGGCACTGGAAGAACCAGAGGTCCGGATGGATGTCGAGCTCGGCCTCGATATAGCCCTTGCCGTGATCGCCGCCGTCCATGGTGACGGTGTTGATGCGGTCGAACATCAGCATGGGCGGGGCCGGCAGCTGGGCGTTGCCCGGCCCGAACAGCTCGCCCCGGCCGCTGGCCAGAAGGCCGGCGTGGTCGAAGGACGAGGGGAAGGGCGATTGGGTCACGGGGCAGCTCCGTCCATGGCTGTCGCGCCGTTCGGGCGACATGTCTTGTGATCGGGCGGTTACACGACGCAGAGGCGGGGCTCAACCTTCAGTCGGTCGAAGATCAGCGCCCGGCGGCGCGTCCCGCCGGGCTCGAGGCGGCGCATTGCGCCTGCGTCTGGACCCCGAACAGGGCCTCCTGCGGCGCCCAGCCACGCAGCCGGCCGGACTGCAGCCGGCACCAGCCGTCCTCGCATCGGTCCAGGGTGATCACGGCCCGCGCCGCCAGTCGCGCGCGCACCCGGGCATCGGCATCGGGCCTGCGGCGCAGGTCCAGCGGGGCCTCGGTGCGGTTGAAGACGGTGCGGCGGCCCGAGGTGATGGTGCGGTGGACCCAGGCCACATTGCCTTCGGGATCGCAGATCTTGCGCCAGTCCCGGGTCTCGGCGACCACCTGCACCGGCAGGCCCGCGGCGCGGTATTCCCAAAGGATGCGGTGATCCAGGCCGGGGCCCCGGCGAGCCCGCGCGGGCGAAGATTTGATGGACACCCAGCGCGGCACGTCGAAGCCCGACGGCGTGGGCCGCCCGTCCGGCATCTGGGCGCCGGCGCCCAGCCCCAGCGCCATGCCTGCGGCCAGCAGAACCGCGCGCAGGCTTTTGATCCTTCCCGACGCTTTGCTGGACACGTCCCGTTCCCTCGGCCATTCCTCGGCGTCCGGCGCGGTGCGCCGTCGTCACAGCCTGAAAGCGTCTATGTCCGCCAGCAATCTTAAGGTCGTGCTAACCAGACGGCTGCCCGACGCCGTCGAGACCCGCATGCGCGAGCTGTTCGACGCCGAGCTGAACCTGACCGACGCGCCCATGGACCGGGCCGCGCTGGAGGCCGCCATGCAGCGGGCGGACGTGCTGGCGCCCACCATCACCGACCGCATCGACGCGGAGCTGATCGCCGGCGCGGGCGAGCAACTGAAGATGATCGCCAATTTCGGCGCGGGCGTGGATCATATCGACGTGGAGGCGGCGGTGGCGCGGGGCATGATCGTCACCAACACCCCCGGCGTCCTGACCGAGGACACCGCCGATCTCGCCATGACCCTGATCCTGGCGGTGTCGCGCCGGGTGGTGGAGGGCGCGCAGGTGATGGCCGAGGGCCGCTTCACCGGCTGGACGCCGACCTGGATGAACGGGCGCAAGCTCTGGGGCAAGCGGCTGGGCATCGTCGGCATGGGCCGCATCGGCCAGGCCCTGGCCCGCCGGGCCAGGGCTTTCGGCCTGCAGGTCCACTACCACAACAGAAAGCCGGTCAGCGCCGCCATCGAGGCGGAGCTGGGCGCCACCTACTGGGACGACCTGGACCAGATGCTGGGGCGCATGGACCTGATCTCCCTGAACTGCCCGGCGACGAAGGAGACCCATCACCTGATGTCGGCGGAACGCCTGGCGAAGCTTCAGCCCCATGTCATCCTGGTCAACACCGCGCGCGGCGAACTGATCGACGAGGCGGCCCTGGCCGACGCGGTGCGCGAGAAGGCCATCGCCGGGGTGGGCCTGGACGTGTTCGAGCATGAGCCCCGGGTGCACCCCGGTCTGGTGGGCCATCCGGACGTGGTGTTGTTGCCGCACCTCGGCTCCGCCACCCTGGAAACGCGCCGGGAAATGGGCGAGCGCGTGATCCAGAACATCATGACCTACGCCAACGGGCACCGCCCGCCGGACCGGGTCATCCCGGCCATGCTCTAGCCGTCACGCCGCGACCGGTTCATCCCCTGAGAAAGAACAGGGTTTCAACCGGGGTTTTGAGGGCGCGGGACAGCTTCAAGGCCAGGGTGGTCGAGGGTGTGAAAACCTCGTTCTCAACGGTGTTGATGGTTTTTCGGGACACCCCGACCAGGGCGGCGAGCTCCGCCTGGGTCAGACCGGCGTCGCTCCGATGCGCCTTCAGTCGATTGCCGAGTTCGCCTTCAGCCATCGTCGCCCTGACGCTCGAAGATCGCGAAGCTCAGAACATGGGTCAGGACACCCGACAGCAGCACGCCCGTGAGGACCGGCGCGAGGGGCATGTCGATGAAAACGCTGAGCGGCAGCGCATAGCCGGCCGCCGCCGCCATCGCCACATAACCCACCGCCATGGCCCGGACACTGTTGCGGGTCGAGAGTTCGTCGTTGAGTTCCTGATTCATGGATGGATCGCGCAGCGCCCGGATTTGCAGGACCGTCAGGCCTATGCTGCCTGGCGCGGCCAGCAGCAACCCCGCCACAAGGATGATCAGCAGGGTCGTCGTGTGATCGCCGCCCAAGGCGCCCGTCTGCAGCAGGATCGCGCTGGGCATGATCATGGCGAGGCCCAGGGCGAGGCTGAGCATCAGCCGCCGTCTTGTGCGGGCGGGGTTATTCAGGGGCGGCATGTCGGATCTCCTTCCGGCAGGATGCTGATCAGGGCGGCGGCGATCAATTCAGGTGGCCCGGCAGGGGCAGGCCGAGGAAGATCAAGGTCAGGCCGTAGGTATCCATCAGGCCGTGGGCGATGATCGGCGCCCACAGATTACGCCCCGACGCATAGTAGGTGATGGCGAGGACCACCCCCACAAAGGCTGTGATCACGACGCCGGTGGGGCCCTGTATGGCGTGCAGAAGGCCGAACAGGAGCGCCTGGGCGAGGATAGCTGCGCCGAGCGCAACGCGGCCCCCGCCGAACAGCGCCGTCAGTCGGTCCATCACGAAGCCGCGGGCGAAAAGCTCCTCGCCCACCGCTGCGCTGCCCCACACCACCAGGATCATCCAGACCAGATAGGCGGCGGCGTTGCCTTCAATGGAGAGGCGAATATAGGTCAGGTCCAGCGGCGGCCAGGCGGTCGTGGCCCGGATCACCATGCCCAGCGCCAGGGCGCCGAAATTGGCCACGACCGCCGCAAGGACCGCCAGCACAAGGGTGCGCGGCCAGCTGGCGGGCCGCGCCAGGCCGAGCTGGCGATATGATGAGCGGCGCAATCTGAGCAGGAACGCCCCGACGAGCACAGCGCCCCACATGGCCAGGGCCAGCAGGGGCGTGCGGAGCCATTCGGCCGCATGGGGCGTGACCAGGACGCCCAGGGCTGCCGAGGCGATGAACAGACCCGCAAAGGCGGCCACGATCTCTGCGGCGGGCCGCGCCGCGCCGCGCCAGCCGTTTCGCGGTGAAGCCTTCGTTGTCATGACGCCCTCCCGTGTCACTCACGGGTTACATCATGGGGCACAAAAAACGTAACGTCAAGGTTACACTGTTGGCGACTTCATCGGCGGAGCCCGGTCCGTTCCGGTCGGACAGACGGCGGGTTCGATTCAGGCTGCGGCGGGTTCCGCGAACTGGCCGCCCCGGCGATACAGCCACAGATACGACGGGGCGATGGCCTCAAGGCCCGTGGGGGCGATGCCCAGGGCGGCGAGGCCCGGCGTCCCTTCGGGGACCACATTGTCGCTTTCCAGCATCAGCACCTGATCCCGCGTCAGGGGCGCGGGCAGGCCGAACAGCTCCGCCAGCTGAAGCACGCCGCCCAGCGGCCGCGCCGCGAAGAAGGGCACGGGGATCAGGACCCGCTCGCGATAGGTCTCGCGCAGGATCAGCTCCAGGATCTGCCGGAAGGTGTAGACCGCCGGGCCGCCCAGGGTGAAGGTCTGGCCTTCCATGCCCGGCTCGCTGACGGCGCGGGCGATGGCCTCGGCCACGTCGCCCACATAGACAGGCTGGAACCGCGTCTCGCCCCCGCCGATCAGCGGCAGGGCGGGCGACATGGACGCCATGGCGGCGAAGCGGTTGAGGAAATCATCTTCGGCCCCGAACACCACCGACGGGCGCAGGATCACGGCGCCGGGCACATGCTGGCGCATGATCGCCTCGGCCTCGGCCTTGGAGCGGCCGTATGCCGCCGGGGAGTCCGCCTCTGCGCCATTGGCCGAGACCTGCACCAGCCGCGTGATCCCGTTGGCCTTGCAGCCCTCGGCGATGTAGCGGGCCGCGTCCACGTGCATGGCCTGAAAGCGGCGGGTGTTGAAGGTGCCCACCATATTGACCACCGCGTCGGCGCCGCGCAGGGCGGCTTCCACATCGGCCTGGCGGGTCACGTCGCAACGCATCAGCTGGATCTGGCCGACGTCGCCCAGCGGGCGCAGGTCATGGGCGGTGTTGGGCGTTCTCACGGCCACGCGGATGCGCCAGCCCCGCCGCGCCAATTCGCGCACGGCCTGTCCGCCGATGAATCCCGAGCCGCCGAAGACGGTGACGAGTCTGGACGATGCGGTCATGACAAATGCTCCGGGCCGACGCTCTCTGGCCGGAATTGATCGCGTCCGGCGCGCCGGGGATAGACCAAGCCACCGGCGCCCGCAACGCGCGCGGGGCCCGTCAGGCGCAATATGATCAGAAGCGCCATTGACCGCACGTTTTCCCTGCCTTAAGGGTCCGCGCCTTCCGAGGGGAAACCTTCGGGCCCAGGTGGCGGAATTGGTAGACGCGCTGGCTTCAGGTGCCAGTGATCGAAAGGTCGTGGAGGTTCGAGTCCTCTCCTGGGCACCATATTTTTCGGCGGCGCCGTGTCTTGGGACGCGGCGCCGTTCGTCTATGATGATCCGGCCAACGCCCATCGGATTCTGCACGAGGCCCTCATGACCGTTCACCTGCACGAAGGCGACCTGCCCGGCGATCTGGACCTGGGTCCCGTGGTGGCGGTGGATTCCGAGACCATGGGCCTGCGCCACAACCGCGATGACCTGTGCGTGGTCCAGCTGTCGTCCGGCGACGGCGACGCCCATGTGGTGCGGCTGAACCGTCCGGCCTACGACTGCCCCAACCTGAAGCGGGTGCTGGCGGACGGCAATGTCCTCAAGCTGTTTCACTTCGGTCGCTTCGACATCGCCATGTTCGAGAACCACCTGGGGATCGAGACCGGCCCGGTCTACTGCACCAAGATCGCCTCCAGGCTGGCGCGCACCTACACCGACCGTCACGGCCTCAAGGACGTGGTGCGTGAACTGGCGGGGGTGGAGCTGTCCAAGGCCCAGCAGTCGTCCGACTGGGGCGCTGAGGTTCTGAGCCCCGAACAACTGGCCTATGCGGCCTCCGACGTCCTGTACCTGCATGTGGTGCGCGAGCGGCTGGACGTCATGCTGGCGCGCGAGGGCCGCACCGCGCTGGCCCAGGCCTGTTTCGACTTCCTGCCCATCCGCGCCCGGCTTGATCTGCAAGGCTGGGAAGACGCCGACATCTTCGCTCACACCTGATCATGACCGATCCTGCCCCCAGCGATGACCTGAAAGCGGCGGACGAGCGCCGGGTCGTGCTGGCGGGCCGAAAGTGGCGCGCGCGCTCGCGCCGGGTCATGCTGTTCCGTCGCGTCCTGCCCATCGCCATCGTCGTGCTGGCGGGCGGCACCGCCCTTTGGGTCGGCGGCCGAACGATCATCGCCGGGGTCGAGCGCAGCAGGGTCGAGGCCCGCGAGGTGCGCCTGTCCAACCCCATGTTCCATGGTCAGGACGATCAGGGCCGTTCCTTCATCATCGGCGCGGCCCAGGCGGTGCGCGATCCGGACACCGGTATGTTCCGGCTGGACGCGCCGGTCATGCGGCTGACGCTGGAAGCCGGCAAGACCAGTGAACTGTCGGCCGGACAGGGCCTGTATGACGAGCCGTCCCGCACCCTGATCCTGCGCAACCAGGTGATCATCGAGGACGGCGGCGTGGGCTTCCGCTTCGTCACGCCCGAGGCGGTAGTGGACACCCGCACCGGCGTCGTTACCGGCGACAAGGGCATCGAAGGGTCCGGCGCCCTTGGAACAATCAACGCGACGTCCTATGCCATCTATGAACAGGGCGGGCGGGTCGTGTTCAGCGGCTCAGGCGATGATAAGGTGCGGGCCACGATCAACACCCGCCAGGCGGGATAAGGAACCACGATCATGCGGCGCATGACAATCGGACTGGCGGCCGGCGCCCTGGCGGCGATGAGCCTGGCCACGGCGGCGTGGACGCAGATTTCGTCCAGCGGCGAGCCCTTCATGGTCGGGGCCGACGACTTCGAGCTGATCCAGGCCGAGGGCATGCAGATCTGGCGGGGGCGCGCCGAAGCCTCGCAAGGTGAGAACCGCCTGCGCGCCGGCGAAATTCGCGTCCACCATGATACGAGCGGGGGCGGCTTCGGGGCCGCTCAGCGAATCGAGGCCATCGGCGAGGTGTTCTTCGTCACGCCCGAGCAGGTCGCGCGCGGCGACCGCGCCGTCTACGTCGCGGCCACGGACACCCTGACGGTGACCGGGGACGTGATCCTGCGACAGGGCGAAAACGTGCTGACGGGATCCAGCCTCAGCATCAACATCGGCACCGGCCGTGCGCGCATGGAAGGCGCGCCGACCGGAAACGCCGGACGCCGGGTGCAGGGCGTCTTCTATCCCGACCGGAACTGAGCGGCTCTTGGCGCGCAAGGAACTCTCAGCCCTGAACCGTCCGCCCCGGCCGACGCCCGGAGTCGGCCCGGCGAAGGCTGCGCCGACTCCGGCTGCCGCCGACACCGCCCCGGCGCCGTCGGAAGCGCTGCGCCGCAATGGGCTGAGCATCGAGAATATCGCCCGCTCCTTCGGCAAGCGTCAGGTGGTCCGCAACGTCTCGCTGCACGTGAACCGGGGCGAGGTGGCCGGGCTGCTGGGCCCCAACGGGGCCGGCAAGACCACCTGCTTCTACATGATCACCGGCCTGATCCCGGCCGATTCCGGGGCCATCTGGCTGGACGGCGAGGACATCACCCGCCAGCCCATGTACCAGCGCGCCCGCATGGGTCTGGGCTATCTGGCGCAGGAGGCCTCCATCTTCCGCGGCATGACGGTGGAGCAGAACGTGCGCGCCGTAGTCGAACTGACGATCAAGGACGACAGGGCCGCCACCGAGGAAGTCAGCCGCCTTCTGGAAGAACTGCACATCGACCACCTGCGCGAGGCGCCGGCCACGGCCCTGTCGGGCGGCGAGCGCCGCCGGGTGGAGATCGCCCGCGCCCTGGCCGGAAAGCCGTCGTTCATGCTGCTGGACGAGCCCTTCGCCGGCATCGATCCCCTGGCCATCGCCGACATCCGTCAGGTGATCCGCTATCTGGCCGATCGCGGCATCGGCGTGCTGATCACCGACCACAACGTGCGCGAGACCCTGGACATCATCGACCGCGCCTCGATCATCCATGGGGGCGAGGTGTTGTTCGAGGGCACGCCGGGCCAGATCATCAGCGACCCGGACGTCCGCCGGGTCTATCTGGGCGATCTCTACGGCTGAGCCCGCGCCTGCCGCTTGGATTGCGCCCCCGCGTGGCCTAGAACAGCCATCGGCCGCCGCGGGCATGATGTAGTGGTAGCCTGGCAGCTTCCCAAGCTGCTCGTGCGGGTTCGATTCCCGCTGCCCGCTCCAGCCCCCTGTGAAAAAGGCCCGGCTTTCGCCGGGCCTTTTCCTTTTCAGCGCTTCAGGTTCAGCGGCGCGTGACGGTGACGCCGCGATCCTCCAGCATGGCCTGGACGCTGTCGTCGCCCGCCAGGTGGGCGGCGCCCACGGCGATGAAGATCGTGCCCGACCCTTCCAGCATGGCCTCGATCTGATTGGCCCAGTCGGCGTTGCGCTGGACCAGCAGGACGTCATAGAGCTGGCCCCACTCGGCCTGCATCTCGTCGATCACGAGGGTCTCGAAGCCTTCCACGTCGCCGGCGGCCCACAGCGCGACCATGGCGTCCAGCATCTCTTCTGCTTCTTCCCAGGCGGCCAGGGACTGGCGCAGGAACTGCAGCTGAACCTCCTGCGGCAGATCATGGAAGAAGCGGACCTGCTGTTCCAGGGTCTCGAGGCCTCGCACGGGCGTCCCGGCCTCGTCAGCCGATGCTTTCAGACGGGTATCGACCCCCGAGGCCGGATCGTAGCCGGCCCGAACAACGGCGGCGACGGAGACCTGAAGGCCGACCAGCCAGGGCTGCATGACTTCGGTGGCTTCGATCGGCACACCGATGGCGGCGGACGCGGCGGCCAGCTGGGCGTTCTCCTCGTCGGTCAGCAGGCTGGAGAGAGGCGCCCCTCCCATGTTCAAGCCATACTGCTGGATCAAGGGCATGGCCGCGGCCTGATCGTCCGCATTGGGCACTTCCAGCCAAAGCTCGGTCGCCTCGGCGAGGGCGGCTTCCAACTCCGGCGTGCGCCACTGGGTGTCGGGCTTCAGCAGGTGCACCGTGCCGAACAGATAGATGGTGGAGTCCGCATCCGAGACGACCCACATGGCGGGCCCCGGGGACGGCGCGGCTTCCTGGGCCACGGCGAAGGTCGGGGCGCCGGCGACGGCGGCGAACAGACCGACGCCCAGGGCGGTTCCGGTGGCCAGGCGTGCGGCCAGGCTTCCGACGTGCTTGATGCGGTTGATGATGGTCATGGTCAGTTTCCTTTTTGAGAAGTCGGTGAACGGATAGTCAGGGGGAAAGGATGTCAGCTGAGGCCCCGGCGCAGGCCCACGGTCATGGAGCAGACCAGGTACAGGCCCATCACGACGACCAGGATATCCCAGGCCGTCAGGGCCGGCGCGACGCCAAGCCGCTCGGCCACGGCCCAGCCGAACAGGGCGGCCTGGCCGATCCAGAAGGCCAGGCCGCCGGCTTCCAGAATGACCCGGCGGACCATCTCGTCGCCGCGACGCCACAGGCTCAGGTTCATCGCCGTGTGCCCCGCGAACACCACAGCGATGGCGATCAGGGTCAGCACCGGCGCGGGATTGCCCGCCAGCGCCGCCGCCAGGGGCGCCGCCAGCAGCAGGCCCGACAGGATCAGGACCGCCCCCTGAAGACGCATGTCGCGCACCTCCGTGGGGCCGGCCGGCGCATCGGCCGATGTGGCGGCGGCCAGGGCGCGGCCGTTGCGTGACGCCGCCAGGACGGACACGCCGCCCGCAGCCAGCATCAAGGCCACGATCATGGCCACGGCGTCGCTCCAGCGCACATCATCGGGCGACGGCAGACCCACATACTCGATCATCAGCGAGGCGAAGCCGAAGCCGAGGATCCCGCCCATGAGGGCGAAGCCGGTCAGTTTGAGCAGTTTGAATCGGGTGTCGGCGGATTTCTGAAGAACGGTCATGGTTTCCTCCTTCACTCTGAAAAGATGTCTTCGATGGCCAGATCGAAGGTCCTGGCGATCTTGAAGGCGAGGGGCAGGGACGGGTCGTAGCGGCCCGTCTCCAGCGCGTTGACGGTCTGGCGGGAGACGCCGAGCTGGTCGGCCAGGTCGGCCTGGCTCCAGTCGCGCTCGGCGCGCAGCACCTTGAGGCGATTGTTCATGATCAGACCCTCTTGGATATCCACCAGGCGAACCAGGCCACGCCGTAGCCGATCATCATCGGCAGCAGCACCAGACTGGCGCCGGCGATCAGCAGCGAGCTGTAGGTGGAGTCGGCGGGGACCGGGGCGTCGCCGCCGTAGGCTTCCGCCAGCATCAGGGCGCCGATCCCGACGCACATGCCGATGGATCCGCCCCAGTACCAGGCCCACTTGTGCGCCTCGCGCACGGCCTCGTCTGCATGGATCCACCACCACACGGTGCCGGCGACCAGCACGCCGAAGATGACGAACAGGATCAGGGCGCTCAAGACAGGCCCCGGGAGGTCGCCGGTATGCTCAAGCCAGGCGTAGACGCCCCCGGTGAGACCGCCAAGCAGCATGCAGACGCCCATCAGAAGCCAGAAGCGTCCTGTGCTGCTCATCTTGCGGCGGGGGCGGGGCGAGGCGGTCATGGCAATGGTCCTTGTCAATGTGACAAGCGACCTTTACCTCTCGGCGCGAAGGTATGTCAAGCGTCATTGACAGAAAATCAAACGACCTTGTCCTGACTAAAGTCAGGCGCTGGGCCAGACCCTGAAATGCTTGGACAGTTTCAGGCCCTGACGCTGGTAATGCGACCCGCCCTCGCCGTAGAGCCGCGATGGCCGTTCGGTCAGGGGCTCGTAGACCAGCCGCGCCACCGTCTGGCCGTGCTCCAGCAGGAACGGGGTGTCGTGGGTACGCACCTCCAGCACCCCGCGCGATCCGGCGCCGTGGGCCTCGTCGGTGCCGAAGCCGGGATCGAAGAAGCCGGCGTAGTGGACCCGGAACTCCCCCACGGACGGGTCGATGGGGGTCATTTCGGCGGCCTGGTCGACCGGGATCTCCACGGGTTCCATGGAGGCCAGGATGTAGAACTCGCCCGGGTCCAGCAGCAGCTCGCCGGGGCGGCCATTGCGGCTGCGCGCCTCCAGCGGCTCCCAGAAATCGCGGGGGTCGTGACCGTCCTCCCGGTCCAGGTCGATGATCCCGGCATGGCGGCGGCCCCGGAAGCCGATGATCCCCTCGCTCAGCTCCACGCCCACGCTGCGGGTCTCCAGCCGCGGCGGCTCGCCCGCCTTCAGGCGCAGCTGGTTCAGCCGCGTGCCGGGGCGCACCAGAACCGAGAAGGTCTGCGGCGCGATCTCCAGATACAGCGGCCCGTCATAGCCCTCGGCCACATCGTCGAAGGCGAGCCCCCGGTCGGTCAGCAGGCGCACGAACACGTCCACCCGCCCCGAGGAGCTCTTGGGATTGGCCCGGGCCAGCAGGCCGGGCGGCAGTTTCAACCGCTCCTGAAGCTCGGCGATATAGACGCAGCCCTTCTCCAGAACGGCCCCGCCCTCCAGGTCGATCTGGTGCATGGCCACGTCCCTGAGGCGCTCCTCCACCCGCCGGTCGCCCGGCAGGAACGAAGCCCGCACCCGCCAGACACGCCCGCCCAGCCGCAGGTCCAGGCTGGCCGGCTGCACCTGGTCGGCGTCAAACGGGGTGGCCGAGGTCACTGCGCCTTCGGCGATGAGGGCCTCGATGGCCTGGCAGGGCAGAATTCCGGGGCGGGAGAAATCGAAGGTCATAGCCGAACCTTACACAGATTCCGGGGGGACAAGAGGGAAAGGCGCATGGTCGCGGTTGCACCCTGTGCATGGGTCCGTAAGGGTGGCGGCATGAAACGCAAGGGTTCCTACGAAGCCGAAACACGGGGCATCCGGGTCCGGGTCACGCCCATGTATCTGGACGGCGAATCCGAGCCCGATGAAGGGCGCTGGATCTGGGCGTACCATATCGAGATCGAGAATCGCGGCGAGGCGGAGGTCCAGCTTCTGGCCCGCCACTGGATCATCACCGACGCCATGGGCCATGTCGAGGAGGTGCGCGGATCCGGGGTGGTCGGCGAACAGCCCGTGCTCGGGCCGGGCGACACCTACGCCTACGCCTCGGGCTGTCCCCTGGCCACGTCGTCGGGCTCCATGCAGGGCGCCTACCGCATGGTGGACGAGGCGGGGGTCAGCTTCGACGTGACCATCCCCCCGTTCTCGCTGGACGTTCCGGACGCGCGGCGCGTTCTCAACTAGACGGCCTCACGCCATGCTGAGGACCACCTTGCCCGTGTGCGCGCCGGACTCCAGATGCGCGTGCGCGGCGGCGGCCTCCTCCAGCGGGAACACCTTGTCCACCACGGGGCGGATGCGCCCGTCCGCGACCCAGGGCCAGAAGCGGGCCTCGACGGCCACGGCCAGACGCGCCTTTTCGTCAGCGTCCCGGGCCCTGAGCGTGGACCCCGTCAGGGTCAATCGCCCGCGCATCAGGCGCGCCAGATCCACCTCAACCAGATTGCCAGACTGGAAGGCGATCACCACCCAGCGCCCCCCGGGCTTCAGCGCCTGAAGGTTCTGTTCCGCGTAGGCGGCGCCGACCATGTCCAGCACCACGTCCGCCCCGCCCGCCTCGCGCACGGCATCCAGAAACCGCCCGTCCGCAGCGTTGATGGAGACATCGGCGCCCATATCCCGGGCCGCCTGAGCCTTGTCCGCGCCGCGCGAGGTGGCGATGACCCGGGCGCCCGCCGCCCGCGCCGACTGGATCGCCATGACCCCGATGCCGGAGGTGGCGCCGTGAACCAGAAGGGTCTCCCCCTCCGTCAGGCGTCCGTCCTCAAAGACATTGGTGAAGACGGTGAAGGCGGTTTCCGGCAGGGCGGCCGCCTGGACGAAATCGAGTCCGTCGGGAATGGGCAGGGCGTGGCGCGCATCGACCGCCGCGTAGTCGGCATAGCCGCCGCCGCCCAGAAGGGCGCAGACCCGGTCCCCGGGGCGCCACCGGGTCACGCCCGCCCCGACCACCTCGATCTCGCCGGCCACTTCCAGGCCCAGGATGTCCGAGGCCCCCTCGGGCGGCGGGTAAAGGCCCTTGCGCTGCAGGATGTCCGGCCGGTTGATACCGGCCGCTCGCACCCGGATCAGCACCTGGCCCCGCCCGACTTCGGGGACCGGCCGCTCGCCCGGCGTCAGGGCCCGGGCGTCGCCCTTGCCGCCTCTGATCTCGATCACGCGCATGTCCGGCCCTTGCAATCGCTGGCGTCACGGCGCTTTCATAGGGGTTCGGGGGGCGCGCGCAAAGGCGAGGAGACGGTGATGACGTTCGAGGAACTGGACCCCCGGCCGGCCCGCGGCGCGGCCGTGACCGCCCTGGGACGCGAGGACCTGGACCTGTACTCGGTCGAGGAACTGGACGAACGCATCGCGGGACTGCAGGTCGAGATCGCGCGTTGCGAACGGGCCCGCCACGAGAAGCAGTCCCGCAAGAGCGCCGCCGACGCCTTGTTCAACTTCAAATCCTGAAATTGTTGAGTGTTATTGGGCCCGTGTGGCACGCGGGTTGCAAACAGGGGCCAGAGGGCGCCAGCATGGGCGCGGGAATCGGGCGCCAGCCGGGAAGAGTGCATGTCTGAGTTGATCGCCGAAAGCGCCAGGAGCGACGCCGCCTCTGGCTCCGGACTGGGCGATTTCTCCCGCTCCGAGTTGTTCGACCGGACGTTCCAGGAAGGCATGGAGCTGGTGGAGGACACCGCGGCCTATCTGGACGGCGACGGACGGCGGGAATCCAAGCTGTTGTCGCGCTCTGCGGCCCTGGCCTACGCAGCCGAGAGCATGAAGCTGACCACCCGGCTGATGCAGGTGGCCTCATGGCTGCTGGTGCAGCGCGCCGTGCGCGAGGGCGACATGGCGGCTGAAGCGGCGGGCGAGGCCCGCTATCGTCTGGCCGAACGCAGGATCGAGTCCGCGCCCAGCCACGCCGAGCTGCCCATTGCCCTGGTGGAGTATCTGGTCAGGTCCGAAAAGCTTTACGACCGGGTCCTGTATCTGGACCAGCGCATGTATGGCGACGGCGGCGGCGCCGCCGCGCCCAATCCGGTGCAGTCCCAGATCGATCGTCTGGCCGCCGCCTTCACGGCCTGAAGGGTCGGTCCCTGATCAGGGACCGACATCGTCCTCGGTTGTACGCGCCGCGTCCACCGGCTGAGGCAGGCTGAGATTGATGCCCAGGGCCTCGGCCAGGCGCGCGTCCCGATCATAGACATCCTCGCGGAACGCCACCCGCCCCTGCCCGTCCACGAAGGCGGTCCAGTAGAGCAGACGGACGCTGATCTCGCGGCCCGTCTCCACGCGCTGGGTGCGGCGGCTGTCCAGGGCCGTGTCGAACTGGTTCAGCCGCGACGGGTCCGGGGACAGCAGCAGCCGCGCGAAATCCACGGCGTTGTGGACCCGCACGCAGCCGTGGCTGCGGTGCCGGAAGGCGCTGTCGAAGGCGGCCTTGGACGGGGTGTCGTGGAGGAAGATGGCGTGGCTGTCACGCAGTTCGAACTTCACATAGCCGAGGGCGGCGTTGGGCCCCGCCCGCTGGACCACATTGCCCGCCGGGGCGATGTACATGTTCTGGGACGCCAGATAAGCGGCGCCGCGCGGCAGGATCTCGTTGCGCGCAATGGAGGCCGGCACATACCAGGGCGGATTGGCCACGACGGAGGCGAAGGGCTTCTCCAGACTGGGCGTCTGGTTGGCGGCGGTGCCCACCACCACCCGGTTGGAGTGAACCGGGCGGTTGTCCTTCCAGTAGACCATGATGGCTGCGGCGGTGTTGACCTCGATGCGCTCGGGCGACAGTTCGCGCTTCAGCCAGCGGCGGCGCTCCAGGTTCAGGGCGATCTGGCGGGCGCGATCCTCGGCCGAGGCGGACAGGGACCGCTGGGTGGCCGGACCGATGCGGCCATCCACCCCCAGGCCGTGACGGAGCTGGAAGCCGCGCACCGCCTCGACCAGATCGGGGCCATAGACGTCCCCGTTCAGGGCCACGGCGCGGTCCGCGCGGGCCTCCAGGTCGCCCTCGGCCACCAGGCGGGCGCGCAGGGCGGCGATGCGTCGGTCCGACGTTCCCGGTTCGATGGTGCCGCCTTGCGTGAACGCCGGCCAGCCGCCGGTTTCGCGGATCAGGCGGCGATAGCGCACATAACCCGCCGACAGATTGGTGTAGCCGATGTCGGTGGGGGCCAGCCCCTCGAACCAGTCCAGCAGCCGGTCCCGCGTCACCGCCTCGTGCAGGCCGCCGGCCAGATCGACCCGGTTCTTTTGCATCTCCCACAGATTCTCGACCGTCTCGGGGCGCACGGCTCCCTCGGCGAGCACGCGCGCATAGCCGAGCGCAGCGATCGAAGTACGGATGTCGGCGCTGGCCGGATCAGAGGCCAGCCCGGCGAAATCGAAATGGTCCGCCCCTGACAGGCCGTGACGCTCCGAACGCTCGGCGACCTGACCAAGGACACGGACCCGCTGGGTGGTCCAGATCGGGCGCCAGCCGGCCATTTCATAAAGTCGGCGCAACTCCGGCTGCAGCGCAGCGGGCGCTCGGGTCAGCTGACCGTTGAAGCTGTCGTAAAAGGCGCGGGCCGCCGGATCCTGGGGCGGCTGCGCCGGGGCGCCCGGCATGGCGGAATAGGGCGTCTGGGCTTGGGCCGTTGTGGCCAGGGCGGCCGCCGCGACCCCCAGCGTCAATTCCCGTCGATTCATACGCATGTGACGTCCAGCCTTGCCAGCGTCGCCTCGCGGGACGCCCCATTTTTCAACACGCCAACCTTACCGGCGTTCCGGGCAAACAAAAAGCGCCGGTCATTCGACCGGCGCCCTTGTTGGTCGCGGCTGTGGCCCGAAGGCCGCGCCTTACTTCTTGAGGAAGCCGCCGTACTTGTTGGTGAAGCGCGACACGCGGCCGCCGCGGTCCAGCAGCGTCTGGTTGCCGCCGGTCCAGGCCGGGTGGGTGGACGGATCGATGTCCAGGTTCAGGGTCGCGCCTTCCTTGCCGTAGGTCGAGCGCGTCTGGTAGGTGGTCCCGTCCGTCATCACCACGGTGATGAGGTGATAGTCGGGATGGATGTCCTTTTTCATCGGTCCGGCGTGTCCTGATTAGCGCCCCGTGACTGGGTCGGGACGATACCGACCGTCCGCGCGCAAAAATGGAAACCCGCCGGAAGTCCCGGCGGGAGAGGGGCGGCGTTTACACCCATGGGCCTTATGAGGCAAGAGCCGCAGCCATGACCGCCACCCCGCCGCCATCCCGCGCCGACCTCGACCGTCCCAATCCGGGCGCGATCCTCGCGGAGTCCATGACCGAGGCCGCCGAGCGGCGTGAGCGCCGGCGCGACGTCCGCCCCCTGGGGCGGCTTCTCCCCTTCCTCGCCCGCCACAAGGGCAGCGCCCTCATCGCCGCCTTCTGGCTGGCCATGTCCACCGCAGCCTCGCTGGGCCTGACCATCACCGCGCGCGGCGCCATCGACAACGGCTTCGCCGAGGGCGGGGCGGACCTGGACGTCTGGTTCCTTGTTCTTGGGGCCAATGCGGTGGGCCTGGGGCTGGCCACGGCCCTGCGCTATTTCTACGTCACCAAGACCGGCGAGCGCATGATCGCCGATCTGCGCCAGGCCCTGTTCGGCCGCATCCTGCGGCTGGACCCCGCCTTCTTCACCCACATGCGCACCGGCGAGGTGCTGTCGCGCCTGACCACCGACATCCAGCTGGTGGACGCCCTGCTCACCACCTCGATCTCCTACGCGCTCAGGAACGTGCTGACCCTGATCGGGGCCACCATCCTGCTGCTGATCGTCAGCCCCAAGCTGACCGGCATGGTGATGCTGATCACGCCGTTGCTGATCGGCCCGCTGTTCCTGTTCGGCCGCAAGGTGCGGACCCTGACGGTGGAGTCCCAGGACCGGTTCGCCGGGGCCGTGGGCTTCGCAGGCGAAAGCGTCGACGCCATCGAGACCGTCCAGGCGTTCGGCCGTGAACCCTCGGCGCGGTCGCGCTTCGACGGCGCGGTGGAGGCCGCCTTCGCCGCCTCCCTGCGGCGCATGAACGCCCGAGCCTGGATGACGGCGCTGGTGATCGTGGTCATGTTCGGCGGCGTCAGTCTGGTTCTGTGGCTCGGCGCGCGCGACGTGGTGGCGGGCGTCATGACGCCGGGCGCCCTGCTGCAGTTCGTGCTGCTGTCCGTTTTCGCCGCCGGGGCCGTCGGCGCCCTGGGCGAGAGCTGGGGCGACGTGCAGAAAGCGGCCGGAGCCATGGCCCGCATCGACGAACTGATGAAGGCCGAGCCCTCCATCGCCGCCCCGCCGAACCCCGGCCCTCTGCCCTCGCCGCCCCGTGGCGAGGTGGCCATGTCTGAAGTCTCTTTCGCCTATCCGGGACGGCCGGACCTGCCGGCGCTGAAGGGCTTTGACCTGACCGTGCGACCCGGAGAGACCGTAGCCCTGGTGGGTCCTTCCGGGGCGGGCAAGTCCACGGTGTTCCGCCTTCTGCTGCGCTTCTATGATCCCCAGTCAGGTCAGGTGCGGCTGGACGGGGTGGACGTGCGCGACGCCGATCCCGAGGCGGTGCGCGAGCGCTTCGCTTGGGTGTCCCAGGAAGCGCCCCTGTTTTCGGGATCGGCGCTGGAAAACATCCGCTTCGGACGCGAGGATGTGACGCTGGAAGAGGCCCGCGACGCAGCCCGGCGGGCCCAGGCCCTGACTTTCCTGGACGCCTTGCCGGAGGGCTTCGACACGCCGCTGGGCGAGCGCGGCCGGTCCCTGTCGGGCGGGCAGCGCCAGCGGCTGGCCATCGCCCGCGCCCTGGTGCGCGATGCGCCGATCCTCCTGCTCGACGAAGCCACCAGCGCCCTGGACGCCGAGAACGAGCGCCTCGTCCAGGCCGCCCTCGACGAGGCCATGGAAGCGCGCACCACCCTGGTCATCGCCCACCGTCTGGCGACGGTTCTGCGCGCCGACAGGATCGTGGTGATGGACGAGGGCCAGGTCGTGGAGGAAGGAACCCACGCCGAGCTTATGGCGCAAAAGGGCCTGTACGCCCGTCTCGCGGAACTTCAGTTCCGCACCCGCTAGGCCGATATGCTAGGATGCCCGGCAGCTTGCGAAATGGAGCCCCCCATGCGTGTCCTTCCGACCCTTGCCGTCACATTGGCGGCCACGCTTGCCGCTTGCGCCTCCACCGGCGGCGGAGAGACCTATCAACAGGCCTATGACGCCCTGAATGCGACCTGCCAGGAGCGCGGCGGCATCCTTACGCCTCTGGCTGGCGCCCACACCGGACGGCCCAACACCGACTACGCCTGCGAGATTCGGGGTGGCGGCGGGCGACTGGGCAACGACTGATTTCCTTCCCGACGCCGCGGCTGCAGGCTAGAGCGGGGTCATGACCGGATACGCCCCTGCCCCCTCACCCCCCCTCGCCGGCGTCCGCGTGCTGGACCTGTCCCGCGTGCTGGCCGGACCCTGGGCCACCCAGCTTCTGGCCGATCTGGGCGCCGAGGTGATCAAGATCGAGCGGCCGGGCGCGGGCGACGACACCCGCCACTGGGGCCCGCCCTTCACCACCCGCACCGACGGCTCGCCGGGCGACGCCGCCTATTTCCTGTGCGCCAACCGGGGCAAGCAGTCGGTGGCCCTGGACATCGCCAGCCCCGAAGGCGCGGACCTCATCCGCCGCATGGCCGCCGACGCCGATGTGCTGGTCGAGAATTTCAAGACCGGCGGCCTGAACAAGTACGGCCTGGACTTCGATAGCCTGAAGGCGGTCAATCCGAAGCTGGTCTACTGCTCCATCACCGGCTTCGGCCAGACCGGTCCCCGCGCCCGTCAGGCGGGCTATGACTACATGATCCAGGCCATGGGCGGGCTCATGTCGGTCACCGGCCAGCCGGACGGCGCGCCCGGGGCCGAGCCCATGAAGGTCGGCGTCGCGGTGGCCGACCTGTTCACCGGCCTGTACGCCTCCAACGCCATTCTCGCCGCCCTGTACGCGGCGCGCGAGACGGGCGAAGGCCGCCACATCGACATCGCCCTGTTCGACGTCCAGGCGGCCATGCTGGCCAATCAGGCCACCAATTACTTCGTGTCGGGCAAGGCGCCGACCCGCATGGGCAACGCCCACCCCAATCTGTCGCCCTACCAGCCCTTCCCCTGCAGCGACGGCATGGTCGTGATCGCCGTGGGTAACGACGGCCAGTTCCGCGCCCTGTGCCAGGCCTTGGGCCAGCCGGATCTGGGGACCGACGCGCGCTTCGCCGCCAACGCCGGACGGGTGGCTGAGCGCGACCAGCTGGGCCCCATCCTGTCAGCCCTGACCGAACCCCTGACCATGGCCGCGCTGATGCAGCGGCTGGAGGCGGCGGGCGTGCCCTGCGGTCCGGTCAATACGGTGGATCAGGTGTTCGCCGAGCCCCAGGCCATCGCACGCGGCCTGACGGTCGAACAGACCCGCCCCGACCTCAACGCTCCCCTCCGCACGGTGGCCAGCCCCATCCGCATGGACGGCGCGCCCCTTGTCAGCGACCGCCCCCCGCCCGCCCTGGGCGAGCACACGGACGCGGTGCTGGCGCGCTACCGCAAGCCCGACCGGGCCTGAACCGCCGTCACTCCAGGCACACCACCTGGGCCACGCGCAGATCGCGGCGCAGGCGGTCGGCGACGCGGTAATAGTTGTCGATGGTCACCGGCTCGCCCATGGCCTGTTCTCCCGCCCGCACCGTGCCGCGCAGCACCGGCCCCAGGGTGTCGGGCGATGTGGTGTAGATTCTGCCCCGGCGCGGCGCCTCGGCGATGGTCACCCCGATCACCCGCCCCTGCCGATCCATGGCCGGGGCGCCGGACAGCCCTGACAGGGTGCCCGCCAGGCCGTCGGTGCGCCCCACCTCGGCCCAGGCCAGCACCGGCTCGTCCCGCGCGCCGCGTCCTGAAATGCGCAGGGTTTCCCGGCCCAGCAGGCGCGAGGTCACCTCGCCCGGAACCCCCTGGGGATAGCCGGGATGGAAGGCCCGCTGGCCCTGATGCAGGGGCGCCTCCACCGCCAGGGGCATGGCCGTGGGGCCGCCGTCGGTGATCAGCAGGGCCACGTCTGCGCGCGGCGCCAGGCGCACGTCGGCCGCCACCGCGCGGCCGCCGCCGATGATCAGCGCCGGCCGGCGACAGCCCTCCACCACATGGCGGGCGGTCAGCCAGCGTCCCTGCGATGAAATGGCGAAGGCCGTGCCCATGGCGGGCTGGAAATTGGGCGGGGTCTCCACCATCACCGTCGGATCGAACGGCGTCACCGGCCCCAGCAGGGCGCCCTCGGCCTCGTCGGGCGGCGGCGGGGCGGGCGGATTGTAGACACGCTCGCGGCGGGTGGTGGCGACCATCAGCAGGGCCAGCACCACGATCCCGTAGATCAGCCAGTCTGGAACCCTGGGAAAGCGCACGGTGTGGTTCGGACCTCCGTCAGCCGGTCAGGGCCGCGGCCAGGATCAGGGCCGTGGCGATCTTGGCGGCGACCAGCAGCACCGCCGCCGGCACCTCGCCGTCCTGGATGCGCTGGGGCAGGCCGGTCAGGACCATGTCCACCACGCGGAACGCCAGCAGCTGCATGACGATGGTGGCCACGCCCCAGATGACGATGTCGCGCACCGAGGTGGACACCGACAGCGACACCGACAGCGGGATCGCCAGACCGATCAGCACCCCGCCCAGGGCGACGGCGGCGGCGGCGTTGCCCTCGCGGATCAGGGCGATCTCCTTCCACGGAGTCAGCAGCGCATAGACCGTGGTCCCGGCGAACAGCAGGAGGAGGGTCACCGCCGCATGCATCAACGCGATGGGAAAGCCGGCCGCGAAGGCCTGGACCTCGGGGCTGGACAGGCTGGGAACGATCGACTGGGGATCCATGGACTTCATATAGGGGCGAAGGGTGTCGAAAGCCTTGCCCGAATCTCGCCCCAATCCGCAAGCGCGTGCGGGACACACCGCGAGGAATTCGCCGACGGGTTGTCCGGCGCCCGGTTCAGGCCGCCGCTTCGGACGCCGGCGCCGCGCGCCGCGCGCTGGCGCGCAGCTTCTCGCTCTCGGACTTCAGCTGGCCGCAGGCGGCCAGGATATCGCGCCCCCGCGGGGTGCGGATGGGGCTGGCGTAGCCGGCCTTGTTCAGGATCGCCGCGAAGCGCTCGATGGTCTTCCAGTCCGAGCACTCGTAATCGGTCCCCGGCCACGGATTGAACGGGATCAGATTGACCTTGGCCGGAATGCCCTGGATCAGCCTGACCAGCGCCCAGGCCTCTTCGGGGCTGTCGTTGACGCCCTTCAGCATGACGTATTCGAAGGTCACCCGACGGGCGTTGGAGATGCCCGGATAGGCCCGGATGCCGGCCATCAGCTGCTCGAGATTGTACTTCTTGTTCAGCGGCACCAGCACGTCGCGCAGGGCGTCGTTGGTGGCGTGCAGGCTGATCGCCAGCATGGCCTGGGTCCGTGTGCCAAGCGGCTCCAGCTGCGGCACGACGCCGGAGGTGGAGACCGTGATCCGGCGCCGCGACAGGGCGATGCCCTCGTTGTCCGAGATGATGTCGATCGCGTCGGCGACGTGGTCGAGATTGTAGAGCGGCTCGCCCATGCCCATGAACACGATGTTGGACAGGCGGCGGTCTTCCTTGGGCGACGGCCACTCGTCCAGATCGTCGCGCGCCACCTGCACCTGGGCCACGATCTCGGCGGCGGTCAGGTTGCGCACCAGCTTCTGGGTGCCGGTGTGGCAGAAGGTGCAGTTCAGGGTGCAGCCGACCTGCGACGAGACGCACAGGGCCCCGGCGCGGCCCACATCAGGGATGTAGACCGTCTCGATCTCGATGCCCGGGGCGGTGCGGATCAGCCATTTGCGGGTGCCGTCCTTCGACACCTGACGCTCGACGATCTCGGGGCGGGCAAGGGTGAAGGCCTCGGCCAGCTTCGCCTGGGTGTCCTTCGCGATATTGCTCATGGCCGCGAAGTCGGTGACGCCGTAGTGGTGGATCCAGCCCCACACCTGACTGGCGCGCATCTTCGCCTTCTCCGGCGGGCAGATGTCGGCGTCGATCAGGGCCTGACGCAGCCCCGCGCGCGTCAATCCGGACAGATTGACGGGGGCGGCGACGGCCGCGCCGGAAACACGCGAAAGATCGAGGGTCACGCCCACGGGCAAGGTCCATGCGTTCAAGGGAAGTCGCCCCTATAGCACGAAACGGAGCGGATTTAAGGTGGGGGCGGACGGGGCGTTGCGGAAGCGCGAGGATGAGGCACACTGTCCCTCATCCTCCATGAGCAAATTTCTGATGAAACCGGTCGCATTGATGGTGGATGTCGACGGCGTCGTGGTGCGCCATCCCCATCCCCTGGGTTGGTCAGCCCACATTGAGCAGGAGCTGGGTGTGCCGCGCGCGGCGCTCCAGACCGTGTTTTTCCAGCGCCACTGGGACGACATCATCCACGGCCGGGCTCCCCTTCGCGACCGCCTGACGGACGCGCTTGGGGAAATCGCCCCTCGAGTCAGCTGTGACCGGATGATCAACTACTGGTTCGAGGGGGACGCTCACCTTGATCAGGGGCTGCTGGCCCAACTCGCGGCCGTCAGGGCGTCCGGCGTGCCGCTTCATCTCGCCACCGTGCAGGAGCACGAGCGGGCGGCCTATCTCTGGAACACCCTGCGACTTCGCAATCATTTCGATGACATGCACTACGCCGCGCAACTCGGCGCTTCGAAGCCGTCGCCTGATTTCTATCTGGCTGTCGAACAGCGCACCGGCCTTCCGCCCGAGGCCATCGCCTTCATCGATGACAACCAGAGGAACGTCGAGGCCGCACAGGCTCGCGGATGGACGGCGGCACTCTGGACTCCCGGGGCGACGCTCCGGGATTTAATCCCCGAGTTGAGCTCCCCGTAGGGGTATCGCGTCTACTTGCTGCACGCCGCCCGCCCGTATACGATACATATCCATTTCGTATACTACCGGAGCGTCCCATGGGCATCGTCAACATCGAGGAGGAGCTGCACGAACAGCTGCGCCGGGCCAGCCGGGCGTCGTGCCGCTCGATCAACGGACAGGCGGCGTTCTGGATCAGGCTGGGCATGCTGTGCGAGCTGCACCCCGGTCTCACCTTTCAGGAGCTGGTGGCCCGCGAGCTGAAGGCGGCGGGCGTCGACAGCCCGGACCTGACCGCCGCATGACGAAGACCCCGCCCGAGGTGGAGCTGATGGCCGAATCCGGCCGCCTGCTGGCCTCCGTGTTCACCCATCTGGACGGCTTGCCCCTGGCGGGCATGAGCACCCTTGAGGTCAACGACCGGGTGGAAACCTTCATCGTGGATCAGTTGCAGGCCCGTCCCGCGAGCAAGGGCCAGTACGGCTACGGCTTCGTGCTCAACAGTTCGCGCAACGCCGTGGTCTGCCACGGCGTGCCGTCCGCCGACGAGGTCCTCGGCGACGGCGACATCATCAATCTGGACATCACGCTGGAGAAGAACGGCTTCATCGCCGATTCCAGCAAGACATATCTGATCGGCGCCGTCTCCGCCCCCGCCCGCCGCCTCGTGCGGACCACCTACGAGGCCTTGTGGAAAGGCATCGCCGCCGTCCGCCCCGGCGCCCGGCTCGGCGACATCGGCCACGCCATTGAGCGGCACGCGAAGCGGGCCGGCTATTCGGTGGTGCGGGAGTACTGCGGCCACGGCATCGGCCGCGAGATGCACGAGACGCCCCAGGTGCTGCATTTCGGAAAACCCGGAACCGGCCTGACCCTGAAGGAGGGCATGACCTTCACCATCGAGCCCATGCTGAATCAGGGCCGCGCGGCCGTTCGCACCGAGGATGACGGCTGGACCGTGGTCACCGCCGACGGCAAGCTCTCCGCCCAGTTCGAGCACACCGTCGCTGTGACCAAAAGCGGCGTCCGGGTGCTGACGCTGCGTCCGGATGAGGCTCAAAAATTCGCACGGGACAGGGCCGCCCAAGCGCAGTAGAACAATGAAATGCGTACGCCATCTCGCCGGCGTGTCCTTTCAACCGGTCTAGTTGGGGTTTGACGATGCTGGCGTTTCTGGTGTCCTCGTCGTTGTTCGCCGCCGCCGCTACCTCGGTCTATGAGCAGCCTGCCGTCACTACGTTTGCGTCTCAGAACGGGGATACAAGCGCGCGGGCGAGTGGCGATGCGAGCACGGGCCCGCTGCTTGTGTGCCTGCCTGCCGGATACTTCGAAGTCAGCGAAGGCGAGCAGATTGTGCGCGAGGACAGCGATGGAATCCATATTGAGAGCAGCCGAGGCTCTTACGTCATTCTGCCGGGATACATACCCGGCGCCCCTTCCCCGGATGCCGGGGCGTTAGTGCGCCGTGACATGTCCGTCTCCGTGTACCGATTTGACGCTCCAGGCTTGTTTTATGCATTCGCACTCCACCACCCCGTCCAGAACGTGGAAATCCCTCTGGCCTTCATGACGGGTCCTGCGCTTGGCGGCGATCGTACGGATGAAGCAGTATATTCAAGACTGCATGCAGCGCCGCCGCCTACCCCTTGTGACCGGCATCACACGCTAGGAGGCTAACCGCCGCTTTCAGGCGGGACTGGCCCGTTAAGCTCGAGCGCCTCCCCCAGAAACCTCGCGAACCGCTTCAGCGCCTCGGCGGTCAGGGCCTCGTCGTGGCGCATGGGGCCGGCGCCGGTGGGTTCGTCGAAGGCGTGGGTGCCGTCCACGGTCCAGCGCTCGATCTCCACCTCCCCGCAGGCCACGTCCAGCACCCGCTCGGCGTTGCGCACCGTGGTCAGGTGATCGCGCGCGGCGATGATGGCTAAAGTCTTCGGGCAGTGCCGCCAGGCCCGGAACCGTCCCGTCGCCGCCACGCCCACATAGGGATAGGCCAGAAAGACCGCCCTGACCCCCGACAGGTCCGCCGCCGCCGGATCACGCAGCAGCATCTCGCCCGCCATTTCGCACGGCGCGCTCAGGGCCTCCATGATGGCCCAGCCCCCGTGGCTCCAGCCCGCCACGGCCAGCCGCGTCCCATCCACGTCGGGCCGTTGGGACAGGCCCCATATCGCCGCTGTCACATCGCCCGCCCGCGCCCAGCCGCGCAGCCGCACCCCGGTGCAGACGGTGGCCAGGGCGAAGGCCCGGCTCCATCCACGGGCCCCGAAGCTGTCGATGATGAAGGCCCGGATGCCTGCCGCCTTCGCCGCCTCGGCGTACAGGGGCAGGTGATCCCTCAAGCCCCCGCAACCGTGGAACAGCAGCACCGCCGGCCGCGCCCGGTCGTCGTCGGGCCCCACATGCCGCGTGTGCGGCTCCAGCATCGCCCAGCGTTCGGCGGTCGTGTCCATGGAGGCTCCTGTTGCTGGCGCGGACGCTTTCCCGCCACCACCCTGGTCCGTCACCCCCGGGCTTGTCCCGGGGGTCCAGAGGTTCCCAAACGCGGATGCGTTCGCATCTATTTGGTCTCACGCCTCCCGGCGCCCCTACAATGGTCGCCCGTGGACATGACGCGGGAGGGCGATTTCAACATTTCGGACAATTCGGACAATTCGGACACTGTTTTTTCGGGCCCGGAGTCTGAAGCCTCCTAGTGCCGGAACACCCGCACCCCGGTGAAGGCCATGGCCACGCCCTTGTCGTCGGCGGCGGCGATGACCTCCTCGTCGCGGATCGAGCCGCCCGGCTGGATCACCGCGGTGGCGCCCGCCGCCACGGCCTCCAGCAGGCCGTCCGCGAACGGGAAGAAGGCTTCCGACGCACAGGCCGAGCCCTGCGCCAGCGAGTGGGCTAACCCCTTGGATTCGCCCGCTTCCTTCGCCCGAATGGCGGCGATGCGGGCGGAGTCGCGCCGGTTCATCTGACCCGCGCCGATGCCCGCCGTCTGGCCCGCCTTCGCATAGACGATGGCGTTGGACTTCACGTGCTTGGCCACGGTGAAGGCGAACAGCATGTCGCGCACCTCCGCGTCGGTAGGCTGGCGCTTCGTCACAATCTTCAGGTCGGCAGGGGTGATGCGGGCCAGGTCGCGCGACTGCACCAGCAGGCCCCCGGCCACCGAGCGGAACACCTGTCCCGGCTGCAGGGGATCGGGCAGGCCGTCGGTGATCAGCAGCCGCAGGTTCTTCTTGGCCGCGAACACCGCCTTCGCCGCCTCGTCGGCGCCCGGCGCGATCACCACCTCGGTGAAGATATCGGTGATCAGCTTGGCGTCGGCTTCCGTCAGGGGCCGGTTGACCGCCACCACCCCGCCGAAGGCCGACACCGCGTCGCACTCCAGCGCCCGGGCGTAGGCTTCCGACAGGTCCTTGCCCACGGCCACGCCACAAGGGTTGGCGTGCTTGACGATGACACAGGCGGGCTCATCGAACTCGGCGACCAGCTCATAGGCCGCGTCCGCGTCGGCGATGTTGTTGTAGCCCAGTTCCTTGCCCTGCAGCTGGCGGGCGTTGGCCACGCCCGGGCGGGTCTCGGAAGTGCGGTAGAAGGCGCCTGCCTGGTGCGGGTTCTCGCCGTAGCGCAGGGTCTGGGCCAGGGCGCCGGCGATGGTCTTGCGGGCGGGGGCGGCGTCGTCCACCTGCCCGGCGAACCAGCCGGAGACCGCCGCGTCATAGGTCGCCGTGCGCGCGAACGCCCGGGCCGCCAGCCGCTTGCGCAGGGCCAGGCTGGTGGACCCGTCCGCCTTCAGGGCCGCCACGGCCTCGTCGATGGACTCCCGGTCCACGCAGACCGCCACATAGCCGTGGTTCTTGGCCGAGGACCGGATCATGGCCGGCCCGCCGATGTCGATGTTCTCCACGGCCGAGGCGAAGTCGCCCCCGCCTGCGATGGTCGCCTCGAACGGGTACAGATCGATCCACACCAGATCGATGGGGCCGATGCCGTGCTCGGCCATGGCCCTGGCGTGTTCGGGCGCGTCGCGCACGCCCAGCAGGCCTCCGTGAACCACCGGGTGCAGCGTCTTGACCCGTCCGTCCATCATCTCGGGGAAGCCGGTCAGATCGGCCACGTCCTTCACCGGCAGGCCGGCCTTCTCGATGGCCGCCCGGGTGCCGCCCGTGGACACCAGCTCCACCCCCAGATCGGCCAGGGCGCGGGCCACATCCTCAAGCCCGGACTTGTCGGACAGGGAGATCAGAGCCCGGACGGGTTTGACGGCGTCGGGGGCAGGCGGAAAGTCGGGCGCGGCGGGCATGGGGATCCGTTCTGGCAGGCTTGGGGCGGGGGAGGCGGGAACGGCGCGCCGTTAACACGCGCCGCCCGGTTTCGCCACCTTCGGCGCGCTTATCCCGTCTCGCCGCTGGCCCCGGCCGGGCTCATCTTCCAGCGGATCCTGGTCTCGGCGTCGGTGCGGGCCGAGCCCCGCAGCACCAGCTGCAGCGAGCGCCGCGTCAGGCCGTCCGCCACATGCACCGAGGGCTCGATGTCCACGTCCGGCGCGTCGCTCCTGAACCACCAGCCCCGGCCCGAGGCCCCGCGCAGCAGGATGCTGCGTTTGTCCCGCGCCAGCGACGCCTGAACCCCCGGCTCCAGATGGAAGCGCACCGCATAAGGAGCGGCCAATGGCCGGGCCGCGTCCTTTTGCCCGTCGGACGGGTACAGCCGCTCTTCGGCCCTAAGCTCGTCCAGCCGCTGGTCCAGATACAGCCGCCGCTGGTGCTTCAGGCCATAGCGCGGGACCCAGCCGTCGTGCTCGATCTCCAGCCACACAGCGCCCTCGGCGGCGCGGTGCTGGGCGTCCACATGGATCGCGGGCCCCACCAGACGCGTGCCCAGAAGGTCCGCCTTCCACCCGGTCAGGGGCTGGGCCATGGCCCCGTCCCCCAGACACAGGGTCGACCCGGCCGGGGTCAGACGCATGGCCTGACGCTCATGGGCGCGCGGGGTCCAGCCGCAGTTGGTGACGATGCGGTCGCGCCCGCAGATGATCTCCATGGCCCCGGTCTGGGCGCAGGCGGAGCCGCTCCACGGACCCGTGGCGGGCGGGGCCGCGTCGGCGATCAGGGTCAGCAGCGGCGTATGCACCCGGGCGTAGCCGCCGGGGCCGACACCCTCCACCGGGCCGGGATCGTCCTCGTCATGGGCGCGGGCGGCGGCGACCAGGGCCGTGTCCAGCGCCCCGCTCCCCTGAAACGCGGCCAGCCGCCCGTCGGGCAGGGTCAGGGTGCGCAGCCCCATGGTCAGCCGCCCGATGGCCAGGGCCAGCTCCGGCGGCGGCGTCTCGGCCAACTGCAGCAGGACGTCATCCAGGGTCAGCAGGTCGAGAAGAAGTTCAAGCCCCGCCTGCGGCGAACGGCTGGCGTGGGCGCCGTCCTCGCGCACCGTGTGCTTGAGCGCCGGAGCCAGCTTGTTCAGGGCGCGTCGGCGCAGCGAGGCGCCCGCCTTGCCGCCCAGGGCGCATCCCGCAACGGCCGCCGCGGTGCGCTGAAGCGCGTTCTCGGCCAGCCCCCCGGGCGGGCGAAGCAGTTGTCTCGCCTGCCGGGCCAGAATGTCGGCCAGCAGGGCTCGGTCGGCCTCATTGGCCACCGCCGCCATGCGCCGCGCCGCGCAGGCCAGGTTGAACACCCGCCGGGCCAGAATGTCGGGCGCCCACGAGAACGGCGACCAGTGCGAGAACACCGCGTGCCAGCCCAGGGTCAGGCGCACGGCTTCGCGCGCCCCCTTCTCGCCGGCCAGCATCAGCGACGGCAGCCAGGCGAATTCGTGCAGGGCGACGGCGAACGACCGGCTGGGGCTGGGCCGGTTCCAGGGGTCCTCGGGACTTCTCAGATCCAGGGACACGCCGGACAGCATCATCCGTCCGGCCAGCAGCGCGCGGCCGATCTCGGCGTCGCTGGGCCGGAAGTCTCGCGGCGTGGCGGCGAAGCCTTCGGCGCGGGGCCACTTCAGGGTCTGGTGATAGCCGGGCAGGCCGTAAAGCTCAATGAACGACTGGCGGGTCAGCAGGCGTCCGGCGACAGCCGGGGCCAGGCTCCAGCCGCCGGGGCTGGGCGCAGCCTTGACCGGTGCGGGCGCGGGCGGGCGCGAGGGATCGGCGAAGGGGGCGCTGGGCAGTTTCACGCGGCGGCCTTCAAAGCCTTTATGTTGTCGGCGTAGGAGTCGGGCCCGCCCTTGAACACCGAGGACCCGGCCACCAGCGCATCGGCCCCGGCGGCGACGCAGGCTCCGGCATTGGCCGCCACCACCCCGCCGTCCACCTGCAGGTGCGCGGGGCTGCCGGCCCGGTCCAGAATGGCGCGGGCGCGCCCGATCTTGGTCAGGGCGGTGTCGATGAATTTCTGGCCGCCGAAGCCCGGATTGACCGACATGATCAGCACCAGATCCACCAGATCCACCACCTCCTCGAGGATGCCCAGGGGCGTGGCCGGGTTGAACACGATGCCCGCCTTGGCCCCAAGACCCCGGATTGTGCCCAGGGTCCGGTGCAGGTGCGGCCCGCTCTCGGGATGGACGCTCAGGATGTCGGCGCCCGCCTCGCGGTAGGCCTCCAGCCACGGGTCCACCGGCGCCACCATCAGGTGCACGTCGAACGGCAGGGTCGAATGGGGCCGCAGCGCCTTCACCACCGCCGGGCCGATGGTCAGGTTCGGCACGAAATGGCCGTCCATCACATCCACATGCACCCAGTCGGCGCCCGCGGCCTCGATGGCCGCCACTTCCTGCCCCAGCTTCGCGAAATCGCTGGCCAGGATCGACGGACAGATCAGGGGAGTTTTCGCCATGCCCCGACTTACGGCGGGCGCGCATGAGGGGCAAGCGGGGAGAGCCCACGAAAAAGGGCGGAGCCTTGCGGCCCCGCCCTTCATCTTCGGTCGTTTGAGACGGAAGGACTTAAAAGTCCATGCCGCCCATGCCGCCCATGCCGCCGCCCATGTCCGGGGTGCCGCCCGAGGACTTCTTGGGAGCGTCAGCCACGGCGGCTTCGGTGGTGATCAGGATGCCGGCCACGGAGGCGGCGTCCTGCAGGGCGGTGCGGACCACCTTGGCGGGGTCGATCACGCCCATCTTCACCAGGTCGCCGTACTCCTCGGTCTGGGCGTTGAAGCCGAACGAGGCGTCCTTGTTCTCCAGCACCTTGCCGACCACGATGGAGCCTTCGACGCCCGCATTCTCGGCGATCTGCCGGATCGGGGCCTGGATGGCGCGGCGGATGATGGCGATGCCCGCGGTCTGATCGGCGTTGTCGCCCTTCAGGCCCTCGAGCGCCTTGGTCGCCTTCAGCAGCGCAATACCGCCGCCGGGGACGATGCCTTCTTCAACGGCCGCACGCGTGGCGTTGAGGGCGTCGTCGACGCGGTCCTTCTTCTCCTTGACCTCGACCTCGGTCGAGCCGCCGACGCGGATCACGGCGACGCCGCCGGCCAGCTTGGCCAGACGTTCCTGCAGCTTCTCCTTGTCGTAGTCCGAGGTGGTGTCCTCGATCTGGCGCTTGATCTGGGCAATGCGGCCCTCGATCGCGTCCTTCTCGCCGACGCCGTCAACGATGGTGGTGTCGTCCTTGGTGATGGTGACCTTCTTGGCCTTGCCCAGCATGTCCAGGGTGACGTTTTCCAGCTTGATGCCCAGATCTTCCGAGATCACCTGGCCGCCGGTCAGGACGGCGATGTCCTCCAGCATGGCCTTGCGGCGATCACCGAAGCCCGGCGCCTTGACGGCCGCGACCCGCAGGCCGCCGCGCAGCTTGTTGACCACCAGGGTGGCCAGGGCCTCGCCCTCGATGTCCTCGGCGATGATGACCAGCGGACGACCCGACTGCACCACGGCTTCCAGAATCGGCAGCATGGCCTGCAGCGAGGACAGCTTCTTCTCGTGGAGCAGGATCAGGGGCTCCTCGAGATCGGCCTCCATCTTGTCGGCGTTGGTGATGAAGTAGGGCGACAGGTAGCCGCGGTCGAACTGCATGCCTTCCACGACGTCCAGCTCGGTCTCGGCGGTCTTGGCTTCTTCAACCGTGATGACGCCTTCGTTGCCGACCTTGTCCATGGCCCGGGCGATCATCTCGCCCACTTCCACGTCGCCGTTGGCCGAGATGGTGCCGACCTGGGCGATTTCCGAGTTGGCCGAAACCTTCTTGGCGTTGGCCTTGATCTCGGCGAGGACGGCGGTGACCGCCTTGTCGATGCCGCGCTTCAGATCCATCGGGTTCATGCCGGCCGCAACCGACTTCAGGCCTTCCTGAACGATGGACTGGGCCAGGACCGTGGCGGTGGTGGTGCCGTCACCCGCCTTGTCGTTCGTCTTCGAAGCGACTTCGCGGATCATCTGGGCGCCCATGTTCTCGAAGGCGTCTTCCAGCTCGATTTCCTTGGCCACCGAAACGCCGTCCTTGGTCGAGCGCGGGGCGCCGAAGGACTTCTGGATCACCACGTTGCGGCCCTTGGGCCCCAGGGTGACCTTCACGGCATTGGCGAGGACGTTGACGCCGCGCAGCATCTTGTCGCGCGCGTCGGTGTTGAAATGTACGATCTTGGCGGCCATGATCGGCAGCTCCTATCTATTGTTTTCGTTTAAGAAGGTCGTCGACGCGGGTGCTTAGGACAGCACGCCCAGGACGTCGGATTCCTTCATGATGATCAGGTCGTCGCCGTCGATCTTCACTTCCGTGCCGGACCACTTGCCGAACAGGATGCGGTCGCCGGCCTTCAGTTCCAGGGCGTTGACCTTGCCGCTGTCGTCACGGGCGCCGGGGCCGACGGAGACGACTTCGCCTTCCTGGGGCTTTTCCTTGGCCGTGTCGGGGATGATGATCCCGCCCTTGGTCTTGGATTCTTCTTCCACGCGCTTGACCAGCACGCGATCGCCGAGAGGACGAAACGCCATCTGTATGATCTCCTTAAAGGATCGAGTTCTTGCCCGGGCGGCGCCTGTTAGCAGCCGCCATGCCCGAGTGCTAATGCAGCCGGGAGATAGGCCCCAAACCCATGCGGGTCAAGGGTTTGGGCTCAGAGAATTTTCGCCGCAACCGGAGTGATGGCGGCTCTGCGGCCGCATCTCGAAGCGTTTAGTTGGCCGACAACCGCCGGATCAGCGTCGTGGTCGAGGGGTCGTGGGGACGGGCCTGACCGCTTTCCACCTCGCCCAGGATGGTGCGGGCCATGGCCTTGCCCAGCTCCACGCCCCATTGGTCGAAGCTGTTGATGCGCCAGATGATCCCCTCCACGAACACCTTGTGCTCATACAGGGCCAGCAGGGCGCCCAGGGTCTCGGGGGTCAGGCGCTCCATCAGGATGGCGGTGGACGGCCGGTTGCCCGGGAAGGTCTTGTGCGGCGCCAGCCGATCGGCCTCGGCGGGCGTGTGGCCGGCGGCGATCAGCTCGTCCCGCGCCGCCTTCAGCGACTTGCCCATCATCAGCGCCTCGGCCTGCGCCAGGGCGTTGGCCCACAGGGCGGGCTGGGGCCGGTTCTCCTCGTCGCGGGCGACCACCACGAAGTCGGCGGGCACCGTCTCCGGCCCCTGATGCAGCTGCTGGAAGAAGGCGTGCTGGCCGTTGGTGCCGGGCTCGCCGAACACCACCGGACAGGTCTGGCGCGGAACAGGCGAGCCGTCGTCGCGGATGCGCTTGCCGTTGGACTCCATTTCCAGTTGCTGCAGGAAGGCGGCCAGACGGCGCAGGCGGTGGGCGTAGGGCGCCACGGTGCGGGCGCCGCGCCCCAGTCCGTTGACGTTCCAGATTTCGGCGGCGGCCATCAGCACCGGCGCGTTCCGCTCCAGCGGCGCGTCGCGGAAGTGGGCGTCCATGTCCGCCGCCCCGTCCAGCATGCGCTGGAACAGATCCGGCCCAAGGCCGATGGCGCACGACAGTCCAACCGCTGACCACAGGGAATAGCGTCCGCCGACCCAGTCCCGGAACGCGAAGGTCCGCCCGCAGCCGAACCGTTCGGCCAGTTGCGGCGCGGCCGTGACGCCGATGAAGTGCCGGTCGAGGCCCTCGGCGGGCAGGGCGGCCGCCAGCCACTGGCGGGCCAGCTCGGCGTTGGCCAGGGTCTCCTGGGTGGTGAAGGTCTTGGACGCAACGATGACCAGGGTCGTTTCCGGATCGAGCCCGGTCAGGGTCTGGTCCATCTCGGCCCGGTCGATATTGGCTACGAAGCGGACCTCGATGTCCGGCGCGCGGGACGACAGGGCGTCCCAGACGAGCCGGGGGCCCAGATCGGAGCCGCCGATGCCCACATGGACAAGGGCCTTGAACCGCTTGCCCGTGGCGCCCGTCTCCTTGCCGGAACGCACAGCGTCGGCGTAATCGCCCATGGCCTTGCGCACCGCCTCGACCTCACCCGACACCGGCTCGCCCAGGGCGCGGTAATCGCCGCCGGGACGGGCCCGCAGGGCGGCGTGCAGCACGGCGCGCCCCTCGGTGAAATTGACCGCTTCACCGCCGAACAGCCGCGCCCGCGCCGCCTCGATCTCCGCGCCGTGCGCCAGGCCCAGCGCGGCATCAAACCCTTCGCGGGTCCAGCTCTGCTTGGACAGGTCGATGGTCAGGCCGGCGGCCTCCACCGTCAGGCGCGACAGGCGGTCCGGATCGGCTGTAAACTGGTCGACGATGCGCACGCCCCGATCCCGGGCGGCGACGGAGTCAAAGGCGGTCCAGGCGGCGTCGAGATCCATGGCGGGCTCCTTCGCGATCGGGCGCGGTCGAACAGGGTCAACACATCATTTACGGGGCAGGCGTAAGCCGGAGCAACCGGCGATTCCACTGAATCGCCGACGAAGGAGCCTGCCATGTCCTGTGGACTGATGATCGCCGCCGCCCTGATGCTGACCGATCCCGCACTGGCGGCCACGTCCACCTCCGTGCCCTCGGCCGAGACACCGGTGGCGGGCGAGCCCCTGTTCCTGGATATCGTGTCCCGCTCGCAGGCCCTGAAGGGGATCGTCGACGGCTGGATCCAGACCGGCTTCAACGCCGGCGCCTTCGCCGGTTTCCGCGCCGACGCAGAGGCCCTGGCCGCGCTGGACATGCAGGGTCACGTCACCCTGCGCGAACGCAATGTGGACGGCGACCTGAAATGCATCCTGCGCGGCATATCCGAGGACATGCCAGGCCGTCTGGATGCGGTTCAGAACGCGTCTGACGAGCGCGAGCGGGGCGTGGCGCTCAGCGAACTGTCGCACCTGCTGGACGACAACGCCGCTGTCATCCTCGCCCCGCCGCAACCGGCGTCCTGATCAGCCTAGGCGGTTTCTTCGAGCTCGTCGGCATACTTGATTGAGCAGCCATAGGGCTGGGCGAAGGGCGTCGCCACGGGTCGGCCCGCCGCGTGGTCGTCCAGCGCCGCGCGAACATAGTTGGTCGCGCCGTCCAGTGTCGCCACGTCAGCGCTGGGCCGGTCATCGATGCCCCCGGTGAAGATGACGCGGCCGTCCTCGTCGATCACGCGCATGTCCGGCGTGGTGACCGCGCCATAGGCCCGGCCCGTCTCGCCGGTCGGGTCGGCCAGCAGATGAGTGAAGTTCGCGTCGTATTCCGCGCGCCAGCCGGCCGCCTGCTCGCCCTCGACATAGCCCTGGGTGCCGGGGGCCGAAGAGATGATGGTCAGCCAGACCACGCCGTCGCCGACCGCATCCTCCTGAAGCTGCTGCATCGGCCCGGTGTAGTGCTTGCGCACATAGGGGCAGTCCTCATTGGTCCATTCCAGAACCACCACCCGGCCGCGGAAGTCAGACAGGCTGACCTGTTCACCCTCGGCGTTCACCAGGGTGAAGTCCGGGGCCATCTGGCCGGCGGCCTCGGCGGTCGCAGTGGTTTCTGTCGCGTCGGCTGGCGCCTCGGCCGGTTGATTGCAGGCCGCCAGAACGAGGGCGGACGCGGCGGCCATGGCCAGGATGCGGATCTTCATGGGATGGGCTCCTTGGGTGGTCGAAAGAAATCAGGCGGCGTCGTTCAGGGCCTCGGCCACGAGGCCGGGGGTCAGAAGCTGGGGCAGGATGCGTGGCGTGTCCGAACCGAGCGAATAGATCAGATACAGCGGAACGCCCGAACGGCCGTGCCGCTCCAGCTCCCGGGCGATGGCGTCGTCCCGCAGGGTCCAGTCGGCGACCATATAGACCGCGCCCGTGGTCTCGACGGCGCTGCGCACCCGGTCCGACGCCAGGGCGGCGCGCTCATTGACCTTGCAGGTGACGCACCAGTCGGCGGTGAAGTTCACGAACACCACCTGTCCATCTGCCTGCGCGGCCTGAACCGCCTCGGGCGACCACGGGCTTGAGGACAGGACCCCGCCTCCGCTCGCGCCAGCCTCGGGCGCGCGGGCCAGCGAGGCGCCGCCGCCCGCCAGTCCCATGGCCGCGACCATGGACAGGGCGGCGGCCACGGTGCTGACCACCCCGCCGCGCCCCTCGGCCCGGGCCGTCTGGCGCCAACCCCACAGGAACAGGCCCAGGGCCAGCATCAGGGCGCCCGCCATCAACAGGGCCAGGGGCTCGCCCCCGGCCTGACGAGCGAACACCCACACCAGCCACAGGGCCGCGCCGTACATGGGAAAGGCCAGCACGCCCTTGAGCCGGTCCATCCATGGACCGGGGCGCGGAAACCGCTTCAGCAGGCCCGGCGACAGGCTCACCGCCACATAGGGCAGGGCCAGACCCAGCCCCAGCATCAGGAACACCGCCACGGCCATCGGCGCGGGCATGATCAGCGCGGCTCCGAGCGCAAAGGCCATGAAGGGCGCGGTGCACGGAGCCGCCACCACCACCGCCAGCACGCCGGTGAAGAAGGCCCCCACGCCGCCCGGCAGACGCGACAGGCGTCCGCCCGCCCCGCCCTCGGCCAGCCCCTGCGCCGCCATGCCCACGTTGAACACGCCCGACAGGTTCAGGCCCACCGCCAGCATCAGCAGGGCCAACCCCGCGATCACGCCGGGCGATTGCAGCTGGAAGCCCCAGCCCACCGCCTGCCCGGCCGCCCGCAAGGCGATCAGCGCCACGGCGAGGATCAGGAAGGTGGTCAGCACCCCCGCCAGGAACGCCAGCCCGTCGCGCCGCGCCTCGCCCGGTTCATGCGCCGAGGCCGACAGGGCCGCCGCCTTCATGGCCAGGATCGGGAACACGCATGGCATCAGGTTCAGGATCAGCCCGCCAATCAGGGCGAACAGCGCCGCCTGCAGGAACACGCCCACGCCGGTCGGCGCCGCGGCCTCGGCCAGGGCGCCCTGGCCGGTGGTCCCCGCCAGCGGCTCGCCCACCTCGGCGGTGATCTCCCACGCGCCCTGCGACGTGGACAGCACCCCCGCCATCGGCCCCGTCAGGCCGCCGGTCAGGATCGCCCGGCCCGCCGTCAGGGTCAGCGACAGGCCTTCGGCCCCCCGCTCGCCCGGCTGGTCTGCGGGATGATCGACGACTCCGCCCTCGAAGGGAAAGAAATAGACGTCGGACAGGTCGCCCGTCAGGGCCTCGCCCGTGACGCTGAGCAGCACGGTCTCGCCCTGACGCGTCACGCGCGCGGTCAGGCCGCCGGGCCGGGGCGCGGTCTCGAGGATGCGGGCAATGGCTGCGCCGTGCGCCCGGTCCAGCGGGGCCTCTCCGTCGTCCACGCGCAGATCCAGCCTCAGGGTCAGCTCGTCCGGCACGCACATCTCGTCGCTGCACACCATGAACAGGGCGTCCACCGACAGCGACAGGACCGAGCCCGGCGTCGCATCGGCCGGGATCTCGATGGGGACCGGCAGATACACCTGGTCCGAATAGCCGTAGTTCATCAGGCTCTGCAGCCGCTGACGCTCGGGCAGGGGCCAGACGATGCCGCCCGCCTCAACGCCTGCAGGAAGCCGCCATGTGAGCTCTGTGGGCCCGCCGGAATCCCCCGGATTGCGCCAGTAGGTATGCCAGCCCGGCTCGATGTCCTGCCGCACGGCCACCACGGTGGTGGATCCCGGCGCCGCCCACTGGCTCATGGCGACCAGCTCGGCGGCGATGCGCTCCGTACGCTGCACCTGCGCGCCCGCCGGCAGGGCCGACATCCACAGGAACAGACCGGTCAGGACAGCCGACAGCAATCGCACGGGCGTTCAGTCTCCACGGGTGTTGCGGTTTCAGCCCGAACCCTAACGATCCCGCCGACAGGTGCAACCGGAACCGGCGCCGCAGGGCCTACTGATCCGCGGGCATGGTCCCGGCGTTGACCGCGATGCGCCCGATCAGCCCCTTGACGATCAGGTCCAGCGGCGAGGCTTCGCGATAGTCTGCGGCGGCCACGAAATTCACCCGGTCCTCGGAGATCAGCGAATAGATCTTGGCCTGATCCCGCTCCGAATTGCGGGGGTCATAGACGGCGATGGAGAAGCCGCCCTTGGTGTGCATCATCTTCATGGTGGGCACGTCGGTGTCGCCGTCGCCCAGGAAGATCATGCGATCGAACGGGATCGGCCGCTCGTCGTCGGGGATGAATTTGTTGATCCGCTCGTGTTCGTAGTGGTTCAGCACGCCCTTGTTGATGCGGAACAGGTACTGGGTCTTCGTGGTGTAGTTGACCCCCACCGCCGGCCAGATGGCCACCCCATGGTCGTCATAGACGAATTTCGACGCGAACACGTGGCGGAAGGCGTCGCGGATCGGGCACCCGTCGATCATCTCCTCCAGCCCGGCCGAGACGATGTAGTGCTCGATGTCCAGACCATAGCGCGCCCCGAAGGCGTCGATACGCTCGAACCAGCCGGGGCCAGTCAGGTCCGTCTTCAGGCCGTCGAACAGCTTCACGTCGTGGCCATGCTCGCGCAGCACCTGCCGGGTGATGGGCTGGCCGTTCTCGCGGGCCCGGGCCAGCATCAGCTGCATGTACATCAGGATGCCGTCACCGTCGGCGCGCTCGGTCAGGCTCTGGGCCTCGGCCCAGAAGTCGCCGATATCCATGCCCACCGAGGGGATGAAGCTGACCTCCTGCATGTTGCCGCGCGCCAGAGTGCCGTCGAAATCATAGATCAGCGCCGTCTTGAGCCGTTTGGTCATGCCCGGCCTTCCTGACGTTCGAGGCTCAGTTCCGGATGGGCGGCCGCCGGTTGGATATCGTTCGGCAGGTGCAGGATGAAGCTGGCGCCCCTGCCTGGCTCGCTCTCCAGCTCGGCCCAGCCGCCATGCAGTTCGATCAGCGCCTTGACCAGGGCCAGGGCCACTCCCGGTCCGCCGCGCTCGCGCTGGATGTAGCGGTCAAACACATGGGCCTGCAGATGATAGGGGATGCCGTGGCCCGTGTCGGTGACCCGGAACCGCGTCTCGCCGACGCCGCGCGCGGCTTCCAGCGTCACCTGGCCGCCCTCGCCGATGGAGCGGGCGGCGTTGTCCAGCAGATGATCCAGCGCCTGGACCAGCCGCTTCTGATCCGCCCGCACCGCGCCGATCCTGTCCGGACAGACCACCTCGATCACCCCGCCGCGGCCCTCGACCCGCGCCCGCACCCGTTCGGCGCACTGCTCCAGCACGTCGCGCACCTGCACGTCGCCGAGACTCAGGTCCATCTCGCCCGCGTCGATCTGGGCCATGTCCAGCACGTCGTCGATGGAGCGGGCCAGCTGGCTGGCGGCCACGCGGATGGCGCCGGCATGCTGGCGCGCCCGCTCGTCCAGCGCCGCCTGGGCCTCCAGCAGCTCCGAATAGCCGACGATGGTGGTCAGGGGCGTGCGCAGCTCATAGGACACGCTGCCCACGAACTGCCGCTTCAGCTCCTGGCTTTCCTTCAGGGCCGCCTCGCGTTCGCCCAGGGCCTGTTCCAGCTCGCGGCGTGCGGTGACGTCGGCGAAGGCGACCAGCGTCGCGCCGTCCGGCAGGGGCCGGGTCTGCCAGGCGGCCAGCCGGCCGTCCCGGGTGCGGGTCTCGCCCGACACCGCCACGCGGCTCTCCGGATCCGGATCCGCCACCCGCGCCTTCAGCCCCAGCCACAAGGCCGGGTCCGGCGCCGTGCGCTTGCACAGTTCGGCGAGGGAATCGAAGTCGGCGGCCTCGGACAGGTGCTCCGGGGTCAGGCTCCAGAACCGCTCGAACGCCTCGTTGTGCAGCCGCAGGCGTCCGTCAGAGCCGAACACCGCCACCGCGTCGTTCAGCTTGTCCAGGGTCGCGCGCTGCACCTGGATCTGGGCGTTGTAGCGGCTGCGCAGGTCCAGCTCGCCGGTGATGTCCGAGAACAGCAGCAGCACCCCGCCCAGCGGGTGCGGCTGGCGGACCACCCGCAGTGTCCGTCCGTCCGGCAGGGACCAGCTGTCGTCAGGCGCGGCCTCGGTGGCGCCGTAGAACTCCAGCTCGTGCGCCTTCCACGCCGGATAGTCATCCCGCTCCGGCAACTGGCGGCGCTGGCGCAGCCGGTCCAGCAACTCCGCGTGCGTCGGCCGATCGTCCAGCCACGCCGGGTCGATGCCGAACAGCTGCTGGAAGGCGGTGTTGTGATAGGCCAGCCGCTTGGACGGGCCGAAGATGGCCACGGCGTCGGCCAGATGGTTCAGGGTCTCATCATGACCCTCCACGTGGCGGCGCAGGGTGTCGCGGGTCTCCTCGGCCTCGGTCACGTCCAGGGAGAAGGCGGCGGCGCCCAGGGCCTCGCCGCTCTCGGTCTGCCCCAGCGGTTCAGCGATGATGCGCCAGGCGCGGCGCCGCCCGCCGCCGGAGGTCCAGCGGAACCCTTCCTGACGCATGCCCAGCCGCGCGGCTTCTGCGATCAAGGCGTCGGCGCCCCGGTCAAAGCCGATGCCCCGCTCCACCGCGTCGCTTACGCTCTCGGCCTTCACCTCGTCCAGCCAGGCGCGGTTGGCCCAGACCAGCCGCCCGGTTCCGTCCACGCGCCAGGCCGGCACGGGCGACAGTTCGGTCAGGGGTTCGGCAGCGCCCCCGGCATCCTGGATCTGCGGCGCCTCGCCCGACAGTTTCAGCCATGCGGCGCCTGCGGAGGCCCGGCCCTGAACCCGAAGCACGCCGCGCGGCGTCCGGGCCAGAAAGTCGCAAGGCGCGCCTTGCAGACGAAGCCGCTCCAGCCGGTCGGCGTTCTCCGGCGATGTGGCCGCCAGCGCGGCCACCGGGTCGCCGGCCTCGGCATCGCCGAACAGCACGGCGCGAACCCGATCCATGTCGGCGGACTCGCCTTGCAGGTGCGAGGCGCCGCCCCCTTCGTCAGAAGTCAGGCCCAGATACACCTCGCCAAAGGCGCCCAGACCCGCATCACGATCCGCCAGACTGGATTCCAGCGCGATCTGGCGCACGTCGGCCGCCGCCGCGCGCGTCAGCATGCGGTTTCTCAGCCGCCAGGCCCAGGCGCTGACCGACAGGGCCAGCCCCGCCGCCCCGGCGGCGGCCACAAAAGCGATGTCGGCCTCAGCCATGGTCCTCACCCGCCGATTCGGCGTTCACCATAACCCGTAACGGGCGAAATCCATCACGGTGCGGACCGCTGCGTTGCCTCGGCGGCCCGCACGCCCGATATCAGGGCCATGACCGACGCCGCAGACCCCTGGACCGCCCAGACCGCCCCCTCCCTCGACGACTTCGCGCGCCTGGCCGAGACCGCGTTCGCCGGCCTCCCCGACGCGTTTCGCGCCTTCGCCGGGGACGTGGAGCTCCGCATCCTCGACTTCGCCGACGCGGAAACCCTGTCCGAGCTGGGCATGGAGAACCCGTTCGAGCTGACCGGCCTCTACCACGGCGTGGACCTGTCCCAGCGCAGCGTGTCCGACCCGTCGCCCCAGCCCTCGCGGATCTATCTCTACCGCCGTCCCATTCTGGACGAATGGTGCGAACGCGGCGACGTGGGCCTGTCGGAGATCATCGCCCACGTCCTGATCCACGAGATCGGCCACCACTTCGGCCTGTCCGACGACGACATCGACGCCATCGAGGACGGGCTGCGCTGAACCAGCTTCCGCTCAGGCCGTGCGGATGACGCCGCCCGACGCCTCCACCGGCCAGGGCGTCAGCCGGCCCCCGGCGCAGGGGCCGCCCACGCATTCGCCGGTCAGGGGCTGGAACACCGCCCCGTGCCAGCCGCACAGGATCAGGTCCCCGTCGCGGGTCAGATAGCGATCCAGCTCCAGCGCCAGCGGAAAGCCCTGATGGGGACAGCGGTCCACCCAGCCGGCCACCTGATCGTCCTTGCGCACCACAAAGCCGTGGAAAAAGGCCTCGCCGATCTGGAGCACGAAGGCGCGCGAGCCGGGATCGGCGATGTCGGTTTCCGCGCACAGGGTCACCCCGGGCGGAGTCTTCCACACCCGCTTGCGCCCGGCGGGCGGCGCCTCGGGCTCGGCCACTACTCGGCCTCGACCCGGATCGGGCGGGTGAGCAGATCCTCGATGGCCTGATCCACGCTCCAGCGTCCCGCCAGCACCTCGGCTGTGGCGGTGCAGATGGGGGCGTCCACCGCCAGTTTCTCGCACAGGTCGCGCACCGCCGGGGCGCTCTCATAGCCCTCGGCCACCGAGCGCTTGCCGGCCAGGGCCTCCTCCACCGTCTGGCCCCGGCCCAGGGCCAGCCCCAGACTCATGTTGCGCGACTGGGGGCTGGAGCAGGTCAGCACCAGATCACCCAGACCGCACAGGCCGCGCACGGTCTCGGGCCGCCCCCCCAGCGCCTCGGCGATGCGGGTGATCTCGGCGAAGCCCCGGGTGATCACGGCGGCGTGGGCGCTGCGGCCCAGTTCGCGCCCCTCGACGATGCCGCAAGCGATGGCCAGCACATTCTTGATGGCCCCGCCGATCTCGGCGCCCACCAGATCATCGGCCAGATAGGGTCGGAAGGTCGGGGTGGCGATGGCCGCCGCGATGGCCTTGCCCAGCGCCTCGTCCTCGCAGGCGAGGGTCACGGCGGTGGGCAGGCCGCGCGCCACCTCGCCCGCGAAACTGGGGCCTGACAGGACGGCCGACGGCGTGTCGGGCAGCACCTCGGCCAGCACCTCGGTCATCAGCTTCAGCGAGCCGCGCTCGATGCCCTTGGAGCACAGCACCACCGGCGCGCCCCCGCCGGTCTGGTCCCGGAACGCCTCGAGGGTGCCGCGCAGATGCTGGGCCGGCGGGACCGCTAGGATCAGGTCGCAGCCCTTCAGGTCCGCCATGTCGGCGGTGGCGGTGACGCCCTCCTCCAGGGTGACGCCGGGCAGGAACAGCTCATTACTGCGCCGGTCGCGAATGCTCTCCACCACCTCGGCCTCGCGGGCCTGCAGCGTGGTTTTCAGCCCGGCCCGCGCGCAGACCTGGGCCAGGGCGGTGCCCCACGCGCCTGCGCCGATCACTCCCGTCGTGCGGAACTCTCCCATGGCTTCTCCCTTACGCCTTCGCGCCTTTGCGGCCTGTCTTGTAGAGCGGATCGGCCAGGGCCGTCGCCTCGTCCAGCGGCCACCGGGGGCGGGCCGCCACGTCGATGTCCGAAACCAGTCCCAGCGCCAGTCGTTCCGCCCCGGCCAGGGCGATCATGGCGGCGTTGTCGGTGCAGTAGGCCAGCGGCGGGGCCAGAAACTCAAAGCCGCGCGCGGTCGCCGCTCGTTCCAGTTCGGCCCGCACTGTGCGGTTGGCCGCCACCCCGCCCGCCACGACCAGCAGGCGGTGGTCGTGGCGCGTCGCATAGTCGTCCATGGCCCGCGTCGACCGTTCGGTCAGCTGGCGCGCGATGGCCTTTTGCACCGCATCGGCCAGATCGGCCCGGTCCTGATCCGTCTCGCAGGTCGCCGCCAGCCTGGCCGCCGCCGTCTTCAGGCCCGAGAACGAGAAGTCGCAGCCCTTCCGCCCCAGCAGGGCCCGGGGCAGCTCGAACCGCGCCCCGTCGCCGGACGCCGCCAGTTTTTCCAGCGCCGGACCTCCCGGATAGCCCAGACCTAAAGTCTTGGCGATCTTGTCGAAGGCCTCCCCCGCCGCGTCGTCGATGGTGGCGCCCAGCCGGGTCATGTCGCCGATGCCGCGAACCTCCATCAGCTGGCAGTGACCGCCCGACACCAGCAGCAGCAGGAACGGATAGGGCGCCGGCGCCGCCAGACGGGCCGACACCGCGTGTCCCTCCAGATGGTTCACCGCGATCAGGGGAATACCGCGCGCCAGGGCCACGGCCTTGCCGAAGCTGAGGCCCACCATGACCCCGCCCACCAGACCCGGCCCGGCGGTGGCGGCCACCGCGTCCAGCCCGTTGAAATCGACGCCGGACTCCTCAATCGCCCGGCGGGCCGTGCCCGCGATGGCCTCCACATGGCTGCGGGCGGCAATCTCGGGCACGACCCCGCCGAAGGGGGCGTGCTCCGCGATCTGGCTGTGCACCACCGAGGACAGCACGTGCACTGTGCCGTCCGGCATCTGGCGCACCACCGAGGCCGCGGTCTCGTCGCAGCTGGTCTCCAGCCCCAGTACGGTCAGCACGCGCGGCTGCGACGTCTTCGGGGCCGCCGTTGCCGCCGCCGCCTCGCTGCTATAGTCCGCGCCCATGCTCATCGGGTCGAGGTAGCCCCCCGCCCCCTCTCGCGCAACAGGAAGCCCGCCCGCCTTGTCCACGCCCCTTCGCCTCGGCACCCGCCGCTCGACCCTGGCCATGGCCCAGTCCGGCATGATGCAGCGCGCTGTGGCCCGCGCGCTCGGCGCCGCCGAGGACAGCGTCGAGGACGCGGTGATCCTGGTCCCCATCGTCACCACCGGCGACCGCATCCAGGACCGCCGCCTGATGGACGTGGGCGGCAAGGCCCTGTTCACCAAGGAGATCGAGCAGGCCCTGATCGACGGCCGCATCGATCTGGCCGTCCATTCGCTCAAGGACGTGCCCGCCGACATGCCGCCGGGCTTGGTGCTGGCCGCCATTCCCGAGCGCGAGGACGCCCGCGACGCCTTCGTCAGCGTCAATCACACCGGCCTCGAGGACCTGCCCCACGGGGCGCTGGTGGGCACCGCCAGCCTGCGCCGTCAGGCCCAGCTTCTGGCCGCCCGCCCGGACCTGCGCATCGAGATGCTGCGCGGCAATGTGGACACCCGCCTGAACCGCCTCGCGGCGGGGGATTTCGACGCCATCCTGCTGGCCGCCTCGGGCCTCAACCGTCTGGGCCGGGCCGAGGTCATCACGGCCTGTCTGGACGTGGAGCGCTTCGTACCCGCGCCGGGCCAGGGCGCCCTGGCCATCCAGACCCGCTCCGCGGACGCCCTCGCCCCCTGGGCCGCCGCCCTCAACCACCGCCCCACCGCCGTGGCCGTGACCGCCGAGCGCGGCGCCATGCTGGCGCTGGAGGGCTCCTGTCGCACCGCGGTGGGCGCCTATGCCGTCATCGAGAACGACCGCCTGTCCCTGACCGCCGAGATCCTCAGCCCCGACGGCTCGGCCCGCTGGCGTCGCTCGGGCGAGATCGAGGCCCCGGCCACCGAGACCGCCCACGCCCTGGGCATGCGCATCGGTGAGGCGGTCCACGCCGAGGCGGGCGATCAGGAACTGCCCGCCTGATGGACCGGTCCGCCCACGCGCCGCTGCGCCTGTGGGTCACCCGCGCCCGTCCCGGCGCCGAGGCCACCGCCGCGCGCCTGACCGCCATGGGGCATCACCCGCTGGTCTCGCCCCTGCTGTCCGTTCGCCGCCTCAAGCCCCGCATCGACCTGTCCGGCGTCGGCGCCATCGCCTTCACCAGCCGCAACGGGGTCGCCGCCTTCGCCGCCCTCGAACGGGCCCTCCCGGTCTTCACCGTGGGCGACGCCACCGCCGGGGCCGCCCGCGAGGCCGGATTTCGCCACGTCCGCTCCGCCTCCGGCGACGTCACGGCCCTGGCCGCCCTGATCACCGCCCAGCCGGTGGATGGCGCCGTTTTGATCGCGGGCGCCCGCGAGCCCGCCGGCGACCTGCCCGGAGCCCTCAAGGCTGCGGGTGTGCAGACCCGCACCGCCGTGCTCTACGCCGCCGTCGCCGCGCCCGGCGGGCGGGGTTTGGCCGCGTTAAAGGCCGGCAAGCTGGACGGCGTCCTGATTCACTCGCCCCGCGCCGCCCGGCGTCTCGCCGACCTGACCGAAGGCCTGATCCCCCCCGTCGGCGCCGTTCCCGTCTTCTGCATTTCCCCCGCCGCCGCCGCTCCGCTGAAGGGTTCGCCCGCCTTCGCCGCCGCAGCCGCCGACCACCCCGACGAAGCCGCCCTGCTGTCCCTTCTTGGCAAGCCGCGCCCGCCCGTATAAAGAGCCGTCCTCGCGCGCGGCCATACTGCCCCGCGCACCGGGCCGCCTTAGCTCAGCCGGTAGAGCATCGCATTCGTAATGCGAGGGTCGCGTGTTCGAGTCACGCAGGCGGCACCACCTTTCCCATTCCCTGTCCGGTCAGCGGCCGCCCGCGCGCAGCCAGGCGTCGCGCGCGGCGGCGAAGCGCTGGGGCACCAGGCCGCTCACGCGGGAGGTATGGGTGACCTTGAGACCGGCCTCGTGGCCCTTCTTCCAGGCGACGCGGCCCTCGCGGGCGACCCCTTCGGCGACGTTCACCACCACCACCACCTCGGGCAGCGGCACATCGCGCTGCAGTCGGAACCGCAGGCCGCCGGGGGATTCATCCACGATGGCGCAGCCCAGTTCGAGCCCCGGCGCCACCACCAGGCCCCGGGCGTTGCTCAGCCGCCGGGGCTCTGACCGCCGATCATCCGTCTTGCGAAACAGCATGGGGTCCTAACGCTCCGGTCCGCCGTTGGTGTCCACGCCCATGACACGCCGGGCCCGGTCCAGGCGAACCACCGTAGCGGCCCGCACCCCGCCCGCCAGCATGTGGCCGGTGATGCGTTCGAAATGGGCGATGAAGCGGGCCATGTCCGCCCGGTCCTCCTTCGCGAGCGCCGAAGGGTCAACCCCGCGCAGCCCGGCTTCCTGTTCACAGCGCCAGTCCAGCACCACCTCAAAGCCCGGGGCTTTCAGAAACAGGACCGCGTCGAAGCCGGTGTTCAGCACGGCCTGCGCCTCGGTCAGACGGGCGTTGGCCGCACGCCGCCAGACGCTGTCGGCGTCTCTGGTTCGCTCGAGGGCGTTGACCGGCGCTGCGAGGCCGTCCGCGTCCTGCGGCGTCGCGCCGATGAGCCAGCCGTCTACCAGAATGGCGCGCGGCCGGCCCTTGAAGCCACGCCACTGTGACCGGGGCGCCCGGTCATCGGCCAGCTTGTCGAACACGGGCAGGGCCGTGGTCTGGTCCGGTCCGGCGACGCGCAGGGCCGCGATGGTCGAGGCCATCAACGCCAGATCGTGGGTCCCCGGCGGCCCGCGCGTGGCGAACAGGGGATGGATCTCGCGGGCCATCCGCTCCCGCTCCGCCCGCGTCAGATAGACATCGTCCAGCGACAGGTGGGCGCAGCCCTGCGCCTGCGCCGCGGCCCGGGCCAGGGTGGTCTTGCCCGACCCCTGCGCGCCCGAAATCCCGATCAGCGGGACGTGGCCCGGCCGTTCGGCGGCCTCGATCAGCCGCTCCACCGCCGGGATCAGGCGGGGATCGGTCATGGTCAGTGCTGGTTTTCGGGCAGGCGCACGATCAGGCCGTCCAGATCGTCGCTGACCCGGATCTGGCACGACAGGCGCGAGTTGGGCTCCACCGCCTCGGCGAAATCCAGCATGGACTCCTCCATGGCCGACGGGCGGCCCGTCTCCGCCTGCCAGTCGGGGTCGACATAGACGTGGCAGGTGGCGCAGGCGCAGGCCCCGCCGCAGTCCGCGTCGATGCCCGGCACATTGTTGCGGATGGCCCCTTCCATGACGGACAGGCCGGTCTTCACGTCGACCGCGTGCTCGGTCCCGTCATGCTCGATGTAGGTGATTTTCGCCATCGAGCGCGCTTCAGGCCGAAGCCTTCGCCTTGTTCCGCTCCCGCGACACCATCAGCTTCTTGGTCTCGGCGATGGCCTTGGCCGGGTTCAGGCCCTTGGGGCACACCTGGGTGCAGTTCATGATGGTGTGGCAGCGGTAGAGCTTGAAGGGGTCTTCCAGGTCGTCCAGCCGCTTCTGCGTGGCGTCGTCGCGGCTGTCGGCGATCCAGCGGTAGGACTGCAGCAGGGCCGCCGGCCCCAGATAATCCTTCTGGTTCCACCAGTAGCTGGGGCACGAGGTCGAGCAGCAGGCGCACAGGATGCACTCGTACAGCCCGTCCAGCTTCTCACGGTCCTCCGGCGACTGCAGCCGCTCGGTGGTCGGGTCCGCTTCGTCGGACTGCAGATAGGGCTGGATCGAGTCGTACTGGGCGTAGAACAGGCTCAGGTCCGTCACCAGATCCTTGACCACCGGCTGGTGGGGCAGGGGCGCGATGGAGATGGTCGAGGAGCCGCATTCCTCCCAGCCCTTGGTGCAGGCCAGGGCGTTGCGTCCGTCGATGGCCATGGAGCACGAGCCGCAGATGCCTTCACGGCACGATTTGCGGAACGCCAGGGTCGGATCGATGGTGTTCTTGATGTGGATCAGGGCGTCCAGCAGCATCGGGCCGTGATCGTCGGCCGAGACCTCGAACACGTCCCAGCGCGGATCGGAGTCCACCTCGGGGTCATACCGGTAGACCTTGTAGGTCTTGACGTTGGTCGCGCCCTCGGGGGCCTTGTGGACCTTGCCGGTGACAGGCTTTGAGCCGCGCGGAAGGGTGAGCTGGACCATGCTTAGTAAACCCTCGCCTTGGGCTTGATGTAGTCGATCTCGCTGGACATCGTGTACTCGTGAACCGGTCGGTAATCGATCGCCACGTCCTGCCCCGGACGCTTCCACGCCAGGGTGTGCTTCATCCATTCCACGTCGTCGCGGTCGGGATAGTCCTCGCGGGCGTGGGCGCCGCGGCTTTCCTTGCGGTTGGCCGCGCTCTCGATGGTGACCAGCGCCTGATCGATCAGGTTGTCGTATTCCAGGGTCTCGACCAGATCAGTGTTCCAGATCATGCCGCGATCTGTGGTCTTGATGTCGGCGCCCGCCGCGTGGATGGCGCGCAGCTTGGCCACGCCCTCGTCCAGGGTCTTGCCGGTGCGGAACACCGCCGCGTCGGACTGCATGGCCCGCTGCATGTCGTTGCGCAGCTGGGCCGTGGGGGTGCCGCCCGACGCTTGACGGAAGCGGTCCAGCCGGGCCAGGTGGGCGTCGGTGGCGCCGGCGGGCGCGGCGGGGACCGGCGCAGCCTTGTCCACAACCTCGCCGGCGCGCAGGCCGGCGGCGCGGCCGAACACCACCAGATCGGTCAGGCTGTTGGAGCCCAGACGGTTGGCGCCGTGCACCGAGACGCAGGCCGCCTCGCCCACGGCCATCAGGCCGGGCACCACGGTGTCGGCGTTGTCACCCACCTTGGTCAGCACCTCGCCGTGATAGTTCGTGGGGATGCCGCCCATGTTGTAGTGCACGGTCGGCAGCACCGGGATCGGAGCCTTGGTCACGTCCACGCCTGCGAAGATCTTGGCGCTTTCGGAAATGCCCGGCAGGCGCGCGTGCAGGGTCTTGGGATCCAGGTGATCCAGATGCAGGAAGATGTGGTCCTTGTTCGGACCGACGCCGCGGCCTTCGCGGATCTCGATGGTCATGGACCGGCTGACCACGTCGCGGCTGGCCAGATCCTTGGCCGAGGGGGCGTAGCGTTCCATGAACCGCTCGCCCTCGGAGTTGGTCAGATAGCCGCCCTCGCCCCGCGCGCCCTCGGTGATCAGGCAGCCGGCGCCGTAGATGCCGGTGGGGTGGAACTGCACGAACTCCATGTCCTGCAGCGGCAGGCCGGCGCGCAGCACCATGGCGTTGCCGTCGCCGGTGCAGGTGTGGGCGCTGGTGGCCGAGAAATAGGCGCGGCCGTAGCCGCCGGTGGCCAGGATCACCAGCTTGGCGCGGAAGCGGTGCAGCTGGCCGTTGTCCAGCTGCCAGGCCGTCACCCCGGTGCAGGCCCCGTCCTGCATGATCAGGTCCAGCGCGAAATATTCGACGAAGAACTTCACCTCGCGGCGCACTGACTGGCCGTACAGGGTGTGCAGGATGGCGTGGCCGGTGCGGTCGGCGGCGGCGCAGGTGCGCTGCACCGGGCCCTCGCCGAAATTGCGGGTCATGCCGCCGAAGGCGCGCTGATAGATGCGGCCGTCCTCGGTGCGGCTGAAGGGCACGCCCCAGTGTTCCAGCTCGTAGACCGCCTTGGGCGCCTCGCGCACCAGATACTCAATGGCGTCCTGGTCGCCCAGCCAGTCCGACCCCTTGACGGTGTCGTACATGTGCCACTTCCAGTCGTCCTCGCCCATATTCCCCAGCGAGGCCGAGATGCCGCCCTGGGCGGCCACGGTGTGGGAGCGGGTCGGGAACACCTTGGTGACGCAGGCGACCTTCAGGCCCTGCTGGGCGGCGCCCAGCGCGGCGCGGAGGCCGGAGCCGCCGGCGCCGACGACGACGACGTCGTATTCGTGATCGACGAATTCATAAGCAGCCATGTGGCGTTCAGGCCCCGAAACCGGCAGGCAGCGGCGCCGAACCCAGCGCCAGCCGCGTGATGAAGAAGACGCTGACCGCGGCCAGCACCAGGAAGATCAGGTTCGACAGGCCGATCAGCAGCGCCTTGTTGCCGGGGCGATGGATGTAATCCTCGATGATCACCTTCCACGCCAGGCTGATGTAGCCCAGCAGCACCACCGCCGTGACGCCGAGCAGCACGGCGTTGAGGGTGCTGGCGAACCACGCCGCGGCGGTGTCGTAATCGGCCCCGGCCAGGGTGAAGGCGCTGGAGGCCGCCCACACGCCCAGCGGCATGAGCAGCAGCAGGGAGACCCGCTCCACCACCCACTCGCGCGCGCCGTGACGCTCGGAGATCTTCACGCGGTTCTTGTACTGGGCGTAGCCGCTCACAGCGAAACCCTCCCGGTGGCGAACAGCACGGCCCAGAACAGCACCGTCAGGACCACGGGGCCCCACACCGAGATGTGCGACAGCAGATTGGCCGGGCCGATCTCCAGCGCTCCGCCGGTGTCCTGCACCAGATGGCGGCCGCCGTTCAGGATGAAGGAGAACATCACTAGCGTCAGGCCGAAGCCGATCAGCAGCCCCAGAGGCGAACCCATGAAGCTCATCACCCCGGCGAAGGCCTCGGGCCCGAAGGCCAGGGCCCCCAGCCAGCCGATGATCAGGATCGCGCCGAAGCTGGCCGCCCCGATGGTCACCCGGAACAGGATCGAGGACAGCATGGTGATGTGCCAGCGCCAGATCTGAAGGTGGGGGGACAGGGGCCGGATACGGCCGTTGGGCTGGCGCACGAAACGGCCGGTCTGGTCGTCGTCGGCGTCTGAGGCGGTCGACATGCGAATCGTTCTCAAACTATTGTAAAATCAGCAATGATGCAGTGCGGAAGGCTTTACGGACCCGCGCGGGGGGGTGTCAACGCGGCAGGCTTCACGGTTCGCTCAACAGGCGGGATTCCCTTGCTGCACAGCCCGATCTTGCGCTGCGGCCTCATGTCGCTACCCTTTCCCAATGATCTGGATCGCCCTGACCCTCGCCATGACCGCCGCCCAGGACGGGCCGATCGCCTATGTGGAGGCCTCGCCCACCTCGCTGGAGCTGTATTCCGGCCCGCCGGTGCGGCCCTACGAGCCGTCATGGGATACCCCGGGGGCGCAGGGGGACGCCTATATGATCACCCGCCGCGTGCTGGAAGCGCCCGCCGTGCTGGAGGCCTATGACGGAACCTACGAGACCACGCCGACCGACGCCGAGGTGGTTTATCAGCAGGGCGTGACCTCCGCCGCCCTGCGCGCCAACGCCATCATGGGGCCGCTGGACGGGCGCTGGCGCGTCACTTCGGGAGGCGCGCCGGTGCTTGAGCTTCTGATGATGGATCGGGGCGACGGCGCCCTGGTGGAAGGCGCCTGGCGCGAGCCCGCGGCCCCGGACGCGGCCCTGACCAGCCGCCGGCTGGGCGCCCTGTCGCTGGTGGTGCGCTCGGGCGAGACCCTGACCATCGATGTGGACGACCCCGACGGCCCGGCCCGCCTCAGCCTTGAGCGCGACGGCGCCCAGTGGCGCGGGACGCTGCAGCGCGGCGACACGGCCCTCCCCGTGGTCATGGAGCCCCAGGTCTGAACGCAGAGGCGTTTCCCTCTGTTTTCACCCCCGCCCTCTCCGGCGCCGTAGACTGCGCTCTTGGTCAGGTCCCGGGAGGCGATTTCAACAATTCAGACAATTCGGACAATTCGGACACTGTTTTTTCGGCGACGAAATCTGAAACCCGCACCCCGATGCTTCGGGAACGCCCCGCCGCCTCGCGCGCTGATATCCGCCGGATGAACCGATCCTGACCGTTTCGCTGAACGCCGCTTCATCGAAGCGCCGGAATATGGTCAGGCTGGCGTCACACCCTTGCCGCGCCGTCGCGTCACAAGGATCGTCTCAACAATCCCGAACGGGAGCCTGACCATGAATCTCTCACGCCGCGCCTTCGCCACCGGCTCGCTCACCCTGGGCGCCGCCGTCATGGCCGGCCTGCCCGCCTTCGCCCAGAGCAACCTCTCCGCCGCCGATCGCGAGACGGTCGGGCGCGTCTCGTCCTGGTTCCAGGGCGTCAGCGCCGCACGCGGCAGCTTCGTGGAGACCGGCCCCGGCGGCCGCCGGGCGGAAGGGCGCTATTATCTGCAGCGTCCCGGCAAGATGCGCTTCGAGTACAGCAATCCCGAAGGCCTGCTGGTGGTGGCCGACGGCAACAATCTGATGCGCTACGACCCGCGCCTCGAGGTGTTCCGCCAGGCGCCCCTGTCTGCAACGCCCCTGTCGGTGTTCCTGGGCCGCAACGTCCGCATCGAGGAAGGCGTGCGCATCGACCGCGTCACCCGCATGGACTCCGGCGCTTTCGCCGTGGTCGCCCGCGACGCCCGCCGCCCCAACGAGGGTCAGGTCATCCTGGCCTTCGCCGGCAACCCGGTGCGCCTCATGGAATGGACAGTGATCGACCCCCAGGGCCAGCGCACCCGCACCCAGTTGTCGTCCTTCGAGGCCGTCAACAGCCTGCCCAACAGCCTGTTCACCCTGCGCGACCCCACCCGCCGTCCGGGCCGCAACTAGGGCGGGCCTTAACCACGCCGTGCTTTTCGGGTCACGCCAAAGCCTGTTCGCTTTGCGGTTGACTTTTTTCCGGAGGAGTGGTTTTTGAGACACAGGACGGCGGCGGCTGTCCTGACCGTCCCGGACACCATCCCCTCCCGGTGGCGGCGTGAGAGAGAGACGAAACTGTTTGCGCCCGGCCTGCAAAGGCCGGGCGCTTCTTTATGGGATCAGAAGAACAGCGGATCCGGGCGGCGCTCCGCCTCGCGGTCCGGCTCGGGGTTCTGGGCCGGAGACTCGGTCTGGATCGGCTCGGGCGGCCGCACGCTGGGTCGTTCCGGCGCGGGCTGAACCGGCCGCGGGTTGGCCGGCGCCCCGGCCAGCGGATCGCCCGCGGACGGCGGCAGAACCTCGTCCTCGAACAGATTGCCCAGACCGCCGAGCAGGTCTCCCACCGGATCGGCGCCGGGCGCCAGGGGCGCGACCCAGCCTTCCGGCAAGGCTGGACCATTGGGGATCGACTGAACGTTCAGGCGGGGCAGGGCCGCCTCCATGAACCCGCGCCAGATGGCGGCGGGCGATGAGCCGCCCGTAACGCCGCGCATGGCGGTGTTGTCGTCCCGGCCCACCCACACCACGGCCGTGAAGCCGCCGGTATAGCCCGCGAACCAGGCGTCCTTGTAGTCCGAGGTGGTGCCCGTCTTGCCCGCCAGATCGCGGCCAGAGATGGCCACCGACCGCGCCGTGCCGGAGGTGATGACCCCCCGCAGCATCTGGTTCAGGTAGTAGAGCGAGGGATTCTGGATCACCTGGTCGGCGCGGCGATCCTCGGCCTGACGCTGATAGATCACGCGGCCCTGGGGCGTGCGGATGCGGGTGATGCCGTGGGCTTCCGCCCGGCGTCCGCCGTTGGAGAACGCGGCGTAGGCCTGGGCCATCTCCAGCGGGCTGACTTCCACGGCGCCCAGGGCCATGGCCGGTTCCAGTCCCACCCGGGAGGTGATGCCGAGGCGGCGCGCGGCGCGGGCGACACTGTCGCGTCCCACCTGATCCGCCAGCCCGGCGGCGATCGTATTTGTGGACTGGGCCACCGCATTGGACAGGGTGGTCGGGCCGATAAAGTTGCCGGAATAGTTGCGCGGCGACCAGTTGCCGATGGTGATGGGCTGATCGACCACGGGCGTGTCCGGCGTGTAGCCCGCCTCCAGCGCCGCCAGATAGACGAACGGCTTCCAGGCCGACCCGGCCTGGCGGCGCGCGTCCACCGCCCGGTTGAACTGGCTGTCGGCATAGGAAGCGCCGCCGATCATGGCCCGCACCCGGCCGTCGCCGTCCACGGCCACCAACGCCGCCTGCTCCACGCCGCGCGACCCGTCACGCTCCAGGATGCGGCGCACGGAACGCTCGGCTGCGGTCTGGAGGGTGAGGTCCAGCGTTGTCTCGACGATCATGTCCTCGGTGGGCTCACCCACCAGGCGGCGGATGTCCTTGTCCAGCCAGTCCACGAAATACTGGGCGTGCTGGGTGGCCAGGGTGCGCGACACCCGTACCGGCTCGAGCACCGCCGCGTTGCGCTGCTCGGCGGTGATGACGCCGGTCTCCTCCATCTGGTTCAGCACCACCGTGGCCCGACCCGCGGCCCGCTCGCTCTCGCCCAGCGGGCTGTAGCGCGACGGCGCCTTCAGCAGGCCCGCCAGCAGGGCAGCCTCGCCCACGGTCAGCTCGTCGGCCGACTTGTCGAAATAGCGCTGCGACGCAGCCTCGATGCCGTAGGCCCCGGCGCCGAAATAGACGCGGTTCAGGTACAGGGCGAGGATCTCGTCCTTGGAGAATTTCATCTCCAGCCACACCGCCAGCATCAGCTCCTGCACCTTGCGGCGGATGTTCTGGTCGGGCGTCAGGAACAGGTTCTTGGCCAGCTGCTGGGTCAGGGTCGAGCCGCCCTGCACCACCCGGCCGGCGCGCATGTTGGCCAGGGCCGCGCGCATCATGCCGATGGGGTCGAACCCGGGATGGTGATAGAAGCGCCGGTCCTCGATGGCGATGAAGGCCGCGGGCACATAGTCCGGCAGGGTGTCCAGCTCCACCGGCGGGGCGTGCTGGCTGCCGCGCACCGCGATCAGGGCGCCGGACCGGTCCAGATAAGTGATCGAGGGCTGGCGCTCTACATCGTAGAGCGAGGAGGTGTCGGGCAGGCCCCGGGCGAACACCAGGAAGAACACCGTCAGGAAGATCAGGCCCCACACGGCCAGCACGGCTGACCAGTAGATCAGCCGCTGAAGCAGCGTGCGACCGCCGCCTTTGCCGCCGGAGCCGGGAGCCCCGCGTGCGATGGATGGACCCGCCATGTAACCCTCTAGCCCGTTGCGTCTTGCTCATAGCCCGCGAACGGGATCGGTGAAACGCCCCCCGTCAAGGACGCGAACCTGCCCGATGTTTCCGCCGAAAGCATGGCGACAGCCTTAACGTCTGTTCAGGCCGAGCGCGCCTTGATGGGCGCGGACCCGTCCGCCACCGACTCGTTCAGATAGACCTCGGCCTCCTGCGCGGGCAAGGCCGGGGCATAGCCGAAGCCCTGGCCGTAATGACAGCCCGAGGCCAGCAGCAGGCGCGCCAGATCGGCGTTCTCGACTCCTTCGGCCACCACTTCCAGCGACAGGTCGCGCCCCAGATTCACCACCGACTTGACGATCTTGGCCGAGCCCTCGTCCTGACCCATGGTCAGAACGAAATAGCGGTCGATCTTGAGCGTGTCGAAGGGCAGGCGCGCCAGATAGGACAGGGACGAAAACCCGGTGCCGAAATCGTCCAGCGCCAGACTGGCTCCCGCCTCGCGCAGGGACTTCAGCACCTGCGCGGCCCGCTCGGGGTCACGCATGATGTCGCTTTCCGTGACCTCCAGCTTCAGGGCGCCGACGGGCAGCCCGGTCTCGGCGCGGATGCGGCGCACATCGTCCACCAGCGCGTCGCGCTCCAGTTCGTTGGTCGACAGATTGACGCTGCAGAACAGCTTGCCCGCGCTCGGATGGCGCTTGAGCCATTCGGCCAGCTGGGCGGCGGCCTGACGCATCATCATCAGACCCAGGTCGTTCATCAGGCCCATCTCGTCGGCCAGGCCCAGGAACTCGTCGGGCGGCACAAGGCCGCGGCGGGGGTGTCGCCACCGCGCCAGCGCCTCGAACCCGGCCACCGCGCCGGTCTCCAGATTGACGATGGGCTGATAGAAGGGCTCGATCTCGCCCCGCACAAAGGCGTTCCTGAGATCGCTTTCCAGGGCCAGACGCGACAGGCTGTCGGACTCCAGCGTCCGGCCATAGGCGGCCATGCCGCCCCGGCCGGCCGTCTTGGCCGATTCCACCGCAAGCTCCGCGCGGCGCAGCAGTTCGGCTGCGTCCGCCGCGTCCGGCCCGCCCTCGGTGCGCACCGCGCCGATGGAAACGGTGGGATAGATGTCGAAGCCGGCCACGCGCAGAGGCTGCTCCAGCGCCTGACGCACGCGGCCGCAGGCGTCGCCGTCTTCGGCTCTCACGAAGATGGCGAACTCGTCCTCGCCGATGCGGGCGGGGGCGGCCTCGCCCGAGAAGGCGGCGGCCAGACGGGATCCCAGCGCCGACAGGACCATATCCGCGCGCTCATGGCCCAAGGCCTCGTTCAGGCGGCGCAGACGATCCACATCCGCCACCACCAGATCGTAGTCGCCCGGCGCTGTCAGGGCTTCGCCCACCCGCGACAGGAAGGCGCGACGGTCGAGTAGGCCGGTCAGGGCGTCGCTGGAGGCCCCGGTGAATTTGCTTTCAAGCGCCACCACCCCGGCGGCGCGCAGCCCGTCCTCGAGCCAGACGCCGCGCCAGATGCACAGGTCGCCGCCGCGCATGCGCAGCCGTACGGCGATCTCGCCGCCCTCATCCTGGGGCTTCAGGATACGTTCGGCCAGCGCCCGGTCCTGGGGCATGGCCAGGGCGGTGAACCCCGCAGCGGTGCATTCCGGCGCCAGCGGGCCGAGGCCCAGTGATCGGGTCGAGCCGGTGAACTTGAGCTGGTCCAGGGCGGGCGTCCACACCCACAGCGCCGCATCGGCGGCGGCGAGCGCCTCGATTGCGGTGGTGGGGTCCCACGCCAGGGCTCTGGATCGGCTGTTCAAGGCTTGCCGCCCTCCGTCAGGACGACAGGCGTCCGTCTGCGCCGGCGTCTTCTGCAAGAAGGCCGAACAGGAGATGGTCTGCCCAAGTCCCGTTAATTTTCAAATAAGCCCGGGCTTGGCCCTCAAGCCGGAAACCGGACTTTTCCAGCACCCGACGCGAGGCATGGTTCGAGGGCACGCAGGCCGCCTCGAGGCGATGCAGCCTGAGCGCGCCGAAAGCATAAGCCGTCAAGGCCCGCATGGAGGACGTAGCCAGCCCCCGTCCCGCATGCGGCAGCCCGATCCAGTAGCCGACGGTCCCGGTCTCGGCCACGCCGCGCCGCACATTGGACAGGGTGATCCCCCCGGCCAGCCGATCGTCCTGATCGAGGATGAAGAAGGGCCACGCGTTTCCCAGCTCGCGCTCGCGCTCATAGATCGCCAGCCGGCGGCGAAAGGCGGTCCGGGTCAGGTCGTCCTCGGGCCAGGCGGGCTCCCACGGCTGAAGATGGGCGCGGGAAAGGTCACGCAGGGTCGACCAAGCCGCGTAGTCGGACGGCTGGGGCGCGCGCAGGGTCACCCCCTGACCCCGCAGCACGGGGCCGACCGGTTCCGACATCCAGTCCAGAAGGGCCATGAGCGTCTATATCCCTTTACCGTCGCGGCGTCAGGCGTAGAGGGTCTCGGCGAAGACACGCCCCGCCTTGCCCGCCGTCTTCGGGCCCAGCACGGCGGTGGCGCTCTTGCCGGAGGCGAGCAGGCGCGCGCCCAGCCGACACATGTCCTCCCTCGTCACCGCCGCCACGCGGGCCGTCAGGGTCTCCGAAGCAACCGGCGCGCCAAACAGCAGGGTCTGGGCGGCGTTGCGCCCGGCCCGTGATGACGGACTTTCGTCGGCCATCCACAGCCCCGCGCTGAGGATCGCCTTGGCCCTCGCCAGTTCCTCCTCGGTGGGCCCGTCCATGGCAAGGGATCTCAGTTCAGTCGCCGCCACCCGGGCCAACTCCTCGGACCGGCCAGGCGCGGCGCCCGCATAAACGCCCAGAACGCCCGTGTCCTCATAGCCCTCGAACCAGGCGTCGATCGCATAGGCCAGACCCCGGTCTTCCCGGGCGCTCTGGAACAGGCGCGAGGCCATGCCGCCGCCGAGGATCTCGGCAAACAGCCTCAGCGCCGGAGTGTCTGCGTCGTGCGCCGAAAGGCCGGGAATCTCGAAGACCAGATTGGCCTGCTCGATACGGCGGGTCAGGGCCGCGTCCCCCCCGGTGAAGGCGGCCGGCGCCGGCTCTTCGCCGTCATCGGGTCCGGCCTGTCCGAACCACATCCCGGCCAGGTCGGCCAGCCGCGCCGGGTCCACCGCGCCGGAGACGGCCACCACCATGCGTCCCGGGGCGTAGAGCGCCGCGCGCCACGCTTCCATGCCCGCACGATCCGCACGGCCGATGCTCTCCACCGACCCCAGAATGGGACGGCCCAGCGGCTGGCCGGTGAAGGCCTGCTCGCCGGCCATCTCGAACACGTGGTCGTCTGGGGTGTCGAAGGCCTCGGCGATCTCCTGCGCCACCACATCCTTTTCGCGGACCACCTCGGCCTCGCTGAGCGTGGGCCGGAAAACGATGTCGGAGACCACCTGCATGGCCAGGGGGAGGGAGGATTCCAGAGCCCGCACCTCGAAGCTGGTGCGCTCCTGGCCGGTGGCTGCATTGATGGAGCCGCCTTCGGCCTCGATGCGCTGGACGATGTCGCGGGCGCTCATGTCCCCGGCGCCCTTGAACACCAGATGCTCAAGCAGGTGCGACCAGCCCGAGCGGTGCTCGTCTTCCCAGCGGGCGCCGCCGCGCACCGCCACGGTCAGGGCGAAGGTCTTGAGCCCCGGCATGGGGTCGGCCACGACGCGCACGCCGTTGGGCAGGGTGTGAAGGTGGGTCAAGGGATATCCCGGCCCGCGCGCGGGCCTTGTCTCGGCAGCGGACGCAGCCGCCGTTGCAGCATCAGGGCGTAGAAGACGATCAGGGCTGCGGCGAGGCCGAACCAGGTGATGGCATAGCCCAGATGGTTGTTGGTGAAGGCGGCGGGCGGAACCGCCGGGACCAGCGCCGCCCATTCGGGATTGGTCGAGGTCTCGGCGAACAGGATGCGGGAGTCCACCGGTCCATCAAGGCCCAGCGCCCCGGCCATGGCCTCATGGTCACGGGCGAAGAAGCGCCCCCCCTGCGGCGGTGGGCTCATCCAGTTCGGCTCGGGCGCCTCGCGCGTCACGGCCGTGATGCGGACGGGATCAGCGGCGGCCGCATCAACCGGGGGGCGAGCGGAAATGGCCTCGCCCACGAAGCCGCGATCCACCAGAAAGGTCGCCTCGACGCCCGCCGGTCGACAGGCCGAGATCAGGCGCACGCCCGCATCGCCGTCATGGATGGACTGAAGCTCGACCAAGGGCGCGGCGTTCAAGCCGGGGCAGTCCAGGATCACCCGGCGAAACTCGCCGCCGGGCTGGTTCAGAATTTCGACGGCCGGAACGGGCGCCACCGTCGCCGCGGCCTCGGCCTGGTCGATCAGGCCGACCTTCCAGGCCATGCGCTGCACCTGCCAGACGCCCAGGCCGATCAGGACGGCCAGCATCGCCGCCGCCAGCACGGTCAGTATCCAGGGGAATCCCGGTCGTTCAGAAATCGTCATTGCGCACCTCGCGCGCCGTGTTTCGCATCTGCAGCGCCGTCATCAGGCCCTTGCCCGGCCGCATCAGTCCCAGCGACAGGGCCGCCACCAGCGGAAGCCAGATGATCAGATGCAACCACATGGGCGGGCTGTAGGTGATTTCAACATACAGGGCCGAGAAGCCGACGATGGCTCCGGCGATCTGCATGATGAAGCTGGCGGCGCCGTCTCCGGTGGCCACCGACGCAAGGTCGTAGCCGCAGACCCTGCAGGTCGGCCGGACCTTCAGAAACCCTTCGAACAGCGGCCCCCTGCCGCAGTTGGGACACCGGCAAAGCAAACCCGCCCGGATCGGGTCGATCCGGGCGGGCGCTGAAGGCTGGGGCTGGTCGCTCAAGATCAGCCGTAGATGACGTAGACGAAGGCGAACAGGAACAGCCACACCACGTCCACGAAGTGCCAGTACCAGGCCGCCGCCTCGAACCCGAAGTGCTTCTCGGGCGTCATCTGGCCCACCAGCAGGCGGATCAGGCACACGGTCAGGAAAATGGTTCCGATCAGGACGTGGAAGCCGTGGAAGCCCGTCGCCATGAAGAAGATCGAGCCGTACAGCGTCGAGTTCAGCGCTTCTTCGTTGAAGAACAGATTCTCGTGCAAAATGTGGTAATATTCATAGACTTGTACGGCCGTGAACAGCGCGCCGAGCGCCACGGTCAGACCTAGGCCGACCTTGGCGGCCTTGCGGTCGCCGACCACGATGGCATGGTGCGCCCAGGTCACGGTGGTTCCCGACAGCAGCAGGATCACGGTGTTCAGGAACGGCAGCTGCCAGGCGTCCAGGGTCTCGATGCCCGCGGGCGGCCAGGTGGACCAGGCCGCGGCGGTGTCGGTCCAGTTGCCGAACTCCGGAATGAGCGTGCGCGCCTCGTTGAAGAGCGTCATCTCGAAGAACATCCAGAAGAAGCCGGCGAAGAACATCACTTCCGAGGCGATGAACAGCACCATGCCGTAGCGCAGGCCCAGCGAAACCACCGGGGTGTGGTCCCCAGCGTGGCTTTCCTTGATCACGTCGGCCCACCAGCCGAACATGGAGAACAGGACGCCGGCCAGGCCAGCGAAGAACACCCAGCTGGTGCCTGCGGGCAGGCCGAAGAGGCCCTTCATCCACATGACCGCCCCGATCATCATGAGCGTGGTGGCGGCGGACGCCACCAGCGGCCACGGGCTGGGCGGCAGGATGTGATAGTCGTGATGAACGGCGTGGGCGTCGGCCATTTATGCGTCTCTTGGATGCGTCAGCGCGGAGTCGTTGATGGGGCTATAGCCTCGCTATCCCTGTCCGCCAATAGCGGCGCGCTGTTCAAAGCGGTCAGTGGGATAGAAGGTGTAGGACAGGGTGATGTCGTGAACGCCGCGCCCCTCGGGGTCCGTGGCGATCTCGGGGGCGACGAAATACTGGATCGGGAACTCGACGGTCTGGCCCGGCTGGATTTCCTGGGGGTCGAAGCAGAAGCACTCGAGCTTCTGGAAATACGGGCCGGCGCGCTCGGGCACCACGTTGTAGGCCGCGGTGCCGCTGATGGGTCGGTCCGATGTGTTGGTGACCCGGAAATAGGCGATACCGGTGTCGCCGATGCGCACGGTCTGGCGCGTCTGGTCCGCCTCGAACTCCCAGGGCAGGCCCCGCACATTGGTGTCGAAGCGAACACGGATGGTGTCTTCCAGCACCCGGTCCGGCGCCGCATCAGCCCGCATCACCGTGCCGTTGAAGCCGGTGACCTGGCAGAACAGCTGATACAACGGCACGGCGGCGAAGGCGGCCCCGGTCATCAGCGACAGGGCTCCAACGCAGATCACAGCGACCTTGGTGTTCTTGTTCATGGCCATGGCGCTCAGCCTCCCACGTTGGCCTGAAGCCGCAGCAGGGTGGTGGCGAACACCAGCACCATGAACGCCACCAGCCCGAGGGCGATGGCGAGGTTGCGGCGCTTGCGCGCCTTCAGTTGTTCCGGCGTCATTAGCTGCATGAGGGGCAAGCTCCGATCACGGGCGCGTTCTCGACCAGAAGGACGGCGAACAGGGCCATCAGATACAGGATCGAGTAGGCGAACAGGTTGCGCGCAGGTTTGGCCTCCGCACGCACGTCATACAATGCGGCCTCTCGCCCCACCGCCTCGGCCTTGTCGGGCTGGTCGCCCGCGCGCGAGCGCCACAGGCGGACGGCCAGGGCGATGAAGAACAGCCCGCCGAGAACCGAGACGATCAGATAGGCCAGCCCCGCCATGCCCAAAAGGGCCGGCGCGATGGCCACCGGCACAAAGATGAGGCTGTAGATGAGGATCTGGAGCCGGGTGGACTTCGCCCCCCGGGCCACCGGCATCATCGGGATGCCCGCCCGGGCGTAGTCGCCGGCGGAATAGAGCGCCAGCGCCCAACTGTGCGGCGGGGTCCAGAGGAAGATGATCAAAAACAGCAGCCAGGCTTGCCACGGCGCGTCCCCCGTCACCGCCGCCCAGCCGATGACGGGAGGCAGGGCTCCGGCCGCACCGCCAATGACGATGTTCTGGGGCGTGCGGCGCTTCAGCAGCAGGGTGTAGAAGCCCGCGTAATAGACAATGGTCAGGGCCAGAAGGCCGGCCGCGAACCAGTTCACCGCCATGCCCAGCAGCATGACCGAGAACAGCGACAGCACCACCCCATAGGTCATGGCGTCGTTCTTGTTGACCCGGCCCGCCGCCACCGGCCGGCCGCGCGTGCGGCGCATCAGGGCGTCGGTCTCACCCTCCAGCGCCATGTTCAGCGCCCCGGCCGCGCCGGCGCCGACGGCGATGCACAGCACGGCGATGGCGGCCAGGAACGGATTGATGTCGCCCGGCGCGGCGACGAGGCCGGTGATGGCGGTGAACACCACCAGCGACATGACGCGCGGCTTCAGCAGCTGGAAATAGTCCCCAGGCTGGGCGGTGGTCAGGTCGGGTGCTGCAGGCTGTGTCATGATGCGAAAAGGGGGCCGCGTGATCGGCGGCCCCCCCATCCTACTCGGTTCGAGGTCCGGTGTGGACCGGATCAGTGATGGTCGTCCGCCTTGACCACGGGCAGTTCATTGAACTGGTGGTGCGGCGGGGGCGAGGACAGGGTCCACTCCAGGGTCGTGGCGCCTTCGCCCCAGGGGTTGGCCTCGGCCTTGCGGCGACGCACGGCGGCCTCGATCAGGACGATGAAGAACACCACCATGCCCACGAGGGTGATCAGGTAGCCCACCGTCGAGACGTGGTTCCACAGGGTGTAGGCGTCCGGATAGTCGATGTAGCGGCGCGGCATGCCCTGCAGACCCAGAAAGTGCTGGGGGAAGAAGATCACGTTCACGCCGACGAACATGATCCAGAAGTGGGTGGCGCCGAGGAACTCGTTGTACTTCACGCCCCACATCTTCTCGAACCAGTAGTAGAAGCCCGCGAAGATGGCGAACACCGCGCCCAGCGACAGCACATAGTGGAAGTGCGCCACCACATAGTAAGTGTCGTGCAGGCTGTAATCGATGCCCGCGTTGGACAGGACCACGCCGGTCACGCCGCCGACGGTGAACAGGAAGATGAAGCCGATGGCCCACAGCATGGGCGTCTTGAAGTCGATGGAGCCGCCCCACATGGTGGCGATCCAGCTGAAGATCTTGATGCCTGTCGGCACCGCGATGATCATGGTCGCGGCCACGAAGTAGGCGCGCAGGTTGATGGGCATGCCCACGGTGTACATATGGTGCGCCCACACCACGAAGCCGATGAAGCCGATGGCGACCATGGCGTAGGCCATGGCGAGATAGCCGAAGATCGGCTTCTTCGAGAATGTCGAGACGATGTGACTGATAATGCCGAAGCCCGGCAGGATCAGGATGTAAACCTCGGGGTGACCGAAGAACCAGAACAGGTGCTGGAACATCACCGGGTCGCCGCCACCTGCGGGATCGAAGAAGGCGGTGCCGAAGTTTCGGTCCGTCAGCAGCATGGTGATGGCCGCCGCCAGAACCGGCAGCGACAGAAGAAGCAGGAACGCGGTGATCAGCACCGACCAGGCGAACAGCGGCATGCGGTGCAGGGTCATGCCGGGCGCGCGCATGTTGAAGATGGTGGTGATGAAGTTGATGGCGCCCAGGATCGACGAGGCGCCCGCCACGTGCAGCGAGAAGATGGCCAGATCCATGGCGGGCCCGGTGTGACCCACCGTGGACAGCGGCGGATAGATGGTCCAGCCGCCGCCGAAGCCCCGACCGGGGCCCCCATCGACGAAGAGGGAGATGCAGAGCAGCACCCACGCCGAAACGAGCAGCCAGAACGAGATGTTGTTCATGCGCGGGAACGCCATATCGGGCGCGCCGATCATGATGGGCACGAACCAGTTGCCGAAGCCGCCGATCATGGCGGGCATGACCATGAAGAAGATCATGATCAGGGCGTGAGCCGTGACTGTGACGTTGTAGCCGTGTTTGGACGCCTCGACGATGCCCAGGTACTGGACCAGGGAGCCCTCGGTGAAGACCTGGATGCCCGGTTCGGCGAGCTCCCAGCGGATCAGGCCCGACAGCGCACCGCCCACCACGCCCGCCATGATGGCGAAGATGATGTAGAGGGTGCCGATGTCCTTGTGATTGGTCGACAGGAACCAGCGGGCGAAGAAGCCCGGCTTGTGGTCGTGATCATCGTGATGAGCGATTGCGGTGGCCATGATGGTCGGGCTCGCGTTCTCTTACTGGGCCGCTTCGGCCGCGTCGGCGGCCGGAGCATCTTCGGTTTCGGTGGCGGCAGTGGCCGGTGCGGCTGCGGTCGCGGCGGCGTCCGTGGTAGCTTCTCCGGCGGGCTCGACGCCCGGCATCGAGCCGCCGCGCCCGGCGACCCACGCCTCGAACTCGGCCTGGGTCACCACATTGATCTGGATCGGCATGAATGCGTGATCGACGCCGCAAAGCTCCGAGCACTGACCATAGAAAACCCCGGTGCGGTCCGCGCGGAACCAGGTCTCATTGACCCGGCCGGGAATGGCGTCGGTTTTCAGGCCGAAGGCCGGCAGGGCCACGGCGTGGATGACATCGGAAGCCGTTACCAGCAGCTGGACCACCTGGCCCACCGGCACCACCATGGGCTCATCGGCCGCCAGACGGAACGGAACGCCCTGGGCGAGGGCCTCGTCCTCGGGAAGCTGGTTGGAGACGTACTCGCCGACACCGTGGTCAGGATACTCGTAGGTCCAGTTCCACTGGTTGCCCGTCACCTTAACCGTCAGGTCCGGCTCAGGCATGTCGTGGTAGGCGAACAGCAGCCGGAACGAGAACAGGGCGATGAAGATCAGGATCAGCACCGGCACGACGGTCCAGATGATCTCGATCGTGGTGTTGTGGCTCCACTTGGCCGGCACCGGATTGCGGCGCTTGTTGTAGCGGAACACGATCCACAGCAGCAGGCCAAGCACGAGCAGGCAGATGACCGTAATGATCGGCATCAGAATGGCGTCATGGAACAAGGTCGCTTCGACCTTGAGCGGTGACGCCGACGGCTGAAGTCCTATGCCGCCCGGCGTCGGCTGACCCACCAGTTCCTGCGCCCAACCCGGCGCTGCGGTGAACAGCGCCATTGAGGCGAGAACCGCTGAGGCGACGAACGCCCTGGCCCGCTTGCCCATCCCCATTCGAGAAATCCTCATAATCCGTTCTGCAGCAACCTTTTGCGAGACGTTCGCAAAGGAGTCGCGGGCCCGAAGGCATCGCGGTGTTCAGGCCCGGTCCATATCGGCTCGACTCGCGCTTGCCAAGCATGCGGAGCGCAACATGGGGTCGCAGGGGTGCGGGGAGACGGATTAAATCGCTGTCATGTTTCGCATGCTACCTTGTGATGCCAGATACCTTGCGATAATCACCACGCATCACATGGAGGGCCGCAGGTGCCTGAAGTCATCGAAATACAGTTGAAGAAAGGGGTGCTGGCGCTTTGCGTGCTGGCCCTCCTGGAGCGGGGAGACTCCTATGCCTACGAGATCGCCAGCCGCATGGCCGAGGCGGTCGATATGGGCGAGGGCACGGTCTATCCCCTGATGCGCCGGATGCAGTCCGACAGGCTGGTGGAGGCCTACATGGTCGAATCCGCTTCCGGGCCATCGCGCAAATACTATCGCCTCACCGACGCCGGGCGCGCCAGCCTGGCCGCGCAGAAGACCGAGTGGGGCGCCTTCGTGCGCGCCGTGAACGGACTTCTGGATCGCGAGGTCGAACCTCAACACCAAACGGGAGAGACAGCATGACGCGCGCCGATTTCATGCTTCGCCTGCGCCGGGGGCTGGCTGGACTGCCGCTCTCGACCCAGGAGGAGATTCTGGCGGACTACGAAACCCATTTCGCCGACGGCGCCACCGAAGGCCGCAGCGAGGCGGAAGTCGCCGCCGCCCTGGGTGATCCGGGTCGGCTGGCGCGCGAGCTTCGGCTCGAGGTCGGGCTGAAACGATGGGAGGAGGAACGAAATCCATCTTCCGCCGCCGGCGCGGTCATGGCCCTGATTGGCCTGGGCGCTATCGACATCCTGATCCTGCTGCCGCTGCTAACCGGCGTGGTCAGCGCCATCGCGGGACTTTATGTCGCGGTCATCGCCGTGTTCATCTCTGGCGGAGGCATCCTCGTCGCCGGGCCCTTCTTCGATCCGCCGGGCGGTCCACTGTTCGCGGTCCTTCTGGGTCTGGGCCTGATGGGGGCCTCGGTGTTCGGCGCGGCCCTTCTGACCATCGTCACCATCTGGCTGGTGAACGGCCTAGTCTGGTTCGGGCGGCTACACTACCGCCTGATCAAGCCCGCCATCCAGCCTGAATCCACCTATAGCGAAAGGGGGCTGGCATGATCCGGTCACTGTTCATCATCGCCGCCGCGAGCCTGGTGCTGACCATCGTCTGCCTGGGCGGCGCCGCGGCCCTGGGCGGGCGCGAGGTCGCCCGCGACGGCTGGAGTATCTCCGGCGACGGCTGGAATCTTGTCCAGAGCGACTTCCACTGGGACTCCTCCGACGAGGACATCGTCACTCGCGAGATCGCCTGGGAGGGCGGCGAGGCCCTGGCCTTCGACCTGTCGGCCCGCGTGATCTATGCCCAGGGCGACGAGCCCTCGATCACCGTGGCCGGCCCGGCCGAGGTCGTCGACCACGTCACCTTCGCCGATGGTCGGTTCGACCTCGAGGACGGAGCCCGCACTGGTCGCCATTCCCGGCCGCGCATCACTATCGTCGCCCCGGCAGTGAGCCGCTTCACCCTGAACGGCTCGCAGGACCTGGAAATCCGCGACTACGACCAGCCGGCGCTGATCCTGGCCGTGTCGGGCAGCGGCGGCGTCGAAGGCTACGGCCGCACCGAGGCCCTGACCGTCACCATCGACGGTTCGGGCGACGTGGATCTCGACGGCCTGCCGTCCACCGACGCGGTCATAGAGATCAACGGCTCGGGCGATGTGGAGGCCGCCCCGTCCGGGCAGGTCGATGTCACTATCCGGGGTTCGGGCGACGTGGACCTGGCCACCCGCCCGAGACAACTGAACAGCGAGATCGTGGGCTCGGGCAGCGTCCGCCAGGCGGACTGACGGTTCCAAGGGGCGGTCCGAAGTCCTATCTAGGGCTCAAGATGCTCTTGAAGGACCGCCCATGACCGTCCCCGCCGCCATTCCCTCCTTGCTCGATCAGTCCGGTGTTGGAGCTGAGCAGGCCGGACTGATCCTGAACGAGGCCCTGCACGGGGCCGACGATGGTGAGCTGTTCATGGAGCGGACGGAAAGCGAAAGCCTGGTCTTCGACGACGGACGCCTCAAGGGTGCGTCCTATGACGCGGGCGAGGGCTTCGGCCTTCGCGTCGTGGCGGGAGAGACCGCCGGCTATAGCCACGCCAATGAAATCTCCGATGCAGCGCTCAGGCGCGCGGCTGACAGCGCCGCCCTGGCCAAGCGCGGCCATGCCGGCGTGACGGCCGAGGCGCCGCGCGCCACCAACCAGAAACTCTATGGCGAGGATGATCCCCTCGCCTCGCCCGCCTTCGCGGAGAAGATCGCCCTGCTGCAGGAAATCGACGCCTACGCCCGCGCCGCCGATCCGCGGGTGGTCCAGGTCTCGGCCTCCCTGTCCGGCGAGCGCCGCGACATCGAGATTCTCCGGGCCGATGGCCGGCTGCTGCGCGACGTGCGGCCTCTGGTGCGCCTGAACGTCTCGGTCACTGTCGAGCGGGACGGCAAGCGGGAGTCGGCGGGAGCGGGTGCGGGCGGCCGGACCGGTTTCGAGGCCTGGATCACGCCCGAACGCTGGCGCGCCCAGACCGACGAAGCCCTGCGTCAGGCCCTGGTCAATCTGGACGCCGTGGACTGTCCGGCAGGCGAGATGGATGTGGTGCTCGGCCCCGGCTGGCCGGGCGTGCTGCTGCACGAGGCGGTTGGCCACGGCTTCGAGGGCGACTTCCACCGTAAGGGCAGCTCGGTCTTCAACGGCATGATGGGTCAGCGCGTGGCGGCGCCCGGCGTGACCGTGGTGGACGACGGCGCGATCGCTGGGCGGCGGGGATCGCTCAGCGTCGACGACGAGGGCACCCCAACCGGCCGCACCGTCCTGATCGAGGACGGCATCATGGTCGGGCTGATGCAGGACCGGATGTCGGCGCGCCTGCTTGGCATGACCGCCACCGGCAACGGACGGCGTCAGTCCTACGCCCACATGCCCATGCCGCGCATGACCAACACCTTCATGGAGGGCGGGTCCCACAAGCTTGAGGACATGATCGCCTCCACCCGGCGGGGCCTCTACGCCGTCAATTTCGGCGGCGGCCAGGTGGACATCACCAACGGAAAATTCGTGTTCCAGTGCACCGAGGCCTACCTGATCGAGGATGGACGGATCACCGCTCCGGTGCGCGGCGCCACCCTGATCGGCGACGGGGCCACGGTGATGCAGAACATCACCATGATAGGCGACGACTTCGCCTTTGACCCCGGCGTAGGCACTTGCGGCAAGGCAGGCCAGGGCGTCCCTGTCGGCATCGGCCAGCCGAGCCTCAAGATCAGCGGATTGACCGTAGGCGGCACGGCCGTCTGAGGCGCACCATTACGGCGGCGTAATGATGTGTCGGTAATTTAATCTACATTTCAACGATGTAACTGGTCTGTTCATCGCTTGGACAGGCACATCTCCTCTCGAGAGTTTCGGGAGGATATCATGCGTTTCACGCTTCTGGCGGCCACATCCGTCTTCGCCCTGGCCGCTGCCGCCGCGCCGGCCCTGGCCCAGGATCCGGCTGCGGCTGCGCCCGCGCCGGCGGTCAGCAACGGACAGCAGGTGCTGGTGTTCGAGCCGGCCTTCTTCGCCGACCAGACCCCCAACACGGCCCTGGACATGGTCAACCGGGTGCCGGGCTTCCGCCTAAACGACGGCGACGGCAGTCGGGGGTTCGAGGGCGCCGTAGGCAATGTGCTGATCAACGGATCGCGACCTGCCTCCAAGAATGACACGGGATCCTCGGTGCTGGGGCGCACCCTGGCCTCACAGGTGGTGCGCGTCGAACTGATCCGCGGCGGCGCCACGGGCATCGACATGCAGGGGTACTCGGTGGTGGTGAACGTCATCACCTCCAGCGAAAGCAGCCGCCAGGCCGTGCTGACGGCCAACGCCACCCTGTTTGACGGCGGCCAGGATCTTTACGGGGGATCGCTCCAGTTCACCGCCCGCGACGGCGAGCGCACCTGGGGCTTCACACTGTCCGACGGCATGAGTATGAGCGATTCCAACGGCGCCGGCCCCGCCATCCGTCGGGCGGCCGACGGCTCCGTGCTGCGGCGCGAGGATTTTCTTAACGACGGCTACGGCGGTTCCAACTCCTTGCGCGGCAACTTCTCCTCTCCCTTTCTCGGCGGAAAAATCGACCTGACCGCGCGATATGGGGTGGAGGACTGGCACAGCTTCACTGTTCTGACCTCGCCCGACACCTGGCGCGAGAGCCGCTATGACAACGACGGCTCCTTCGGCGAGGTGGGCGTGGTCTACACCCGCCCCCTGAGCGAGCGGTTGAGCCTCGAGACCCGGTTCATCCACGAGTTCTCCGACTTCGACAATGTCTCCACCTACAACGAGAACATGGGCGCCGGCCCCGCGCCCGAACAGCGCTTCGAGTCCGTGGGCGACTCGTCCGAAACCATTCTGCGCAGCCTGGTGCGCTGGGAGCGGTCGGAGGCCATCACCCTGGAGACCGGAGGCGAGGTCGCCTACAACCGGCTGGACACCACCCAGGCCCTCTCGGACGGCGGGATTCCCGTGCCGCTCCCCTCCGCATCTGTGATTGTCGAGGAGACGCGGGGCGAGGTGTTCGGGCGCGGTACGTGGCGGATCAATTCCGACCTGACCCTGGAAGGCGGCCTGCGGCTGGAAGCGTCCACCATCAGCCAGTCCGGCGACGCGGATCAGGAGAAGTCCTTCTATTTCGCCAAGCCCCGCGCCCTGCTGACCTGGACCCCCATGGCCGACAACCAGTTGCGCCTGCGTTTCGAGCGCGAGGTCGGCCAGCTGGACTTCGGCGACTTCGCCGCCAGCGCCGAGTTGAGCGACGAGAACGTTCTGGGGGGCAACGCGGACCTGGAGCCCGAAGAGCGCTGGATCAGCGAGATCACCTATGAACGCCGGTTCTGGGGCGACGGCGTGGTCTCCATCGGCTACCGCCACGACGAGATCGTCAACGCCATCGACCGGATCCCCCTGGAGGACGGCCTGTCGGCGGTCGGCAATATCGGCGAGGGCACGCTGGATCAGCTGTCTCTGAACCTGACGATCCCCACCGACCGGCTGGGAATCGCCGGCGGCCAGTTCGGCTTCCGCAACGACTGGAACAAGACCGAGGTCACGGACCCGACGACCGGCGAGTTGCGTCCCATCTCGGGCGTGCGCGCGCGACAGGCGGTGATCTCGTTCCAGCAGGATATCCCCACCTGGCGGCTGAACTGGAACGTGGCGTGGATACCGCGCCTGGGCCAGCCCACCTATGATCCGGACCAGACCCTGGAATGGCGCGGTGCGGACTATTTCGAGCTGGCCGCCGAGTACAAGCCGGCGGCTTCCCTGTCCATCCGGGCCCAGCTGACCGTGTGGGACGAATTCGTGGTGGAGCGCACGGTCTTTGCGGACCGCGCCGCACCCCGCCCGATCTCCTATGTGGAGACCCGCGACATCGACCCGCGCACCTTCGTCTCCCTCCGGCTGAGGAAGACGTTCTAGGCCCGCACCTCTGGCGGGCGCGGCCGTCCCTGCGGCCCGCAAGAGAAAAGGCCCCCGTGGAGCGATCCACGGGGGCCTGATCTTTTCAGAACGAAGCGGCGATCAGTGAACGCCGGCCATGCCCTTCTTCAGGATCGGCGAGATCAGGAAGAGGAACACGCCCACCCCCACGCCGACCCAGCCGATGGTGCCAAAGATGGAGCCATAGGTCTGAAGCGCCAGCGACGGGTCCGTCACGATGCCCGCGACGGTGTCGGTGGCGGTGGCCTTGGCGATCTGGCCGGCCGCGATGTGGGCCACGGAACTGGACAGGAACCAAACGCCCATCATCAACCCCACCACGCGGTCGACAGACAGCTTGGTAATCATCGACAGGCCCACAGGCGACAGACACAGCTCGCCGATGGTGTGCAGCAGATAGGTCAGGAACAGGAACATCAGCGGCACGCGGAAATCGATCCCCGCCTGCGTCACGGCCGCCCACGACAGCAGCAGGAAGCCGGCCCCCACAAACGCAAGGCCGAATGAGAACTTCACCGGCGTGGAGGGCTCGATGTTCTTCCTGGCCAGCCAGACCCAAAGCGCCGCCATGACCGGGCCCAGCACGACAATGATGCCAGGGTTGAAGAACTGGGTCTGGCCGACATTCAGCCAGCCCGGCATGCGGGTGGACTGGTCCGCGAACAGGGTCAGCGAGGAGCCGGCCTGTTCGAACAGGGCCCAGAACAGGACCGAGAAGAAGATCAGCACCTGGGCCACCAGCATTCGGGTGCGCTCGGCGCCCTTCAGCTTGATGAGGGTGTAGGCGACAACCGCCAGGAAGATCACCCCGGCCGCCCAGGGCAGCGCCATTTCGATCAGGGTGTGACGCTGCATGAGCAGCCAGGTGGGGAACACCGCCACCAGTCCCCCGATCCAGAAGATCGCCTCGAACGGCATGCCGAACAGGCTACGGCGTTTCAGCCGCTCCGGTTGCGGCGGGGCGCCGCGGCCTTCCAGCCAGCTCTGCCCCAGGATGAAGGTCAGGAGGCCGAACAACATGCCGATGCCGGCCAAGCCAAAGCCGTAGGCCCAGCCGTAGGCAATGCCCAGCCATGAACACAGCAGGGTCGCCAGAACCGCGCCCAGATTGATGCCCACGTAGAAGATGGTGAAGCCGCCGTCGCGCCGCGGGTCGTTCTCTTCATAAAGATCGCCGACGACGGTGGAGATGTTGGCCTTCAGGAAGCCCACGCCGACGATGATCAGCGAGAGGGCCAGGAACAGGACCGGCTCGGCGCTGAGGTCGCGCTCGGTGCGTAGGGTGTAGTCACCGGGCGCCACGACCGCGGGGAATCCTCCGGCCTGGGCCGGAGCCGCGTCGGTGACGGCAGCCGCGGCGCCGCCAGTGGCGATGGCGGCCGAGGGTTCGGCTCCGATCGTGCTCACGCCCTCGGGCGAGATGCGGACCTGGACCCGCTCGTCGCCGTTGACGGCGAAGATCTGGCGATCCGTGTCGCGGCCCTCGACCTCAAGCACATACTCCGTGTCATTCACGGTCAGGTACTCGCGCCCGCCCGTGCCCTCGAAGGCCATGGTGAAGTGCCCGGCCACGAGCAACACGGCGCCGATGATGACCGCCTTTCGGGAACCGAGGTACTTGTCGGCCAGCAGACCGCCGATCACGGGCATCAGGTAGACCAGCGCGGCGTAGGCGGCGTAGATGCCCTGCGCCTCGGCCGGTCCGAACAGGAAGTGCTGGGTCAGGTACAGCACCAGCAGGGCCCGCATGCCGTAGTAGGAGAAGCGCTCCCACATCTCGGTCATGAACAGGATCACCAACCCCCGAGGGTGTCCCAGAAACGTCTTGCGGGGCGCCGAAAGCGCGCCCCCCCCATCCGTCGTGCTCAACGGCCTTACTCCCTAAGCCTGCGCCCGAACTGGCGCGTCTGGGCGCATAAGCAGCACGGTCGCGTTTCCGTCACAAGGGGCTGTGCGGAATCGGGACAGGGCGATCAGCGATCGGTCAGTCGCGGGTGGGGTCCGGCTGGTCCGCATCGCCATAGGTCAGGGACAAGAAGACATCTTCCAAATCGGGATCCTCTGTGGCGATGTCACGGATGGCCACCCCTGCCGTTCTGACCGCCGCCAGCACCTGTTCGACACTGGATTCGCCGGTGCGATAGGTCACAGCGAAGGACCCCTTCGGCCGGACCTTCACCTCGAACCCCTTCAAGACCGGCGGCTCGGCCGAGGGGTCGAGCGGCGTCACCACCACATTGCGGGTATCGAGCCGCGTCAGTAGCTGGGCGGTCGGCTCGCACGCCACCACGCGTCCGCGATTGACGATGGCGATGGTGTCGCACAGCTCCTGGGCTTCCTCCAGATAGTGGGTGGTCAGCAGGATGGTCACGCCCTCGGCGTTGATCTTGCGAACGTATTCCCAGAGCTGGCGGCGCAGCTCTACGTCCACGCCCGCCGTCGGTTCATCCAGGATCAGGATCGGCGGATTGTGCACCAGGGCCTTGGCCACCATCAGGCGCCGCTTCATGCCGCCGGACAGCGCACGCACATAGGCGTTGGCCTTGTCCGACAGCCCCAGCGCCGCCAGCAGCTCGTCCGAGCGCCTTTCGTCCGCAGGTACGCCGTAGAAGCCGGCCTGGACTTCCAGCGCCTCCCTGGGCGTGAAAAACACGTCGGCCACGATCTCCTGCGGCACCACGCCCAAAGCCGCGCGGGCGTCACGGGGCCGTTCGTCGATGTCGCGGCCCCAGATGGCGACGGTCCCGCCGGACTTCTTCACAACCCCCGCCAGAATGTTGATCAGGGTCGACTTGCCCGCACCGTTGGGACCCAGCAGGCCGAAAATGGCGCCGCGAGGCACCACCAGGTCTACGCCGTGCAGGGCCGTCTTGGCCGGAGATTTCCGGTTTCTGACGTAGGTCTTCTCGAGTCCGCGCACCTCGATGGCGTTGTCGGGCAGGGCGGCGGCAATCTGTGTCATGAAGGCTTCGGTTCGGGATGGAGGGGAGGGCCGGTCGTTAGGCTTCGCGTAAAATTGACGGCTCATGGTGTGGGCCGTAGGTATGCCGCCTTCCTCCCCACGCCAAGGTCATGAGCCTGATTATGCCGCCGCGCCACCCCGACATCCCCGTTCCCCCGCCCGAACAGATCGTGGTGAACACCAAGCGAGTGGCCTGTGACGGGGGCGGCGGCGCGCTCGGCCATCCCCTGGTCTACATGGATATGGGCGAGGACGACTTTGTGGAGTGCGGCTATTGCGACCGCCGTTTCGTCCTCAGCACCCATCCGGCGACGGAAAACGAATATCTGGATCCCGCGGCCCGACACGGCGAGGCGCACTGAACATGCGGTATCTGCACACCATGGTCCGGGTGAAAGATCTGGACGCCTCGCTGCGATTCTATCGCGACCTGCTGGGTCTCGAAGAGGTTCGGCGCATGGACAACGAGAAGGGTCGCTTCACCCTCGTCTTCCTGTCCGCACCAAAGGACAAGACGCGCTCGGCGGCTGAACGCTCGCCCGAGTTGGAGCTGACCTACAACTGGGATCCCGAGGTCTATTCGGGCGGCCGCAATTTCGGCCATCTGGCATACAAGGTGGACGACATCTACGCGGCGTGTCAGCGGCTGATGGACGGCGGCGTCGTCATCAATCGCCCCCCGCGCGACGGCAACATGGCTTTCGTCCGTTCGCCGGACGGCATCTCCATCGAGTTGCTGCAGGACGGCGATCCCCTTGCCCCCGCCGAGCCCTGGACATCCATGTCCAACACGGGAAGCTGGTGATAGTCTGTCCTCAATGACGCGACCGGTCCTCCCCAGCCGCCCAGCGCCGATCCTTTCAGCCCTGCTCGCGGCGGCTCTGACGGCGGCCTGCGCGTCGACCAGCGAGACAAATCCTTCGCGGACGGCAACCGAACAGCTTCTCGTTGCGCGGGCGTCGGATCGAGCGGTGGACAATCTGACCCTGCCGATCCCGGACGGCTCTGTGGTGTTCGTGGATGAGACCTATTTCCGGGCCGAGGCGTCCCCCTACGCCATCAGCGCCATCCGAGCCGCCCTGTCGGAGGCCGGCTACGCCCTTGCCCGCAGCCGGGACCAGGCCGACGTGGTGTTCGAAATCCGCGCCGGCGCCCTGTCGCTGGAGCAGATGCGGCGGCTCCTTGGCGTTCCTGCCATGAGCGTCCCGCTGTCCGACTACCGGGTGGTCTCCTTCCCTGAGCTGTCGCTTTACAGCCGCCGCGACCGTACCGGCGTGGCGGAGTTCTCCGGCTTCGTCTACCGGGCCGAGGACGGGGCCCCCATCGCCGCCGTCGCGCCGATGATCGGCCAGTACACCATCCGCAGCCACCGCCTGCTGATGATGATGACTTGGGGCCAGCAATACGCCGAGCCGGGCGAGCAGGACCCCGGCGAAAGCTGGTGGGAATTCTAGGACTGATCCGCCCGGGGGTTGGGTGAGGGGCCGCGCCAACCCGGAGAATCGCGGCCCCGCCCCAGGCCCGCCGGCGAAACCGGCGGGGCGGACGGCGGCCCCCTTAAGGGGCGTTCGTGACAGCCCTGTGGCTGATCCGGGTCAGATGTAGCGACGCAGGGAGCGGGCCAGCTCGGTGGCGCCGTCCCGCGAACCGCGCCGGATCTGCGGCTGATAGGCCAGCTTGGCGTGCTCCACGCAGTACGTGGCGCCCTCGTCGGAGCGACGGCCGCAGAAGCTGAAGTCCGACGAGGTCGGATCGCCGATGGGCCATTTGCACATGTGGGCGCCGAGGGTCAGCACCGTGGCCGTGCCCGGCATGTCCGGCAGGCGGGGCGCGGGCGGGGTCGGCGGAACAGGCGCCGAGCGCGGCTGCGCCGCCTCAATGCGGCGCGGAGCCGAGGGTTGCGCGGGGCGGGGACGCGGTGCGCGGAACGTGGTGCGAGCCGGTTGCGACGGTGCGGCGCGCCCTGACAGGCCAAGGCGGTGCACCTTGCCGATCACGGCGTTCCGGGTAACCCCGCCGCCTAGCTGCTTGGCGATCTGACTCGCCGACTGCCCCTCAAGCCAGAGCTTCTTCAGCGCGCCAACGCGGTCTTCGGTCCAGCCCTGAGACATGCCACCCTCCAAGGTCGCTGATTCAACATCTTGTGCGAAAGGCGTCCTGCACGCCCTTCAACCACAACTGATCGTAAACTACTCCTTAAGGGACGCAACATCTGGCGCCTGTCGTATCCACAGAAACCATATCTTGAATCAATGTTCCGCCAAATCGTGAGGCGTTTTGCTGATGTGCACGGTGTAATTGGTGCAATTGGTGCAATCCGACGATGCCGTTTGATCATGATGGCGTCTGGATGCGCCAAGGGCGGACGCCTTGCGAAGCCGTGCCGGAAGGCGCATCTGGCGGCTCATGACCGACCTGAGCCGACTGCCCGTGACGCCGCCCAGCCCCCGCGCCTATCCGGGGATCAACTGGATCGGGGTGCGGACGCTGTATCTGCGCGAAGTGCGGCGGTTCATGAAAGTGGGGGCTCAGACGGTCGCGGCGCCCGTGGTCACCACCCTGCTCTACATGATGGTGTTCGTGGTGGCGCTGCAGGGCGGCCGGCCGCCGCTGTTGGGCATTGCCTTCGCCGAGTTCGTGGCGCCGGGCCTGATCATGATGGCGATCCTGAACAACGCCTTCGCCAACGCCTCATCCAGCCTGATCCAGGCCAAGATCATGGGCACGGCCACCGATTTCCTGACCCCGCCGCTGAGCCCTCTCGAACTGATGATGGGCTTCTCGCTGGGGGCGGCGACACGCGGGATTCTGGTGGGACTGGTGACCGCCCTTTGCGTTCTGCCCTTCGCCCGTCTGGGGGTCGCCAACCTGGCAGCCATCCTGTTCTTCGGCGTCATGGCCTCCATGCTGATGGGGCTGCTCGGCGTGCTGGCGGGTCTCTGGTCGGAGAAGTTCGACCACCTCGCCGCGGTGCAGAATTTCGTGGTCATGCCCATGACCTTCCTGTCCGGCACCTTCTATCTGGTGGAGCGCCTGCCCGAGCCCTTCGCCACCTTCAGCCACTTCAACCCGATGTTCTATCTCATCGACGGCTTCCGCTATGGCTTCATCGGTCATGCGGAGGGGAACCTGACGGTTGGGATCGTCGTCAGCCTGCTCATCACCCTGGCGCTGGGCGTCGTCTGCTATCTGGTGTTCCGCAGCGGCTGGCGGCTAAAGAGCTGATCCGCTAAGCGAGGCGGGCAACGAGGATACCGCCATGCTTCGCACCCTGACGGCCGCCTGCGCCCTTCTGGCCTTCGCCACCCCGGCCCTGGGCCAGGACCAGGCCGCCCTTCGCGAGGCGGTGGCGGCCTATGCGCAACCCTCGAACGCCGCCCGGCTTGCGGTGCTGACTGACCAGCTGGAGGCTGCAGGGCTCGACTTCGAGATCCAGACCTTCGAAGGTGGCGGCCGCGGCGGACCCATGACCGGCTCCAACGTCATCATCACCCTCGGCGAGGGCGAGCGGGACCTGCTGCTGACCGCCCATTATGACTCGGTCGTCCTGCCGTCCGGCGAACTGGCCGACGGCCTGGTCGACAACGCCGCCTCCACCGTCGCCCTGATCGAGGCGGCCAAGGCCCTGAAAGACCACGACCTGAACCACCGCGTCCGGGTGATCTTCTTCGATCAGGAGGAACTGGGCCTGATCGGCGCGCAGCGCTGGATCGCGGCCAACGGAACCGACCGCGTTGCGGCCGTGGTCAACTCGGACGTGGCGGCCTTCGGCGACACCCTGATGTACGGCGAGAACAATGGCGAGCGGTCGGCCTTCGTCCTGACCGCGCTGCGCGAGGAGTGCACGGTGCGGGCCCTGACCTGCGTCGGCTTTCCGGTCTATCCGCCCAGCGATGACCGCGCCTTCATCGCCGCCGAGGTTCCGGTGGTCTCCATCGGCTTTCAGAACCGCGTCGGCGCCCACCAGATGTGGCTCGCCTTCAACGGCGGAGAGGCCAACGGCCTGGCCCAAGGCTTCGTGCCCGAGGTATTCCAGCTGATCCATTCCGAAGGCGACGTGATCGAGGCGGTCGACCCCGCCACCGTGGCCCTGGCCGCCGGGGTCTATGTCGATCTGGTCGCGCGTCTGGACGCGATCGCCCGGTAACTGTCAGGCCATCTTCGCCTTGGTCAGGGTTTTCCACGCCCGGATCACCCGTTGCAGCTTCTCTTCCGCCGAACGGTCGCCGCCGTTGTGGTCAGGGTGGCAGCGCTTGAGCAGCGCGTGATAGCGGGCGCGGATAGCGGATTTGTCCACGCCCGGTTCCAGATCCAGATCGGCCAGGGCCTGCCGCTCCAGCCGGCCGATCGGCACGGTCTCCGGACCCTGGGGCGCGCGGCCCTGGTGATCCTGGCCGAACATGGCGAAAGGGTCAGACCAGCGGCCCGCGCCGGTGGTGTTCGCCGTGCCGAGCTTGCTGGCGAAGGCGGCGGCCTCGCGCGACATGCGCCCGGCCTTCATCTCCCAGGTGGGACGACCGCCGGTCATCTGTTCGTTCTCGTACCGGGCGCGGATTTCGCCCTCGCTCATTCCGGCGTAGAAATTCCAGCTCTTGTTGTATTCAGCGGCGTGGGGCTGACAGAAGTCGTAGAACTCGTTCAGCCGCTCGCGCGACCGGGGCGCCCGGGCTGTGGCGGCCTTGCTGCAGTCGGGATGCTGACAAGGCTTCTCGCCGGGCTTGAGACGCAGGACGTCGGCTGCGGCCTCCTCCTCCTCGGGGCGCGGCGGCTTGATCCGCATATCCTTGAAGCGAGGCTTGTATTGAAACGAGGCTGACATCGATCCAAGTGTAAGCGCGAATTGGACGTCATCAAGGAAGCCCGGCGTAAAACCGATGAATGAAGGCCCCGTTGCGACGATTATTCGCGAAAAACTGACTTTGGCCCTGTCTCCGGCGCGCCTGGTGATCGAGGACGACAGCGCCCGGCACGCCGGACATCACCACGAGGGCGGCGTCGACGCGCGTCCGGGAGGCGAGAGCCACTTCAATCTCGAGGTCGTGTCCGCTTCTTTCGAAGACAAGGGGCGCGTGGAGCGCCAACGCATCATCAACACCCTTCTGGCTGAGGAACTGGCCGGCCCTGTCCACGCCCTTTCCATCCGTGCGCGGAGCCCTTCAGAAGACACGCCGAAATAGAAAATTCTCCGTTCACCCCCTCTTAGGTGTTCCCCCTTAGCGTTCGCGCCAGACTGTTCAGATTGGGGACTGAATATGGTGAAAGCGGCGCAGGGCGCACAAGGCGCAACGACCAGGACGCCGCAGACACCGGGGCGCTCTCGCGAAGCCGCCACCGTGCTGCAGAGCATCCTGGAAACCGGCAACCTGCGCTACTGGATCATCGCCAGTTGGGCCCTCGCGCTGGCGACGGCAGTGGGGCCCGTCCTGGCACTGGCGTGGTTCTTGATCACCATGACCGCAGGCTGGACCAGAGGTCGGGTGGAGAAGAAGGTCGCCGCCACGGGCCGCCGGGACTACAGCGCGACCTTCACCACGGTCGCCTTCCTGACCACCTTCGCGTGGTCCCTTGCGCCGGGACTGGCATGGTTCATGGGTGGAACGCACGGCCCCGCCCTCGGCGTGGCCCTCCTGTGCGCCGGTTACGTGATGGTTTTCACCCAGATGCGCACGGCTCCGCGCCAGGCCCTGGTCATCTCGGCGCCCTACAGTCTTCTGACATTGGGCATCCTGGTCAGCCTGTGGGGCGACCCCGGCTTTCTGACGCTGCTGGCGGTCCTTCCGGTTCTGGGTTCCGCCATTCTGGTGCTGGTCATCATCACCATGATGAAGGAGCGCAAGATCGAGGCGTTCCAGGAACACCAGGCCCACCTGATCGGCGAACTGGAGACCGCGCGCGACAAGGCCGACGCCGCCAGCGAGGCCAAGTCCAACTTCCTCGGCGTCATCTCCCACGAGCTGCGCACGCCCATGAACGGCGTGCTCGGCGCCGCCCAGCTGATGGGCGCCACGCGTCTGGATCAGACGCAGAAGGAATATCTGTCGATCATCCGCAACTCGGGCGACAACCTCCTCTCCCTGCTCAACGACATTCTGGACATGACCAAGATCGAGGCGGGGAAGATGACCTTCGAGGTCGTGGACGTGTCGCTGCAGGATCTGCATGAGCGGGTCACCGGCCCCTTCACCGCCCAGGCTCAGGCCAAGGGGCTGACCTTCGTGTCCGAATTCACAGGCGAAACGCCCGCCGTGGTGCGCGGCGACCCCTTGCGCGTCTGTCAGGTCATCCAGAACCTGCTGTCCAATGCTGTGAAATTCACCGACGCGGGGGAGGTGCGCTACACGGTGCACAGCCAGCGTATCGCCCATGACCGGGCCCGGTTTCGCTTTGCCGTGAAGGACAGCGGCCCCGGCATCTCGCCGGAAGACCTTGGCAGGCTCTTCCAGCCCTTTACCCAGCTGGACGGCTCGTCCACCCGCCGGTTTGGCGGCACGGGGCTGGGCCTGACCATCTGCCGGCGCCTGGCCAACATCATGGGCGGCGACATCGAGGTGACCTCAGATGTGGGGCACGGCTCCACCTTCGCCTTCGTGGTCGAGGCCGAGGTGGCCCAGTGGTCGAAGTCCGAGGCTGTAGAGGCCATCGGCGCAGAGGTTGAGGATGGCCAATCGCTCAAGGTCCTCGTCGTCGAGGACCATCCCGTCAATCGCATGATCCTCGAAGCATGGATGACCTCAGCAGGGCATCTGACGGCCTCGGCGGAGAACGGAGCCGTGGCGCTCGATGTCGCGTCGACCGACCGTTTCGATCTGATCGTCATGGACGTGAACATGCCGGTCATGGACGGACTGACCGCCACGCGCGCCCTGCGCGGCGGCGACAGCCCCAACCGAGACACGCCGGTGGTGGTGCTGTCGGCCTCGGCGCGCACCGAAGATCACGAAGCGGGCATGTCGGCCGGCGCCGACGCTTATCTGAACAAGCCGATCGATTTCAAGGCGTTGGCGGGAGTCATGGCGAAGGCGAGGGATGGTCGCGAGGCCGTCCGCGACATTCAGAGCTTCGTTCTGGGCGAGGCAGCCGCCGCCTGATTTTGCGAATTCGGGCCGGATGGGTTCAAAACGGGTCAGGGCGCGCTAAACCGGGGCCATGATCGACCTGACCACGACAATGGCTGCCGTCGCGGCTTCCTCCGACCGCGCCCTGACTTTTGATGCCGCCCTCGTCGCACGCGCCACCCAGATGGCCGGCGATGTGGCCGTGAATCTCAGTGTCGCGGCGCTGATCATCGTCGCCACCTGGTTCGGTTCCAAATTGGCCGTGCGCACCGTTCGTCGGGCGCTTGGCCGTGTCAGGGGCTTGAAGGACGACAGGACCGTCGAGGGCTTCGTGGTCCAGGTGGTGCGCGTTGCGGTGGTCGTGATCGGTCTGGTCGCGGTGCTCCAGCGCCTCGGGGTCCAGACCACATCCATCATTGCGGTGCTGGGTGCGGCATCCCTGGCCATCGGCCTGGCCATGCAAGGCGCCCTGTCCAATGTAGCCGCGGGCGTGGTGCTGCTGGTCCTTCGCCCCTACCGCGTGGGCGAAGTTGTGGACATCGGCGGCATGGCGGGCGTGGTGAACAAGCTGGATCTCTTCACCACCCAGATGACCAACGCCAACAACGTCAAGATCGTGGTGCCCAACAGTCAGGTGCTGGGCGGGGTGATCCAGAACATTTCAGGCCAGGTCACGCGACGCATCGAGATCGATTTCACGGTCTCCTACAGCGCCGATCTGAGCGAGGCGCGCGAGGTCATCCGCGCCACCGCCGCCGCGCATGGCAAGGTGCTGGGCGATCCTCCTGCGTGGACTGGCGTCACCGGCCTTCTCGACAGCGCCGTCCAGATCACCCTGCACGCCCATGTGCTGTCGGGCGACTGGTGGCAGACCCGGGCCGACCTGTTCCAGACGGTCAAGGAAGCGCTGGACGAAGCCGGGATCGAGATTCCCTTCCCGCAGGCGGTCGAATATTTCGGCGGCAATGTGGGCAAGGCGGCCGAGCCGCTCCCGCCGCAAAAGCTCTCTCGCCGCAAGGAGGCCTGATCATTGCGTTATGACTTCGGCTCCGACAACACCGCAGGCATGGCTCAGGAAGCCCTGGCGGGACTCCAGGCGGCCAACGAGGGGTTCGCGCGGGCCTATGGCGCCGACGACGTCACGGCGCGGGCGGCGGACCTGATCCGTCAGCGTCTGGACGCCGACGTCGAGGTGCGGTTCGTCTTTTCGGGCACGGCGGCCAACGCCATCGCCCTGTCCATGCTGACCTTTCCGTTCGAGGCTGTACTGGCCCATCACGCGGCCCATGTCTGTACCGACGAGACCGGGGCGCCGGGCTTCTTCGGCCAGGGCGTGGGTCTGATCGGCCTGCCCGGCTTCTCCGGCAAGATCGACCCCAAGGCCATGACCGCCATTCTGGACGAACCGGAGGTGGGCCACCGCCAGCCGCCCGCCGCGCTTTCCGTGACCCAGACCACGGAATACGGCACGGTCTATACGATCGACGAGCTGCGTGACCTTATCGCGCCCGTGAAGGCGAAGGGGTACGGCGTACACATGGACGGCGCGCGCCTTGCCAATGCGGCGGCCGGCGGGTTCGACCTGAGCGAGATCGCCCGGCTGGGCGTGGATGTGCTGGTGTTCGGCGGCGCCAAGGCGGGGGCGCCGTGCAGCGAGGCCATCGTCCTGTTCGACAAGAGCCTGGCGCGCCGTCTCGACAATCGACTGAAACAGGCCGGGCAAATGGCGGCCAAGGGCCGGTTCCAGGCCGCGCCTTTCCTTGGACTGCTGGAAAGCGGCGCATGGGAAGCTGGCGGGGCGCACGCCAATCTGATGGCCCGGCGCCTCGCTGAGGGAATAGCAGCCAACAGCCGCTTCGTCCTGGCCCACCCGGTGGAGGCCAACGCCGTGTTCGTGCGCATGCCCGCCGCCGCCCATCGCCGGCTGAACGAGGCTGGCTGGGCCTGTTACCGGTTCGACGACGGGTCGGTGCGCCTTGTCTGTTCCTGGGCCACCACCGAGGCGGCCGTGGACGAACTCATCGCCTCCGTCGCGAGCCTGGCCTGAGATCAGTCCGGGACGTTCGCGTCCAGTTCGTCCAGCCAGACCCGCGCCGTGGCGTCCGACGGCGCTCGCCAGTCCCCTCGCGGCGACAGCGAACCGCCGGTGACCACCTTGGGGCCGTTGGGCAAGGCCGAGCGCTTGAACTGGCTGGTCTGGAAGAAGCGGATCAGGAATTTGCGCAGCCACGACTTGATGGTCGCGAGATCGTACTCGATCTTTTCCGCCTCGGGCAGATTGGCGGGCCAGGCGCCGTGGGTGCGGTCGCCCCACGCCTGATGGGCCAGATAGGCCACCTTGGACGGCTTCAGGCCGAAGCGGGTGATGTAGAACAGGAAGAAGTCATTCAGGGCATAGGGCCCCACCGTCGCCTGGGTGGACTGGATGGCGCCGCTTTCGTCGGCGGGCACCAGTTCGGGCGAGATTTCGGTGTCGAGGATGGCGTGCAGGATGGGCGCGGCGTCGGCGCCGACGACCGCCTTGTCAGCCACCCAGCGGATCAGGTGCTGGATCAGGGTCTTCGCCACCCCGCCGTTGACGTTGTAGTGGCTCATGTGGTCGCCCACGCCGTAGGTGGCCCAGCCCAGCGCCAGCTCTGACAGGTCGCCGGTGCCGAGCACGAAGGCGCCGTGGTGGTTGGCCAGGCGGAACAGGTAGTCGGTGCGCAGCCCCGCCTGCACATTCTCGAAGGTGATGTCGTGGACCGGCTTTCCTTCCGAATAGGGATGGCCGATGTCCTTCAGCATCTGTTCGGCCGCCGGGCGAATGTCGATCTCCTCGCCCGTGACGCCCAGCGCGGTCATCAGCGCCCAGGCGTTGGATTTGGTGCCCTCGGACGTGGCGAAGCCGGGCAGGGTGAAGGCCAGGATGTTCTTGCGCGGCAGTTCCAGCCGGTCGAACGCCCGGCAGGCCACCAGCAGCGCCTGGGTTGAATCCAGCCCGCCGGAGACGCCGATGACGATGCGCTCGCCGTTCGTCGCCTTCATGCGCCGCATCAGGCCCTGAACCTGGATGTTGAAGGCCTCGTAGCAGTCCTGATCCAGCCGCGCCGGATCGTCCGGCACGAACGGGAAACGGTCCAGCGGCCGGATCAGATCGGCGGGCGAGCCGGGCTCCGCTGCGAAGAAGGCGAGGGGCTGGAATTCGTCGGCGCTCAGTTCGCGCCGGGCACAGTCGGCGAACGTGCCGGTGCGCAGTCGTTCCAGGCCAATCCGTTCCACGTCCACGTCGGCGATGGTCAGGTGAGAGTCCATCGAGAACCGTTCGCCGGAAGCCAGGCAGGTCCCCATTTCGTGGATCGAGGCCTGACCGTCCCAGGCCAGATCAGTCGTGCTTTCGCCCCACCCGGAGGCGGCGAAGACATAGGCGCAGACCGCTCGGGACGATTGGCTGGCGCACAGCATCGCCCGCTCGTCCGCCTTGCCGATCACCACATTTGAGGCGGACAGGTTGAGGATGATCCGCGCTCCGGCGAGGGCGGAGCGGGTCGACGGCGGCAAGGGCGCCCAGAAATCCTCACAGATTTCGACGCCGAACGAGAAGCCGGGCCGATTCTCGGCCTGAAAGATCAGGTCAGTTCCGAAGGCGTGGCGCGTGTCGCCGATGATGATGCTGCTGTCGGCGTCCTGTGGCCCGGCCGGCGAGAACCAGCGCTTCTCGTAATATTCCCTGTAGTTCGGCAGATAGGTCTTGGGAATCACACCCCATATCTGTCCGTTGGCCATCACAACGGCGCAGTTGTAGAGCCGATCACCCTGCCTGACGGGGGCCCCTGAGACGGCGACCAGATTGGCCTTCTTTGTCGCCGAAGCGACGCGGTCAATCTGCGCCTCCACCTCCACCAGAAGCGCGTCCTGCAACAACAGGTCGTCTATGGCGTAGCCGGTCAGGCTGAGTTCCGGGAACACCAGCAGGTCCACGCCCTGTTCGCCGGCCTCGACGATCAGGGCGATGTGCTCATCCGCATTGGCCACAGGATCGGCGGTGTGGACCACCGGCGTGGCGGCGGCCACGCGTACGAAGCCGTGGGCGGCGGGGGTGAAGAAGGGGTGCTGTCGGGCCAAATCCGGTGTCCTGATCCCTGTTCCGTGGTCCATGTAACGCTTCAAGCCTTCCCGCGCTATGAATCCGGGCGGACGATTGCGGGTGACGGGGCGGGGCCTTTCCCGCTAGACGGAGCTCATGATCGACACGCCGAAAAAGGGCTGGTTCCAGCGGCTCAGCCAGGGACTGTCCCGATCCTCCAAACAGATGACCGAGCAGGTCGTCTCATCCTTCGTCAAGGAACCGCTGGACGAAGCGGCGCTGGAGCGGCTTGAGGAGCACCTGATCGAGAGCGATCTGGGCCCGGCCGCCGCCGCCCGGATCACCGAGCGCTTCCGCGCCCTGCGCTTTGGCAAGACCTCCGACGAGCGCGAGATCAAGGAAGCCCTGGCCGAGGCGGTGACCGCCGAACTTGCGCCTCGGGAAGCTGTGTTCGATCCCCTCTCCGGCCCGAAACCCTATGTGGTGCTGTTCGTGGGCGTCAACGGTTCGGGCAAGACCACGACCCTGGGCAAGATCGCCGCCGATCTGACAGGCAAGGGCGCCAGGGTCATGGTGGTGGCGGGCGACACCTTCCGCGCCGCGGCCCGGGATCAGCTGCGCATCTGGGCCGAACGGGCGGGCGCAGATTTCGAGAGCCGTCGTGACGGCGCCGATCCGGCCGGTCTGGCCTTCGACGCCTTCACCCGCGCCAGGGCCGAGGGCCACGATGTGGTCCTGATCGACACCGCCGGTCGTCTGCAGAACAAGCAGGCGCTGATGGACGAGCTGCTGAAGGTGGTCCGGGTGCTGAAGAAGATCGATCCGGACGCCCCACACGAGACCCTGCTGGTGCTGGACGCCACGGTGGGGCGCAACGCCCTGGCCCAGGAGCAGATCTTCGGCCGCACGGCCTATGTCTCGGGCATCGTCATGACCAAGCTGGACGGCACGGCCCGCGGCGGGGTTCTCGTGCCGGTGGCGCAGGCGTCCGACGCCCCCATCAAGCTGATCGGGGTGGGCGAGGGCATCGAGGATCTGCAGCCGTTCGACGCGCGGGCGTTCTCCCGCCTTCTGGTGGGACTTGAGGATTAATGACGACCGAGACGACGGAAAAGAAGCGCCCGCAATGGATCCGCCAGGCGGTGGATTTCGGCGCGCTGGTCGCCTTCATCGGCGCCTATTTCATCACCCGCGACCTGGTCAAGGCGACCTGGGTGCTGGTGATCGCCTCAGCCGTCGCCCTGGCGGTCGGCTACGCGGTGGAGAAGCGGTTTGCCCCGCTGCCCCTGATCACCGGCCTGTTCGCCCTGGTGTTCGGGGTGCTGACCATTTTCTTCAACGACGACCTTTTCATCAAGCTGAAGCTGACCATCCAGAACGTGATCCTGGGCAGCATCTTGCTGGGTTCGCTGCCGCTGAAGAAATATCCGTTCAAATATCTGCTGGGCGACGCAATCAAGGTGACCGACCACGGTTGGCGCATCCTGACTTTCCGGTATGGCGCCTACTTCCTCATTGTCGCTGCAGCTAATGAGGTGTTCCGCAGCGAGGCGGCGGTTCTGTCTCTCTGGGACACCTTCGGCTGGGCCACGCCGGACCCGGATGCGGTCTGGACCAGCTTCCGGGGCATTCTCTGGATTGCCGCCTCGATTTTCGGTCTGTCCCAAATCCCGGTGATCCTGAAGCACATGATCAAGGACGAGGAGCCGGGGCCGATCAGCCCGGACACTGGGCTGTAGGCTGCTCAAGCCTTCACGGAGCTGTCGCCAAACCGAAACACGGCGCTGCTAACCCTGCCATGAACCGTGCCTTGCACGGATTATCGGTAAGCGGGGTCCCGGCATGGTCAAGGATGGAAAGAAGGCGCGCCCGGGGCCGCTGGATGCATCACCCAGCCACCTGATGCACCGGGCGCTGCAGTTGGCGCTGGACATCTACGCCGAGGAAGTCGGCGCCGAAGGCCCCACCCAGCGGCAGTTTGCGGTTCTTGAGATCGCCTCAAGGAACGAGGGCCTGACCCAGACCGATCTGGTTCGCGCCACCGGCATCGACCGATCCACCCTGGCCGATCTGGTCGCCCGGATGACGGCCAAGGGCCTGCTCAACCGCGAGCGTTCGGTACTGGACGGCCGCGCCAAGGCCGTCAGCCTGTCGAACGAGGGCCGCGCCCTTCTTGAAACCGCCCGCGCCCGGGTCGAGGCAGCAGACCGCCGCATTCTTGCGCTAATGCCCAAAGCCAAGCGCGACAGCTTCATGAAGCTGCTGGCCGATTTGGCCGCTGTGGCGGATGCCGGGCCGGATGAAGCCAAGGCCGCCAAGCGCGCCGAAAAGCTGGCCCGCAAGGCCGAGAAAGAAGCCCGAAAGGCCGCTGAAAAGGTCCAGAAGACCAAGGCGCGCCGCAAGGCGGGCGGCCCCGGCCTGGACGTTCGCGCGGCCTAATCCGTCAGCGGACCTTCCGCGATCGTTCGAGAACCGGCCGCTGCCCCTCGGCGTCCAGGGCCCCCGAGGGCGCAATCCCGGTGTTGGGTGTGGGGTTCAGGCCCTCATCGGAATTCCGGTAAGCCGGGCCTGACCACTGGTTGGCCTTCTTGCGCTTCAGCGCCTTCTTCAGATTCGCCGTGGCCGCCTTCCCCCGGTCGCCCGCCCGGCGGCGGTCCAGCTCGCGGTTCACCCGCTTCATGCCTGCCGATAGCAGGGCCTTCTTGCGGTCCGACCCCGTTTCGCCTTCCGTGGGCTTGCCACCCCGACTGGCGCTGCGGCGTTGGTCGCGTGCCAGGTCCCGCGCCCGGTTGCGCCGTTCGCGAAGCCGCTTGGCCAGATCGGTCAGGTCGTCCTGCTTCATTTCGCGAAGGGCGGGCTGGCGAGCGCGCTCGCACAGTTCGCGTTCGTCCTTGTCCAGATAGCGTTCGTCAGCCTTGCGGGCCTGGGCCATGGGGGCGTCTCCATTCCTGTTTCTGTTCAGGAATGAGCGTGTGAACGGCGCAGGTCGTTCCCGAAAAGCGGATCAGACGGTGATGTCGAGGAACGACCCGGGACGGCGTGGCCTGTCCATAGCGTCCGCCTCGCGCGCAGCCGGCGCGGCCCTCGGCGCTTCCGCTCGGGGCGCGGACTGCGTCTGCTGCGCTTCCTGCGCCGCCTTCACTCCGGCCAGCGCCTGCTGAAAGAACGCCGCCTGCGCCACGCGCGCGGTCGTGGTGGCCACGGGATGGGTGGCGGCGTGGCGCGGAGACGGCAGATCGGGACGAATCGGGCTCATGCCCCGATGGTTAACAGAGCGTCTGGAAAAAAGGTTAACGCGACCAGCGCTCGGGGGCGAGACCTTCGGTCAGGCGGACCAGATCGCCTTGGTCCACGAGGGGGCCGGAGTGTTTGGCGGTGATGGCGCCCCACGGATCGACCGCGAAGGTTTCAGGCACGCCCGAGGAGCCCATCTCCAGTCCCAGCCGCCCGTCGGCATCCACCAGCACCACGGCGAAGGGGTCGCCCAGCTCCTCAAGAAAGGCGGCGGTGGCGGCGGGATCGTCCTTGTAGGCCACCCCGATGACCCGCACCCCCTGCTCGCGCAGCGCCATCAGCTGCGGGTGCTCGATGCGGCACGGCGCGCACCAGGAGGCGAAGATGTTGACCACCGTGGGCTGGCCGGCTGCGGCGGTGGCCAGATCGGCCTGACCCGGCCCCGCTGCTCCATTGGTCAGCACCGGCAAGGTCAGGGCGGGCACGCCTTGACCCACCATGGCGTCGGGTTGATAGGCGGGGTCACGACGCAGGGACCAGCCCACGAACAGCACCGCCAGGGCGACCAGAACGATCAGCGGGACGACGGCCAGCCAACGCTTCATTTGGTCCCCTCCAGCCGGTCCAGATCGCGCTTCCAGCGACGTGCGGCCATGACGCTCCGCGCCACAAGGGCCGCCAGGGCCACGGCGCTGACGCCCCAGGCGGGCCAGACGAAGGCGGCGTAGGCGCCCATGTCGAGGTCGAGCATCCCTAGGCCTCCTGAGCCGCGCGGGCGCGCAAGGTGAGGACACGGCGGCGACGCACCTCGGTGCGGATTTCGGTCAGCCACACCGCCGTGAACAGGATCATATAGGCCAGCCCCATGACCAGCAGCGGCGTCAGATGGGCGGCGGTCATGGACGGGCCCTCGGCCCGCAGCAGGGACGCGGGCTGGTGCAGGGTGTTCCACCAATCCACCGAGAATTTCACGATCGGCAGGTTCACCAGACCCACCAGCCCCAGCACGGCGGCGGCCCGCGCGGCCCTGGCCTCGTCGTCGATGGCGGCGCGCAGGGCCATGTAGGCCACATAGAACAGGAACAGGACCACCACCGAGGTCAGGCGCGCGTCCCACACCCACCACGCCCCCCACATGGGCTTGCCCCACAGCGAGCCGGTGGCCAGCGCCAGGGCCGTGAACACCGCACCGGGCAGCGCGGCGGCGCGCGCGGCGGCGTCGGCCAGCGAATGGCGGAACACCAGGGCGAAGAAGGACGAGACCCCCAGCGCCACATAGGCGGCCAGACCCAGCCAGGCGGCGGGCACATGCACGAACATGATCCGCACAGTATCCAGCTGCTGATAGTCCTCCGGGGCGGTGAAGCTCAGCCATGTCCCGGCGAGCAGCAGCACGACAGCCAGCGCCCAGACCACGGGCATGAGGGGCCGCGTGAACCGCATGAACCGATCAGGATTGGCGAGGCCGAAGACCATGGTCAGGCCGCATACGCGCGGGGGACCGCGCGGGCAAGCGGGCGCGGCGCCGCACAGCGCCTCATCCCTGCGCGTTCCGGATGGCCGCCGACCCGGCAAAGGGGCTGAGCGCGACGGCGAAGAGAGCGTAGGCGGCCAAAAGCGCCAGGGCGGGCCAAGGCGACAGGCCGGTCAGGGCCTGTTCCAGCGCGCCCGCGCCGAAGATCACCGGCGGGATGAACAGGGGCAGCACCACCACGGCGATCAACAGGCCGCCCCGCTTCGAGCCCAGCGCCAGAGCGGCGCCCAGCGCCCCGGTGAAGGCGAAGCCCAGACTGCCCAGCAGCGCCGCGCCCAGGATCAGCGGCGCCCGCCCCGGATCGGCGCCCAGCGCGACCGCCGCCACCGGCGCAACGATCGCCAGCGGCAGCCCGATGGCCAGCCATTGGGCCAGAGCCTTGACGGCGAACACCGCCTCAAGCGGCAAGGGCCCCAGCGCCAGCAGGTCCAGCGCCCCGTCCTCGAAATCCCGCTCGAACAGGCGCTCCAGCGACAGCAGGCTGGCCAAGGCCAGGGCGATCCAGGCGATGCCGCCCGCCACCGGCTGAAGCACGCGCGGATCGCCGCCCGCCGCCAGCGGCACGATGGCGGTCAGAGCCAGAAAGAAACCGCAGGCCAGCAGCGGGCCGCCGCCCCCGCCCCAGGCCAGGGAAAGCTCGCGCTTCAACAGGACCCGGACCGCGCTCATGGCGCCGCCCCCACATCCAGCGTCCGGCAGGGCAGGCCCAGCGGATCGTGAACGGCGGCGATCACCATGCCGCCGCCCGCCAGGTGGTCCCGCATCAACCGGGTGGCGGCGGCGCGCCAGCGCGCGTCCAGCGGCGCCAGAGGCTCGTCCAGCAGCCACAGGGCGCGCGGCGCCGCGATCAGCCTGGCCAGCGACAGGCGCCGCCGCTGGCCCGCCGATAGCTTGCGGGTCTCGAGATCCAGCAGGGCCGCGAGGCCCAGGGCCCCGACGGCGGCATCAATGCCCGCCCCCCCGCACCAGGCGGTCTGAAAGGCCAGTTCGTCCCGCGCGGTGCGGGCCCCCTTAAGCCCCTCCAGATGACCCAGCAGATGGATGTGGCGGGCCCGGGCGGTCTCCGGCTCGATGTCGTCCTCGGCCTCGTCGAGAAAGCGCACCGCTCCCGCATCAGGGCGGATGAACCCGGCGACCGCACGCAGCAGGCTGGTCTTGCCCGCCCCGTTGGTCCCGGTCAGGGCCAGGGCCTCGCCAGCCTTCAGATCGACGGACAGGCCTCGAAACAGCCCCCGCTCGCCCCGCGACAGCCCCAGATCGTCGATGGCTAGGCGGCCAATCATGTGCGACCCGTTCGCAATGTCCACGTCCTCGTCGTGGATACATGGACGCCCGCGCCGCTAACGCTTATATCCAGCGTCGCCGCAGCAGGCTTTCGCCGCGCGCGCCGGGGACCTGTGCGCCCCAGCGCCTGCAGCGCGAACGCGCAACCGGATTGTCGGGCGGCGTAGACCAGAGGAACTCTCCCACATGCCGTCGAACGACAGCCTCAAGACCCGTCAGGACCTTTCCGTCGGGCGCAAGAAATACGCCTATTACAGCCTTCCCGCCGCCGAGGAAGCCGGTCTGGCCGGGATTTCCCGCCTGCCGCGTTCCATGAAGGTGCTGCTGGAGAACCTGCTGCGCAATGAAGACGGCGTTTCGGTCACCGAGGACGACCTCAAGGCCGTGGCCGCCTGGATCGACAACAAGGGCGCGGTCGAGCACGAGATCGCCTTCCGCCCCGCCCGCGTCCTGATGCAGGACTTCACCGGCGTTCCGGCGGTGGTGGATCTGGCGGCCATGCGCGACGCCATGACGGCGCTGGGCGCCGATCCCGCCCGGATCAATCCGCTGAACCCGGTGGATCTGGTCATCGACCACTCGGTCATGGTGGACCACTTCGGCACGCCCAAGGCGTTCGACCAGAACGTGGACCGGGAATACGAGCGCAACATGGAGCGCTACAAGTTCCTGCGCTGGGGCTCGACCGCCTTCAACAATTTCCGCGTGGTGCCCCCGGGCACGGGCATCTGCCACCAGGTGAACCTCGAAAACCTGGCCCAGACCGTCTGGACCGCCGAGGAAGGCCGCAAGACCGTGGCCTATCCCGACACGGTTGTCGGCACCGATTCCCACACCACCATGATCAACGGCCTGGCCGTTCTGGGCTGGGGCGTGGGGGGCATCGAGGCCGAGGCGGCCATGCTGGGCCAGCCGATCCCCATGCTGATCCCCGAGGTCATCGGTTTCCGCCTGACCGGCCGCCTGCCCGAGGGCGCCACGGCCACCGACCTGGTGCTGACCGTCACCCAGATGCTGCGCAAGAAGGGCGTGGTCGGCAAGTTCGTGGAGTTCTTCGGCCCTGGCGTCACCGCCCTGACCATCGAGGACCAGGCCACCATCGCCAACATGGCGCCCGAGTACGGCGCCACCTGCGGCTTCTTCCCGGTGTCCCAGGCGACGCTGGACTATCTGACCGCCACCGGCCGCGAGAAGGCCCGCGTGGCGCTGGTCGAGGCCTACGCCAAGGCGCAGGGGCTGTGGATCGACGAGAACAGCGAAGACCCCGTCTTCACCGACGTGCTTGAGCTGGACGTCTCCTCCGTGGTGCCGTCGCTGGCCGGGCCCAAGCGCCCGCAGGACAAGGTCGAGCTGACCATCGCCGCCTCGGCGTTCGAAACGGCGCTGGGCGAGGTCTTCAGCCGCCCGACCGACGCTCCCCGCGTCGCTGTCGAAGGCGAGAAATTCGATCTGGGCGACGGCGACGTCGTGATCGCCGCCATTACCTCCTGCACCAACACCTCCAACCCCTCGGTGCTGATCGCCGCGGGTCTGGTGGCGCGCAAGGCCCACGCCCTGGGCCTGACGGTCAAGCCGTGGGTCAAGACCTCGCTGGCGCCCGGCTCGCAGGTGGTCACCGACTATCTGACGGCAGCGGGCCTGCAGACGGATCTGGACGCGCTGGGCTTCAATCTGGTCGGTTATGGCTGCACCACCTGCATCGGCAACTCCGGTCCGCTGGACCCGGCGATCTCGAAGACCATCAACGACAATGATCTGGTCGCCACCAGCGTGCTGTCGGGCAACCGCAACTTCGAAGGCCGGGTGAACCCGGACGTGCGCGCCAACTACCTTGCCTCGCCGCCGCTGGTGGTCGCCTACGCCCTCGCCGGCTCCATGCGCATCGACCTGAACACCCAGCCGCTGGGTCAGGACAAGAAGGGCAACGACGTCTTCCTGAAGGACGTGTGGCCGACCGGCGCCGAGATCGCCGAACTGCAGCGCTCCTGCGTCACGCCCGAGATGTTCGCCAAGCGCTACAAGGACGTCTTCAAGGGCGACAAGCACTGGCAGAAGATCGACGTGGAGGGCGGCCAGACCTACGCCTGGGACGACACCTCCACCTATGTGCGCAACCCGCCCTATTTCGAGGGCCTGTCGATGGAGCCGACCCCGGTCGAGGACATCATCGAGGCGCGCGTGCTGGGCATCTTCGGCGACTCCATCACCACCGACCACATCAGCCCGGCCGGCGCCATCAAGAAGGCCTCGCCCGCGGGCGCCTACCTGACCGAGCACGGCGTCGATGCGCTGGACTTCAACAGCTACGGCGCACGCCGGGGCAACCACGAAGTCATGATGCGCGGCACCTTCGCCAACATCCGCATCCGCAACAAGATCACGCCCGACATCGAGGGCGGGGTGACCAAGCACTTCCCGTCGGGCGACACCATGTCGATCTATGACGCGGCCATGCGCTATCAGGCGGAAGGTCGTCCGCTGGTGGTTTTCGCCGGCAAGGAATACGGCACCGGCTCGTCGCGCGACTGGGCGGCCAAGGGCACCAACCTGCTGGGAGTGCGCGCGGTCATCGCCGAGAGCTATGAGCGCATCCACCGCTCTAACCTGATCGGCATGGGCGTGGTCCCGCTGCAGTTCAAACAGGACGGCTGGACCCGTCTGGGCCTGACCGGCGAGGAAATCGTGACCATCCGCGGTCTGTCGGACGTCAACACCGGCAAGCTGAAGCCCCGTCAGGAGCTGTGGGTCGAGCTGTTCCGCCCGTCGGACGGCAAGATGGCCCGCTTCCCGGTGCGCTGCCGCATCGATAACCAGACCGAGCTGGAATACTTCAAGGCCGGCGGCGTCATGCCGTTCGTGCTGCGGAATCTGGCGCGGGGCTGATCGCCTAAGGGCTGAAAAGACAAGGGCCGGAGCATCGCTGCTCCGGCCCTTTTTCATGGCTCGTGACCTGGTTCAGGCCCAGACGCCGTAGGGGTCCACGTAATCCATGCCCAGGGCTTCGGCCACGGCGGGATAGGTGATCTTGCCGCCCAGCACGTTCAGACCCCGCGCCAGATGCGGATCCTTCTTCAGGGCGTCCAGACCATGATCGGCCAAGGCCAGGCCGAAAGGCAGGGTGGCGTTGTTCAGGGCTTCGGATGAGGTGCGCGGGGCGGCGCCCGGCATGTTGGCCACGCAGTAGTGCACCACGCCGTCGACCTCATAGGTGGGGTCCTCGTGGGTGGTGGGGCGGCTGGTCTCGAAACACCCGCCCTGGTCGATGGCCACGTCCACCAGCACCGAGCCGGGCTTCATGCGCGACAGATGCTCGCGCTTGATCAGCTTGGGCGCGGAGGCGCCGGGCACCAGCACCGCGCCGATGACCACGTCGGCCTTGAGGATCTCTTCCTCGATGGCGGTGAGGGAGGAGAAGCGGGTGATGACCCGGCCCGAGGTGGCCTCGTCGATCTCGCGCATGCGGGGGATGGAACGCTCCAGCACCACCACCTCGGCGTTCAGGCCCAGGGCCATGCGGGCCGAGTTCATGCCGACCACGCCGCCGCCCAGAACCACCACGCGGGCGGGCGCCACGCCGGGCACGCCGCACAGCAGCAGACCCATGCCGCCGTTGTGCTTCAGCAGGGTCTCGGCGGCCGAGAAGACGGCGATGCGGCCGGCTACCTCGGACATGGGCGCCAGCAGCGGCAGACCGCCCTTGGCGTCCGTCACGGTTTCATAGGCAATGGCGGCGCAGCCGGACTCCAGCAGGCCCCTGGTCTGATCAGGATCGGGCGCCAGGTGCAGGTAGGTGAACAGGATCTGGTCCGGCTTCAGGCGCGGCCATTCAGTCTTCTGCGGCTCCTTCACCTTCACGATCATCTGGGCCTGATCGAACACGGCGACGGCGTCGGGCACGATCTTCGCGCCGCAGGCCTCATAGGCGTCGTCGGCGAAACCGGCGCCCAGACCGGCGCCCTTCTCGATCAGGACCTCATGGCCACGGGCGGCGTATTCGCGCACGGCGGTGGGGGTCAGGCCGATGCGGTGTTCGTTGGGCTTGATTTCCTTGGGGACGCCGACGCGCATGATGATCTCTCCCTGAGCATGGTCCCGGTGACGGGTTGAGCCCAATCTACGCCCGGGCGTCGGGCAGGTTCCTGCTTCTTTTCATCGCCTGGTCCGCGTAAACGTGCAGAATATTGCGTCAGGAGTCACCATGAAGACCGTTTCCGCCGTTGAACTGGACGCTACCGACCGAAAGATGCTGCGCACCCTGCAGGACGACGGGCGTATCAGCAATGTGGATCTGGCCCGGGCGGTGAACCTGTCGGAGTCAGCCTGCCTGCGCCGTCTGCGGGCCATGGAGGCGGCGGGCGTCATCAGCCGCTACACCGCCATTATCAATGAGCGGGCCGTGGGCTTGCCCATCAGCGTGTTCGTCACCGTGACCCTGTCGTCCCAGTCCGAAAGCGCCCTGACCGCCTTCGAGACCGCCATCGCCACCGTGTCCGAGGTGGTGGAATGCCACCTGATGACCGGCGGCTCGGACTATCTGCTGCGTCTGGTGGTCAGGGATGTGGATGACCTGGAGCGGGTCCACTCCAAGGAGCTGACTCGCATCCCCGGCGTGACGCGGGTGTCCTCGTCGGTGTCCATGCGCACGGTGGTCAAGCGCGGGGCCTTGCCGGTCTGACCTAGCGCAGGTTCAGGGTCACCGCCTTGATGTCCAGATACTCCTCGATGCCGTGGACCGAGCCCTCGCGGCCGTAGCCGGACTGCTTGACCCCGCCGAACGGCGCCACGGGCGTCGAGACCATGGCGGCGTTCACGCCCACGATGCCGTTCTCCAGCCCCCGGGCCACGCGCATGGCGCGATCCAGATCGCGGGTGAAGACGAAGGAGGCGAGGCCATAGGGGCTGGCGTTGGCCTTGTGCAGAACCTCGGCCTCGCCCTCGAACGAAAACACGGGGACCAGCGGGCCGAAGGTCTCTTCCTCGCGGAACAGGGCGTCGTCGCCGCCCAGGGTCACGGTGGGCTGGAAGAATCGCCCGCCCAGCGCGTGGCGCGAGCCTCCGGTCAGCACCTTGCCGCCCGCCGCCTGAACCTTCTTCAGGTGGTCCTCCACCTTGTCCAGGGCCTTGTCCTCGATCAGTGGGCCGACCTTCACTTCCGCCTCGAAGGCGTTTCCGACCTTGAGCTTCGCCACCTCGGCGGCCAGCCGGTCGGCATAGGCCTCGGCGATGGAGGCGTGCGCATAGACCCGGTTGGGGCAGACGCAGGTCTGGCCGGCGTTGCGGAACTTGCCCTTGATGGTCTCGGCCACGGCCAGGTCCAGGTCGGCGTCCTCGAACACGATCAGGGGCGCGGCGCCGCCCAGCTCCATGGAGACCCGCTTGAGCGTCGGGGCGCACTGCTCGGCCAGCTTGCGGCCCACGGGGGTGGAGCCGGTAAAGGACAGCTTGCGGATCAGGGGCGAAGCCGTGAGGACGCCGCCGATGGTCGCCGCGTCGCCGGTTATGATCGAAAGGGCCCCCTTGGGCAGGCCCGCTTCATAGGCCAGTTCGACCAGGGCGATGGCGGTGAAGGGGGTCTGGCTGGCCGGCTTGACCACCGCCGTGCAGCCCGCCGCGAAGGCCGGGCCCAGCTTGCGGGTCAGCATGGCGGCCGGGAAGTTCCACGGCGTGATCAGGGCGCATGGACCCACCGCCTCCTTGAAGGTCACGATCAGATGGCCCAGCGGGGTGTCCTGGGTTTCGCCCAGAATGCGCTCGGCCTCGCCCGCCGACCATTTGATGAAGCCGTTGGCGTAGGCGACCTCGCCCTTGGCCTCGGCCAGGGTCTTGCCGTTCTCAAGCGACATCAGACCCGCGATGCCCTCGGCGTTTTCGTCGATCAGGGCGGCCCAGCGGCGCAGGAAAGCGGCGCGCGCGTGGGGGTCCGATCGGGACCAGTCGGGAAAGGCGTCGTGAGCGGCTTTGACGGCGCGCTCGGTCTCGGCCGCGCCGAGGTCCGGCACATGCCCGATGATCTCGCCGGTGGCCGGATCGTCCACGGCGATGCCTTCACCCTTCACCGGGATCGCCTCGCCCGCGATCAGGGCGTGCTCACGGATGAGGGCGTGACCGGCGGCCTTGGGATCGGACATATTGAATCTCCTGGCGATAGGGGCGGCCTACCAAATGCTAGGCGGCGGCCGGGTACACAAGGTCTGCAAAGCGTTCGGGTGTGATCCGCACTCACTCTGCGCCAGCGTAGATTGCGTGGCCCCAGCCAGTCCAGACACACGAAAGCCCCGAAGCCGTGAGGCTGCGGGGCTTCCTGGAGCTTAATCGGCTTGAGCCGTGATCAGCAGGTCTGGCCTTCGGCGCACTGCTCGACAGCCTGACCGGCGGCCTGGGCGTCCTGGCCAACGCCGGAGATGGTGTTGCAGGCGGCGACGGTCATCAGGGCGGCGGCGGCCGCGATGGCGAAAATCTTGCGCATGGTGTTGCTCCTAGGGCCCCGGCGGCGCCGGAGCATGACAGTGACGGTCAAGCTAACGCGCCCGTGACAAGGGTGTTCCGTCAGGATGCGTGTAGCGACGAAGGCGGGGGCGCTGGCTTCGGAAAGGTCAGCCGCGCAATCATGCCGCCCTGCTCCGGCGTCTCGAACTCGAGCGTCCCACGAAGTTGTCGGGCGAAGGCGGTCATGAGGGTGCGGCCCACGCCGTCCGCCAGAGCCGAGGCGTCCGCTCCCGGCCCATCGTCCTCGACCTCAAGCACACAACGATCTTCCCTGACGCGGAATCTCACCTTGAGAGATCCGCCCCGGTCCGCGAACGCGTGCTTCTGGGCATTTGAGATGGCCTCGACGGCCCACAAGGCCAGCGGCGCGAGACGGTCCGGGTCGATGACGAGGGAGTCCGCCGAAACCTCGCTGGAAACCACCGGACCTCGTCCCGACTCCGAAGCGACCAACTGCCCTGTCAGTTCGCGGAGGAAGTCCGCCAGGTCCGCCTCGCGGATATCCTCGCTCTGGTAGAGGGTGCGGTAGATCAGGGCCAACGCCGATATGCGCTGGCGCGTGTCGCCGATAGCGGCCCGAGCTGTCGGGTCGGTCAGGACCCTTTGCTGCATGCTGAGCAGGGACGAGATGATCTGCAGGTTATTCTTCACCCGGTGGTGGATTTCGCGCATCAGCGCGTCTTTCTCAGCCAGCGACTTGGTGAGCTCACGGTCCCGTTCGCCGATAGCTTCGGCCATCTCGTCCAGGGTGCGCGCCAGAACCCGAATCTCCGCCGGAGCGTTCTCGGCTTGCACGGGGCGCACCGTGAACCGGCCCTTGGCGTAGATCGAGGCAACCCTTTCGAGATAATCCAGCCATCGAATGACGATGCGCTCGGTGAAGATCATCACCGCCAGAAAAGCCATCAGCCAGGCGGCCAGGGGCAGAAGCAAGGTACCGGTGGGGTTGAGCTGAGCCCAGGACAGAAGCCCCGGATCCGGCGTCGACAGCAGCACATAGATATCCCTGCCGGCCAGGGCCGCGCCCGCGTAAAGGCGATCACGGCCAGACGCGTCGCGCGCGCGAAATTCCACCGCCCCCTGACGCGCCCGATCCACCCACCCGGTCAGACCATCAGCGTCCTCCGTGAGGAAAGCGTCCATGTCTGTGGCGGTGAGAATGGCGCCCGACGCATCAGTCAAGGCCACCTGGGTGCCCTCGGGCAAGGCGCGGTCGCTGAGATCCGGCTGTAGCGCTGACAGGGGGATAATCGCCGCCAGAACGCCGTCGAAGGCGCCGAGGGGCCGTTCTGAGCGCACCGCCGCCAGCAAGGACGGTTCGGTCGCCAGCCAGTCCGGCGCGCGCGTGAGGACCACGGCCTCACCGCCCTGAATTCTTGAAAACCAGGGGTCGCCGCTGACCGTAAGGTCGCCCTGGACAGAAGTGGACGCACAGGCCACCCGGCCCGTCGGGCTGAACCGGTAAAGCGCTTCGTAGCCGTCTATGTCCGCCACGAGCGCGCGCAAGCGCGGCGCGCAATACAAGCCCAGCGACTCCGGACGCAGCACTTCCAGCAGGACAGTGGCGCTGTCCACCCTCGCCTTGGCCGTGGCGGCGCTACGTTCGGCGGCGAGAACCAGATCGTGCCGCCGGTCCTCCGCCTCACGCTGAAAGGCCGATTGGGTCTGAACCGCGCTTAGCAACAGGATCGGCAACAGGGCCACCGCCATGGCTGCCGCCAGACGGAATCGAATCCCCTGAGCCCTGGAGGAGCGCCGCCCCAACCGGACCACGCCCTAACCCTGCCGCTGCGCGCTCAGCCGGTCCGCATCGGCGAGAATGGAGCGCATGGCATCGCCGGCGGCCTTGCCGTCGCGGGCATAACCACCGCGCTCCAGCGTCTGTTGCAGCGCCCGGCGGGCACGGCTGACCCGGCTCTTTACGGTGCCGACGGCGCAGTTGCAGATCTCGGCGGCCTCCTCGTAGGCGAAGCCGCCTGCTCCCACCAGAACGAGAGCCTCGCGCTGCTCTTCCGGCAAGCTGGCCAAGGCTAGGCGCAGTTCATCCAGCGCCACAGGGGCTTCCGGATCATCCACCGCCACCAGAGTGCGCTCCGCCGCTTCCTGGTCCAGCTGCGACTGACGCCATGACCGGCGCTTTTCCGAATAGAACTGATTGCGCAGGATCATGAAGGTCCAGGCCTTCATGTTGGTGCCCATCTGATAGCTGGCGCGGGCGTCCCACGCTTTCATCATCGCGTCCTGCGCCAGATCATCAGCGGCCGTCGGGTCGCCGGCCAGTGTGCGTGCGAAGGCGCGCAAATGGGGGATCAGGGCGACAAGCTGTGTCTTGAAGGCGTCGTCGTCCGCAGAAGGCGGCTTGGGAGCCGCTGATCGCGCGCCCGTCATGAGCCACCCTCGGCCTTCTGGTCGGCCTTGCGAAGAATATCCAGGAATTCGTCCGGCACCGGCTCGTTGACCACCTGGTCGAACATGTGCCGGAGCTTGACCCCTATGGCTTGCTGGCGCAGGCGCGCCTCCTCCAGCCCGCCGTCTCCGTCCTCCGGCGGTTCCGGAGTGTGACGGGGAGGATGTGATTGATCGATCATGAAGCGCTTGCCGCCCGACTCTTGATGATGCGCACGCCATTAGCGTGTCAGTGCGGGACGGGAACGCCTTCCTGCAATGGGAGTTCCTGCATGAAGCCGTTTTAATGCTCAAGCTTGCATCGCGGTCGGGAACCGTTGCGCTACGGATACGTTGGTCCAAATCAGGCCTCGGCACGACCGGGCCGACTGAACTGCACTTTGTCGGGGAAATTCAAGTATGAGCCTTCTGGCGAGACTCGCGCCTCATCTGCCCTATGTCCGCCGCTATGCACGCGCGCTGACCGGCGACCAGAGCACGGGCGACAACTACGTTCGCGTTGCGCTTGAGGCCCTGGCGGCCGGCGAGCAGCAGCTGCCGGCTAGCATGACGCCCCGCGTCGCCCTGTATCACGTTTTCCACACCATCTGGGTCGCAACCGGCGCCAGGCTGGAGGACAAGAGCGGGCTCGAAAGCGGCGATGATGCCTCTCAGAGACTGATGAAGATCGCGCCCAAGTCTCGCCAGGCATTCCTGCTGACCGCGCTGGAAGGTTTCACGCCCTCCGAAGCCGCCCAGATTCTGGGTGCGGAACTGAGCGACATTGAAAGTCTGATCGGTGAGGCCCAGCGTGAGATAGACGCCGAATTGGCCACAGATGTCCTGATCATCGAAGACGAACCCATCATCTCGGCCGACATCGAATCCCTGGTCAGGGAGCTGGGGCATAAGGTTTCGGCCACAGCCACCACCCACGACGAGGCAGTGGACGCGGTGTCACGCCATCGCCCGGGGCTGGTTCTGGCAGACATCCAGCTGGCTGACGGCTCTTCGGGCATCGATGCGGTGAAGGACATCCTCAAGAGCATCAATGTGCCGGTGATCTTCATCACCGCCTTCCCCGAACGTCTTCTGACCGGGGAACGGCCGGAACCGACATTCCTGATCACAAAACCATTCCAGCCTGAGACGGTGAAAGCGGCGATAAGCCAGGCGCTGTTCTTCCATCCTGCGCGCCAGAAGGAAGTCGCCTGACTTCCCGTTCAGACCTCAGGAAGAAAAAGGCCCGGCTTTCGCCGGGCCTTTTTTTGGTTCCTACTCCGGCGTGGTCGGTTGCACGCCGTCCACAGGGGCCGGGGGCCCTGAGGCGTCTCCCTCGAAGGTCGCCGCGGCCGACCGTTCGTCCGCCGGGGTCTCCAGATCGCCCATCTGCTCCTGCGTTCCGCCCCACAGAAGCATGTAAAGCAGCACAATCAGCGCCAGCGAGACAACCATGACCACGAGGATGCGGACGCCAGAGCGTCCCTGACGTGCGCGCTGGGGCGAAACGACCTGGCCGTGGTCCTTGTCGCCATCTGGGGCTCGGCCCTGGTCATGCGGCGGCTGGTGGGTCATGAAATTCACTCCGGTTTGCCCGTACAGGGCTGTGATTCTGTTACTGCCATAACGTCGGCCTGGCTGGGCTGTTCCGAAGCGCAGCCTTCGGGCGCGAAGCGGCGAAATTATTTCGTCGCCTGCGGAACTTGCCCAGTGCCCCGGTGTTTTCATGATGCGGAGGCGGCGACGCCCCCCCGACTTGAGACCGGCGCAAGCCGGTCTGTCGCCTCCGCGCCTCATTCTCGATGATGCTGACTGGGCGGGCTCCCTCAAGGGGCCCGCCCTTTTTCTTGCCCGCGTATCGACAGGCGAGCGCCGCGCCGCCAAGGTGCGTCCTGAAAGAAAACGTCTTCAGTGGAGGTGAACATGGCTCTGACTAACCGTGAATGGATTCTGCGTCAGCGCCCCAAGGGCCTGGTCCAGCCGAGCGATCTCGAACTGGTTGAAAGCCCTGTTCCGGCCCTCAACGAAGGCGAGGTGCTGGTCCGCACCGTCTATCTGTCCCTGGATCCTACCAACCGCACATGGATGAACGATGCGGAAGGCTATCTGCCCGCTGTAAAGCTGGGGGAAGTCATGCGTGGTCTGACGCTGGGCGTGGTCGAGGAGAGCCAATCGGGCCGATTCAACAAAGGCGATATCGTTACCCCGATGTCGGGCGGCTGGGCGCTGTACGCCGTCGTTCGAGAGGACGCGCTGCGCCCTGTGCATCGCGCGCCTGGCCTGCCGCTGACGGCCAATCTCAGCGTCCTGGGCATGACCGGGCTGACCGCCTATTTCGGGGTCACCGACGTGTGTCGGCCTGAGCCGGGTCAGACCATGGTGATTTCCGCCGCTGCTGGCGCCGTCGGCTCCATCGCGGGGCAGATCGCCAAATTGAAGGGGGCCCGGGTCATCGGGATCGCCGGCGGGCCCGAGAAATGCCGCTGGCTGACCGAGGAGCTCGGCTTCGACGGCGCGGTCGACTACAAGAACGAGGATGTGGGCGAGGCGCTGGACCGCCTGGCGCCCGACGGCATCGACATCAATTTCGAGAATGTCGGCGGCGACATCATGAACGCGGTCTGGAATCGCATGAATGTCCACGGCCGCATGGCGGTGTGCGGCCTCATCTCCGCGTACAACGCCACGCGCCCGCCCCCCTCGCCCAATTTCGCGCGCATCATCACCCACCGGCTCAATATCCAGGGCTTCCTTGTGCTGGATTACGCCCCGCGCGCCCGGGAGATGGTCGCCGAGATGGGACCATGGCTGGCCGATGGTAAAGTCCAGTGGAAGGTCCATGTGGATGAAGGGCTGGAATCGGCGCTCGACTCGTTGAACCGCTTGTTCACGGGCGACCATGACGGCAAGCTGCTGGTCAAGGTTTCCGAGGAGCCCGCCTGAGCATGACTGAATCGGCCGATTTCCTGCATTTCGAGGACATTCAGGTCGGTCAGGTCATTCCCATGGGGGCCTGCGCCGTGGACGGCCAGGCGCTGGACGGCTTCATTGAGCGGTTCGCCCCGCACTGGTCCGCCGGCGACGGCGCCCCCGAGGCGATGGTCTATGCCCTGTGGCGCAGGCTGGCCGACGACGCCGAACGCGGCATGGCCCTCAGCAAGGGGCTGGCGGTCGACGCCCTGCGCTTCTCGCGCAATCCGCCTGTGGGGGAGTTGCTGCGTGGACGGCTGACGGTGATGGGCAAGGATCCGGTGGGCGATACCCGCGGAGTCGTCATTGCCCAGCACGATCTGCTCGATGAGGATGGGCGTCTCGTCTTCTCCTGCCTGACCCGAACGCTCCTGATGCGGCGCTGACCCCGGCCCGCACGGCGGACATGCAGAAGGCGGCGGATTACTCCGCCGCCTTCTGGAAATCAGCACCGATGATCAGGCGTTGGCGGCCGGCGGCGCCGTGTTGGCGCGTTCGAACGTCATGGCCACAAGACGGTCCCAGCCCAGCAGCGACACCAGGTGGGCGTAAATCTGACCGAGGGCGCCGTTGTCACGCAGTTCGGCCAGCTTCTTGGCCGGCAGCTTCTTCAGTTTCTCTTCTGACACGGCGTGGTACTCGGCCAGTCGCTGCACCTGACCGGGCGTCCCGTCAGGATTGCGCGGGGTGAAGTTGGCTTCCTTGACTTCAAAAAGGTCCAGTTCCTCCAGCATTTCGACAAAGCGGACGGTGCGCTGGCGCTCGGTCTCGAAGTCGTTGCAGAACTTCATGGCCTGTTCAGTGAAGCCGGACGGCTTGCCGCCCTCGAACAGGGGGACGGTTCCACCTTCGGCGACGAACGGCGCGGCCCGATCAATGCACAGCACCATGCGCTGGTTCTGGTCGTCGTTGGCGAAAACGAACGGATAGCGCCGCACGAAAGCCGGAAGGTAGGCCGAAGCCTGATACTGGCCGCCCTCGGTGACGAACAGATTCTGGTCCTGACGCAGACCCATGACCGCAACCGGCGACTTGGGCTGACCCAGGAAAACCACCGGGAACGACAGGGCGGCGGGAGCGAACTCAGTCACTGTCAGGGGCACCAGATTGGTGCCGCTCACGAAGGAATAGGGCTTTTCGGCCTGGTTCACACCCAGCTTTCCGTGAGTGTCCGCGTTGAGCGGTTCCGGCTTGCTGTAGAACAGGACATTGCCGCTGAGCGGGCTATCGGTCGCTTGTGTGTCGGACATGAAGTCAAGGCTCGGTGTGAAAGGGAAGCATGCGTTTAACCCAAGGCGCCGTGATCGGCAACGCAGGGGGCGGATTGCGGATTGTGGCGGGAACCACTAGCTGAAGTACATGGGCGAAGCATGCGCACACCATCGGCACGACACGGGTCTCGACACGGACGATCTGCGCACCGCCCTCGGCGAGGCCGAGGCCCGCTGTATCCGTCGGGGCGAGCGCATGACAGAGCCGCGCCGCAGGGTGCTGGAACTGCTGCTGGCTTCCGGCGAGCCGGTCAAGGCCTATGACCTTATCGCGGCCTATGGCGCCGACGGCCAGGCTGCCAAGCCGCCCACCGTCTACCGCGCCCTGGAATTCCTGGAACGTCAGGGCCTGGCCCACCGCATCGCGTCCATCAGCGCCTATGTGGCCTGCAGCCATGGGGAGCGTTCCCATGCGGCGGCGTTCCTGATCTGCGACTGTTGCGGCGCGGCGGTGGAAGTCAGTCCGCCCGCCATGGCCGGCCTCGGCGAGCCGGCCGCCGAGCATGGCTACGTCCTAGAGCGGGTGGCCATCGAAGGGCATGGGCTGTGCCCCGAGTGCCGCCGACCCGCGGCCGACGCCTGAGCCCGCAGCCGCCATCGCCCGCGTACTGGACTGTGGCCGCTCCGGACCCGCAGGGCGGCGCCCTGTCGGTTATGGATATCGGGGACAGCGCCCGAGCGCCGGACATGGTTTTCGTGCATGCCAACGGGTTCAATGCGCGCACGTACAGAACCCTCCTGGGACCTTTGGCCCGCAAGGCGCGCATCCTGGCGCCGGATCTGCGCGGCCACGGCCGGAGCACCCTGCCCGCCCCGCCGGGCTGGCGCCGGTCCTGGCGTGACCTGCGCGACGACATCGTCTGTCTCATCGACACGCTTGAAGGTCCGCCCATTGTTCTCGCGGGCCATTCCATGGGGGCGGTCGTCGCCTTGCTGGCGGCCGGTGAAAGGCCCGACAGGGTTCGAGGCGTCGTCATGCTGGATCCGGTCATCCTGCCCCGCCCCACGGCCCTGGCCATGAGCCTGCCGCTGCTCGGCCGCGTCGCGCGGCGCTATTCCCTGGCCACCAACGCCTTGCGGCGCCGCGACCGCTTCGAGAGCCGGGCGGCGGCCATGGACGCCTATCGCGGACGCGGCGCCTTCAGCGGGTGGCCTGAGGCCGTTCTGTGCGATTATGCTGCTGACGGGTTCCGCGACGCGGAGGACGGGGTCGAGCTGGCCTGCGCACCGGGATGGGAGGCGTCCAACTATGCCGCACAAGGATGCGATCCTTGGCCGGTTTTGCGCAGCGTGGGCCGGCCGGCTTCTATCCACAAGGCCGAGCACAACTCGACCTGCAGCATCGCACCGGGCCAGATTGCGGGCGTCGAAGTGTCGACGGTCGCGGGCGGGAACCACTTCTTTCCGCTACTGAAGCCGGCGCAGACGCGGGCGACCCTGAAAACGGCGCTGGACGCCGCCTAGGCAGCCGCTTCCCCGGCCGTCAGCCTCCGTCAGACGTCGGCGCGCTGGGCGGTCGTGGCGTTGAGCACGGCCTGAAGGGCGTCGATTTCGATGGGCTTGCGCAGAACGCCGTCGGCGCCGGCTTTCAGGTAACGCGCCACATCCTCGTCGAATACGTTGGCCGTCAACATGTGGACCGCGGTGCGCGGGCGGTTGGAGGCGGCCTCCTCGGCGCGGATCACGGTCAAGGCCTCGACGCCGTCCATGACGGGCATCATCACATCCATCAGCACCAGATCGAAGCGGTTCGCCCGCAGGGCTTCCACCGCTTCCCGGCCGTTCTCCACCAAAGCCAGGTCGACGCCAAAGGACTGGAACAGCAGGGCCAACAGCTTACGATTGGCGGGGTGATCCTCTGCGGCCAGAACGCGGGGCGCCTGGACCAGGGCGTCAGGCGCGCGGGGGGCTTCGGGCGCGACGACCGGAGCAAGAGCCGCCTGCTCAGCGGTGAAGCGGAACCAGAAAACCGCACCCTGCGGCCGGGCCGGGCGGACGCCCAGTGCGCCGCCCAGGGCCTGGACGCTGGCTCGGCACAGGGCCAGCCCAAGGCCCGAACCGCCGGCCGCGCGTCCCGCGGCGAGCTGTTCGAAAGGCTGGAAGATGCGGTCGCGCTGGTCCTCCGGCACGCCGGGGCCTTGATCGTGCACCTCGAAGTCCAGGTCGATTCGGCCGTCCGGGGCGGGCAGGGCGCGGGCCAGCATGCGGACCGTTCCGGACGGCGTCAGTTTCAGCGCGTTGGACAGATAGTTGATCAGAACCTGCTCGACCCGGCCCTCGTCGGTCAGAACGATGAAGTTCGTCCGCTCGCCCTGGAGTTCCACTTCGAGGCGCAGGCCCAGTTCCTCAACCCGCGCGCGCCAGACGCGGGCGATCGCTTCCATCCGTTCGCCGATGTCGACAGGCGCCAGGTGAAGGTCGACCTTGCCCGATTCGATCTTTGAGATGTCCAGAGCGCCGTTCAGCAGGCGCAGCAGCATGCCGCCGGCGTCGGCCATGTCATCGACCACAGCGGCTACGGCGGGTTCGGATGAGGGACGACGGGGGCCGCGCAACACCTCCGTCAGGCCCATGATGACGTTCAGGGGCGTTCGAACCTCATGGCTGATCATGGCCAGGAAGCGGGACTTGGCCTGATTGGCCTGCTCGGCCGCCGCACGATCGGCCTCCGCCTGGGCCAGGGCGTCCTGAAGTTCCCGCGAGCGCTCCACAACCGAGACCATCAGTTCAACTCCCTCGCGGTCGCTGCGCCACTGGCGCCAGGCGGCGGCGATGACGCCCAGGATGAACAGGGTCGCGCTCAGCTGAAGCGCCACATCCCCGGGGGCCTCGGCGAAGGTGATATACAGGAGGGCGGTCGCGGGCGGCAGGACGGCGGCTACGAAACTGCGCCGGCTGACGTGGACCTGGAGAGCCCCGACCATAAGGCTGCCGATGAGCAGAAGCAGCGCATAGGTCAGATGGGCTGGTTCCGCCAGCCACCCGGCCAGGGAGAACAGGGCGTTATGGGTGGCGAGGCCAAGGGTGACGGCCTCGCTCCACAGGCCGAGCCTGCGCCCGGCCCCGGCCGCCTCGGGATGCAGGCGCGCATCCTGAACCGCCCGCCAGAGCAACGCATAGAGACCGTACTGGGCGATCGCGAAACTGGCCGCCCACCCCCAGCCCAGAACGATGACGGCGAGAATGACGATGCCGGCGATGGTGACCAGACGAACCGGGAACATGTCGCGGTAGCGATCAGCGTACGCGCGCACATAGTCAGTATTGTAGATCACGTCGAACTCACACCACTCATACAAGCTTTGCCATACACGGCGGAGCTTAATGAGGCCTCAACCGCTGGGCGTCAGCCGACTTTCACCCGTGTGGCCGCCTCGGGCAGGTCCTCGCCGAAGGCGCGCTGATAGAACTCGGCAATGGTGGGACGTTCCAGCTCGTCGCACTTGTTCAGGAAGGTCAGGCGGAAGGACAGGGCGACGTCGCCCCCGAAGATCAGGGCGTTCTGGGCCCAGGTGATGACCGTGCGGGGACTCATGACCGTGGAGATGTCACCGTTCATGAAGGCGTTTCGGGTCATGTCGGCCACGCGGACCATGGCGGCGATCTTGCGGCGACCTTCCGCGTCGCGCCACTCGGGCACCTTGGCGGCCACGATCTCGGCCTCCACATCGTGGTCCAGATAATTCAGCGTGGTGACGATGCTCCAGCGGTCCAGCTGGGCCTGATTGATCTGCTGCGCACCGTGGTAAAGGCCGGTCGTGTCGCCCAAGCCCACGGTGTTGGACGTCGCGAACAGGCGGAACCAGCGATTGGGGCGAATGACCCGGTTCTGGTCCAGGAGGGTCAGACGTCCCTGTGCCTCCAGCACCCGCTGGATCACGAACATCACGTCGGGACGCCCGGCGTCATACTCGTCGAACACCAGGGCGACGGGACGCTGAATGGCCCAGGGCAGGATGCCCTCGCGGAACTCCGTGATCTGCTTGCCGTCCTTCAGGACAATGGCGTCCTTGCCGATCAGGTCGATGCGGCTGACGTGGGCGTCCAGATTGACCCGCACCATGGGCCAATTCAGTCGCGCGGCCACCTGCTCGATGTGGGTCGATTTGCCGGTGCCGTGGTAGCCCTGAACCATCACCCGGCGGTCGAAGGCGAAGCCAGCGCAGATGGCCAGGGTGGTCTGGGGATCGAACTGATAGGCCTCGTCCAGATCAGGCACATGACTGTCCTTCGTATCGAAGCACGGGACCGTCATGTCGGAATCGACACCGAACGCCTCCCTGACCGTCACCTTGCGGTGCGGCTCCAGCGTCAGCATGGGATCGGGCGATGCGTCGAGGGGAGAGGGGGCCATGGTGTTCATCTAGAAACTCCGCGCCGCCGGGTCCAGCGGGTCGACACCGGCCACAAAGAAAAAGCCCCTCGCCGAGGCGAGGGGCTCCTTCTGAAATCCAAACAACCGAAAGCTTAGTTGTTTTCGCTGCTCTCGCGAATCTGGTCGGCCTGGGCGTCGGCCCGGTCCTGAACGGCGTCGGCTTCTTCGTTCAGGGCGTCGCCTCGCTGGTCCATGTTCTGATCGTATGCGGCGTCGGCCTGCTCTTCCAGCTGGGCGGCGGTCACGTCGGCTTCCTGCTCGACCAGTTCAGCCTGTTCTTCGGCGACCGGGTCGGCGGGTTGGCAAGCGGCCAGAGCGAAGGCGGCGAAAACGCCGGTCGTCAGAATGGCGATCTTCTTCATGGGAAGTGTCTCCGTTGGTGTGGAGCCTGAAGAACCCGCCCAAGCCGAAAAGGTTCACGGGTTCGTGAGAAAAGGCCTCAATCGCGCCCGATTCGAACGTCGACATTGCCGCGGGTGGCGTTGGAGTAGGGACAGACCTGATGGGTCTTTTCCAGAATATCATCGGCCAACTCGGGGGGCAGGCCATGTCCGGTCACCTTGATCTCGATGTCCAGATTGAAGCCGTCGCCCTTGTCGTTCTTGCCGAAGCCGACGGTCGCCTGAACCGCCGTATCTGCAGCGACAGGGTGCTTCTCGCGGCCGGAGACCAGCCGCAGGGCGCCGAGGAAGCAGGCGGCGTAGCCGGTGGCGAACAGCTGCTCAGGGTTGGTCCCCTCGCCGCCCTTGCCGCCCATCTCGGTCGGCGTGGACAGCTTCACGTCGATCTTGCCGTCGTCGGTGCGCGAGCGACCGTCTTCGCGTCCGCCGCCGGTGGCCGTCGCATGGGCCTTGTAGAGCACGTCCATCTTGATCTCCCTGTGTGTGAGACCGGGATGTAGGCGCCGCTGCGGGTCCGCGCTATGCCAGCCCATGCCCGAACTTCCCGAGGTCGAGACGGTGCGGCGCGGCCTGGAGCCGATCCTCACCGGCGCGCGCCTGACCCATGTGCGCCAGAACCGGCCGGATCTGCGTTTTCCCTTTCCGGCCGACTTCGTCGCTCGTCTGGAGGGAGCGACGGTGCAACGGGTGGACCGGCGCGCCAAGTATCTGCTCATGCCTCTGTCCACCGGCGAGACCTGGGTCTCGCATCTGGGCATGACCGGCCGCTTCACCCTGGACGGCCGTCAGCTGGGCGAGTTCGAGGATCCCGCGCCGATCACCGGCAAGCACGAACATGTCAGCCTGTGCGCTGACGGGCCGGCCGGACGCACCCGCGTGGGCTTCGCCGACGCCCGCCGGTTCGGCTTCATGGATCTGATTCCGACCGATGAGGTGGAAGTTCACCCCTGGTTTGCAGGTCTGGGGCCCGAGCCGCTGGGAAACGCCTTTTCCGCCGTCCATCTGGCTGACGCCCTCAGGGGCCGGAAACAGTCCATCAAGGTCAGCCTGCTGGACCAGCGCATCGTCGCCGGCCTGGGCAACATCTATGTCTGCGAGGCCCTGTTCCGGGCCGGGATCTCGCCCCTGACGGCGGCCGGCAAGGTTTCGCGGCTGCGACTGGAGCGGCTGACCGGCGATATTCGCGATGTGCTGAACGACGCCATCACGGCGGGCGGCTCAACCCTTCGCGACTTCGCCAACGCCGACGGGGGCCAAGGCTACTTCCAGCACAGCTTCGACGCCTATGGACGCGAGGGCGACGCCTGCCGCACCCCGGACTGCACGGGCGTCATCCGCCGCACGGTCCAGGGCGGCCGCTCGACCTTCTGGTGCCCGGTCTGCCAGAAGCGGTGACCGGCCAGCCTGGCCAGACGATCATAAAATGGAGAAGTGGCGCACCCGACAGGATTCGAACCTGTGACCTCTGCCTTCGGAGGGCAGCACTCTATCCAGCTGAGCTACGGGTGCGTGAGCGGGCCGGGACCCTTCGCGAGGGCGGTGCTTACAGCATGGGCGGCGGGCGCTCAATCCGCAAATCGCAAGCCGTTCACTGGCCTCGAGACTTGGCGCGGCGCAAGGCGCGCCCTAGCCTGAGGAAAACTAGGAAGGAGACGCGCCATGAGGCGGACCCGCATCATTGCAGCCCTGTGCCTCGCGGGAGCCCTGGGCCTGACCGCCTGTTCCGGTCGCAGCGACGACAGCCTGAACGCCATCGCCCAGGACTATGTCATCATGACCCTGGAAATCGGCGAGCGCGAAGAGGGCTATGTGGACGCCTACCACGGCCCCGCGGAATGGGCCGAGACGGCGCGGTCGAACCCGCGCACGGTGGAACAACTCCGCGCCGCCGTCGCCGCCCTGACCCAGCGCCTGGAACAGCTTTCCACGCGCGGCCTGTCAGAAGAGGAGGTTCAGCGCCGGGCCTATCTGATCGCCCATGTGCGCGCCGCCGGGACGCGTCTGCGCATGATCGCGGGCGAAGAGCTGGCGTTCGCGGACGAGGCGGAGGGCCTGTTCGGCATCCGCCCGGACACACCGGCCCTGTCCACCTATGACGACACCCTGGCGCGGATCGCCGCCCTGATTCCCGGAGAGGCGCCGCTGCACGAGCGCGTCGCCGAATTCCGGGGCCAGTACGTCATTCCCCGCGACAGGCTTGACGCGGTGATGCGGGCGGCCATCGACGAATGCCGCGTCCGCACCGCCCGCCATTTCGACCTGCCCGAGAACGAGCGCTTCACCCTCGAGTTCGTCAACGACCAGCCGTGGTCGGGCTACAACTGGTACCAGGGAGACGCGGTCAGCCTGATCCAAATCAACACCGATCTGCCCATCTACATCGATCGGGCGGTGGATCTGGGCTGTCACGAGGGCTATCCGGGCCACCATGTCTACAACGCCCTGCTGGAGCGCACTTTCGTGGACGAGAAGGGCTGGATGGAGATGAGCGTCTATCCGCTTTACAGCCCTATGTCCTTCATCGCCGAGGGCAGCGCCAACTACGGCATCGACCTGGCCTTCCCGGGCGAGGAGCGGGTGCGGTTCGAGCGGGAGGTCCTTTATCCGCTGGCCGGCCTGGATCCCGCTACGGCCGATCAACAGGCCGAACTGCTGGGCCTGATGCGCGGGCTGCAGCGAGCGGAATACACCATCGCCGCCGATTATCTGGCGGGGCGTATCGACCGCAACAGGGCGCTGGACCAGCTGCAGGCCTATTCGCTGGTGGCGCGGGAGCGGGCGGAGCAGCGCTTGTCCTTCATCGAGCGCTACCGCAGCTATGTCATCAACTACGGCCTGGGCCGGGACATGGTTCAGGCCTGGGTGGAAAGCCAGCTGGGCGATCGTTGGGACGTCACCGAAGGGCTTCTGTCGTCCCAGACCCTGCCAACGGACCTGCAGAACTAGGCAGGCTCGCCGTCGGGGTCGCTGTCGTCCAGAACCGCCGTGACGGCCATGTCGGCGCTGACGTTGCCGAGGGTGCGGAAGATGTCGGGGATCACCTCCACCGCCAGCAACAGGGGCAGCAGCTCCAGCGGCACGCCCAGCGCCAGGCAGATGGGCGCCATGGAGGTGAAGAAGGAGACCTGGCCAGGCAAACCCACGGTGCCGATGCTGACCGCCACGGCCACCAGCCCCGCCGCCGCCATCTGGCCGATCGTAGGCTCCAGCCCGAATACGTGGGCGATGAACAGCGCCACGGCCAGATTGGCGACCGGACTGGTGATGCGGAAGATGGCCACCGCCAGGGGCAGAACCAGGCCAGCCACGCGCTCGGGAATACCGAGGAAGTCCTGGGCCCGCTCGACCATCACGGGCAGGGTGCCCAGCGACGACTGGGTCGAGAAGGCCACCGCCTGAACGGGCACAAGGGCGCGGGCGAAGCGGGCGACCGGCACACCGCCGCCCAGGGCGGCCAGGGGATAGCTGACCAGAACGGTGACGATGCAGGCGCCGGACACCAGCACGATGTAGTGGATCAGGGCCGGGGCGGAACCGAAGCCGCTGCGCAGGCCCAGCACCAGGGCCAGGGCGAACACGCCGATGGGCGCGGCCAGCAACACCCAGCGCACGATGATGATCATGATCTGGGCCACCGCCTCGAACACATTGACGATCAGGACGCGCTGGTCAGGCGGCAGGCGGGTGGCGGCGAATCCGAAGAAGGCGGCGAACAACACCAGCGGCAGCACAGCGTTCTCTGCCGCCGCGCGCACGGGGTTCGCCGGGGCCAGCGACATGAGCCACTGGGCGAAGCCAGCCCCCTCAGCCGCCGCCTCAAGACCTTCCGCAGAGGCGCCCCCCGCGCCGGTGATCAGGGCCTGGGCGGCCTGGGGCGCTACCGGCCACACCGCCAGCACCAGCGGGATGACCATCAGGGTCAGGGCCGACGCCAGGACCACCAGCCCGACGAACAGGGCCACGGCGCGCGCCGCCAGCCGGCCCGTGGCCGCCGCGTCCGAGGCCGCTGCGATGCCGACGACCACCAGCGAAAAGACCAGCGGAATCACCGTCATCTGCAGGGTGTTCAGCCACAGGCCGCCGACCGCCTCGATCCCGGCCACCACGCCCGGGCTGATGACCATGTCCCAACCCTGAACCGTGGCGCCGATGCCGAGGCCGATGATCAGGGCGAGCAGGACGCGGGCGCTGAGGGAACGAAGAAGGGCGGTCATGAACGGCTCCGCGTGACGAGAGCCTGATCGGTTGAAGCCATCATGCTCGAGGGCCGCGAGCCTTAGCTGATTTTCCGTCCGCGTCGAACCGAGCCGCGCTGTCAGCCGTTGGAAGACGGGCTTACGACCTAGCGGGGCTGGACGGTCAGGGCGGCCTGATCCGGCGCGCCGAGACCGCGCGGACAGGCGCTCGGAGCGTAGTCCAGGTCGTAGCACAGGCGGATCTCGCGCAGTCGCCCGTCGTCGGTCGTGGCCAGATAGACGCCGTCGCGGCGTAGATGGGGGTTGGCCTCGACCCAGGCCTCCCGGAGCGCGCCCGCCGTGGTGCGCGTCGGCGGCTCGGGCAGGGTCAGGGCGTTCCAGAGTTCAGCCGACTGGTCGAAATAGGCGTCCGGGTCGTCCCAGCCGCAGGTGCCGTGGGCGGCCCATTCGTGCTGGAGCAGGGACTCCGACGGCATCATGCAGAAATGTTCGCGCACCTCGGCCTCGGTCATGGCGCGGGCGGGGGTGACCGAGCAGTAGCGCGGATGGTCGCCCTCGGCCGCATTGGGCCACAGGCCGTGCAGGAAGTAGCCCACGTCCCGGTCCTGGGGCGTCAGGGCGTAGCCGCGTCCGTCACGGTTGTTCTCCTGCCAGTAGGGGCCCCACGCGACGGCCAGCATGTAGTAGGCGACCTCGGCGTCCGCGACGATCTCGTCGGGCTCTGGCGTCTCCGGCCCCACGGGGCGCAGGCGGTCCGGTACGGCGCAGGCTTGGGCGGCCGGGGCCAGGGCCTCGGGCGCAGGCGCCTCGGGCTGGGACCGGCAGGCGGCGGCGAGAAGGATCAGCGGGATCAGGGCAAGGGCGCGAGTCATGTCGGGTCTTCTAGCGGCTGCGTGTGACGGCTGCGACAAATTGTGCGCGCCGCGCCTTGTGATCGGTGGATCGAAGGCCATCTTGTCGGGACCGCACAGCTTAGGGGGCCGGGATTCATGTCCGCCGTATCCATATCCGGCCTCACCAAGACCTACGCCGGCGGTCATCAGGCCCTGAAGCGCGTGGATCTGGAGATCGCCAAGGGCGAGATCTTCGCCCTGCTGGGCCCCAACGGCGCGGGCAAGACCACCCTGATCAGCATCGTCTGCGGCATCGTCAATGCGACGACGGGCACGGTGAGCGCCGGCGGCTTCGACATCCAGAAGGACTATCGCAAGGCCCGATCCATGATCGGCCTGGTGCCCCAGGAGCTGACCACCGACGCCTTCGAGACGGTTCTCGCCACCGTCACCTTCAGCCGCGGCCTGTTCGGCAAGGCGCCGAACCCGGCCCTGATCGAGCAGATTCTTCGCGACCTGAGCCTGTGGGACAAGAAGGACGCCAAGATCATGACCCTGTCGGGCGGCATGAAGCGCCGTGTGATGATCGCCAAGGCGCTGAGCCATGAGCCGGAAATCCTGTTTCTGGACGAGCCCACCGCGGGCGTGGACGTGGAGCTGCGCCGCGACATGTGGAACCTGGTCCGGGGCCTGCGTGAGAAGGGCGTGACCATCATCCTGACCACCCACTACATCGAGGAGGCCGAAGAAATGGCCGACCGGGTGGGGGTCATTTCCAGGGGCGAACTGATCCTGGTCGAGGAGAAGACCGCCCTGATGAAGAAGCTGGGCAAGAAGCAGCTGACCCTGAACCTTCAGGAGCCGATGACCGCGATCCCGCCGGAGCTGTCGGAGTGGGCGCTGGCGCTGAAGGCGGACGGGGCCGAGCTGGAATACGTCTTCGACGCCAACGCCGAACGCACCGGGGTGCCCAGCCTGCTGCGCAAGCTCAGCGACATGGGCATCGGCTTCAAGGATCTGAACACCCGCCAGAGCTCGCTTGAGGACATCTTCGTGGGACTGGTGCACGACAGCGCGCGCGATGCGCCCAAACAGGAGGCCGCGCGATGAACGGCTATGGAATCTGGGCCATCTACCGGTTCGAGATGGCCCGCGCCCTGCGCACCGTGTGGCAGAGCATCGTCACCCCGGTGATCACCACCTCGCTGTATTTCGTGGTGTTCGGCGCCGCCATCGGCTCGGCCATGACCGAGGTGAACGGCGTGCCCTACGGCGCCTTCATCGTGCCCGGGCTGGTGATGCTGAGCCTGTTCACCCAGTCGATCTTCAATGCCTCCTTCGGCATCTATTTCCCGAAATTCACCGGCACCATCTACGAGATCCTGTCAGCGCCGGTCAGCTACATCGAGATCGTCATCGCCTATGTGGGCGCTGCGGCCACCAAGTCGATCATCCTGGGCGTCATCATCCTGGCCACCGCGCGGCTGTTCGTGCCGCTCGAGGTGCTGCACCCCCTGACCATGATCACCTTTCTGGTGCTGACGGCGGTGACGTTCAGCCTGTTCGGCTTCATCATCGGCATCTGGGCCCAGGGGTTTGAACAGCTGCAGTTCATTCCCATGCTGGTGATCACGCCGCTGACCTTCCTGGGCGGATCGTTCTATTCCATCGACATGCTGCCCGGCGTGTGGCGCACCATCAGCCTGTTCAATCCGGTGGTCTATCTGATCTCAGGGTTCCGCTGGAGCTTCTTCGGCACCTCGGACGTGAACATCGGCATCAGCCTGGCGGCGACTCTTTGCTTCTTCGCCATCTGCCTGGCGATTGTGGCCTGGATCTTCAGGACCGGATATCGGCTGAAGAGCTAACGATCAGTTCGGCAGCGGCTCGGGAAACTCCAGTCGCGACGTGTCGTAGCCCAGTTCGCCAGCCCGCCGGACCAGGGCGTCCAGTTGCGCCTGGGTCGGGACCTCGCGGGTGTAGATGAACAGCTTGTCGAAAGACGGATCCGAGGAGATGAACCAGCTGTAGTCGTCGGCCCGGTCCAGCACCCAGTATTCCCAGACCACCAGCCACAGGTAGCGGACGCGAAGTTTGGCGTTGGTTCCCGGATCGACAAAGGTTCCCACGCCGGAGATGGCGCGCTCGCGACCCTCGGGCGTGTCCACCCGGCAGGTGTCACGCACATCCACCTTCCCGTCGTCGCGCAGCGCATAGGCGGTGGCGGCGGCGACGCAGCCCTCGGTGATGTCCATGGGCAGGCGGCCCACTTCCAGCCAGCGGCCGGAATAGAAGCGCTCGGCGTCGATGGGCTTCAGCGGCTGAGGCGCGCCGGGGCCGGAGCCGGCGCCGCTGAGGCTGGCGCATCCGGCGAGAGCCAGGATCAGGGCGGCTGCGGCGATCAGGCGGAAGACGGGCATGGGGGGCTCCAGGGCTGGGGTCGCTCCCAGCTACGGGGCCGCGCCTCACCCGGATGAGCGGGCGGCCTGTAGTTCGGCTTTGGCCTGGTCGAAAGTGGCCACGACGCTGTCGGGCGGACGCCCCATCAGGCTGACGATCACGGTGGTCAGGGTCGCCAGGATGAAGCCGGGCACGATCTCGTAGATGACCGTGGTCAGGGCCTCGCCACCCGGCAGGACCGGCGCGAAGACCCAGAACAGCACCGTCACCGCGCCGACGATCATGCCGGCCAGGGCGCCGTTGCGGGTGACGCGGCGCCACATCAGGCTGAGGATCACCAGCGGCCCGAAGGCGGCGCCGAAGCCGGCCCAGGCGTTGGACACCAGAGTCAGGACATTGCTGTTCGGATCGTAGGCCAGATAGATGGCCACCAGGGACACCAGCACCACCGCCAGACGGCCGACCGTCACCAGCTCCCTCTGGCTGGCGTTGCGGCGGAAGAAGACGCCGTAGAAGTCCTCGGTCAGGGAGCTGGAAGACACCAGCAGCTGGGACGAGATGGTGCTCATGATCGCCGCCAGAATGGCCGCCAGCAGGAAGCCCGTCACCAGCGGGTGGAACAGCACGTCGGACAGAATGATGAAGATGGTCTCGGGATCGGTGACCTCGATGCCGTTGTTGGTGGCGTAGGCCAGACCTGTCAGGCCGGTGGCCAGGGCGCCGATGATGGTCACGGCCATCCATGTCATGCCGATATTGCGGGCTGCGGGTATGTCCTTGACCGAGCGGATGGCCATGAAGCGCACGATGATGTGCGGCTGGCCGAAATAGCCCAGCCCCCAGGACAGGGCGGATATGATCCCGATCAGGCTGGTCCCGGTGAGAAGCCCGAGCAGGGCCGGGTCGACGCCGCGCACGGTCTCGGTCAGGCCGCCCACCCCGCCCACGTCGGTCAGGGCCACGACAGGCACCAGGATCAGGGCCACGAACATGATGCAGCCCTGGACGAAGTCGGTCAGGCTGACGGCCATGAAGCCGCCGAACAGGGTATAGGCCACCACCACGCCGGCGGTGACCCACAGACCCCAAGCGTAGTCGACCCCGAAGGCGCTGTCGAAGAGCTTCCCACCGGCCACGAGGCCGGATGAGGTGTACAGGGTGAAGAACACCACGATCACCACCGAGGAGATCACCCTGAGCAGGCGCGACCGGTCCTCGAACCGCTTCTCGAAGTAGTCGGGGATGGTGATCGCGTCACTGGCCAGCTCTGTGTAGACGCGCAGCCGCGGGGCCACGAGCAGGTAGTTGGCGAAGGCGCCGATGAACAGGCCGATGGCGATCCAGGACGCGGACAGGCCGGAAACGAACATGGCGCCCGGCAGGCCCAGCAACATCCAGCCGGACATGTCCGAGGCTCCCGCCGAGAGGGATGTCACCGCCGGACCCAGCTTCCTGCCGCCCAGCATGTAACCGGACACGTCGCTGGTGGAGCGCTTGAAGGCGTACAGCCCGATGCCCAGCATGAGGATGAAATACAGGGCGAGGGTGATCAGCGTGCCGGTTTCCATGGCCGAGAGGGGTAGCAGCCCCACGGCAATGCTTCAAACGGCCGGCGCGGCCTGTCTCAGCCCTGAGCGGTCGGGGGCGTCAGATAGCCACGCTCGACCATGCGCCGCATCCCCTCGTAGGCTTCGCTGAGCTCTTCGAAAACCTTGCGCATCTCGCCCAGCCGGGCCGCCTGATCGGCGCTGACGGCCTGACCCGAAGCGGTCAGACGGAGCGCTTCCGCGACCCATGCCCCCCGCGCATTCGCGGCCGCAATAGCGAGACGTTGGAACGCCGCCATGTCGGTCTGACCGAGCGTGCGCCCGATCAGCTCGCGATTGGAGATGAAGGCGGCGTAGTCGATCTGCTCCAGCTGGCCGCGCAGGCGGCGCTGGTCTTCCGGGCTGATGTCCTGCGGCTCGAAATGATCGCGGACGCGCCGGTAGCTGGAAGTCATCGTGGACGCCATGACGCCCCTCCCGTGAACGCGGCCCGATGGCCGCCAGACGCAGGATCGCGCACGTCGGTTAAGGCTTGGACAACAGGGGTCGCGGCGGAAAAAGCTTCCCTTTACGCACACGTCAAGTTATGAATGGGACATGGCGTCCGCAGACGATCACCGCACCTATTCGATCCGCCAGCTCTGCCGCGAGTTCGGGGCTACGGCGCGCGCCCTGCGTTTCTATGAGGACAAGGGCATGCTGTCCCCGGCTCGCCGGGGCCAGACGCGGGTCTATGACGCCAAGGACCGGGCGCGGCTGAAGCTGATCCTGCGCGGCCGCCGCATCGGCTTCACCCTGGCCGAGATTCAGGAGATGATCGACCTGTATGACCGCAAGGATCACAACGTCCACCAGATGGCGGTCGCCCTGCCCCGCCACCGGGCCCAGGTCGAGGCGCTGAAGCGCCAGCGCGAAGATCTGGACGAGGCCATCAAGGTGGCCGAAGGGGCCTGCGAGGCCATGGAGAAGCGGCTGTCCGAACACCGGCCCGATCTCCTGCCCGGCGCCGAGGACTATGAGTCCGCCCTGCGCGCCCGGCTCAATCATCACCATCACGACGACGATCAAGATTTCTTCAAAGCGAGAGCCTGACCCATGGCCTACAAAGCGCCCGTCCGCGATTTCCAGTTCATCCTGAACGAGGTGCTGGAGATCGACCGCTACGAAAACCAGCCCGGCTTCGAGGATGTGTCCTCCGATCTGGTGGGCCAGATCCTCGAGGAAGGCGCCAAATTCGCCGAGGAGGTGATCGCCCCGATCAACCGCGCCGGCGACCAGCACGGCTGTGAATGGAAAGACGGCGTCGTCACGGGCCCGCCCGGCTGGAAGGAAGCCTACAAGCAGATGGTCGAGGCCGGCTGGCCGGCCCTGCAGGCCCATACCCAGTATGGCGGCCAGGGCATGCCTGCCGTGGTGTCCATGGCCGTCGGCCAGATGACGGCGGCGGCGAGCCCGGCGTTCAGCATGTACCCGGGCCTGACGGCAGGCGCCTATGCGGGGCTGCACGCCAACGGCTCGGACGTCCTCAAGGACCGCTACCTGCCGAAGCTCGCCACTGGCGAGTGGGGCGGCACCATGAACCTGACCGAGCCCCAGTGCGGCACGGACCTGGGCCTGATCCGCACCAAGGCCGTCCCCAACGGCGACGGCAGCTATTCGATCACGGGCCAGAAGATCTGGATCTCGTCGGGCGAGCACGATTTCACCGACAACATCATCCATCTGGTGCTGGCCCGCATCGAGGGCGCGCCTGCCGGCATCAAGGGCATCAGCCTGTTCGTGGTGCCCAAGGTGTTCGTCAATGATGACGGCTCGCTGGGCGAGCGCAACGAAGGCGTCCAGTGCGCCGGGCTCGAGCACAAGATGGGCATCCACGGCAACGCCACCTGCGTGATGGCCTACGAGAACGCCAGGGGCTGGCTCGTGGGCGAAGAGAACCGCGGCATGCCCGCCATGTTCGTGATGATGAACGAGGCGCGACTGGGCACGGGCCTGCAGGGCCAGGCCATCGGCGACGCCGCCCTTCAGGCCGCAGTGGAGTTCGCCAAGGACCGCCTGCAGGGCCGCAGCCTGACGGGCCCCAAGAACCCGGACGGCCCCGCCGACCCGATCATCGTGCACCCGGACGTGCGGCGCATGCTGCTGGAGTCCAAGGCCTATATCGAGGGCGGCCGGGCCTTCATCCTGTGGACCGCCCTGCAGGCCGATCTGCAGGAGTCCGAGGACGAGGCCGTCGCCACCAAGGCCCGGGACTACATGGGCCTGATCACGCCCGTGGTGAAGGCGTTCCTGACCGACCGCGGCTTCCATGTGGCCAGCCTGGCCATGCAGGTGCACGGAGGCTCGGGCTACACCGAACACTTCACGGCGTCCCAGTCCCTGCGCGATGCGCGCATCACCATGATCTATGAAGGCGCCAACGGCATTCAGGCGCTGGATCTGGTGGGCCGCAAGCTGCCGGCCAACGGCGGGCGCGCGGTCATGAGCTGGTTCGCCGACATCGACGCCTTCGTGGGCGAGAATGGCGGAGACGAGGCGACAAAGCCCTTCATCGATGGTCTGGCCGCCGCAAAGAAGAACCTGCAGGAAGCCACCATGTGGCTGATGCAGAACGGCATGCAGAACCCGGACAACGCGGGCGCGGCCTCCACCGACTACCTGCACATCTTCGGACTGACCGCGATGGCCTATGTCTGGGCCCAGATGGCCGTGGCGGCGCAGAAGAAGGCGGGCGACAGCGACCCGTTCTACGCCAACAAGCTGGCCGTGGGCCGCTACTTCGTCGAGCGCATCCTGCCCGACGCCGAGGCGCACCTGAAGAAGCTCAAGACCGGCTCGGACGTGCTGATGGCGCTTCCGGCGGAGGCGTTCTGATCCTCTTGAAACCGTCATCCTCGGGCTTGTCCCGAGGACCCATTGTTCAGTCGCACGACAGGCTGCCGATGGTCCGATCGATCACCTCCCCCCGACCGCACGTGCAGCGGACCCGTGGGTCCTCGGGACAAGCCCGAGGATGACGGATTAGCTGAATGAACATCCTCAACATTCCCGCCCCTGACTTCATGGCCGAAGAGGAGATCACCCTCTTCTCCGACAGCGTCGGCAAGTGGATCGACGAACACGCCGGGCCCGAGAAGATGGCTGAGTGGATCGCGGCCTCGTCGGTGCCGCGCGACCTGTGGACCCGGGCCGGGGAAGCGGGGCTGCTGAATCTGTCCATGCCCGAGGAATGGGGCGGCATGGGCGGCGACTATCGCCATGAAGTGGTGCTGATGGAGCAACTGGGCTGGAAGGGCGCGGACCATTTCGGCATCTCGCTGCACAACGCCATCGTCGCCCCCTATGTGGCCCACTACGGCTCCGACGAGCAGAAGGGGCGCTGGCTGCCCAAACTGGCCTCGGGCGAACTGGTGGGCGCCATCGCCATGACCGAGCCCGGCGCGGGATCGGACCTGCAGGGCGTCAAGACGACGGCCATCAGGAAGGGCGACCACTACGTCCTGAACGGCTCCAAGACCTTCATCACCAACGGCCAGCTTGCCAATTTCATCATCGTGGTGGCCAAGACCGATCCGGCCGAGGGCGCCAAGGGCATCAGCCTCGTGGTGGTGGAGACCGAGGGGCTTGAGGGCTTCGAGCGCGGCCGCAACCTGCACAAGATCGGCATGGAGGCCAACGACACCTCCGAGCTGTTCTTCAACGACGTGAAGGTGCCGGTGGAGAACATCATCGGCGAGGCGGAAGGGCGCGGCTTCTATCACCTGATGGAGCAGCTGCCCCAGGAGCGCCTGAACATCGCGGTGCAGGGCGTCGCGGCGGCCGAGCGCGGGCTGAAAGAGACCCTCGCCTACGTCAAGGAGCGCAAGGCGTTCGGCAAGCGGGTCATCGACTTCCAGAACACCCAGTTCAAGCTGGCTGAGGTCAAGACCAAGCTGACCGTGGCGCGGGTGTTCGTAAACCACTGCATCGGCCTGCACCTGAAGGGCCAGCTGGACGCCGCCACCGCCTCCATGGCCAAATACTGGGTCACCGACATCCAGGGCGAGACCATCGACGAGATGCTGCAGCTGCACGGCGGCTACGGCTACATGACCGAATATCCCATCGCCCAGCTGTACAAGGACGCCCGCGTCCAGCGCATCTACGGCGGGACCAATGAGATCATGAAGCTGCTGATCGCCCGGACGCTGTAGTCCGCGTCAGCAGGAAGAAGAACGGGGCCGGGGTCGGCCGCAGGTCCATCAGACCCAGAAGCCGGTCGTCGTCCACCCGGCGGAAGTGATCGATGATAGGCTGGTCGTCATAGATCATGGCCGCCGAGATCAGGCCCCGGTGCTCCATGGAGCGCACGCGGGCCCCGGGTCGACTGGTCGCCAGCACAGGCAGCAGCAGGCGAAAGAAGCCCTGGGCCGCGCTCGTTCGCGCGATGCGCGGGAGGGCCAAGGCCAGGCCGAGGGGCAGCCGGGCCGGATCCACCGCCCGGACAGCGCCCGCATCCATGAACAGCAGCGGATCGACCCGGTCGCGGTCGGTGAACCGCTTGCCGTACCAGCCATGGGACGCCAGCAGTCCGTCCAGCGGGTGGCCGCTGGGCAGTTCGGTCCCGCGCCACTCCCCCGTCATGTCTTCGGGACGGACGGCGGCAAGACTGTCGAAGAAGGCCAGACCCGCCTCTGGGGTCCAGCCCTCGGCGGCCCATTGCTGCAATCGGGGCATGGCGATCTCCGGGACGGTGGAACAGTATCCCCATAACGATCTAGAACACGGCATGATCCGTCTTCATGTCCGCTCAGACCTGTCCCCCGGCGCCGCCGTCGCGCTGACCCTCGAGCAGGCCCGCTACCTGACCCAGGTGATGCGGCTGAAGGGGGGCGACGACCTGCTGGTGTTCAACGGCCGCGACGGCGAATGGCGGGCGACGGTGGCCGAGGTGCTCAAGCGGGGCTGCGTGCTGAAGGCGGAGGAACAGCTGCGGCCGCAAACCTTCGGGCCGGACCTGGACCTGATCCTGGCGGTGGTGAAGAAGGCGCGGGTCGAGACGGTGGTGGAGAAGGCCGCCGAGCTGGGCGCGCGGCGGGTGCGGCTGACCTTGACCCGCTACACCAATGCCGAGCGGCTGCGCATGGACCGGCTGGACACCATCGCCGAGGAAGCCGCCGAACAGACCGGCCGTCTGGATGTGCCCGAGATCCACGATCCGAAGAAGCTGGACGCCCTGCTGGACGGCTGGCCTGAAGGACGCCGGCTGATGTTCTGCGACGAACGGGGCGGCCCGCCGGCCCTTGAGGCCCTGGCCCACGCCGCGGACGCGCCCTGGTCCATCCTGATCGGGCCCGAGGGCGGGTTCTCGCCGGATGAGCGCGAGCGCCTGCTGGCCCTGCCCTTCGCCACACCCGTGTCGCTGGGCCCCCGGGTCCTGCGCGCCGACACCGCCGCCATAGCCGCCATGACCCTGTGGCAGGCCGCGTGGGGCGACTGGAAGGGCGCGCACACGACCAGCTGGACACAAGGGGCTTGAGCATTCGCCTCAGCCCGCCCATCTAGCCGCGACAGGCCGCGATGCGGCGAAGGGGCGACCGACCATGGCCGACGACGCGAACGAGCCGCTGACGCTTGAGACCATGGCGGGTTTTCTGGCCGAGGGCGTGAAGCCCAGGGACCAGTGGCGCATCGGCGCCGAGCACGAGAAGTTCGGCTTCCTGAAGGATGGCTTCGGCCGTCCGGACTATGAGGGGCCGTCGGGCATCCGCGCCATGCTGATGGGCCTGACCCGCTTCGGCTGGGCGCCCGTCGAGGAAGGCGGCCATGTGATCGCCCTGGAGAAGAAGAACACCGAGGGCTATGCCGCCTCGGTCAGCCTGGAGCCGGGCGGCCAGTTCGAGCTGTCGGGCGCGCCGCTGAAGGACATCCACGACATCTGTTCGGAGACCGGCCAGCATCTGGTCGAGGTCAAGATGGTGGCCGACGAACTGGGTCTGGGATTCCTGGGCCTGGGTTTCGACCCCTTGTGGACCCGCGCCGACATCCCCGTCATGCCCAAGGGCCGCTATGACATCATGCGCGCCTACATGCCCAAGGTGGGAAGCCTGGGCCTGGACATGATGCTGCGCACCTGCACCATCCAGGCGAACATGGACTTCGAGTCCGAAGCCGACATGGTGATGAAGTTCCGCGCGTCGCTGGCGCTGCAGCCCATCGCCACGGCCCTGTTCGCCAACAGCCCGTTCACCGAGGGCAAGCCTAACGGCTTCCTGTCCGCACGCGCCAATGTCTGGACCGACACCGATCCGGACCGCACCGGTATGCTGGATTTCGTGTTCGCCGACGGCTTCGGCTTCGAGACCTATGCGGCGTACGCGCTGGACACCCCCATGTATTTCGTCAAGCGCGACGGCCGGTATGTGGATGCCTCGGGCCAGTCGTTCCGGGCCTTCCTGAAGGGCGAGTTGCCGGCCCTGCCGGGCGCTGCCCCGACCCTCAAGGACTGGACCGACCACCTGACCACCCTGTTCCCCGAGGTGCGGCTGAAACAGTATCTGGAGATGCGCGGCGCCGACGGCGGGCCATGGAGCCGCATCTGCGCCCTGCCGGCCCTGTGGGCGGGAGTGCTGTACGACGCGCCATCTCTGGCGGCGGCCTGGGACCTCTGTAAGGACTGGGACATCACCGATCACGAGCGCCTGCGCCGCGATGTCACCCGTCTTGGGCTTAAGGCCGAGGTGGCGGGCCGCACGGTTCAGGAGGTGGCGAAGGACATGGTCGCCATCGCGCGTCAGGGCCTGAAGAACCGCGCGCGCTTTTCCGGCGGCATGGTGGACGAGCGCGGCTATCTGGCCGAGCTTGAGGACATCGCCGAAAGCGGCGTCACCCCGGCCGAGCGTCTGCTGGAGGCTTATCATGGCCGCTGGAACGGCGACATCGGCCAAGTCTATGCGGAACAGGCGTACTGAGGGCGAAACCTGCCCTTAACGGGTCATGGTCAAGCTGGACACAGTTCGCCCAGAGAGTTCGCCCATGACCTGCCAGCCGCTCGAAGCTTCCCCTCGTCCGAACGACGCAGGCGGGGCGTCGTCCGGGGTCGACCTGGGCACCTTCTTCGATGTGTCGCTGGACCTGCTGGTGGTGCGCGATCTGGACGGCACGGTGGTCAAGGCCAGCGCCTCCTGGCGGGCTGTACTGGGCTATCGTCCCGACGAGATTGAGGGCCAGGGCTTGCTGCGCCTGATCCATCCCGACGATCTGGCCGCCACCCGGCACAGCATCGTCGAGGTCGAGACCCGCCGGCCCGGCGACCCGGTGCTGGGCCAGGTCAACCGCTATCGGCACAAGCAGGGCCACTACGTCACCCTGGAGTGGCGCGCCCAGCGGCATGGCGACCGCATCTATGCCGTTGCGCGCGACGTGACCGACAAGGTCGCCGCCGAGCGCGACCTGATCGAGGCCAAGGCCGCCGCCGAGGCGGCCAGCCGCGCCAAGTCAGACTTTCTCGCCAATATGAGCCACGAGATCCGCACGCCCCTGAACGGGGTCATCGGCATCGTCGACGCCCTGTCGCGCACGCCCCTGTCTGCGGACCAGTCCGAGATGGTCGCCCTGATCGCCTCGTCCGGTGTGACCCTGGAACGGCTGGTGTCCGACATCCTCGACGTGTCCAAGATCGAGGCCGGGCAGCTGGATCTGGAGGCGCGCCCGTTCGACCTCGAAGAGGCCCTGGCCGCGCCGCTGGACGTCATGCGTCTGCGGGCCGAGGACAAGGGGCTGGATTTCGTCGTGCGGCGTGCACCGGATGCGCGCGGGATGTTTGTGGGCGACAGCACCCGCATCCGGCAGGTGCTGGGCAATCTGTTGTCCAACGCCGTCAAATTCACCCATCAGGGCGCGATCACTGTCAGCGTCGCCGTGGCGGAGCCGCAGGACGGAGACACGCGTGTGCTGTTCACGGTCGAGGACACCGGCGTGGGTTTTGATTCCGATCACGCCGCGCGGCTCTTCGACCGCTTCAACCAGGCCGACGCTACCATCACCCGCCGGTTCGGCGGCACCGGGCTGGGGCTGTCCATCTGCCGCTCGCTGGTGGAGATGATGGGCGGGCGTATCGCCGCCGCCTCCACCCCGGGCGCGGGCAGCCGGTTCGAGGTGGAGATCCCCCTGAGCCGGGCCGCATCGCTGGCCGACTATGACGCCCGTGAACGCACCACGACCCTTACCGGCGGCGGGCTGGACCGGCCCCTGCGCGTGCTGCTGGCCGAGGACCATCCCACCAACCAGCGCGTGGTCCAGCTGATCCTGGGCGCCCACGCCGCCGAGGTGGTCATCGCCGAGGACGGCGCCCAGGCCGTGATCGCCTTCGCCACGGACCGCTTCGACGTGGTGCTCATGGACATGCAGATGCCGGGCATGGATGGCCTGACCGCCACCCGCGAGATCCGGCGGCTGGAGGCCGAGCGGGGTTCGGCCCCCACCCCGATCGTCATGCTGAGCGCCAACGCCATGGCTGAGCATCGGGATCAGTCCCGCGAGGCCGGGGCGGACATCCATGTGCCCAAGCCCATCACCGCCGCGACCCTGCTGGCGGGCATTCTGGCGGTGACCTCGCAAGGGTGCGCGGGCGAACAGACTGCGCCATAATCCGAACGGCCGCGCCATGCGGCGGAATACGGAGCAGGACCAGTCATGAGCGGAGCCATCCACATCGGCGTCGGCGGCTGGACCTATGAGCCGTGGCGGGGCGTGTTCTATCCCGACGGCCTGGTCCAGAAGCGGGAGCTGGAATACGCCGCCTCCAAACTGACCTCCATCGAGATCAACGGCACCTACTATTCCACCTTCAAGCCGGACAGCTGGCGCAAGTGGCGGGACGAAACGCCGGACGGTTTCGTCTTTTCGGTCAAGGCCAGCCGCTACTGCACCAATCGCAAGGTTCTGTCGGAAGGCGGCGAGAGCTTTGACCGCTTCCTGGCCCAGGGCCTGACCGAGCTGGGCGACAAGCTGGGTCCGATCAATTGGCAGTTCATGGCCACCAAGAAATTCGACCCGGAGGATTTCGAGGGCTTTCTGAAGCTTTTGCCCAGGGAGAAGGACGGCCTGCGCCTGCGTCACGCGCTGGAGGTCCGGAACCCCGGTTTCGATGTGCCGCAATTCCATGACCTGGCGGCGAAGTACGGCGCGGCCATCGTCTACGCCGAGGATGATGAGGCGCCGGAGTGGCCGCGCCTCGACCAGGACACGGCCGATTTTCGCTATGCCCGCCTCATGTCCAGCCGCGAGGACGAGCCCGCAGGCATGACCGCGGCGGAGCTGGACAGCGTGGCGGACCGCGTGAAGGGCTGGGGCAAGACAGGCGACGTGTTCGCCTATTTCATCGCCGGGGCGAAGGTGAGAAACCCGGCCGCCGCCATGGCCCTGATCGAAAGGCTCCCGTGACGGTTGCGCATTACCGGAGGAGACCACACCTAACCTGAATCTGTCAGGAGACACCCATGCCCATCGCCACCCGCGCCTTCGCCGCCACGTCGAGCGACGCCCCGCTCTCGCCCTTCAGCTTCGACCGGCGCGATCCCGGCCCTGACGATGTGGCTATCGAGATCAAGTTCGCGGGCGTCTGCCACTCCGACCTGCACATCGTGAAGAACGATCTGGGCAACACGACCTACCCGATCGTGCCGGGTCACGAGATCGCCGGCGTGGTGACGGCGGTCGGCGATAATGTCGCCCGATTCAAGGTCGGCGATCGGGTCGGCGTAGGCTGCATGGTCGACAGCTGCCGCCAGTGCCAGCCCTGCCGCGACGGCGAGGAGCAGTATTGCGTCCCCGGCATGACCCAGACCTATGGCTCGGCCGATCCCAAGGGCGCCGCCGTCGGCCAGAAAATCACCCAGGGCGGCTATTCCAGCGCCATTGTGGTCGACCAGAACTATGTCGTCACCATTCCCGACAGCATCCCGCTGGACGCGGCCGCGCCCCTGCTGTGCGCGGGCATCACCACCTATTCGCCCCTGCGCCACTGGAAGGTCGGACCGGGCTCGAAGGTCGCCGTGATCGGTCTGGGCGGCCTCGGCCATATGGCGGTCAAACAGGCCGCGGCCATGGGGGCGGAGGTCACCGTCCTGTCGACCTCGGACCGCAAGAAGGCCGACGCCGAGCGCATGGGCGCCAAACATTTCCTGATCAACTCGGACAAGGCGGCGATGCAGGCGGCGGGCGAGAGCTTCGACCTGATCATCAACACCGTCTCTGCCACGCACGAGATCGCCAGCCACGTCCAGTTGCTGGCCAAGGACGGCACCATGGTCATGCTGGGCCTGACCACTGAAGGCCTGCCGGTCTACGCCATGGGTCTGCTGTGGCGGCGCCGGGCGGTGGCCGGGTCGCTTATCGGCGGCATCCGCGAGACCCAGGAGATGCTCGACTTCTGCGCCGAGCACGGCCTCGCGTGCGACATCGAGGTGATCGCGCCCGACCAGATCAATGAAGCCTACGAGCGCATGGAGAAATCCGACGTGCGCTACCGCTTCGTCATCGACATGGCGAAAATGAACTAACGACCGCCGTCAGGACGACGGCTGCAGGGTGGGCCGAACCAGCGACAGGTCATAGCCGAGCTCACGGGCCCGGTTCATAATCTGCGCCCGGACAGCCGCGGTGGGTTGGGGCGTGCGGCTCAGCAGCCAGAGGTAGCGACCCGACCCCTCGCCCACGATGGACCACGCGTAATCGTCGGCGTGGTCCAGAATCCAGTAGTCGCCGAAATAGAACGGGCCGAAGAACGACACCTTCAGCCGGGCGTTGCCGCTGCCTTCCACCACCCTGGCGCGGCCCTCGATGGATTTCAGCTCACCGGACAGACCGCCTTGGCGGCAGGCGTTGAGCACGCCGACAAGGCCGTCATTGCGTACTGTGTAGGTGGCGGTCGTGCCTTCACAGTCCCGTTGAAACCCGTTCTCGTAGCGCCCGATCTCGTACCAGAGGCCCGCATAGCGGTTCAGTTCCACCGGGCGGGCGGGCGGGGGCACGGCGGCGTTGCCGACGGGGCCGCGCTGAAGGCTCGCACAGGCCGTCAGGGCCAGGGCGGCGCCGACGATGGCGGTGAGGACAATGGGGCGTCTGTTCATGAGCGCCCAACGGGCAGGCCTGAAAGCAGGTTCCCGGGGCCCCAAATGGAAAACCCCCCGCCGGGTTACGGCGAGGGGTTTATGGTGGAGCTAAGCGGAGTCGAACCGCTGACCTCTTGAATGCCATTCAAGCGCTCTACCAACTGAGCTATAGCCCCGAACCTTTCGGTCGGCCGCCGCATCCATCATCGATGGGGGCGGCGAAGGCGGCGGAACCTATGTCAGGCCGATGGGGCGATCAAGCCCTTCCGCCGCCTATTTTTTTATCCTGATTTCAGTCGTCGTCCTTCTTGGCGCCCTTGGTGATTTCTCCGTCGATGGAGTCGTCATCCTCGTCTTCGAGGAAGGGCACGGAATCGTCGTCATCACTGATGTCGTCGTCGTCATCGTCATCGCCGGCGCTGACAGTGATGCCAGCGTCGTCGTCGGGGGAGTCGTCGTCGTCATCATCCGGCGTGATGATGGGCTCATCGCCGCCCTGGTCGATCTCGGGGGCGGTGACTTCCTCCTCCTCGTCCTCGTCCGCGTCGGCGGGCTTGGCCTTGACCTGATCTTCTTCGGTCTCGTCGACGAAGGTCGTGCGGCCCTTGCCACGCCGGGCCTTGACGGCTTCTTCCGGGTCGAACTCGGTGTCGCACTTGGGACAGTGGGCCGGGCGGCGGTTCAGGTCGTAGAACTTCGCCTGGCAGTTGGGGCAGAGTTGCTTCGCGCCCAGTTCGGGATTGGCCAAGGTTCGAGCCTTACGGTTGGTCGATTTGAATTCGGGCGGCTCCCTTGCCACCACAGGAGGCCGCTGTCAAAAGCGGATTCCGCGCCAGGCGCATCTGATTGCAATTCGACCCACGGAATCGCGGGTGACATTCTCTGAAATCCTGACCTCGCGCCGCTCGCGCGCGCTGGCCGGCGCCGTGCGTGCGCCGGGCGACAAGTCCATGTCCCACCGGGCCCTGATGCTGGGCGGGCTGGCCCATGGCGAAACCACGATTGAAGGCCTTCTGGAGGGCGAGGACATCCTCGCCACGGCCCGCGCCGTCCAGGCGTTCGGCGCCGTCGTCCAGCGGACGGGCGACGGCGCCTGGCGGGTCGAGGGTCGTGGCGGCTACCGGACACCGTCGGGAGTCATCGACTGCGGCAACGCCGGCACCGGGGTCCGCCTGTTGATGGGCGCGGCGGCCGGGTTCGATCTTTCCATCACCTTCGACGGCGACGCCTCGCTGAGAAAGCGCCCCATGAAGCGGGTGACCGCGCCCCTGTCGGACATGGGCGCGCGCTTCAACTGGGGCGGGACCGAGGACCGGCTGCCCCTGACGCTGCACGGCGGCGGCCTGAAAGGCATGGTCTATCGCCAGGCCGTGGCTTCGGCCCAGGTCAAGTCGGCTATCCTGCTGGCGGGACTGAACGCGGCGGGCGAGACGACGGTCATCGAGCCGGAGCCCAGCCGCGACCACACCGAGCGCATGCTGCGCGCCTTCGGCGTGACCGTAGAGGTCTCGGAGACCGGGGAAGGCCGGGTGGCGCATCTTTCCGGCGGGCAGCGTCTGACCGGAACCCATGTGGCGGTGCCGGGCGATCCGTCCTCGGCCGCATTCCCGCTGGCGGCGGGACTGATCGTCCCGGGATCGGTTGTGACGGTGGAGGGGGTGATGCTGAATCCCCTGCGCACGGGCCTGTTCCAGAGCTGGATCGAGATGGGCGCAGATTTGACCATCGCCAACCGGCGCATGGCCGGCGGCGAGGAGGTCGGCGACGTCACCGCGCGACATTCGGCGCTGAAGGGGATCATCGTCCCGCCGGAGCGGGCCGCCTCCATGATCGACGAGTACCCCATCCTGGCCGCCACCGCCGCCTATGCGGTCGGCGCGACGGTGATGCGCGGCGTCGGCGAGATGCGGGTCAAGGAAAGCGATCGCATTTCGCTCATGGCGACCGGCCTGGCCGCGTGCGGGGTCAAGGTGGAGGAGGAGCCGGAGGGCTTCATCGTCACGGGAGGCGCTCGCGTTGCCGGCGGCGCCACAGTGCGCACAGCCCACGACCACCGCATCGCCATGAGCCATCTGGTGCTGGGGCTGAACAGCGAAGAGCCCGTCGCGGTGGATGATCCCGGCATGATCGCCACGAGCTTTCCGGGGTTCGTGCAGTTGATGCAGGGGCTGGGGGCCTCTATCGAGCCGGGATGATCCGCTCCCTCATCATCGCTGTCGACGGCCCGGCCGCCTCCGGCAAGGGCTCCATCGCCTCGCGTCTGGCGGCCCATTACGGCCTGCCGCACCTGGACACGGGGCTGTTGTATCGGGCTGCCGGGCTGAAGGTTCTGGCGGCGGGCGGCGATCTGGGCGACGCCGTTGCCGCCACGCGCGCGGCCGAAACCGTCACGCCGGGGGACCTGATCGACGAAATCACCCTCACCAGCCGGGGCGCGGGCGAGGCGGCCAGCCGGGTGGCGTCCCACCCCGGGGTGCGCGCGGCGCTGTTGAAGTTGCAGCAGGACTTCGCCCGGCAGGCGGGCGGCGCGGTCCTGGACGGGCGCGATATCGGCACGGTGATCGCGCCGGACGCGCCGGTGAAGCTGTTCGTGACAGCAAGGCCGGAGACGCGTGCGCATCGCCGCTGGCTGCAGTTGACCGGGCGCGGCGAGGCCATCGCCTTCGACGAGATGCTGGCCGACATCATTCGCCGCGACGAGCGTGACGCCGGGCGCGGGGCGGCCCCCATGGTCATGGCCGAAGACGCGGCCTTGCTGGACACCACCGAAATGGATATAGAGACCGCCTTCGATGCGGCCCGCCGCGTCGTCGAGGCGGCGCGCGTCCGGCACGGGTTCTAGAAGCCCGCGGACAAATCCAACGCACCATCCCTCGACGAGCCGCGGGCGTTCAGGCCGGTTTTCATGCCGCCCGCATCGCCACTGCCTGACATCTCCGTTCAACCGCCGCGCGGACTCCGTTCGCGCGCCAACCTCGTTAGAAACAACATCAACCCTATGACCGATACACTCACCCCTACCCGCGACGATTTCGCCGCCCTTCTGGACGAACAGCTTTCCGGCCGTGACCTCGGCGAAGGCCAGGTCGTCCATGGCCGCGTCGTCGGCATCGAAAAGGACATCGTCATCGTCGATGTCGGCCTGAAGACCGAAGGCCGCATCGCCATGCGCGAGTTCGGTCAGGGCGACGGCGCCGCCCTGCCCAAGGTGGGCGACAACGTCGAGGTCTATCTGGAGCGCGTCGAGAACGCGCTGGGCGAAGCGGTCATCAGCCGCGACAAGGCCCGCCGCGAGGAGGCATGGACCCGTCTGGAAGGCGTGTTCGCCGATGAGCAGCCGGTCATGGGCGCCATCGTCGGCCGCGTGAAGGGCGGCTTCACCGTCGATCTGGGCGGCGCCTCGGCGTTCCTGCCCGGTTCGCAGGTGGACATCCGTCCCGTGCGCGACGTCGGCCCGCTGATGGGCAAGGAACAGCCCTTCGCGATCCTCAAGATGGACCGTCCGCGCGGCAACATCGTCGTGTCGCGTCGCGCCATCCTGGAAGAGGCCCGCGCCGAGCAGCGCACCGAGCTGGTCGGCCAGCTGGCCGAGGGCGAAGTCCGCGACGGCGTGGTCAAGAACATCACCGACTACGGCGCGTTCGTGGATCTGGGCGGCATCGACGGCCTGCTGCACGTCACCGACATGAGCTGGAAGCGCGTGTCCCACCCGTCGCAGGTCCTGGCTGTCGGCGACACGGTCAAGGTGCAGATCATCAAGATCAACCCGGACACCCAGCGCATCAGCCTCGGCATGAAGCAGCTGCAGGCCGATCCGTGGGAAGGCGTCGAGGCCAAGTACCCGGCCGGCGCCAAGATGACGGGCCGCATCACCAACATCACCGACTACGGCGCCTTCGTGGAGCTGGAAGCCGGCGTCGAGGGCCTGGTGCACGTCTCGGAAATGTCCTGGACCAAGAAGAACGTCCATCCGGGCAAGATCGTCTCCACCTCGCAGGAAGTGGACGTGGTCGTGCTGGACGTGGACAGCGCCAAGCGCCGCATCTCGCTGGGCCTGAAGCAAGCCCAGAACAACCCGTGGGAGGCCTTCGTCGAGGCCCACCCGATCGGCTCGACCGTCGAGGGCGAAGTCAAGAACGCCACCGAGTTCGGCCTGTTCGTGGGTCTGGACAACGACATCGACGGCATGGTGCACCTGTCCGACCTGGACTGGAACGTCTCCGGCGAGGAAGCCATCCAGCGCTACCACAAGGGCGAGACCATCAAGGCCAAGGTGCTGGACGTGGACATCGAGAAGGAGCGCGTCTCCCTGGGCGTCAAGCAGCTGGGCGGCGACCCCATGGAAGGCGACACCTACCGCAAGGGTCAGCAGATCACCGTCACCGTGACGGCGATCGAGAGCGGCGGCATCGAGGTCAAGTTCGGCGAGGACGACACCCCGGTTTCGGCCTTCATCCGCAAGTCTGACCTGTCGCGCGACCGCGCCGAGCAGCGCCCCGAGCGCTACGCCGTGGGTGACCGCGCCGACGCCATGATCACCTCCGTGGACAAGGCCACCCGCCGCGTCTCAGTGTCGATCAAGGCGCTGGAAATGAAGGACGAGAAGGAAGCCATCGATCAGTTCGGGTCCTCGGACTCCGGCGCTTCGCTGGGCGACATTCTGGGTGCCGCCCTGCGCGAGAAGGCCGGTTCCAAGGAGTAGGTTTCCTCCTTTCGAAGACGGATCAGGCGGCCGGGGCGACCCGGCCGCCTTTTTCGCGCCCTTTGAAGATTAAGGACGAATTCGCGACTGAATCGCGAGTGGGGCTTTATTCGCAGGGCCAACGGTGGCTAAGGTCATCTCTTGGACGTCGCCCGGACCTGTGCCGGCGCGGCCTGGCGCACTCTCACGGCGGGGGCCGATCACTGATGATCAAGTCGCAGCTCATCGAAAAGCTGGCCGCCGAGAACACGCACCTCACCCACGCCGAGGTCGAGCGGGTGGTGAACATCGTGCTGGACCGCATGATCGGCGCCATGAGCATCGGCGGGCGCGTGGAGCTCCGCGGCTTCGGCGCTTTTTCCGTGCGGTCACGCCCCGCGCGCGCCGGACGCAACCCCCGCACCGGCGAGACCGTCGAGGTGCCCGCCAAGTCCGTGCCCTTCTTCAAGAGCGGCAAGGAGCTCCGCGAGCGGCTCAACGCCTCGGGCGACGCCTGAATATCTCCATGGACAGCCGCTGGCGCATCGCCCCGGCCGATTTCGAAGATCCCCGGCTGCTTGATCTGTTGGGGCTTCACCTGGAGGCCATGCGTCGATGGTCGCCGCCTGACAGCGTGCATGCCCTGGATCCGTCCGGGCTCCAGACGGCAGGTGTCACGCTGTTCGTCCTCTGGGACGGCGAGACCCTGCTGGCCATGGGTGCGCTCAAGACCAGCGCGGACGGCGTCGGCGAAATCAAGTCCATGCGCACCCATCCGGATCATCTCGGACGCGGCGCCGCGCGGGCCATGCTGGAACATCTGATCGCCGAGGCCAGACAAGCGGGATGCGTCCGGGTGAGCCTGGAAACCGGCTCGGGCGAGGCGTTCGAACCGGCGTTGAACCTGTACCGCCGTCGCGGGTTTCGACACGGCGCGGCTTTCGCCGGCTATGAAGCGACCGACTTCAACCAATTTCTACATCTCGACCTGACGCCCGACTGAGGCCGCGTCGCAAGCAGGAGCAAGGCATGGGCCTTTTCAAGGAATTCCGCGAGTTCGCCGTTCGCGGCAATGTGGTGGACCTGGCCGTCGGCATCATCATCGGGGCGGCCTTCAACGGCATCGTCCAGGCCCTGGTCAACGGGGTGATCATGCCGCCAATCGGCCTTCTGTTCGGCGGCGTCGACTTCGCCGAGCTGAAGTGGGTTCTGGTCCCGGAGAACCCGGCCACCGAGGCGATCGAGGAAGTATCCATCCTGTACGGGGCCTTCATCAACACCATCGTGCAGTTCGTGATCGTGGCCTTCGCGGTCTTCATGCTGGTGAAAGGGATCAACGCCATGCGGCGCAAGCAGGCGGCCGAGCCGACGCCCGCGACGCCGCCGGCGCCCACCCCCACCGAGGCGCTGCTGGCCGAGATCCGCGACGAACTGAAAGCCCGACCCGGCGCCTGACCCGGACCCGGTTCAGGCTTTCGGGACCGGTCGCAGGCAGAAGCTGTAGTCGCCGTCGAACGGCGTTGGCGACCAGCCCGCCCGCAACCGCGCGGCATGTTGGGCGTCGAAGCGCGCGTGAGCATGTCCCCAGCCGCCCTCGCGGCGGGCCCGACGCACCAGCGGCCCGAGCGCCTCGAGCAGGTCCGGCGAGACCACCTGAAGCCGCACCTTGGCTGCGCCCAGTCGCCCCGCATTGGCGATCAGGGCGCTGGTCAGTACAGCCGCCGCGTCGGGCTCATCCCGCAGGGCGACCAGGTCGATGATGTCGAGCAGCGGCGGCTCAAGGCGGCTCATCTTCGCCATCTGGGCTAACAGCCAACCCGTAACCGCGCCGTCCCGGCGGTAGACCAGCCGGATGGGCGGCAGCGTTCCGTCCGGCTCGCTCAGCCGCCAGCGCAGGGTTTCGGCGCTCCGGTCGGCAAGCACGCGGCCTTCGGACCTGAGCCGGGACCAGAACAGATCCCAGTCTTCATCGAACCGGTCGAGCGGCGTCACCTGCGGCGGCAAGCGCAGCGCCGGGCTTCGGCCGAGGCGACGGTTCATCAGACGTTCGGGACCGGGCCTGCCGCTGAGATGCGGCGTCAGGCGCCGCACGACGCCAGCCACGCCCGCGGCGACCGGGTCGATCATCCATGCCAGTTTCAGCCCATGGGTGGCCTGCGGGTAAGGCTCAAGGCCATGCCGCCGGTAGAGCGGGGCCGACAGGGCGTTGGCGTTGAGGGTATAGAACAGGGCGGCGTCCTCCCGGTTCATGATCCTGCGGATGAGGGGCCCCGCAGCGCCTCTGAGGTCGGGCGGCACGATGATGGAATAGCCGGTGACACCCAGGACGGGCTGAGCCCCGATCCAGAAACGCTGCGGAAACTGGCCCACGAAGGCGGCGCGCCCCGCTTCATCCTCCGCCAGCCAGCCGATGGGAAAGTCGTCCGGCCGCGCCGGATTGGCGGCTAGCCAGCGCCAGCCCTCAGCAGAGCGCGCGGGCCAGTCCACCGCGCTGTGCAGGGCGTCGACGACGGGGGCGTCGGCGGGCATGAAGGGGCGGATGTTCAGCGACATGAAGGACCGGCAAGACTCTTGCGGCAGCATCGGGGGCAAAGCTTTTGATATGATGACCACCGATCCGGGGCTGTGGCCGTCCGTGTACGCATGACTGTCATGATCCCGGACTAGGCTGACGGACATGTTCGCCGCGTCCCTGTTTCGTCGGCCCGCCAGCCGGGCGCAGGCCATGACCGAGGTCGTGCTGGCCGCGCTTCTGGCGTTGCAGCCCGTGCTCTGGGTCTGGGCGCTCGACGGACCGGCGCAAGGGCGGACGGAGGCGGCGGCCCTGACGGTCAACGCGCATCGAGGAGTGAACGCCCCTCCCGGCGACGATCCCTTTTTCAAGAGTTCGGGCGATGGCCCGGTCCTGACGCCGCACACCCTCTACGCCGTGCGTTCAGGCGCACAGGCCGGTGCGATCGTGGCCGGGCCGGACGGCGTTCACAAGGCCGTCCGCGTCGGCGAGATCGTCAGCGAGGGCGTCGTCCTGGCTGCGGTGGCGTCCGACCATGTGGTGCTGGCCCACGGCCGGGCCCGGACACGACTCGACTTCCCGGCGGCGCCGCCCGCGCCTGGCCCCGGGCCGGCGCCGGCCGCCATGGCCGCAACGGGACAGGTCGCAGCCGGCCAGAGCGGTGCGGGATCGGGCGGGGCCGAGACCGCCACCTACGCCACGGCTCTGCGGCCGGTCTCTGACAACGGCGCCGACGGCTATGTGTGGAGGCCGGGAACGGACGGCGGCGTTCTGGCGGCTGCGGGACTGAGGCCGGGCGATGTGATCGTGCGCATCAACGGCACGCCCTTTGATCGCGCCGAGCGAATGGAGGAACTGGCCGCCGATATCGCCGCGGGTCACGCAGTCGACCTCGAATACAGGCGAAATGGCGCGGTGTTTTCAAGTCGATACACCCCGCAATAAGTATATCACAAACATAAATATTGCTCCGTCGTCGGATGTTTAGCAAATACGGCGAAATTACTGTCATCCGATCATTGCAAAGAGCGTCTAATCCCGTCTCCCGAGTTGCGGGGGCGTCGGCATGGTGCGCGGCGGGTCCTGCTTTTCGCGCAACGAGGGGACTCCCATGTCACGTACCTACAAGATCCTGATGGCCGGCGCTGCTGCGCTCGCCCTGGCCTCCTGCGGCTCGGCCGAAGTGGCCTCGCCCGGTGAAGGCGGCTTCGGCGGCGGCGGAAGCGGCGGTGGCGGCGGCGGTGGCGGCGGCGGCGGCGGCGGTGGAGCCGCTGCGGACTGCCCGGCCGGCTTCGACAACGTCGGCATCATCAATAACCTGCGCAACTGCCAGCTCCCCGCGAAGGTCGTCGGCAACCTGGTGGTGCCGCTGCGCACGGGCACCATCTACTCGCTGGGCGGCCGTACGGACGTGGGCGACGACCAGGGCGCCAACCCGGCCGCGCCGATCGCCGGCGCCCAGGACGGCACCCTGACCATCGAGGCGGGCGTGACCATCTTCGGCTCCAGCGGCGCTGACTTCATCGTCGTCAACCGCGGCTCGCAGATCTTCGCCGAGGGCACCGCCACGGCGCCGATCATCTTCACCAGCCGCCAGAACGTCGAAGGCACGTCCGGTCCGGACTCCATCGGACAGTGGGGCGGCCTGGTCATCCTGGGCCGCGCGCCCATCGCCGCCTGCCCCGGCGGCGTGACCCCGCCGAACCTGGCCTGTGAGGCCCAGGTGGAAGGCACCAGCGCCTTCTACGGCGGCAACACCGTAGCCGACAACTCGGGCCGCCTGCGTTATGTGCGCGTTCAGTTCCCGGGCTTCGAAATCCTGCCCGGCAACGAGCTGAACGGCATCACCCTGGCCGGCGTCGGCAGCGGCACCACCATGGAGTACATCCAGGTCCACAACTCCTCCGACGACGGCATCGAGCCGTTCGGCGGCACGGTGAACCTGCGTTACATCGTGCTGACCGGCAACGATGACGACAGCTTCGACACCGACACCGGCTATCGCGGCTCGGCCCAGTTCATGATCATCCGTCAACGGTCCGCGGGCGGCGACCGTATGTTCGAATCCTCCTCGGCCGGCAACCAGGCCCTGTTCACCCGCCCGTACATCTCGAACGTGACCGCCATCGGCCGCCCCAATGGCGGCGACGCGATCATCCTGAACACCGGCCATTCCATGCGGATGTACAACTCGGTCATCACCGGGTCGGCCGCCTGCCTGGACATCGACGACGCCGCCACGGTGGCCAACGGGCCGACCTTCAACTCGGTCCACTTCAGCTGCCCGATCGCCTTCCGCGACGACACCAACGTCACGGCCGCCGAAGCCGCCGCCATCTTCAACGCGGGGTCGAACAACACGGCCAACGGAACCTCGACGCTGAACGGTTTCGTCAACGGCGCGAACGAGAACGGTGTGACCGCCACGCCGGTCAACTCGGTCAGCGCCTTCCTGCAGAACGTCGACTACATCGGCGCTGTCCGCGACAGCAACGACAACTGGTGGCGGGGCTGGACCTGCGGCCTGGAGACCGGCTCGGTCTGCTGATCCGAGCACAAGGAGACGAGCGGCGGCCTTTCACAGGCCGCCGCTCATTCCCGTTTCGTCGACATCTCAAAGGCGCAAGAAGACCATGACCCGCATCATCCACACCCTGAGCGGGCTTCTGCTCGCCACAACGGCCCTGGCCGCGCCGCACGTCGCGCTGTCCCAGTCCGTCGAAACCGAACAGCCCGACGTCACCTCGGTCGAAGAGATCGTCGTGCTGGGCCGCTACATCCCCGAGCCCATGAGGGCCACCTCCGAGATCTCGGCCTTCGTCACGGCCGAGGACCTGCAGCGCACCGGCGACTCCACCGCCGCCGACGCCCTGGTTCGTGTCGCGGGCCTGACCGTTGCCGAAAACCGCTTCGTCTACGTCCGCGGTCTGGGCGAGCGCTATTCCGCCGCTCGCCTCAACGGCTCGCCCCTGCCCAGCCCCGAGCCGCTGCAGCGGGTCGTGCCGCTGGACCTGTTCCCGGCCTCCATCCTGCGCAGCGTCGCCGTGCAGAAGACCTATTCGCCCAACTATCCGGGCGAATTCGGCGGCGGCATCATCGATCTTTACACCGTCGCCACCCCTGACCAGCCGTTCTTCAACTTCGGCGTCAGCATGGGCGGCAACACCGAGACGACCCTTCAGGACGGCCTGATCTATTACGGCTCGCGCACGGACTTCACCGGCTTCGACGACGGCACCCGCGACCTGCCCGGCCAACTGCGCGCGGCCCTCGCCACGGGCAACCGCGTGGTCCAGGGCGCCAACTTCACGGCTGAAGACATCCAGCGCATCGGCTGGGACTTCGTCAACGCGCCGCTGAACCTGCTGCAGATGGAAGACACCATCCAGCCCGACTTTGGCTTCGACATCTCGGCCGGCCGGTCCTTCGACATGGACTCCGGCGCCCGCTTCGGCATCATCGGCGTGCTGGGCTACAGCAACGAGTGGCGGACCCAGAGCGGCGTGCAGGGCGAAGGCCGCGTCGACGTCGACACCCTGTCGGCCACCCGCCAGTACGACTTCATGTCCACCGACAACAACATCGGCTGGGACGGTCTGCTGGGGCTGAGCTTCGAGACCGGGGATCACCTGATCCAGTGGACCAACCTTTATGTCCGTCGCACCACCAAGGAAACCCGCTCGCGCCAGGGCTTCGACTTCGACGCGCCGGGCAACAACCTCGTTCGTGACGACTATACCGCCTGGTATGTGCGCACCCTGTTGAACACCCAGCTGGCCGGTGAACACACCTTCGGCGATCTGGGCGTGAACTGGCGCGGCGCCTGGGCCCGCTCGACCCGGGATGCGCCCTACGAGAAAACCATCCGCTACTCCATCGACGATGACGGCGTGGCCTTCCATGAAGGGCAGCGCAACTCCACGTCCTTCAGCGAACTGACCGACGATGTGATCAGCGGCGGCATCGATCTGAGCTACGCCGTGGCCCTGTCCAACCTGCGCGACATGACCTTCACGGTCGGTGCGGAAACCTACGAGAACACCCGCGACGCGGAACAGCGCATCTTCTCGTTCCAGGGCTCGGGCCTGACGCCCGAGTTCCAGCGCCAGCGGGTCGACTTCTTCTTCGCCGACTTCAACCAGGGTCCCGGCCTGATCCGTCTGGTGGAAACCACCGGCGGCGGCGGCGCGGCGGCCTATGACGCCGAGCTGACCGTCAACGCGGCCTATGCCCAGGTCGAGGCGGACATCCTGCCGCTGGTCAGCGGCTCGGTGGGCGTGCGCTACGAGGAAGCCGAACAGACTGTCGTCTCGCGCGACCTGTTCGGCGGCGCGTCTCCGTTCCAGCCCACCCAGCTCGAGAACGACTACTGGCTGCCGGCGGCGACCCTCACCTGGAACTTCGCCGACGACATGCAGTTCCGCTTCGGCGCCTCGCAGACCATCGGCCGTCCCCAGTTCCGCGAACTGGCGCCCCAGCAGTATCTGGATCCGGACAGCGACCGCCTGTTCATCGGCAATCCGTTCCTGACGGACAGCGAGCTGCTGAACCTGGATGTACGCTATGAGTGGTATTTCCAGCGCGACCAGTATGTGACCGTCGGCCTGTTCTACAAGGACATCGACCGTCCGGTGGAATCGGTCATCAACGACACCGGCTCCGTGACCCAGCAGACCTATCTCAACGCTCCCGGCGCCGAGCTCTGGGGCATTGAACTGGACGTGAAGAAGTATTTCGACAGCCCCATGACCGGGGCCTTCTGGGACGGCAAGCGCTGGCTGGTCCAGGCGAACTACACCCATGTCCAGTCCGAGCTGCGGGTCGGAGCGGACGACGAGGTGTTCCCCCTGTCCGGCAACGGCACGCCGCAGCTGGCGACGAACTTCTTCGTCGACGGCGTGCGGATGACGGGTCAGTCCGAGCATCTGGCCAACCTGCAGTTCGGCTGGGAAGACGACATCGTCGGCTCCCAGGCGACCATCCTGGTCAACTACGCCTCGGAACGCTCGTCGGCCCGCGGCCGTCCGGGCGAGCCGGACCTGATCCAGGAGCCGGGCGTCATGCTGGACTTCGTCTATCGCCGCGACTTCGGAGCCTTCGGACGCGACTTCCGCTTCGGACTGGAACTGCGCAATCTTCTGGGCACCGAGTACCAGGAGTACCAGGAACTGGGTGAGCGGGTGGACATCAACCGGTACGACCTGGGAACGTCCGGCTCGATCAGCCTGAGCACCAGCTTCTGACCCGACCGGCGGGGCGGTTCGCTGCCTCGCCGGATCGTCCGTGAACCCGGTGATCGTCACACGATTGTCGCCATTGCGTCATCGACCCGAGCGGGCTTTGCGCCCCTTCGCCGCGCTAATCAGGCGGTTGAAGAGACCCGGGGGCGAACGTCCGTGTTCAAACTGATCGACAGGCTCAACGCGGCGCGGCTCCCCATGGGGGCCGCGTTCGCCGTTCCGGGGGGCGCCCGGGGCCTGACCGAGGTCGTTATGTCCGGGCTGCTGGCCATTCCCGCCGCCGCCGTCCTGTGGATGGTCGTCACGCCGGCGGGCCCTTTCGGCGTCCCGCCGGCCCGAACATCCGCCGCATCGGACACCTCTGTCCTGAGCCGCATCGACGGCTTTTTCCGCACCGGCGCGCCGTCCAGCCTGGCCGAGGCCACAGCCGCCAACAACGGCGCCCTGCGTCTGTTCGGAACGCGCGCCGGCGGCGCTGGCGGCGGGTCGGCCATCATTGGTCTGGCTGACGGCCGTCAGATCTCCGTCGCCGTCGGGGAGGAGATCGAGTCGGGCCTGAGGTTGGAAAGCGTCACAACCGACCATGCCGTGGTGGCGCGCGGCGCCTCGCGCACCCGCCTGGCGTTCAGCGAGGCTCCGGCGGGCGCGGCCCCGGCGCCGCCTCCCCCCTCCGGGCAGCAGGTCATCGCGCCGCCGACCCAGGCCGCCCGGGCCGCCGGCGATCCCATGCAACTGCTGAGCTCCGGCGCCCTGACGCCCCACGTGGTGAACGAGCGCATCACCGGGTTCATCATCACTCCGGCCGGCGCTGGGCCGGCCGCGCAGGCGGGCCTGCTACCCGGCGATGTCATTCAGGCCGTCAACGGCCAGGCGCTGGACAGCGTCTCCAGCCTGCCGCGCGTCGCCGCCGGACTGGCGGGCGCCGAGTCTCTCCACATCCGCTACGAGCGCGACGGCGAAGTCCGCGCCGCCACCCTGAGGATCGCCCAATGACCGCTGGCCCCAACCGCATCCTGGCCATGGTGGCCGCCGTCGTCATCGGCGCCTCGGGCCCGCTGGGCGCCGCTGCGCCGGCCCTTGCGCAATCCAGCCCGCGCCAGACCCTGAACGTGCAGGGCGCCGACATCCGCGCCTTCATCCAGGATATCGCCCGCACGACCGGCCACACCTTCATCGTCGACCCGCGCGTCACCGGCACGGTGACCGTCACCAGCGACCGGGCCCTGAGCCGTTCCGAACTGTTCGAGGTGTTCCTGTCCACCCTGCGCGCCAACGGCCTGGTGGTGTCGCCCACCGCATCGGGCGCCTATCGCGTGTCCCCGGCCGAAGGCGCGGCGCAGGGTCCCGCCACCGTAGGCGCCGAACGGTTCGCCACAGAGGTCTTCCAGATCGCCAACATCGACGCGGCCTCCGCCGCTGAGGTGGTGCGCCCGCTGGTGGGAGCCCAAGGGCAGGTGCTGGCCAATCCGCGCGGCAACACCCTGGTGGTGGCCGACTTTGCCGACAACCTGCGCCGCATCCGCGGCCTGATCAGCCAGATCGACGTGGATCGCTCGGCCTATGAAGTGATCACCCTGCGGAACTCCTCGGCGCGCGAGATCGCCCGGGTGGTGAACGAGGTTCTGGCGCCCCCCGGCGGCGGCTCGCCCGGCCTCGTCAGCGTGGTGCCGGTGGAGAGCTCCAACTCCATCGTCCTGCGCGGCGACCCGGCCGCCGTGGCCCGCATCCGCCCGCTGGTGGACGACCTGGACCGCCGCGCAGAGTCCGCCGACGACGTGCGCGTGGTGTTCCTTGAGCATGCCGACGCCGCCCAGCTGTTGCCCGTCCTTCAGCAGATGACCGGCCAGATCTCGCGGCCGCTGGAGGGCGTTCAGACCGCTTCAGCGGAGGGCGAACCGTCAGCCGCCGCCGCCGCCCCCGGCGCCCGCGCCAACATCGCCCGCTTCCCAGGCGCCAACGCCCTCGTCATTGCCGCCGCCCCTGAAACCCAGCGCATGCTGTCCGAAGTCATCCGCCAGCTGGACACCCGCCGTCAGCAGGTGCTGGTGGAGGCCATCGTCGTAGAGGTCTCTGACGACGCCGCCCGCGCCCTCGGCGTGCAATGGGCGCTGGCGGGCCGGGACGGCAACCCCCTGCTCGCCACCAACTATTCCAACACCTCGCCCAACATTCTTCCCATCCTCGGCGCCATCGCGGGAGAGCGGGAACTGGATGAGGACGACCCGCTGCTGGAGGATCTGCGCGGGGCGGCGCTGAACTCCCTGCTGGGCGCCAACGGCGTGCTGGGCATGGGCGGCGGCCGCATCGGTTCGGACGGCCTGTTCGGCGCCATCATCAACGCCGTGCGCAGCGACGAGGGTTCGAACCTGCTGTCCACCCCGTCGCTGATGACCCTGGACAACGAGGAAGCCACCATACTGGTGGGGCAGGAAGTGCCGGTCGTGGTCGGCGAGGTGCTGGGCTCCAACAACACCAACCCCTTCCGCACGACCCAGCGCCAGGACATCGGTGTGAAGCTGGAGGTGAGACCCCAGATCAATGCCGGCGGCGCCATCACCCTGTTTCTGCGCCAGGAGGTCTCCAGCATCAACGGCGTGCTGACCGCCGGCGCCAGCGATCTGGTCCTGAACAAGCGCGAGATCGAGACCACCGTGCTGGTGGACGACGGCCAGATCGCGGTGCTGGGAGGCCTGCTCGACCAGAACGAACTGCTCTCCGTCGAGAGCGTGCCGGGTCTGGGCGATATTCCCGTAATCGGCGGCCTGTTCCGGTCCACCCGGCGCGAACGGGGCCAGACCAACCTGATGGTCTTCATTCGCCCCACCATCATCCGCAGCCCCGGCGACGCCGCCCGCGTGGGCGCCGAGCGCTGGGACTACATGCGCAACCGCCAGATCGATCGCGACCCGACGGTGGAGCCGTCTCTGGACATGTTGATCCGCGACTACATGGGCGGCTACCGACCCGCCGCGCCGGTGTCGGGGGGCGACGTGATCTCGCCCGCCGGCATGATCCCCGGCCCTGTGGAAGGCGCGCCGCTGCCGCCGCCCGGGCGCTGATCCATGATCACCCTGGTCAATCCGACCCTGCCTTACGCCTTCGCCAAGCGGCACGGCGTGGTTCTGCTGGACGCGGGCGAGACGGCGCTGGTGGGGGTGCGGGACGGCGCGGATCCCCTGGCGCTGGTGGAGGCGCGCCGCGCGCTGGGCCGGCCCCTGCGCATCGAGCGGCTGACCGCCTCGGGCTTTGACCGGCGCCTGTCGGAAATCTACGCCGACGATCCCTTCTCGGGCGGAGAGCCGGGCGAGTTCGACATGCCCTCGGGGCTGGACGGGCTGATCGACGACATGCCCGCCGCGGCCGACCTGCTGGACGTCACCGACGACGCCCCGGTGATCCGCCTGATCAACGGGGTGATCGCCGAGGCCGTCCGCTCCGGAGCCTCGGACATCCACATCGAGCCCTATGAGCAGGCCCTGCTGATCCGCATGCGGGTGGACGGGGTGCTGCACGAGGCTTTGCGCCTGAACAGCCGCATCACCCCGCTGCTGGTGTCGCGCATCAAGGTCATGGCGCGGCTGGACATCGCCGAGAAGCGCGTGCCCCAGGACGGGCGTATCCCCCTGGCCCTGGGCGGCAAGACCCTGGACGTGCGCGTCTCGACCCTACCGTCGCGGGCCGGCGAGCGGGTGGTGCTGCGCATCCTGGACAAGGATCAGGCGGGCCTCAGCCTGGCCGAACTGGGCATGGACGAGCCTACGCTGGAAGCCTTCAGCCAGGCGCTGGCCGAGCCCAACGGCGTCATTCTGGTCACCGGCCCAACCGGCTCGGGCAAGACCACCAGCCTGTACGCCGGTCTGTCCGTTCTGAACGACGCCAGCCGCAACATCCTCACCGTCGAGGACCCGGTGGAGTACGCCATCGACGGGGTCGGACAGACCCAGGTCAACACCAAGGTCGGCATGACCTTTGCGGCGGGCCTGCGCGCCATCCTGCGTCAGGACCCGGACGTGGTCATGGTGGGCGAGATCCGCGACGTGGAGACCGCCCAGATCGCGGTGCAGGCCGCCCTGACCGGCCACCTGGTGCTGTCCACGGTCCACACCAACGACGCGGCGGGAGCCGTGACGCGCCTGCGCGACATGGGTATCGAGCCGTTCCTGCTGGCCTCGACCCTGCGCCTGATCGTGGCCCAGCGGCTGGTGCGGCGCCTGTGCCCCGACTGCCGCCGCCCCGAGCCGGCCGACAAGGCGACCGCCAAACTGGCCGGGATCAAGGAAGGCAAGACCATCTGGCGCGCCGCCGGCTGCGCCCACTGCAACCAGACCGGTTATCAGGGCCGGGTCGGCATCTATGAGACCATCCGCGTCACCGACGCCGTGCGCCGCCTGATCGCCGAGGAAGCGGGCGAGGAGGCCATCACCGTCGAGGCTCTGGGCCGGAAGGCCAGCCTGTCGGGCCGCGCCCGGACGCTGGTGCTGGAGGGCGTGACCACGGTGGAGGAATCCATCCGCGTCACCCGACAGTCGGTCGAGGATCCGGACTGATGGCCGCCTTCGACTATGTGGCCGTGGACCCGAAGGGCCGGACCCTGAAAGGGGTGGTCAGCGCCCCCGATGAGGCCGCCGCGCGCAATGTGCTGGATCGTCGCCGCCTGATGCCGCTGGAGGTGTCCGTCTCGTCCGCCCGTCCGAACCGGGAAACGACGTCCGGCGGTGGACGGCTGGGCTCCAAGACCCTGGCCCTGACCACGCGCCAGCTGGCCACCCTGGTGGCCGTTTCTCCGGTTGAGGAGGCGGTGCGCACCATCGCCCTGCAGAGCGAGCGGCCCGCCGTGCGCCGGGTGCTGATGGGGGTTCACACCGGGGTGCTGGAAGGCTTCCGCCTGTCCGAGGCCATGCGCCGTCAGGGCCCGGCCTTTCCGCCCCTGTACCGGGCCATGGTGTCGGCGGGCGAAAGCTCGGGGGCGCTGGGTCCGATTCTGGAGCGCATGGCCGATCTGCTGGAGCGCGAACAACAGGTGCGCGGCAAGGTCATCACGGCGCTGGTCTATCCCATCGTCCTGGCGGTGGTGGCCATCGGCGTCATCGCCGCCCTGATGGCCTTTGTGGTGCCGCGCGTGGTGGAGCAGTTCACCAGCATGAACCAGACCCTGCCCCTGCTGACCCGGGTGGTGATCGCGATCTCGAGCCTGATCACCGACTGGGGCTGGCTGGTGCTGATCGTTCTGGTCGTGGGGGGCGTGCTGTTCGCGGCAGGCCTGCGCCAGCCCGCCTTCCGCCTCAAGGTGGACGGGCTGATGCTGAAGCTGCCGGTTATCGGGCGGCTGATGCGCGACCTGCACGGCGCGCGCATGGCCCGGACCCTGTCCACCATGATCGCCGCAGGGCTGCCGGTGCTGGAAGGCCTGACCATCACCGCCCGGACCGTCTCCAACCGGGTGCTGCGCGCCGCCACCGAATCCATGGCCGAGTCCGTGCGCGAGGGCGGCGGGCTGTCGGCCGCCATGCGCAGGGCCGAGGTGTTTCCGCCCATCCTCGTCTACATGACCGCCTCGGGCGAAAGCAGCGGCCGTCTTGAGCCCATGCTGGAACGCGCCGCCGACTATCTGGAGCGCGAGTTCGCCACCTTCACCGCCGTGATGCTGAGCCTGCTGGAGCCGGCCATCATCGTGGTCATGGGCGGGATCGTCGCCGTGATCGTGCTGTCCATCCTGCTGCCCATTCTTCAGATCAACACCCTGGCCCTCGGATAAGCGAGCGTATCATGATGCATCTTGGCCCTATCACTCGCCGCGCGGCGGCTCGCTGCTTGAGGGCGCCGCGCGTCCGCGCCAACCGCCGCAAACGCGCGGGCTTCACCCTGGTCGAGGTCATGGTGGTGGTGGTCATCATCGGGTTGCTGGCCACGGTGGTGGTCATCAACGTCCTGCCCGCCCAGGATCGCGCCATGGTCGAGAAGGCCACGGCCGACATCGCCGTACTGGAGCAGGCGGTTGAGACCTATCGCCTCGACAACCTGACCTTCCCCCGCACCGAGGACGGCCTTCAGGCGCTGGTCAGCCCGCCCGCGAGCCTGACCCGGCCGGAACGCTACCGCCAGGGCGGCTATGTGCGCCGCCTGCCCGACGATCCGTGGGGCAACCCCTATCAGTACCGGCAACCGGGCCGGGACAACCGCCCTTTCGAGATCATCTCCCTGGGCGCCGACGGCCAGGAAGGGGGCGAGGGCAATGACGCCGACATCTCCAACTGGCGCTGACCGGCTCCGCCGCGCCGGCTTCACCCTGGTCGAGGTGATGGTGGTCACGGCCCTGATCGGTCTGGCCGCGGGGGCCGTGGTCATGACCCTGCCCGATCCGCGCCCGCCGGTGGGCCAGCAGGCCGAGGTCTTCGCCGCACGGCTGGTGCGCGCAAGGGAAGAGGCCATCCTGACCGGCCGTCCGGTGGCGGTGACGGCTGATGCACGCGGCTACGCCTTCGAGGTGTTCACGGGCGGAGAATGGGGGCCGCTGGAAGACGGTATGTTCCGCCGCGCCGACTGGGGCGAGGACGTGCGCGTCACCCTGCCGCGCGAGACGGCCCGCACCGCCTTCGACCCCACCGGCATGGCCGAGCCACTCACCGTGGCCCTGTCGCGCGGAGATGGGACGGTGAGCGTGACCGTGGACGGCTCCGGCGAGGTGCGCGTGGATGACTGAGCGGCCGGGGTTCAGCCTGATCGAGATGGTGGTGGCCCTGGGCGTCTTCAGCCTGGCGGCCCTGGCCCTGCTGAACCTCATGGGCGAAGGGGTGCGCTCGGCCGTGCGCGCCGAGACCCGCACCTTCGGCACCGTGGTGGCCGAGAACGTGGCGGTGGAGGCCGTGATCGCCCGCGATCCGCCCTCACAGGGAACCCAGGACGGGCAGGTGCAACTGGCCGGGCGCGACTGGCGCTGGACCCGCACCGTGACCGCAACCGAAGACCCCGGCATCCTGCGCATCGACGTTTCCGTCAGCGACGACGGCGAGCACGCCGCCGATCTGGCCGTGTTCCGGAGCGTCCAATGACCCGGCGCGCGGGCTTCACCCTGGTCGAGGTTCTGGTCGCCCTGGCCATCTTCGCCATGATCGCCTCGGCGGGGGTGGGCCTGCTGTCCTTCGCTATCGACAACCGCCTGGCCGTGCGTGACGCCAGCGAACGCACCGCCGCCTTTCAGCGCACCCGCGCCCTGATGCGGGCCGATCTGGGACAGGCGGCGCCCCGGCGGGTGCGCGGCGCGGACGGCGCGCCCCAGCCGGCGTTCGAGCTGGGCGGCGAGGCCCTGTTCGCCGTCACCCGCCGCGGCTGGATCAATCCCGGGGAAGCCCAGCGCGCCTCCATGCAGCGGGTCGACTACCGCTTGATCGATGGCCGGCTCGAGCGGCGGGTGCGCGAGCGCCTGGACGGGGCCCGCCCGGCCGAGCCGCAGGTGTTGCTGGAGAATGTGGAGAGCGCACAGGTCACAGCCATCCTCGACGGCGATCCCATCGCCGGCTGGCGCCCGACCCGGAACCGCCCCCTGCCCGACGCGGTGCGCATCGACCTCACACTGGACGGCTACGGCCCGGTCAGCCAGTTGTTCATGGTGGCGGGGGCCGACGCATGAAGCCCTCCCGACGCGAACGTGAGGGCATGGCCCTTCTGACCGTCCTGCTGCTGGTGGCGGTAATGGCGGCGCTGTCCGTGGTCATGCTGGACGACATCCGCTTCTCCGTGCGGCGGGCCACCAACGCATCGGCCATGGATCAGGCCCAATGGTACGGCCTGGGCGCCGAAACCCTGGCGCGGAGTCAGGTGCGGCGGTTGATGGACCAGAACAGCAGCCGCACGCCGCTGGAGCCCGAATGGAACGGCCGCACCTTCGACTTTCCGGTCGATGAGGGCGGCGCGATCCGCGTGACCGTGCGCGATGGTCAGGCGTGCTTCAACTTGAACAGCGTCGTGTCCGGCGAGGGTGAGGCGCTGGCCCGCAACGACGACGGGGTGCGCCAGTTCCTGGCCCTGTCCCGCGCGGTGGGCGTGGCCGAGGCGCGGGCGCGGGCCGTGGCCGACGGGCTGGTGGACTGGATCGATACCGACAGCCGGTCCGAGCCCCTCGGCGGAGAGGACGGCGCCTACGCCGGTCAGGCGACGCCTTACCGCACCGGCGGGACCCTGCTGGCCGAAGTCAGCGAACTGCGCGCCGTGCGCGGGGTATCGGCCGAGGACTACGGCCGCCTGCGGCCCCATCTTTGCGCCCTGCCGGTAACCGGCGTCACCGCCATCAATGTGAACACCCTGACGCCGGATCAGGCGGTGCTGCTGGTCATGATGACCGATGGTCGGCTCTCGGAAACCGCCGCCCGCCGGGTGATCGGGGCGCGGCCGCCCGGCGGCTGGACCAACACCGCCGCCTTCTGGGGCCAGCCGGCCCTGGCGGGCATCACCCCCTCCAACGCCGCCTATGACCAGGCCGGCGTCTTCACCCGCTTCTTCGCCCTCGACGCCCGGGTCGCCCACGGCGGCGCCGAGGCGGTCATGAGCGCCCTGATCGAGGCCGCCCCCGGCGGGGCGGTCCGCACCGTGGCGCGCCGATGGACAACCGACGAATGACCCTGACCCGACTTCTCCTGCTGGCGCCGTCGGCGGACCAGCCCTCCCCCTGGCTGGCGGTGGACCGCGACGGCCACGTGCTGCAGCGCGGCCTGCTGACGCTCGACCGCGCCGGCGCCCCGCCGACCCCCATGCGCACCGTGGCCGTGGCGCCCGGGGCCGACGTCATGGTCCGCTGGCTGGATCTGCCCGGACGCAATGAGGCGCAGGGGCGGGCCGCCGCCCTGTGGGCCCTGCGTGACGATCTGGCCGCCCCGCCCGACCGTCTGCGCGTGTCGCTGGGCCCGCGCCGCGAGACCGACGGCCGGCGCCTGGTGGCCGTGGCCAATGCGGCGCTGGTGGACGCCTGGATCGCCTATGCCGAGTCCCTCGGCGTGACGCCGGACGTGATCGTGCCGGATCATCTGACCGTGGCGCCTCCCCAGCAGGGCGAGGGCCTGACCTCGGTGGGCTTCGGGCCGATGACCGCCCTGCGGGGCATCGACCTGTCGGTGACGGTGGAGCCGGATCTGGCGCCGCTGATCGCGGGCGAACGGCCCGTGACCCCGGTGGAACGGGCCGAAGACGTCGAGGCCATGCTGGTTCAGGCCGCCCTGAACCCGCCGGTCAATCTGATCGGCCGCACCCGCGCCGCCGACGACGGTCTGGGGGTCTGGCGCCGCGCGGCGGTGATGGCCGGCCTGCTGGTCCTGTCGCCCCTGCTTCTGCTCGGGGTGGCGGCGGCGCGGGACGATCTGGCGGCGCGGGATCTGAACAGCCAGAGCACGGCCATGCTGCGTCAGGCGTTCCCCGATATGGCGCCGGACGCAGACCCGGAGGCGGAGGCCCTGCGCCGGTTGAACGCCACGGCCGCATCCGGCGGGGTGTCCGGCGTCACCGCCGCCCTGTTCGCCGCCGTGGAGCAGGTGGAGGGGACCGAGCTGGACGCCCTGTCGGTCTATGCCGACGGCCAGGTGAGGGCCACGGTATCCTATGGCGCCTATGGCGATCTGGAGGCGCTGGACGCCGCCCTCGCCGCCTCGGGCCTCGGCCTGACCGACGAGACCACCCTTGAGGAGGGCGGCCGCATGGTCAGCGACGTGATCATCGGAGCCGCCGCATGAACGCCTTCAATGAACAGATGAAGACCGCCCGGGTCTGGTGGGACGGCCGCACAGCCCGCGAGCACGTGATGCTGGGCGTACTCGGCGGGGTGCTGGCGCTGGTGCTGGCGTGGTTCCTGATCCTCGCGCCCCTGCTGGCGTGGAAGGCGGGCGCCGCCGACCGGCTGCACGCCGCGGTCCAGACCCATGCCCTGGCCTCGGCGGCGGCCGGGATCGACCCATCCCGCGGCGTCGCCCGCACTCCTGCCGACATAGAAGGCCTGCTGACCAATAGCGCGGCCGACGCGGGCGTCGCAGTTCAGGTGACCGCTGAGGGCGGGGGCGTCAGCTTCGCGGTGGAGTCGGCTGAAACCGCCCGGCTGTTCGGCTGGATCGCTGCTCTGGAGCGGGCCGGGCTGACCATCGCCAGCCTCAGCGTGCTGGAGAATGCCGACGCCACCCTGCAGGCGCAGGGGACCGTGGCCCCGTGAGCCGGCTGACGTTGATTCTCGTTTTCGCCGCGTCGCTGGTGCTCATGCTGGCGGTGCTGACGCCGCTGCGTCTGGTTCTGGGCATGGCGGGCGCCGACGATCTGGGCCTGTCCGCCGACCGGGTGGAGGGACCGTTCTGGGGCGGGCGGGTCGTCGGGGCGCGGGCGGGCGTCATGCCGCTGGGCGACCTGAGGGTTTCGGTCAATCCGTTCGCCCTGATGCTGGCGGGCGACGCCGCAGAGCGCCTGAGCGCGGTGACGGTGCGTGACGCCTCGGGCGAGCCCATCCCGCTGGAAGGCTTCGCCGTCTACAGGCCCAGCGGCCCGTAAAGCCAGGTCATCCAGATCCCCAGCGCCAGGAACACGCCGAAGGGCAGGCGGTCCTCCCCCGAAACCGGCTGCTGCAGGACCAGACGCGCCAGAACGAGGCTCAATCCAGCCACCGAGGCCCACAGCAGCACGCTGGGCAGGCCCATCCAGCCGACCCAAGCGCCCGCCGCGGCCAGCAGGCGGAAGTCGCCGCCGCCCAGCCCCTCGCGTCCGCGCGTCCGGCGATAGAGCGCGGCGATCCCCCACAACACGGCAAACCCGACCGCTGCGCCGATCAGATGGTCGATCAGGGCGGCCCGGTCGAACAGCGCCGTCGCCGCCAGCCCGCCCGCCAGCAGCGGCAGGGTCAGCCAGTCCGGCAGCCAGAAGTGCCGGGCGTCGACGGCCGCGATCAGCAGTAGGCCCCAGCCCAGCAGGGCGGTGACAACGATAGGGGCTGGACCGAAGAGGGACCACGCACCGGCCGCCGCGCCGAGCGCCGCGAGTCCGGTCATGAGGATGGGCGAGGCGCGCCTCGGTCCGTTTTCGTCCAGGCGCGCCGTCAGCATGGCTGCGCCGAAACCCGCTGCCGCTCCGGCCCCTGCGAGCGGCAGAACCAGCATCAGCCCCGCCTCGCCCGGGCCCATTCGCCTCAGCCCTGGTTGTGCCGGGCGAAGACCCGGGTGGCGCCACCGTTGAGCACCAGCAGGGTTTCATAGGGTTGCCCCGCCCGTCCGGAAACCTCCATCCCCGGCGAGCCAAGGGGCATGCCGGGCACGGCCAGTCCCACCGCGCGGGGACGCTCGTTCAGCATGCGGATGACGTCGGCCGCCGGGATGTGACCCTCAAAGATGTAGCCGTCCGCCACACCCGAATGACACGACATCAGTCGGTCGGGCAGGCCGTGGCGACGGCGAATGGGCGACAGATCGTCAAGAATCTCGACCGTGGTTGCAAAGCCCGCGCGCTGGAGGTGTTCCACCCAGCCGTCGCAACAACCGCACGTCGGTGTCTTGTAGACGGTGATGGCCCGGGTTCGGGCCAGGGCGGCGCCGGGCGCCAGCAGAGCCGCCGCCGTCAGCAGGGTGCGTCGGTTCAGAGACATGAGCTCGTCCTCTTCAGACGGAGGGGCCGATCCCTATGGCCGGTTCAGGTCGGCCAGGGCGCGTGACAGGTCCAGGCGGATCAGGCGCGCCGCTTCGGCCACGGCGCGCTGTTCGCCGTCGCGCTGGGCGGCGATGGCGGCATAGGCCTGGTCGGCGGCGGCGTAGGTGACCGTCGCAGTCACCGCGTCGGTGATGGTTTCCCCGCCGGAGACGGGCGCCAGCTGGTAACGCACGATCATCACCAGTTCATAGCGCGACACCGTGTCGTCCACCCGGCGACCCAGGGCAACCCGGCGCTGCTCCACGTCGGTCTGCAGCCGCCACAGGGGCGTCTGGCCGCGGTCCCACGCCAGCTCATCCTCCAGCGCCTGGCGCAGCTCGTAGCCCGTCCGGGTGTCCGGGACCGAAACCGAGATGCGCGACAGGGTCGGCGAGACGCCGGGCTCCGCGTACAGGGGCGTGAAACCGCAGGCGGCCAGCATCAGCAGGGCGCTGACAGCGGCGCCGATGCGGGCCAGACGGATCATCCGGCCACCAGATTGATGATGCGGTCGGGCACCACGATGACCTTTCGGACCGACTGGCTGACCGAGGCAAGGTAGGCCTGAACCGCCGGGTTCGCCAGAGCCGCCTCGCGCACCTGATCCTCAGGCGCGCCGCGGGGCATCACCACCTCGCCGCGCCGCTTGCCGTTGATCTGGATGGGCAGGGTCAATTCGTCGTCCGTGGCCAGCGCCGGGTCGTATGCCGGCCAGGGCGCGTCCAGAACCATGCCCTCCTCGCCCAGGCGGCTCCAGCATTCCTCGGCCAGGTGCGGGGTGAAGGGCGCGATCAGACGGGCCAAGGCCGACAGGGCCTCGCGCCGGGCCTCGCCGCCCGCCTCCGCATGGGCGCGGATGACGGCCACGAAGGCGTACAGCTTGGCGATGGCGGCGTTGAAGCGGAAGCCCTCGACCCCCTCGCTGACCGCCTTGATGGCCTTGTGGGTCTCGCGGCGCAGGGCCTCGTCCAGCCTGGCGTCGCCAGCCCTGGCGGGATCGAAGCCGTCGAATTCGGTCCAGACCCGCTGCACGAAGCGGCTGGCGCCCTCGACACCACCGGTGGTCCACTGCACGTCACGCTCGGGCGGGCTGTCGGACAGCACGAACAGGCGCCCGGCGTCCACGCCGTAGGCCTCCAGAATCTCTTCAGGGGCGACCACGTTCTTTTTGGACTTCGACATCTTCTCGATGTCGCCGATGGTCAGGGCCTCGCCAGTGGAGCGGCGCATGGCTGTGCGCCGGTCGCCCCCGGTGACGATTTCCACGTCTGTCGGCTCGATCCACTTGCCGTCGGCCGCCTTGTAGGTCTCGTGGACCACCATCCCTTGGGTGAACAGGCCGGCGAACGGCTCTTTCACGTTCATCAGGCCCGCATCGGACAGGGCCCGCGTGATGAAGCGGGCGTAGAGCAGGTGCAGGATCGCGTGCTCGACCCCGCCGATGTACTGGTCCACCGGCAGCCAGCGGTCCGCCGCCGCCTTGTCGATGGGCGCGTCGGCGGTGGGATCGGTGAAGCGCGCGAAATACCACGAGCTGTCCACGAAGGTGTCCAGGGTGTCCGTCTCGCGGCGAGCGTCCGCACCGCACGAGGGGCATGCCACATGCTTCCAGGTGGGGTGCCGGTCCAGCGGGTTGCCGGGCACGTCGAAGGTCACGTCCCTGGGCAGTTCCACCGGCAGCTGGTCAGCCGGGACCGGGACCGGTCCACACGCCTCGCAATGGATGATGGGGATGGGGCAGCCCCAGTAGCGCTGGCGCGACACGCCCCAGTCCCGGAGGCGATAGACCGTGGCGCCTTCGCCGAGGCCGGCCGCCTCGATGCGGGCCACCGCCGCCGTCCTGGCGGATTCCACGTCCAGCCCGTCCAGATCGGCCGAGTTGAAGATGCGGCCGGGACCCACATAGGCCTCGTCGGCCACGTGGAAGTCCTCGCCGGCGCTGTCAGGGCGCACCACCGGGATGACCGGCAGGTCGTATTTGCGGGCGAAATCCAGATCGCGCTGGTCGTGGGCCGGGCAGGCGAAGATGGCGCCGGTGCCGTATTCCGACAGGATGAAGTTGGCGATCCACACCGGGACCGTGCGTGTCGGGTCCAGCGGATGGACGGCGGTCAGGCCGGTGTCGAAGCCGATCTTCTCGGCCTGGTCGATCTCGGCCTGGCTGGCGCCGCCCTTCTTGCAGTCGGCGATGAAGGCCAAGGCCTCGGGGCTGCGTGCGGCGATGGCGGCCGACAGCGGATGATCGGGCGCCAGACCCACGAAGGACGCGCCATACAGGGTGTCGGGCCGGGTGGTGAACACCTCGACGCTGTCGAAGCCTTCGGGAACCTCGCCCTTCAGGGGCCAGGTCACCCGGGCGCCGGTGGAGCGGCCGATCCAGTTGGCCTGCATCAGCCGGACCTTCTCGGGCCAGCGGTCGAGGGTGGACAGCCCCTCGACCAGATCATCGGCGTAGTCGGTGATCCGCAGGAACCACTGGGTCAGCTTCTTCTTCTCGACCTCGGCGCCGGAGCGCCAGCCGCGGCCGTCGATCACCTGCTCGTTGGCCAGGACGGTGTTGTCCACCGGATCCCAGTTGACGACGCCTTCCTTGCGATAGACCAGGCCGCGCTTCAGCAGTTCGATGAACCAGGCCTGCTGCTTGCCGTAATAGGCCGGATCGCAGGTGGCGAACTCGCGGCTCCAGTCCAGCGACAGGCCCAGAAGTTTCAGCTGGTCGCGCATGGCGGCGATGTTGGACCAGGTCCAGTCGCCGGGGTGCACGCCCCGCTCCATGGCCGCGTTCTCGGCCGGCATGCCGAACGCGTCCCAGCCCATGGGGTGCAGCACATCGAAGCCCTGGGCCCGCTTGTGCCGAGCCACCACGTCGCCCATCACATAGTTGCGGGCGTGGCCCATGTGGATGTTCCCGCTGGGGTAGGGGAACATCTCCAGCACATAGTATTTCGGCCGCCCGGTGTCGCCGGTCGGGGTCACGAAGGCTTTCGCCGCCTCCCAGCGTTCACGCTGGCGAGGCTCGGCCGTCCGGGGATCGTATCGCGTCATGCGGTCAGTCTGGCTCCGGCGATCAGCCGGCGTGGGCGAGGTTCAGCTGGCGCGCCCGCGTCAGGATGGCGTTCTCCAGATCCGTTTCGGTCTGGGGATTCACCGCCTGGGCGATCCACTGACCCGCTTCGTTGCGGACCTCGCGGGTCACGGTGACATTCAGGGCGTCGGCGCGGAGCCGCGTGTCGAGGATGAAGACCGTGGCCTTGAAACGCTCGTTCGGCGACGCGGCCGGGGTGTGCCAGTCATAGTTGATCACGCCGCCCCACGGGTCCGCAGTGATCAGCGGCATGAAGGACAGGGTGTCGAGCGAGGCGCGCCACAGGAAACTGTTGACCCCGATGCCTTGCTCGGTCCCGGCCGAGGCCGTTCTGTCGCCGCGCGAAAGGGGGTTCAGGCTGCTGCAGCTCGCCAGGGCGACGCTGGAGGCGATCAGGGCGATCGACACGCCGCGGGTGATGGCCATGGGAAACTCCGTCAAATGTATTGCCGCACCGCCGGGCGCATGCGACCGGACGACCGGCGCCGCGCCCCCACGGACCGCCCTCAGGGTCTATAGCATGGCGAACCGCCGCGCTGACAAGCGGTCCTTCGCATTCTCGTCGGGGAACTCCCGTGTTGCGCGAGCCACAGACCTGCATGAACCTGTCACGGAACCTTGTCAGGGCCATCGCATTGCGTTGACCGGGCTGTGAGACCATGTCTAATCGACGATGCCGGTACCGGTCACACCGACCGGTCGGCGAGGGACGAACAACGGTCCAGGCCGCTAAAGGGGCGGAAACGGGTGATGCGGGTCCAGGGACTCATTGTTGCGATGGCCGCTGCGGCGGCCCTGACGGCGACGGCGCAGGACGCCTCGGCGCAGACTCGCGACTCCGCCCGCGCCGCTGTCCAGACTTCCCCTACGGTCCGCAATGATCTGGTGTCCGAGCGCGACACGCCGCGCCGCGGCCTGCAGTGGAACGAGGACGGCCGCTGGGGCCTCGACCTGAACCTCAGCCAGCCGGTCGGTCGTGAAGCGGACTGGAGCGACGTTCAGGCCGGCGCCTACTACCGCCTCAACCCGCGCCTTCGCGTCGGCGCCGCCGCCTCCCTGTCCGAGCCGCAGACCGATCCGGCGCGACCAGTTGAATCGGACCGCCGCTCCCAGCCCCGCGTGCGGCTGGAGACCATCTTCAAATTCTAGACGGACGACGGGCCAAAGGCCCTGACGATCCCGTCGACCGCGCATATCCCGGCCGCCCCGCTGGAGGCGAGCGCTGGCGCGCTTGCCGCATCAATCCCGCCCAGCCCCAGAACAGGCAAACGCGCCGCTGAAACCAACGCGCCGAAGCCTTCCACGCCCAGCGCCTCGCCGCCGGACGGGCTGGCGGTCGCAAACACCGGCGACAGCACGGCGGCGTCGAGCCCCATGTCCGCAGCCCGGTCCAGCGCCTCTGGCGAATGGGCTGCGCCGGTGACCAGCATCAGTCCCGCCGCCCGCGCCTCCCCCGCCCGGTGAAGGGCGCGCTCGGGCAGGTGCACCCCGTCCGCGCCGACGGCGATGGCCAGCGCGATATCCAGCCCGATCAGCAGACGCACTTGCGCCTCCAGGGTGACACCCCTCAGCCGTCGCGCGTCCGACTCCGCCTGCGGCCTGCCGAAGCCGCGATAGATCACCGCCGAGCCGGCGGCCAGGCGGGCGGCGGTCTCCCATGGACCGGGTGTGCGGTCGGGGTCGGTGACGAAGATCAGGGGCGGCAGGCGCGCCGCCGACGGGCTGACACGGGCGGCGCCGCGGTTTAAGGCCTTGGCCGTCTCCCACAACCGGGTCGCTTCGTCGGACAGGACCATGGATTCTCTCGTCGCCTCAGCCCTGGACACGGTGCGCCGCCGCATCGCCAAGGCGGCGCGGGCGGCGGGGCGGGATCCTTCGGATATCACGCTGACCGCCGTTTCCAAGCAGCAGCCCGAGGCCGCCATCCAGGCCGCACTTGACGCCGGCCAGCGCGTCTTCGGCGAGAACCGGGTTCAGGAGGCGCAGGGCCGCTGGACCGAGCGCCGCGCGGTTACGCCCGATCTCCACCTGCGGCTGATCGGGCCGCTGCAATCCAACAAGGCGGACCAGGCCCTTGCCCTGTTCGACGTGATCGAGACCCTGGACCGGGAAAAGCTGGCGCGGGCGCTGGCTGAAGCCGGCATGAAGGCTGGAATCCGGCCGCAGGTCCTGATCCAGATCAACACCGGCGAGGAGCCGCAGAAGGCGGGGATCATCCCCCCCGACGCCGACGCCTTCATCAAGGAGGTCCGCGCCGACTACGATTTCGACCTTCAGGGCCTGATGTGCATTCCGCCGCTGGAGGAGGAGCCGGCCCTGCATTTCGCCTTGCTGTCGCGAATCGCCACCCGCAACGGCCTCGGGGTGCTGTCCATGGGCATGAGCGGGGACTATGAGACGGCCGTGCGCTTCGGCGCGACCCATGTTCGCGTGGGTTCGGGCCTGTTCGGCGCCCGCTCCGCCCCCTGATCGGTCGCAAAGTCCCGCCGGAAGAGCGAATTTCGGCGTTCAAGCCTTGGCGATCGGCCCGGCGCTCGCCATTCTTGTTGTATGGCGCAATCCAAGACCCTGCTGATCATCGACGACGACAATGAACTGCGCGAGGCCCTGGCCGAGCAGCTGGACATGCATGACGAGTTCAAGACCGTCCAGGCCGCCACGGCGACGGACGGCGTGCGCATGGGCAAGGAGATCCGCGCGGACCTGATCCTGCTGGATGTGGACCTGCCCGACATGGACGGCCGCGAGGCGTGCCGTCAGATGCGCAAGGCCGGGGTCAAGGCGCCGATCATCATGCTGACCGGAGCGGTCGCCGATTCAGACGCCATTCTGGGTCTGGACTCCGGGGCCAATGACTATGTCACCAAGCCCTTCCGCTTCGGGGTGCTGCTGGCGCGCATCCGCGCCCATCTGCGCAGCCACGAACAGTCCGAGGACGCGGTTTTCGCCATCGGCCCCTACGAGTTCCGGCCCGCCAACAAGATGCTGATGGGCGACAAGGACAAGAAGATCCGGCTGACGGAGAAGGAAACCAACATCCTGAAGTACCTCTACCGCGCCGGGGCCAAGCCGGTGTCGCGCGAGGAACTGCTGACCGAGGTGTGGGGTTACAACGCAGGCGTCACCACCCATACGTTGGAGACGCACATCTACCGCCTGCGTCAAAAGATCGAGCCCGAGCCCGGCCAGGCGCGCCTGCTGGTCACCGACGCCGGCGGCTATCGGCTGCAGCCCTAAGGGCTAGACTCCCAGCGCGTTCTTCAGCGTGTCCAGCATGCGCCGGGCGTCCACGGGCTTGGGCACCCAGCCGTCCATGCCGGCCGCCAGATAGCCGTCGGTCTCGTGAGCCAGGGTGCTGGCCGTCACGGCGATGATCGGAGTGCGCGGGCGATCCTCGGCCTGTTCCCGTTTACGTATGCCGACGGTGGCGGCCAGACCGTCCATTTTCGGCATGTGGATGTCCATGAGGATGGCGTCCCAGTCGCCCGACGCCCAGGCCTCGACCGCCGCCTCGCCGTCTTCCACCGCCTCGCTCTGGATGGCGAACTGGCTGAGCAGGGTCGAGAGAACGAGGCGATTGGCGGGATTGTCCTCGGCGATCAGGACGCGTACCGGCCGGTCTGGCGACGGGCTGGCGGCCTCTTCGCGTGGCGCGGGCTCGCTGGGGGGCAAAGCGATCTCCAGGGCGAAAGTGGAGCCCTCGCCCGGGGCGCTCTCGACCGTCATCGTTCCGCCCATGAGCGCGGCCAGGTCCCGGCAGATGGCCAGACCCAATCCGGCCCCGCCGTACCGCCGGGTGCTGGAGCCGTCTGCCTGCACGAAGCGGTCGAACAGGCGGCCGCGGTCCTTGGCGGCTATGCCCGGACCGGTGTCGGTGACGCTGAGGCGCAGGACGCCGTCCTCGCGGTCGATGCGGCCCTCGACCTGACCCGTTTCCGTGAACTTCAGGGCGTTGGAGAACAGGTTCCCCATGACCTGGCGAAGCCGCACGGCGTCGCCCATGAACCATCCGCCGGCGTCTGGAGCGACCGTCATGGCGAAGGCCAGTCCCTTGTCCGCAGCAAGGGGCGCGTAGAGCGCCGCAAGGTCGTCGGCCAGCTCCTGCATGTGGAAGGGCGCAGGCTCCAGCGACAGGCGCCCGGCTTCGATGCGGGAGATGTCGAGGATGTCGTTGATGATGCGCAGCAGGGCGCCGCCGGACTCATGGATGGTGCCGAGCCTTTGCCGCTGGGCGGGCGACAGCTCGTCGTGGGCCATGATCTGGGCCATGCCCAGCACCCCGTTCAGCGGCGTGCGCAGCTCATGGGTCATGGTGGCCAGGAACTCGGACTTGGCGCGGTTGGCGGCCTGGGCCTCGATCATCAGGGCCTCGGTATGGCGGCGATGCTCCTCGGCCTCCGCCTCGAGGCGGGCCTTGACCACGGCGGCGCGACGGAAGGTGTCCACCGCCCGGGCCATGTCGCCGATTTCGTCGCGGCGGCCGACGCCGGGCGCGACGAAATCGGTCTCCCCGTTCGCGAGGCGTCGCATGATTCGGGTCAGGGCGGAGATGGGCGTCCCCATGTCCCGCACCAGAACGGCGCCCATGCCAGCAGCGATCAGGGCGGCGATCAGGATGCCCGCGACGAGCGCGATCTCCATCACGATGAGCGCCCGGTTGCTGGCCCCGTTGTGGGTCTGGAGGGCGAGCCGCGCGTCATCGCGAATGACGTCGAGAACATCCTCGGCCGGAGCGATCAGGCTGTCCGCCAAGCCAGCCTCGCCCACGAGGGTCACGGCCTCGGCCCGTCGCGCCGGATCCGCCGCCAGCGCCATGGCCGGCGTCATGGCCTCGGCCTCCCAGCGCGCGTAGGCGGCGTTCAGGGTTGCGACCTGCGCCTCCATGGGAGGGTCATTGGTCGCCAGCCGGGCCAGTGCGGCGGCGTGCTCCACATAGTTGGGGCGGTGCACGGTTTCGATGCGGCGCAGGTAGTAGGGCTCGCCTGTCAGCATGTAGCCGCGCAGCGAGTTTTCCTGTCGCGCCAGGTCGAACCTCGCGGCTGCAGAGGCGGCGAGGGTTTCGAGGGCGACGGCGACGGCAGCCTCGGACCGCTTGACCGACTGCATGTGGGCGAAAAGGACCACGCCCATCACGGCGATGGCGGTCAGAACCACCGAGAAGGCCACGACCATCTTCAGGGGCGTGCGCAGGTGCCACAGGCCCAGGCCCCGGCTCAGGGCGGCTGTCAGTGCGCGCGTTGCTCGGTGCCCCGGCATCAGCCCTCCCCGGACCAGCCTGATCTTGTTCAGATACATTGAACGCCACCGGGAGTTGCGGGCGCGTTAATGTCTGGCGCTCTGTGGTCAGACCGCCAGGTCGAGGGATACAGGGGCGTGATCGCTGGGCCGTTCCCAGGCGCGGACATCCTCGTGGATGCGGGCGGAACCGGGAATGACGGCCGGGGTCAGGCCCGGCGAGGTCCACAGGTGATCCAGCCGCAGGCCGCGATTGGACTGGCGGAAGTCGGCGGCGCGGTAGCTCCACCAGCTGGCCAATTTCTGGTCCTCGGGATGGGCGTCGCGGATCACGTCGGTGAAGCCCAGGGAGGCCTGAAGCGCCCGCATGGCCTCCACCTCCACCGGGGTGTGGCTGACGATCCTCGACATGTAGCGGTGGTTCCACACGTCGTTCTCGCCGGGCGCGATGTTCAGGTCTCCGGCCACCAGCAGGGGCGCCTTCGGGTCCCGGGCGGCGAACTGGCGGGTCAGACGGGCGTAGAAGTCCAGCTTGTGATCGAACTTGGGGTTCAGGGTCCGGTCGGGGATGTCGCCGCCCGCCGGGATGTAGAAATTCTGGATCTCCACGCCCTCAATGACGCCGGAGACGCAGCGGGCGTGGCCTTCGCGGCAGGCGGACAGGTCGGGGGCGTCGGCGATCGGATGGCGCGAGGCGATGGCCACGCCGTGCCAGCCCTTCTGGCCCGAGACCTTCAGGTGGGGCAGGCCCATGTCCCTGAAGGCGGCCTCCGGAAACTGGTCCGGCAGGCATTTGATCTCCTGCAGGCACAGCACGTCCGGCGCCTGTTCGGCCACGAAGCGGGCGACCTGTTCGGCCCGCAGACGCACGGAGTTGACGTTCCAGGTGACGACACGAAGGGACATGGGTCGGACCTAGAGGATTAGGGGGTGGCGCGCTACTTTTGTGCGCTACCGCTCGCCGCGCGGCGGCTCGCTGCTTGAGCGGATATTTGTGCGCTACCGCTCGCGTCGCGGACGCTCGCTGCTTGAGCGCGTTTTTGTGCGCTATCGTTCGGGACGCGGGGCATTCTTTAGGCGCTACCGCTCGGGACGCGGACGCTCTCTGCCTGAGCGCGTGTTGGGCCCTGAACGCCGCGCAGGCTGAAGCGCCCGTCGTTGCGGGTTAGCGGGAAGGGAGCGGGGCGCCGGGCCATCGCCCGGTGTAAGGATAGACAAATACCGTTTCGACGAAGGCTGACGCCCCGCGTGATCGTTGTTCCAGAGCCCCCGGTGGGCACGCGTCTTAGGCGCTAGCCGGTGTTTTGGCCCCGGACGGGCAGGTGCGGACAGCGCTCCGCATCCTGGACCCGGCGAGTAATCCGCCCCGCCGCTCAGTCCCGCTCGATCACAGCCCGTCGCCGCAAGGTCGCCGGCCGAGCGCCCTTCCCGTGCGACGGGATGGGAGAAGCATACGGCCCCCGCGAACGCGGTCGGAAAAATGGACGAAGATTTTTCGCGAAGCCTTGTCCGCCAATGCATTGGCCTCGAAAAATGCGGGGATACGGGCAGAGTTCGTCCCGCATTTTCCCTCTCCCGGTGGGAGAGGGCTGCGCGCACGGATGCGCCAGCATCCGTCCTTCGCGCGCAGGGTGAGGGTTGGGTCTCACTGCTTCGACCATCCGACCCTCATCCCCCGCGCCAGAACGAAGCCGCGATGCGCCTTCGTGCGCGGGTTCCCCCTTCTCCCATCGGGAGAAGGAAGAGCTCACACCGGATGGGTCGGTTCCGGTTTCGGGGCGGCGGGCTCTTCGGGCAGGGGGATGAACTCCAGCGAGTCCTCGGACGGCAGGGCCATGCGTCCGGCCTTCCAGTCGGCCTTGGCCTGATCGATGCGGGCCTGGCTGGAGGAGACGAAGTTCCACCAGATGATGCGCGGGCCCACCGGCTCGCCGCCCAGCAGCATGACCGAGGCCTTCTCCAGCGCCTTGATGGTGGGCTCGGCGTGGGGCTCCAGCACCGCCATCTGGCCCGCCTGCAGCACCCGGTCGCCGATCTCGATCGAGCCCCGGGCCACGAACACGGCCCGCTCGCTCATGCCGCCCGCGCCGCGGCCCGGCGGCGGGGCGGAGCGCACGCCCCGCTCCATCTCCCAGTGCACATAGAAGAGGGGCGAGGAGGTCTTGACCGAGGCGGCCGCGCCGTAGGCCTCGCCCGCCACCAGCCGCGCGAACAGGCCGTCGTTCTCATAGGCCGGCAGGTCGGCCTCGCCGTGGTGGAAGAAGGCGGGATCGGCCTCCTCCGCCTCTTCGGGCAGGGCGATCCAGGCCTGCATCCCGTGCATGGCGCCGCCCTGGCTCTTCTTCAGGGGGTCGGTGCGCTCGGAATGGACGATGCCCTTGCCCGCCGTCATCCAGTTGACCTCGCCGGGACGGATGGCCTGGGTGTAGCCCAGGCTGTCCCGGTGCATGATCTCGCCCTCGAACAGATAGGTCAGGGTCGACAGGCCGATGTGCGGGTGCGGGCGCACATTGATGGCGTCCGAGCCCGGCGCGAACTCGGCCGGCCCCATCTGGTCCAGAAAGACGAAGGGCCCCACCATGCGCCGCGCGTGGAAGGGCAGCACCCGCCCCACCTCGAACCCGCCCAGGTCCTTCTTGCGTGCGTCGATGACCATCTCGATCATGGCCGTATCCCGTTCATCTTAGCGGTTCCGCGCAGGGGGCGGCGAGGGCGGAGGGGGCGGCACCACGCGAACCGGAATCGCCGACGGCCCAACAGGTGGGTTTCGCGGACCGCTTGCTACCGGCGACCACCCGCCTTTCTCCAGCGATCTAGGCGCTGTGGGAGAGGGGCTTCTAGCCATCAGTCGTCCTTCCTAACTTCCAGCCAAAGATAGTCGCTGGGCCGGAATATTGCACCCTTGGATTCTGGCACGGCATTCTTGAAGACGCCTTGGGCGTCCAACTGCCAAAGCTCCTCAAGATAGATGTGCCCGGCTTCCGCGCCGACGGACGCTACAGACAGGTCGCCGAAGTAGCCCCCCACCAGAGAACCATCACTGAGATGAACCACAACCCAGCACGGCTGCTTGCGACTGAAGAAATCATCCCATGCTGTACGGTGAGGGCTCATGACCCATCCCCGTTTGGCAGCCCATTTTTGGCAGAGGCGAAACAGAATGGGTCAAAGAGCCGGCCCAACCACACAGATCAAAACCGCCAAGAGTCCGAGGCTGACATAGTCGGGCTCAACCGCTGTTAGACGCTGAGCTGCTAGCAGGCCTGCCCAGGACAGCAGTCCTGCGTTAAGCAGGGAATAGCCAAAGATGTCGAGCACATCATCAGCTGCGCCGTTTCCACGTCGAGGGTGAAGCAAGCGATCAACGCGAAGTGATACAAAACCCGGCAAGAAGAGCGCGATCACAGCCGCGAACTGGGCTGGGCTGAGGCTGATCAGGTCGGTCGGGTTCGGCACAGCTTCACGTTATACGTGCGGGGTGACCAGCGCCAGCGGCAGGGCGGTGACGTTCTTCACGCCGCGGGTGACGATATGGCTCTCGCAGTCCGAGACGAGACCCAGGCTGAGCAGCTTCTCGCGCAGGAACAGGTCAAAGGCGTGCATGTCGCAGGTGATGATGCGCAGCACATAGTCCTCGCGCCCGGTGATGGTGGCGCACTGGATCACCTCGGGCCAGTGGGCGACGGCCTCCTCGAAGATCTGCAGGTTTTCTTTCGAGGGCAGGCTGAGCTTGACGATGGCGTAGACCTCGAAGTCCAGGCCCAGCAGATCGGCGTCCAGAAGCGTGACACGCTTGCGGATCAGGCCGCTATCCTCCAGTCTCTTGATGCGGCGCCAGCAGGGCGAGGCCGAAAGGCCCACGCGTTCGGCCACCTCGGCCACCGGCAATCCGGCATCCTGTTGCAGGATATCCAGGATGCGGGCGTCGATGGGATCCAGTTCTTCGGCCAAGCCGTTTCTCCAAATTGCAATTTGACGCAATAATCTACCCCAATTCGTCCTTGTGCAAGGGTAAAATTGGGCGGACGTGCAGCGATGCCTCGTGCTATGCGTTTGGTGGAGCCATAGCGGCTCCACTAATAATGCTGGACCGAAATCTGAGCCCGGTCGGACATCGTCCGACCTGACCGATTTCGGTCTGGAGGAAGCCCCGCCCGCCAACGGCCGCAGACGCTGAGACGGACCATGAGCAAGACGCCCCCGGCCAAGCGGCCGAACGCACGACCGCTGTCGCTGCGAATTCCCGAGCCCTCGGGCCGGCCCGGCGACACGCCGGACTTCAGCCATCTGAGGCTGGACGAGCCCGGCGCGGTGGACCGGCCCGGGACCGATACCCCGCCGCTGGACATGCGCGACCACGCCTTCCGGCTGGTGCGGGTGCTGAACGACGACGGCGAGGCGGTGGGGCCGTGGGATCCGAAGCTGGACGCCGAGACGCTGCGCAACGGCCTCAGGGCCATGATCCTGACCCGGGCCTTCGACGACCGGATGCACCGCGCCCACCGTCAGGGCAAGACCAGCTTCTACATGAAGTGCACCGGCGAGGAGGCCATCGCGGTGGCCCAGGGCATGGTGCTGCCGCGCGAGGACATGGGCTTTCCCACCTATCGCCAGCAGGGCCTGTTGATCGCGCGGGGCTATCCGCTGGTCGACATGATGAACCAGATTTATTCGAACGCCTCGGACCCCATCAAGGGCCGGCAGCTGCCGATCATGTACTCCAGCCGCGACTACGGCTTCTTCACCATCTCGGGCAATCTGGGCACCCAGTATCCGCAGGCGGTGGGCTGGGCCATGGCCAGCGCCTACAAGGGCGACGACCGGCTGGCCATCGCCTGGATCGGCGACGGCGCCACGGCGGAAGGCGACTTTCACAACGCCCTGACGTTCGCGTCCGTCTACCGGGCGCCGGTGATCCTGAACATCGTCAACAACCAGTGGGCCATCTCGTCCTTCCAGGGCATCGCCGGCGGGCTGGAGACCACCTTCGCCTCCAAGGCCGTGGGCTACGGCCTGCCCGCCCTTCGGGTGGACGGCAACGACTTCCTGGCCGTGTGGGCGGCGACCCAGTGGGCCGAGGAGCGGGCGCGGGCCAATCTGGGCGCCACGGTGATCGAGCTGTTCACCTATCGCGGCGCCCCGCACTCCACCTCCGACGACCCCGGCCGCTATCGCCCCGGCGACGAGCATGAGAAATGGCCGCTGGGCGATCCGGTGATGCGGCTGAAGCAGCACCTGATCAAGCTGGGCGAATGGTCCGACGACCAGCAGGCCGAGGCCGAGCGCGATGCGGTCGAAAAGGTCCGCGCGGCGGGACGCGAGGCCGAGGCCATCGGCACCCTGGGCCAGTCGCGGCCCAGCGTGAAGACCATGTTCGAGGAGGTCTATGCGACCGAGGACTGGCGCCTGACAGAACAGCGGCGCGAGGTTGGCGTATGAGCATGTCCCCGTCATTCCGTGCTTTGGGTGTTGCAGCGGGCCAGATCGATCATCTTTCGGCAGTCCTGAAACACCGGCGTCAAGCTGGACAGAACTGGGTCCCGGCTTTCGCCGGGATGAGCGGTGAATTTTAATGAGCAACACCACCTTCACCGACTCTGACCGCACCGACGGCATCGAGCCGGACATGGTCGATCAGGACGCGGCCCCGAAGTCCGTCGCCCCGAAAGGCGACGTGGTCCCCATGAACATGATCCAGGCGCTGAACTCGGCCCTGGACGTGAAGATGGCCGAGGACGGCAATGTGCTCAGCTTCGGCGAGGACACCGGCTATTTCGGCGGCGTCTTCCGGGTCACCGACAAGCTACAGTCCAAACACGGCATGACCCGCAGTTTCGACGCCCCCATCAGCGAATGCGGCATCGTGGCCGCGGCCATCGGCATGGGCGCCTACGGCCTGCGCCCGGTCGTCGAGATCCAGTTCGCCGACTACATCTATCCGGCCTACGACCAGATCGTGTCGGAAGCGGCCAAGCTGCGCTACCGCTCGGCGGGCATGTTCACCGCCCCCATCGTGGTGCGTTCGCCCTATGGGGGCGGCATCTTCGGCGGCCAGACCCACAGCCAGAGCCCGGAAAGCCTGTTCACCCACATCGCCGGGCTGAAGGTGGTGATTCCATCGAATCCCCATGACGCCAAGGGCCTGCTGATCGCCGCCATCGAGGACGATGATCCGGTAATCTTCCTGGAGCCCAAGCGGCTGTACAACGGGCCCTTCGACGGCTGGCACGAGAAGCCGGTGTCGCCGTGGAAGGCGCAGGACCTGGCCCAGGTCCCCACGGGCAAATATGTGGAGCCTATCGGCAAGGCGCGGGTGATGCGCGAAGGCGCGGACGTCACCATCCTGGCCTATGGCACCATGGTCTGGGTGGCGCTGGCGGGCGCCGAGCATGCGGGGGTGGACGCCGAGGTGATCGACCTGCGCACCCTGGTGCCGCTGGACATCGAGGCCATCGAGGCCAGCGTGAAGAAGACCGGCCGCTGCGTCATCGTGCACGAGGCGCCGCGCACGAGCGGGTATGGCGGCGAATTGAGCGCGCTGGTGCAGGAGCGGTGCTTCTATCATCTGGAGGCCCCCATCGCGCGCGTGACCGGGTGGGACACGCCCTATCCCCACGCCTTCGAGTGGGAGTATTTCCCCGGCCCGCAACGCGTGGCCGACGCCCTGAAAGCCGTCATGAGCGGGGGACGCTGATATGGGACGCTATGTCTTCAAGCTGCCCGACGTGGGCGAAGGCACCGCCGAGGCCGAGCTGGTGGCCTGGCACGTGAAGGTGGGCGACGTGGTCGAGGAAGACCAGGTCATCGCCGACGTCATGACCGACAAGGCCACGGTGGAGCTGACCAGCCCGGTGGCGGGCAAGGTCACCGCCGCCCACGGCGAACCGGGCCAGCAACTGGCCGTGGGGGCGCCGCTGGTGGAGTTCGAGGTGGAGGGCGCGGGCAACGCCGGGGCCGCCACCGCTGCGCCCGCCGCGAAGCCGGCGGAAGCCCCGGCGCCGGAACCCGCCGCTCCGCCGCCTGCGAAGGATGAAGCGCCGCCCGCCAATGTCGGCCGCGTGTTCAAGCTGCCCGACGTGGGCGAAGGCACCGCCGAGGCCGAGCTGGTCGGCTGGCATGTGAAGGTCGGGGACGCGGTCGAGGAAGACCAGATCCTGGCCGAGGTCATGACCGACAAGGCCACGGTCGAGATCACCAGCCCCGTCGCCGGGACCGTCGCGATCCTGCACGGCGAGCCGGGTCAGGCCCTGGCCGTCGGCGGGCCGCTGGTGAGTTTCGCGGGGGAGGGCGGATCGTCCGAGCCCGCCGCCCCGGTCGCTGCCCCCGCCCCGAGCGCGGCGAAATCGGCGCCCGCGCCGGAGAAGGCCGCCTCCAAACCGCGTGCGCCCCAGCCCGCCCCCGCGCGCGACGCCGTCTCCCGTCAGGCCCAGACCCCGGGCGTGCGCCCGCTGGCCTCGCCGGCGGTGCGTCAGCGCGCCCGCGACATGGGCGTGGAGCTGCAATTCGTGCCCGGCTCCGGCGCCGGCGGCCGGATCGAGCATGGCGATCTGGACGCCTTCCTGTCGGGCGGATCGGCCCCGGCGGCGAGGTCTTCGGGCGGCTCGCTCTATGCGGCGGCGGAGGGGACCACCGAGACCCGCATCATCGGCCTGCGCCGAAAGATCGCGGAGAAGATGGCCGACAGCGTGCGGCGCATTCCGCACATCACCTACGTCGAGGAGATCGACGTCACGGCGCTGGAGGCGCTGCGGGCGCACATGAATGCGACGAAGGGGAAGGATCAGCCCAAGCTGAACGTCCTGCCCTTCATCGCCCGCGCCATCGTGGTGGCCCTGCGCGACCAGCCGACCATCAACAGCCACTATGACGACGAGGGCGGAATCCTGACCAGCCACGCCGCCGTCCATCTGGGCATCGCGGCCCAGACGCCCAACGGCCTGATGGTGCCGGTGGTCCGCAACGCCGAGGCGCGTGATCCGTGGGATACCGCGACCGAGATCGCCCGGGTGGCGGGCGCGGCCAAGGACGGCTCGGCCAAACGGGATGAGCTGAGCGGCTCCACCATCACCATCACCTCGCTGGGGACCCTGGGCGGGGTGGTGCACACCCCCATCATCAACCACCCCGAGGTGGCCATCGTCGGCCCCAACAAGATCGCCGAGCGCGTGGTGGTGATCGACGGCCAGATGGTGGTGCGCAAGATGATGAATTTATCCTCCAGCTTCGACCACCGCATCGTCGACGGCCACGACGCGGCCGTGTTCGTCCAGCGCATCAAGGGCCTGCTGGAGCACCCGGCGACGCTGTGGATGGGGTAGACTTCCTTTCTTTCCGCTCATCCCCGCGAACGCGGGGACCCAGTGCTTTGGGTGATGAAACCGTGAGAGTCTTGCTGGACCGATCTCCTCAAGCTCCAGCGCCAGGCTGGGCAGGACCGGGTTCCCGCGTTCGCGGGGATGAGCGGCGCTAGAATGGCCTTCTTCACCTACATCGTGGCGAGTGGGCGAAACGGGACGATCTATGTCGGCTCGACCGACGACCTGGTCACGCGTGTGAACCAGCACAAGAACAAGACCTTCGGTGGCTTCACCGCGAAATACGGCGTGGATCGGCTGGTCTGGTACGAGGCGTTTGACAGCCGCGAAGCCGCGTTCAGGCGCGAGCGCCGGATCAAGAAATGGAATCGGGTCTGGAAGCTGGACTTGATCGAGAAGGCCAATCCCGCCTGGGATGATCTGACCGATCGGCTGCGCCTCGGCGATCTGTTGGATGCGAAGGACTGGGCGCCGCCCGTTGAAGAAGACTGAAACCCCGGCGTCAAGCTGGACAGAACTGGGTCCCCGCGTTCGCGGGGATGAGCGGAAAAAAATGACCCAGAACATCAAAACCAAAGTCCTCATCATCGGCGCCGGGACCGGCGGCTACGTCGCAGGCATTCGCTGCGGGCAGCTGGGGCTGGACACCGTTCTGGTGGACGGTGGCGACGGCCTCTAGGCGCGCACCTCGACGATCCGTTCGCCGCGCTCCAGTTTTTCGACCACGTCCGGCCAGGCCCGGTCGATGATCCCGAACAGGACCCGGTTCGAGCAGTTGCCGACGCGCAGGCGAACGAGGCCCCCGTCCGAACCGGCGAAGGCCAGAAAGTCGCTGTCCTTGCTCACCACAACGGCCTCTCGACGGCGCGCCTCAGCCCAGACCGCCGCATCGGTCGCGGCGCCGAGGCCCAGCGGCTCCACGTGCAGGGCTTCGTGTCCCAGACGGGTCAGCAGCGCACACAGACCTATGGGCAGGTTCTGGTCGAGCAGGAACCTCAAGCCGCGACGGTGACGGAGGCGTGGTCCACCTCGGCTGCGGCGTAGGCCAGGCAGGCGCGGATGTCGTCTTCCGCCAGCGCCTTGTAGTCCGACAGGATTTCAGCCTCGCTCATGCCCGCAGCCAGCCATCCCAGAACGTCGGCCACCGTGATGCGGGTGCCGCGCACGCAGGGTCGACCGCTGCGCGTGCCGTTTTCGACCGTGATGCGATTCAGAAGGCCTTCCATCCCCTCAAAATACACCAAGCGGCATCCCAAGGGAATTGGCCGGGTTTCGCCCGCGCGCGGCCCCGGCTAGAAGGCGGCCCATGACCCAGAACATCAAAACCAAAGTCCTCATCATCGGCGCCGGGACCGGCGGCTATGTGGCCGGCATTCGCTGCGGGCAGCTGGGGCTGGACACCGTGCTGGTGGACGGGGGCGACGGCCTGGGAGGCACCTGCCTGAACGTGGGCTGCATTCCGTCCAAGGCGATCATCCATGCGGCGGGCAAGTTCGAGACGGTCGCGAAAGCCGCCGACGGCGGGACACTGGGGATCACGGCGGCGAAGCCTGCCATCGACCTGAAGGCGACGGTGGCGTGGAAGGACGGCATCGTCAAAAAACTGAACGGCGGGGTCGCGGCCCTGCTGAAGAAGGCCAAGGTCAAGGTCATATCCGGCTGGGCCACGTTCTCGGACGCCAAGACCTGCACCGTCGCCACCGATGACGGCGAGATCCGCATCACCGCCGAGCATGTGATCCTGGCCACGGGGTCCGAGCCGGTGGAGCTGCCGTTCCTGCCGTTCGGCGGCGACGTGATCTCGTCCACCGGGGCGCTGTCGCTGTCAGAAGTGCCGAAAAAGCTGGTGGTGGTCGGCGGGGGCTATATCGGGCTGGAGCTGGGCATCGCCTACCGCAAGCTCGGCGCCGAGGTGACGGTGGTGGAGATGGCCGAGCGCATCCTGCCGCTCTACGACAAGGCCCTGACCGACCCGGTGATGAAGTGGATGGAGCGCCACGGCGTGACCCTGCATCTGGGCGCCCGCGCCGGGGGCTTCGAAAAGGGCAAGCTGTCGGTGACGACGAAGGACGGCAAGCCGATCCAGATCGCGGCGGACAAGGTGCTGGTGACCGTGGGCCGCCGCCCGCGCACCAGGGGCTGGGGTCTGGAGACCATGGGCCTGGCCATGGACGGGCCGTTCGTGAAGACGGATGAGCGCTGCGCCACCGCCATGAAGAACGTCTGGGCCGTGGGCGACCTGACCGGCGAACCCATGCTGGCCCACAAGGGCTCTGCCCAGGGCGAGGTGGTGGCAGAGATCATCGCCGGGCATGATCGGGTTTTTGATCCGGTCACCATCGCGGCGGTCTGCTTCACCGAGCCGGAGATCGTCTCGGCCGGGCTGGGCCCGGACGACGTGAAGGGCCGCGACGACGTGATCCAGTCGGTTTTTCCCTTCTCCGCCATCGGCCGGGCTTTGGCGCTGGAGGCCGGCGACGACGGCGGCTTCGTGCGGGTGATCGCGTCGAAGGCCGATCACCGCATCCTCGGCATCCAGGCGGTTGGCCAGCATGTGTCGGAGCTGTCCAACAGCTTCGCCCAGATGATGGAGATGGGCGCGGTGCTGGAGGACGTGGCCGGCGTCATCCACGTGCACCCGACCCTGGGCGAGGCCTTCCACGAAGCCAGCCTGCGCGCCCTGGGCCACGCCATACATATTTAAGGGCCCTAACGCTCGCCCCGCGGGCGCTCGCTGCTTGAGGGCGATAGGGGCCCCATGCTCGCGGCTTGAGGGCGCGTGGGTGCTTTATCCTGAAACGCCGTGAATGGCGCGAGGCGCTCTCGCGCCCGCGCTCAAGCAGCGAGCCGCCGCGCGGCGAGCGATAGCGCACTTTTATGAAAACCCGGCCTTAAGCATTAACCGGCATGGTGCCGCTGAAATCCGCGCCAGAACGGCGTGAAAAGGGCTGGCTTTCCATGTTTCAGATCATCGGCATCATTCTGCTGTTCGCCATGGTGTTCGGCGGATACACCATCGCCGGCGGCAAGATGTACGTCATCCTCAAGTCGCTGCCCTATGAGATGATGATGATCGGGGGAGCGGCCGTGGCCGCCCTGGTGATCGCCAACTCCACCACCACCCTGAAGGGTGTTCTGGGTGGCCTGGGCAAGGTGTTCGCCGGGCCCAAGTGGAAGAAGGGCGACTATCGCGACCTTCTGAGCCTGCTGTTCCTGCTGACCAAGACCATGAAATCCAAGGGCGTGATCGCCCTTGAAAGCCACATCGAGAAGCCGGGCGAGTCCACGATCTTCCAGAAGTATCCGAAGATCCTGAAGGACCATTTCGCCACCGACTTCATCTGCGACACCCTGCGCATGATGACCATGAACCTCGAGGACCCGCACCAGGTCGAGGACGCCATGGACAAGCAGCTGGAGAAGCACCACCACGAGGCCCTCGCGCCCGCCCACGCCCTGCAGAATACCGCCGACGCCCTGCCGGCGCTCGGCATCGTCGCGGCCGTGCTGGGCGTGATCAAGACCATGGCCTCCATCACCGAGCCGCCCGAGGTTCTGGGCGGCATGATCGGCGGGGCGCTGGTGGGCACCTTCCTGGGCGTGTTCCTGGCCTATGGCCTGGTCGGGCCCCTGGCCACACGCCTCAAGGAAATCATCGACGGCGACGCCGCCTTCTACAAGATCATCCAGTCGGTGCTGGTGGCGCACCTGCACGGCAACGCAGCGCAGATCTCGGTCGAAATCGGTCGCGGCGACGTGCCGTCCAACGCGCAGCCGTCTTTCACCGAGCTGGAAGAAGCCCTGTCCGAGGCCGGAACCGCCGTCTGACCGCCAGAAGCTTGACGGTAATCACGAACCTGTGAGAATCCGCTTGACGGGCCACCTCACGATCGCGTTATCTGAGGGCGCGGGAATCATGACCCCGCACCACCCTTCTGAAGGATATCCCAAATGACCATCCGTCAACTGCTCGTCGCCGCCGCCGGCGTCGCCGCCCTGTCCGTCGCCGCCTGCCAGCCGGCCGCCGAAGCCCCCGCCGCTGAAGAAGCCGCCATGGAAGCCGACGCCGCCGCCGACACCGCCGCCGACGCCGCCGCCACCGCCGAAGGCGCTGCTGAAGACGCCGCCGTCGCCGCTGGTGACGCCGCCGCCGCCGCTGGCGAAGCGACCGAAGCTGCCGCTGAGCCCGCTCCGGCCGCTCAGTAATCCTTCGCTCGCAAGAGCAAAGCGATTGGAAAGGGGTCGCCCGTCGGGCGGCCCCTTTTTCCATGCCCGGTCTTGATCGCGGCGCCCTGCCGATGCTCTAGCCGGACATGGTCGACGATCCCCCTGATTTGATGGACTGGTCCGAGCCCGGCGCGCCCCGGTCGCGGCGGTTCGGCGACGTCTACTACTCCCTTGAAGATGGCCTGGCCGAGAGCCGCGCGGTGTTCCTGGCCGGCTGCGGCCTGCCGGACGCCTGGCATGGCCGGGCGCGTTTCACTGTGGCGGAACTGGGCTTCGGCACCGGTCTCAACATCGCCGCCCTGCTGCACCTCTGGCGCGACAGCGGCGCAACGGGGCGGCTGCACGTCTTTTCCGTCGAGGGCTTTCCGGTGGCGCGCGACGACGCGGCCCGCGCCCTGTCCGCCTGGCCGGAGATCGCCGAGGCGTCCCGGGCCCTGCTGGAGCGCTGGCCCGCCGCCACGCCGGGCTTTCACCGCGTCGATCTGCCGGCGTGGAGCGCGACCCTGGATCTGGCCGTGGGCGACGCCGCCTGGGCTCTGGAACAGTGGAGCGGCGCCGCCGACGCCTGGTTTCTCGACGGCTTCTCCCCCGCCCTGAACCCGGACATGTGGTCAGACGCCGTGCTGGACGGCGTTGCGGCGCGCTCGGCGCCGGGCGCGCGGCTCGGCACCTTCACCGTGGCCGGGGCGGTGCGCCGGGGTCTGGCCGAGCGGGGCTTTCAGGTGGACAAGCGGCCCGGCCATGGGCGCAAGCGCGAGCGGCTGGAGGGAGTCCTGCCCGGCGCGGCGCTCGCTCACGGCGGTGGACGGGTGGCGATCATCGGTGCGGGGATCGCAGGCGCCAGTCTGACGCGCGCCCTGCGCGCCCAGGGCGTGGATCCCGTGATCATCGCGGACGGGAGAGCGATGGCGTCCGGCTTTCCCGCCGCCCTGTCGACCCCCCGCCTTGACGCGGGCGACGAGCATCTGGCCGGTCTTTTCGCCCAGGCGCTGGAGCGGGCTGACCATCTGTATGGCCGGATAGAGGACGCGATCGTCTCGCGCGGGGTGGTGAGACTGGAGCACGGACCGCGCGACGCCGGACGGTTCGACAAGGTGGCGAACCAGCCGATCTGGGCGCCGGGGACCATGACGCGAGTGAACGCCGAGAACGCGTCCGCAGTGGTGGGCGAACCCGTGGCGGCGGACGGACTGATGATGCAGGGCGCCATGACGGTTCGACCCCCGGCGATCCTGGCGGCCTGGCTGGCTGGCGCGTGCAGGTTCGAGAGCCGGGCGGCGAAACTGGAGCGCGAGCGCGGCCTCTGGCGGGTGCTGGACGACGCAGGCCGGGCGCTGACCGAGGCCGAGACCGTCATCCTGACGGCGGGCTGGGGTGCCGCAGCGCTGGGGGCGCCGGGCCTTCAGGCCGTCCGGGGACAGGCCAGCTGGGCGGAAGTGGTCGCGGGTCTGACCGTGGGCGCAGCGTGGGGCGGCTATGCGGCGCCCATCGACCAGGGGGTGCTGTTCGGCGCCACCCATGATCGGGACGACACGGACGAGGCCCTGCGCGATGCAGACGATCAACGCAATCTGGAAGTCCTCAAGGCGATGCTGCCCGAACTGGCGCAGCGCGTTGCGGCCGCCCGGGTACGGCGCCATGCGGCGATCCGGGCGACCACCCGGGACCGTCTGCCGATCGCGGGGCGTCTGGAGGATGGCCTGTTCATCCTCGGCGGGCTGGGGTCACGCGGCTTTGCGGCGGCGCCGCTGCTGGCGGACCATGTGGCCAGCCTGATCACCGGCTCACCCTCGCCCTTGCCCCGCGCAAGCGCGCAGCGCGTGGCGCCGGACCGGGACAGTCTTCGGAAACGCTGAAGCGGATCAGCCCTGGGCGGGGCGGAGGCCTTCGACGGCGGCCTGCTGGGTCGGCGCGGCGCCGCCGCTGCGGCGGGCGGCGATCAGGGCGTCGATGCGACGACGTTCCGCGTGGAAGGCCGCCAGTTCGGCGCCGGCCAGTTCGGACCCTGACGGGATCTGTGCGCCGGTCGGATTGACCCGGGCGCCGTTGCGCCAGACTTCATAGTGCAGGTGCGGGCCCGTGGAGGCGCCGGTGGATCCCACGTAGGCGATCACGTCGCCCTGGCTGACCCGCTGTCCGGGGCGCAGGCCGCGACCGAAGCGCGACAGGTGCGCGTAGCCGGTCTCCCAGCCGTTGCTGTGGCGGATGCGGACCCAGTTGCCATAGCCGCCCCAGCGACGGGCCTCGACCACCACGCCGTCGGAGGCGGCGAAAACGGGGGTGCCCGTGGGGGCCGCGAAATCCATGCCCTGGTGCATGCGCTGGTAGCCGGAGATGGGGTGGCGACGGACGCCGTAGTTGGACGAGATACGCGCGCCGTCCACCGGAGTGCGCAGCAGGAAGCCGCGGATGTTCTTGCCGTCGGCGTCGAAATATTTGGCCTCGTTCGATCCCTGGGGCTGGAAGCGGTAGAACACCTGGCCCTTGATCTCGGCGAAGAGCAGCTCGCCGGTGTCCACGGTGCGGCCGCTTTCGGTCACGGTGCGGTCAAACACGAGGGTGAAGCTGTCGCCCGCCTTGATGTCGCGCGAAAAGTCGATCTTGTGAGAGAACAGGCGCACGGCCTGGGCCACGATGCGCGAGTTGGCCCCCAGACGGCCCGCAGAGGCGGACAGGGAGCCGTGGATCTCGCCGGTGGCGACGGTGGTTTCGTTGGAAACCTGCTCTTCAAGCTCGCGCAGGCGAAGCGCGCCGTCGAAGCTGCGCGACACGGTCAGCTGGGTCGCCGGGCCGGTGCGCACGGTCAGGCCGATCAGGCGGGCGTCGCCACGACCGGCGCGAGGACGCGAGATGGCGGTTTCGAAGCGCTGGCCGGCGCGAATGTTCACCACGTCATAGGCGTTGCCGAGGGTGCGGACGATGGCGCGGGCCTCGTCAGCGCCGATGCCGGTGCGCAGCATGGCCTGTTCGAGAGTCTCACCGCGCTGGATCTGGACCTGGACGGCTTCGGGCTGGCTCATGCCCGCCGGGGCCCCGGCGGAGGCGAAGGCCTGAATTTCGAGGGCGGCGATCTGCTCGGCCGTCAGGGGCGGAACTTCCGCCGCCGTGACCGGTTGATAGAGCTTGCCGGCCAGCAGCGCCACCGCGACCGCGGCGGACGCCGTGAAGAGGTGCGGCGTGAAGCGCCTGGGCTGTCGGCGTGGATCGAACTGAGCCATCGGTCCCCGTCACTCGGCAGCGCCCTACTGCGGCGCCTGTTCACTGAAAACTGTCTCACCGGGATAGGTCAACCCGGAACGCACGAGGCGAACCCTATAGCTCGCCTGTCCCTTAATGGGAAGCATCCCGTTACAAATCGTTAACCGCCAACGGTTTCTCCATCCAGGGGGCGTTTTAACCGCGTTATTTCTGTGGTCGCTGGTACAGCGGGGCGGATCCGCCCGAATGCCGTCACAGGCCCGGGGCAAGAGCGGGCACACGCCGGTTTGCAAGCTGGGCGGTTTGCGCGGGCGCGCGTTCCGGCTATCTCAGGGGCGGCCATGCAGGACGATGGAGCGCGCGTGAGCGATACCCAGGACAGCCAGCCGGCCGCCCCCGTCATTCCCGACGGCGCCCGCCGTCGTCGCCGACCCGGTCGCGGCCCCGCGCGTCTGTTGATCGTGCTGCTGGTGATCCTCGGCTTGCTGGCGGCTGCGGTCCTGACCCTCTACGCCGCCCGGCGCGAGGCGGCGCGGCAGGTGTTGGTGGGCTGGCTGGAGCAGCGGGGCATCGAGGCCGAGGTCGAGATCGAGCGGCTCGAGCTGAACACCCTGACGGCGCGCATCCGCGTCGGCGATCCGACCGACCCCGATTTCTCCGTCGAGCGGGTCGAGATGGATTACGCCCTCGGCATGCCCTGGTCCGACACAGGGCTGGGCGTCACCCCCAGCCGCATCCGCCTCATCCGGCCGGTCCTGAGGGCCAGCTGGCGCGACGGCGTGTTCAGCATGGGATCGCTGGATCCGCTGGTCGAGGAATTTCGAGGCCGCCCTCCCGGCCCGGAGGCCCGCGGGCCGCTGGTTCTGGTGGAGCAGGGCCGGCTTCGTCTTGGCACGGACTATGGGCCGCTGGACGTGCAGGCGGACGCCCGGATCGAGGACGGCCGGCTGATGCGCCTGACCGCGCGAGCGGGCGGCGCGGCGCTGGTCAGCGGCGAGACGCGGATCGATCTGTCCGGCGCCCGGCTGGACCTCACCACCACGGGGGAGCGGACCCGGCTGGACGTCGCAGCGATCTTCGCAGGCATCACCGCGCCGGGCCTGTCCGGCGAGGCCGTCCACGTGGAGCTGACCGGCGAGGCGCCCTACCCGGATCTGGACGCGAGGCGCAGCGAGGGCGCCCTGAACCTGACCGCGAGCCTCGCGGCCGGGCGGTTGGCGTCGGGGGACTTCAACGGTGCAGCGGTCGGCGCGCGCATCGCCCTGAACGGCCGGGTGAACGGCTGGCTTGAGACCTTCCAGCTGACGGGCGAAAGCCAAGGCATGGTCGGCGCCGACGCGCTGACCCTGGGCCAGGGCAGCGCGACGACTGCGCGGGTGTCGTTCAGCGAAACGGCGCTGGACGTGAGCCGGCGCGACGGCGCCCTGCGGTGGCGGCTGGACGGCCCCATGACCCTGCTGGCGGGCCGGATGCAGTCGGGCGACCTGATCCTGGCGGGCCTCGATGTCCGGTCCGGCGACGTTTCCGCAGGCGGTCGCAGCGGGGCCGGTCAGGCCAGCGCCTTCGAGATCACCGCGCCGGCCTCGGTCCAGGCGCGCAGCCTGCAGTTCGGCGAGCTGAATCTGACCGGCATCGACGGGCGCATGGACGCCGACGTCACCGGCCAGGGGATCGTTCTGGTGCAGGCGGCCGGGCGGCTGCGGGCCGAACGGGGCCGCTGGCCGCTGCTGGGCGCGCCGGGCCCCGACGACCCGCCGGAGCTGGCCGCCCTGAAGCGAGCGCTGGGCGGCTTCGGTCTGGAGGCGGCCTCGTTCCGGCTGAGGACCGGCAGCACAGGAACCGAGCTGGTGCTGGGCCAGGCGGCGCGGATCACCCCCCTGAACGGCGGCCTGATCACCCTGGGGGCCCACCCCGACACCCCGCTCTACGCTGCACGGCCGGGTCAGACCGGCGGCGGGGCCCTGATCCTGACCGGAACGGCGCCGGAGACCTCCGTCCGGGTCGCCGTCCCCGACTGGCGTCTGACGCCCGGCGGTTTCGCCGCGAGGCTGGACGGCGCCGCGGGCTTCAATTTCGGCTTCGCCCGCGACATCGATGTAGCGGCGGCGGGCACGCTGACGTCCGGCGGCGGCCGGCTGACGTTCCGGCCGGACGGCTGCGTGTCGATCACGGCGGCGCAACTGGCCTTCGGCGAGAACGACGCGCGCGGCCTGTCCGGCGACCTGTGCGCCGGCGACGGCCCGCTGGTCACCGTGGCGGACGGCGGCTGGACGGCGCGGGGCCGGATGCAGGACGCGGCCGCCGAGGTCCCCTTCCTGGCCATGCAATTCAGCGACATGGCCGGGCCCCTGACCGTGCGCGGGACCTCTGCGGGGCTCGAGATGGACGCTGATGTGGAAGCCGCAAGGGTTGCAGACACCACCCGGCCCCAGCGCTTCTATCCGCTGAACGCCACGGGCAGCGCCTCGCTGGCGGCCGATGTCTGGCAGGGCCGGTTCGACGTGTCGTCCGGGCCGCAAAGGCTGGGCAGCGTGGATCTGAAACATGACGGGCGCGCCGAAGCCGGCGGCGTGGCCTTCGACGCATCGGGTCTGGTGTTCGCCGAGAACGGGCTGCAGCCGGCCGACTTGACCCCCCTGACCGAAGGCCTGATCGATCCGCCGGTGACGGGCGGCGCGGGCTTCGTCGGCCGCTTCGACTGGACCCCCGAGGGCGCGACCAGCAGCGGCGTGCTGACGGTGCAGGATCTGGACTTCGTCAGCCCGGCCGGTCCCGTCACGGGGCTCAACGGCGAAGTGGCCTTCACCAGCCTGACGCCGCTGGTCACGGCGCCGGGTCAGCGCCTGACCGCCGAGGGCCTCCAGGCCCTGGCTGCGGTCACGGACCTGAACCTGCTGTTCGAACTGGGCGCCGGGTCGTTCCAGGTGTCCGGGGCGGATCTGGACGTGGCGGGCGGGCGTGTGATCATCGAACCATTCGACGTGCCGCTGGACCGAACCCAGCCCTTTGCCGGGACGCTGGTGTTCGAGAACGTGCAGATCGGCGAGTTGATCAGCGGCGCCGGGTTCGGCGAGCAGGTCGGGCTTGACGCCGTGGTGTCCGGGCGGGTGCCTTTCACCTGGGACGCCGCCAGAGGATTCAGGGTGATCGGCGGATCGCTCTATGCAGTCCAGCCCGGCCGGCTGGAGGTCGCCCGCGAGGCCCTGAGCGGGCTGGAGGCAGGCGGCGGCGGCGAGGACGTGCCGCCGAATGTGGTCCAGGACCTGGCCTATCAGGCCATGGAGGAGCTGGCCTTCGACATCCTCACCGCCGAGGTCAACAGCCTGGACGAGGGCCGGCTGGGGGTGCTGTTCCGCATCCGCGGGCGGCATGACCCGCCCCAGCGGCAGGAACTGCGCCTGACCCTGTCCGAGCTGATCAGCCGGGACTTCCTGAACCGGGAGCTGCCCCTGCCGTCCGGCACCGAGATCGACCTGACCCTGGACACCACCCTGAACCTGAACGAGCTGGTGTCGGACCTCATGTCCCTGAACCGGGCCCGGCGGGGCGAGTCCGAAGAGAATTCCGATGAAGCGGAATGAAACTTCGCCGTTCAGCGCGGGTTCAGGCTAGATGGCGCTAATGGACATCATCCGTGCAAACCGTGGAGCCTGCCGCCCATGATCTCGAAACGCGAAATCGCCGCTGTCTGCGCCATGGCCCTTGTGGGCGGCGTGGCCGCCTGCGCCCCGACGATCCGGCTTCAGGTGGATCCCATTCAGATCTACGCCAAGCTGGACGCCGACGTGCGTATCCGTCTCGACCAGGAGCTGCGCCAGCTTCTGGAAGAGAATCCCAACCTGTTCTGATCGGAGATCGGAAATGAATTTTCGCAAGCTGTTCGTGATCGGCGCCGCTGTCGCCGCCCTCGGCGTGGCCGGCGCCTCCCTGGCCCAGACCAACGCCCAGAAATCCCTGATCGACCAGGCCAAGGTCGAGGGCGTGGTGGGCGAGCAGGCCGATGGTTACCTGGGCTTCCGCTCGGGCTCGTCGGACTCCGCTCTGCAGGAAGCCGTGCGCGTGACCAATGACGCGCGCCGTCAGGCCTACGCCGCCCGCGCCGCCGAAACCGGCGTGTCCACCGACGTGGCCGCCGCGCGCATGTTCGAGGCCCTGCTGCGGGCCCGCCTCTCGCGGGGCGAGTGGTACCGCAACGCCCAGGGCCAGTGGGTCCAGAACTGATCGATCGGATCTGACTCCTGTCGGCCCCCGGTCCCGCCCCTGACCCCGCCCCTTCCCCTCGTCGCAAGGGGCCGGGCACGCGCGCCCGTGTTTCCCTGACGCTGCTCGGCGCGGCGGTTCTGGCCGCTGTGTCGGTGGCGGCCATGGGGTGGGCGTGGGACGCCATCGGCGCATCGCCCATGACCCTTCACGGCTGGATCGCCCTCAGCATCGGCGCGGTCGGCACGGCCCTGCTGAGCGCCGGTCTGATGATCCTGGCGTTCCACTCCAACCGCAGCGGCCACGACGACCGCGTCGAGTCCACCGAGGGGATCAGGCCGCGGTTCTGACCGCGCCGTCCAGCAGGGGCCGCAGCACCTGATCGGCCAGGGCGCGGACCACCGGCACAGCCACCGCATCCCCCATCAGCTTCAACGCCGCCACTTCGCTGGCGGGCAGGACGTAGCTGTCCGGCAGCCCCATCAGCCGCGCCGCCTCGCGCCCGGTCAGGCGACGCACACGCGTCCGTCCGCCCTGACAAACCACGACGAACTGACGCGACGAGCCGCCCGCCGGCGTGCGCAGGCACCCGGCCAGGCCGTCGAAGCGGACCTCCAGCCGCTGGACCTTTGCGTCATTCTCGGTCCGTACCCGGCGGTAGGCCGCGCCGACGCGCCGCTCGCCCGAGGCGATCACCGCATCCAGCCGCGCCCGGTGCAGCGGTGACAACAGACCCAGCAGGGCCGTCGCTTTGTCATCCTCCAGCCAGTCGACCGCGTCGTCCGGCTGCAGCAGGGCGGCCAGGTCGGTGTTTCGGCGCGGCGGGGCGGTCAGTCGCCACCACACCCAGCCCGCCTTCAGGTCGTCGGCCAGCGCGCCGTGGGCGGCGCGGATGCGGGTTGAATGGAAAGGCTCGGTCGCTTCTGCGGCGCCCGCGACCGGCCGGCGCGAGGCGATGAGGAACAGGCGCGGCCGCGACTGGGGCAGCCACAGGGCCGCGTCGGCCTCCACCGCTCCGAAGGCATAGCCGCCGTCGTGCAGCGCCCGGCACACGGCTGCGAAATCGCGCCCGTGGTTGGAGGTGAGCAGGCCCATGACGTTTTCGATGACGATCAGGCCCGGCGCCCGCTGCTGTTCGGCCAGCCCGGTCATCAGCCGCCAGAAGCCCCAGAAGGCGCCCGAGCGCCGCGCATCCAGCCCGCCCCGCGCCCCGGCCAGGCTGACGTCCTGACAGGGCGACGAGGCCCAGGCCAGATTGGCCTGGGCCGGCAGGTCGTCGGGCGTCAGGTCCCAGACGTCGGCCAACTTCAGAATACCCGGATCGGCGTGGTTGGCCCGCCAGCTGGCCGCCTTGGCCGCGTCGAGATCATTGGCGAAGGTCGTGCGGAATCCCGCCAGGCCCAGCCCGGCCAGCCCGCCCCCGGCGAAGAACTCGTAAAGGCTGAAGGGCTCGCGATTCGCCATTCGGCGACGCTAGCTCACCCCGCGCCCCCTTGCACGACTGTCGTCCGCGCGGGCACTCTGCTGCGGCAACCGGAGACACCCCCATGCGCGCCCTCGCCGTTCTCGCCCCCGTCGTGACCCTGGCCCTGGCCGCCTGCTCGCAGGGCGAAACCCCGGATCAGGCTGCACCCGAACCGGCCGCGCCAGAGGCGGTGCTGGGCGAGGTGAATCTGAGCGCGCCGCTGCGGGCCCTGGGCACCGAGCCGTTCTGGGCGGTCAACATCGATGAGAACGGCCTGGTCTATTCCGGCGTGGATCGGCCGGAGGAGCGGGCGCCCAACGTGGGACCGGAGATGGCTGGAACAACCGCCATGTGGAGCAGCCAGACCGATCAGGGCCGGGCGCTCAGCGTCACCCTGATCCAGACTCCCTGCTCGGACGGCATGAGCGACCGGACCTATCCCCTGACGGCCCGCGTCGAGATCGGCGAGGAGGTGCTGAACGGCTGCGCCGCCTCGGTGGATTTTCTCATGAATACGGACGAACAGGGTCAGCCTGCGGGCTGAACCCGCACGCTTGTCCACCGACGTTCGCTGTAAATTAACAAAAAATTCGCCTCTAAAGGGTTCTTCAACCCTTGGCGAACATGCTTTATGGCTGTGTTGAAACTCGGGAACACGCCAGTATGACGAAACGGTTCACCGCCACAATGGTTGCGATCTCGCTCGGGTTTTTCACCCTGGCCACGCCCCAGACCGTCCGAGCTGATGAACCCTATTGGCAGTGTGTGACCTTCGCCCGGCTGCTGTCGGGCATCCAGATCTTCGGCGACGCCTGGACCTGGTGGCGTCAGGCCGTCAGCAATTTCCGTACCGGCGAGGCCCCCGAGGCCGGGTCCGTGCTGGTGTTCCAGCCCCACGGTCGCATGAACCGGGGCCATGTGGCGGTGGTCAGCGACATCCTGACCGAGCGGGTCATCCGCGTCACCCACGCCAACTGGGGCGGCAGCCGCGGTCGGGTCGAGGAGAACGTCACCGTGGTGGACGTGTCGCCCGCCGGGGACTGGAGCCGGGTCAAGGTCTGGTACAACCCGATCAACGGCCTGGGCTCGACCGTCTATCCCACCTACGGCTTCGTCTATCGCAGCGCCGAGGGCGCCACGCGCGACGCCATCCAGACCGCCCGCGCCGGCCAGTCCCAGGGTCAGCCCTGATCCGATCCTGAAAGGCGGCCCGGCATTGTCCCAAGCCGCAACCGGCGCCCTGATGTGGCGGCCCATGACCGACGCCGACCTCGACGGCGTGGTCGCGGTCGCCGCCGAAGCCTTTCCCGACCACCCCGAAGATCGCGTCTGTTTCGCCAATCGCCTCGGGCTTTATCCGGCCGGATGCCGGATTCTGGCCGACGGGACCGGCGGGGTGGCGGGCTATCTGATCAGCTATCCGTGGGTGCTGGACGCCGCCCCGGACCTGAACGCCCTGCTGCCCGGCCTGCCTGAAGCCCCCGAGGTCTTCTATCTGCACGACCTGGCGCTGGCGTCCCGGGCGCGGGGGGGTGGCCATGCGGCCCGGGGCGCGGCGCTGGCGGTCGACACAGCGCGGGCGGCGGGGTTCTCCGCCATCAGCCTCACCGCCGTGAACAACGCCGCGCCTTTCTGGGCCCGACAGGGCTTCATCCCGCGCACCAGCCCGGCCATGACGGTCAAACTGTCCAGCTATGGCGCGGACGCGGTCTACATGGTCCGCACGGTCTGACCACTCAGGGCATGACCGGCGGATCGGGCAGACGGGCGCGGCAGTCGTCGGCGAGGGCCTGAACCTCCTCCATGGACCTCGGGGCCAGGGCCTGGGCCTCGCGGGCGCGGATGGTTTCGGCCTGCTCCATGCGGGCGAAGGTGAAGCGTTCCCCCATGCTGCCGATCAGCGACATGGCCAGGTCGTCGTACTGGACCGCCCGGTCGTCATGGCCCGCGCCCGAGTCCTGCACATGGGCGGCGAAGCTCCTTGAGGCGACGGTCTCGAACACGGCCAGACATCGCACCGCCTCGCGCCAGTCGGTGATGCGCTCTGCGGGCTGGGCGGCGTTGAGGGAAACGGCGGCGAACACTGAAACAAGCACCAACATGACTTCCTCCCCAGAAGGTGTTGAAACTATTTTTCGTTCAGGCCTCAGTCGCGGGTGGCGACCATCATGTAGTTCACGTCGGCGTCCACACCCTGCGACCATTGGTCAGACAGCGGATCATACGCGATGCCGAACGGCCCTTCCACGGCCACCGCTTCATGGGACAGCATCAGGCGGATTTCGTCAGGTTTCAGGAACTGGCGCCAGTCGTGGGTCCCGGCGGGCACCCAGCGCAGGACGTATTCGGCGGCCACCTTGCCCAGGGCCAGCGACTTCAGGGTGCGGTTGAGGGTGGCCACGATCATCAGGCCCCCCGGCGCCACCAGCCGCGAACAGGTGCGGATGAAGGCCTCCGGATCGCGCACGTGCTCGATCACCTCCATGGTCAGGACCACATCGAACGGACCGGCGCCCGCGGCTTCCAGCTGCTCCACCGTGGCGGCGCGGTAGGTGATGGGCAGGCCCTGCGGTTCCGCATGGGCGCGGGCGGTGCCGATGTTCTCGGCCGAGGCGTCGATGGCGGTGACGGAAAAGCCCAGGCGGCTCATGGGCTCGGCGATCAGCCCGCCGCCGCAGCCCACGTCCAGCAGAGACAGGCCGTGAAACGGCTTGCGGGCTAGAACGTCGCGGCCGAAGCGGGCGGCGGCCTGGTCGCGCACGAAGGCCAGCCGGGCCGGATTGAACTTGTGCAGGGGGGCGAAGGGGCCCTTCGCGTCCCACCATTCCGCCGCCTGGGCCGAAAAGCGCGCCACGTCGGCCGGGTCGATGGAAGCGCCGCTGGCGCCCTCGGCGAGGATTTCTTGCGGCGGCGGGGCTTCTCGCGCCGGGCGGGTGTGACTAGAAGCGGCCATGGCCCAAGGGATGAACGCCCGGGCCACGGTTTGCAACGGGGGATTCGCGCCAAGATGACGCGCCTGGTGATGAAGTTCGGCGGCACCTCCATGGGGGACCTGGAGCGCATCCGCCGCGCCGCGCGCATCGTCGCCGCGGAGGTCAGGGCCGGGCGCAAGGTGGCGGTGGTGGTCTCGGCCATGGCCGGCAAGACCAATGAGCTGGTGGCCTGGA